>JASEET010000009.1 GCA_030019335.1 Candidatus Bathyarchaeia archaeon | reverse complement strand
GCCCGAAGCCTCTCCCGAAAATAGGCAGCCATTCCCCTAAAACGCTGGGCTGGCAACAGCCTGGCTAACGGGGACGAGGGCTCCCATAGAAGATGGGTTTGATGGAGCCGGGGTGTAAGCCGGAAGGCTTCGGCCGACCGGTTCAGCCTGCGGCCCCCAACCGCCTGAGGTGTCGGGCTCATGTAGTGTCTGGACGATATTTTTAGGGTGTCTTGGCCTGTGCATGGCAGTTAATTTGTATTCTTCAAAATTTTTATGAAACTGATTATTATTCTAATTCTAATCCGACTTTCGATGAATAAGAGTTAATAATATGGCTTTTTATTTGAACTTAATAAACTATTTATAAATACTTGTTTTAAATGAACCACACAAAAGTTTGGAGGGAATAAAAATAAAGAAATCAGCTATAACTAAGGCAATAATGCTACTGCTTTTGATGACAAGCATGAACTTCTTAGCGAAAGTGCAATTCTGTAATGCTGCTGCCACTACAACATATTCGTATTCGCCTTCACTGATTGCTGAGTTGGGTGAGGCTTCCACCGTGCTTATTTACTCGCAGATTGACGCCAACATCAAAGTGTACTATCCCAATATTTACTGGGAACCCATGACTACATATTTCCTTGTTCCCGTAAGCGTAGGGGCAGTGGGTTCAGGATTCTTTGTTAGTGCAGATGGTTACATAGTCACGGCTGGGCATGTGATTTTTTGTTTCACTCACAAAGACATAACTCAAGATTTGTACACGAAATATTTTTTGATAGAAACAGCCTTCTATAATATAGTTCAAGAACTCGAAGAGGCAGGCTACTATTTCACACTTGAAGAGTTAGAGCTGCTTTGGAACTATATTATGAATTATGGAGAAATAAAAGACTCTCTCCGGCAAATCTATACTGTTCTAGGTGAGGTTAGACCGACACTGACAGAAGTTGAAAGCAAGGGATGGGTTGCACGTATAATAGATGTAAGTTCATTCTACGAGAGAGACATAGCCTTATTAAAAATTGAACCGCCATCAAACTACTGTCCAGTATTGCTTATGGGCGACTCATCCACCGTCACAACTGGTTCCAATGTGTACTCTTTTGGATTCGCAGACGTCACAGTTTTCGCAGAGGAATTAGGGTTGAAACTCTGTTGGCGCCTTCAATGAAAGAGGGCAGATAAGCCAAAAACGGTTGACAAGCACTCAAACCCCATGCTTTGAAACAAGCGCCAGTCTCACTTATGGAATGAGCGGTGGACCAGGCTTAAACGATAAAGGCGAAGTCATAGGCATCTGCAGCATGGGAGCAGTGCGAGAAGGAATTCAAGTTGCAGGATTTAATTTCTTAATTGAGAGCGATGTTGCAAACAGCATTTTAAGCGAAGCAAACGTGAAAAGCAAGAACATACGTGGTCCCGTTGACGAGGCATTCCTTGAAGGTTTACGGTATTTCTATGACGGACATTATTCAGCGGCTAAGCAAAAATTTGAGGTTTGCACTGGACTATTTGAGTATCATTGGCGAGCCAAAGCCTTAATAAAAGAATGTAACGCAGCCATCGCCCGCGGAGAAGACATTCCGCTTCCAAGCGCAACAATAACACCACTCACTTCATCAATAACCATGGGTCAATCAGTAAGCCTAACAGGTTCCGTAAGCGGCGGAGCCTCACCATACACTTACCAATGGTGCGTAAATGGAACAGCCATATCAGGCGCAACCTCAAGCAGCTGGACCTTTACACCAACAAGCAGCGGCACATACGAAATATATCTTAACGTAACAGATGCGGATGGATACACAGCCAAATCAGGAACCGCAATCATAAACGTCTTACAAGCCCAAGGTCCAACATTAGGCGATGCATGGATAATAATTCTAGTGCTTATTGCAGTAGTCGGCGCCGTTGCAGCTATTGCAATACTTCTAACGACCAAGAGAAAAATGCCTTCAGCCAACAGCGTATAACCATTTTCCAACTTCTCTTTTTCATTATAACACTAAATTTTAGAAAATATTCTTCTCACCCGCTCATATCATGCAAAATACTTAATAGCTTTTCATTCGGTTTACTCTCACAAGGGCCGGTAGATCAGTCTGGAATGATCGCCACGTTGGCATCGTGGAGGCCGCGGGTTCGAATCCCGCCCGGTCCACTAATTTTCATTTGGATTGGATTGTTCGGGCTTATAACTGAGTTAAAGTTAAATTTGGTACTTGCATATGTGAGTGGAGGAAGGCATTTATGCGGATAAAATATTTTAGGGCTCCTGACATTAAGAGGCATGTTGACGAAATTGCTGATATGCTTGAACTTTTTAATGTTGTGCCCCAGTTTGTTTATTGTGTAAGGAGTAAGGGTTCTAAGTCAAGGCAAACGGTTGCCCGCATCCATGGTTTAGGTAAAATTTGGCAAGAAGCTTTAAACCTTCCACCATCCTACATAATTGAAGTGATTTCTGAAAGGTTTGATAATCTTTCTGAGGCGGAAAAGGAAAAAACCTTGATTCATGAACTTTTGCACGTTCCCTCTGGGTTTTCTGGCGGTTTTCGTCCTCATAAAGGATTTGTTAATAGGGAAGCCGTGGAAAAATTGTACAAGAAATTTTTAAGTAAGCGAAAGAGTGAATAAAGAAAACCTTTACATGGCAAGTGTGAAAACGTTGAAAACTTTGAGGCATAATAGCATTTACGTTCCACCATACGATTATAAGGGTTTCGCAATTAAAATTAATGGGCATGCTGTAAAATTGGGTTTGAAAAGCGAACAGATAGCTTTGGCATGGACAAAGAAATTGCGCTCTCCAACTCCACCAGATGAGGTTTTTTACAAAAATTTCATGCAAGATTTCCTAAACCAGTTAAAATTGGAAAATTTTTCTGCAGATTTTTTAGTTAGTTTTTCCGTTGAACATTTAAAGAGCATAGAGAACTGTTTTGAACCTCAAGTTACATGAATGTTGACGGTGTGGATTTTTCCGAAATTTTCGAGTATTTAGACAAGGAAAACCAGAAGAAGCTAGGTCTAACAAAGAGAGAGAAAAAGAAACTTGCAAAGCAAAGAAAAGCGCAAAGGGAAGCGTTAAAGAAAAAGTTTGGCTACGCCTTTATTGATGGAAAAAAGATAGAAATTGCAAACTGGACAGCCGAGCCATCATGCTTATTCTCTGGGAGGGGCGACCATCCGAAAAGGGGAAAATGGAAAGCCATTGTTTGGGAACCAGATAAAATGTACATAGCTAAATGGCAAGACAAACTTACTGGAAAAATGAAGTATGTTTGGTTTTCCGATTCAGCTTATCTCAAACAGAAAAAGGAGAAGGAAAAATTTAAGAAGGCTGAAAAACTCGGCAAAGTAATCCCAAAAATTGAAGCCCACATCATGAAAAATTTGGAATCAAAAAATGAAGAAAGAAGAAAGATAGCAACAGTTTGTTGGCTCATCCACGCCCTAAACATAAGAGTCGGCGACGAAAAAGACCCAGGAGAGGCAGACACTGTTGGAGCCATAACTTTAAGACCAGAACACATCAAGATAGACGGCAATGTCTTGCATTTTGACTTTTTAGGAAAAGATTCAGTGAGATGGGTTAAAAAGCATAAATGCGCCTCCAATTTTGATCAGCAACATTGAACACTATTCTAAAACATGTAAGGAATATCTCTTCGAAGGGTTAGATTCTAAGAAAGTTTCTAGGTTTATTTCAGAACAAATGAACGGGTTAACGGCTAAAGTATTCCGAACTTGGAGAACCACGAAAGTTGTTAAAAAAAAATACTTAGATAACTGTGGCGTCAAAAAGGAGGATGCTGACTACGTAGAGGTTTTTCAGGCTAAGATGGCTAATTTAGAAGGAGCTACGGTAGCTAATCATCGAATGATTTCTGCGAATTTTAATGAAAGGTTGGCTAAGAAAGAGGCTAGGCTTAAAAAACTTGAGATTCAGTTAGAAGAGAGAAGGAAACAGGGAAAGAAAACAGATGCTGTTCTTAACAGAATTGATAAGACCAAACTTGATATAGAACTGGCAAATAAAACAAAAGAGTACAATTTGGGAACTTCTCTCAAGTCTTACATTGATCCAAGGGTATACGTAGAATGGGCTGCCAAGGTAGACTTCAATTTAGAGAAATTGTATTCCAAAACTTTGAGAAAGAAGTGCAGTTGGGCTTTAGGGAAAACAAAATGCAACAGTTGCATGTGGCGACTTTTTTGTGGTGGCGGATGTAAAATAAACGCATACCTAAAACATGGAAACCTGCTTTTTCCAGACCCGTACTGCTCGGCTTACAAGTCGTTATACAAAGATGCATTGCTCAAGGTTGCTCACCATTGCTTCGAAAATGTAAAATATGAGAAAGAATCACCGGTATCTGAATGCGAGTGACGCCCATGATGAGGAATCGGTTAGACATTCGTTTTGAGGTTACGGAAGCTGGTATTGCATACGCAATGCAAAGGCGAGGAATCCGTGATTTTGCCCTCTCATATGGTGAATGGGAAAAAATATTTTCATCAAATCAAAGTAGCGTAAAAAAGAAACTTCAACTTGCAATGAGGGAACACTTCGAAGATATTACCAGAGCTCATCAAATGTGTTCCAACATAGAGAAAGAATGGAAGAAGAACGAGGCACGTGTTCTTGTATGGATAGAAGACTTAACGGGATTCCTCTATAAGACGCCTAACGTTAGCATATTCATTGTGCCATACATGTTTGCTGAGACACCTTTTAAGAGCCTACCGTTAGTCATATTGGGAAAAATAAGAAAAGGGTGGGGGTACACAGAAACAATTGCTCACGAACTGACTCACATAATCTTTAACCAAAACAGTAATTTAGGTTCTTCCATGACTCACCCTTTTGTACAACTAATTGAAGAAGAAATAGCTCTCAGATGTGGAGTAAGGAGATCATATTTTGACTATGAGATACCCCAATTTGCAGAATGGATATGGCGCGCGAAGCGAATTAAAGGACAATGGGACTGTTATCTTCGAGATAAGAACAATTATCATGACATTGCTGAATTCATACGTGAAGTACAAAGACTAAGTGAAGGTGACTAGCGCACCCTATAACATGATCGCGAAAAACCTCGAGCTCTCGGGTGAATAGACAAAATACTAGTAAAACGTAGCCGTTCTCAACGCAATTGAGCTAGTTCTTACTCGCAAATTGATAGGATGCAGGAAAAGTTTGAACCGAGAGTTTGAAGCTATCCCGGGGCTACCATGAAACCCATATAAGGACGACGTTCGAACTCTCGGGTTAATGATGGTTCTGGGATTGTGTTTGCATCAATGGTCAAATGGCGAAGTCTCCTGCGTCCACCTCTTTTTTCTGTTCGCGCACTAACTAAAACAAATCCACACTCTTCTGACCTGAGAATGGCAACGGTTTATTCAGTGTTCCAGCTTCAGGTACAAGCCAAATTTCAGGAGCTTTTAGATTTGATCCGCTATGTGCCGTGAGTGCTGGCTAGTTAGATTATTTGTCAAGCTGAGGGGATTACCTCGAGACTTTCCAGTTCAAAGGATGCATGGATTTCTGATCCTTCATGCACGCAAGACACTGATACTTGGGCTCCAAAATCGGTAATGTTTGTGTTTGGAAAGGTTATTTCCATATTGTACTGGCCCACAGACAACGTCAAGATTCCTTTTTCCCCACTTTGATTTCTCGTATTCTTCCTCCGCCTGCCCATTCGGGAGACCAGTAGCCCAAGGCTTCAAGCTAATCCCATAGGCGTATTTCCCGTGATGGGGCCTCTGGGAATTAAAGTTGTATCCATGGACTTCTTGCTTTCAGGCGATGAGACACCTGTAATTTGGCGTGGTCCATTGAAAATGAAGGCCATTCAACAGTTTTTGTCCGATATAACGTGGGGAGACCTCGAATTTCTGTTTATAGATCTCCCACCGGGAACAGGCGATGAACCACTGAGCGTTATGCAACTAATTCCAGATATGGATGGTGTGATAATAGTCACGATACCATCTGAAGTTTCACAGGTTGTGATGAAGAAGGCTGTAACTTTCGCCAGACAACTAAGCACTCCTATAATTGGCATAATTGAGAACATGAGTGGTTACATTATTGGAGGAGACACAAACGAAGCCTCAAACCTTGTAATCAGCATTTCCCTCTTTGGAATAGCCAAAAAGACGGAGGTTGTGCTGCGGAGCGGGGCAAAACACGGAGATATTGTTGCGGTTACTGGCTTTTTCGGTAAAACAGCAGCTGGGTTAAAAATTCTTGTTGATGGGTTTGAGGCCCCAGCTAAAATTCGCCGTGCGCTTGTTGAATCAGTTTTGATGCCAAAAGCCCGTTTAAAAGAGGGTTTAGCCCTAAGCCAAATAAAAGCGGTTACGGCATCCATAGACTCAAGTGATGGCTTAGCATGGAGCCTTCATGAAATTGCAAGGGCTAGCAAAGTGGGCTTCTTAATTAATAAACTTCCAATAGCCGATGAGGCTGAAAAGTTTGCTGAAACCCATAACCTTGACCCATTAGAGTTGGCGCTTTACGGTGGAGAGGAAAAGGTTATGCCTTCATCTGTGTTAGGGAATCTTTCCTCCTTGACTATATGCCCTGTATCATCCATCATGGCGAATTGACAGAAGTTCTTGTGAACATCTATTCCTACATACCTCATTCTTCCCATTCACCTCCCATTCAATTGATGGCTGAATCACAGGCGGCAACCTCCTATCGAGTCTCTTTAGACCATTACAGTAGCCGCTCATCTTACGGTCCACTCTAACCCGGGGTCTCAGAGGACTAGGTTTAAACAGGAACCTTCAGCCAACCACAAACTCAACAAGCACCAGAGAAAACGGTTGCCATACTTTCTAATCCCCCGCACCATCCATAACTAAGCTTGTTTTACGGCTTTTTGGCGAAAACGTCGTGACATATGAAATTTTCTAGAATTTCCATTATCACGTTTTATTTGTACGTTAAAAGATAAATAGTTAACATCTTTTATGCTATAATATTATGAGTATTCGCAAAGCAAATGTTAGCGATGCTTCAAAAGTTTTGTGTGTAATAAATAGAAGTAATGCCGAGGCCTACCGGAAAATCATTCCGCCAGAGTACTTTAAGGAACCTGTGTTCACTTATGAAGATATTTTGAAGAAATTTGAGGAGATGCGCTTTTATATTTATGAACTGGAAGACATGGCTGTAGGTGTCGCTGCCTTACAGACTGAAATCGATCATTCAGGAAGTGTTCGCTTTGTTTATGTTCTGCCTGAACATCAAAGAAAGGGAATCGGAACATCGCTAGTGAAATATATCGAGGGCGAGGCAATAAAGCTTGGGTTCGAAAAGCTAAGAGTCCCCTACGTAGATATGAATGCGCATTGGGCAATAAGCTTCTATAAAAAATTGGGCTACAAAGTTGTTGATAAGGGCGCCAAAGCCTGGGGATACGACCTATTTCTCGAGAAGGTGTTAGAATAAAGCGAAATGTTGATTCTATCGGAATTTCTAGCGGAACGAGAAACATTATGTCATGACATCTGTCACCACATATTTCTCTTGCCCTCAAAAATTTGCTGTCAACCATCAAATGGTGGGTTTAAATTCGAGTTATAGCGCTATCCTCCGCACTTTACTTGTGACCGTATTTTTCGAGGTATACTATCTGGCTTAGCTCCATGCGACGGGGTGGAGCGGGTTCTTCATCCGGGTAGCCTACGGGTAGCATGAACATAAGTTTAATTCCATCAGGTACCCCCAACAAATCTCTGACTTTCTTCAGCAAGGTTTCATGCTCTGGACGTTGAAAATCTATGATAACCGAGCCGAGCCCCAACGCATGTGCCATTAACAGCATGTTTTGCGTGGCTATTGAACAATCCATCGCCCAAGTTCTCGAACGGAATGATTGTTCAGCGTCTGCACAGACAACAATAAGAAGAGGCGCCGTTGTAAATATGTTCTTATAGAAATTGGTTCTAACCCTTTCGCTCATCGCTTTGTAATAGTCGCTACTTGGTGGGGCTCCTTTAATATCGCCTGCACGCATATCCTGATAAATTTCGCCTATCTTCTCTAAGATGTTCACCTCTGAGACGACAATAAATCTCCATGGCTGACAGTTCCCTGCTGATGGAGCCCATCTCGCAACTTCCAGAATCATGTCCAAATATTCTCTTGGAACCGAATCAAACTTAAAGCGTCGTATAGATCTTCGAGACTTTATGATGTTTAACAGCGATGAAGCTTTTTCCATATAATAAATCACCTCTAAAGAAAAACATTTCTTAATGCTCGCTTAAAAATATGTGCCCGCAAAGTTAAAAAACCGAGAATTTAAACCTCGACCTATCCACGGTATAATAGTAGCCCGGGATAACTTCAAACTCTCGGTTCAAACATCGTCAGACACTATCGTTTTGCGAGTAAAAGCTTATGAAATCGCAATCAAAACAGCGAAATTCCAGTAGCGTTTTCGATGTTCACCCGAGAGGTCAGTTTCTAGCTATTGAATTCAAGCAATGACAGAAGCATATGCATATGCGAAGAAACAGGTGACCCAAGATTCTTTTACGGGATATCCGTCACAACGACCGAGAGCAAATGAGTTCTGAGAGGCCCTCTTCTTGAGTTCATCCATTATCGAAAAGTATCGGCAAAGGAACTCTTCTTCACCTGTAAGTAAGTAGCTTTTTCCCAGAGCTGTGGCCACGTTTGCATTCCATGCATTTTCGTCTGCATGCCGCTTTAGAAAGCTTTTTGGCGTTGCGGGCAGAAATTTATTCACAGCAATTTCCGTGGCGACAGTCTGGGATGGAAAGCAAGACAAAAGTGCAAGTGCCTTGTTTGCGTTACTGGAAAAGAAGTCGTGACCCCCAGGCCCCTTATGGCGAGGTTCTTTCTCAACGCTCGAGAAAGGCGTCTGCTCTTCGATAACCTTCTGTTGAACGAATTTTTGTGCTACTTCCAACCATTCAAGATGTTCCAAGGATTGCGCTGCTGAAGCTAAGCACACTACCATCCGCCAAGGGTCATAATATTCTCGCCCTCGAACCGAACGAATGGACGACATGTAACAGGCAAGTCTGTCTCCAGCGATCTCAATCCATTTTCGATAGCTCTTGTCCGCGAAAACCTTTTCGTACATGGAACCGCTGAGAGTCAGCCACGCGTAATCATAAAGTCCTTCATCTTCCTTGGAGGGTGGTATGAAACGTGGGAAGTTAGCTGTAATGTACTCCCACCCCATTTGGATATTTGGCCTGTAGGCAAAGTTCTTTGAAATTTTGGTATAGTATGACTAGACCCAGATTGCTTCTAAGGTATCATGGAAATCCTCGACTATAGTGAAACCATATGTATCCAACGCGCCAATTTCCCAAGGGCATACAGAACCACGCAAGACACCTTTCTCTACGTACGGTCCAATAATCTGGCATTTAACCAAAAAAGATGATGCATTCCTGAAGTGTCTTTTTATATCTTTTGCGTGACTTTTCAAACGCACATAAGCTGTTCTTCGTCCTTTCCCTAAAGGTTGCCAACTCTCCACAAGAGTACTCTCCTAATATCATTATTTAGAACTTGCCTACAAGCTAGGCAACTTTAAGAACGAGAGTTTGAACGTTGACCAGACTTGGGTTTGTTGGTAGCCCGGGATAGGTTCAAATATCGGTTTAAAATATCGGGGTTAAGGCACAATTTTCAGTCTTTTATGCGAAATATCTCCAAAACAAGCTCAGAAGAAGATTTCGTGTGCAAAGTGTTAAGCAGTCACCCTCAGGTAAGATTAAGAATTTAGAACCCGCTTTTGCTCTTATGAAGCTATTTCAGTTATGGCTTTTGCCACTTGTTTTATGAGACCGCTTTTCCTTGCGTTCCAGATTTCTATACCCATGATTTTTCCGTTTTCATCCAGTTCAAGGTGCACGTCAGGATCAGCCTCTATTACTTCATGGCTAGGTCCTTCTCTAAAAAGCAGGTATAGTATGTCCACTGATTTATCATACCATGCTCTTACTTTACCCTCTTCCATGCGCCTCTCACCGTCTTTGTTTTAAGGAGTCTGTCAAGTTTAGTAGTGTAGTAGAGTGTTATAACCTTAACTACCCCAGCCTCCATCTTATAGGCAAGAATGACAGATTTGGCATTGACCTTTTTCATAGCTACTACCGTTCCATGTTCCACATCCTCTAAACCTCGTCAGGAGACTCTATCGTGGCATATACATCTGAAGTCTTAACGTTTCTCCTACGCATCTTCTCCAAGGCATGACGACTAAACTGGACAGACATGTGCGCACGGTCTCATGTGTTAGAGTAGTTAGTTAATAAAGCAATAGCACATAAAGACAATCTTCTATCGAATAGATTCCACTAAATTCTATAATTGACTATAGAAAATCTTAAGAAAATCTTGTGGTAGCCCGGGATTGGTTCAAATATCGGTTTAAATTATCGGGGGTTAAAACACAATTTTGTATTCTTTCGTGAAAATATCCACGAAATGACCTCAAAATCAAATTTTACGGTGGTATTTCGGATAAAGCATAAAGCATATTTGCTAGACTACTATTGGTTGTTTAGAGACTATTAGGCGGGCGTCAACGTGGCACAAGAGATCACGGGCTTGCTGCTTGAAATTTTCTCCTTGCTTGCAATTCTCCCTTTTTTTTAATATGGCCTGTCCTTTTGGTCGCCATCTTCTACGCACGTAAAATGCGCAAAGTCTATCATAATTTGCGTCGTACACCTAATGGACGCTGTCCTCTTTGCAATGAAAAGATTATCAGAGAGAAGTTTACGGACATTCTGTTTCTTTTTCCTTACACTTTTAAGACTTTGCGACACTATGAAAAACGGCATGAAGACATTAGCAAGTATGCTAGAAGAGTTCGTTTGGCACCTACTCTATTTCTGCTATTAGCGATTCATTCGTTTGCTGCATCGGTGGCATCTAGAAATGTGGAGGCAATGGTGATCCCAGAAATGTTATTGATAGAAGTTGTTCCATATTTCCTCGTGCCCTACTTTTCAATTCAACTAATAGTCTGGGTTTTCTTTGGATATCTGCTTCTTTGGAAGAAGGGGAAAATTTTTGAAGAATTAATTTTTGAAAAAAAAAAGAGCGTTAGATAAGAGCAAATCGTCAAATCCTAATTCTACACAAACCGAGAATTTAAACCTCCCCTGACTTGGGTTTCATGGTAGCCCGGATATTGTGGTTGAGGGTCTGATTGTGCTTGGTTTGTGACTACGACAGCTAGGTTTAGAATTTCTGCTAGGCGTAGCAGCTTGTGCATGTATAGGTTTAGCTTCTGTTGTCTGTCAGCCAGTGTTTCTCTTCCGAGGAATTCGCCTCTGAAATGTGATATGACTGAGTCTACGACTACGAGTTTTATGTTTTCTTCTGCGCATTTTTCGAAGGCGTTGTCCAAAAGGAACATTTGGTGGTCTGAAGTGTAAACCCTTGAAAGTACTATGTTGTGCAATGTTTGTCCTGGGTCCAAGCCGTTTTCTGCTGCTATTTGGTAGACGCGGTTGGAGCTGAATGTTCCTTCCGTGTCAAAGTAAAGAACATTTCCGCCTAATCCTCCATTTTCTGGTTTAAGTTGGGCTGTTACGCACAGGGTTTGACATATTTGGGTTTTTCCAGACCCGTATTGACCTACGAGTTCTGTTATGCCTTGGGTTTCTATTCCGCCTTCGAGAAGGGTGTTTAGGGCTTTGCTTCCTGTTGTGCATTTGAGGCGGTTTTTTGCATTTCCCAATGTTCAAGGGCTGTTATGAACCTGCAGCCTAGGGCTTCTCTTGCTGCTTCGACTATTCTTTGGGCTGCTTCAAGCTCTTTATAGTCGGCTCTTTTCATAAGCTCCCGTGCCGGGTCTCCGTAATCCTCTTCTTCTTGCGGATAATCCTTTGGTGGAGTTAAATGTCCTTTTCCCTCACGGAATTTTATGCCGTATTTTTGTTCTCGCTGTTTTGCAGCCTCATGCAGCTTTTCCCTTTCGCCCTCTCCCTTTTGGGCTGGTTCCTTCTTTTCCACCGTTGCGGGCTCAAACGTTCCACCGTGGGCTTCGCAGTGCTTGCGGGCTTCAGCCTCGCTCCATGTTTCAGTTGGATAGCGGTAGGCCTGCTCAACAGAGCCTGCTTCGGGCTTGCCTTTTGGCTTTCCGTAGATGACGCGGTAGGTTTTGCCGTTGTGTTTTCGTTCTCCGCTTCCCACCATGTCAAGGGTTTCTGGGTTTTTTAGGCGGCATGAGTGCTCGTTTGGGTAGGGATTTGCTCCTTTAAGTTTTCCGTCTATTCCTATTCCGCATAGGGGATAGCTGCATCTTCCCGTCCAGCTTCCAACAGCCACATGGTCAATGAAGATGCTTCGCATGATGTAATCGTAATGTTTGCCTTTGAACTCGCCTTTGAGGGCTTCGGGCTCCCAGAAGAAGCCTATGCTAACGCTTTTTATTTTGCCCCTCTTTATGTCGCTTAAATACTGGGGGCTGCAGCGGTTTTTGTAGAAGGTTAAATCCGCTTTTATGCGGTCTTCCTCAAAAACCGCTTTTGAAACTGTTCCCTTTATATCCTCAGCCTTTGTCAGAATAGCCTCTGCTGGGTGGTTTTCCACAATCCAAGCGTTCTGGGCAGTGAAAGCAGCCATCTCAATTTCTTCAGCAGGCTCATAAACAAGCATGCCGTCATAATCGTAAACATCCTCTTTCGTGATGACGGCTGGCACGGTGAGGGTTTCCTCATCCTCTCTGAATTCAAACTTTCCCGCTTCAATGGATTTTAGGGCATACATTATCATGCTTAACCAGCTCGAAGGATTTGAACAGCCGAAAGACGTTTAGGGGCTATTCTTTGGTTGGGAAGGCGAGGCTTACGCCTGTTGCGAATCCGAGGGCGAAGCCGCCGAGCTCCGTGGATGCGGGCACAATGTCTGTGCCTGCAACGGCGTTTATGGCTATTCTGAAGAACAGAAAAGCCAGATAAAGCAGAAAGCCGCCGGACAATCCGCCTAAGACGCCTTTGGTTGCTATTCGCCCGAAACGATTATTCCTATCTTTCTGTTCAGACATGCACTTTCACCATGGAAAAAGCGCACAGGCTGACTTATTATTTTGATTAACCAAAATGTTAGTGTGATTTCAACCCATACTCTTCAACCCAACTGTAAAACGTCTGCGTGCTTATCCCCAAATCTCTGCAGATTTTGTTAACGCTGTGTCCAGCGGCAATCCTGTCCGCCAAGAGCTTATCAACGGGCTTTCCGAACCTGCATTCCAGCTGCAATTTCCTCTTTGAAGTTACATGGGCATTGTTTGAAAATGCTGCGCTTTGAAGCTTATTTAAGCCTAAAACAACGTCGCCTCCCGGAATACGCTCCAAACCCTCCAACAGCCTAATTTCGTTGACGGTCATCCAGTTTGTCATGAGCGTTAAGGCTCTGACTCTGTCGAGTTCTGCAGCAGCCTTGTCACGTGGATTAATTTCGAAGCCGCCAAGCCAGTTAATGCGGTAATGCACGTTTGGAATTTGTTTTGTTTCCATTAAGCGGTCGATTAGGTCCATGATGTATGGTTCATAGCGAGATTGGCAGTCGCTTATGAGTTTGAAGTATTCGCGTTCGTTTACTTCGCTTCCCGCCAATTGTCCAGCTTGAGCGCCCCTTAAAATAGCCATGGGAATGCTTGTGCCTGCGCTTATGTTTTCCATGATGGGCGTGTAGTAGGGCTCGGGGTCTAAGGCTCTTCCAGCCAAGCCCTTAAACTCTATGGTTGTGTTCTCGTCTGCCCACATGCTTGTCTGCGCCGTTAATGGTCCCCATTCGCGTTTGTACTGGTCTATCTGTTCTTTTGTGGCGCCTTTGACGGTTACGACGGGGAAGCCGCTGCCGTAGCGGTACATGGTTTGTCCCATGCCCCAAAGAATGTTCCACAAGACGGTTAACATGTCCCAGATTGGCTCAAGCACGCTCATGCCCTTATAGCCAGGCTCAAGCTTTCGGGTTGCGAAGTGAATGACGCGGCTATAGTGAACTTCAACAGTTTTGCTGTCCGTAATTTTGATTTTGTATATTTTGGGCTGTCCAAAATGTGGGCTGTTTTCATCCTTGTCTATTTCTGGCTCTTCCATGTACTGTGGGCTGTAAGCCTCGAGGCTGACGATTTTTTCAGGCATAAAAACAGGCTCTTTTAAAGTTGCAGCCTTATCCTGGTAGCCTATGACGATTATGCTCCAGCCATAAGCCCTCTCAAAAACAGCCGCTTGCGTAAAAACATCCTTAGCGTCAAGCATTAACAAAAACTTTCTGAACAGCCTCGTCGAACTTTTCCTTGTCAACACCCTCCTCGAGGGGTTCAACCTCAAACCAATTGTCAAACACATCATGAGCCACGGCAAAAACTATGCGGTGGGCTATGAGTATGCGCCTCAAAGCTTCAGTTATTTTCTCATTGGTTATGGGCTGCCCAAACTCAGCAGCAAAACCCGTGTAAAACCGTTGAATCTCAGCCTGCGTCCGAGGCGTCGAAGCAACAGCAAACCTTTTCAAAACCTTCTTTAGGGCAACCGCAAAATTAACCATGCTTCTCCGCCACCCCTTCGGCTTCCCGCAGAATCTGGCGAATCACATCTTGGACTGTGCGAGCCCCACGCCTCTTCTGCTCCTTCAAAAGCCACTCATACAATTCAGCGCCAACGCTCTGCTGGAAGATGGGCAAACATTCAACACCATCAACTATGTTAAGCCAGAAAAATAAAAGAAATTCTGAAACAAAACTTTAATTAAACTCTAATTTAAGAAATCGCCAAAAATAGCAAAGCCAGGTTCTACACCAAGCGTTCATGGAATACGCAAAAAGCATAAGCCTAATAACAGAAAAAGTACAGGGAAAAATTTAGAAAGTTTTTTGTAAGGAGAGTTCTTTTTACGCAAGGTTTGTGGTTTTGCGGAATTATGGCTGCGTTTGCCCACAGAAGGGGCATTGCTCCGAGGCTATGGAGATTTCCCTGCCGCATTTGGCACACTTTTTCATAAAGCTTTTGGGTGTTTCTGGAGCCCTTACTTCTAAGGCTTCTTTGTCGGAGGAATGTGTAGCACGCTTTGCGCGCCACAAACCGAATATCCAAATTAGAAAGCCTACTGACAAGAGGATAATCCATTCAGGTCCTAAGGATGGACACAAGGCCAATGAGAGAAAGGGGGACGTCAACCCAAGCGCTGCAACAACAATCCACTTCATTCCTCTTTTTGCACTCTTTAATATAAAGAAGACGTGGATAAGTATTATTTCGGCGGGTGCAATTACGCCGAAGAAAAGGAGGGGAAACATTGGATACGCTTTGGTAAGGGCCTCAGAAATCACAGAAACCCAGATTAGAAGGAATAAAGCAAATATCAGCTCCTTAACGATTCTTGACCGCCACTTCACCCTTATTTGCCCCCTTAGGCGTATACGGTGACTTGGCTGGTTGAATGTTAAACGCAAATGTTAATACGCAAGCTAAAAGCAGTGCCAGCATCATTCCAGAAACAGCTTTCGTTAACATTTCCTTTCTCCAAACCCTAAATAATCTGTTCTGCAAATAAAACTTACGAAAAATCTTCTATAGTTATTTTGTAGTTTGTGTGTGCGTGCAAGCCTTAACGGTCTCTCTTTTCCTTTAAGGAACCTGTCTTTTTAAGTCCGAACCTTAAATATAGCAAGGTTGCAAGTGCTATGAGTGCCAGAATTTGGGCTATCGGGTAGCCTACGTCAGAACGTCGACTAAACGCTAACCAAACATCTCCTTGGAGGTATGCGTCGTAAACTCTAAAGATCATGGCTGTAGTGAATGTAACAATAACAACAATTAGCAAATAAAACTTCAAACTATGTCCTCTTCTTTGAACACGACTTTTCAGAGCAAGCACAACCCCCTGGAGTAACGCGCGAACAAAACTCGGAGAAACGCTTTCTTCAGAATCATTCCCCGTTAAACCTAAATCGCTTGTTAAAAAATAAAACTTGCGGAACGACTCTATCAGCATTCTCCTTCATGTGTTCACTACCAGCCGTCCTCAGACCCATTTACCTAAGAACTCGACATTCCCGCGCTTGCAGATTGTCCACATAAGCCTTGGCAGGTTTAAACCGTCTGGCGGTCGTTTGGGAATGGGCTGCCGCACAGGAACATACTTCTCCCTAACAACGAATGAGGTTAAGTCAAAATCCCGCTTTGTCTCAAACCTCTGCTCAACAGCAATCAGCCCCAAGGTTAAGAGCACGCGGCGAATCTGACGGTAAAAGCTTGTTTGCCTATACCTAAAGCCCTCTTCACATTCTAAGCGGTTTCCAACCATTTTTCCAAGAGAAATCTTTAAGAATAACCACAATTTTCTTAAATTAAAATCATCGAAGAGGCTAAAATTTGAGTTATAAGCATGATGTTAGGTTGAAACAGTTCCTTGGGCCATCAGCTTTTTGTGATTGTGACAATGCTGAGGTTAATAGTACCGTGAAAGAACTAACTAAAGGAACCGAGAACGATCGAGAAGCAGCTGTGCGAATTTTCTATTTTGCTCGTGATCAAATAAGGTTTGCATATCCTTCATTGGGCAAGGCTTCAGATACATTAAGGCTGGGATACGGCACTTGTTCATCAAAAGCAAATGTTCAGGTTGTGTTGTTGAGGAGCATCGGAATTCCTGCTCGATTTCGATTGCAGCTGACTGAGGCTCGCCTTCTTTTTGGGGACAAGGTTCCGCCACCATTCATTGATGAGGAGTTTTCGGGTGAAGTTACGCACTATTTGGCAGAGGTTTATGTTGATGGAAAATGGTTAATGGCTGACACCACTTTTGACAAAGAACTCGATCCAAAAAGAGCAAGAGACTGGAATGGAAAAGAACACGTAGCAATCCTTGACGAAAAAGAAGTGTTTAGGGAGCTTGGAACGAAAGTGAATATAGATCAGGTTCTTGAAAGTCGAGAAAAGGAATGGGAAAAAATGACGAAACAAGATAAAGAAAATGTTAGATTGCGCAACGGCATTCTAAACAGTTACTTTGAACTGGTAAGATTAGGAAACAAATTGAAGCCAGGGAAACCTTAAAATTCAGTCATTCATTTTAACGTTATTTTGGGGATGTTTTCTGAAAATAGTTCTCTAAATGTTTCTTTTATTTTCTGCTCTTTCTTGTTGTGCCTCGAACACTCATCCCTTGTGAATTTGTTTATCCTTTATCATCCTTTTTCAGTTGTCTAATGCTTGTTTTTTTATAGGTTCCTTTTTTTCTAATGAGTTTGACGGGGAAACTCGTTGCACTGAAAGCAGTATCTAATTGATTTCTTTGAAGCGCAAGCATACAGAGCGCATTCTTTTGAGCGTGGTCTTTTAAACAGCCAGGGCACTTGGCAAAAGCCACAATAAATCCCACAAACCCTCTGTCTCCTCCACAACAATGGAAAGATAAGAATTAAAGCATTGTTCAATTAGACAATTACCTGCTTACAAAATGAACATGACGAGGGGTAAACAGAAAAGTATTGTTTATGAAAGCAAAAAATGCCGTTACTACATATTTTTTTATTTGTGGAAAATACAATATAATATCAGCAACTGCAGGTGTCGAGTCTGACGCAAATAAAACCAAGATTGAATCATCGAGCGTGAACTAATGGAAATTCGAAATTTTGAACTCAAGGATATTAATAAGGTGATAGAAATTTTGAAGCTCAATGATCAATATTTACCTCTCTTGGAGGGGCCTGAAGCCATGAAAAGAGTCAGTGAATGTGAAGCTGCTGTGTATTTAGTTGCTGAGGAAGATTGTGAAGTCGTCGGCGTTATTAAAGGCATCTATGACGGTTCTAGGACGCTAATCCATCAAATATCTGTTCATCCAAAATATCAGAAACATGGGGTAGGCTCGGCTTTGGTGCAAGAAATAGCTCGCAGATTTAAAGAAATGGGTGCTCCATCAGTTGCGGTAACTGCAAGTACGAAGAGCAAGGGCTTTTTCGAAAAATCAGGATTCAGAGAGCTTACTCATGCCGTTTTTATGGTAGCAGATTCCGTCGATGAGGTTGTTGAAAAAGGGAAACATTATTCCAAGAACAGCCAACTCTACGCATCTCTATTCTCCTTTTCAATGTTTTAAAAGTTTTTCGAAAAGTTGTCCGCATATGCGATTTCTATCGGAATAACGGAAAATTATAGGGCGTAAACTGATTCCTAGAGGAATAGACATTTCTAAAATCCCGAGAATTTAAACCGAGTTTTAAACCTATCCGTCACTATCTTAAATTTCACAAAAAATGAGGAAAGCGAATCGTTTTTGTTAATGTTCTGTTTTAGAATAGTTGCAGTGAAAGCGTGTGAATTTAATTTTTAGATTTGATCCTTGGCGTTCAACGCTTTGCACTTGCCCGCCTAAATTAACCTTTAATCCTTACACTGGTTGTGACCATGGATGCATCTACTGTTATGCCTCAAGCTACATTCCAAAATTCTTCGATTGCAGACCAAAAAAGGACTTGATTTCAAGATTGCCAAAGGAGGCCGCTAGGCTCAGGGGCGAAATAATTTCCATGTCCAATTCTTCTGACCCTTATCCGGCTTTAGAGGCAGAAACTGGCTTAACGAGGAAATGCTTAGAAATTTTATCTAAGCACGACTGCAAGATTCAAATAGTCACTAAGTCAAGTCTTGTGGTCAGAGACATAGACTTTTTGAAGAAAATCCCTTCAATGGTCACTTTAACAATCACAACAGACAACGACGACGTTTCAAAAGTTATTGAACCGCATTCTCCACCTTTATCGGAGCGCCTGAAGGCTGCTGAAATCCTGATCGAAAAAGGCATTCCAGTATCTACACGCGTAGACCCGATAATTCCATTTGTAAATGATAATCCTGAAAATCTGATTAAGACCCTTGCCTCCATAGGCGTCAGACACATTACAAGCTCAACATACAAAATCAAACCAGACAACTGGAAAAGATTCAGTAAAGTGATGCCAAAAACAGCGGAAAAACTAAAGCCGCTTTATTTTGAAAAAGGCGAAAAAATCAGCAGACACACTTACTTACCAAAGGAATTAAGATTAAAAATAATGAAAAAAGTGAGTCTGCTAGCTAAAAACTACGGCATCAAATTTGGAACATGCAGAGAAGGCTTAAGCCATTTAAACACTGCAACATGTGACGGTTCATGGCTAATAAAACAAAAGCTAGGTTACAATAAACCCTGAATGGTAGCCCGGGGAAAACCAGCGCATATGCATGAATTTATACCTTTTCTGCGAGCAGCTCCTTTCTCATCGTTTCCTTCAATGCGAAGGCGAGGGTTTTGATTTGGTCTTCTTCTCTTTGGGTAGGCGTTGCATAGGTGCGGTGAGGCTGTGATAGAGCTTCTTTGGTGAGGATTTCCTCTGGGTTCATGCCCCATGCTCTTATTATCTCCTTGAGAGCATCAATTTTCGACACGCGGGTTTTCGGCTTAATGGATAGTCCGGATGCGGCATATATGTTGCGTAGAAATTCTACGCCCTTCATTTGGACGTCGTGGTAGCTGCTGATTTTGTGGCCCATCATGTATTCGATGTAGTCGGTGTTGACGCCTAATGCTGCCATCTGGGTTCGGAAGTATTTGCGTATGCTGTGGGCTCGTAGCTGGTATCCTCGGCTTTTGTAGCAAAATATTTCAGTGCACGCGCGAAATAAATTGTAGGATAGGAAATTGGAGCGGCGTGTCATTATTCACAATTTCCACTCACAAGTATTTAGAACCCTAAATGAGTTAGATGAGGAGCCCGACCTTGTCGTGGCTCTTGATTCTCACTTGGATGTGTTCATGGGTACCAAAGATATACTTGACCTCATGCCCAAACAGATTCGGTTGGCCGCAATTCGAGCTAGCGCGCATACAATGATTCGCCGCGTTCTTGGAGACCTCCCCATTTTTCTAAAAGCAGAAGGTTTGCCTATCGATTTTCTTCCAGAAATGATCCTTGTAGTCCCTCGAATCTCGCTGAACGAGTACGTCCTTGAGCAAGCTAAGAAAATGCGAGATATTATCCTCGGCGGTGCTCTCTTGCCAAATAAGTTGAGGGATCCTATGGAGACTTGCTTGAGCTATCTGTCAGAATGTTTGGGCATCAAAGTCTATACGAGCCCACCAAAGAATTTGATGAAACTTGCGGATATGCTGAGAGAAGCGGAGTATGCTCTTCTTGACCTCGATGTTGACTACTTGCAAGAATTGCAGAGCGAGTGTTATACGCCAATCAAATATACACAGCTCGGTCAACTTTGCTGGACAGCGCAAATGCTCAAACTCGTTCGCAAGACAAAGCCGCCTCTCATTACCATTTCTGAAGCAAAGGTAGCGGCTATACAAGAAACAAAGAGCAACTTTTCAAGACTTATAGGTCGCTTGAAAAACTTGGGATATAAGATAAAGTACAAACGGATATTTACTAACGATGAAGAAGCGGAACGATTGATAAAGGTCTATCAAGAGTTTTACGAGGGAGTTCAGAAACCACTCGAGAAGAAACAACGTGAGGAACGAGATTACTTGAGTAAAGAAGCCTTTGAAAGGAATCATAAGGAACTGAAAGAAGCCGCAAAGAAGTACTTCACTCAAAAATCGATTTAACCTGTATAAACGTTAAAACTTGAGGCATATTGCCTTCTCTCTAGTTGAGAGCCCTTCTTGAAAAGTGTGTGATGAAGAGCTTAACCCTGTCCATTTCAGTAACCTACTCGAGATCAGCTGAAAAAGCACGCAAGAGCATAAAAAGGTGGATTGCGGGGGACATCTCCACTAATCAACGAAATATGGTGTTCTTTTATAGTTACTGTAATGCTTAAGAATTGGTTAAAACAAATAGTCTGCGGAGGTTCGCTCTTGAAGGTATGGGTAGGCCATTATAAAGGGAATCCGAAGGAATGGTTTGTGGTGTGGGCGAAGAATGAGCGCGAAGCCTTTCTTCAAATTGACCCGATAGTAGCAGAGCCAGATATGACATCTTTGAAAGAACTTCACGCCCCGGGCTTCGTCGATTTCACTGTTGATTTCGAAGGAAAAACTGAACTTGAGAATATGCGGTTCTTGCCTCCAGAAAAAGATGTGGACGGAGGGTACTGGCTGGTCTTCGGCGGCGCCTTGGGACAAAGCGACGATGTAGAAGAATACGTATTCCAAATTCTGTCGAGAAAGAGAAAACAAAAATAGCTTAATCCCAAGACAACTGCGACCCCGAAAAACTTTTTCGCTCACAAGCAAAACATTAACTCCGCACTGGAAACATGATTCAAAAGTAGAAAAAAGAGGGGAGTTTGCGGGGGATATCATCACTATCGTATGGTTTGTCTAAACCCCTTGTGGAGAGAAAGAACCCCCTTCTGCCTTCGTTCGCGAGAAAGCTTACTCCACCGAATACATGAGGGACTCATTGGGTGCGCGACGGCTTATGTTTCTTTAGTAATGCCCAAGCATCTCTGTACTCCTTAAGTTTTTCAGCTCTACCTTTTCTGTCGAGGTCGAGATCATAAATCCCCTTAGATTCGGTAGCGTTCTCAGCAAAAACCCTTGAAGGAAAAATCCAAAACTCACCCCATGCATCAACGCAAATGATGTAAAAGTTATCCTCAGGCACAAGGTTTGTTACTTGAAACCACCTCGGGTCTCTCCGGGTTTTTACAGTTTTTATTTGGATCTTAGTACCATCCCGTAACAAACAATCTATTCCTTCATCAACCAATGGAACATAAGGAACAAGTCCATGATCCAGTAACTTAACGAAAACGCTAAACTCACCTATTTTACCAGTTAATTGTCTCTTCAGTCTTTTCGACATCTCAACTTCCCCCTGCACCATATAAGTTGTGAAACCTAAGCTAATAGGATTTCATGCTGAAAAACATCAATTTCAACAAAAAGAGAGAGTTGGTAGCCCGGGGGAGATTCGAACTCCCGTCGGCGGGTCCAAAGCCCGCTATGCTTGTCCGCTACACCACCGGGCTTCGTTTATGCAGCATGCGTTGAGCTAACTTTTTATTAAGTGATTTTTGATTAAAACCTTCCTCTCCCTACGTATTTTAAGCATGATCTTTCGGGTTTTTTCGATCGTGTTGGCTGCGTTGAGCTTGTCTATGTTGCTTAAGTTTAGAAACTTTATTATGTGGTTGTAGTTTTTTGGGTTTTTCTCTTCTAGGCTTTCCAAAGAGCGTATTAATGTTGTATAATCTATTTTGACTTTGTTAATTGAGGATTTTAACCAGACATAGTTTTCAACCAAGTCAAGAAGTATGTTGTTCAAATAGTGCGCTGCTTCAGTCACCTTTTCAGAATTAATCAAAGAGTTTGTGCGCATCATTGTGCCTTGCAGAAAAGCTGGATTCAAATAATACTTCAGTTTTGTCTTAACTTTAAAATGAGATGCTTCAAGTGCTTGAAGATTCTGTTTGGTTGTGGCGTTTATTTCGTCCCAGATTATTTTGAAAAGCTTCAGTTTGTTTTTAACGCTTGTATTATCGGCTTCACTTAGTTCTGTTATCTCCACGTATTTGTTAAATAGGTCTTGCATTCCTAGTTTTTCTGCTGAATCTTCGAGTTCCTCCACGAATCGGCTGGCTGAAAAAGGCTCCAAAGCTATCTCAATTAGAACCTTCAAGATATTTTCTAGGGCTACTGTGGCGAAGAGTTGTGCGCTGCGGAAGTCTTCCCTTGAAAAGGCTGAGGTTGCACGGCTTAGGTATATGTCTGATTCTATGACGCGGGCTTCTGTTCTGATGTCAACTCTTTCAGGTGAACTGTAAGATTTAGCCATCAAAAGTTTTGTGTTGGTCAGCGACCAGTCTCTATCGTAGAGGATTTGCATTTCATATAGTTTCTGATCTATTTCTGGTGGGATTGGACCGTGAATCCAGCGTTTCGGAACGTGGTCTAAATCTATAAACAAACCGCCAATTTCGATTCTTTCTACATATTCATGATTGAAGTTGTTTTTGTCAAGGATGAATAGATCAACGTCGCTTGATGTTGTGGCGTCGCCTCGGTTCCAGCTTCCAAATAATCCTATACCGTAAATGTCTTCCTTAACTCTCATTTCCTTGACTATTTTTTCTAATGTTCTTCGTATTTTTTCTGGAAGTTTTATCATCAGAGCACTTTCCTTTACTGAATTAATAGTGTGTGTAAGTATTCAAGATTTGTGAACTGAATATTTTTAGTTAAACCGTAAACTTTATATATTAAAACATTTCATCTGGATAGACACGCGGGGCCGGATGCGCTGTTTTCTGATTCCGAATCCCTGATGAGGAACATGAAAGGCGACGGTTATACCCAATAACCATTAGAGTGAAAAGAAGTGAGTAAAAATAAAAGCAGATCCCATCAACGCTTAGTTGACAAATGTCCAGAGTGCGGTAGTGCAAACCTCATCCATGATTATGATACTGGCGAAACCGTTTGCGGCGACTGCGGACTCGTCTTATCCGAGCAAATGATGGACAAGGGACCTGAATGGCGTGCTTTCACCCAAGAAGAGAAGGCGTCAAGAAGCCGCGTTGGAGTCCCAACATCATATTCTGTCCATGACAAAGGCTTGTCAACAGCCATAAGTCAAATTGACCGCGACGCCTTCGGAAGGAAACTTCCTCTCTCCACACGTCTGCAGATGTGGCGTTTGAGGAAATGGCAGATACGTTCCAGAGTGCATTCCTCAATTGACAGAAACCTTGCTCAGGCAATGGCTGAACTTGACCGCCTCTCAGACAAAGTCTACATTCCACCGCCCATTAAAGAAAAGGCGGCAGTCATGTACCGTAAGGCCTTGGATAAGGGTTTAGTTCGCGGAAGGTCCATCTCAGCCATTGCAGCTGCTTCACTTTATGCAGCTTGCCGCGGAAGCGGAACCCCGAGAACTCTTCGGGAAATTGCAGAGGCAAGCCTTGTTGATAAGAAGGATGTTGCTCGTTGTTATAGGCTTCTGCTCCGTGAACTTGATGTGCAGATGCCCATCGCTGACCCCCTCACATACATTTCAAAAATTGCTGAAAGAACAGGAATTTCAGGCAAAACCCAAGGACTTGCTATTCAAATACTTCGAGAGGCTCAGAAGAGGCGAGCTTCTGCTGGTAAGGACCCAATGGGTTTAGCTGCTGCAGCCTTATACATCGCTTGTTTACAGAATAATGAAAAGAAGACTCAAAAGGATATCGCTGAAGCCGCAGGAGTCACCGAAGTCACTGTAAGAAACCGCTACAAAACTTTAAAGAAGCAGTTGAATCTAGAACTCCCCGACTAACAAGTAATTGTTGCTAGCTTTCCTCTTTTTCAAGCTCCATGACTATGGAGCCTCTGTATCCACAGTCTGTACATACGTATTTCTTGGGTGTTAGCCAATAGTCAAAACTGCTGGATAAGTGGATGTTTGGGCTTCCGCATTTTGGGCAGTATATTTTTGATGGTTTTCTATATTTTAGTGTTTTAAATACTTCGCGTATGTTTTGTAGTAGTTTCATTTCGGGCTTGCACCTTTTATGCGGCAGCTATTGAAGCTCTATGTTTGCTTCTGGATATCCCAGCGTTATTAGGTATTGACGGACTTTTTCTCGGTGGTCTCCTTGAAGAAGTATTTGACCGTTTTTTGCTGTGCCCCCGCATGCGCAGAAGTTTTTCAGTTTTTGGGCTAAGCTTGCTAGGTCTGTGTCTTTGTTGTTTATGCCTTCCACTATTGTTGTTGCTTTGCCCCACTTCCGTGTTTCAAGTCTTATGCGGATTCTTTGTTGTTCTTTTCCGATTTCGCTGCAGACACACAAGTCTTTGGGAAGCCCGCATATTGGACAAATGTCAGCCATGATGCTCAGACTTACAATAACCATAGCAGTATATAAAATTTTCAAAATTATCTTCTATATTAGAGGCCCAGTGTGTTGGTTCAAATTTGATTTTTGAGAAAGTTTTTAATGGGATAAGCTCTTGACTAATTTTATGAAAGTGCTTGTATTAGGCTCTGGAAACATTGGTTCTGTTGCAGCGGAAGATATCGCTAAAAGCATGAGTTCTATTGAAGTTGTCGTTGCCGACAGAGATGGAGCAAAAGCTAAAGAGGTTGCTGAAAGAATCGGTGAAAGCACCGTTTCATGGATTCAACTAGATGCAACAAACCATAATGAATTAGTCAACGCTCTGAAAGACTTCGACTTAGCGATGGGATTTTTGCCTGGAAAACTTGGCTACCGCCTAGCTGAAGCATGTATTGATGCGGAAAAAGATTTGGTGGATGTTTCTTACATGGCTAAAAATCCTTTAGCATTGAATGACAAGGCTGTAAAAGCTGGTGTAACGATTATCCCAGATTGCGGATTAGCGCCTGGTATCAGCAACATTCTTGTTGGACGTGCCGTAGGAAAACTTGACAAGGTTCAAACAGTTTGCATAATGGTTGGCGGGCTTCCAGAAAAACCTGTGCCACCTTTGGGCTATGTTATCACATGGTCTCTTGAAAGCCTCATTGACGAGTATATAAGAAAAGCGAGAATAGTCAAGGAAGGTGAAATCGTTGAGGTGGAAGCTTTAAGTGGCTTGGAAGAAGTTGAGTTTCCCAATGTTGGAAGACTTGAAGCCTTTTACACGGATGGGCTTAGAACTTTACCGTATACGGTGAGGAATGTGAATGTTATGTGGGAGAAAACGCTTCGATATCCGGGGCATGCAAGTAAAATAAAGTTGCTTAAGGCGCTAGGATTTTTTGAGGAAAAACAAATCAATGTTGAAGGTGTAAGCATATCGCCAAGAAAGCTTACAGTTAGGCTTTTGGGACAAAAACTATGGAAACCAGAAGTTAAGGATATTGTGGTATTGAAGGTTGAAATTTCGGGAGTTAAAAATGACGAGCAAACACGCCACGTTTACCATTTATTAGACCGTTATGACGAAAAACGAGAAATAACTGCCATGGCCAGAACAACGGCTTATCCCGCATCAATCATTGCGCAGTTAATGCTTAAAAAAACCGTGAAAGAGAAGGGTGTTGTTCCTCCCGAGAGACTAGGTATGAGTGAAGAGTTTTTCTCCATGTTTTTAAATGAGTTAGAGAAACGGGGAATAAAAATCACGGAAGAGGAAGTTTTAGGCTAAGTTATGTTGCTATGCTCAAGACTGGAAAAGTTTCCATGAACGGAACATATGCCTAACGGCATAAGCAGAGGCATTACTATGGTGTTTCGCATAAAAACTTTAAACTTTATCTTTATATTAAAATTAGAACAAATTTGAATTGGGTAGCCATGTTTATCACAAAAATAAGGAAAAGAGACGGAAGAATTGTAGATTTTGATTCTAGCAGGATTAGAGATGCTATTCATAGAGCTTTCATTGCGGTTGAACTTGAGAATGGAAAAAGGGCTGAAAGCATAACTGAAGAAGTAGTTCATCTTCTAGAGAAAAAATTCGAGAAAAGAATTCCTTCAGTCGAAGATGTTCAAGACATGGTTATAGAGGTTTTGAGGAAAAGGGGTTATGAAAAAGTTGCAGATGCGTATCAGGCTTATAGGGAGAAAAAGGAGGAGATACGGAGATTAAAAGAGAAGCTTGGGATAGAAGAGCCAAAACTGACAGTTAACGCTATAGAAGTTTTGAGGAAAAGATATCTTTTGAGAGATGAAGACGGGAGAATTATAGAAACTCCTGCCAGAATGTTTATGAGAGTTGCAAAAGCCATAGCGAAGGTTGACAGGAAATACAGTGGAAGTTCAAAGGAAAGTGAAAAAATTTTCTATGGAATGATGGCAAGATTTGAATTTCTTCCCAACTCTCCAACTCTCTTCAACGCGGGAACAGAACTCGGTCAGTTATCTGCATGTTTCGTTTTACCAGCTGAGGATTCTTTAGAAAGCATTTTCACTGCAGTGAAAAACATGGCTTTAATCGAAAAGAGCGGTGGAGGAGTCGGTTTTGATTTTTCTAAGCTGAGACCAAAGGGGGACATAGTTAAATCAACTAAGGGAGTGGCATCTGGTCCCGTAAGTTTTATGCGTGTTTTCGACGCAGCAACAGAAGTCATAAAAGCCGGAGGAAAAAGAAGAGGCGCCATGATGGGAGTTTTAAGAGCCGATCACCCAGACATAATTGAGTTCATAACTTCTAAACAAAAACCGGGAGTTCTTTCAAACTTTAACATTTCAGTAGCTGTCACGGATGATTTCATAAAAACTCTCCAAGAAGACGGAGAATATTGGTTAATCAATCCAAGAAACAAAGAGAAAGTGAGAAAACTCAAAGCTAAAGATGTTTGGAGTTTGATGGCTAAGTCTGCTTGGGAGAGCGGAGACCCCGGAGTTATTTTTATTGATGAAATCAATAGGCACAATCCGATTCCAGAAATTGGAAGAATAGAGGCGACCAACCCCTGCGCCGAACAGCCGTTGCTTCCCCACGAGTCTTGCAACCTAGGCTCGATAAATCTTTCTAGGATGGTTGAAAATGGAAAGACAAACTGGAAGAAACTAAGAGAGACTGTAAGAAATGCTGTTCACTTTCTTGATAACGTTATAGACGCGAATAAGTTTCCTTTGCAGGAAATAGAAAAGGTGACTAAGGCTAACAGGAAGATAGGTTTAGGTGTGATGGGATTTGCGGATATGCTCATAAAACTTGGAATTCCCTACGACTCTGAAGGTGCTTTGAAACTTGCTGAAAAAATAATGAAATTTGTTACACAAGAAGCAAGAAAAAAATCCATGGAGCTTGGTGAAGAAAGGGGTTCGTTTCCGAATTTCGATAAAAGTGTTTTGAAAGACAAGTATCATGGTATGAGAAACGCCACAATAACAACGATAGCACCAACAGGAAGCATAAGCATTATTGCTGGTTGCTCTTCTGGAATTGAACCGTTATTTGCAATTTCCTTCATGAGAAAGGTTTTAGAAGGAACCAGACTTTTCGAAATAAATCCGTTGTTCGAGATGATAGCAAAGGAAAGAGGGTTTTACAGCGCTGAACTTCTTGAGGAAATAGCGAGAACAGGTTCAGTTCAGGGAATTGAAGGAGTTCCCGAAGACGTTAAGAGAGTTTTTGTTACGGCTTTAGATATTAGTCCAGAGTGGCATGTCAGAATGCAAGCAGCATTTCAGAAATTCACGGACAATGCGGTTTCAAAAACCGTTAATCTTCCACAAGATGCTACAATTGGGGATGTGGAAAAAGTGTTTTGGTTGGCTTATAGGCTGAAATGCAAAGGAATAACTGTCTATCGATATGGAAGCAAACCAGAGCAGGTTCTTAACATAGGAGAAATAAAAACTGAAAAGAAACGATTTGTTGCTGTAGAATCAGAATATGCGGGCGGCTGTCCAACTAAAACTTGCCCATTCCCCGACTGAGCTCTCTCTTTCTTTTCTACTCATTTCATTTCTTCATCTGAAGCGTAATGGAATAACCTCATTTGTGAAGCACTCCAAATCTGATTTAGCAATAGCAAATATATGGAATAAAACGTTTTTAGAATTCTACCCCGTGGTAACCCGTATCAAGAGGTTTATGAAGACAACTTCCATTATGGCTGCTATCAGAAAAATGACATAAATGAAAACCAAACTCTTCATGGTCATTTCTCTGTTCAACGTTTTCTTTATCGTAAAGTAAATGCCGTAGCCCTCAACCATTCCCATCGGTGCACTTAAAAGCAGAATAGGAGGTAACGCTGCAATGCTGATTCCACCGTAAATTAGATTGCTAGTTCTTAAAATGCTTAAGAAAAGAACTACTATTGTAAAGACTATAGCAAAGATTCTAGGATGCTCAAGCACAATATACTCATATTCACCTTTAAAAAACCCAATCAACACGAGATTTACATAAAACGTCATGCCTAGTAAAATAAGAGAAACAAAGAGAACATTATTTATGAAAAACATGCCTAATAAAATAAAAGAATTAACGAGAATCCCAGGTATGGAAAGCGTCCTAACAGCTAATAAATGATTTGGAAAAGTGTCATTTAAAATATTGAAGAAAACTGTGTTCTCAACAGGAGAAAGCACTAACAAAATTAGAAAAGCTAAGCCCAAAAACACTGTATGTTTTCTTTCTTCAGGCAATTCTAATACCCCTATAAAATTAGGCTTAAAAGCACCATAAGCCGAACTACATTTTTTAGCATAATTTCAATCACTTTACGGTTAGCCTATCCAATTAGGCGTAATAAAAATTTTATGAACTATAGGCTTAGATTCTTTCTCGTTTTATTTCGAAAAGCACTGTTCCACCGTCTGTGTAGGGTTTTCCCGGGTCTAAGCATTGAATATAGCCTTTGTCGCCTTCTTCTGTTGTTAAGCCCAGCTGTTTGAAGCTTATTCCACGGCTTAAGGGAACAATCATAGAGAGCATGCAGCCGAAAGCGTGAATGCAGATGTTATCGGTTTTGTCAACAACTATTTTAGGTGACTCAACAACTATTCTGTCTCCAACTTTGAAAACTGGACACTTTCCACGTATCCCTTTAACAGTTATAACCAAGCGGTATTTCTCTTCACCACACATGATCTTTGCCTCGCTATTTCACTACGTCTATTAACGTGAATTATGAATCTTCCGCAAAACAGCAAATACTTAAAAGTCGCTATGAAAGGGATAATTGCTAATTGGCGAAAAAGGTGTAAGAAAATGCAAAGTCGTCCAGCCATAATCGCTGTGGGAAGAACAAAGTTTGGGGAGCATTACGAGAAGGAACCGGAAAAACTGATCGAAGAAGCGTGGCTTAAGGCTTCAGAGAAAGCGGGCATTGAACGTAGAGACCTAGAAGCAGCTTACCTTTCAGACTATTTCCTCCCGATCACAAACAAGCTTGGATTGGAAGAGGGATTCCTTTCAGAACTAACAGAAGTTCATGTTCCGATGGAAGTAACCCGCTCCTTCAGTTCAGCCTTACTAAACGCTTGCAACGCCATTCAAGCCGGAAGACACAATGTGGTTTTGGTTGGCGGAATAGAGAAAATGACAGATAGGTGGGACAAAATCCGCGATGACCTAATGCTCCTAGAAGACCCGTGGAGTTACTATGCAGGGTGCACACCGGAAGCAAACCATGAACTGATGCTTCGAGCTTACATTAAAAAATACGGCATAAACGGCGAGAACCTTGAAAAACTGAACATTGGCTTAGCTCAGATTTCTGTTAAAAACCATTTGCATGCAACGAAAAACGAGTATGCACAGTTTCAGAGAAAAATAACGCTTGAACAGGTCTTGAGCGCAAGGAAAAGGGCTCAAAAGCCATTAGGGCTTTATGATTTCGCACCAATTTCTGATGGTGCAACTGCCCTTATTCTTGCAAGTGAAGAATTTGCCAAAAAGTTTACAAACAAACCCGTTTACATTCTTGGCTCGTCTTCTGCAACGGATTATCTGACTTTTCCAGCAAGAGAAGACATGACACACTTTCTTGTGAGTGAAATGGCCATGAAAAAAGCTTTAGAGATGGCGGGGATAAGCCTATGGGACTTGCAAATCGTTGAACTTTATGATCAGTCAACAGTTATGGAAATGATTTCGCTTGAGGATTTAGGGTTCTGCGAACGTGGAAAAGCATGGATGAACATATACGAGAGCTGTCAAGATTACAAAGGATACTATGAAGTAGATGGAAGGAAACTTTTTGTGAATATGAACGGTGGATTGAAAGCTGATGGTAATCCGTTAGGCGCTACGGGTGGTGCCCAAATTTTTGAAGTTTTTAAGCAGTTAAGGGGAGAAGCTGGTGAACGACAGGTTAAAAGCGACAGAGAATTAAAGTACGGCTGTGTGCTTGAGCTTGAGGGTTTCGGAACTAAAGGTTATGTTTACATTTTAGGGAGAGATTGAGAATGAGTAGTGAGCCAATAGAGAGAAGAGTCTCATACCTTGGCGATAGGCTACGAGGAAGACGCTGCCAAATCTGTGGGAAAGAATATTTTGAAATAAAGGATTACTGTGGAAATTGCGGCAGAAAAAGCTTCGGAAAAATGGTTGACATGGACTTATTCTACGAGAAGGGTAAACTAGAAGTATGCACCTTTGTGAACGAACCAACAAACAAGTTCACAAAACTCGGCAGCTACATCTACGGCATAGTCTCATTCCACAACGGGAAAATACGTGTTCCAGGAAGACTGACGGATCGAATAATGAAGGACAACGGAGAGACTGACTTTTCAGCCCTTGAAGGGAGATATGTTGTTCCAAGATTTAGAAGACGACATTCCGTAGATAGAAGAGACGTCATTCCAACAATTTCTTTGGCTTTCACATTTGCCGATGAGTATTATCCACACCAAGAATACACTGTTGTTAAACCGAATAAAGAGTATGATGTCCCAGGAATAGTAGGCTATGGAGTCTACACCTCAAAGTTTAGGATACGCGAGGGAAACATTGAACGCTCAGTTCCATACATCGATGAAGATGCAATAACGGCTGCTGTGGAAGCTGGAAAACTCGCGTTAATCCATTCTGGAGTTGACAGTTCACTCGTTGGCAAAATTTATGTAGGCTCAGAATCAAATCCCTACGCTGTTAAACCCATTGCTTCGAAAGTTGCACAGGTTCTAAAGCTTGGCGAAGAAGACGAAGATATGCAAGGAGTTGATGCTGTAGACGCAGAATTCGCATGCAAAGCCGCAACAAGCATGTTCAAAGATGCAGCCTCACTAGTTAACTATCCAAAATCAAACATTCAGTACGCCATGGTAATAGGTACAGACAATTCACAAGCGGCTCCAAGAGACTGCCCTGGCGGAGAATTAGACTTATTCGTTGGATTTGGCGGATGCGCCTACATCTTCGGAAAACACGACGTTATAGCCGAAATTGAAGGGTGGTATTCATGCACTTCTGACACGCCTGACTTCTGGAGAAGAGACGGTGAACCATACCCAATGCATGGTGGAAGGTTCACAGGAGACCCAGCATACTTTAAGCATATCAGAAAAGCCGCAAAAAAAATGATAGAACGGCTTAATCTGCAAGTTGGAGACATTAACTATTTTGTTGCCCATCAACCAAACGTTCAGTTCCCTGTGAAAATAGCGAAGGAACTTGGATTCAAAGAAGAACAATACTTGCCGTCACTTCAGGTGGCTAAATTTGGCAATACTTACTCAGGCTCTTCACCGGTTGGTTTGGCGGCTGTTTTAGACATAGCCAAGCCAGATGAACGTATTCTAATTGTGAGTTATGGTTCAGGAGCTGGAAGCGATGCTTACTTGCTTATAACAACGAGCCAAATACTAGACAAAAGACAACGGCAAAAACTGACGGTTAAATATCAAGCGGAAAATTCCTTCCTGGAATATGTAGATTATACAACTTATAGGCGACTAAAACTTGGAATGTAGCAAATTATTAATAAACCCACCGCAATCACGTATACACGGAGTATAAGCCATTGTTTGCTTACGGAATATTCAAAGTCATATATTCACCGTTTAAAGCATTCAAAGAAATAATTCAAAACCCCAAATACATAGGACCAATTTTGATAGTGATTCTTTTCATTGTTGCAAATGCGGGATTTGCTTACGTTCTAGCATCTAAAATATACGATGAACAAACCTTGCCTATAGCTTCACAGAGAGACGAATGGACAGAAGACCGCACTTTATGGTCATCGAATACCCCCAACATCACTGAAAGTGATGACTGTATAAGAGGATATTACTATGGAGACAAAAGCATAAAGTTCTCTGTTTCTAATGATTCCAAGATCTGGATGCAACTAAACATCACAAATCCGTTAAACTGTTCAGGTTCAGATGGTTACAAGCGCATGTCTATAAGAATAAAATGGATCTGCCCAGATGATGAGCCGAATAATGTAACCCTTTACCTATTTTCACCAACCTTTTTAGATTATTTCTATTACGACTTGACGGAGAATTTTACAAGTTTCTACAATAACGTTTGGAACAATCTAACAATCCCGCTAGGGTCTAAAGAATGGTTGAATAATAGCGCCAATGCCCGTTGGGACAACATTAATGGCGTAAAGTTAGAGTTTACGTGGCTTAATGATTCAGATATAACCATACTGATTGATGGGTTATTCTTCAGATCTTCAATTTTCAAATCGTTGGTAGAAAACGCTACCAGCCACATGCTCAATTCTTCATTGATGGCATTTATGCGGTTTACCATCAAATGGGTTTTACTTAGCGGAATACTCTACATAATGAGTAAAGCATTCGGAGCTAAAACTGTTTGGAGGCCTTTACTCATCTTAGTGGGTTTTGCTTTAATAACTCTGTTTGTACAAACTGTTCTAATAAACATTGTTGCATTTGCAACCTTTCCAAATATTCACAGTCCTTTTGAAATAGGCGGTCCCATACAAGAAGAACCAACCAAAAATGCCATCAGCAAAATACGGGAAGAAACCTGGCTTTTTGATCAGATTACTGGTTACGTTCAAATAGCAGTATCCATCTGGACCATCGCACTATGTGCAATCGTTCTCCGTTTGTCAGCTGAATTCTCATGGTCAAAAAGTTTTCTTGTCGCCACAGTGGCTTACTTTGCTGGCGTATTAGTCGAAGGTTTCATACTTTGATATTAAATCTAAAAAGTAAACAAACTTTATAAGAAAAGCAAGTATGCAGCAAGTTTGTTTCTCACTAGCTGGAATACCCTATGACCACTATTCTTGAAGTTCGAAAAGTTAAAAAGAGCTATCACATGGGTAAAGCCCTCGTTTCAGCTTTACGTGGGGTAAATTTTGATGTTGAAAAAAGGGAGTTCTTAAGTATTTTTGGGCTTCGGGCAGTAGAAAATCGACGTTACTACATTTGATGGGTAGTCTAGACCGCCCAGATGAGGGGGGAAATTATAATCGATGGTTCTAACATCCTCAAACTGAGCGATGACAAACTGAGTGAGCTTCGTTTAACTAAGATAGGTTTTGTTTTCCAATTTTTCAATTTGTTACCGAGGTTAACTGCTCTAAGAAATGTGGAGTTGCCATTAACAATCGCTGATGTACCAGAAAAAGAATCGTTAAAAAGAGCTAAAGAAATGTTGAAACTCGTGGGTCTTGAAGCACGCATAAACCACAGATCTTCCGAGCTAAGCGGTGGAGAACAACAACGCGTGGCCATAGCATCTATTTCGCTTCTCGTTGCTGGAATAGGCATAATGAATATTATGACTGTTTCTGTTATGGAGCGTACACGTGAAATTGGAATATTGAAGGCTATTGGAGCCAAAAGTCGTACAGTTCTTACGATGTTTCTCACGGAAGCAATTCTGGTTGGAATAGTAGGTGGTTCTATAGGAATAATTACGGGATATGGAATTTCATAGGCACTAGCTTACGTATTGTCAAACTTCATACAACCGCAACAGCAAGACACTCCTCACCCAACTCCAGAAACTCAGAGAATAACCATAAACCCTGCTTTCTCACCTGAATGGACGATAACAGCCTTTGTTTTTGCGATAATCGTCTGTGTAATCTTTGGTTTATATCCTGCGAGGAAAGCAGCGAAATTAGACCCTGTCGAAGCATTACGTTATGAATAATCATTTTGAATAATCATTTAGCAAGATTTATATGGTTGGATGGCTTTTCTGCATGTAACTAGCCTTGACAAAAAGCTCAGGTGCCATAGACGTGACCCGTGGGTTTTGTTTGTGGAGGCTGGTTCCGCGATAAGGACGAAAAATGAATATGCCAAGAAGGCTTCCAGAAAAAACAAGAAACGCTAAAAGGAAACTAAGAAGACGTGGGAGTAAAAGACGGTACCGCCCAAGCAAACCATTTTTGCAAAAAACACCCATATGGGAAAATCAAGAATTAGAAGTTGTTATTGATGATATTGGAAGCAGAGGCGATGGAATAGCAAGAATACAGAGCTATCTGATTTTTGTTCCTAACAGTAAAATAGGCGAACGTGTAAAGGTTAGAATTCTATCGGTAGGCGGCAAATTTGCTGTCGCGGAGAGAATAGCTTAAACGGGAGGATAAGAATTTGAAAATAAAGGATTTGCGAAACGGAATGAAACGCGTTAGCGTAGAAGCTAAGGTCATTGAAAAATCTGACACCCGTGAAGTTGTATCAAGATTTAAGGATACAACACATAAAGTTGCAACAGCAATCATCCGTGATGAAACGGGAACGATAAAACTGACATTGTGGAACGAGCAAATAAACCAGGTTGATGTCAACGACACAGTCAAAGTGGAAAACGGCTATGTTACTAGCTTCAGAGGAGAAATCCAGCTAAACGTGGGAAGATACGGAAACTTAACAGTTGAGCAAAGCACGGAATAAAATGTGAATCTGAAATGAATGGATTTTTATCAGCGAAATGAGAGGTGAAATGAATGGAAGAGAGAAGAAGTTTCGGCGCAAGAAGAGGATTCAGTGGAAGAAGCAGGTTTCCTCCAAAACCTGTTGAAATTGGAAAAGAATACGAAGTGGACGTTCAAGAAACAAGCCGCAGAGGAGAAGGAATAGCCCGAATACAGGGTCTAGTGACTTTCATACCAAACACGAAGCCAGGCGACCACGTTAAGATAAGAATAACAAGGATAAGCAGAAGATTTGCAGAAGCCGAAGTTGTTAAAAAAAGAGAAGTCGAAAAAGAAGAAGAATAATCAGAGAAACTAAGCCAACAACTTCTAAAGGCGTATAGAAAACAAGAAGTTTGGAGAAACTCCTTAAACAGAAAAGGGAAATTGCTGAAGAATCTCCAATTATGTATTTCTCTCTTTCTTTTATTGTTTAATAATAGTAGTTTCTTGCTTCTTTCCTCTTCTCAGCTTCTTCATAAAATCGTAGAATCTCGTCGGTGATTTCCACATGTGCCAGAAGCATTCGTCTGCAACAGTATCTTTTAATCTCTAGGCTATCTAAAACTCTGCCTGCTTCTTCTCCAGTTTTAACTCTTCTTGCGAATTCTTCCCACTTATCTCCGATTAGTTTGCCACACGTAAAACATCTCACAGGTATAATCATTCTTCAATCAACTCTCTTATCTGTAACTTTTCTGGTCTCGGGCCCTAGCTCCTGGGCCTCCAAATTTTTTAGGCTCTTTCCGTCTAGGGTCTCCGGCAAGCAAGGTTCTATCATATTCTGTGAATATTCTTCGTAGGCGTGAACTTTTTTTAGTCCATTCCCACAATCCTCTTGCAATCGCCGTTCTTACTGCTTCTGCTTGTCCAATGTAGCCTCCGCCCCAAGTTTTTATGTCTATGTCAAGTTGTTTCCAAATGTCGTCTCCAGCTTGTATGAGTGGTTCCATGATTTTTTCACGTGCAATTTCAGGTTCGTAGATTTCTACGGGAATTCTGTTTATGCGTACCCTTCCAATTCCAGGCCTAACAACGGCTCGTGCTATGGCGGTTTTCCTTTTTCCACTAACAACTAAAACCTTTTTCGCGGGCATAACTATTCACCAAGGTTCCACCCTATTTCCTTTGCAAACTCGCCCAGTGTGAAATATGGGCATGTCAGTTTTTTGGCTTGTGCATTCGCTAAAGTCTCCATTTTTTGGTCTTTGAAGTCTTCTGGTATTCCGATGAGTACCTTAAGCCGTTTATATGCTTGTTTGCCCTTGGGCTGTTTGTATGGAAGCATGCCTCTCACAGTTCTTCTAAGGATTCTGTCTGGTCTCCTGTAATGGAATGGGCCTTTCTTTGGATGTCCTACTTCAAGGAACTCTTTTGCTTCGCGTACTTTGCTTTTCTTTTTACCCGAAAGCACGGTTTTCTCAGCGTTCACAATTATTATTTTTTCGCCCTTTAACAGTCGTTTGGCGACTGTGCTTGCCATTCTGCCAAGAATAAGTCCTTCAGCATTTATTATTGTGACTGTTTGTTTTGTTGTCTGCATTTTTTCACCCAATTATCTTAACATTTGAGCCTTTCGGATTTTTCTTGACGAGATCAAAGAATGATAGGCATTTACCCTTTGCGGCTCTTATTTTTTCTTTTGCCTTTTCTGAAAATGTGAACGCTGCCACGGTTATGGGATGGTTTATTTCACCTGCGCCCAGCACTTTACCCGGAATTACCACTGTTTCATTTTTCTCTGTGTATCTGTTTAAGCGGCTTACGTTCACGGCTATGCGTTTCCTCCTAGGCTTTGCCAACCGCTCAGCAACATCTCTCCATATCTTGGACTTGTTTTCTCTGCTTTGCTTTTTTAGGAAACGAATAAGCTTAACGAGTTCTGGATTCGTTGTTTTAACTTTTTTCACTCTTTTTCACCTTGATTTGCCTTACGAATTCCTTCAGCTGTTTATCCAAGATTTTAACGGCTTCACTCATTATTCTTTCCGGAGGAAGAGCACCCGCGGATTCAAGGTTGAGTATGAAAGTGTTTTCGTCCCAGCTTACATCTACGGCTGGTGGATTTTGTGGACAAACGTCAACACAGTCTTGACAAAGGGTGCAAGGCATCAAATCGCGAATTTCTATTCTATCTCCAGCCTTCACTAAGACTTTTCTTGAACAAACTTCTACACACTTTCCACATGCATCACAACGCTTGCTGTCGATTCTTATTTGTGGGAGAAACTTGTATGTGCACATTGAAACCGGTTGCCATTTCGCGTGTTTTTTCCCTTTTCCAAGCCTTGCGTAGGCTTCAAGTTTCAGCTTCTGCTCTTTTGCCAGTTTCACTATGGGTATTTTGTCGCTTACTGGCACTATATCCGGGTTTTCGGATATGAACTCGCCTGAATAAACAGTTCTCGTTCCTTCCTTCGACTCAACATCTAGTGTAAGCGAGACTCTGCAAAGGTTGCATCCGAACTCGCTTTTGCATGGGCATTCCTCGGGCAGGTTATAACCGTCTAGGTCGGTTTTGAGGGGGATGAGTCCAAGTCTATGAGCTATGGTTTCATCTTGTAATACTGAAGAGTTCTCAATTATCACAACTTCGTCTATTGCCATGCATGGAACTTCTGTAATTACTGTTCTTCTTAAGGCATTAATAAATGGGACATCGGCTCCTCGAATAAGTAAACGCATATTCATATCGACTTTTTCAAGCACTTCTATTTCCACTTATCTGGACACTCCGTAATAGCCTATGATAATTGTTGTGCCTTTCAATAGAATACTGGTGCATTATTTCAATTTTTCTATAGCAAAAGAACAACATGAATTTTCTAGACTCTTCTTCCCCTTCTGCCGCCCGGTCTCCTCGTGCCATCATGCGGAACAGGTGTAACCTCCTCTATACGTCCTATGCGGAATCCCGCTCTCGCCAGAGCCCTTATAGCCGCTTGTGCACCTGCACCCGGCGTTCTCGGTCCCGAACCTCCTGGAGCCCTTACCTTGATGTGTATGGCTGTTATTCCCTTATCTCTGGCCATTCCTGCTGCTGCAGAGGCTGCCCGCATGGCTGCGTATGGTGAAGATTCCATTCTATCCGCCTTCACAAACATTCCGCCTGAGGTTCTCGCTATTGTTTCTGCGCCTGAAATGTCTGTTACGTGTACTATTGTGTTGTTGTAGGAGCTGTAAACGTGGACGACACCCCACTTTTCAGGTTTTTTGCTTGTGCTGCTTCCAGTGCTCATTTATTCTCCTCCGTTTGGGTTTCCACAGTGGCTACGGCTGCTATTGTTTGGCGTAGGGGATGATTTGGATTTGCAAGTGAGCTTTGAGGTGTATATGTTATTTGGTTTTCATCTTCTCTTGTCACTAGGTAGCTTGGCACGGTTACGCGCTGTTTTCCTATGGCTACGTGCCGGTGAGTTATTAGTTGACGGGCTTGGTAAATTGACTTGGCTAGGCCTTTTCTGAAAACGATTGTTTGGAGTCTACGTTCAAGGACATCCTCAATTGTTAGGTCCAAAACGTCATCCAAAACCGCTGTTTCATGTATCATACCGAGCTTTTTTAAGCGTGCCAGAAGTTCCTCCGCCATTTTTCTACGTTCTTCAAGAGTTTTACCTATGAGGGAGCGGGCTATCCCCCTAAATTTTGAAAGCATAGTTTTATGTCGCCACAACTCACGCTTGTTTCGCAAACCATACTGGCCTAAAAGTTTGAGCTCTTCCTGCAAAACGTCTGTCCGCCAAGGAAACCTGGGAGTTTCATATTTCTTTCTCTGTTTTTTAGGATCTCCCATGCTCCATCACTCTTCTCGTTTTCACTTTCACTCCAACAGCTCTCCCTTTTCTTCCAGTAGTTCTTGTTCTTTGTCCACGCGCCTTCAGTCCATAGGCATGGCGATATCCCCGCCACGATTTTATCCCTTTCATCTGGTCAATATCCATCTTTGTTTTCAAGGTAAGATCTGCACTAATTAAATGAATATCTTTTCCAGTTTCCAAATCTTTTCTTCTGTTTAGGAGCCAGTTTGGCAGTTCAAATTTTGTTGGTTCTTTTATTATTTCCTCTATTTTTTTAACTTCAGCCTCTGTTAGAAAACCTGCTCTTACGTCAGGGTTTATACCAGCTTTTTTCAAAATTGCGTTTGCAAGGTTAAGGTTTATTCCATTAATTTTTGTTAATGCGTAGGGTGCTTTCAGAGTGCCATCTATGTCTGCGTCTGATATTCGTAGTATGTGACGGAGTTCCTTTGACATTTACTGCCATCCTAACATTGTTTGAAACTATCTACGAAATAAACTATATTTTATTTAAACCTTCCTTTAAAGGTTAATTAGAGTCGTGGGTAAGCTCTATTACAATCTGTAGTGTTCGTCGTGAGTGGCAGTTTGCTTGAGGGTGCTGTTGCTGAAGCGTTTAAGAAGAAGGAGTATATTGTTTTTGTTCTCTTTCTGCCCTTTCACTCAAGGGCTAAAATCAACTTAGGAATCTGTAACTATTTTAACATTACCGATAAAACTTCCAGAGTTGGCTAAAGCCTTGTTTTGAATGGTCTTCGTTTGTAGATGACTATGGCGACTGTAAGCATGGTGAGCATAAGTATTATTGATGTCCATGTTGGAAATTCTGGGGTGTAGCCGTAGTATTGTCCGAGTTGGTCGTCGACCGACTGATTGGAGCTAGCGTCAGCCACTGGAGGCTTTACGTCTCCCCAAGGGTTCATGAGTGGATACCTGTCTTGGTTATTTATGTCAATCTCGTAGGGAGTGTCTCCGATGCCGTCGCTTCCTGTTCCGTTCTGGTAGGGACCGCTGTAATCGTCTATGCCTGTGTAGTCGCTCCAGTAGTTCCCGCCAGATGGATAACCGTCATCCCAAATGTTGATTGAAGGAGGATACTCGGGACATTCTATTGAAGAATCGTAGGCTTGCTGAATGTTTTCTACGAAGTTGTTATGGTAAATTTTGTTGTCAGAAGAATCGTATGACCAGATACCGTACCTGTTGTTGTTTATATAATTGTTCGTGATTGTGTTGTTGTTTGAAGAATAAAATGAGATTGCATGCCATGTGTTCGAAATGCTGTTGTTGATAATAGCGTTGCCGTTGGAATCATGTAATCTAATTCCCATTTGGTTCAAGATATTGTTGTTTATTATGGTATTATTGAAAGAGTATGAGAAGTCGATTGCGTAGCTTGTTCTCGAAATTGTTACATTCTCTATTCTCGAATTTTTTGTATAAGCGAATTTTATCCCGTGCCAATTTCTAACAGTGAGTGTTAGATCCTTTACTGTTACGTTTGTGGAGTTTACCAGGCAAAGATACCCAACGTCCCAACTTGAGTCTATAACTATGTCTTTTCTGTCAACAAGATATTGTATCGACTTTCCCTCAACCTTATTGCTTGCATCAATGTCGTGAACAAAGTGGGAAAGTTCCACTCCTCCAACTCCAAAATTATACACATTCCCCAATGCCGTGTTATTTCTTAGGATAGCATTAGAGCACAATTCTATTATAATTCCATCATAGTTGTTTGAGACAACGTTATCGGTTAAGGTGTCATTACTGGTATCCCAGAGGTGAACGCCATAAAGCCAATTTGCATTTACAACATTGTTAGTTAAGGTGTTTTTGCTAGACTTGTGGATGAAAATGCCGTTTTTGTTGTTTGTTACGATGTTGAAGCTTATATTGTTCCCGCTTGAACGACTAACGTATGCACCAGTATTCCAGTCGAACGGACTAACGTATACACCACTATCCCAGTCCAACGTCCCACTATTTCGTATGGTGAAGCCGCTAATTTTGATATTGTTGGCTCTCAGGCAGACTACGCTTCCAGTTTCACCTCCATCGATAATGGTGGTGGTCGGATTTTCTCCAATAAGCGATATTGACTTATTTACAACTACATGTTCACAGTATGTTCCATTTTTCACAGAAACAGTGTCTCCTAGATTCGCTGCGTTTATGGCTTCCTGTATCGTTGGATAGTCGTCAGGAACTATTATTGTTCTAGGCTCTGCTTTAACTGGTTGAATATCAAATGCCAACGCTAACATACCAATAAAAAGCAACGTAAGCATTATTCCAGAAACTTTCCACGCTTTTTTCATGTTTCACACTTCATTTCCTGTTCTCTTTCTGCCCTTAAACCTACGTTTCAACGTTAAACTTAAGGTTTTCTAGAAGTGAACTAAACAACAGAAAAAGGGAGTTTTCTTTATGCAATTACATTCTAATTGTTTCAAATTTAACGCGTCCGTTTTCTATTCCTCGCTGGATTCTCCTCTGCTCGTAGGTTAAACCAGCTTCTCCTGTTTTGACATCTGCTAAAACTATTGTTATTGGAATGTCTTCTATCCTTTCTTTAACCTTTGTGTAACCGTCAAAAATCACGTAATCAACGGGGTCTCCTATGAATCTGGCATCACTTGGGTTGTACCCAAATATCTTGAAAATCGGTGCTAACTGTTCTGCGAGTGCACCTTTAAGAACAGCTCTACTTCTTGCCAATGCATCCTCTCTGAACGCCTTCTCGCTTTCTATCTTCCACCGTTCTAAGAGAGCCTTGAATTTCTCATCAAAAACTCCTTCAAGCTCGGCTTTTCTCTGTTCAAAAACTCTCTGCCCTAACTCGTCTCCTCGCTTTCTCGCCAGCGATTCCACTTTGGCTCTAAAATAGAAAAAGGCAAACAAAACTCCTATGATGATGCCAACAATAATGGTTAAGATAACTTCAATCATTCTTAACACCTAAAATTGACTTAAGAACCGTAGCTATTTTAGCATTATTGCTATAAACCATTCTAGAGTTCGCTTCTATGCCTCTCCAACACGGCTATACGTGGCCAAAAAAGGGAACCAAACCCAGCGGATGCTGACCATCCTTATGGGGCTAAACGTACACTTGTCCCAGTGCGGAGATGGTGATCTTTCTGGCGCTGAGTTCCAGAATCAGAAGAGTTTCTGAAAAAAGCAAAAGACCCTAAACCCGATTACCCACACAACTTAAGTGTAAAAGTTTTAACATTATTTTTGACAACTTTCATCTGTTAAGGCGGTTAAGCCGGACATGTCTTTGGCTTATTTGGTTGAGTGTAAGGATTATGTTTTGTCTCGTAAGCAGCAGTTGTTGGCTGTGCGGGAGCTTAACCGCAATTACACGCATGCTTTGGAGCTTTTGATACGAAAGCGTTTATGTCCTGAAAAGATTTTGAAGGTTTTAGTTGCCAAAGGTTTTGCCTATCAAGCCAAGGGGATACTGCAGTACACGCCTAAAACCTTTATTCAGCATGTTTCTTCATAAAATTTCAGCTATATTTTCCTTTCATAAACTATTTCTATTGAGTCTGGTGGTTTGAAATCGAGTTTTTCTAATGCTGTGGTTACTGGTTTGTGGTTGCATGTGAATCCGTAAATCCTTTTGACGCCTAAATCGTAGCATTGACTTTTAAGAAATTTTATCATATCAAGCACTGCATCGTAGTCTCCGTCTATATAGCATGTTTGCATGGTGTTTTTATGCCATTCCCGTGCTGTTGCATCCTCAATCAGCAGCAAACCATTCACCTCGCCTTTTTTGTTTTTATGCACTATCGCTTTTCGTTGTTCAACGAACCGTTTAAGATCTTGTTTTTCTAAGGAGAACCAGTGGAACAGAACAGTGTATAAGCCTGCTGCTTTGAGATAAGTTTCTGAAGTTTGTAGATAATTCCATATTGCCTCTGTTTCGTTTTCCCTTGCCCATTTTGAGTTTTTGCTTTTTTCCTCTGTTACGTTTTCTGTTACCGTTTCAGCGAATTCTGCTATTGGCTTGAATCCTAGTTTTTGTAGCATCGTTTGGGCTGCAGTATTATCTGATTCTGTTACAAGCCTCGCTATCTTTGCACCTTTCCGTTTGGCGTATTCTAAACATTTTTTGGTTATTGCTGTTGCTACGCCTATCCGCCTATAGTTTGGGTCTGTTCTCGCCGCGCTCAGCCACACTTCATGTGGCTTATCCATGCTTAGATGGGATATTCCAACGGGCACACCGTTAATTGTAGCCACGAATACTCTGCCATTTTTCTCTCTAAGCCATTTGTCCCAAACCTTCGGTATGTAGTCGCCCCAGCTCCAAGTTTTCTCGCAGAATTTGAACACTGCTTCACGGTCAGAACTGCGGGCTTTCCGCACGTAAATCTTGGGCTTCGCTTTTTGGCTTTTCATGGTTGGTATGGAAAAGCAAAACAGGCTTAATGAATTTTCTGATTAACCGGTGAATATGTGTTTTCCCTTTTTGTTCAACAAAACTCTACCGATTTTCATGCGGTCAACATAGGTTTCAATATCCAAAACTTAGAGAGATGGTAAAACTCTGGGAAAATATTTCCGAAGAGAAAACAATCTATGAAGGCTATGTCAGAAGCACTCAGTATTATGTCATAAATCATATCAAAAGTAAGGGCAGCACCCCCGCAAATTCCTTTTTTACATCATCTGAGCGGAGATATGCTTATAAGTTTTGACATATAAAATAGGTCATATGACATATAAAATGGATAAATTGTTTGGTTCGAAAACTAGAGTATCCTTGCTGGCTAAACTCATGATGAATCCTGACAAGCGTTTCTACATACGTGAACTGTCTAGGGAATTAAGGATACCTTATGGTATGTTGTATAAGGAGGAGAAGAACTTGGTTTCTCTGGGCATAGTGAAGGAGGAAAAAAGGGGCAGGGTCACTTTGGTGTCTGTGAACAAAAACCTTCCATATTTTGCTGAGTTAAAAAATTTGATGATTAAGACTGCGGGTTTGGGCGATTTATTAGGAAGCGCTCTCTCCGAATTGAAGGGAATAAGATATGCACTTATCTATGGTTCTTTTGCAAGCGGAGATGAGTCGGAGTCAAGCGATGTTGATATTTTAGTTGTAGGTGATGTAACCGAAGAGAGAATGCTTAATGTGATAAGTCAGATTGAAAAGGATTTGGGGAGGGAGATCAATTACATATTGTGGAGTGAAGAAGAGTTTATAAAAAGGGTCAAGAGTTGCCATCATTTATTGCGGGATATTGCGAGCAAGCCTGTGATCATGATTGTGGGTGAGGAAGATGAGTTTAGAAGAACTGTTAAGGGGTAGGGTTATAAGGAGGATAAGACCGGGTCACAATTTAGCACTCAATGCAATTAAACGTGTAAGAAGAGATATAGATACAGCCAAAACATTGCTTGCTAACGGAAAGTTCGATTGGTCTTTGGCAGTTTCATACAATGCGATGTTGTGTGCTGAAAGGGCCTTTATGTTTGAAAAGGGTTTTCGGCCATCCAGTACTGGGGGTCATGTAGCTGTTGTTAGGTTTCTTCAGGTAACACTTGGGAATGAAGCG
>JASEET010000008.1 GCA_030019335.1 Candidatus Bathyarchaeia archaeon | reverse complement strand
CAGCAGTCTCATAAGCAATGTTAATCAAAAATTTACCTTCAGCCCTATCATATGTGCGGCGCATCTGCGTTATGCGGAAAAACTCACGTCTTCTTTTCCGCAGTTTTGTTTTCGCACCCATTTAGGCTACTGCTCCTTTCCTGGATTTCGCAAGCTCCTTCTCCAGAGTCTCGACTTTTGCTGTGAGCTGTTTAACTGCGCCAATAAGCAAGCCCATTAAGGCTCCAGCATTGATTAAGCCATTCTCCGTAACTTCTGGTGGAAGGCTTTCATTATCCGCAAGAGGCATGCCTTTCTCATCTGTTTCGCCGTTGCCTCTGATACTTTTGATTAGGGCTAAGTCGTCAAGCATGTCAAACTGTCCTAAGGCTTTATACCAGACACTGTTGCCTGCAATACAGTTCCAATAAGTTGTGGTGTTTCCTACCTGACCCGTATTTGCTCCGCCTGAAGGCATGTCATCTGCATGTTGAGTATGAGCTGCCGGAGAATAGCGTCCATTCGGGTCAACATACATTGGGTCGTACCCCGCTCCTTGAGCTTCAAGCACATAACCCGCTGTGCCCTCTGGAAATCTTGCTAATGGAAAGCGTCCGCTTGTAATTATGCCAACATCCGCTGTAACATTCTGCAAAACACGAGCAGATGTGATAACTGTGAAGCCACCAACGTTAAGATTGCCTCCTACGTCGCAGAGTCCGCTTAGGTAAAGGTTGCTCCATTTTAACGTGCTGCTTCCCAAATCCCGTGCAGCATTTTGGTCTGGAAGAAGATTTACGGCTACTCCGCCAGCTAAGGCTTTAATTGCACCTGAAAGGTAGAGGTCTCGCCAGCGTTTAGGCGTGGTTCCTTCGCCAAGATCATAAGTGTTGTCTGCGTTTGGAATCAAGTGAAAGTTGAACAGCATATTGCTGACGGTAATATTTACGGCGTAGATGTTTGCCCAACGTTTAGGAGTTGCTCCACCCAAGCCAAGGGTTCTCTCATTATCTGCGGATGGTATTATGTCTCCCGAGCTTTCGAATCGGTTGGCTGCTATACGTTTAAGCCACGTGTCTGGGACTGTTGCTCCTCCAGGACCAAAAGTTAAAGCGTCTTGGGTCAGCCTCGCTTTGGGATTGTCTTCGCCGTAAACCGTTATGTGTAGGAATCCGTCTGTTGGAAGCAAAAATGATGAAGCGTAAATTTTAGCTATCTTTTTCGGTCCTGTGGGTGAGCCTAATTCGAGAATATTGTCTGCTTGAGGAATAAGATATTGTGTTTTTAGCTCAAGTTTGTTGGCTGCTATACGTTTCAGGTACACGTCTGGGGCTAATGCGCCACCGGGACCGAATTCGAGTAATTCCTCATTTAACCGAGCTCTCGGATTGGCTTCCCCCTGAACTTTAAAACGTAAGTCTCCATAAGGCGCCTCTAAACCACGATACAAAACCATAAATTTGCTGTGCACCTCTTTCCAGTGGGCTGTCTCGCATCCTAAAACTCCACGTTCATTATCGCTTGGCTGAAATTGATGGTCTAAAGCTGCGGTTCCAGCCTTGTTCTTGGTTCGGAATTTAATTGTTGCTGCCTCATCCTCGAAAGGCCCAATATGTTTGGGACAGATCCAACCCGTGATTTTATCCCAGCCACCATCATGCTCGCTTGGCCATCGAACACCATCTTCACCGCCTGCTTCATGCCCAACGTGATGAGCACCTAAACCACCACCCAAAGCAGTTGGAATGGCTCCTTTACCCAATTTTGTGCGTGCAAGCTTCTCCACGGTAACGGTTGTTGCACGCATTCCGTAAAGGTAATCAGCCAGTAAAGGCGGAACCTTGCCAAGCTCAAGCGTTATCTCAAGTGTTTGTGTTTTGGCGTCAACACGGTATTCGACGCTTTCAATGCGGAAATCGCTGTCAACATTCTCGTTTGGAAGGGTGATATGAATCTTGTCTCCGGGCAGTAGTGGCGAATTTCCATAATCGAGAACTGTTGTGTTAAGCTTCAGGTAGTCTGCTGGGTTTTTGAAATAGTCAAGTAGAGCCTTAGCTCTTAAGTCGCACTCGTTATCAGATACAAGCTCCTCATCCACTTCCACAAGCTCTCTTAAACCATAATTGCTTTGGCTTGTCGAATCTTCTCTTACGGCTGAGTATCTGCGACCGCCAAAGTATAGCTGGTCAATCCAGAAGTTGCCTGTTCCGACACCTGAGAAATCGCAGTCAATTCTGACTTTCCAGATTTTGCTCCAATCGAAGCCTGCTTCAACATTGCCCCATTCAACTTCATTTGCTAAGCCCACTTTCAAGTCGGTTTTACGCCATTCTCCCGGAGCAATCGTGATTTTTTTGGTTGCACTCTTGTTTGTTTGGTCGAACAAGATAACGGTTACATTACCATTGTAAGATTTCTCCAAATATGCGAGGAAACTGAGAAGCGGGTAAAGATTAGCGTCGACTTCTTTTCCAGCGTTTAACGTGAATATGCAACTGCCATAATACAATTTTAGATATAGAAATGTTATGGAGAAAATCAATGAATGGACTGCGAAGTTTGGATTTGAGAATGTCATATCCCGATTGGTTAAAGGCCCTGCTTATGCACTAAGTCTGGTAGACAGAACATTACGTCTTCAAACTAATATAGTTGACGTTGGTTTTGGTGCAAATACACTTCTCCCAATAATTGCTCAATGCTTCTACGCACCAATCGGCAGCATGGTCATGATTGAACAACCTGAAGTGTATATGCACCCTAAGATGCAGGCTATGTTGGCAGACCTTTTCCTTGATGTTATCAGCTACGGAAATCAACTTATAATTGAAACGCACTCAGAGCATTTGCTTCTGAGGCTCCAACGCCGCATAGCGGAGGGAAAGGCGAAACCCGAGGACATCGCAATCTATTATTTCGAAGGGACCGAAGAGGGCACTAAGGAAACAAAAATGGAATTTGACGAGACTGGGAGGTTTAAAGAACCGCTTCCAGAGGGTTTCTTTGAAGAGGGATTTTATGAAGCTATGGAACACCTTCGGGCAATGATATCCAAGAGTAGAGGATAATGATGGTTAATGAGAAATGTCAATATGTAGTCTTAGATACATGGTTGCTTGCGAAAGCATCAACGTTCCCTAAAGACAGCATGGAAAGCGATGAAGTTTCAAAGGCAGCTGAACTTTTATTCAGAATCCTCCACAAATGCCATCGAATAGTGTTAGACGAAGAAGGTGAAATGTTAACGGAATATGAGCGACATAAGTCAGAATTTATACGACGTTGGTTAATTCAAATTAGGATGTATACAGATAAAGTCATGTTCAGGTCCAGAACACCCTTAAAAATCAGAAAGCCCCTACACATCAATGACGTAAAATTCATTGAAGTTACAGTAAAGAGCCCTCATAAAACCCTTATTACGGGCGATAGTGACCTTTTGAAAATCAAAGAAAACGAAGAAATTAAGCGGTTAGGAATCAAAATAATGGATGTTGATGAAGCTCTTCAAAAACTTTAGATTAATCCTCCGAGTTTGTGTGTGCGTGTGTGCGTGCACGCCTTTCGCGTTTAATAGTCTCTCTACTTCTTTAAGAATCATACTTCTTTCGTTATTGATGATAATAACCTCTCCACTAACCAATTTCTATGAATCCTCCCTTCTTCGTGTGCTATTAGTCTCTCTTCAGCTTTCTCTGCACACGCACACACTAAACTTTTCCAGTCACCTCTTCTTCTCTCAAGCGTAAGTCAAGAAGCGTCAACTGTTTAAGCTTCTCCTTCATGTGTTCACTAACGTACTGTTCAATTGTTTCAATGTCTATTCTGTAAATGTAAATTCCAAAAGGACTCTTCGTTACAATCTTGAGAAATCCTAAATCTTCAAGTAACATCTTCATGTACTTCTGTACTGTTCGTTTGTCAGCTCCGATGTGAATCTTAATCAACTTTTCAACATGCTTGGACGGAATCTGCAGCCTGTATCCTTCCCTAACCATCTCCTCAACAAGTTCAACGCACTTCTTAAACGCCTTGCTCGACATTTATTTCACTATCTCCTTTAACCTTGTGAAGGCTTTTCGCCCAGTCAACACTTCCAACGCATCGTTCAAGTCTGCAATCAAATAACGCTTCACCGGAGATTCAGGCCAACTAACACAAACAACAACTATGCCCTTCTCCCTTTTCGCAGCCAAATAACCCCTAACCCAAGCCTTCCTAACCATGGCTACGCTCCTCTCCAACTTCAACCTCAAAATTTTCAGCAGGCTTCTCCTTGTGCTCATAATCGTTTAGATGCTCGTCTATAACCTCCCAGGCTTCTTCTCGGGCTATCTTTCTGATTAATCGGACAAGACGTTTATATTTAGAGTCTTCAGAACTCATTTCTCAGAAGCCTCCAGTAAGTTTTGTACAGGTCCCAAAAACCAGAAGCTAATTTTAGGCTGCAACGGTTTTTTAAGCTGGATTATTTGGTTAGCGTTGAAACCCAGCAACGTTAAATCTTCGATGCAGTAACGGCACACTTTCAACTCTCGTTCATCATGCCCAAAGGTAACCGTGTAGTCAGCTTCATTGTGCGTAGCAGACCAACAAAGCATGCAATGACACATATCAATCCCTCACATGTAATGTTCCAGCCACGTACTTGTGTAGGGTCTTTTCCCGCCCCACTCCCGTTTGCCAGTAAGCTTGGCGGTTAAAGCATCGCTTTCGTCCATAGCCTTCAACAAATCTTCAACGTGAGCCCAATCAAAGAAAACCGTGAACTCTCCAAAATCCCCGTCAACCCTGCTCGGAGCACCCAAAACAAGAGCCACGCCAACCCCGTCACCCACATGTTCAGCCCTAACCTTTCGCGGTTTAAACCCAACGAAGGCGCCATACCTCTTAAAAACCGCCGCCTGATCCAGCAGAAAGAAACCGCCTTTCCTCGGAATCAAAACGATGGCTTTAACCCACAAGACGGCTCAGTCCTGAACAATTTTAACGTAGCCCTGAACCTCATCCACTTCAATCGAGCTAACCTTGTAGCCTATGCTGCGAATCAGCTTGGCGAGGCCCCCTTCCACCTTTCCATTGTATCGCACTATTCTGCTTCCGCTGAAGTAAACAACCAAAACAATTTTGTCCTCATCATCAGTCTGATAGAAAATTGTGCCAAGCTCATGGACGCTCTTGCGGAAAAGCTCCGAATCCTTCACGTTTGCAATAAGTTGAAACCTCATGGCAAGCCTTCCTCCCCCAAAATCTTTTCCAAGGCTTTCTCCAGTTTGTCTCGAATCCTAAGGTAATGATCCTTGCAGAGATACAGGTAGCGTGGCAGTTTAGCAGCTACCATGTAATGCACCTCTCCATTGTTGTGGCAAACCTCGCAGGGACCAACCCTTGTCGGAACCTCTACAGTGCAAGCCTTCTTAACCCCCCTTTCTTTCATTGTATTCTCCCTCGAATCACAGCTCTTTCAAGCGGAGTCAAATCCCAAGTCGCCAAGATACCAAAGAGATTAGGCGTCAACCTCTTCAGCAGAATCGGGTCTTTAGGGGAACAGGCTTCCACTCCTCAACCTCCCATAAAATATGAAAGTTCCGAAGCAGAACTCTTACTTCTTCAACCAATATTTTAGCGGGAATTGTTGGAACTAAACATTTGATTGAAGGGTTCAAAACATTCCAACGGCTCACCGGTTGTGTCGAGTCTTTAAGTTTCCATTGAAAGGTTCCGCTTGGAATTTTCACGTCTCCATAACTTTTCCTTGGAACAGGGTCCCATGCTCTTACAAGCCTTTTCATGCTGAAGATTGCACTACCATCCTCAACCTTTAAGCAAAAACATTCTTTCGCATCAGCCCTGCAAATAGCAAGCCTCGGGTCTCCATCCTCGTTTAAACCAGCCTTCCTAAACGATTCATAAATGTCAACAATCTTCTTTCCATGTCTCAGATGTCCATAAACAGCAAGCAAATCCTTGCGAACCTCTTCTTTTCTGAGCTTAGCGTTCCGCTTAAAAGCCTCTTTTAAAGTCTTAAACTCCTCTTCCGCTTGCCTACGTGGTAAAGACAATTCTTCAACTTGCATCAGCCTTCCTCCTCTCCTCCTCAAACTTGCACTGCTTCTCCAACGTCTCAATCCTTAAACGAACAGCCTCGGAAACAAACTCTGCAACGCTATGGTAAGTACCTAATTCTCGAATGATCTTTTTAATGCGCTTAACGAGTTCCTCTCTCAGCGAGATGCCTCTATAGTTTCCCACAGGCATAACTACCCCTATCACACTTTGTTTATGTGGTGTTAATGTGGTGAAATCATTTAAGAATTGCCAACTTAATGAAATAAAAAAGGCTGTCACCTGAAGCGAAAATTTTATTACGAGTGTCTAACGTATATATAGGGTAAAGGTAAGGTATATGCCAATAGGTAAGTATCGCGGAATAACCCTTCAAAGGGAGCTGGTCAACGTCATAGAACGATACATAAATTCCCATCCAGAAATGGGCTACAAAAGCCTCGCAGACTTCGCAACAGACGCCATAAGAGAAAAATGCGAACAACTGAAAATTCTTACTCCCATGCCGGAGCAACCGGTCCTTGAACACTTCAACATAAGCGAGCACGGCGTCCGCATACTGGACAGAACCCTCGCAAACAGAACATCAAGAGGCCGCATAATAGACGTTTACTTCAGGCCCGACAACGCCTGGTGCGAACACTGCCAATCAACAGACTGCCGCCACGTGGAATTCGCCCTAAACATACCAAAAGTCCGGAAAATCATAATCAAAAAAGGCTGGGAAATAAGCAAGAAAATCAAGGAAACATAAAAATGAAAACGCTTAGAATATCAGACGGCATCCACAGAAAACTCACAGCAACGCTTGGAACACTCACGGCGCAGACAGGCAAGATGCAGACATACCAAGACGCCATAGGAGCCATGCTAAACCAATCAGTAATACTGCCCCCTGAACTGCTTGCCGGAATTGAAAGCTTCGTGGAGAAAAACAACCACTTAGGCTACACAACAAAGGAAGAGTTTATACGTGATGCAGCAAGGTGGAGGCTGAAGTTTCTGAAAGAGGATTTTGAATATGTGGAAATTCCAAGGGAGAAGTATGAGAGGCTTGAGGCGGCTGTTAAAGAAATGAATACAGCTTATCATAGTGCGTCAGACTTCGTTCAGACACAGATTGATGAAGTACTTGAAAAATACGAGAAATGGCTGGGAGAAAAAGAAGTAAAGAAGGGTAAAGACAGAAGCGTTTGAAGTAACGGATGCTTCATCCTCGTAGATATCAAAATAACTAATGGGAAACGAAAATTATTAGAATTACGGATTCCCGCCCGAAGTTTTCGATTCCAATCCGAGCAGTGATTTACAAAGGTCTAATGCTTGCTTTCCTCTCGGAGTAATTTCGTAAAAAGTATATGCTCTCCTTCCGATCATTTTCGGCACAGTCTTGACTAATTTCTTCTTCTCCAGCTCTTTCAGCCTGGCTGATCTGGTCCTATTGCTTTCACATGACCCCTTCAAATCTGTGAACCTCATTGGTCGTTCACTCAAAGAGGATAGAATTTTTATAGCGTGCGATTGCCCGAGGACCTTAATGATATTTTTCTCGCTCATAGGCTCCCTATAAGTAATCCATCTGTCACTCTCTTTTAGACTTTTTATACCATTTTTGGAACCATTAGTTTCAGAAGTAAGACTTATAAACAGGGGGGGGGGCAAATAAAATATAAGCGTAAATTATGAGGTATGGTTGGGTCAAAGTATGCTGGGGCAAGAAGAAAAAGCTCATTATTACTTCAAGCTGAAGCACGACATACAAAATGATTCTGAATTAGTCCTTGCAGAATTTGAGATAAAAAGTCTGATGGACAAACAACCTGAAACCATAAGAAACTTTGTAGACGATCTTTGTATGCAGCCATTAAACGACTTTCTTTCCACGCAGGGAGTCAGAGTTCAGGACATCATAACTCGTTTACCTTATTGTGGTGACATACAAGGTTATCATGTGCAAGCTGATGTTAGGAATTGCATGGACCTGATTTCAAGACTGGCTTATTTTCGAGAATTCTATGTTTTGATTCTTTCAAAGGATATAGAAATGGCGAGGAAAATCTACACCGAGCTCAAGGGAGTTGAGGATTTAACTTTCGATAAGTCCCCTACCATTTACAATATATCACCTTATGCTCAGATGTTTACAATTCAGAAAGATCAGCCTAAGATTTTGTTTAGATTTATTCCATTTCATGTCCTTTATGAACCTTCTCACTACGCGTGTCAGTTGGCCAGAACCGTAACACAAGCCGATAGAATGTATAAGGCAAGCATACTTCATTTCCAAAAGAACTTTTATAGGCCATATTCTCCCTCGTCCGCCAGATGGTTCAAGACAATCGAAGATTTCATAGATGAGCGAGACGCTCCGCAACTTTACTTAACCCACTATATTGGGGTGAAAGGGAAATTCTTTCCGCGAATGGTAAGGGCTATTACGAATGGTATAAAAATGAAAGAAGGCGAGCTTTTATTGGACCCTATGTGTGGTAGCGGAACGATGAATCTTGAGGCCGTTCTATGCGGGATTAACACGATAGGCGTTGACTTTCATCCATTATTCACAAATATAACGAAGATCAAGATAGATTCGCTCAAATGGGATATTGAATGGCTTAGAAAAGAAATCGAAGGACTTCTTAGGGACATACGACTTAATGTAGAGGCCTATACCAAAAATAAAACTCTATCCAGTTACATGGTTGAAAAGCAGAAAGCCGTTGAAGTGTTTATCCCCAAATCCCTAAGAAAGGGTGTAAATGAAGATTCGCTTCACTGCATTGAAATCATAAAGGGTTGTATCAGGGATTTGAAGAATAAAGAGTTGCAACAATTCTGTGAATTGGCACTTGCATACTGGATAAGGAGCATGTTAAAGAAACAAACCATTGAAAAAATCATTGAAACCTACAGCCAACGCCTTTGGAGCATGTTCTTTTCTCTGTATTATTTCTGGAAGTTCAAGCATGAGGTGCAGGATCTAAAATTGGGAAAGCATTTAGTCTATACTGGAGATGTAAGGGAGTTAGAGAAAGTCATAAAGCCTGGAATGGAATATTTTGGGAAACACTTCGTTGATGCAATCATAACATCTCCACCATATGGCACGGCGATAGATTATTTAAACGAACATGTTTATGCTCTATATGCCCTTGACTTAACAAAAGATCACCTAAAGCTGGATGAAGAGCACATAGGTTCTCCAAGAGTTCAGGCACGGATGGTAGGAAACATCATCTCGAAAAGCGACGATTTCCTTACTCTTCCAACATCAGCTCAGTCCGTTTTAATGAGGATGGTCAAGTTTGGTCGTAAAGTCAAGGCGGCTGCTCTATACAAATACTTTGTTGATATGTTCCAAGCCTTTAGGCAAATGCATAATGTACTTGCACCTGATAAATTCTTGGTAATGATAATTGGCAAAGAACAAACTATAAAATTAGGCGCAGAGAACGGAATAATTGATCTGGGAGCCATTATGGAAGAGATGGGAAAGAGTGTTGGACTAATGCACCTTCATTCGATTGACATAGGATTAAGGAAAGCATCAGAAAGAGGAGCAATACCTACAGAACATGTTATTTTTTTCAAGAAAGCACATTAACCAGCCATATCGTTTTCAATGGCATTGCAATTGGGCATCGTAAATTTAATAACCGAATAGAAAAACTTAACTGTTGGTGCCAAAGATGAAATCATTCTTTCAGAAAAAGTTAACAAAAAGTGAAATTGACACACGCATGATTCACTTACCTAAAGATATAGCCAAATTATTTCCAAAAGAAGGATTCGAAATCAGAATAGGCGGCGTGCAACTCGAAAAGAAAATTGATAAATATAACAGGATATTTTTAAATGTGAAAGCCTTTGCTAAAGCTGGTGACACAATAAAATTCTATAAGAAACCAAATGGCAGATATAAAGTGTCTTTCAGACCAACTTGAAAATGAAACATTCGCAAATATGTAGAAAACGATCTAAAGCGTGTTAACCAGAGACTCCCAGTCCTTCTTAGTCCTCTTAAGTTCTCCTGAAAGCATCACATATTGTGGCCGTCTCAGTTCTTGAACAAGTTTTCCATCAGCCCCTATCATTTCCATGCTCGACCCTTTAGCTTTCAATTCATCTTTCCAAGCAAAACCCACAACTTCCGCCTCAACTTCATGAAGCTCTGGGATAATATCTCTTATTTCCGACAGTTTTTCATGCTCGCGAAGCACTCGAAGTAGATGGTCTAATGGAAGATCAACTCGACATAAAACATACGCATCTGAAAGGTCTATATCTTCTTCAACCACCCATAAATTGAAGTTTTGTATTTTGGTAGTTTTAATTGAGACCCTAACCTTTGGTGACCTACCTTTAACTTTAAAAATATCTTGTCCTGGTAATTCCTTTTCCACTTCAAAGCTTACTCTTACCTCTACACCAAACCGACTGCGAAGGAATTCACGGAAAGCTAACTCTCCCAACTTGCCACCCATCTGGTTAAAAAGAAATTCTCCTATCTCCCTTCGCTTTGTTTTTCCCCATTCAACAACGACCAGACCACCCCTATAGAATTGTTTGACAGCAAAATTAAATGCCTTGAAGTAATCCTCCATACCGAGTTTTATGAGTCTATAATCACGATTCTCCTTCCACTTATCCAACTCTTGTCTTAATATCATCCATCTTCCTTTTATTTTCCTCGCTTTCAATTCTCCGCCTTTGAAAACATAATTTCGGAAATAGTTTTCCTCGATGTCACAGGATAGGATAGCTTCTCTTAAGGTTAAGTGCTGGTCGCTCCTTGGTGTCGGCATGAATCATTATTATTCTAAAGCTTCATGCTTATTGTTTTTGTATCAAAAAGGAAACTTGTAGTTCCGTTTTTAAGTAATCATTTTATCGGACTTCGGTTTTATTGTTTTTAAGCTTCATTGACTCAAATGTCTGCTTAGCATTTTTGGTCGATTTCCTTGGATAATCCTCTACCCTTGTTTCAACTATCACTGGAAATCTGCATGGTACGGCTATCCCGCAAATGAGGGCTTCATGATCTGCTAAACCACTATTGTTAGTGCGAAGGTAGTAGCCGTTTAATTAATATTATAGAGACAAATTACATTAAAGAAATGTTTATATACTACAAGACCAGCTTCTTGCTGGGATGTGTTATGGCAAAAGTGGTTACGAGTGTAAGAGTTGACGACGAATTATGGAAACGGGCCAAAATCCATGCCATAGAAAATGGAGAGACTCTCACAGAGATGCTGGAGAGACTTTTAAAGGATGAACTTGAAAGAAGAAGAGAACGGAGTGACTGAATATGAAAATTTCAAAAACAATCCTTGAAGTTCCTGTGGACACCCTAAAACCAGACCGTCAACAACCCAGAAAAACATTTCCCGAAGAAGAGGTAGCAGGCATTGCCCAAACAATCAAAGCACAAGGAACAATAAATGCAATTGAAGTGGATGAAAATGATGTCATCATCACTGGGGAAATTCGGTGGAGAGGTGCTAAGAAAGCTGGCGTTAAAACTGTTCCGATTAGACGAATTTTGAACATTACCCCTGAAGAAAGGCTGGAACGTCAATTGATTGAAAACTTGCATCATACCCCACTGAATTCTGTGGAAAGAGAAAATGCAATATACAAGTTATGGAAAACAGGGCGCTATAAAACTCACCGAGAGCTCGCGCAAGTGCTTGGATATAAAGAAGAAACCATTCGAGATTACATTGAAGCAAAAGAGTTCAGAGACGAGACAGCATTCGGGGCAAAGGTTTCTACCAGAGTCATTACAAGCACAAGAGGGCTTCCTAAGGAAGAAAGAGAACAAGTACTTAAAAAAGTCGAAAAAGGAGCAGTTAGACCTGAACAAGTGAGAGAAGTTGTCAAAACAATTAAGCAAGCTCCTGAACCAATCAAGGAGAAGTTTTTCAAAGGCGAAATACCTGCCGGAAAAGCCAAGAAAGTAGTTGAAATATACAAGAAAGCCCCCAAACCATTAAAGCAAGCCATTATAAAAGAGGAAGTAAAACCTGAGCGTGCAGAAGCAGCTGTCAAGCTCTACGAAGAACTGGAAAGAAGCGGCACAGAACTTGATGAAACAAGAGTTGCCCAACATGTAGAGCAACTGAAGAAAGAAACCCGTATGGAAGAAGCGCAAGCAAAAATACAAAGGGAGACTTCGAAAGAAGTGCTATCAGGGAAAAAAGAAGCCTTCGATACAATGATTATGGAACGAGGACGCATATTTGTCAGAGAAGTCAAAGATGTTGCATGGAAAGTCAAAGGCTGGGGAATCCCAACAATGATGCGAGTTGGCGCAGAGAGTTGGATAGAAGCTCAAAAATACTTTAAGCAAATAAGAGACCATATGGATCTTCTGCTTCGGTCTTCTCCGACTGAAAAAGGGGATTAAGTGAGTGGCTTTGAGTCATCACCCTCGAACTTGGCGAGGCATCATTAGACAAAGAAATTACTTCGAAGTCATGGTTAATGATGCGATTGCTATGTTTATGCGCAAAGGGATTGAACCAACCAAAAGGCAAGTATGTGATGCACTGGGATTAGACTATGATAATGCAGATGATAGAAGCAAAGTTTCGCTTGCAATAGCATGGCATAAGAAACTTGTTGATTACGCTTGGAATCTTTGGGTTGAATCGGGAGACTATGACAGGCATTATCAACAAGTCGCCGATGACATTCTGAGTTATAGAGGGTGGAAAGCCCAGAAGGCTGACCTCTATGGCATAATGAAACAATTAGGAATGACTGAAACAGACATTCACCAAGTTTGGATTCTTTCTCAATTATGGGAGCGATTTCTCCAAGCTGCCAATAAGTGGAACTTGCATGTCTTTGTGGCTTTTGGACAACCTTTCCGAAGAGACGGATTCCGTTATAGGCAACCTAACTATTGGGATTACATTTACAAACAAATTGAAATTGCACGCAAACTATGCAAGGGAACACTAACAATTCTCGAAAGACATAGGGATTTAGGAATGATATTGACTTCAGCAGAGCCTGTGGAAATTGCCATTCAAACCGCAAAGGACACCTTGGAAATGGTTGCTAATGGACCACCCTTACGCCATAGATGTGAACTTTGTGCCCGAGAAGGTAGAATAGTGGCTTTCAGAACACAAACGGAGCTTGTCGCCCATTATAAAGAACGTCACGAAATGTGACGCTCTTCCTGTTTTTCTACAGCTTAGTTCGCTTTTTTGTTCATCATGATATGTTTGAACTGTAGTATATAGAGGAAAATTGCCAAGAAAAGGTAAATATTTGAACAGATTTTATAGTACTTGACTGAGGTGGATCACCATGGAAAAGAGGGCACCAAAGGTTTACTATGTTCCGGAAAGAGTAGGAAGAAATGCGATACTAATATTTGACGCAGGATATGCTGGGGGAGACGTTCATGTATATGAGTATAAAGAGTCTCGCTCAGTAAAGGAAATTGAGGAAGAAATGAAAGCCCATCTTAGAGTAGATAAACTATCCAAGGAAGCTGAGCAAGACGTCGTCAATACGTGGATAGAAAAGAACTTTGGCCTCCCGATGTCATGGAAACTAACTCCTGAGTGACTTTCTCCTGTAGCGTCAACTTAGGTTTCTAAAGATAAGCGCGGCTGGGCACTATCATAAAAAACTGAAGTTGCCCTTAACCCCGCGCGCGCTAATACATGATTCTGGGACCGAAACGTGTTAAAGCGTAACCCTCAAACTTTCTTCTGTGGTATCGATTGGCTAAGTGTAAGGACTGTCGCTTCATAGACTACTTCACATCCGAAGACAAATACTGGTGCCACCAAAACAAACGCTACGTAAACCCAGAAGACAGCATATGCCAAAAATACAAGCCAAAAATAAAGGGACCATTAGACAAGTACATCTAACTAATATCTTCGCCATATGTTGTATGGGCACTGGTTCCAGCAGTAACTGCCACCCTTAAAAACGCAGTTCTTACATTCAGGCCTGTCAAAAAGCCTCGGCCTTCGGCTACCACCAGAACGATCAGACAAAAGCTTTCTCTCAACAAACTGTTTACACGTTAGGCTTAAAACCTATTTGGAGCCAAATATCCCTGTTTCGGAGAAAAGCTTGATTGAGGCTCCTTTTTAAAAACGAAGCTTTTTTCAGTTTGCTTTTCAAAGGGGTTCATATAGATACATGGAAAAAAAGTTCACCCCCGCATTAGTATATAAAGCAACATTAATTTGTCAACATTTTCATGTGAAATCTAAGACTTAAATTTCCAACATAACTTTCACATAAAAAACCTAAAAATCCGCTAATTCCATGTTAAACTCTCCAAAAACATCAGTTCTATATAAACATCCGCCCATGCCTAAAAATCAAGCCTTATAAAAATTTGCCTAACTTCCATGTGAGTTCCCAAGTTTTCAAAAGATAAATTTCACACCTCGGCGTGAAGTCGGGCTTTACTCAAAAAATAAAAGCTTTGCTAAAAACAAGCCGTTTTTAAAAATCAAACTGATTTTAAGCTTTTTCCCTCTCTATTACTTAGGGGTAATTATAAATTGATGTTTTTTAGCCCAGCGGACGGATAACGGGGGACCCGAGCCGAACCTCGCCGTCCCGTAGGCTAAAGCCAGCGGCGGGTTAGCGGGCCCCGGCGATGACGTCGGCGGACCAGCCCACGAGCGAGAGGACCCGCAGACTGACTTCTTAGGCATTGCGCACGTCCACCCGTGAATCCATAATAAGAGTTGCGAGGCGGTGAAGACCTACGGGTTTAAGCGAGTAACAACCAGACGGGTGGACACTTTGGCCAGCTTCACGAGAGTCCTTAGGGATTGAAGTAAGCGACCCCAAAGCGATTGTCAAACGTAGATTCAATGTTTCGAGACGGGCAAGGGTATGCCTACAAATGTCTCAGACAAGTAGGACCTGTGGCAGTCCGAAAGTCGCCTAAAACCCTCCTATAATGGCGGGCAAAAGCCTGCCTTCTCCCCCTTTTTCTATGTCGCCCCGAAAATTAGCCCTGGGCGAAAGCCTGGCGGGCGTAAACCGAAAGGAGAGTGAGGAAATGAGTAGAAGCCGCGACTACGTGGGCGACGTTCCAAGCGAAGTCGCCCAGAGGATAATAGAGCTCGAAAAGAAGGAAAAGGAGGCGAAATATTTGGCTAAAAAGAAGAGTTCTGAAAACCAGACGGCTGATGTGACCCAAAACCCAAGCGAAACAATGCCCATCACTTTTGAAGGCAAGATTAACAAGTATGGCTTTTTACGCCTAAGCAAAAACGTTTACGAAACTCTTGGGCTTCCAAAGGGCGAAGACATACCAGTCGAAATCACAGTCAACTCAGAAAGCAAGGGCGGATTCATCGTAGCCCTTCGCAGACCAGACTAAAATACGAAACAACACGCCTTCATTTCCCTCTTTTTCTGTTAAGGCAATCAACATCCACAAAACCTGCCACGCCTGGCAGGAGGGCGCATCCCCCTGGCTCCGGGAACGGGAGCGCAAAGAGATCGACAAAAGGAGTTGGAAAACATGCCTAAGTATTTGGTGGAATTGGTTCTTGTCGTTGAAGCCAAAAACTTAAACGATGTCAAAGAAATCACTGACCACATTGTAAACATGGAACTGCCGAGCAAAATCGACCAAGCTATAGAAAGTTTTAGGTATGAAGAAATTACTGAAATTGAGGAAGGTGAAAAAGCATGCCTAAACCAGGAATGACGGGCGTATGCCTAAAAACCGAAGTCGCAGACCTGCTACGAAACAAGGCGCGAGCCGCAAACATGGGTTTAAACGACTACCTAACAAGTCTTCTATTAGGACCGTCCCAACAATGTATCGAGGACCGTCCTGGGACCGTCCCAAGCCCGTTGACACAGCAACTTCTAAGCCTTCTCCAAGCTCTAAACCAACAAATCAGCCAAAATCAAGCTGCTTTCATAAAAAGGGAAGAAATCCAAACCGTAGGTTGCCATCAGAGAGGGCCGAGGCCGGGATTTGAACCCGGGCGCCGGGCTCCACAGGCCCATAGGCTAACCAGGCTACCTCACCTCGGCCACTATTTGGAAGTTTTCGGCTACTTTTTGACAAATGTCCGTTGGTGCTTATTTACGTTTTCCGCAACTTTAACGGAGGGCTCGTTGTTTTGCTGGATGGACGGTGCTGGAGATGTTTTGAAGTTGTAGCTATTTTCTGTTATGTTGCCATTACTAATGATAGCAGTCGGTAGGCTAATCCACCTAAGAAAAAAGCAAGTGCTATGTCGATAACAGTTATTGCTAAGGCTTTTTTCCATCCAAATTCCCTTGCGCATGCAGCAATGGTTACGATGCATGGAATATAAATCATGGTAACCAGCGAAAAAACAATCATCTGAATAACGGTTAAAGATTCTAGCTGAATAAGTTCCGAAAGCAGAATGAGTGTTAATTCTTTGCGTAGAATCCCAAAAATTAATGGGATTCCAGTTTCTGATGGAAGGCCTAGCAAGCCGCCAATAAGTGGGTTTGCGGCGTTAACTATGTAGTTCATGAGCCCGGAAAGGTGTAAGGCTTCTAGGGCTACGCTTCCAGCAATAATTATTGGAAAGGCTATATAAATGAAATCCTTTGTTCGACCCCAAGTTTTCACCAGTACATTTTTGGCTAGAGGTTTTCTATACGGCGACATCTCCATAATTAACCCAACCGGTTCTCCGGGCAGAACTTTAAACGCTATTCTGCCTAAGACGAAAACAAGAACTAAGTCGAAAGCGTATAAAGCCAAAGCTGCATGTAAACCTACAAATCTGCCAACTAAACCCAAAATAACAACTGTTCTGGCAGCGCATGGAATCAGAACTACCACAAAACCAGCTAAGAAACGTTCACGCTCTGTCTCCATTATCCTGCAGCCAATGCAGCAGGGACGCTGCATCCATAGCCCAGCATTAATGGAATAAATGCCTTGCCATGTAACCCTATTTTGTGCATAAGATTATCCATCAAAAAGGCTGCACGTGGTAGGTAACCACTATCCTCAAGTAATGCCAGAATAATATAGAACGGCACAATGTATGGCAAAGCTATCGTTATCCCCGCAACTACGCCAGCCAAAATTCCATTGTTAATTAAATCCACCACAATTCTAGGCAAAAATGTAGAAAGCCCCCATTCTATAAACATAGATAAGTTTTCAAACAAGAACTCTAAACCGGCAGATAGAAAGTTTCCTCCAACAAAAATCAACGCAAACATGGAAACTACGGCAACCGTTAAAATTGGATATCCGAGAATTTTATGTGTAGTTATGGCATCCAGTTTCTGTTCTAGGCTTATTCTAGGAGGAGCTTCGATGGCTGTAACCTCTTTGGCTATTTTGTTTGCAAGTCCATACCTTTCCGAGGCTATAACAACTGGTGAAGGTTCACCGTGTATTTTTTCAAGTTCTGTTGCTAATTTCTCTGCATAATCCAAAATTTCCTTTCCATTTTTATAGTTCTTCAGTTTTCCAGCAACATCCGTATCTCTTTCTAGAAGTTTAATCGCAACCCATCTTGCGGGATAAACCGTGCAAAGTTGCGGGAGTTTGGTGCTGATAAGCTTTTCAATTGCTTGTACTCTTTTCTCGATTTCTTTGCCGTATCTGACTTTTAGCGGCTTGAGCTTCCTCTCTCCACTTGTTACTGTTATGACTGTTGAGAGAAGTTCGTTTATTCCACTTCCAGTAATTGCAACCGTTGGGACGACGGGTACTCCTAAAGCTTCAGAAAGCTTCTCAACATCAATTCTTATACCTTTCTTTGCTGCAAAATCAATCTGATTTAAATCAATTACTATTGATGCTCCAAGTTCCAAGAGTTGAAGCGTAAAATACAAGTTGCGTTCTAGTGCTGAAGCATCTACAACATTAATTATAATATCGGGCTTTTCAACTGCTATGTAATCTCGTGAAACAATTTCATCCATGGAGAAAGTGGAAAGCGAATATATTCCGGGCAAGTCAATTATACGGATGGTATAGCCTTTAAAAAATAGGGTTCCTTCAGCCCTTTCAACGGTTTTTCCAGGCCAATTTCCAACAATTTGATTCAAGCTTGTAAGCTGGTTAAAAATCACGCTTTTTCCAACATTTGCATTTCCAGCCAGCGCTATCCTTAACCAAGGCTTAATCATCTAGTTTCGCCTTCAAGGGTCTTACGAAAACTTTTGAGGCTACATCATAACCGAGAGCAAGCCCAACTCCCCTAACCTCAATCTGCACAGGTCCATGGAAAGGACCCTTCCGGAGAAGTTTAACCTCAACACTGGGGGTTAACCCCATTTCAGCGAGTCTTCGAACAAGCCCGAAGCCTCCAACAGCATAGGCCATCACTCCTTTTTCCCCTTCACGGAGGCTTATTAGAGAAATCACACCTTTAATGCCTCGTGGATTTCGCCTTTTAGATGATCCTCTACTTCCGCTTTGCATGTTTGCCTCTCTCCATAACTTTAACCCAAACACTGGAAGCAATATCATGACTTAAAGTGCAATTTTTTCCGGCCACACACAAAACTATGCTTGAACGTTTTCTTTTGACAACATGGATAGGGACATCAGGTTTTATTCCTTTACTGGCTAAAATTGACAGTTTTTTCCGCTTCTCATCAGTTATTTTTGCAACTATACAATTTTCATTTAAGCTGATTTCTGCTAACGGACGACATTCTTCCTCCTCTATTTTGCCATGTTCTGTTGGTATGGGGTTTCCATGTGGACAATACTTTGGATGTTCAAGCCTCTTTTCCAAAAGCGCAATCACTTCTTTGGTTAAGGCATGCTCAAGCTTGCAAGCGTTTTCATGGACATCACTCCACTCACCGTTTAAAATGTCTGTGAGCAATCTTTCTGCGAGCCTATGCCTCCTGAGAATGTTTAAGGCTAGTTTCTTACCTTTGGATGTCAGCTTCACTCCTCTATAAGGCTCACGTTTTACTAAGCTATGTTTTTTCAGATGTTCTATGGTGTTTGTTACGGAACCTGGCACAACATTCAATTCTTTTGCCAACTCTGTTGTTTAGCGGCACCATTTCTCCTTTGGAGTCTATAAATTGCTTCAATGTATTCTTCAGCTTCATGTGAAAGCTCCGTTTCCACTGTTCTCTCTCCTATTTCACGAGACCTCGTAATTTTTCTTCAACGCTCAAGGTAAGCTTTTTGGAAGATCCGAATTTTATCGAAACTTATAAAACTTGCAAAGTTTTTTCGCGGTAGTGTTCAGTCACATTTCTTATATATTTAAAAAAGATAAAAACGAAGGAAGCAAGCAGAAAGAGTAGCAACGGCAAGATGTTCCGTAAATAACGATGTTTTTTTTTTTTAAAAAAATTGCGAAAAATAAACGAAAGTATAAAGTTTACAATAAAATTTAAAATTAAAAATTTATTCGTAGAGAAAAAGAATCAAAGCTTTAAATTTAACTATATTATGAGATGCTCTGAAGATAAACGAAAATACGAAGTAAAAGCGTTTTATGCAGTACTGGAAGCTTTATTGTTCACCTATGACTTGGACGATGATTGTTCTTCTCCTCGGATAAACATCTGTTTCAACAAATATCAGAGACTGCCACGTTCCAAACTCCACACGACCATCAATCACTGGCATAGTTTTGTCTGGTGGCAAAAGCATAGACCTCAAATGAGAATGGGCATTAGAAGGATGCCTATATGCTCCATGCTTGGGGATTACTTTTTCAAGAAAAGCCTTAATGTCATTTAACAAGCCATACTCGTTTTCTGTTAAAACTAGGACCCCTGTAGCGTGAGGAGCAAAAACATGGACCAATCCGTTTCTGATGCCGGATTTAGAAACCACTCCTTGAACCTTGTCTGTGAGGTCTATGAAATCTATTTCACCCTTTGTTGAGAAGCTATAACTCGTGCTAAAAACTTTAAAGTTTGACATAGGCTTTTACTCCAACACTTTAGTTATTATAACTTCATCTATGTATTTACTATCTTTGAAAAATTTTTCCGGAATCCTACCCGTCTGTACAAACCCAATTTTTTCGTAAACATGGATTGCATACTCGTTAGTTGCGAAAGCTGAAGGCTTTAAAACCTTCAAACCCGTTCCTCGAGTTTGCTCCACCAAAGTCTTCATCATCTCTGTTCCGATTCCAAGGTTTCCTGAAACCGTTTCTTATAGTTATGCCTAATACCCCAATATATGTCTCATAACCGCCTAGCCTTCTTTTGATTTCAAAACCTCCCACAACTTTTCCACCTATCTCGGCAACAATGTAAAATGTTTCATCTTTTTCCAAGCGGCTGAGCACCTTTAGACAGCCAGTCAGTTTCCTCCTTCCTCGAAACCTTCTTAGTTCTGGTTATGTCTGCCCTCTCTTCTACAAGCGAGTTAATAAGTTCCAGCAAATCATCTAAGTCCTCCCATTTAGGCGTCCGCAAAACCACTTCACGACTGTCCCTAGCAGAGAAATTCCGAATAATTTTCCCAGCCTTCATAAACCATACCTGACAGCATAGCAGTTTTATACCGTTTTGCTTTTACTAGTTAGTGAGAATATGGGAATTGGTGATGCTTTTGTATACAGATGTTGCTACTCGGGAATGCTGGTGAAGTATATTTTTAAGATAATACATACATCACCAAAACCACTGAAGAGTAAAAAAGTAATATTAGAAGTGCGAAAATGTGAGCTACTTAGGACGTAAATCGTAGGTTTAAAACTTGTTTTAGCCAATAGCTAAAACGCAACATTTTGACCCTCTAGTCTTCCTAAAACCTCGAAGCAATCCCGAAGCTGAAAGCCCTAAGTCTCCTCCATAGATTTTCGTAGGTTTTTTATATGAGGCTCCCGTAATGTCCATGGGTTAGGCTAAGAAGTGAAGTAGATAAAGCGAAAACAAGCTGTTTTCATGATTTAAAGCCCAGATTAAGCTTTAGGATTTCGAGCGTGTAGACCAGAAATTATGGAATTCGGAGTCTATATGTGTTCGAATAAAAACAAATTGAAATGAGAGCAAGTATGAGAAAAGAAAATAGAAAAAAGGTTGAAACGTAAAAAGAAGCAAACCGAAATTTTTTCACATTATGTGGAATAATTTTTCAGGAGGCGAATTTATGTTATCAGTTTTTTCATATTGTCAGTTTTGAAATAACCTCTATAATTATTCGCGGTCATGTTTCTGGTAGAGAATGTGAAGGCTGTTAAAAGGTGCTCATGTTTGCCCTCTGGCTATTTTGGAAATGAGGTTGAAATACTTGAGAGAAACGTTAATGGAAGGAATGTTAGGGTAAAATGGAACTGGGGAGACTTTAAAAGCACCGAAGGCTTTCCTGTTGAAGATAATCTTATAAACTGGGTTATAGGGCAGGACCAAGCGTTAAAAGAATGTTTTTTATGCTTGGATGAATGGGTGCACAAGCTTAAGTGGCTTGAAAAAACAGAATGGTATGAAAGCTGGAGTAATCCAAATAAGCCCAAACCATCAGCTAAAACCACGATAAGTCCAGGACCATACCTTCTACTTTTAGGAGACCCTGGAACAGGTAAATCGTTAATTGGCAAAGCCTTAGCAGAAAAACTCACGCAAATCTACAAGGAAAATGGCATAAAACTTTTCGATGTTCTGTGTTGGAAAAATCCTGCGTTGCCAAGCCAGCCTAAAATTTCAATTCATAAGGCTGGTGAAGGAAAAAAGATTTTACAAAGGGAGCAGTTTAAAGAGCTTAAGAGAAAATTCATCACAAAAGTAGGGCTTAGAGCATTACAAATTTTCATGATATTAACGGGTTTGTTTCTAATATCTTTAGGCTTTTATTTCATGTATCAAACTTGGCAAACATGGAACGCAAACCCAATGTTTTTGGGGGAACCACTCCAAGATTACTACAATAATAACTTCTTAGACTACCTAATCGGAAAGTTTGTGAGTATGGTACCCTTAACCTTCATTCCAGGAGGAAGCCTAATCTTCTTTGGCGTTTTCATATGGTGGTTTTCTAGACTCGGCGGTTTAGGAGGTTTAAAAGGTATCGCAGGTGCCCAGCAAACAGATGTCCCAAAAGTAATAGTGGATAACAGTTCTGGGCATGCACCTTTCATGGATGCTACGGGACGCAGAAGCGCTCAGCTTTTCGGTTCAATTGCTTGGGATCCGTATCAAACGGGTGGTTTGGGTACTCCTGAACACCAGAGAGTTGCTGCTGGAGACGTTCATAGAGCTTCTTTGGGAATTTTGTATATTGATGAGATAAAGAATCTTGATCCTGAAGAGGCTGTAACACTTTTAACGGTGCTAGAGGATGGACAGTTACCAATAACTTTGAGGGGTAGGTGGCATGGCGGAGGCACAGCCGCAATGGCTGTTTCAACTGAGCCGGTGCCAGCCATAACATTTCTTGTGGGTGCTGGAAACTTTGACAGCATTAACCAAATTCATCCAGCTTTAATGGATCGTATTTACGGCTATGGTAAAGTTGTTAGAATGAATAATGATATGCCTAACACCGTGGAAAACAAGCGTAAATATCTACAGTTTATAGCGCAAGAAGTTAAGCGTTTCAACCTCATCCCATTCAGTAGAGAAGCATGCCAAGAAATTGTGGAAGAAGGTAGACGAAGAAGCAACAAAAAAGATGCTTTAACAACTAAGTTTAGACCATTAATTTCGATTATTAAAACGGCTGCAACCCTCGCAATGAATGAAGGCTGCAAAGTTGTTGAAAAGAGACATGTTCGTGAAGCCATAGAACATCACTGTAAAACTATTCAGAGGCAAATACTGGAACATGGAATCAGTGAAAGAGGCAAACTTTTAGAAATAGAGCCAAAGGGAGTTAAAGTTGGCCAGATATATGGTTTGGCTGTTGTTAAAGATCCATACAGTGGAGAAATGACGGGAAGCGTTTTATGCGTAAAAGCGCACATGATTAGGAAAAGTGAGCTTCCAAGAAATTATCCAATTAAAGGTTATTATAAAGTGACGGGGGTGGCTAAAGGTCAAAGTTTCATTTCAGACAGCATAGCCAAGGTTAGAAGCGTAATCCTGCAAAAGTACGGTGTTGACATAGCGCAAGACTATTTGACGCATATCGATTTCGCCCAATCTTATGGTGTGGATGGTCCCTCAGCGGGTGTAACAATGGCTATACTGTTATGCTCGCTCATTGAGGGTAAGCCGATAAAGCAGGATGTGGCAGTTACGGGAGAAATAAACCTGGGCGTTGGAGATTTTATTCAAATAACTGCTATAGGCGGCGTATACGAGAAGATTAAGGCGGCTGAGGCGTGGGGATTCAAGAAGGTGGTTGTTCCTAAAAAGAATTATGAGCATTCTATTGACGTTAAGGACTATAGAATAGAGGTTGTGCCAGCAGCAACATTAGATGACTACTTAAAGGAATGCTTAGTTGAGAAGCCAACGCTTAGGATTCCGGTTCAAACTTATAAGCGTAGAAAACCTAAACTTTTTGAGCCTTAAATGGAAACACGTTTAACTTCAGTTTTAAAATTCTTGGAATAGAGGAAACTGTTAATGGTTAGAAAGGTCGACAAAGACGCAATTCGCAGGTGGCGTAGAAGAGGCTTTTACAGCGAAACAGTCCTTGTAAAACTTTTAGAAAAGAATGGATACAACGCCGTGCGTGTTCCGGTTAGCAATCCAAGCCTTAGTCCATTGCCAGACGTTATTGCAAGAAAAGACTCACACGTTTACGCCTTCGAAGTTAAAAACGCTAAGTATTACGCTTATTTTCCAAGACAACAGATTGAAAAACTTTTCAGATTCCTCGATGAGCTTATTCCCTTAGAGAACCAGCATAAGCATGCTGTGCTTGCGGCGCATCTGGGCAAAAAATGGATTTTCAAACAAATAGAATGGAAAGATTGGGATAAAGATAAGCTTCCGGAAAAGGCGAGAATTCTGAAGCGGGACAGAGGAAACTTCAACTTGAAAAAAGGAAGTTAGGGAAATGAAAACCGAAAAAACTGCAGTTTTAGCGTCGCTTCTATGCAAAACTTATTAAACAGGCGACATAGCAATTGAAACCTTAAAAAATGTGAACCCTAAAGTTGGGAAGCAAAACAAATTTAAAACATTTCTGCTGTATTTTGAAAAGCATTCAATGTGAGTGAAAGCTTATGACTCAGCTAATTCAAGGAATAATAGTCAACTATCGAGTAGGTCCGAAAACTCAGAGATCTACGGAGTGCATAATCCAGTTCGCACACGTAAACTCTGTTTCCGAAGCAAGCAGACTTATTGGACGAAAAGTAGCTTGGAAAATTGGAAAAAACAAGATAGTTGGAAAAATTGTGGCTTTGCACGGCAAAAAGGGCTTGGTTAGAGCCAAATTTAGAAAAGGTGTGCCAGGTCATGCTTTAGGAACAACTGTTGAATTAGTTGGCTAAGCGTTTTGAAAAATGTTTTAGTGAGTCCGCGTAGGCTGGCAGTTGACTTAGGAAGTCTTGCAGTTGAAGCACGGGAACAATGGGTACATCGTCATAAAATTTGAAACTGCCCTTGACAAGCGATAAGACTGCTGGAACAAGTTTAACCCTATCCCATGAAGCACATTCAATTTCGTCAATGAGTTTTGGCAGGGATTCAGTTAGGGCAAACGTTCTTTGCACTTGTTCCTCAACGACTTTCTTTAATGAAGATGGATACATTCCATGGTGCCAATGTTTGCAATCTACGCATATGGCTATGGGTCTTTTGCATCCGATAACGTCTATTTCCCATCTTCTTCCAGCATGTTTAAACCTAAAATTTTTCTTAACACTGTAGCTGTTCCGCTTAAAAGCGACAGCAGCTATGTTTTCAAACTCTTTCCATTGAAGAAAACTGCTTACACGTTCAATGTCGGCGCCCAGCTGTATGGCGTGAACAGTCAATTTAAGGCGTTGCAGACTATCTGCCTCTACAAAATTTTTCCGCAAATAAATCAGTCCACGTTTTTGAAGCTTTTCAAGCAAATTATCAGCAATCTGTGATGGAATTTTTGCGTCTTTGCTTACTACTCCAGATGAAATAGATCCATTTTTAGTCAGTTTTAGAACAGAAATAATCAATTCCCTTTCAATACTCATTTAAAGGACTCCGAGATTTCACACAAGAACGCCTAAAAAAATGGCTTTTTGCTAATTGCTTAAAAGCTTTTCTATAAAAATAAAAGAAAGCTTAAACAAGCTTGTGGTTACAGGGTGAGGTTGCTTGGCTGGAATAAAGGCGGTTTTGTTCGATTTGCATGGGACGTTAGCTTATGTAGAGAAACCAGTAACCGACATGAAAATTTCAGAATATCTCTTCAACAGAGGCTATGAAGTCTCACCACAACAATTGAAGGCAGCATGGGCTTTCGTCTCCTTCATAGACTGTCCCAAATATGGATACAGAAACTGGCGTTCATTTTTCTCACGGATTTTCTGGAGACTTAAAGTTAAGGTTGACAGAGAAACATTAGATGCTATTGCTAAACTTCTTGAAAGCAAGCCGTATCAGTTATATCCAGACGCTGCCGAAGCAGTCATAAAAGCGAAGGAAAATAGATTTAAGACAGCCATAGTTACAACAATTGCCTATTTCAAATTTAAAAAAGCGGTTAAACCAATTAGGAAATGCTTTGATTTCGTTATGACTGGCTGTGAAGCAAAATGCGACAAATCGAATCCAGAAATGTATCAAAGGGTTTTAGAAATTCTAAGAGTTAAGCCTCATGAAGCTGTTATGATTGGAGACAACATGCAATTGGATATTCTGCTACCGAAAAGATTAGGCATAAATACCATACTCTTAAACAGAGAGAGGAAAATTGTGGAATTCTCACAGGCAGATGCTACTATAAACGATTTAAGAGAAGCTATAGAAATCGTAAAGGAATGGAGCAAGCAAACATAAGAAATCAGCTTTTAACAGCAATTATAACATAGCTTGTAGTTCCTTCTCGAAAGTTTGAACTAAATTTTTCCTCGTAAACAATTTTAAAAGAATTTCTTAACAGGATTTTTTTCAAGACGTTTTTTGGAAAATGCCACTCTATTTTCGGGCTTACATGCCGAACCGCTTTGAATATGAAATTCAAAATTCGAAATTTCGCAAATGCATCTGTTATATAAAGGGTCCCTTGCGGTTTCAGAACGTGAGCAAACTCTCGGGTTAGTTTTTCCCTTCCCTGACTTGTTTCTATTTCATGTATAACCCCGTTACATAAAATTAAGTCGAAAATTTGACCCCTAAAGGGTAAAGTTTCAGTGTCAGACTTCAAGAAATTCGCCTGCTTGTTTATCGTTTTTCCATAATGTAATGAAACGGAGTCTAAGTCAACACCAACCATTTCAAGATTTTTGATATTCTGAGTTTGCAGCCGTTTTAGATACCTTCCCCATCCACATCCCGCATCTAAAACCATTGGTTTTTTCGATTTCTGCAAGGCTTCTCTAATAAATTTTAAACTTTTTAAAACAATTCGCTGACTAAAACTTCCCTTAATCTTCTTTAACAGTTCTGTTGGTCTGCCAAACTTCTTTAACACGTGACTTACATCATCAGCTTCAATTTTTTTAGCACCTCTTTTCCTAGAATATTTTACACAACGAAACTTGATTATGTCTTCAAATTCGGATGACAAAATTTGCGCATACAATGGGTCAAGTTCAAATTGAAGCTTCTTTGAAGCTCTTCTAAACTCCCTAACATAATCTGAAATGATTTGCAAAGCTTTCTTGCTAAAGTTAAACATCACACTAATAGAAGTTCAAACACAGACTTTTAAATATTAAACCAACACCAAATATAAAACCTAAAAAGGGAAAGTGTTATCTAGATATGTTTGATCCATACATTTCTAAAACTCAAAGCTCCAAGGACTTATACGAAAGAGCAAAAAAGTTTCTCCCTGCTGGGGTTTCTTATGCAATCCGCTATTTCGAGCCTTACCCTTTTTACACCGTTAGGGCGAGGGGAAGCAAACTTTACGATGTTGATGGAAACGAATACATCGACTTCTGGCTTGGACACACAGCACTCATACTTGGTCATAGCCCACCAGCAGTTATGAACGCTGTTAAAAAACAAATCGAAATCGGCACCCATTTTGGAACATCCCATGAACTGGAAATAGAGCTAGCTGAGCAAGTTGCGAAAATGGTTCCAAGCGCAGAAATGATACGTTTCACGAATTCAGGAACAGAGGCTAACATGTATGCCGCACGCTTGGCACGTGCATATACTGGCAGAAACAAAATCGTCAAATTTGAGGGAGGATGGCACGGAGGCTACGATGCACTCCATGTAGGAGTTAAACATCCCTTCGACATTCCAGAATCCGCAGGATTGACAAATGGAGCCCTTCAAGACACAATTGTTGCACCATTCAACAACCTTGAAGGAGTAAAGGAAAAAGTTAGGGATGAAACAGTTGCCGCCATCGTAATTGAGCCTATGCTTGGTGCTGGTGGCTGTATCCCAGCTGAAAAAGAATTTTTGAAAGAATTGAGGGATCTTTGCGATGAAAAGGGGATTTTGCTGATCTTTGATGAAGTGGTTACAGGCTTTCGACTGGCCCCTGGTGGTGGTCAGCAATATTATAGTGTAATACCAGACATAACGGTTTTTGGAAAGATTTTGGGAGGAGGCTTTCCGATAGGTGCCTTTTGCGGACGGCGAGATGTCATGGAACGATTAAATACTCTGATTTATGAACGCCCACGCTACTCCTTTCACGGCGGAACCTTCTCGGCAAACCCAGTATCAATGACGGCTGGCTTGGCAACGCTGAAACTTTTGGAAGATGGTCATCTTATAAATAAAATGAATAACGTGGGAGAAAAGATCAGAGAACAAATAAAGGAGATATTCGAAGCAAATGGAATTGATGTGCAAGTCACTGGGGCAGGCTCATTATTTAGCGCGCATTTTACAAGAGAGGAAGTGAAGGATACACGTGCCGTTTTTAGGGCGGACAGAAAGAAACTTGTCGAATATCATTTATCCTTAATTGCAAATGGTGTTTTCTTCCTACCAACACACATGGGTGCCTTAAGCACTGCACATTCTGAAGCTGACATACAGAAGCTGTTTTCAGAAACCGAAAAATACGCGAAGCTTTGTGGAAAGTGAACTTCAACACATCTTGCCAGAACCTTACTTCTTTACATTTCTAAGCATGAATTCTGCTTTCTTCAAATCCAAAGGAGTATTAATATTGAAGAAAGTTCTAAGCGTCGGATCTAATTGTTGAAGAACAAGCGTAGAAACATAACGTACACCTCGCAGCTTTTCCACCATGGAACGCATGTCCAAAATTCCTTCACTTAAGACATTTTTAGCAGCCTCTAACGCTGGCTTTGTGCAATAAACCGCCTGTAAGGGCTCTATGTAACCGTTTGGCCAGCGTGGAATAACCGCATTTTTGTTTATGCATAGTTCAAGTAGGAGCGAAAGAACGTCCCTAGAAACTAGGGGAGTGTCGCATGGAAGGAGAAGCGCATATTCTCCACGCGTTTCTTTGAAGCCTGTTAATGCGCCTACAAGTGGACTCTGCACATTACTTGCATCAATAAGAACGTTTACGTCCGAACCCACAACTTTCGCAAATTTTTCAGCTTGAACCTCTGAACTAACAACCACTATCTTTTCGTCAACAATATCGCTGATTGTATCTAAAACATGTTTTATGAGAGGCTTATTTGCTAAGGGAAGTAATCCCTTATCTTGTCCAAATCTGCTCGAAAAGCCGCCCGCAAGGATAATTGTTGATTTATCCAATAATCGAGGACTCCGTGTTTTTCAGTGAACTATTTAAAATATTTTTGCTGTTCTATAAGTTTTTGTAGTGCATAAAATATTACGAAAGCGGAATACAGTATATTATGCGAAGCTAGCAAATTATTTGATTGAGGAAGGAAGCAAAATGAACACTGAAATTAAGGAATTAAATCGCATAATATGTAAGGAATGTGATGAAAAAGCATATGAAAAATGTAAAAACTGCAGAATCTATAAGTTGATAAACAGAATAGCAGCAGCAGGATAGAGACTTATGCCTTATTATTGTCTATTTTATATGCCATTTCGTCCAAAATTTTTGTGAAGGGATGCTCCAGCCGTTCTTGAGCGAAAATTATGTTTCCTTCTGCCTTTGAAACATCACAGAAACAGGGTATTATTCCCAAAATGGGAACTTGGTATATATCCTTAATCCTGGTTTGCACTTCTTCTTTTCCGAATTTTGAGGAAACATCATACAAAACTTTGTTCAAAACTATCTCGGTCTTTTTCTCGAACAAGTCATAAAGTTCCCGTAACATACGTCTTGTTCCATCAACATCTGACTTGTCGAAGGTTGTCGCCACAATTACTAAATCTGCGCTTACTATGGCGTTTATGGACGAGTATTGCAGTCCCGGACTTGTGTCGAAAATTAGATAGTCGAAGCCTTTATCGTTTAGAAGGGAATTTCTAAGAGCTAAAAGTCTTCCTAAAGCCCGCATCTCCCATTTTCTATCCTTTGCGGATATGTCTCTGATTGCTTCTGTTGCTGGGTTGGCCAGTCCGACAAAAAGTTTTCCGTCATTGTTAATTCCGTCGCTTAAATCTATCAATGCTTTATCGATTTCGCATGTCCCATTTAAATAATCATTAAACCAGTGCTCTGCTTTCTCAATTTTAAGAATTGTGGAAAGGCTTGGGGCTCGAAAGTCGAGGTCTAACAAACAAACTTTTTTGCCGTGTTTAACAAAGGTTGCAGCCAAGTTTACTGAGAGGAGAGTTTTTCCCGTTCCACCTTTATATGAATGCACGGCTATTATTCTGCCCAAAACCATCACCCTTGATCTTCCTTTTCCACATAGAAGTAGGCTTTTCTTCCCTTCCTCTCTTTTTTCAAATGTCCCATAATCACAAGCTGGTTTAAGTAGGCGCTTTCCACAGCTCTAGCTCTACGCGTTTGTTGGGCAACCTCATCTGCTGTGGCGCGGCCGAGTCTACATACGGTCATGGCTGTTTTTCTTAGATGGTCAGGCATGGAAAGCAATGTCATAACATCTAAGGGTGCTTCTGGAAGTGGTTGGACATCCCTTCTGCCATGTTTCTGCAGTTCAATCATGATCTCCATTCTTTCATTTAATTTTTCAAGGCTTTCCCTGATTTTTTCCAGTATTTGCACGGATTTTTTCCTTAGAACTTCTTGTTTGGTCACTCTCTCGCTCCCATCGTGTTTTACGTGTGTACAGTATGGTTAAGAAAGCGGCATTTATTAAGTCTTACGAAACAGATGTAAGGATTCATAAAACAAATGTTAACTTACTAAAAAGCTGACTACATACTGTGAACAGCGGTTTTAGCCCAAAAAACGCCTAAAAGCATTATGACTATTATCATGAAGATGAATAAGGCTGCGACAGACCCTGCTGCAAACACTGCCATTTGCTCAAACATTGCTATCATTAAAAGTAGAATAGGTTTTTAGAATAAAAGGCGTGTTTCAATGTCAAAAATATTACGAGATATGAAAGACTAGTTCAAAAAAGTAAAAGATGATTAGTATGGTATTGGAATTCTGTTTCTAGCTTCCTCTATTATTGGCAGTACTTGCTTTAGTTCTCTGAAGTGTTTGAGTACCGTTATGCCTCTTTGGGTTATTGCGTAGACAACTCTTCGTTTTCCAACGGTTCTTTCTTCGACCAGGTTTTGTTTTATTAGAAAGTCTAAGTATTGCTTAAGCACACTGCAGTTTACGTTAGCTTTATACATTATGTGGGTTAGCTTTAATGGACCGCGGTGGGCCAATACTTTAAGGATGTCTATATACATTTCAAGTTTGGACCTTCTCATCAGCCAAACCTCTTGGGCATATTTTTAACCTCTCTCTATAAAGCTTTTATGTATTCAAACTACGTCTTTTTCCTATTTAGTCTATATTAGTAGCTTCTTTTTCCTTGTACTCGAGTTAACACCTTTATCCTATTTTGGAAAGCCGTGACCATGTCATCTAACAATATTTTTTGCAAATCTGTCGAAAGCACGTTAATGTTTCCTTTGAAAACCTTAGCCATTTTGGCTTCCAATTCTTTTCTCTGCTTAAGTGTCAAGTTTTGCTTCAACGGATTTTCCTCCAATCTTCATGCAGAGAAATAGGCTGTGGGTATTTAACTAACTTATGAATTGAAAATATAGATTCTGGATAAATCTCCCGCAATTCCCCTTTTTATTGTGTTCTGAAAGCATTGGAGTCTATTAGGACTATGTTTCAGTATTTCCTTTTGACGCATCACGGGTTGTAATGGTGTTTAAACTACACTACACCTTGAAAGCTAATGCAAAAAACGTAGGGGGAGGGGGTAGGTGAAAACGATAGGGGGTATCATCTCAATCAGTCCTTGAAAAAGACTCTGCTTCTGAAAAGGGTTGTAAAACTCAAAAAAGAGTGGAGAAAGATAACGCAGAAACTTTGGAAAAAAATTGATGAACGAACTTAAATAATCAGGTCTTAACATGTAGTTAATCGTTCAGAATGGATATTTTTTCACATTTGTTGAGTACAGTTGGTTTTAGGCTTAGGCTTGATGAAAACGGTTTAGCTGGAATGTTGAAGAGGATAAACTTTCTGGCGCAAACGAGAATTTACCTGTTTTGGGAAAGTTGATAGTTTATTCTCTCGTTTTCACTCATTTTAGGCATATGGTGAATTGGGCTCCTTTGTCAGGCTTGCCTGTTTCTCGAATTGTCCAACCGTACACTTCACACATTTTCACGACAGAGAACATTTTTATTCCTGGATTTGCTATTGATTTTTCGCCGGATGATGATAAGGCATTAGCTTGACATACGGATGAAATCTCAGAGTTACTCGGACGGCAATTTGTGATTAGGCTTTTAAACGGTCGCTTCAATAAAGATGTCTGGCGATACTTCATGTCGAAAACCCCACATGATTTTGACTTGGTTGTTTTGGAATCTGCGTTAAAAGGGAAAACTCTCCTAGTCTATTGGTACCTGCTACAGCAGCCCACACATACCGTAGGCATCCGTCAAGTTCAGCGTGCTCTAGGCTTTTCCAGTCCAAGCATTGCAGTGCACCATCTCGGAAAATTAGAGGATTTAAGGCTTGTTCGGAAAAAAACGACAGGAGAATACGTGCTTGAAGAAGAAGTAAAAGTTGGAATTCTACGGTTCTTCACACGCATGGGCCGTTTTCTCGTACCCCGATACCTATTCTACTCAGTTTTGTTCTCCACGATGCTAACAACCTATTTGACCCTATGCACCTTAGGCCAGATAGCCCCCAGCTTCTACGCGGTAATGTTTGGATTAATTGCATCGCTCATCTTTTGGGTTGAAACCGTTAGATTATGGAGGGCGAAGCCATTTTGAAACTTCAACATTCTGTTCTAAAATGTAGAATTAAAAGACAGAACTTCCATTACTTTCCACAGAGGCGAACGCTTTGAAGAAAATTCTAGTTTACTCCGCAGTCGCCGTAGTTCTAGGACTAATATTAACACTGGTTCCATTGATTACACTCACAGAAATTCAAGCTGAAAATCATTATATGGCAGGCTCACTTTCTGAACAATTAGAAAAACTTGAAGGAACTTATGGTTTAAATGCACCAAAGTATTCAGTTGCTGAGCTTGAGATTTTCGCCATCAGTTTTGTGATTGCATTAGTTGTGTATGTGGTGTTTAAGCGTAGCTCATCATGAATACCGAGGGCTTGCACCTTACCCGTACTAATTTTAGTACAATAGTGTTCTAAAACATAGCATTAAGACTTACAACTCCATTTTACACATGTCGAACTTGCAAAGGTGAAATTAAATGAAAAGTGGAAAAGTTGTGTTTTTAACATTGCTCATCACAGTTAGCGCAATTGCAATGTTATGCACCGACGTCGAATACTGCACGGCTACGTTGAATAAGTTCAAATCATACGAGGAGCTTAAAGAATTCCTACAACATAGAAAATATAGCTTTGAACCATATGGATATTTACCAAGTATCGAATCTCAATGGGGTTTAGCCGAGCTTAAAACGATGGGTGCTAATGACTATTCGAAGACCAACATACAAGTGGAAGGCGTAGATGAAGCAGACATCGTCAAAACCGATGGAGAATACATCTATGTAATCTCTGGTCAAAAAGTGGTTATTGTGAAGGCGTACCCTGCAGAAGAAGCGGCTGTCCTATCAAAAATAACGGTTAATGGAACATTGAAACAGATATTCATAAACGAAGAAAGACTCGTCGTGTTCTATGAAGCTGGTTCATGGAGCGAAATCAAGACTTTCATTAACATCTATGACGTATTAGACAGAGAAAACCCAATCTCTAAAGGAGAAATCACTGTTGACGGTTGCTATTTTACCTCTAGAATGATAGGTGACTACGTGTATGTTGTCGTTAGGAAGGCAGCTTCGCTTGTTGAAGGCGAAGTAGCTCTTCCAGAAATCTATTCCGAAGGCGAATGCAAAGTTATACCCGCAACTGAAATCTACTACTCTGACATAGCTGACTACGGATACATATTCACAACGATAGTGGCTGTGAACGTGCAGGAAGACGGGCAAGAGCCAACTGATGAAACAATATTGTCAGGATGGACAACAAATATGTATGTCTCACTAGAAAACATTTACTTGGCTATAGGTTACAGAGACAAAACTATTCTACATAGAATTCACATTGAAAATGGCGAAATCTCCTATGGTGCTGACGGCGAAGTTCCTGGAGCAGTCTTAAACCAGTTTTCCATGGATGAGCATGAAGGCTGCTTCAGAATAGCAACTACACTCCACCGGAAGAATAATGTATACATTCTAAATATGGACTTAGAAATAGTTGGCATGCTGGAAAACATTGCTCCGGGAGAAACTATTCATTCAGCGCGCTTCATGGGAAACACATGCTACCTTGTGACCTTCGAAAAGATTGATCCATTCTTCGTGATTGACCTCTCAGATCCCTACAGTCCGGAGATACTTGGTGAACTGAAGATAACGGGTTATTCTGACTATTTGCATCTCTATGACGAAAATCACGTGATAGGCGTAGGCAAAGAAACAATTTCAGCAGGGACGGGAGACTTCTCTTGGTATCAGGGAGTGAAAATATCGCTTTTTGATGTTACAGACATGTCTGAACCGAAGGAACTAGCAAAATACGAAATAGGCAACAGAGGAACGGATTCACCAGTTTTAAGGGACCATAAAGCGTTCCTATTTGACAAGGAGAAGAACCGTCTGGTTATACCAGTTTCAGTTGCAGAAATAGATGAAAGCAAATATCCAAATGGGGTTCCTCCGTACATTAGTGGAGAAATTGTATGGCAAGGTGCATATGTTTTCACCATATCGTTGACGCTTGAAGAGAAAATTATGCTAAGGGGAACTATAACTCATGTTGAAAACGGCGACGTGCACAACACTGCATATCACATTAAACGCACGCTTTACATAGGCGAAGTTCTCTACACAATTTCCAACAATAAAATAAAAATGAATTCTCTGCTGGACTTGAGCGAAATCAACGAGTTAACCCTTAATAAATAGAGGAGGCTACATAGTTGACTCTGAGAGATCTTGTTAGCATGTTTGGAGACTTTGCTGAAATCGCGGTAACAATTCTGCTGGCTTACGTAGTGTACAAAATAGCGATACTTGTAGACACGCTTAACGGCAAAATTAAGGGAGAGAAAAGCCCATAAACAAAGGTTGGAAACAATATGTCGTCAAGACATTTACAATACTATGTTGAAGAAAGAAAAACAAGAAGAGAAAGTCAAGAATTTCTAGAAGCTCATCATAGGATGCCTGACGGAAAACTGATTGAAACAGTGCAGATATGTCTCCGTTGCAGAAGAAAGTTTCCATTCAAGCGAAGCCGTAAACACTGTCCACGCTGTCAAGGTCTTCTTAGAACAAAGACTATGGTCCTCAAAGTTCCCTAATTTTTTATCGCTTTTCATGTTAAGATTTCGGTTTTAACTTATAGTTAAAGCGTCTAGATTTCTTGGGTAATACGTGATTATCTCTGCACCACCTTCTGTTATCAAAACAGTGTCAGAGTGACGAAACCCTGCAAATCCGGTTTCATAAATGCCTGGTTCACAGCTTACAACCATCCCAGCACGTAAAGGCTCTTCATTACCCACATCTAACCATGGAGGTTCATGCCCTTCTAACCCTAAGCCATGTCCAGTATGATGCTTCACCAAATGCATTAGACCAGCTTTCTTAAACACTTTAATTGTTGCTTTGTCAATGTCGCTGCACTTGATCCCCGGCTTAAACATTTTGAATGCGGCTTCTTGGGCTTTAACCATCACATTGAAATAACGTTTCTGTTTAGGCGTTGGGTTCCCAACAATCATTGTCCGTTCCAGTTCACAACTGTAGCCACCTACGTCTGCGCCAGCACCTGTAACAAGGACATCGCCTTTTCTAATCATACGCTTTGTCGCAATAGCATGGGGTATGGCACTCATTTCACCTACTTGACCTCTAAAACCGACGCCGACGGGAGAACTTCTACGCAGGGGTTCATAATCGGGTCCAAGAGCTTTTTTCATAAGTGTGGACGCTTCATACGAAGCTGCTAACGCAACCTCAACATCCCATAAGCCTTCGGCTGCATACTCCTGCAGCAAGGTATGCGCTAGGTTTGCCCATTTGGCACTCTCTTTTATGAGTGTTATTTCCTCTTCTGATTTTATAAGACGCATAGAAGGCACCAAATCCTTCATGTCCACAAACTTTGCTTCACGTAGCTTTTTCGTGATTGGCGGACCTTTGTAGCCCCAGATTCCAGCAGCTCCAGCCTTGTTATCCATGCCTATGCGTTTTTTGGCTAACCCCATGTTCTTTAAGAATTCAGCGAAATGCTCAATTGGATGCTTTTCTCCGGGATAGTCCACGTAAGTCTTCACATCTTCAATGATTCTTGTTTTTAATGGGATGTGGTCTTTTTCTAAAAGGGGACCCATAAAAGTGATTTTACCGTCAACTGGTATGGTTAATGCTGCCGGTCTCTCAGTGGCAATAAATGAGTAACCTGTTAGGTAGAACATACTTGTACCGTTTGTCAAATATAATACGTCAAGCTTCCGTTTCCTCAAATACTTTCTAACCCTTTCTATACGACGTTTATGTTCAGCCTCGCTTATCGAAAATTTCACCATCATAGCCCTCCAAAAGATTTTGTCAAATGTTATAACAGAAAACACATAAATGCCTTTCATCAAAAACCGTAACGTGGAATGATCGAATCTTGCGTGATTTTAATTTTAAGCAGTTTTCAAAAGACTATCCATGTGTATTTTGGAAAGAAGCTTGACGCAGTGTGTGAATGACATATATGCCATTGACGACTCGTAGAAAGGTTAGCTTATGCTTTAGGTTTCATTGCTTTGCGGGCGAATGTTATGTAGCCTGTGTGACCAGTCATTAAGGTTTGGGGTCTAGTTTTTCCTCTTTCAGTTTGCATTCTACGCATTAAGCACTCAACAGTTTCTATATCCACGAAGTTGTTTTCTTTTAAGGCTTCAACGGTTTTGACAACTTGGTCTATTGTTGGACTGAAGGAGACTATGGTTCCGCAAGGCTTTAGGGCAGCATAAGCATGGGAGACAATGAGCCATGGAGTTGCCAAATCCAGTATGACGGCATCAACATCGCTTTCATCTATGCCCACGGAGACATCTTTATTCTTCAATTCTACAAAGTCGATTAAGCCTGCACGCTTCAGGTTTTTCCTTGCGGTTTTGAGAAACTCTTCTCTGATTTCATAGCTGTAGACTCTGCCGTTTGATTTCACAAAGTGGGCTAAGGCTGTGGTTAGTGCACCTGTACCCGTTCCAGCTTCTACAACGCGGCTGCCCGGACCTATTCCGCTGAACATCACTATTAAGGCTATGTCCTTTGGGTATGTTATCTGAGTTTTCCGCACAGACTTGATAATGTAATCGCGAAGCAAAGGTTTTAACGCCACAAATTCCACGCCTAAACTGCTTAGAATCTTAGAGCCGTATTCTTTCCCGATTAAGTCGTCAAATTTTATGAAGCCTTTATGTGTGTGAAAGGTTTTGCCCTTTTCAACTTTAACCATGTATGTTTTTCGCTGGCTTAAATAGAAGAGTACGTAATCATCTTCCCTTATCTTTTGAGTTGTCAAATCTCAATCACTAAGGTGTGTACTTGAAAGGATGTTTCGATCTATCCTTGTTTTCTATTAGTTCGTCTATTGTTGGTCTTCCTTCTATTGCTTTACGAATGGCATGCCGCATAGCCTTGTAATTGTTTATGTATACTCTTTGCCTGTCAATGGCTGTTGGATGGACAAAAACATTTGCGATGATTATTAGCTCTTCAGCAGCCTCCCTTGGAATTATTCCATCTGCAACGCTGTCAATAACAGCCTTTGCCACTGCCGTTTGTGCTGGACCATAAACCATGCTAGCCTGACGCATACTCCTAATCGTGACGGTTGGAACTATCAAGGTTACAGGCTTAACAGTTAAGTTTGGCTCCAAAATTGCTAGTAACGGTTCATGTCCGGGTGTCGGTGCGGATTTAGCCTTTGCGAAGGCCTCGCCCAATGGACCATCTTTCTTTCCGATAAGAAGGTCTATGTGAGCTACTTCTGCGCCTTGTCCCGCTAGGGCCTCGCCCACCCGCATGTTGAAGTCTCGTATGATTTCTGGTGTTATGTCGATGGCTTTGAATCGTTCTTCTAATGGTTTTTCTCCAATTTCAAAGGTTATGGGTTTCGGCTTTATATTTCCTATTTTCTCTAATTCTATTCGCAGTTCTTCCCTTGCCTCATAGGTTAGTTCTCCGCCTACGCTTAATGGCTTTCTAACTGGTCCAACCTTGATTTTCATCATGTTTAAGGCTGCTTTTGTGCCTACCGCTCCGCTTCCAGCAATGATACGTGCCATCTTTTGTATTTTATACTGCAGCTCACGGGCCTTTTGCAGCTCGCCTTTCTTTACATGATTATAAATTTGAACCCAAATGTCTGGTATCACGTTGGCGCTTGCGAGGATTGCTCCGGAGCATCCAGCAGCTAGGGCTGCAACAACAACTTCGTCGTGCCCGCACATGACATTGATTTTGTCTCTAACTTTTTCCAGCACAGCTAATATATACCCCAGCTGTCCGCTGCTGTCCTTCAAACCAACAATGTTTCGAATCTGAGCCAAATCCTCAACCATCTGCCATGTAAGCTGTACACCTGTACATTGTGGAATGTTGTAGAGAATCATGGGCAGGTCAACTTCGTTTGCTATGGTGAAATAGTGTTCATAGATTCCGCGGTCTGTCGGCTTCAAATAAAACGGTGTAACGATCAAAGCAGCATCAACACCAGCATCCTTAGCATACCTTGTCATCTCTAACGCTTGGTCCGTTCCGCTTGCCCCACTTCCAGCAACTACTGGAACCTTGCCATTAACCTCATCTATCACGATATCAATAACACGTTTTTTCTCTTCAACTGTTAAGTTCACAAACTCGCCTGTTGTACCGCATGGAACAACCCCGTGAACGCCCAACTCGATACATTTTCTTACTAAAGCTCGCAGTCTTTCCTCATCAACAGCTTTGCCATCATCCGTAAAAGGTGTAACCAAGGCTGACATAATTCCCTCAGGTTTAAACATATTTTTCCCACACCTTTTAGTTAACCATACATTTTATATCATTTAAGCTTTAAAACGTCAAATCCTGCGTTTAAATGCTAAATCTTTTTGGCCTTCTGAAGATGTGGATTCCTTTTATTTCGTCGATTTTTTCAAAGCCAGCGGCTACAATTTTTTTGACTTCTTCTACAGTGGTGGCTGTAGCCACGTCAAACTCGCCATTTTTGAAATGGAGCATATGAATGTATTTCATGCTGTTCTCGTTGTGGGCATGTTTTTCCAAAGAAAGGCGCTGAGTTCGCTAGCTGGCCTGATTATCCTTATGGGCTACACGTGCATTGCCCCCGGTGCGTAGCAGTTGTCGCCCGGTACCTGAAACCCTCATGAACATGCACACTATGTGATATAAACGAAGAAGAAAGGAAAATGTTTTTCTTAATGTAGGTTAAAGTTATGACTGAGGTGAAGAACACGGTTAAAAAGGCTGTAATTGTGATTTCTCTTGTTGAAGAGAGTGCTGAAATGGCGAATGAAGACATCGAGAGAGACATCTTAAATGAGCTTTCTAAGGAGCCAACTAGGATTCCATGGCTGAAGGAAGCTGAGAAGGTCACAATCACCGAAGAATAATGGTAAGCATTATACTTAGAACTTCCCCAGCCTAGCATTTCGTGCTAGATTTTGAAGGTTCCTTAGATGTTTTTTGTGATTATAAACCCATGACCCAGCCTTAAAATACTCGTAGGATATTGTTTGAGCAGCTCTCAAATCGAAATCCTCTATTACGTACTCATAAGTTTGTAAAAGCCCTCTCCTAATAAGCTCCGACAAGCTCTGTGTAAATTTTCTAAATTCTTTTCTGGGGAGATATACGTGTACGATTAGAGAGTTTTCGTTAAGAATTTTCCCTAAAGCATGTACAAATGGTTTACCCAACAGTGACGATGCAAATCGAGCCACTTTATCTTTGTCATCAAACTTAAAAAAGAAAACGAAAAAATCCGAAGTTGTCTTATCAAAACGAAGAAAGAAAACCCGTGATTGTTCAAGCAAACCTCGCTTTAAGATGTGATTTTTAAAATGATACGATACTACCTCAGGAGAAACGTTGAGAATTTTTGCGATGTCTCGGAAACTGGCGGCTGAATTAACCTCCAGTTTCGCCAAGATAAGAATGTCAATGTAGTCAGCTTTGATTAGAAAATCCTTAGGGTCCGTTAGGGTGTGAGGTAGCTCCGTTCCTTTGGTTGGAATCTCTTCTATCCATTTATCCCAAGGAAAAATCCAGGTTTTTGATTCAGGGTCAAACCAGTTCTCCGTCAAGTTTACCGAATATAAACATGTTGACCAAAACAATTGTAAATTTCTTACAACCTCGGCTTCTTCTAGTTTATGTATAAATTCCTCAAATGCTTTCGTATGCTCTTTCGGAATCCCGTAAATTCCATAGCAGCCCTCACACCTACCATAATATCGACCTACATAAAGCCAGAAATCATTAGCTTTCAAACATTTAAAAACCACTTCTTCATAACCATGAAGAGCATCCGCAAATACGAATGCTTTCTTAAGTCCAAGATTTGTATGATAAACATTTGTATGGAATGTTATAAAAAATTGGGAAATTAGGCGTTTTACCCTTTTTCGTGTCGTTTCAATAGGAATGCCTAGCTTTCGCGCAATGTAGGAGATGTTTCTCGGTCCGTGCTTACCTAACTGTTTTAGTATCTTGATATCTAAGAGGTCAAGAGTCCTACTCATCTAAATCTCCGTATTAGAAATGTATTTATTGACTTTTAAAATTTAAAACTGCTTGTCACTGAGGCCAATCGCCGTCTCTAGGGTCCCCTTCTGGTTGCGTATAATTACACAAAGCTAGGTAATCAGAGATTTCTTCATCAAGGTCTGTCTTAATGCTGGTTATTGAAGGTGCTTCGTTGAAAGTAGCAGTGATTGTAGCAAATATAGTTGTCGCAGCCAAAATGACCAAAAGTGCCAAGAGTGTAATTTTCACATTCATTTTGTTCTCTCACCTCCTTTTTGTTTTTCATCAGAAATATAATATTTATAGATGAAAAGCGAAAAGACTATATGTAAATATCTTCTAGAAGTATCTTCTACGGGTGTTTCCGATTTGGAATCTGAAACCTTGATGAAGCTGTATAGAAGAATCGTCGTGGATTTTCTGGATGTGTTAATTTTGTTGAAGCTAAGGAATGTTTCATTGAGCGGTTACGACATCATTTCCTACGTTCATAAACGGTTTAATATGCTCATTAGTTCAGGAACAGTTTACTCCTGCTTATACCGTCTTGAAAGAGATGAGCTAATTAAAGGAGAACGGGGCCAGAGGAAAAGAGTCTATACACTAACGCAAAAAGGAAAGAAAACGATAGAAACTCTGTTAAATATGAAAAACAAGATCTTAGGACTAATTGTAGACCTCTTTATAGGCTAAAACTTGATTCCGTTAAAGTGAAGATAAAAAGAGGAATTGCGGGAGACATCGCCAGCGTTTATTATTTAAGCTTTGAAGTAGAAATTGACAAATGGGGTTGTTAGGTTTGAAAGATCATGACGTTATTATTGTTGGGGCTGGTTTCGCTGGCATTTCGGCTGCGCTTTTCACTGGTGTTTGGGGACTCAAAACTCTCGTTTTAGAAGCTGAAAAGCCTCCCAAGCTTTGGAGCTATCTCAGACGTGGTTTTCTTGGAACGATGTCTGGGGCGGAGCTTATTCAAAGAATGGTCAAGGAAGCTAAACGACATGGAGTTGAAATCCATGTAGGAGAGAAGGTAACCGACTTGGAAATAAGAGAAAAGAAAATTGTGAAAACTTTGGAAAAAGACTACGCTTGTGACGTATTAATCCTAGCTACAGGTGCAAGATGCAAGCTTTTAAATGTCCCCGGCGAAAGCTGGCTTGCTAGAGGCATTTCATACTGTGCCATTTGCGACGGTCGATTCTTTAAGGAATGCGAAGTGGTCGTTGTCGGTTCAGAAAATACGGCAGCACAAGAGGCGCTTACTTTATCCCAAATAGCTCGCAACGTAACATTAGTTACAAATTCCGAGAAGTTGGAGGCAGAAAACTCTCTTGTTGAAGAACTGAAAAGAAAAGGAGTACAAATTATGGAGGGCTATAAAGTGGAAGCTATTGAACATGGTGAGCTCGTTAACAATGTAAAAATATACAACATAGAAACTGGCGGAAAAAGGAGATTACAAACTGAGGGAATTTTTGTCGCTTTGGGAGTAGAACCAACGGTCCTAAAAGTTGAGAAAATCGGAGTAGAAACTCATAAGCAAGGTGGCATACTTGTCGACAGCCGACAGCAAACTAATGTTGAAGGAGTTTTTGCAGCTGGAGACTGTACTTGTGGTAGCGGATTCAATTTGACCTCTTGCTTAGGTGATGGTGTAAAGGCTGGTTTAGCTGCATATCTGTATATAAAGAGGTTAAGAAGAGGAAGAGCGACGTAAAGAAAGCTTTTCCACAAGGAGTTAGACAGGTTGAATAAGAGCGTGTTAATAAGCTATTGTGGAGTTTCGTTTCTCAAAAACGTTTAAACAGCTGTGAAACTTCGAAAACGCTTAAATTACCTTAAGATGGATAACATACAACATCTGGAGGACAGACTTTTGAATGACCTCAGAGAAAGATTGAGAATAAAAGATGAAAACCTTAGGGAAATCAACGATTTTCTTCTGAGAGAAGATAACCCCCTTATAAATGGTTTGTTAAGAATCGTTGAGAAATATGGTGGTGTTGACGAGATTAACCGCAAAGCCAGAGAAGCCCGTAAACTCGAGAATCTTATAGCTAGGCTTAGGGCGAAAAATTCGCCTTACGTCAAGAATCTTGAGTGGCTTATTGAACAGCGAGATAAAGGAGCCTTTATCACTATTCCAGAATATCGCAGAAAAATTTTAGGAGACAAAGCTGATTCCATGAAGTTTGATGAGTCTTTTGCTGTAACCTTGGAAATTAGTGCTTGTAACTTTTTCCCGTGGCTCATAGAGGAGGCAAAAAAGGCGATTGCACAGCAAGACCTTATGCCCGGTCGCTTCATCCGCGTCCGCTCCATGAAAGAGCAGGCTGAGGATAATGAGCCCTTCGCGTTTGCAGCGGCGATGCAGATCATAGGCGCCTCCTACGTGGAAACACTAGATACAAAAGGAACAATGCTAGGACCCGACGGTCAGCCCATTAACGTTCATCTGGGAGGACCCGAAACAATCACGGGCTATTTCGGCGGCGTTGGAGTGCCAAACGAATACGCTCTAAAATGGATCGACGAGTTCCTTCATTATTACACTGAGTGCGGGGTCCGACAAGTGTTGAATGTAAACACGGGCACTGTGATGCTTGGGTATTGGCTGCACAAGCTTGGAATTGACGTAGAATTCAAGATTTCAGTTTATCTGGGCAATGACAATCCCTATGCATGTTTGTGGACACTGATGACCGCGAAACTCTTTAGTCGAGACGATGGCACGACACCTCTTTTAGGCTTTAACCTCTCAAATTCCATAAACAATAGGACGATTGAGCTGTCAGCCTATATACGAAAAGCCTTCGACTTTGAGGACATTACCCGCATCGAACACCACATTGTAGAAACCTACAAGAGCATTGTCAGACAACCATACAACCGACTCGACGAACTTCTAGAAATCGCCGACCATGTCAAAAACATCAGCGCTAAACATGAAGGTGCATCCCCTGAGATTGAGAAAACCCGAGAACACCCGTCCGACATCTTGGAATACTTCATCCCCAAAAAGGATATAATCGAAAAAGGACTGATGCCAAAGCTCCTAATCAATTATCTCGACAAGCACGATTCGGTAAACAGAACAGCCAGAGCCCTCACAGAGCGAGGCTTAACCTTCATCGCAGCTCAGAACTTGCACAGGAAATAATACTTTTTAGATGTTATAAGTCCAGCATCAAAAAAGAAAATAAAGGGGGAATAACGAGTTACCAATATTGTTTAGGTTTCCGCATCATCAGATAGATTGTTGTAGCTGCAAAGAAAACAGTTGTTATCGCTAGAACAATCGCCACGTTCTTCGTAGTGTCAAGTCCGCCTATACTGCCTTTAAGATCCCAGTAAGTTTGATTCAGGGAAGTGTAGTTTTGATGAAGATCCCAGTAAGTTTGGTTAAGCTGCTCAAAAGTGCTGTTTAATTCCCAATAAGTATTATTTAACTGTTGATAGCTCTCGTTCAAATTTTTAAGTGTGTTTTCAAGTTCTTCCAAATAGACGTTCTTTACATCAGTCATCGTAAAGCCGTCAGTATACGGACCGTAGGACGTTTCTTTGATGGCGTATTTGAAGTGCAACTCTGTGTAGGTCCTGTACCAAACATCATTAGGTATATGAACCGTATAGTTTCCTTCGCTTACATTGCCGTAATCGAGGAAAATTTTTTCCGCTATATGCGTGATATTTTTCAGTAAAATCCTTTCTTGACCGCCTCTGAAACCGTAAACGCGAAGATAAAGGTATTCGATGCTAAGGTTTTTAGCTGTGCACTCAATCCATATGGTAACGTTTATGTCCAAGCCAGGGTTCGTTTCTTTTGTAGCCTTAACGTTAATCGAAAGCCCGGGATAACCTTCCCCTTCATAGAACGTTTCCATGTTTTCTGCTGATGCTTGTACTTTTGTGATACAGACTAATGTAGATACGAAAGTAAAAATGATAACTATTGTGGCGATTTTTTCCAGTTTCTTCATCGTTCCACCTTCAACGTAAAATTCTATTGATTGAGTTCTATGGAAGCTTATTTAAAACGATTTTCTATTCTTCTTTTGCTATTTAACGACTTTCTAAAAGGGTTTTTTAAATTTTGATGCTTAAAAATGGCTATTTGATTGAGCGGATGAAGCGTTGATATATGTATATGAAGTAAATAAGGGCGAAGACTGTTAGCACAATCTCGAATGTTAGGATTGCCGGATTGTTTTCCACGGCCATGAAGTATCCGTGTTGGAGTATATCCACGAAGACTAGGATTTGGAGGAATATGGCTCCGCCTACGCAGCTTAAGCCTAAGCTGTGGAAAAGCACTAGTATTCGGCGGTCAAGCTTTGCGTTTGCTTTCATTTTTATCGTGAATATCAAGAGTTAATACTTTAACTTATACGTTATGAATCCCCGCACACGACAAAACCTAATAATTAACTCTCAATATCCGATGTTAATACCATTCCAAAAGAGGTAGATATAATATTTTGGAAAAGTATTAATGGACGTTTAAAAAAAAAAAGCATCCCTCCGTGCAGTTTAAAGAGGATAGTAATATTTTTTAATAAGTATCATGTGGTTATGCCATAAAGTGGAGGTCAAAATATGGCTAAAAAAAGCAAGAAAGAGAAAGCTGCAGGTCGGGAAAAGCATAGGCAATTGAACAGGGCTAAGAAGATGCAGAGGAAACAGAAGAAGAAAGTTGAGCTTCCTAAAAGACATAAGAAAGGTAAAAAATAGTCTTTCTGTCTTTTGTATGTTTTGTAAGATAATCTGGCGAGATTAGCTTGAGCTTTGAGTATCCAAAACATGTTTGTTTTAGATGTGTGAAATGCGCCCTATGCTGCGGCGATACTAAAGATAATATTAGGTCGATTCTTCTATTGAAGACCGAGGCTGATCGTATATCAAAGAAGACTTTAATAGGTCTCGATAAATTCGCTGAGAAAATTGAGGGTTTTGAACCCTACATTCACCAGATGAGGAAGACTGAGGACGGAAAATGCGTCTTTCTGAAAGATAACTCATGCTCTATCTATGAGATAAGACCACTAATCTGCAGATTCTATCCCTTCCAGCTCAAAAACCTTAGAAATAATAGATACGTTTTTACCTACACAGATGAATGTCCAGGTATTGGGAAAGGCTCACAACTCAAGAAAGATTTCTTTGAAAGACTTTTCGGGAAATTCATAGAGTTAATGAGGGAAAATATAATGCGTGCGTAAAAAAAAGAATGGGTGCTTGGTTAGGGTTCTTTATTTTTTGTCATCTTTTTCAGAATTAAGCCTTCCTTTGACAGTTGCTTCAGAGTTTCCTCACTTGTTATGCCTTTCTTTTTGCAATCTCATCAACTTTACCGGAAATATGTCTGGGAATGTCTATTAACTATGCTTATTCCTTCAGTTTGCTCGCCTTTCTACAAATGTTCGAAATGGTCAAAATTATGTGTGGAAAAGCGAATATGCTGAAAACTTTTGTGTATCTGGGATTTCCAGCCTTTTTTACAAGTTTGACTTCTCCTCCAGCCCTTAAATAGCCTTCAATAAAGGCTTTTGTAATGAGTTCTGTGGGACGTGTTCCAACAAGCGGTGAAATAAAATGACCTGCATAATACAGAAATTCAGCGATATCCCAAACCTTGTCTCCGTTCCTTGAGGCTTGTTCAAAATCCAGCATGCAGATTTTACCGCTCTCCTTAACCACTAGGTTCTCGGGTTTTGTGTCGCCTAAAGCTATGTCGAGAGTATGCACCTCAGCGAGTTTTTCGCCAACTTTGCTTATGATGTCTAGGTCTTCCTTCACTTCCTCGGTGTTTTTTGCGTTAACAACTCTTTTTATCACTTTGCCAAGATTTTCGCCTTCCACATGTTCCATGAAAATTAAACGTTCAGCATGGCTTATATGCAGAATCTTTGGGACCTCAAAACCTTTTGAATATAGCAGCTGGTTTATAGCGCATTCTCTATCAAGTCTTGAGTGCCCCAAAACGGCAAAAGTTCTAGTTCCAAAAGTCCACAAAGTAAGCGGGAACCATTTAAAACTTGACCAGTCTCTAAACCTCTTAACAACAATTTTTCTTTCTTCGTTGCCCACAGAGGTCTTAACCAAATAAACATCATTCAGAACACCGCCAATCTCCTCAACCTTAATTTCTGCACCTTCATTTATAGAAAACACCTCTTTTGCAAAGGCTTCAACATCCATTCTACTCGCCAGAGAAACCAGTCCGCGAGCCGTAGGAATATATAAAAATCTGCGGGGGTCTTCAAGTTGATGAATAAGCTTTGAGTTTTCTTCGACTTCTCTTTGGAATCTAAGAAATGTCTCTCTATTCTGTGAAAGGAGATTTAGAACTGCTGGGAAAATATTGAGTAAAGACGTGAATAAGGTTCTTTGGGCTGTTTTAAAAAGGTTTACGAAACGAACTTTTCTGCTCTTAACCTCGCCCACAAGTTTTTTAGAGATTTTTACGTATCCATCTGAAAGTGTAATTGCACTTTCTTTTTCTAGTTCCTTTAATGCATCCACATATCCACGCATAACCACTTCTATGTTTCCCTTTTTAACACCCTTTCGCATAAAGCTAAGCACACTGTAAGTCATTGGCGGGAAAAGTCGTGCCCTGCTTAGCATAGTTTCATACATAAAGTATTCTGGCTTTATACGAAAATCGTAGGAGAGTTCTGGAAAATCCAAAACCAGGTTTTCCAAACGTTCAAGGATTAAACGTTTTTTCAATGTAACTTCTTGGAAACGCAAATATTCCTCGTTCACTAAGGCGATATATGGGAAAATCATCCTCCCAGCTAAGGCTTCGCCTAGAAAACCTCTATCCACATCCCTTTCAAAAACCCACTCGTTAACCGCGAATACAATGACGTTTCGGTCATCCAAAACTTTTATGTACCTCATTAACCGAGGTTGAAAATCGCGGATTATAAGCAAGATTTCCACAACTGTTTTTGCTTTAGAAAATTCTGAGGTATAATCGCTACATATGCATGTGGCTGTGATTTGATAGGAGCCCGCAATATGCCTACAAAAATCAAGAATTTGCTTGAGCAGTTTCTCGTCTGGACGCTTTACATGCCTAGACAACCTTTCACCCGCAACCTAACTATGTGGCAGAAACGTTAATACTTTTCTTACTTCGGCTTTCTGTAATAGCTTACGCTTTGCTTGTCTGTTCGACGTATTCTCAGCCAGCTGCTATTAACGGCTTGCGTTTTTCCATTGTGACTGCTGTGGCTACGTCGAAGCTGTCTGGCGTGAACTCAACCAGGCGAGTGTAAACCATATCGCGCGCAGTTATAGTTAGGGAATTATAGACGTGGTGGAAAACTTTTAGGTTCAAAAGAGCTAGAGATTCCAAAGAACTTAATATGGTTTATCAGGGCTGGAAAAAGAAACGTGAGCATTAAGATGGATGAAAAAGTATTCAGCAAACACTGTCAAATTGTCAGAAGAGCCATGACAATAGAAAACAGAAAAAGGTGTAAATCAGTGCCTGTTGCTGACCATATAATAGGAAGATTTATAATAGTTTGGGTTGAAAGGAGATGAAAATATGGAGAGAATTGATGTTGTTGTTCTTACAAAAGATAGTGAACATTTATTGGAGCGATGTTTAAATTCTATTTATCAGAATATTCCAGTAAACAAACTAATAATCGTTGATGGATACTCAAAGGATAATACACTAAAAATTTTACAAGAATTTAATAAGAAATATAAGAATATTAAGGTATTTCTTGATAATGGAAACAGAGCAACAGCAAGACAGAAAGGTATACGAGAAGTTGAGACAGAATGGTTCGCATTTGTGGATAGTGATAAATGTTGATTTCAGTAATAATACCTACTTACAATGAAGAAGGTTATATTCAAAAAGTATTGAAACACTTGTTGATAAG
>JASEET010000007.1 GCA_030019335.1 Candidatus Bathyarchaeia archaeon | reverse complement strand
CCTCTCTCTACATCGGCTCCAGACCCAGTAGACGGCGTATAAAAACTCCCAACCAGCAGAAAACTCGCCATACTCACGCTAATCTCAATACCTATCATCTGCATAGCCCCACTTCACTCCTATAATATAGCAAACATGAACGACGACGGGCCCGCGTAATGGGCATATCAGACATTTAAGAACTGCTTTAAGTTACAAGTACTTTGATCCTCGCTTCCATTGCTTAAGCAAAATAAAGAGAACACACAAACGTTAGCCGACAATTCAACTCTTGACCCAAGCTTATATACATATCCAAACAAATAACTTAAAATCATGAAAAGTAAAAGAATCCTGGTATTATTCGCTATTGTTCTGTCAAGCGTAATCATAACAACAGTAGCCTCAGCAACAGCCATCCCCCTCACAAATGAAACGAGCGTTTCAGCCTCAAACAAGAGCAAGGAAGTATTTTTAGATCCATACCTACAACAGATCTCATCCACAAGCCCCACCGAGGTCTCAGAGAGACTTATCGTCATGTTTGACCCAACCGTGAACATGGATCTGAGGACGCAGCTCCTCTCTACCATAGATGACCTAGAGATAATACAGGCATGCAAGATAATCCCAGGAGTGTGTGTAGACGCTTCTTTGAGTGCCATTGAAAGTATCAAAAAGCTAGATGGAGTGAAGGCAATTTGGTTTGATCACAAAGTCAGGGCACTTAGCATCCCAAACCAAATCTTCTCCAAACATAAGGTTTTTCCGAAGCTCTCTGACAGCGTAGACCTAATAAATGCTCCTAGCCTCTGGGAGCTTGGTATAAACGGCTCCGGAATAGTGATCGCCGTGGTTGACACGGGCATCAATTGGGATCATGAAAGCTTAGATGATCTTGATGATAACCCAGCCACGGACGACCCGAAAGTCATAGCTAACGCTTCGTTTGTGCATGGCGTACCAACGGGATTTGATGATCATGGCCACGGCACACATGTTGCTGGAATTGCAGCTGGAACGGGAGGGCCATCACATGTTTACATGGGAGTTGCCCCTAGCGCACAGCTATACGCAGTGAAAGTTTTAGATTCGACCGGAATGGGTTATGCTTCTTGGGTGGTAGCCGGAATCGAGTGGTCGGTTGAAAACGATGCAGATATCATAACCATGAGCATAGGCGGCTGGGGATACCCGTATGATCCCGTTTCTATGGCCTCGGATGCCGCGGTTAATGCAGGAATCGTTGTTACTGTAGCAGCCGGAAATATTCCATACTACGGGGCAATCGACTCACCTGGCTTGGCCACAAAAGTCATCACAGTCGGCGCAACAACCAAGGGAGACACTATTGCTACCTTTAGCAGCAAAGGACCCAACACCTATGACTTTAGAGGCGACCCGGATGTTGTTGCTCCAGGAGTTGGAATCATGAGCGCAGACGCATGGAATTCCACGGGTTATATACCAATGTCAGGCACTAGCATGGCAACGCCACACGTTGCTGGTGGAGCAGCCCTTCTACTACAAGCATTTGATGGCGCAGCACCCAAACTCATTGCAAGCGCCTTGATGGCGAGTGCGGTGGACATAGGATACGACTCTTACACTCAAGGCGCTGGCAGAATCGATGTTTCAGGCGCATATAATCTGATAAATAAGTCTATCGAACAAGGATTCCTTCAGCTTGAAGCCACTTATCAAGCGAATTCGCCAAGAGCCAACCGAGAAGAGGTCACACCACGATATGCATGGTTCAGCAATGCTCGGATAGAATTCATGGTCGACGATTTTGGCAACGTTTTCGGCTTATACTTTGACGGGCGAGACCAGTGGGCAACCATGGCTTGGAGGATTGCATACAACACATCAAACCTAGCGAGCTGGCTAGACTTAGAGATCATACAACCTCTGATGATGAGGGTTTGGAACGAAACATATCAACAAGCCTTTGGAGCTTTTAGAACCCCTGACAAAGCTGCGGCCATCTTTGTGATGGTCGAGCTTTTCGGAAATGAGACATGGGCCCGAACAAGTTTCAAGGTTTGGCCAATGGGCGTCACCTTAGAGAATCTCCGAATCTTCTACATAGAAGACGTGGGAATGTATATGGATTTTGAGTACGACTGGTCTTACTACTATGGTTCACAGGATATCATCGTGGTAAACGACACTTACGAGCTTGCTCCTGCCCAGCACTTCGGCTTCGGAGGTGGGCTTCCCTCAAGCGCCCATCATGTTGGACCATATCCAGATGCGTGGGAAGCAGCATATTACGACAAGCTTAACAACGAGACTGAATGGATAGGAGACGACAACAACGCCTTCAGATGGTCCCTAGGATCTGTCAGCACACCGACCACTGTCCCAATCATATTTGGCTTACACATCAACGTGTCAGCGGTTTTCAGTGTAATCAATGAAGGACGAGCTACACCGCTAACACCCTTCGATATCATTCCATATCCCGAACTGTCTGTATCCATCTCTGGTCCGACTATAGCGACTCCAGACACCCCCATGACGTACACGGCGACCGTGAGCAACTACTGGCTTAATGACTCCGTGGGCGCCATGCTGACGTTTTATCTTGACGACCCTGTCGTGGATTCCCTCGTGATCGATGTACCCTCCGGAGCCTCAATTGAAGCGCCTATCAATATGTCAATGCCTATGGGAATGCATTTCGTCACGGCTGAAATATTTGATCCCAGCGACCCTGCACCCCAAAATAACATTGCAAAAAAGAGGGTTTTCGCTGGAATCATTTTCTCAGCTGTCTTACCTTGTGAGCTAGAAGTTAACACATACACTGATTTCGGCCCATTCTCCTATGATTCGATGGCCTGGGTAAACCTGACAATCATTACACCAGACCTGATGCCAGATGTAGAAATACGATTAACTGGTGATTTGTCGCAGGTGGTTAGCTTTGTTGACTCTCCTTATTTGGGAGATGTTGAAGGCTGGAAATATTTCGCGTTTGAAGTCTACGCCAGCGGTGATCCTTGGGAGACGTATACTGGTTTTATTGAGATATTGTCCGAAGGCGTTACTGTGAATAAGTTGCCAGTGACTGTTAACGTCTGGTGGAATCCTGTGCCAAAGATCAACAGCGTGTTCCTCAACGATACATCAGTGCTGCGAGTAACAGAAACCCTTGGGGTAACAATCAATGTCACTGATTTAGATGATCTTGGTGAAATAACCCCACCCTCGGACATTTCTGTAAACATCTACTTACTACACTTTGATACCGAATGGATGGCGTGGATGATCATAGAAGGCCCAATACCTGCTCCATATAACGCTACTACGGGCCTCTTCGAATTTGAATATACATTTCCAGCAGACTATTCATTAGGAATGTTTGGAATAGGCATAGAAGCTATAGATCCTTACTATTACGCTGTAAGGGCAATGGTTAGACCATTCTATGTAGAGAATAATATCCCCATTGCTAGTGCAACATTATCCCCGCGAAATATTGTTGGCAACGAGACCGTTTTGATCAACGTGACAGTGAGCGATATTGAAACACCAGTTGAACAACTTCAACTGACCGCATCCGTTGTGACCCCGGCTGGAGAGGAGGTCGGTGTGCAATTAACGCTCGTGGACGGCGCGTTCACTGCAACATTTAATGATACTTCTGAAGAAGGTGTGTACCTCTTTTCCGTGATAGTGACAGACAGGGATGGTGGAAGTGTAGTGAAAGTTGGATATTTCGAGGTAGATAACACAGCACCTTCGGTTATCATCCTCTCGCCGAAGGATAGCTCTGTTGTTTCTGGAATACTCAACGTAACGTTTATTGCATGGGATGCGAAACTCATGAATGCATCGCTTATCATAGATAATGACACGCTTGTTGACGTAACCGGAACAACATCGCTTATATTAAATACAACAGAACTTCCAGATGGGCAGCACACGGTTAAGCTGTTGGCATCTGACTTAGCAGGAAATGATGCCCAAACATCCCTAACGATAATCGTCGACAATACGCCGCCCTTAGCAGACATTAATGCGCCTATAAGTGGCGCCTACGTAAAGGACATTATCAGTGTGAACGTCACTGGCGCGGATGCTAACTTCAACAGAATGGAACTTTACATCAACGGTATTCTGAAACAAACATGGACAGAAAGCGGGATACAAACTTACGATTGGAACACCCATGCTTATACAGATGGTTCATACACCATCAAACTAGTGGTATATGATGAAGCTGGCAACATGGAGACCGCTGAAACGACGGTCACGGGTGACAACACCCTACCAACCGCTGAAATTAGAAAGCCCACCGAAAATACCCATATAAAGGGCAGCTACGGGGTTATCATCTACGGATATGACGTTAATCTCGACGTTATAGAGCTCTATGTCAACGAAAGTCTGGTCGCTTCTTGGAATGTAACTGGCATACACACTTATACCTGGGACACAACAAACGACGCCACCTACACAATCAAGCTTCTCGTCAAGGACAAGGCTGAGAATAGCGTTACCGACACAGTCACTGTGATCGTTGACAACACTAAACCGACCGTGAGCATAACGAGCCCACAGGATGGCGCAGGGCTGTTCGGCACAGTAAAAATAAACTTCGCAGTTGCAGACACAAACCTGAAGTTAGCACAGTTGATTATTGACGACAACATCGTGCTTAACGTGACCGGGGAAACACACCCGTGGGATAGTACTAAGGTTGGAGATGGCTCACACACAATAAAACTGGTGGCATATGACACAGCTGGAAACACAAATGAAACGGCGATAACGGTTACAACAACAAATGTGAAACGTGAGATCGAGGCGACAAGAAACTTGTACCTGGGCGTTGGAATACCAGTAGGCTTCATCATTGGCGCCATCATCGTCTACGCGATCACTAGGAAAAAACCCTAAAACCCATCCTCCCTTTTTTAGTTTCAAAATTTCAAAACAGCGAATTGTTTGTGCGTTGGATTATTCTCATTTTTCATTCCTTTGCGCTTGAGAGAAAAGAGGATTTAGGCTTCTTTAGCGGGGAGCACGTGATCATTGGACCCATTTCCTTCCGTTTTGCTATACATCTATAAACAGCCAAAAACCCGAAGCGATCAACCTATCGGTGACCTTTTATATGGGTATGTTGTGAAACTGCTTGGAATCTGGTATAGTATGATTTCAGAAACTTTATTAGTACGCATGCAACGATATGCTTTGAGGCATATTAAATATGCTTTCAATCCAGAGCACTACATCTCTCAACCCAAAAGAGGGTGGAAATTGAATTTTCGCATAACAAAATCTAAGACCATTTCTGTTATGTTACTGCTTGGTTTTCTTCTTTACCCTTCCACAATTTTGTTCAATCTTACTTATGCTTTTCCTGAAAGAAGCTGGACTTTCATGGTTTATCTCGACGCAGATAATAACTTGGAAGCAGCAGGCATCAACGATTTAAATGAAATGGAAATTGTAGGTTCCTCTGAGACTCTAGCTATAATAGTCCAGATTGATAGGATTCTGGGTTATGATTCTTCTAATGGTAACTGGGCGGAGACAAGAAGGTATTACGTAACCAAAGATAACAATGTTGAAACAATTAATTCCAATATGTTAGAAAACATGGGAGAACTAAACATGGGCAACCCCGAAACCCCTCTCATCATTTGTTACATGGACTATCGAAAATTACCCAGCTAATCATTATGCTTTAATATTGTGGGATCATGGAGGCGGTTATCCAGGTGTCTGCTGGGACGATACAAATGATGAAGATTGCCTAACCACAATCGAGGTAAAACAAGCGTTAGCAAATGTTTATGCAACTACCAGCAAAAAAATTGATGTTTTAGCTTTCGACGCCTGCTTAATGGGCACAATTGAAGTAGCCTACCAAATACGCGATTATGTGGATTTCATGGTAGGATCTGAAGAAAATGAACCCGGCGATGGATACCCCTACGACATGATACTGGCAGAACTTGCAGCAAATCCAACAATGAATCCGACTACCCTTGCCACAACAATAGTCAACAAATACATTAATTCCTATACTGATGGACAGTTAAACCCAGAAGATGACGCAGGAGTTACAAACGCCGCATTAAATTTGACAAAAATTGATGAAGTAGCCGCCGCAGTTTCTCAACTTGCAGGAGCGATTATAGACGATTTCGAAAACTCTAAAAATGCACTCGCAGAAGCTAGAGAACAAGCTGAAACTTTCCACGGTGACTTCGTCGATTTTCAAGATTTTGCCCAACTACTGAAAAACACAGTTTCTAACACGACAATCAAAGCAGCCACACAAACAGTAATAGATGTGATTGCCAATTTTGTAGTTTCAGAAGGCCATGGCAACGCACATCCCAGAGCACACGGAGTTTCGATTTATTATCCACGCAAATACGACAAACAATCTTACATTACCCTAGATTTTGCAGACAACACCATGTGGGATGAATTCCTAGACTTCACCACCAACATTGAAGCAACTATAACTCCCGTATGCCCTATCTACATCACTCAAGAAAACGTGACTTTTATGGATGTGACTGTTGGGGACGTTGATGGTGATGCAGAATATGAAATCGTTGCAGTAGGGTAACTATACCGATGAAATAGGTGATGTATACTTCGCCATCATCGTATTTGACGTAACCGAAAGTGGCCTTAACGAACTTTGCAACATATTTTTCAGTCCTGGCTACTATGAAGCTTTAAACTCCGTCACTTGTGCAGATGTTGACCAAGACATGCTTGATGAAATAATAGTAGCGGCTACCACTACAATTTTTCAGACGGTCTATGGTATTCCTACATTGGAATATTCACTGTTGAAAGCGGCGAAATTGTCGTTCAAGCCTATGATGAGGGATACATGATTTTTGTTGAATCGCTAGATGTAGCAGATGTAGATGGTGACAACTTTCCTGAAATAGTTGTTAGTGGTTGGCTATGGGATGGATTTTACACATATGCTTACGTGATGGTTGGCAACAACTCAGCCATTACACAACTTCAAAGAGAAGCCATCTATCAGTGGTATATCGGCTCCGATGCACGCTTAACGTCCGTTGCAGTCGAAGACACAGACGCAGATGGTTTGGCTGAAATCGTTGTTGGCGGCGGATACTATGACTATTACAATGGTATGTGAGTTGCATACATCGCCGTTCTAAACTGCACACAAAACATGTTCTTCCTTCAAGCGTACGATTCCGCTTCCAACTTCTGGATCAATTCTGTTGATGTTGAGGATGTGGATGGAGACGGCTTAAATGAAATTGTTATTAGCGGCTACTGCTGGGGCTACGACAGCATATACATGTTCATCTCCATTGGAAGCAACATAAACCCAAACGAGATTTTCTGGATGGGAAGTTACACATGGATTATAAGTGGCGATAGCTACATATACTCCATTGACGTGGAAGACATAGAAGGAGACGGAAAAGCAGAAATTCTTGCAGTAGGCTACTATTTTAACGTAGAAACGTATGCTTGGCTAAATTATGAAGCGGCATTAAGTTGGAGTTTGACAACCGGACTAATTGTTGAAAACGTAAACTTAGGAGAAAGTTGAGTATACACCTATTCTGTCACTATAGCGGACATTGACGAAGATGAACAACCAGAAGTCGTAACGTGCTCAGAAGACAAAGACGCTTCAAAAGCGAGAATAGAAATAGTCAAAGCCTCCAATCCCGCTGTCACAACCGGCGGCACGATTTCGGGAATAGTTACAGATGGGAAGAACCCGTAGCCGGCGCCATCATCGAAGTTGCAATACCTCGATTTTCCATCGCAGCATCTACAACCACATCCGTTAACGGCTCATACATCATCACAAACCTTCCAGAAGGCTGCTACAAAGTATCCGTTTACGCCCAAGGAAAAATTAACCAGACAAAAACCGGAGTAATTGTCACTGCAGGACAAACCACCGAACTTGACTTTACACTAAGAGAAAACGCTATCACAACAGCAAATAACATGATAAACGTCGAAGGACAACCATTCCACGTAGTTACCGTCAGCAATTCAACAATCACAAACTTCACCTTCAACATAACCCTCAAAAAAGTAAGCTTCGCAGTATCGGCTACAGCAGACACCACAGGCTTCTGCAACATAACAATTCCAGAAATTCTGCTTCAACCCCCATACACCGTAAAAGTTGACGGAAACATCATCCAATTTCTAACGTCTTCCAACGGAACACACTCCATCATCAACTTCAGCTACACACATAGCACTCACACTGTGGAGATAATAGGAGAAAACGTCATACCCGAATTCCCAACGGACTTGCTCCTGCTCCTTTCCACATGCCTTTGTTCCCTTGCCACACTTTTTATTAAGAAAGAAACTTCAGAAGATAGCTCTTGCTCCGCGCTAATTTAAATATAAAATTAATGCGTTTAAGAGTTTGGGATTCCAATCATAGAAATTCAACAGTCACTCGAGTATCAATGGCATAGAGTGTTCCATTAAGCACCTTTTAGAAAGATTACAGAATAAATCCAGAAGTCTAAAGATGTGCAACATCTTACACTATTTTTAACTGTTGACATAGCCCTAACCGAAAGCCTAAACGCCATATGGAAACACGTCAAAATACACAACCTATAGATTCACCAGAACATGTGCGCTTAATATCAAGTTGTTGTTCTTTTAAGGTACACTTTTATTCCATCGACCACAAACTTGGCGTTGTCAATTACCTCTCTAGTTTTCTCTCGAGTATAATATTCCATAGGGGTCACCCACTTACCAGCAACCTTGAGAGGATAACGTGCGTATACAACTTCTCTCTGTATCTCTCTTCCCTTGTCTATCAACTGCACATACTTTTCTTCCCTTATCAATTCTGGCTTCACTCTTCTGAGGACTGCAGCCAAGCCGCTGATTGCTCTGTGATTTTTGGCTTCGTGGCCTCCAAGCTTAAGAATCATAGCGTTCGCAGCGCTTTCAGCAGCCATTGATGCATGAAAAACGGCTGAATCATACTCTCCATCGTCGAAACGTTTTTCTGCCCTAGCAAGGTTCACTTCAGAAACTCCCAACAACACTTCTATTTTACTTTCAACCATATCCTTGCTTCCTCCAAGTAATCATGGCTACGCTTAATTTCCTCAACTCTATTATGCAAAATTTTAGCGATTTCACCTGTTTTATCAACCAAAACCTCATAGCCCTCAGCAACTCCATAAACGATGCCACCCTCATACGAGTGAACATTATCCAGAAAATCTTCCTTCGCCAAGATTAACGGCTCAACCGTTATATGATACTTCGATTCCAGCCTAGAAATTTCCAATCTAATCTCCTTTTTCACCTTATCAACTGGCTCACTCACAACAATTATCATGTCTAAATCACTATACTCATGAGCATTTTTCTGAGCCACACTGCCAAAAAGAGTAATCATCCTAACAAAATGCAGCTTTGCAAGCTCAGCCGCCATCCGTTTAGCCTGGAAACACATATACAAACTTAATTCATAAGCGGAAATCACCAATTTCCCACTTAAACCATACCACTTGCCATTCTTCTCAACAAACCCTCCACGTTTCAACTCTTCAAGCTTAATTGTCAACCACCTATCGCTTAACCCAGTTTCAAACCTCAACTCGCTATAAGTATGTTTTCCATGCTCCAAAGTTAATACAATTCTTCCCTCCGAGCTTAAAGAAACTAACTCCACCTTCTAACCTCCAATAAACAATGATGAAACTCCTCGAATAAAAACTTTACTAAGTAAAGCAAAACGCCCTTTTCACAACATCCAACAAAACCAAACGAACATAATCCCAATCCTTAACATCGAACGGGTCCCTCAAACGCTTAAGAACCGTAAAAAACTTAGCCACAAACTCCTCCAATAACAACAAAAAACATCTAAAAACTACCAAATTCACTAACAAAACTATTTTTTGGAAGAGCAACAGCAGAAATTCCAAAACGCTTACGAATTTCCCTAGCTAACGTCCCGGCATGACCAACACGGAAATTATCCATAATCACAAGATTAGGCTTTGAACGCCTAACATACTCCATCAACCCATCAAAGTCTGAATGGTCGCTTAAAGCCACCACATACTCCTTGTCGGCAATTTCACGGCAGGGAGAATCAAACTCCCAACCACTCACATAAACGCGGAAACCGCCTGAGCCAACCCTCCTTCTCGACATCATATGATAAAAGGCTATACAAGGAGAATTCCCTTCCAGCAATTCCCGTGCTTCTCTTTCCTCAGACAACATCAAACGTCCCAAACGCATACCATGCCCCTCACAAACCTTAGAGACATGAAAAACCCTCTCAGGCACAATAAAAGGAGCCTTCACACCAGCCCCATGCAAAATCTGCATAACCTCTTGAAGTTTACCATGATAACCAAAAACATAAACAGTACCATGCTTCAACCCTTTCTCCACCAAAGAAACAAGCAAACTTCTCATATCCCTCCCAAAAGAACGCTTACAAGAGGGACTTCCATAAGTAGCCTCCATAACAAGCACGTCAGCATCCAAAACAGGAGTCCCATCAATCCTAAAATCTCCAGTATAAACAATTCTTGCGCCTTCAGCATCCTCAACAAGCACCTGGGCCGCGCCCAAAATGTGATCAGCCCTGAAAAACGTTACCCGCTCTTCTTCAAATCGTATGGTTTTGCCATAATCAAGCGTCTCCACAAAACCGCCCATGAGAAAAAGCGGATCCTTCAAAACATCAATCAAATCCTTCGTGGCTTTGGTCATCAAAACTTTTTCGCATGTTCTTAGACTTCGACGCAACCCTGTCATGTGATCAGCATGGGCATGGGTAACAACCCTCAAAGGCATAGACGCATCAAAAGCATCACAAGCCACATACTTACCCAGCAGAACTGCACCTCTAACAGTTATAGTAGTCTTCACGGACAAACTTAACACCCCTTATAAGGCAAAATCACCAATCAAAGCTGCAATGAACTTTGTTCCCTTTATGAAGCTTTTAATCTTCAAGTTTTCATTTGGCGCATGTGTATTAGCCTCTGGATGGCTACACCCAACCGAAACAACTGGATAGCCCAGAAAATTTCGGAACAAGTGCATAGGACCCGAGCCAGCGCTAATAGGATAAACCACAGCCCTTTTACCGTAAACTTTCTCAGCGGTTTTTGCAACCAACTTCACAAAAGGGTCATTAATCGGTGTTTTCGTCGGCTCAGTACAACCATGTTTAATTATTTCTAAATCTCCAAATCCACGGTTTTTCAAATACTTAACGAGTTTTCGGAAAATTTCGTTAGAATTTTGGTTTGGAACTAATCGAAAGTCAAGTTTTGCCACGGCTTCATGTGGCAAAACCGTTTTAGAACCTTTGCCCGTATATCCCGACACAAAACCGTTAATGGTACATGTGGGCTGACACAGCAACGCTTTTAGGGCTTCTATTCCAGACTTATTCTGCAAAAATTTCTTTAACTCCAGCTCTTTCTTGGTCTCTTCTTCTTCAAAGGGAATATTCCTTAAACATTCAATTTCTTCAGAAGAGGGAGACAGAACATTTTCGTAAAAATCTTCAATCAAAATGTTCTCTTCCTTATCCTTTAAAAGGTTTAACGCCCAAACAAGACGCCAAGCCGGATTCGGAATTATTGGCGCATTTGCAGAGTGAACATCTTTAGATGCACCACCAGCTCTCAGTTCAACAGATAAAACTCCTTTCAATCCCAGATACAGATTTGGTCTGCCACGCCTATCTGTTCCACCGAACTCCCAAATAGCTGCATCCGCAGAAAAAAGGTCCTTATACTTCTTTATTATTGGCTCAAGATGGGGACTTCCAATCTCTTCTTCCCCTTCAACAAAAAATTTTATGTTAACAGGCACATCGCCTGTAACCTCTAACAATGCTTGAACAGCCTTTAACCTTGAGACAAGGTTGCCTTTGTTGTCTGATGCCCCTCTTCCATAAATTTTTCCGTCACTTATTTTGCCACTAAACGGTTCATACATCCATTTTTCAAGGGGTTCCGGCGGCTGCACATCGTAATGGTCATAAAAAAGAAGAGTTCTATCAGACTTTTTTGACTTAATTTCTCCGTAAACAACAGGATTTCCCTTTTCCTCGTGAAAAATTTTTGTTGAAAGTCCTATTTCCTGCATCATTTTTTCTACGAGCTCCGCACATTCTTGTATTCCTTCACCTTTTGCTGAAACGCTGGGTTGTTTAACAAGCTTGACGAGGTCTTCAACAAAATCATCGGTGTTGGCGTCGATGTATGCGTAAACTTTATCTAAACTCATTTTCATCATCCTACACTTTTTTTGGGGCAAGCCACTCAATAAGCTCCCTAGGGTTTTCACATTCTATTTTAACCTTTATTGGTCCTAAAGGCGATTCCGCTACAACTTTAGAAAAAGAAATGTGACCTGCATAGGCAACCTGCTTGTTCAAACAGAAACTAATGGTTTTTCCACTTAGTCCTTCAAAAAGGGCTCCTCTGGCAGCGTCACGGATGCGTTCTCTACGCAATAAATTGTAAAGTTTGGTAAGCGCCTCTAATCCCTTGGCTTCAGCAACTAGAAGACTTCCCTTACGCAAAGGTTTTATTTGCATGGGTATGTTGCCGAAAATGTTTTCGACAGCCCTCTTCACCTTATCTTCAGACTCTGTTGGGTTAACCTCAACCTCCACATGAACGTTTACTTCATCCATTTCTCCTCAACCTTTCTCAAAATTTTCCTAATCTTTTCTTTTACAACCTCCAACTCTTCCTCATTCACTATAATATATTCAGCCAACGCTATAGCTTCCCCTAATCCTACGCTTAACTCTCTCATATCCCTTTCATGAAAGACTTCCCAATTCTCTGGGTCATCGCTTCTTCGGCGATGATAGAGTCGTTTAAACCTTGTTTCTGGAGATGAATGGACTGCTACAAGACTGAATTTGGGAAAACGCTTCTTAAACTCTTCAACTTCACTTAGACTTCTTACACCATCCACAATAACCTTAGACGCTGATGCTTTCTCTATTTTTGGAACACACATCTTGGCTATGACAGCTTTCCCTTCGCTTCGCCTTAACTCAAGCATTATTTTCCCAAGATTTTCTGGACTAAACTCCACACATCTTCTTTCCGCTTCTTTCCTCACCACATCACCCATGACAACAACGCCATAGCCGCTTTCTTTTGCAACTTGAACAACTACAGATTTTCCCGCACCAGGCATCCCAGCCAAACCCACAACAAACTTATCAGCAGTCATTTCGCATCCATTTGCCAATGTAAGTTCTAATAGCAGATATTCTTTTGCATTAAAAGCATTTATGAGGGAAAGAAATGAAAGATATGCGAAGGAATAACAAATGCCAGAAACAATAAGAAGCTTCATAGCATTTGACATAGACAATGACTCAATTCTGGAAAAGATAACGAACATACAAAGTCTTCTGGTTAAAACAGGAGCAGATTTGAAGCTTGTCAAACCCAAAAATGTTCACATAACCATGCGATTCCTTGGAAACATCACACCAAACATAGTTGAAAAAATCTTCGAAGAAATGAAAAAGGTTCAGTTCACCCCCTTTAATGTTAAGATTTGCGGAATCGGTGCTTTTCCACACCTACGCTATCCAAGAGTTTTGTGGGTTGGAATAACCGAGGGCGCCGACCACTTACGAAACATCTTCAATCAACTAGAACCGCGTTTACGCAGTTTAGGGTTTGCACCAGACACGAAAAGCTTCAGCCCACACTTAACCATTGCACGTGTGAAATCCGGAAGAAATAAGGCTGAACTTGTCAGATGCATCACAGAAAACTCAAACTACGAATTTGGAATTGTTAAAGCTGACTGTTTAAGACTTAAAAGAAGCGACCTAACACCAAAAGGACCAATCTACTCAACCCTTAAACAGTTTTGTCCACAAAAATAAACGAAAAGGGCTAGTTTATGCAAGAAAAAATCGAAAAAGTCTGCACAACCGTTCTGAAAAGAATTACACCTAAAACTAGAGAACGAGCTAAAATAGAGGCTTTAGCTAAAAAACTGGAAAAGAAGGTTGTTTCCGCCTCCAAAGAGTTAGGCGTCAAAGCTGAAGTGCGCGTGGAAGGTTCGGTTGCAAAGGACACATGGCTCAGCGGAGAACCAGACATAGACGTTTTCATGCGTGTGTCAACAACCATACCCCGCAAATCCCTTGGGGGTATATGCTTAAAAATTGCCAGAAAAGCCACAGAAGGCTCAAAACAAATCGAAAGGTTTGCTGAACATCCATATCTCGAAGCAATAGTTGACGCTGTTAGAGTAAACATCGTGCCATGCTACAAAGTCAAACATGGAGAATGGTTAAGCGCCACGGACCGCACCCCATTCCACACAGATTACGTGAAAAAACGCTTGAATGCGCAGATGCGGGGTGAAGTACGCCTATTAAAGAAATTCATGAAAGGAACCGATACTTATGGAGCAGAAATAAAAATTGGTGGTTTCAGCGGCTACCTATGCGAACTCCTAATTCTACATTTTAAATCATTCATAAACACGCTGGAATCCTTCGCACAACATAAACAAAGGATAGCCATTGACATTGAAAACTATTACAAGGGAAGAGAAAACGAACTGCAACTTCTATTCAAAGAACCCTTAGTAATCGTCGACCCCGTGGACAAGGGAAGAAACGTAGCCTCAGCAGTACAACCACAAAAACTTTACACATTCATAGCTGCCGCACGAACCTTCCTAAAAAATCCATACATAAATTTCTTTTATCCGCCAGAAACAATAGCTTTAACAGTGAAAGAGCTAAAACAAAAATTACAGAAACGCGGCTCGGCAATAATCTTCCTAACCTTCGGAAACGTTGACGCTGTTCCAGACATTTTATGGGGTCAACTCTACAAGTCCCAACGCTCCTTACACAAACTTGTTCAGCTAAACGATTTCAACATTCTAAGAGACATTTCATGGAGCGACGAAAAAACCTTAAACATGTTCATATTTGAACTTGAACAACGCAATATATCGCCAGTCAAGAAGCATTTTGGGCCACCTCTTGAGAAGGAGCAAGAATGCGAAAAATTCTTGAGGAAGCATCTAGGCAGTTTGGGCACTGTTTCTGGACCATACGTGGAAGATGGAAGATGGGTTGTTGAACTTCAGAGGAAATACACCGACGCGGTTGCGTTGCTCAGCGAAAAGCTGAAGGATGGCGGAAGAAACGCTGGCATAGCCGAACAAATCTCGCACGTGCTCCGCAAAGGATTCAAAATCTTTGTTAATGAAGAAATCGTTAAAGTTTACGAGAAGAACGGCGAGTTTGCAGAGTTTTTGACGGATTTTCTTTCTGGCAAGCCTAAATGGTTAGAAAATGCGTAGGCTAAGCACTATTAAAGCTGCGCTGAGCAGCCAGCAGTAAAATGCGAAGATGTGAAGCTTTTTCTTTGTTAGGATTTTCCAGAGGAGCTTTAACGCCAAATAACCAACAAGCATGGCTGCGACCATTCCTGCTAGAATTTCAATCCAGTCCAAACCTGCGGTTGCCAACTTGTCAAATTGTTTGTTGATGGTTAAGCCTAAAGCGCCGATTATGGCTGGAATTGAAAGTATAAATGAGAATTTGAAGGCTTTTTCACGTTTTATTCCTAGCAAAAGCGCGGTTGCGATTGTAGTTCCGCTTCTGGATATGCCTGGAATTATGGCTATGCCTTGTGCTGTGCCGATTAGAACTGCCGCCAAATAGTCTATGTTGTCTTTTTCTTCTTTTCCAAATTTTGAAAGGTAAAGCATTATCCCGCAGATTATGAACGCCATAGCGATTGGCAACATGTCTTGAAAAGTGTTTTCTATAATGTCGCCGAAGACTAAGCCTATTAATGCAGTGGGTATTGTTCCCGCAATTATTAGTGGGATTAGTTTTCCGTTTTCTGTTTTGAAATCAAAACGTATGAAAGCTGATAGGATGTTTTTGATGTCTTTTCTGAAGAAAACGAAAATCACGGCTAGTGTGCCAACGTGTAAGATGACATCGAAAAGTATTGGAGCCTTTAAGTTTAGAAATTGTTCAGCAAGTTTTAGGTGTCCTGTGCTTGATATTGGTAGCCATTCTGTTAAGCCTTGAATTATGCCTAGAATTATTGTTTTTATTAGTTGCCCCTGTAGCAATGGTTCTCGCCACTTTTTTGTCTTCTATTGTCGGTTACGTTTAAAAGATTAAACCTTATTTTCTGCGTTTAAACCTTATACTGGGCTTGGCTTAAGCATTAAATCTTTTTGGTCTTCTGAACAGCATTCAACCTCTGCTCAACCATCTCGCTAAAACCCCCAAACTTTTCCAAATCCAAAAGCAAAGGAACACACTTGCCACGCCTTTCCCAATCACTCCACAAACACCGCTCACTAACACCATACTTGCCAGCTAACTGACCAATAACAGCAGAAGGATGAAGACCGTACTAACCGCATCCAACATCTCAGCACGCCTCTTCAACAGTTTTAGGTCCAATGTATCCCACTTTTTTACTCAAACCTGAGCAACACTACGAGGATTTCAACGCTTGCCTTATCTCCCACACCGTGGAGAACACAGACACCATCACACACGACAATTTATGAACTGATAAAGACACCTAAATAGAAACAGACACCAAACAGCAAACAGTCTTTTCACCTAAAAAATCTTTTTCTTAAGGCCTACGACGAAAAATGGGGGTTTGCGGCAGAAATCGCCACTTGTTGGGGGGTTCAAACCTAATCCCCCGCACTGAAGTTGAATATTTTTGCTGGCTAAAGTTAGCAAATCAATACGATGGACAGACTGAATACGAGTATCATGTCTTTTCGAGTTCCATAATACAAGCCGCATTTTAGAGGCTTCATAAAAGTTTTAGTGCGAACCACAAAACAAAAAAAGGGAGTTGCGGGAGACATCTCCACAAGTTAACGCTTAAAAGATTAGTTCATATAACTTGTTAATCTGCATGTTGGTGTAGGCGTATGAGTGAATATCCACTTGGAAGCAGCGAAGACCGTGAAATGCTGGCTAAAATGCCCATGGAAAAGCTTCTTGACTATTTCTTTCTTCAAATTCGAAACTTGTGGAGGGTTGACGGCCTATACTTTTTGGGCATAGAGAAAAAGTTTGGCACTGAAGCAGCAACCGTGATTGATGCTGGCGTTTGGGAAGCCATGGCTGCAATTGAAGCGAAAAGTTTGCAAAAAATGTTTCAGGTAAGCGAAAACCCAAACGTGTCAGCAATTATTGGCCTTTTGCGTAAGTCAAGTTGGGCTTTGGACCAGCCTTTCAAAACTGTTGAATTAAGCGATAAAAGGGCTGTTTTAAGCATTAACCGATGCAGAACACAAGAAGCACGTCTAAATAAGGGGCTAGGCGAGTTTCCATGCAAAAAAGTTCGATTTGGCTATTTGGAAAACTTCGCAAAGACCTTAAATCCAAACGTGGAAGTAAACTGTATGGTTTGCCCACCAGACAAACATCCCCCAAACCTATGGTGCAAATGGGAGTTCGTTCTACCCTAAGTCAGCTTTTTCTGCTTTTCCGCTGAAACAAGATTCGACACCCTCACCCCTACAAGCCGTATTTTTCTGTCTGGCTTAAGATAATCCTGAATCAGTTCTCTTGCTGTTTTTTTCAAATCTTGTAAACGGTCTGTTATGAAAGGTAGGGTTTTACTGTGCATGTGAGTCTCAAAATTTTCATACCGCACCTTAACGGTAACCGTTTTGAAACAGAGGTTCTGCTCCCAAATATCCTTATGCACTTCCTCAGAAAGCCTACCCAAAGTGTTTAAAACAAAATCAAAATCAGCCGTATCTTCCTCAAATGTTACATCACGGCTTATGGATTTGACCTCGCTTCTTTCTTTAACTTCACTTCTGTCTATTCCATGAGCCATTAAGTAAAGCTGGGTGCCCATAACACCGAAAGTTTCCGCCAGCACCGTAGGGTCGTAATTGGCTAGGTCCCCTATAGTTTTTATTCCCATGTTTTTCAGTTTCTGCTCAGTCTTCCGCCCAACCCACAAAAGCTTGCGCACAGGCAGCGGAGCAAGAAATTTTTCGGCATCTTCCTCTTTAACCACTGTTAAGCCGTTTGGCTTTTGGAAGTCGCTGGCTATTTTTGCGACAAGTTTGTTTGGACCTATGCCTGTTGAACATGTAAGCTTTTTCTTCTCGTAAATTTCGTTTTTTATCCTACGTGCTAATGCCTTAGCTTCCTCACAGCCTTTCACTTTTAAGGTTACGTCCAGAAAAGCCTCATCTATCCCCCACTGCTCAAATTTGTCTGCATATTTCCGCAGAATACCCATTATTTCGTTGGAAACTTTCTCATAAAGCTCATAGTTAACTGGCAAGTAGATGGCTTCTGGACAAAGCTTCCAAGCCCTTGAAATCGGCATGCCAGACCTAACACCAAACTTTCTCGCCTCATAAGAAGCGCTGCTAACTACTCCCCTGCCTCTTCCTTCTTTAGGATCAGCCCCAACAACTATCGGCATTCCCTTAAACTCAGGATGTTCCCTTTCCTCCACCGCGGCAAAGAAGGCATCCATATCTACATGTATGATGATTTTGTTTTTCATGATTCCAGCCTTACTAAGTTTAATAATCTCCTTTTTCGTGAGATGCAGCTTTCAATGTACATAGCAAATTTTTTTACATTTTCTTTACCATCAATCTGAATACCTTTCCCGTAGATGTGGCATTTTATTCCTAACTCTTCTAACATCTTTTTAATGGTGGTCTGAGCATTTTTGTTTGAAATTGCAAAACTAACCCTTCTCACGTAGTTTTCTTTGTTGTAAATTATTGATCCATCCGAATCGAAAAATCCGCCTAAGAAGGCGGAAATGTTACTTTTATCATCCCAAATCCAATTAAATCTATTGGTAAGAGTTTTGAACCAAGCATTTTCTTTTCAGTCTCCCAGAAAATTAACCATTGCCTTGCTGATAAAAGTGCATTCATAATATTTTCTCCAAATTCCCTTTAGTTTGTATTTATTATACTTTCTTAGGCATGGTTGTATTCCAAATAGTACTTTTCCAATTTTCGAAAATTGATTCACAAACTCTTCGGATACAACCGTTAGCGATGCCTTGTAACTCTTGGACTTATCTCTAAGAGAACTAACGTATCCATCACCTGCTAATACGCCAAGAAACCAAGCTAATTCCTTTGATGGTTGAGGAATTTTTATTTTCTTTTGTTGCATTTTTGCAGCGTATTTTCTTCTGTTAAGCCCCAAACGATTGGCTCTCATAATGAGAGCTTTTTTTGTTATATGTGGTAGGTACTTTTGAACCTCTTTTATTAAAACTTCAAGAGCAGTATTACTATATTTTTCTCTAAGAATTTTATCAATCGCTTCTTTATGTGTAATTTTCTTTAAACCTAATTTATTGGCTTTTTTGAAAATAGATAACCATGTTCTGTTTCTACCTATTTTTCTAAATATTTCAATCAAATCATGCTTGGCAGTTGTGGAGTAATGTTCTTTTAGTATTTCTACTTCATTATTCGTCCATTTCATAAGTCTTATTATAAATTTCCTGGTTATTTAAAATTATATGTATGTGCTGACAACCCCTCTTCCCTTTCCTTCCTTTGGATCTGCTCCAACAATCAGGTTTGTCCTTGAATTCGGGGTGTTCTCTTTCCTCAACAGCCGTGAAGAAATGATCCATGTCCACGTGAATTATCATCCTCTTTTTCTTGCTCATATCCTTCCTTTTCCGAAACCGTTGCCTTCAAGGTAAAGCTGGTTGTTTGCTGATTTGAATCTATCGCACGGGGTATGTATGTAAATAAGCCTGTGTTTAGCTTCACTAACGATTTTTCATTCATAATCCTTATGCCATTCTTAGCTGAATGTTAAAGGCGATTGTGGAGGAAGCATGCATGAAAGCTATTTCGGAAGAGGTTGCAAAACAAATAGCTGTTGATTTCCTTAGAAAGAGGAAGGACACAGAGAAAATAGATGTTTGCTCAGTCAAGCAGAAAGACGGGGCTTGGATAATTGGGGGTACATGTCCCATAGACTTGGAAGGGCATCCATGGGCTGAAAAATTTGAAGTCGTCATAGACCAGCAAGGAAAAATAAAATCCACAGACTTCTCGCTGCTGTGAATACTTAGCCTTCAAGTCTCAACCTACCATCTTGAATTGTATAAACTGTATCTGCTACTTCAACTATTTTTTCATCATGCGTTGCCACAATCACCGTTGTTTTGTGTTCTTTGCTTAGTGTAAAAAGCAGATTCACTATCTCTGTAGCGGTTTTTGAATCAAGCTCCCCGGTAGGCTCGTCTGCAAGGATTAATGACGGGTCGTTTGCAAGGGCTCTCGCTACAGCCACTCGTTGCGTCTCTCCCATGCTAAGCTCTCGTGGCAGGTGTTGAAGCCTATTTGTAAGCCCAACTTTTCCTAGGAGTTTGAGGGCTTTTTTCCTTTGTACTTTGTGCGGGACATTTGCTAAAGCCATTGGCAACTCAACATTTTCCAAGGCTGTGAGTGTGGGTAGCAAGTTGAATGTCTGGAAGATGAAACCAATGCTTTGAAGCCTGATTTTCCTTCGTTCCCTATCAGCTAGGCGAGAGACATCTTTGCCCATGAACAAAATTTTTCCAGAAGTCGGATGGTCGTTGAGTCCAATAAGGTTGAGAAGAGTGGTTTTCCCAGATCCAGATGGTCCTATAATGGAAATAAAGGTTGCTTTCTCTACCTCTATGTTCACCTTGTTAACTGCCACTATGTGGGAGGGTCCACGGCGATATGTGCGTGTTAATTCTATGGTTTTGACTATCAATATTCAGCCCTCAAAATGTCTGCGACGCTTGTTCTAGCTGCTGCGATGGCCGGTATTAAACCTGCAACACAACTTGCTGTTACCATGCAAGCCACAGTTTTAGTGAGTAAGAGTGGAGAGACTATGGTAAAGATGTCGGGAAAAAGCGTTTGGATGGGAATATTCGTGTAAATACTTACTATCGTGACGGCTGCAATTGCACCCAAGAAAATTCCGATAAGGCTTCCAAGCAGTCCGATGAAGCATATTTCGGTTAAGACGATAAGAACTTTAGAAGTGAACGAAGCGCCCAACGCGTCTAGGGTCGCGAAGTCTCTTCTTCTTTCAGACACGTTGACCATGGCGACCAAGGTTACAATCATTACGCTCGTAACAAAAAGAGCACTTGATATTCCAAGGTTCCACATGTTAACCTCATCGAGGAGAGGGTCAATTATACTGTTTCTTTCTTTGCTGGTCAAAGCCTTGATGCGTTCTGTAGGATTGTTGAGTTCGCTTTCAATGCGATCCGCCACCTCTTCGACATTTACTCCTTCCTCTGGTTTAGCAACAATCATGCTAACGGTCATCGGATAGTGGTAAATCTCTTGGGCTGTCCTCAGAGGCATTATAACCATACGACCCAGTATGGCAGAACGTGTATCCAGAATCCCTCTGACAGTCAAGATATGGTTTCCTGTCTTTATCGTCGAGTTAACCGCTATACCAGTCAAGTCTGCCAGACAAGATCCAACTAGGATCTCGTCGGATGCATTCTTAGAGGGCCAACTTCCCCCGGTTCTTAGGGGGGTTGAGCCGGTTAATACCGTCCAGTTTCCAGGAGGGATTCCAACAGTTATGTTTATTGGTATCATCTCTATGGTGCTTCTGAGCTCCATGGAGAAGAGGAATAGCAGCGGCACTGTTGCCTCTACTCCGGATATGCCTTTCACGTCCTCTTCTATCGTTTCTATCAGATTTCCTCCGGAGATGGGCAGTGCTTGAATGACTATCTGGCTCTTAGAGACCACCAGGATGTCGCCCGTGAAAAATGTGTTCATTTCTCTGATGGCCGTAGTGTATGATGTGATCGTTGCGGTTATTGCCACCATGGATGTTACAGCCAGAGCTATGCCAGCTATACAGAGAGTAGTTCTTGCTTTTCGGCGAAAGAGATTTCGCAGACACATTACACTGAGATGCAAACGTCTACTTCCGTCTTCTGTTAGACTAAGGATATGAACTCAAAATATATATAACCGTCCAATACATAAGGGTTTTCGGTTGAGAAAATGTTCAAAAAATATAGGAAAAGCTTCGTGTTTATGCTGGTATTTCTTTTGGTTGCATCATTTTCCGCTCCATTATTGTTCCCTACGCAGGCTCTAGTTGAAGAAGCAAGATTACCTACTCATACATGTCTTACCGGAACCATTAGCGATGCGGGAATTGACACTGATGGCAGTGGAAAATTCGACTATTTGAAGATCAGCGTTGAAGTTAACGTCTCTGTTGCTGGCGACTATATAGTAACCATAAATGGATTAAGAGCTGAAGGATGGATGGACGCGTGCATAAGCGTATCTGATACAAAAAGAGAATATCTGACACCTGGAACCCACATGGTCGACATATACCTTTATGGACCGATGATCCATCAATATGGTCTAAATCCAACTAAGGTCTCATGGATCTCGCTACAGTCAGTGCGCTACGAGCTGTTTATGCCAATTATTGAATTTGTGGATTCAGGAGGCGCCTTGCCGCTGTCTCGTCAGTATAACTATACAGAATTTGACGCTCATTTCAGCGATGTGGAAGCGATGTTCACTGTGTATCCAAATGGCAGTGTCGCCTTATCAGGAGCATTAAATTACGCGCATATGGTTCCGTTTAACCCTAGTCCTGAAGTTTATGGCACAGCTGAAATAACAAAAAACGGTGAGTTAACAGTAGTAGCAGCAAACTCTACATTCGTTGTTCCGCAAGATGTCGTATCGAGGCTTCCAGTAGAACTGCCATTTAACACAACCGAAGTTTCTTATCAGGAACAGTATTCTGACACTCAATTCAGCTCAGATTTGAGTGTTAACATGACCCTGCCGCCTTGGCTTGCGTCAGAGTATCCATTCAACACAACAGATCTCTCCCTGCTAGGGACGTATTCCGAAGGTATTGGAAGTATGGGAATGAATTGCACCACCGTTGTGCCCGATAGCATAAGGTCTATGTTTCCACTCAATGTAACCGACGTAACAATAACAGGACAATACATGAACGAATCATTAACAGGCAACATCACATTCCACGTGGTTTCAGGCTTTCCAATCTTTGATTTCGGCCTAGGCTTCGAGGGAAACAAGACTTATCTCTCCCTTACAGGCGAGGGGCTGGTAATTTACGGGGACTATCCAGCCATTGGCTTCAGTATAGACCAAATAACACTAGAAGCCATACTCATGCAATACGACAGTACTATTCCGGGGATGGGGCCAGGTTCACTTTATGAAATGACAAATGAAATACTGGAGTGCACTAATCTAAACACAACGCTTACTCCATACGACAACATAGGTGCTTGGGTGGACTTTGATGTAGGTATCCACGGAAACTTTATCGAAATGATCACGTATGTGATTATGATGCAGTTTTTCCCACCTTATTATTACATGCCACTAGAAACGCGTGAGCAAGTGCACGACATTATATATACGGCTTTGAACACGACGGTTAACTCCGTTGAAAGCGTAAACTTTCAAATAGTATACATGCATGACACTGGTGAAGTCGAAATAAGGATGACATTTGTGGAGGATGTTCTCTACCTAGTAGGAGGACTTGCTGAAATCGCAAAGAATGCCACAGCCATCCTACAACCAATGGAACAGCCAGCCTTCCCATCCTACATGGTCAGCCCTCTATATCCCATCATCTACGCAGTCATATCACTAAATGCAACACTTCCATACATAAGCGAAGCTCAAACACAACTAACCTACTCATGTACCACAGGGAGGTTGCAACTAAGAGCAACATCTTCCGGAGAGATCGACCTAGAAGAATACTATTATCCGACTTATCCCTTGCCTGAGGAGATGCCTCCAGAACTAAGAGAGCTATTTGAGTCGCTGCAAAAAACAAGGTTGTGCAACGTAACCTCCTACAATCAATCTTTCACCTACAGAAACAGCACAGGAAACCTCAGAATGGAATACACGCTTGAAGGAGACTTGAACGCTCAAGTTAACCTTGTAAAGAGTTACATAGTGAGTTACATGAACCTGACCTCTCCTGCACAAATAACGTGGAGAGAACTATTCCTCAATCAAACGCTAATAGACCTAGTACAGCTTCAAATAAACTTCGAAGTACGTAGCACCTCTGCTATAGGCGAGCTAACCAGAATAATGCTCTCACCTCCCATAGACCCTGTTAATGCCACATGCTTTAGGCTTGAGAGACTCTTCAATCTCACATCAGTGGACTATGGAAATGAGTCCCCTATCGCGGGGCAGCGTCTAAAAATCGCAGTGAAGGGCGGAAATAACGGAACCCACACGGTGACGTTGTTTATAGACCCAACTGACCCAGAGAGAGTGCCGGACCCAGACGAGTTTGCAGAGGGAAACACTATGATTTGGAACAACCAAAGCATTAGCAAACTTAAGCGTTTAATATTCAAGGTGTGGGAAGGCTACGTTGAGACAGTCTATAATCCAGCATCAATTACACAGGACAACCCGTTTATGATCGATGCTAAAGAAACTGCTAGCTGCGTTTTAACCTTAACTAACATTTCAAAGCTCGCAACCCTATGCATCAAAAACATAACGGCGCCAGCAGACGTCAGTCCTCCGCCAGGAACATATAAGGTATTGGGCAATTACATACAAATCACAGCTGATCCAGAGGATGTAACAGTTAATGGTACTATACGCATCTACTACACGCCAGAACAGCTATCCGAATTAGAACTCGACGAAAACAGTTTGAAAATATTCTATTGGAATGAAACAACCAACAACTGGGAAGCCATAGACACACAGATAAATACCACAGAACATTATGTCTGGGCAACGATTAGTCATCTCAGCATATGGTCCCTTATGGGACAGCCTCTTCCAGCACTATGGGAACAACCATGGTTCCTAATATCAATAACTGTCATCGTCGTAATCGTTATAGTCGTTGTCGTTCTCGGCTTAAGAAGGAAGAAGCAGTCACTATGAATGAAGCAGTCATGGCGGTAGGATGGCCTCGCCTTTCATTTTTTCTATAAAACTGTTTTCTAATTGTTCAGTTAAGACAGAACAGAGGGTTCTTGAAAATTTGGAAACAACACGAAGTTTAAAATAATAAGTAATATCATTTAGTTTTGGATTGAAGGTGACATTGTTTGTTTAGAAAAATTTTGGTACCTTTAGACGGTTCTGAACATTCACTAAGAGCCTTAGAGATTGCTGTCCAAATAGCTAAAAAGTTTGATGGAAAAATCACTTTAATCCATGTATATTCGGTCGGGGTGAGACCCGTTGTTATGCCCGAACCAACAACCTTAACTCCCTCTCGGGTTCCAGTTATGGCTCCCGCAGATTTTTCTAAAGTGGTTGATGCTTCCCGTAAGGCTGGCGCTAACATTTTGGCAGATGGTGAAAAGAGGGTTGAGGCTGAAGGAATTCAGGTTGAAACTTTGCTTAAGGAGGGACATATCGTTCGAGAGATTCTTAAAACTGCTAGAGAAGGCGAGTTTGATTTGATTGTTATGGGTGCTAGGGGTGTAAGCAAAATTAGGGAGATACTTTTGGGAAGCGTAAGCGATGGAGTAATCAGAAATGCGCCTTGTCCAGTTTTGGTGACCAAGTAACATTGGCTTTTGACGGTAACTTTTAGAATTCTTGTTCTAAGGTCTCATAAAAACTACTCAAAACTGCCTTTTTAGTGAAACACGGGTTTTATTCTTATAGTGAGTAAGGTAAGTTTTATATAACTTAAACTAGTAAATGTAGTGCGTGTTTATAAAAAGGTGAAGAACAAATGGCAGAAAGAATAGACCTTGCAATAATTGTTCTGGTTCTAATAGGCATAATAGTTTCGAGCGGCACAATGGTTTATACGACAACTGTTGTGGGCAATTTATCCACATTGACAAGTGACGTATCCACACTAACGGGAAATGTGCTTAATCTGACATCAACAATAGGAGACTTTACAACTATAACCCTTGAAGCAATAGTTAGCTTGGAAGCAAGGTTAGCAGCAATGGAGGCTGCCTTGGCAAAGGTGACATTGGCGAAGAAGACATTGGTTGTCGGAACAACAGACTCTGTTGAAAAAACTCTCGACCCGGCTCAAGCATATGACTATTTCGGATGGTGCATACTACAGCAAATAGCTGGCACCCTCGTCAGCGTTAAACCTGGATCCGAAACGGGAGCTGACTTTGTTCCAGAGCTAGCGGTAAGCTGGAACTACAGCGAAGATTTAGACGTTTGGGATTTCAACTTAAGGCAAGGCGTGACATTTTGGGATGGCACAGAGTTTAACGCCACACACGTCAAGTATAGTTTTGACAGGGCCATTGCACTTATACCTAGCATTCCCGAAGGTGCACCAGCAGGCCTAGGCTATGACGTCATCATAAACCGCACAGAAGTCCTCGACACATACAAGGTCAGGTTCCAGCTGAACTTCCCCTTCAGCCCGTTCCTAGGAATTCTGGCATGCAGAGCCTCTGCAATTGTTAATCCGAATTATGCTCCCATAGAAGAGGTTGAATATACAGCAGGAGACCCACGAGCAAGCACTCCAGTCGCATTTGTCGGTCCATATTTCTTATCAGAATGGAAGCGTGTAGCTGGAAGAGACATCGAGATCAAACTAGACGCAAATCCCTTCTACTGGAATGCCACTGGCGAATATCCGAAAACAGAACACGTAATATTCAGGTTTTACAGCGACCCCTCAACGCTTCGGCTGGCTGTCGAAGCTGGTGACGTAGATATAGCGTTCAGACATATCAGTCCAACGGACGTACTTGATTTGGAGGGCAAACCGAATGTTAAGGTTTGGTGGGGCACCGGCGCCTTCATTCAATATCTCTGCTTCCAGACAAAGCGTGCACCATTTAACGATAGAAGAGTGAGAGTAGCGGTTGCGGCTGCATTAGACAGGTCAACTGTTTGCGAAACAGTCTTCCTCGGTTTATCGGACCCCCTGTATAGCATAATACCTCCAGGCATGTTAGGACATACTGAAGCATTCAAAAAGCTTGGAGACGCAAACTATACGCTCACTAGAAGCTTGCTTGCCGACGCAGGCTACAATGAAACTAACAAGCTGAAATTTGATTTATGGTATGAATCTTCAGGGCATTATCCCATGAGCGCTGAGCAATGTCTTGTCTACAAGGAAGCGCTTGAGGCAAGCGGCGTTATAGATGTGACGTTGAAGTCTGCAGACTGGGCAAGCTACAAGAAAAACAGAGACGACGAGATAATGGATGCTTACATATACGGTTGGTATCCGGACTACGTTGACCCAGACGACTATGCGTTCCTTTACTGGGCTTCATGGATTCACACCAACTACTACAATGCAACTCAGGTTGCATTATATGACCAAGCACGTGCCACAACAAACACGACTCTCAGAGAAGAACTTTACGCTCAGATCGACGACATCGCTGTGGAGCAGTGCTCAGTTGTCCCACTCTACGTAAGTAGCGCTTGGGCTGTAACCAGACCAGATGTCTACGGCATATACCTAGACATTACACAGGACATGCGATACTGGCTGATATATATCGGGAAGTAGTAAGTTTTATTTCCTCTTTTTCTATTTTGTACAAATCGTAAAGTGAAAGTTATGGGTCTCCGCTCGTACATCATCACAAGAATACTACTCACAATACCCACACTCTTATTGCTGCTTTCCATGGTCTTCTTAGTCATGCGTGTCCTGCCAGGCGACCCCGTTGCACTTCATTTTGAAAAAAAGGCAACCCCTGAGCAGATGGAGACGATGAGGCGTCTCTTAGGGTTGGATAAACCATTGTGGACGCAGTATATAGATTACCTTTGGGGTCTTGTGGATTTTGGATACTTCTTGGAGCATGGATACCCTAACTTGGGGAAATCGATGCAAACATACGAAGAGGTTGGGGGACAAATATTTTCCGCATTTCCAGCCACGCTTGAACTCGCTATTTACTCCATGATAATAGCATCTGTTATAGGAATACTGCTTGGCGTAGTATCATCCAAGTCATACAACTCCATTCTAGACCACCTGATAAGAGGTTTCGGAACAGTCACATATGCTATCCCAATTTTCCTGCTCGGCATGATCTTCCAATTAATCTTCGGAGTTTACCTTCGCTGGCTCCCAACAGGCTTACGCCTTAATCCCGCCGTGGACCCCCCTGCTAGCATAACAGGCTTATATACTATTGACAGCCTTCTCGAGGGGAACCTCTTCAAATTTTTTGAATCATTAAAAGCTCTTCTTCTACCTTCCTTAACACTTGGAATTATCCTCTCAGGCATGTTTATCAGAATGGCAAGAACAAACATGCTTGAAACTCTTCGACTTGACTTTGTTACCGCTGCAAAAGCAAGGGGTCTAAAAGAAAGTACAGTAACTTACGGTTATGCGTTAAGAAACGCCTTCCTACCCATCCTCACAATGATGGGATTACAGTTTGCCATACTTCTAGGAGGGGCAATCCTCACAGAAACAACGTTTTCATGGCCGGGACTTGGAAGATACATAGTTGACAGAATCAACTTTAGAGACTACACAGCAATTCAAGGCGCCGTGGTCATGTTCGGCTTATTCGTTACACTGGTAAGTCTTGTCGTAGATATTCTGTACGCATACTTTGACCCAAGGATAAGACTGTAGGAGGAAGCCAAAATGAGCAAAGTGAAAATCAAACAAAGCATCCTTGCACGCTTAATACCTAGATTAACTTCCCTGACTAAAAAGGGTCCTTCAGGATGGATGGCCATTCTCGGAATAATAATTTTGTCAGCTTTGGTTATTATGACGGTGATTGCCCCTTGGATAAGGCCGCATGACCCAATCAAAACAGGTGTTGGTCCAATAAGAGCGCCTCCCAGTTCACAGTTCCCCATGGGCACAAACCATCTCGGTCAAGACATGCTGAGCAGAATTTTATGCGGTGGATCAATTATGCTTCAAATTTCAACCCTTTCGGTTCTCGTCTGCTTCCTTATAGGTGTGCCTCTAGGTCTATTCTCATCCTATGTGGGCGGCATCTTTGACAGAGCATGTTCCCTAGTGATAGACGCCATTTACGCATTCCCAGGCTTGGTTATTGCAATCGCCATAGCTGCCATGTTAGGCCCCGGCGTCGTCAACATGGCTCTATCAATAGCTGTTGTTTACATTCCATCATACTTCAGGATAGTTCGAAGCCAAGTTTTAAGCATAAAAGAGTTAACCTACGTAGAGGCAGCCCGAGCGTCTGGTGCAAAATGGCACACAATAGTTTTCCGTTACATTTTTCCAAACGTCATTCCATCAATAGTAGTAGTAGCCACAATAAATTTTGCAGATGCTGTCCTCACGGCTGCTGGCTTAACCTTCATCGGTTTAGGAGTTACAAAAGATGTCCCTGATTGGGGGTGGGACCTAACGGATGGAAGGGCACTCCTCTCAAGTGGTACATGGTGGGTAATAACCTTTCCCGGAATCATGATAATTCTCCTTGCCCTAGGATTCACGCTTATTGAAGAGGGACTAAGCGAATTACTCAATCCAAAACTTCAGCGCTGAGGTGAACGAAAATTGCCCTTATTAAAGATTGGCTCATTAACCGTCGATTACCGCACAAGTAGAGGAACAATCCGTGCCGTTGAAGATGTATCCTTCTCTTTAGAGAAAGGTGAAACATTAGGGTTAGTTGGTGAATCCGGATCGGGAAAATCAACTCTTGGGCTTTCTGTAATACGCCTCGTCCCTTATCCCGGTGTCATAGTGAAAGGTCATGTAAAAATTGATGGAAAAGACATTGTAAGACTACCGGAACATGAGTTACGTTTCATTAGAGGAAGAAAAGTTGCATATATTTTTCAAGACCCGATGACTTCTCTAAACCCTATTAAAAAAATTAGTGCACATTTTGCCGAATTGATACGAACACATGAACCTAACGTAAAAGAAGCAAAGGCACTTGAACGTGCTAAGACTGTACTTAAGGATCTGGGGATTCGGCCTGAACGGATAAACGATTATCCCCACCAATTCAGCGGCGGAATGAGACAACGCATTATGATAGGCTTGGCGACAGCTCTGAATCCTGACCTAGTAATTGCTGATGAGCCCACAACAGCCTTGGATGTAATAGTCCAAGCGAAAATACTAGACCTTCTAGAAAGCCTGCGTAATGCGTATGGAATGGCGCTTATCCTAATATCGCATGACTTAAGCATAATTTTGGAGAGATGTGATAGGGTTATCATTTTGTATGCTGGGCATATGTTTGAACACGCAAGCAGCACAGAACTGCACAGAAATCCAAGGCACCCATATACACAAGGACTTTTGCAAAGCATTCCAAACATTGAGTTGGCTGATCAGAAACTGGCAGCAATTCCGGGTTCGCCACCAAACATGCTTAATCTTCCCAGAGGCTGTCGTTTTTGGCCTCGTTGCTCCTATGTCATGAAAATATGCCGAACGAAAGAGCCTCCTTTAATTGATATCGGACACAACCACTTTGTCAGATGTTTCAAATACTCACGAGGAAGGGCCAAAAGTTGAGTGAAATCGTGAAAGTTGAACATTTAAAAAAGTATTTTCCAGTTCAGAAAAGCTTTCTTGAACAATTATTTGCTAGAAAAATGAGTTATGTCAAGGCTGTCGATGACATAACTTTCTCAGTAAAGAGGGGGGAGATATTTACTTTAGCTGGGGAAAGCGGATGTGGAAAAACGACAACTGGCAGGCTTATCATAAGGCTCCTCGAACCCACAGTAGGTGAAATCTATTTCAACGGAGCAGACATCACAAAACTTAAAGGTGAAAAACTTAGACTGCTCAGGAGAAAGATGCAAATCATCTTCCAAGACCCTTATGCATCACTTAACCCGCGAATGAAAATAGTTGACGCTGTTGGTCATCCACTTGAAATCCACGACTTAGCCAAAGGCAAAGAAAAGAAGGAAATTGTTTTAGAAGTGCTTGAGAAGGTGGGATTAACACCTCCTGAACAATTCACCAACTTGCACCCTCATCAACTCAGCGGAGGCCAAAGACAACGCGTCGCCCTAGCAAGATCAATAATCTTTAACCCAGAATTCATAGTTGCGGATGAACCAGTCTCCATGATCGACGTGTCCCTTAGAACAGCACTCATTGACCTTATGCTAAACCTTAGAAAAGATCTCGGGTTAACCTATCTATTCATCACACATGACCTTGCGGTTGCCAAATATATATCGGACAGAATAGCTATCATGTACCTAGGGAAAATAGTAGAGATGAGCAATAAAGAATCGCTTTTCTTGAACCCCATGCATCCATATACACAAGCTTTGCTGTCTGCAATTCCAATCCCAAATCCTGAGCGGAAGAGGAAAAGGATAGAGCTTACAGGTGAGGTTCCATCGGCAATCAATATACCACAAGGGTGCAGGTTTCATTCACGATGCCCCTACAAAAGGGATGAATGCTCCAAAAAGGAACCGCGGATAACAGAAGTTGAAAAAGAACACTTTGTTGCTTGTCATTTCATAAAAAGCTGAAATGGATAAGAGATCACAGCTAGTTATTGCTATTAAAGAGAAATCTGAAACCACGATTACCCTGTTCAAAATCCAACAGGGCAGACGTTATGGCGCTGTGAAAGAGTAACCCCGAGCACTCAAAGATGCTACCTTATTGAAGAAGCTGTGAAAAACAGGATGATATTTGTTTTTCTCTTTAAAATCCAAACGAACGTTAATATTATTACAGAGAACTTTTAGTTATTTTATTGTGAAGCCCGGTGGTGTAGCGGTCAAGCATGGAGGCCTCTGGAGCCTCTGACGAGAGTTCGAATCTCTCCCGGGCTACCATCAAATTAAGCTTGTTTTGCGAATTTTTCAAAAGTGATCGAAAGCTTCAGAAATGGCGTGTAGATTTTATAAGCATGCTTATAGGTTGTAGTTTGACTTGTTTAATAGCGACAAAAACGTCTCAACTGGAGCGATTAAGGTATTTCAGCTGTTACATCGTTTACACCTCTTCCGCTTAGAGAACTTTTCAATGCATAAAATATGAATGGGTACTGAAAATATACCTTCTTTGCTCCCTTGAATTTTATGTCTTTTTTTGTTGAAATCGTATGCATGAAGCACTGTTAGAATAAACGACTCTTCTAACAACTTCAAGTAGTCAATAGCTGTTAGATGAATTGTCTTGACATCTCTTGCAAGTTTCGAGAAGCTATACTTGGTTCCATGCTTGTCTCAAAATCCTTCCTCTTCAAAATCAGGTTTTGCTTTGCTTTAGATGAGTCCTATCGTGATGCTCAAAATTCTTTCCGTACTTCCACCAAGGATTCTGGTTAATTATCTCGCTAATTATTACCATATCTGGGCAATTCACTATCCAAATTTTCAAATATTTCGATAGTTCGTTATCCATATTTAACATTATAGACTTCGTAGACAGTTCAAGAAGCTTAATAGGTTTAGAACACAAAATAACCTTTGTAACTATTTCTAAGTGTCAACTACATTCTTTCAGCGGGTTTTAATTGGTAAGTTCCAACAGTCTTGGAAATATCTTTGTCCGAGCTTTCAGAGTATACGCCGTCTATCACATCTTTCATGTGTGTTAGTATCCTATCTGAAGTTCTCTTAACAGCCAACAAGCCAACTTTTTCGTTTTTCTCGTTTGATTTTGAACGGTTTTTCTGTTTTTTGATGATGAGGGAACGACGTACCAGCGTGTAAGCTGTTAAGGCTCCTAAAAGATTCATGAGTATGTCTGCCACTCCGTTCCAAAAGAAGATGTTGATCACTCGCGGAGTGAATTTTTCAACAATCTCTTCTAATCCTTCCCAAACTAATCCTACAAAGATGCTTGAGTAACATACGAAGGGAAGCTCAGCACTCATCTCAAAAAGTGAAATTTGGTGACTTAATTCTGCTGAACCGAGTATCGTTAAAGCTTTGTTGTATGACACATAGCTTATGAATGTTCTATACGTCTTGGTTGCAAATAACCCTATTCCAAAACCGCTTATATAGTGTTCAACAAAGTCTAAACCTGGAATTATATGATACAGTGGCACGAAGGGAGCGGCAAGTATGGCATGGGAAGACAAGGCTAAGCTGACGATGGTGATAACCTTAGTGTCTGAAAGGGCTTCTCCTATAGTGTTAATTATGCTTCCTAAAAGACCATTTGAAGAATCTTGATGTTTAGCAACTAGTTCGGAAGCTAGTCCAAAAAATAAAGAATACAAAATATAAGATGCAAAACAGACGGCAACCCAGTAAACGTCTCTTTTTAAGGCACGAGCAACTCCAACCAGCAAAATAATCGTTTTAGTAGCATCCAGTAACATTGCACTTTTAACATCCTTGGTATCGCCATTTTTTATTCGCAGAAAAACTTGGCCGCCTGGCAATATTTTTATAAGAACTTTTCGGGAACTACTGGTTTTTCCAGCGTTTGAAGATTGAATCTTATCTTTTCTTTTGAGAAATCCCTCAAATATGTAATCTTTAATAGATGCGTATTCTTTTGCAAGCGTTTCAGTTGTCTCTTCAGGTAACCCCATTCTTAACAGTTTTTCGCTGAATACTTTGTTGGCCTTGCTAACAGTTGAGTTTACAGACAACCACACTATGATGAATTTGCATATGACTATTGGGACTAGTGCTAGACCTACAAAAAAATTGTGAATTCCCACACGGATGCCATCTTTATCCATGTACCTCATCTCTTTTTCATAACTAAAATCATTGTTGCGATTTGTTCAAATGTATTACATTGAAGACTTAAAACTTTTCAGATGGTTATCCTTTAAAAAGGTGAACGTCTCGAGTGTTCGAGAGTTCGTTGTAAAATACTTTGACAAAGCATACGAGCTTCTCTCATTGAGGGAGCTTCGTGATGCTCCAGTTCCCGCTAAAGTGGAGTGAGCGAAGCGGATGCCGCAGACCTGAAGCAAGCTTTTTGAATTGAATCTGTCGGAGATTCCGCCGCCAACAAGTATATTCTGCTTACCTAAACCATAAATGGGGGATTCACGGAGTCTATGTAACTACTGCCTTTCTTTTTGTTCTGTAAAGCGTTTTATTGCTTTCTCATGTTTTTCCAAGGATTTTTTGAAAGCTTCTGTTGCATCCTTTTCAAGCCAGTTTAGGTAGGCCAAACTTACTATGATTATGTCTCCTATGTCTACCTCAATGTCTTTACCGAATCTTCCTTCATCAATGTATTTTTCTGCAACCTGCCCCACTTGTTCTGTTAGAAGAGTTACGAAGAAACTGGATGTGAAAACTTCCTTTTTATGTGCTTCATAGGAAATTTTCTTAACGGCATCTTGAGCTTCTTTTAACATTTACATCAAACCTCTTCTTGTTTCTTGTTAAGCTTTAAACTGTTTACGTATATAAGTTCAAATGAGAAAGCGGGTGCGCATTTACTAACTTTGGGTTTTGGCTTTATCCCATGACTGCGTTATTTCTTTGAGCAATTGCGGTTGAAGTATGAAGATGTCTCTTGGGTCTTCAACATAAATGTAAAACATGTAATTCCTTTCAAGTCTAGTTAACTTTGTTAATTGATATTCTGGTTTTTTCGGTAGTTTTTCTGTATAACGCTCGATAACGCTATCCAGCATTTCTTCAAGTTTTTCCGTTGGCAATGAGTGGTCAAAGTTCAACTCGAATCCGTAGCAGAAGAGGTTTGATTCCTCTTCACTAAATCGATAGTTTGTAATTTCTTTATCTAAAATCCTTTGAGTGCTTATTGAAATCACAGTGTTGGCTGGCGTTAAAATCTTTGCATAGTTTATGGTTATTTCCTTCACTATTCCTTCCATACCGTCTATGCGGACGTAGTCGCCCACTCGGAATGGACGTGTAATCAGAAGATATAGTCCAGCTATAAAGTTTCCAATAGTGCGTGTGGAGGCAAAACCAATTGCGGCGCCTCCCATGGCAGAAAAAGCCACCAAAATATCTGAGGGAATTCCGCCCACGTTTAGAAGTGCCACAACCGCTCCGATTAATACTAGGAGTCGTGCCGTTAATATCAGTCCGTTTCCAACATCCGGCGGCATTTCCGTCCGTTTTATGAACCTTCTCAACCATCTTGTGATTAGACGTTCTAAGACCGCTGCGACAGCCGCTATAACAATTACCCATAATATGGTTGTTAAATACGGGTATTCAACGAATACATCCTCGAAATACATCAAGCTCATAAGCTTCACCTGTTTCTTGTATTACAGACAAGTTGAACTAAATAAATTATTAACTTAAGTTTCTCTTATTCTTGACTTAACATTAGATATCTGATCAAAATTAATATAAATTTGATGTTTGATTAATGCTGGGATGTATGTTGTCCGTGTTTGAGCGATATCTAGAGGAAGTAGATTGCAGAAAATTCCTCACAGAATTAGGCTTGCCTGACATCGAAACGCTCATAAAGAATATAGAATATTTCACCGAGAAGGAGGCAGAAAAACGGGACGAAATAGTAAAAAGCTATTTGAAGTGAAAAAAGTATCAATTACGCCGTTGTTGGGCATCGCTGAACGAATCAATGAAAGCCTCAACATGTCTCGAAAAGTGTATGAATCACTCGGAATAACATTGCCTACACATTTCGATGCCATAATCTCCATATTAATGCTACACCATTGCAAGAATCCTTCAGAAGTCTTCAGTAGCATGAAAGAAGCAATGAAACATGGAGGAAAACTAATACTGGTTGATCTGTGTAAGCATAACTTTAAAGAATTCAAAGAAAAAATGGGGGATGTTCATCTGGGTTTTGAGCCAAACTACATAAAATCTGAGCTAGTTAAAGTATTCAGCGTTGAAAGAGTGGAAAAAATGCCCAGCGGCTGCAAGTGTGAATAATCAGGCAAGTCAGCCGATTTATTCATTGCAGTAGCGGAAAACAAAATCAATTAACGACAACTGTGCCATTTACGGCTCCATGTGTTTTGAAATGTTTCCAGACACACATAATTGATTATACTCTAAGCTTATTCAGACTAACTAAAGCACCGGTATATCAATGGAGTTAAAGAAAAGTTTAGTGAGCGAAAGCTTTTATTAAAGCTCAAAACTTACTTTGGCAATGCTCTCAAAGATGATGCATCATGACTTTGCGGAAAGGAGATTTCATATTAATAGATTACGTCGCCAGAGTGAAAGAAACAGGCGAAGTTTTCGACACGACAATTGAAGAAACAGCCAAAAAAGAACGCTTATACAAGGAAGGTGAAATCTACGAACCAAAACTTGTAGTTATCGGAGAGGGATGGGTTCTTAAAGCGTTGGATGAAAGCCTAACAACAATGGAAATCGACAAAAAAACATCTGTTGAGATACCACCCGAAAAAGCATTTGGCGAACGAGACCCTGAAAAGGTTAGACGTGTTCCACTAAGACATTTAGCAGCTAAAGGAATAACCCCCAATCTTGGAATGCGTATTGAATATAATGGGAAAATGGCTACCGTGCGAACCATAGGTGCTGGACGTGTTTTGTTGGATTTTAATCCTCCGTTAGCGGGAAAAACCCTAGTTTACGAGGTAACAATTCAGAAGAAACTCAAAACGATAAAGGAGAAAATATCGGCTCTTATCCATCGCAGAATACCAGTCGTAGAAGAATCCAAATTTAAATTCACAGTTAGAGAGAAAGCGGTTACCATAGAAATGCCTGAAGAAGCCTTCTACTTAGAGGGTATCCAGGTGGCTAAAAGAGGCATAGCCTTAGATATGCAAAGATTTTTCCCGAAAATAACTACCGTCAAATTCGTTGAAACCTTTAAAACAGAACCTAAAAAGGAAACGAAAACTTAGCTTCATATGACTTCTGTTACTTTTGCAAGTCTTTCGCAAGCTTCATGGCTTAAATTCAGATTGTTAAGTATCGTGTATCTTTCTGGTCTTATGGTTGAAGCCATTTCTAAAGCTTTTACCACGTCTTCCTTTTCTATGCCAAGCTCATGAGCGTTTGTAGGCGCACCCAACATCTTCAATGCTTTTCTTATACGCTTCCAGTTTGCCCTGTGCAAGTAAGTCATCATTATTGTTCCCACACCACATTGTTCACCGTGCATAGCATAATTAGGCTTAATAATGTCAAGTGCGTGACTGAATAGGTGTTCAGAACCGCTGCAGGGACGGCTGCTTCCAGCAATGCTCATGGATACCCCGCAACTTATCAGAGCTTCTAGGAGCACCCGTAAACCCTCTTCCTTTCCAGGCTTAATTAGCTCAGCGTTTTGCATTACAAGTTTGGCGCTCATTAATGCTAGGCTTGCAGCATATTCCCCATAATACTCATTTTTCTCTTCATGTGACAATTTCCAGTCTTTCACCGCTGTGAATTTTGCGATCACGTCTCCGCAACCACTTACGACGAAGCGCCAAGGTGCCTGCATTATTATGTTTGTGTCTGCTATAATGGCTATGGGCGCTTGGGCCATAACAGAATATGGTTTTTCAAAGCATTTAACAGAAGATAGGGGGCTTGCAATCCCGTCATGGGAAGCTGTTGTTGGAACACTTATAAATGGGATTTCTTGATGCGCTGAGCTTAATTTTGCTACATCTATTTTTGTTCCGCCGCCCACTCCAAAAACAACCTGGGGCTTTAAGGCTTTTATCTTTTCTTCTACAGCTTCAACATCTTTAATTGTAGCTGATTCAACAATAGACTTGTTGACTTCTATTCCGTCTTCTTCGAGAAGCTCCTTAACAGTTTTTCCTGCTACATCATAGGTTTTTGAACCTGCAATTATGAGCGCCGATTTTGTGAATCCAAGTCTACGGGAGACCTCTGTGATGCGTTCTATCGTTCCGTTGCCGACTATTACTTCTCTTGGAAGTTGCATTCGATGATGTTTTAAAGGCAAATCAATCACTGTTCAAGTTTGTGTAGTCATCCTTAATTTCATGGGTGTGTACGTTTAAAACTTTTTGAATCCAATGGTTCCTTATTAAAAACTCTTGTTTATATTGTTGTTTCAAACCGTAATATTAATAAATCTCATGGTTATGATTACATGCTACTGCTTCCTAGCGAAGTAATTCCGCGATGTGTTTAGGTTTTGGGAGAAAAATGAAATGCTAAATGATGATGCAGTCAACCGATTAGTGTTAAAAGGAACAACCACTATAGCCGTCGTATGTAGAGACGGCGTGATACTGGCCTCTGACACTCGTGTAACCATGGGCTTTTATGTAGCCCACAAACATGGGAAAAAGATATACAAAATAGATGACCATTTAGCTATGACCATTTCTGGAACTGTTGCCGATGCACAAAGAACCGTGGACATACTGACAGCAAACGCACAGCTTTACAAACTGAACATGGACAGGCCTCTGCCCGTAAGCTCCGCGGCAAGACTAATCTCAAATCTTTTGTTTTCATCTAGATACGCACCGTTGGTCACACAAGTTCTAATAGGCGGTATGGACGACACTGGACCACATGTATTTTCATTAGACCCGTTTGGCAGTTTAACAGAGGAAAAATGCGTTGCCACAGGTTCAGGTTCACCGATAGCTTATGGTGTCTTAGAAGACAGATACAAGGAAGACATGCCTGTCAAGGAGATTCTGCCCATAATTGTTAAGGCTGTTGACTCTGCCATGAAGCGGGATGCGGCAAGTGGAGACAGTTTTAACGTGGCAATAATTGATGAAAAGGGCTATCGAGAACTAATTGAGGAGGAGAAAAAGCAACTTCTAGCAAACCGAGGAAGTTAAAACAGTGGCGCCGAGCTCTGAAAGAGAAAAAATAGAGATAAGCCAATATATTTTAGAGCATGTTCCAAAACGAGCTCAAGTGACAAGAATAGAATATGAAGGCTCCATGCTTGCAGTATATGCTAAAAAACCAGAAATTTTAGTTGAACAAAGCAGTGTGATCGCCGATATAGTCAATGTAATACGAAAGAGGATAGTTGTGCGTCCCGATCCTTCCGTAAGGTTGCCTGAGAAGGATGCTGAAAGAATGGTTCGTGAAATAGTTGCAATTGAGGCAGAGGTGACGGACATAAATTTCGACCCAAGCCTTGGCGAAATAATAATTGAAGCCAAGAAACCGGGACTGGTTATTGGAAGAAATGGAGCGGTTCTACAGGAAATTATAAGACAAACTAAATGGCGCCCCCGTGTTTTAAGAAGCCCTCCGCTACGTTCTAAAATCGTAGCCCATATGCGCCATTATCTTCATTCAGAAAGTAAGGAAAGAGAGCGGATACTCCGCACAGTTGGTGAAAGAATTTTCAGACCTAAAACTTATGATGTTGGAGACGTTCGAATTACGATGCTTGGGGGGGTTCAAGAAGTCGGTAGGTCGGCCTTTCTTGTTCAGACAAGAGAGAGCAGCGTATTATTGGATTGCGGTATTAATCCTGGGTCTTCGAAACCTTTTGAGGCTTTTCCGAGACTCGACATTCCAGCGTTTGAAATTGATTCTTTAGACGCTGTTGTTATAAGTCATGCGCATCTGGACCATTGTGGTTTGGTGCCTTTCCTCTACAAATATGGGTATGATGGTCCTGTTTACTGCTCGGCTCCAACCTCAAATTTGATGACACTGCTTCAGCTTGATTACTTAGATGTGGCAAGCAAGCAGGGCATTATTCCACTTTATGACCAGAAAGATGTTCGTGAATGTGTTTTACACACGATTCCATTGCGATACGGTGTTGTGACGGATATTGCTCCAGACATGCGCTTAACCTTACATAATGCGGGTCACATTTTAGGTTCTTCAATATTACACCTACACATAGGCGAAGGCTTGCACAACGTTGTTTATACGGGCGACTACAAATATGCGAGGACTATGCTGCTGGAGGCAGCGGTAACAGAGTTTCCAAGAGTCGAGACGGTGATAACTGAAAGCACTTATGGCAGTCCAAATGACATTATGCCTTCAAGGGTTGAGGCTGAAGAACTTTTGACAGCCGTCATAAATGAAACTTTAGGGCAGAAAGGCAAGGTCTTGATTCCAGTGCCGGCTGTTGGGAGAGCTCAAGAAATAATGCTGGTTATTGATGGTTACATGCGACGTGGGTTAATGAAGGAGGCACCAGTGTTCATTGAAGGCATGATTTCAGAGGCAACCGCAATCCACACGGCTTATCCAGAATATTTAGGCAGAGAAGTCCGCAACAGCATACTTCATGATGGAATAAACCCCTTCCAATCAGATTACTTCACAATTGTGGAGCACCCAAGTGTCAGACAAGACATAATAGACGGTGAGCCATGCATTATTATGGCTACTTCTGGGATGCTTGAAGGTGGACCCGTGATAGAATACTTCAAAAGTTTAGCAGGAGATGAGAGGAACACAATAATCTTTGTAAGCTATCAGATTGACGGCACTTTAGGAAGAAGAGTGCAGAAGGGCTTAGCCGATGTTACGATGATAAATAGCGAGGGTAAAATGGTAGTTGTGAAAGTCAAATCCCGTGTAGAATCGATTGAAGGTTTTTCCGGCCACTCAGACAGGCGGCAAATAATAAATTATATAACTCGTCTTAAGCCAAAGCCTGAAAGAGTTGTAGTGTGTCACGGTGAAAGAGCGAAAAGCTTGAGCATAGCGAATTTTATTCAGAGAAAATGTGGAATCCAAGCGGTTGTTCCAGCGATTATGGAAACATTTAGGCTGCTGTAGGCATAGGCTTATTTGATATCGGTGTTTTTTCCCTCCAAATTCTCACGGTTGGAGGACAAATGACAACTCGTTCTTCACCTAGACGGGCAATATCCCCGCCCACAGACTCAACGAACTCGCATAACTCGTTTACTGCACGTTTTACATCTTCAATGCTTTTGTTTGCGAGAGGAGTTATCCTAAGAATTAAAATGTTTCCAGAGTTTACCTCGCTTTTAACCATATCCACATCCGATAAATCACGGAGGGGCATAGCCTTCAAATAGGTTTTACCAGAAATACCCGTAGCCTCAATTTTCATTCTTCCCTTCTTTTCAAGCTTCTTGGATTTACGGAATATACCACTTAAACCTGGCAAACTTTTCCTCTCTAACACCTTATTTACCCTTTTAAGAGTTTAAGCGTTTCTTTTATTACGCCTCTGAATCCTCAATACAGATTAACTATTAAAGTGTTTTATGAATTCAAAATTTAGATTTGGTCTCTACTAAATCGTAGTCTCAAGTTTCTTCACGAAATTCCATATTTTGTCGCCTACAAAATGAATATTTTTGACAACGACACCTTGTGTAGCTTTCTTTGCAGCATCCACATCATAAACAACTTCACCCATTGCAATTGGTTTGCCGTGTCTCTCATCCACAACAATAATGAAATCGCCTTTTCTAAATTTTCCTTCAAAACGAACAATTCCGGGCGCCATAACATCAGCACCATTACACATGTGAGGAACGGCACCCATGTCGACCACAACTTTGGGCATTAAAGCAAAAAGTTTGTTGAAGATTAATGTTGGGAAAACGCTTTCTCCAGCTTTAACAAGCAGCGGTTTACTATTTATAAGCAAGATTTCAGCAAAATCTGTTTCAACCAATTCCATGTTAACTTTAACATCGAAAATCTGCTCCAAATCGACTTTGAGTTTTTCTGAAGCTTTGCTTAACAGAGATTTTGCCTCTTTCGCTTTCAGGAAATGTCTTCTGTATTTTCTGGACATTTTGCTTCTCTCTTAGATAGGTTTAAATGCAGAAGTTAAGCTTTAAGATTAAAAGACATAAAAGTATAGTTCGAGGGCTTAGAATGAGCGAGATGACAACTGAAATCCTTGAGCAAAACCTTGGAAAAATCGTGCTTGTAAGATTAAAAGGTGGAAAAAGTTTGCGTGGAAGACTAAGGGGATTCGACCAGCATCTAAACCTAGTTTTAGATGAAACAGAAGACACAACAAACATTGAAAATGTGAAAAAACTAGGATTAATAATCGTTCGCGGAGACAATGTGGTTCTCATTTCACCACCGCCAAGGTGACAACTTTTGGGAAAGGGAACGCCATCCTTTGGTAAACGTGCCAGGAAAACGCTTCACATACATTGTAGGCGGTGTGGAAGAAGAGCATACCATGTAACGAAGAAGCGATGTGCAGCATGCGGATATGGAGAAACGACAACTATTAAAAAATCTTCGTGGCGAACCAAAAATCTTCACAGAGAAAGAGTACGCTAAAAATATTTGTTGGTATTTGTTGGTTTATTGTGACAATTGATAATAGCCCTTGTCTATTTTGACGAAGATTAGTGGGCCTTTGCTTCGGGCTAGTTCTCTGGCTTTCCTTAGGGCGTTGTTGACAACATTCATTACCCGCTCTTCTTCGTTGATGTATTTCTTTTTGTTTCCACTTAGCTCTATTTTCAGAAGGTTTTCCGCTAAAATTGATGTGCCGCAAATCTCACCGTTCCTGATAAGCGTGGATATCACTACTTCTCGCATTTCTTGACGGTTTGCAAGTCTTCTCCATAAAGGCTCTACACTGTTAAGAGTTTTTGTAACCTTGTTCCACCGTTTGGAATTTTCGTTACCTATGAGAAGTTTTACCCTTTCCTTCCATTTTCCAAACCATATTCCAGTCCAAACGTCCAAAAATTCTTCTAGTTCGCTTGGATTTTCGTTAAAGAACTTTTCCAATTTTTCCACTAGTTCACATTCATTGTCTTCTTTTCCCACAAGGTTCCAGTGAACTTTAAGGTAGTTTGTTAAGTCTTGGCATGCTATTTGGAGTACCTTGCGGTCTGAACCGAAAACATCCAGCATCGGGTTTTTGTTTTTCAGCTTTTCTGCCAACAGCAATTCTATGAAATTCATCAGTTATTCCAGCTCGAAACCTTCTCCATTTAAAGCTAGAAGCTGAGGTTTTAATTAAGCTTTATTCATGGTTGCTTCTATAACATTTTTAGATAATTTTCAGCCATATTACACGTCCAGAAATATTCTAAAAGCCTAATTTTCAAATTATTCGATAAAATCTGGGAGTTCATTGATGCTTTTTAGAACTAAATCCGGCTTCTCCCTCTCTAATTCTTCTCTCGTGAATATTCCAGATAAAACCGCAACCGTTTTTGCCCCAGCAGTTTTTCCAGCCCTCACATCCGCAACTGAATCCCCTACAACGGCACACCAACCTATTTTTATACCTAGTTGTTTTGCACATTTTATCAGTGCTTCTGGAGAGGGTTTCGGAAGGTGCGTATCTAACGCTGTTATCACTGATTGAAAGTATTTGGCTAAGCCGAATTTCTCCAACTCGTTTAGGACGTTTTCTTTTGGAACACAACGCATTGTGATTAGTGCAAGCTTAGCCTTTTGTGAAAGTTTTTTCAATGTTTCTGAGACGCTTGGTATTGGTTTCGCTCTTATCGATGTTGCTTTGTAGTATGCGTTGAGGTATGCATCCAAAAATTTCTGCGCGTCTACTCCCTTTATTGTGTTGGTTATTGAAAGGTTTTGCTCAAGTTTCCTCGGAATTTCTGTCGCTATTTTAACATTGACTGTTTTTTGTCCTATTGCCGTAAAAGCAGCCTTTACCGCCTCTAAATACGCTTCTCTCGAATCAACTATCGTACCGTCCAAGTCTAGGAGTATTCCTTTTACTTTCAGCTTTGTGTTTTCCAACTTTATCCCTTTAATGCGGTGCAGCACTTGTTATAGCTTTTGTTTCGATAAGTTTTTATTTGTGCTTAAATGTCTAAAGGTAAACACTCAAAACTCAATTGAGGGCAGATGTATCAGGAGTATTGGTGATGGTTAGAAAAGCACGAATCCGCTTGACAAGCACAGACTACAAAAAGTTAGAAGAAGTATGCGAAGAACTGAAGGCTATAGCCCAGAAAACAGGAGTTAAAATGACTGGTCCAGTTCCATTGCCCACTAAAAGACTGCGGGTTCCCGTTTTGAAGTCGCCCTGCGGTGAAGGAACCGCAACATGGGATAGATGGGAAATGCGCATTCATAAGCGTCTTATTGACATTGATGCTGAAGAGCGTGTTATGCGGCGTATTATGCGTATTCGTGTTCCAGAAGAAGTGCACGTAACCATAGAACTTCTCTAAACAATTTGTTTTAAACAATCCTTCAAAGCATCATAAATTTTAGAATGGAATTGTAAGAAACTATTGTAAGGACTAGGCTCGCCGTGAAAGCTAAAGCCCATATTGTCTTGTTCCATAGAAAGATTTTGAATCCGTCAAGCATTCCAAAGGGGATGAGATTAAACAGAGCTATAATGGCGTTGATCCATGCACCGAAAACCGCGATTAGCGCGATTATCTCAATCGTAGCCGACGCGCCTATAGCCACTGTAGTGAATATTGTTGAAAGTGTGATGTTCGTTAGCGGTCCGGCAAGGGCGGTCTTTCCAACCTCTTTCCTTGTTATTGTCCCTGCAATCATTACGGCTCCTGGGGATATTATTTTGAAAAATGGGAACGGGAGCATTGAAAGGAGGGTTATGAGCGCTCCGAAGAGGGTTAGTCGGAACTCAGCCCATAGTCCATAGCGTTGTGCTGATAGTTTGTGAGCTATTTCGTGGAGGAGGAATGCGAGTGTGAAGATTATTGCGAGGCTAAGTAGAATTTCTGGTCTCATTAGCACCGATAGACCTGGAATCTGTGGGATATAGGATAGGCCCACGCCCATAACGAGCAGTGCTCCAAGTGTTAGGTGTTTGAGTTCTCTTTGGCTGAACCAGAATATTTTGGATGGGGGTCTTGGTGAGTAAGTTATTGTGTATTCGTATGGTTTTTGTTTTTGAAGAATTATTGGTTTTGCTTCTCTTTTTGGTGCTCGTGCTAGCTCTATTTGTGGGCATTCATGATTTTCGGGTAAGCGGTGTTCTGAACAGAAGTAGCCTCCACAATATGGGCATCTAAAAGGCAGGAACACTTCTTTTTCACATTTTTGACATTTCATGTTAGCGCGCCTTAGGTTATTAGAATGTTGCTGGTTTGCTGTTTATATGTTTCTCTTTGGGTGTGTGCGTGTGCAATTGTTGTAGGCCCCTCTATTTGGAGCCTAATAGGTTGTTGGTTTGGTTTTTGGTTGGGGGAGAGAGAAGTGTCAGCTGAGAAGTTTTTGGTGAAGGCTGGGGTTTAGCCGTTGATGTTGCAGGTGTTGTTTCTAAGATTGTTGAGTGGTTTGATTTGGATTTGCCTTGATAGAACCCGTGCTTCATGTGCATTTGGAGTCCTTCTTAGAGTTTTGAAAGCGAGATTGTAGGACAAGCACGGCGAAATTATACTGGGTTTTTAAATCGGAAAAGGCAAATAGTCAACATGACAGTGATAAACGCATTAACCATTCCACCGCTTAAACTTACTCTTTCAATTGGACGTACATGAAATGGAGAGAAATAGAAAAAAGAGGCTGGGGCACCTTCTGAACTTTAGTTGTTAAATACTTAAAAAGATGACTTTAACTAAATCTAAGCGTTAACAACTCAATGGAGAAAGAGGCATTTGAAGGCTTTCAGTTTTGTTCACGCTGCAGATTTACATTTGGGCTATTCACAATATGGCTTAGAAGCTAGACGCGAAGACTTTGACAAGGCTTTTCAAGAATTAGTCGATAAAACCATCGAGTTAAAGCCAGATTTCCTGATTATTGCTGGCGATTTATTCCACCATGCACGCCCATCAAACGTCACATTGGAAAATGCCATCAAAAACTTTAGTCGTTTGCGTGAGGCTGGGATTCCAGTTTTAACTGTTGACGGCTCGCATGATTCAGCGCCTAACGTTGTTACTGGAACCATTTTGAATCCTTTGGATAGTGCTGGGCTGTTTTATCATTTGCCAAGACATGAGGGGGCTTGCTGGCGGAAGCCAGACTGCTGCTATGTTTACGGCGTGCCAAACTTTAGAACGAGGCGTAAAACCGAAGAGTCACTTCCAGCTTTTATGGAAAAAAACAAGCCAACACCAGACCCAGACTTATTCAACATATTCATCTTTCACATGGCGTTAGACCTTCCAAGCGTTAAGCCCCCATATATGGAGGCTGAAGCTCCGCCTGAGCTTATACCTGAAGGTTTTAACTATTATGCTGCTGGGCATGTGCATAAACCTTATAAGGAGAAGTTTAAGACTGGGCTGCTGGTTTATAGTGGAAGCTCAGAGACCGTCAACTATGATGAAGCCAAAATTGAAAAGGGCTTCTATTACGTTGAAGTGAGTGAAAAAGGGACAGCTTCGCTGCAGTTCATAAGGCTGGAGTCCCTACGCAAATTTGTTGTTTTAGAGCAAGACTTTACAGGTGTGACTGCCTCGAAAATTACGGAGCTAGCGGTTCAACTTGTAAAAGGGGCTGATGAAGACGGGGTGATAATAACCCCCGTGTTGAGGGGGGTTTTGCCTGCTGAGGCGAGTCGTGCAGAAGTTGATGTCGCCCAGATTAGGAGTGCTGCTGAAAGAGCTTTGCTTGTGCATCCTATTGTTTTGCTGCGTGAAAGTGAGGTTTCAGAGGAAGTTGTTCGTTCCATATTCGAAAGTGAATTTAAGGATTTGAAGACGAAGGCTTTCGAATACTTCTTGCAGATTTTCTCTGAACGCTACAGCCGTGACGAAGCCGAAAAAATAGCTCGCGTAGCAGTCAGCCTAATTGAACCACTAACCAAAAAGCAAGAGGAAAAAGTGAAACAAACTTTAGAGGAACTCCTGCAATGAGAATTGAAATCATTCAACTAGAAAACATTCGTTCCCATGTGAAATCAACAGTGCCCTTTGCAAGAGGCTTCAACTGTCTTGTCGGCGGTTTAGGCTGTGGAAAATCCAGCATTCTATACGCCATCGACTTTGTGTTGTTTGGAGACCCTCTCGGCAGAAGTTATGACTATTTGTTACGTGAAAGTGCTGACAGCGGAAAAGTTACCGTTCAATTTACCCAAAACGGGAAAAGCTACAAAATATCACGTGAACTGAAAAGACATGGAAAGGGCATAAGCCAAAACTTTGATGAACTGAAACTTTTCGAAGACGAAAACCTAATAGCAAATATAAAAAGCGACGCCGTAGCCGAGCAACTCAAAGCGATAACAGGCTTGGATAAAGAGCTTTTCCGTGAAATAGTGTGGGTTAGACAAGAACGCTTAAAGGAACTTTTAAACGCCAGACCAAGAGAAAGACAAAAACGCCTAGACGAATTGTTTGGTTTGTCAGACTACGAAAAAGCATGGAGCAACCTCGCCGGATATCAACGCGAATACGAAGGAGAAAAAAGAGCCTATGAAAAAGACCCAGACGTTGTCGGAATGGAAAAACTAAACACTGAATATAACCGAACAGTCGAAGAATTCTCACTCATCGAAATTGAACTGCAAGACATGGCGAAAAAACTGGATGGAGCCAAAAAAGCCTTAGAAAAGGCTGATTTGAAGCTTAAAAAGCTGGAAGAGGTAAAGGCACTCACCGAGGAGCTTAAACAGAAAGAGGCGCAGACCCAAGCAAACTTGACAAATGTGGAGGACGCATCAGCATCTTTGGCTGAGAAAATTGAAGGTAAAAAAATAGCTGTTGAAAATTTGAAGCAACGCTTGAACACTATGGAAACGCAGATAGAATCTCAAAAGGCTGAGCTTAAGGAAAGTGGGATTTCACCAGACCAGCCGCTTGAAGCCTTAAGACAATACATAGCAACATTTGATGACCAAATCGCCAGCTTAAAGGGTGAACAAGAAGCAGCCTTCAGAGGCATGCAAACAGACCAGAAAAGAATTTCCTCTCTGTCCACTGAAAACCGCTGTCCACTCTGCCTCCAGCCACTAACGGGGGAATACAAAAACAGCCTAATGCAAAGGATTCAAGGAGAAAACAATGAACGGCAAAAAACGATAAGTCAGCTTCAACGCGACATCGAAGAACTGCAGCAAATAAAGAACAAGGCAAACCTTGCCTTTTCAAACTTGCAAATGTTTACTCCGAGAATTGGGGAGTTAAAAACTCGGATAAATGAAGAATCTCAAGCATTAGCTGAGCTTTCAAAAGAGTTTGAGGAAAAGCAAAAACTAGAGAACGAATTACGCATGCAGCTTGAAACCGTGCGAGCAGAAATCAGTAAATTTGACATAACCGAGTTGGAAGCTGCAAGAGTTCAGAGAGAACAAGCTTTCAGACAATATTATTTGTTAGAGTCTGAGTTGCGAACTAAGGAAAGCCGCAAAAAAGACCTGATTAGGCGTTTGGACGAAATAAAAGAGAGAATTGACCAGGCTCAAAAGAAAATTGAACGTATGGAGAAAATAGTGAAGGTTGTTGGGATTATCGGTGGCATACGCGACGCTTACAGGAGTATTCAGCCTAAGTTGCGAAGCGAATTTGTAAAAGTCCTAAGAAACTTTGTCCAGCAAGTTCTTGACAGCCTAATGGGTGGAGAAGGACCTCTAATAAACGTCTTAATCGACGAGACTTATACGCCATACGTGAAAAGCGAAAGCGGGGTTGAACGAGAAGCTTCAAACCTATCAGGCGGAGAAAGAACATTGCTTGCCTTTGCATATCGTCTCGGGTTAGGTCAATTAATTATACAGTCTAGAACAGGCCACGGGTTAAGCATGCTATTGCTTGATGAACCAACCGAAAGCCTTGGAAGAGAAGACGGCTCAATAGACCGCTTAGCCGAAGCAATATCGCGCTTCAAAGCCATAGAACAAATAATAGCAGTTACGCATAGCGAAGCCTTTGCAGAAAAAGCCGAGCATGTGATAAGACTTGAGAAAGAAGCAGGCGTAAGCAAAGTTTCAGTTGAGAAATAACTAAAAGTTAGGTTAATTAACAGTTGTTTTTTCTTTAACAACCATGTTTTCTAGGATACCAATTTTTTCAATTTCTATCCTTACAATATCACCTGCTTGCAGAAACTTCGGTTGAGGCTTTAAAGCAAAACCAACGCCAGCAGGAGTACCAGTTGCAATGATATCACATGGTTCTAAAGTCATTACTCGGCTTAAATGATGTATTACTTCATAAACGTTGAAAACCATGTTTTTTGTTGTTGAATTTTGACGAAGTTCTTTGTTAACCCACGTGCGAATGGATAAGTTAGACGTGTCAAAGCTTTTTCCTCTTGTCCATTGCTTATCTTTGAATTGAATGTCTCGCGCTGAAACATCATTCAGAATCGTGTATCCGAAAATGTATGATTTAGCCTCTGAAACTGGAACGTTTTTGGCTTTTCTCCCCATCACAACGGCTAATTCGGCTTCATAGTCAAGCTGTTTAACAAAATTCGGCTTAACAATGTTTTCGTTTGGACCAATTATGGTTGTATGTGGTTTTATGAAGATTATTGGTTCATCGGGTATAGCCGCATTTTGTTCCGTGGCGTGGTCTTGATAGTTTAAGCCTAAACAAATAATTTTAGGGGGAGCCGCTATCGGCGCCAATAAAGTTATTTTGTTAGCTTTTTCAAGTAGTTTTTCCGCAGTTTCAACACCTTTTGCTCCCAAAGCTATAAATTCTTCCAATAAACTCTTTGTTCAAACGTTTCGCTAATCTGGGCAAGCATATTACTTCCTTAGTTGTCAAAACGCCGTAATTTTCTCTATCTTCATCGCGATAGCGAACCAGTTTCAATGTTAAATCCCTCTTTTAACTTGGAACAACTCCGATTGTTGTTACAGAAACATTTCTTTTTTCAAGTTCGTGAATTAAGGGATTTATGCCCACAGAATCGCTTGCAATATGCCCAGTAACTATCAAGGTTCCCCTGCCTTCACTTTTCAGTTTTTCCAAATCTCTAGAACTTATGTGAATGTATACAACTGTTTTGATGCCATGTTTGAAGTATGTTTTTGCAATTTCATAACCGCCATTCGTTCCCGCGCCATGTGAAACCACAACTTTTCCAGCCGGGTTTTCAGCTTTTCCCAGTCGAATTTTAATTTCTGTAACCGCGTTTTTGAATTCGGGCATTTCTTTTAGAGCAGAAACCACATCTTGCACTGTGGAATTTTTTCCGATTCTTCTGTTAATTTGTTCACTCATTATCTTTCTCCCAACCTCGTCTAAAGGCGTGTGTATGTTCATGTAAGGCATTTTCAAAAGCTTTGCAACATCAACTGCATGGGCATAGTTTCGTGTATGCGCTTCTACTTCTAATTGTTCAAGCTTTTTCCTAACAGCTTTTTCCGCTTCTTCCCATGGAACTCCAGCAACAACCATTTGTTGAATGTGCCTTTTGAAAACCTGATGGAAGTTTATGACAGCCGTTCCACCTTGCGGATGATGAGCAATCACAGCATCATAACCTAACTGTTTCGCAAGCAAAAGTTCGGGAACACCAGCATCTATGCCAAACAAGACCTTTCTGATGTTGCCACCGCTCATGTAGATAGCACTGTCTTCCGGAACTTCTTTTAATCCTGCAAGTTTCAAAGATAACTCCATAATTTCTTCAGTATTTACCATATGTTCACCTTCAAATTCTTGAAACACTGTTATAACCAAAAATAGGTATAAACTTAACTTATAGGACAACATTCAGCTGTAAAAGTGGCAAGGGCGTTTAGATGCGTGTGAGAACAAGGAAACTGGCTCTAACAGAAGGTATAACCGCCGGAGTTCTCTTCGGAACAGCAGCCATCTTCATAAGATTTCTACAAAACATAGATATATTCTACATAGCCTTCTGGCGTCTAATAATCGCTTGCTTAAGCCTAGCTATAATCTTAATTGTTTTTAGAAAATCATTCAACTTTAACCTCGTGAGAAAAAAACTCCTTATACTCAGCTTTTTCCTCGCCCTCCACTTCATATTCTTCATATCCGCAGTGAAGGACACAACAATCCTAAACGCAACGGTCCTTGTCAACACAACTCCAATTTTCTCAACGTTCGTCTCAAGCTTCCTCTTCAACTCAAACCATCTCGCCTCGCAATCATAGGCTTAACGATTTCATTCATAGGTGTATGCGTGATTGCTTACGCTGAAACCAGAATTGCGAATGCAAATGCTTATTTGGAAGGTTTTTCTCTAAGCCTAAAAGGCGATTTGGAAGCTGTTTTGGCTGCTTTAGTTGAAGCCTTCTATCTTAATTATGGCAGGAAAATAAGGAACCAGATGGCTATAATTCCTACAATGTTCCCGATGTATATCGACAGCTATCATTGTAGGAGTTTTAAGCATACCAACCACAAACAAAATTTTAACATTGCCAACTGAAGCAGAAATTATCCTTCCGCTGGTAGGATTGGGCATATTGCCAACAGCAGCAGCTCATACGCTTTATTTTTCTTCCTTATCAAACCTGAAATCCTTCGAAACCGCGACGATGGCATTGCTTGAACCTATTGGCGCAACGGTTTTAGGCATAATCCTGTTCCAAGAGATACCCGCGCTACTGTTTGTTTTCGGTGCCGCTTTAATTCTGATAGGAATCTTTTTCACTGCCAAAGAAAAAGTTGAAAGCATTCAGGTTTGACGAAACAAATAAAAAAGGACGGTAGGTATAATGTGCTGAAACGAGTTGAGACAATGGCAGCTAACGAAAAAATATTGAAGGCTCTGAAATCCGCGATGGCTTACTTGGAAAACTCAATGTTGGCGTTGAATAAAAAAGATGAAAACTCGCTTGCGGATAACGTTTGGCATGTTGCAGCAGAACTAGAATACGCATTATTCCTATTCTCAATAACACTTCAGGATGAAAGCGACAAATCAAAATGGAAGCTTAATCCCAAAGTTAAAAAGGTTGAAGTTGGTCCAGCGCTTATTGCGGCGCAAGACTTGCTTGATGAAGCTGAAAATTGTATGGCTGATGAAAAGCTGCTAGACGCTTACAAGAATGCTTACATTGCAAGACATTACATACTTAAGGTTCAAAAAGATTTTGCCAAAAAGAAACGTGAGGCGCTCAAAAAGAAATAGAGATTACTCCTCAGCGATTTTCTTCTCTTTAACTATCAAAGTGTTTTCTTTGCCACCTATCACTCTGAAATAATCCTTTAATTCGACTTTATGTAGAAACTTTCGTAGGAGCACTCGCAAGTATTTTTTGGAAATGGTTTTTCCTTCGCCTTTTACTATTATTTCGTTTGTTGCTGTTTCAACTTCAGCTTTTGTCTTTTCTTCTAGAAATTCCGCTAATTCTTTGATTACGTCGCCGCCATCACTTTTCAGTTCTGATATGTCGATTCTTGTTTCTGCCATGCTTGTTCACCTTATTTTCGAACCATTATTACTCTTATCTGATCGCATGCATCTTCACACGAGTCTGCAATCATTTCTATGGCTTCGAAAAGCTGGCTTACTAAAACTGCTACTCCAGCCCTCGGCAAGTCTTCTTTTCCCAGTAGTATTCTGGCTTTTTCGTGTATGTCATCAACTTTTTCTTCTTCTCTTTCTACGGCATCCGCGGCTTGAAGGGCTTCTTCAGGTTTTCTCATCATTTTGTTCACGCATTTTTGAAGGGAAATTGCGCACTGTTTCACGCTTCTAACCATTTCTAGGGATTCATTTTTAATCGAGTTGGGAACATGCTCCATTGGTATGGCGCCCAGTACACGTGTGGATTCTCTGCTCCAATCTGCAACCATATCCACTCTTTTTACAAGGTCCATTAAGTCTGCTCTGTCTACTGGTGAAAGTTCACCCTTTGATATTTCGTCCATAACTTTTCTTCGTAACACGTCTGCTTCTCTTTCGCTACTCGCTACTCTTTTAACACATCTCTTCATTTCCTTCACGTCATTTTTTGTGGCTACACTTATTGCTTTTTCCAAGTCTTCAACTATTCCTGTTGTTAAAGCTAGGTGTCGCTGTATAGTTGCTAAAGCCCTTGTTTCCCTTCTCTTCTCAAACCATTTTATTAGTTCACTCAACAGATATTTCCTCCTTTAATCCTGCTCCTGGATATGCGAATACATGGGCTTTTTCAGGTGGGAAGCTTACAGTAACCTTTTCACCTGTATTAAACCATTCTCCAATTAGAGAAGGCTTAACAATCACTACTAAATCTTGATTTTCAAGTCTAACTTCATATCGTATATTTGTTCCCTCAAAAGTGACTCTTTCTACAATGCCTAAAACAGAGTTTTTACTTTTCTTCATCCCTCTTTCAATAATAAAAGTTTCTGGCCTTATTGCTAAGACCACTCTTTCACCCTTCTCCACGTCTTTATCTATCGCTTGAACTTTTATCCCGCCACGAAGCTCTATTGTTGCTTTTTCTTCACGTATGCTTGAAATATAACCTTCTAGGAAGTTCGATTCTCCAATGAAGTGGGCTACGAATACGCTTTTTGGTTTCATGTAAAGTTCCTTCGGAGTTCCAACCTGCAAAACCTTGCCTTTCTTCATAACTGCGATTCTGTCTGAAATTGCCATTGCCTCAGACTGGTCGTGTGTTATATGTATAGCCGTTAAGTCTAAACCCCTTACCATCCTTCTTATCTCATACCTCAGCTCATTTCTTACCTTTGCATCCAGCTGTCCTAGTGGTTCGTCCAGAAGTAGCAGTTTGGCACCAGCGGCTAAAGCTCTTGCCACTGCAATTCTCTGCATCATCCCCCCGCTTAACTCGCTTGGAAAAGCATCTAAACGTTCATGCAACCTAACCATTTCAAGCACTTCATGTCCTATCGTCTTCGCCTTGTCCGTGTTGAAACCTTTTACTCTCGGGCCATAAATCACGTTGTCCCAGGCATTCATGTGTGGAAACAATGCAAAAGTCTGGAATACAAACCCAATGTTCCTATCTTCCGGCGGAACATCGCTAACAAGCCTATCTCCAATGTAGATTTCACCTTCATCCGGCTGAATTAACCCCGCAATAAGCCTCAGCAAAGTTGTTTTTCCACATCCGCTTGGACCAAGCAAAGAAAAATATTCCTTATCATAAATGTGAAGGCTTGCGTTATTTACAGCAACAATTTTTCCAAACCTTTTCGTCACGTTAACCAAGCGGACATCAGGCACTTGTTTTAGCCCCCTTTAAGTTTATGTGAACATGAAAGATTGCATAAGGTTTTAGCGGTATATTAAACATGCTAGTGTCCCTCTTTCCCTCTAGTAACTAACCTTAGAACCAGCAATATTATGAAAGACAGAAGTATAAGGAAACCACAACCCAAACCAATTTCTGCTCTTGTCGCTGGGGCGGTATTGGGATCCGTTATATATGGTATCACCCACTTTTTCGCCAGTAAAACCGGTGCTGTTACAAGGGGGCTTTCCACACCTAAAACTGCTAATGTGGCTCCGGTTTCGCTTACACTTCTTGTAAACATAATGATTGCACCGGAAATCATAGAATATTTTGTCAGCGGAAAAATTATTGTTCTAAACACACCTAACGGTTTTGCCCCAAGCGTCCTTGCAGCTTCTTCCAATTCTATGCTTATTCTTTCTATAGCGGCTGACATTGCCCTTACAAAGTAGGGATAAGTTATGCAAAGGTGTACTAAGATGAGCGTCCAAATTTCAGGTATGAATACAAAATTTTCCTTCCAGAAAATGCCAAGGGAAGCTCCCAAAGCAACAGAGGGAACAATTATTGGAATGTTAACAAGCACGTCTAAAACTGCTGAAGGACCCT
>JASEET010000073.1 GCA_030019335.1 Candidatus Bathyarchaeia archaeon | reverse complement strand
AAGAACCATGACAGGGTGGCTTAAGAAGGCTCTGACGCGTAAAATAGCCCGCAAAGGGTTCAGAGGGAAAGAGCAGATAATTGTTATTCCGCCGAGTGAAAAGCTTGTTATAGGCGTGAAGTTCGCCATGGCTATGACTGTTTGTTTGTCAGCCGGCTACTATAAAACTCACCAAGTGATGAGTACAGAAAAGCTGTAAAAAGGGTTAATTTGCGAAATCGATTTTAAACTTTTGTTTAATTAAATTTTTGTTTCAGAATTTCTTTTATTTTCAGGTTTTAACATAGTTGTTGGTGTTGTCTGTTTGGCGAATTTCCACATTAGCGTTCCCGAAGAAATGTATGATTGGCTTGTGGAGGAACGGAAAAAACGTAAGGTTTCCAAAGTTCAGGTTGTGGTTCGGCAGATTTTGTTGGAAGCTAAGGCGGAGGCTGAACATCATGGTTAATTTTGGCGTTGCCTTGCAGAAAGTGTTGAGAAGGTTTGCTGGCGCCTCTTCGCC
>JASEET010000072.1 GCA_030019335.1 Candidatus Bathyarchaeia archaeon | reverse complement strand
CTGCCGTTAACATGGGCATGGCACTCAGAATACGGCAATGTCCTGCCGCAGCTCTTGTTTAGCGACGAATGGAAGACGGACACGTTAGGAGCAGACCACAACAATGGAACAAGCCAAAGTATAGACCTTAAATTCGCAGCATTAAACCCGAACATGAACATCATCGGCTTCGTATTCCAAATAGAAGGAAATAACATAGTATGTAAAACTCTAAAGTAAAACCTTCAAAACCCCCTCTTTTTTCTATGTAAAATTCTTTAAACTTCTCCGTGTACTTTTTCTGTTATTAGGCTTATGCTTTTTGCGTATTCCCTGAAGTCTTAGATAATTAACCTGTTAGTTTTGTGGTTCAAATTTGTTTTTAAAATGGTTTCTTGCTTTGTATTTTGAGTGAAAATGCTTTGGATAAGAGGGTTTTGAAGGAAATCGGGAATCTTGTGCCGGGAGCTCTAATTTTTGTTTCATGGACTGATGCGAGTATTGGCAAAAGTTTGAGCGGGGGCTTAGCT
>JASEET010000071.1 GCA_030019335.1 Candidatus Bathyarchaeia archaeon | reverse complement strand
GATTCAAAGAGAAATCCCATTAAAAGGGAATTGAAAGCCATAGCCACAGAAGCTCTTGATAGACTTCATAGGACAGGATTCAAAGAGAAATCCCATTAAAAGGGAATTGAAAGAATGTTCGGTGTACTCATCGCAGTTGCTGAAACAGTGTTTGAGATTCAAAGAGAAATCCCATTAAAAGGGAATTGAAAGTAACACCAGAAAAATGGGGGATTGCCCAATTGAAGGCCCGATTCAAAGAGAAATCCCATTAAAAGGGAATTGAAAGTTTTTCTATGAGTGTGGGGTGTCAAAATATGGTTAATGATTCAAAGAGAAATCCCATTAAAAGGGAATTGAAAGAAACAAGCTTTGAAACGGCTGAGTGGAAAGGAGAGAAGGATTCAAAGAGAAATCCCATTAAAAGGGAATTGAAAGCGCTTAGGCTAATCGGGGATGTTTTGCTGTTCTTTGGGAAGATTCAAAGAGAAATCCCATTAAAAGGGAATTGAAAGCCATAGCCACAGAAGCTC
>JASEET010000070.1 GCA_030019335.1 Candidatus Bathyarchaeia archaeon | reverse complement strand
CCCTGATGCTCGCCAAAACCTTCCCGCCCGGCATAATACCCACCTTCTCCCTTACCTCATGCGTAGTATAAATCTCCCCCTTCTTCCCAACCCTAAGTTCCATTTTCTCCGACATAGACCATCATTGGATAAACAATCACTTCCGACAAAATAAACTTTTCGGATTGATCAAGCGGAGACCAACTCGCTGTAGGTCGAGGCAACAATTACCTTTTCTTAAAATCTATAGTAACCATTCCTCTCATATGTTCTCTATTCTCAGTTTCGTACCCTAGAGATTGCATAACACCCTCAACATAACTCATAAGCAACTCAGTGTTCTCTAGAGGTAGAGTGAAGGACACAAGCCTTAGCCTCAAAACATTCTCTTTCTTTTCTAAGCTGACTTCGTCCAGTTCCCACTCGCTTGCCGTTAATATCTTAACAAAGAACTCAACTGCCTTATGGCTATGGAGTTTAGCAGCTAAAAACTTGCCGAACCACCTTCCAGCATCCAGCCACACATTCTTTAGG
>JASEET010000006.1 GCA_030019335.1 Candidatus Bathyarchaeia archaeon | reverse complement strand
GAAGGAATCGAGAAACTCCGCCATGCTTGAAGGTTTAGGGCTATGGTTGCTTTCTTTTCCAAGAAGCCGAAAAGGCTGAGGAGGGGGCGCCCCAAATTTTACAGCGATGCCGCCATCTCAGCCATAGCGGTGCTTAGAGCTTACTTCAACCTTCCTTACAGGCAGACTTAAGGCTTGGCGAGGAGGTTTGCGTGCCTGCTTGGTTTGGAGAGGGTGCCAGATTACACAACCGTCTTCAGGAGGGAGAAGAGGCTGAAGGTGCCGGTTAACCTGAGGCTTGGAAACGCTGGGCAGCCTGTTGTCATAGCCATAGACGCCACGGGCTGGAAGGTGACAAACCGCGGCGAGTGGAAGAGGGAGGGGAGGAAGGGATGTGTTAAGCTGCACATAGCGGTCAACGTCAAAACGAAGGAGATAGTGAGCATGAGGCTGACAGATGAGAGGGTTCACGACCGTGAGATGGCTGAGCCCCTCATCAGAGAAGCAAGCCAAGGGGTACACATCGTCAAGCTCCTGGCAGACGGAGCCTACGACTCCAGAGAACTCTTCAACCTCCTCCAAGAACTCGGCATCGAACCTGTCGTAAGGGTGAGGAAGGACTCCTCAAGGCTGGCGAGGGGCTGCCCAGCCAGAGGCGGATGGTGCTGGCTCAAAAACAGCCAGGCTGGCAGGAAAGGCTTGGCTATGGCATGAGATGGCTCGTCGAGACCGCATTCTCAACCCTGAAGAGGCGTTTCGGAGAGTTCGTGAGGGCTTCAAAGCCAGTTTACGCCTTCCAAGAGATACTCATCAAATGCTTCGTCCATAACCTACTCATCTGGTACAGGTAGAAGCCGACCAAACCGTAACAAAATCAATAGAAAGAATAAAAATAACCTTGAAAATTATTTATGCAACAAAGCAGGTGATTAATGATGTTCGTCTCTCGAGCGATCTTTGTCCTTAAATTGGAGGATAAAAAGTAACATGCCAGAATTGGAAATATACCTAATAATAATCTTAGCCCTAGTATTCACAGCTGCTTATTCTTTCGGAAGCAGGTATAACTACAAGATTCAGAAGAAAATATGGAAGACGCTTTCAGAAGAGATAAAGCCATATTCTAGAAAAGTTGCTTTCCAAGGCTTAGGATCTAGCGGTTTCAAAATTGCGTGTAAACCAACAACAGGTCAAATTACAAAGCTTGAAATTTCAATAGTTTTAATGAGCAGAGAAATACCTCTCTATTATTTTCTCTCAAAATACATGGGAAAACATGACACCCTCTTGGTAAAGTCAAATTTTGAAGTAATCCCAAATTTTTCACTAGAAATTGTTAAAAAGGGAACAAAATTACATAGAGAACTGGTTGAAAAATCGAATTATACCGAACTTCAACACGAGAAGCTTTCAGAATGCTTTTTTCTCGCCAGTTCAAATCCAGATAGAGCATTAGAGTTTCTATCTAACAGAAATGTTGTTCAAGAGCTTATCAAGCTTAACGGCGAAATGAATAGATTGTCGATGACAAGCGAAGAGCCGCATCTGCTCTTATCCTGCCCCATCAAAGAAAATGTTATTCAGCAGCTCCTTAGTCTCGCTTTTGCATGCGGAAAAGCCCTGGAACAAACTAAAAGTGGCACGTGAGGGAGGAAAGTATAGAGAGCATTTTCTCTTTGTCTTCCATGAAATTTTCAATATGACTGCTTGAAATTCTGAAAAGGATAAGCCTTTTTGTGGCATCACAGTAAGTTGCATACTCCAAATTGGCAAGAATAACTTTTTTCCGTTTCAAAAACATCTTCTTTTGACTGATCCATGTAACACAATGTGCTTCATGACCGTTAATATGTATTTTTTCCATTTCAATGCGTTCACCTTCACTAGCAAGTTTATCAAATCTTCTTCGGATAATTTCCAAAGCTTTTTCATTGTCAAAAATTTCTTTAACATCTAGAAAGAGGGGATATGCCTGATTTTTTTGCTCATCAACTAGGATGGCGTGAATAAAACCCGAAGTTATCCACCTAAACCCGTCTCCCACAATCTCCCTTCCCAAAGCATTACATTCAGGCGACATAGATGTCTTAAGGAGTTTCCAAGATTCTGGCAACTTGAGAAAAACAAATACTCCACGACCCAGAAGTGGATTAGTAGCAGCAAGAACAGCTTCACACTCTTTTCCGTTCTCAACACTATTCATATTAAATGAAACCCTCCTGCAATCTTAAAATGTCACATCTCTCTTTTGCCTTTGCATAACTTTCAAGTCTTTCCTTGTTTATCTCGAGAAAAGTATGTCCCCATTTGAAGAGGGATAAAAGCTCAACGGCTTCTTCTTTGAAACCAGCTATGTAGAGGGCTCCAGCCAAAGCCTCAACGGTACTCAGCTGGGTTGGTTTGCCAAAGTTGACTGGGTTTCCAGCAACCAAAACTGGCAGGCAACGGGCGGTTCCTCTCATATGTTTTGACAAAACTTTTTGGGCATATTCCCAACTGCAATCTAAAGCGGCTAATCCAAAATTTTCTATGCGTTGCCTATCCGCTGGAGAAAAGGCTATTTCTGAAAAGGGATTAAGCACAACAGCCCTCTTAGGCAAGAACCTAATGTGATTCACTATGCGAATTAATCCGTGGCGTTTAAGCTTTAAGGCTGTGCACTTTTTGGGGTCGCATTGTCCAGCATGATAAACAACAATTTTAACTCTTTTTTGCACTGTTTTTGCGCACCTTCAAGTGGCTCATGGGGTCGTCTAAAACTTTTGGAATCCATTGCAGCAAATCAGTGGAAACCATGTGGTAACCCTTCTCTTCAAAGACGAAGTCTCCAGCAGCACCATTAACAAAGGCTCCAGCAACAGCCGCCTCAAAAGGGTCAACTTGCTGGGCTAAGAAGGCGCCGACAATTCCTGAAAGCACATCTCCTGTTCCACCAACAGTCATGCCTGGGTTTCCAGTAAAGTTGAGTTTGAAGCGTTTTCCGTTGGAAATTATGTCTACTGGTCCTTTCAACAGTATTACTGCGTTTAACTCTGCGGCTGTTTTTTGCACTTCTGAAACTCTTTCCGTTAAATCTTCTGGCAGCTTCGTACCAGTTAGTATGGTGTATTCTCCAGCATGAGGCGTTAGTACCAGAGGCACGTTTAGTTTTCTTTTGAACTCTGCAAAAGCCTTTAAGCCGTCCGCATCCAAAAGCAATGGTTTGCCAGCACGTTCAACAGCCTCAATTACAGCTTTAACCGCTTCTCTAGTTTCCACATGCAAGCCAAGACCCGGCCCCAAAACAACGGCGTTAGCTGTTTTCATGTATGTTTTTAAGGCGGGTAGGTTGCCTAGATTTAGGTGTCCACCCTCAAGTTTTATAGTAATTAAATCGGGTGACATGGAAGAAATGGCATAGGCGGTTCTTTCGGGAGCAGCAACATAAGCAAGGTCAACACCGGCGCGTAAAGCAGCTAGGGCCACAAAGGCTGGAGCGCCGGAAAAAGTTTCGCTTCCTCCAATAACTAGTAAGCGTCCAAAGTCGCCTTTATGGGATTCAGATGGACGCGGTTGCCTAACGAGTAAAACGTCTCCTGGACCTGCGAGGTTCTCGAATTCTTGAGGCAAGCCTATATCTTTTACAACTAATTCGCCCACGTATTCCTTTGCGTCTTCAAGTCCCTTTTTCGTTTTGTGAAAGGTTATCGTCAGGTCTGCTTTCACAGCTTCGCCTAACACCTCACCCGTGTCCGCGTCAATCCCTGTTGGCACGTCAACCGCAACTCGAAAAGCATCTAGGGCGTTGATTTTTTTAACAAGCTGCAAAATTGGTGGTTTCAGCTTTCCTTTCGTACCCGTCCCGAGTAGCGCGTCCATTACTATTCCCGAGGTTATTTCTGGTATAAGCGAGCTGTCGTATACTTCATGAGTTGAGATGCTTTCTTTTAAAAACTGTAAAGGTTTCCAATTTTCTAAAGCTGCTTTATGTGAGATTTCCTTAGCCTTTCCGGCGAGGATGACTGTGACTTTAAAGCCCATGGAAGACAGGTGCCTGGCTGCAACAAAGCCATCTCCGCCATTTCCACCTAAACCACAGAAAATCGCAACGGATTTGTCTGGTTTAAACCTTGTAGCAACTTCTAATGCTACATTGTGTCCGGCATTTTCCATTAGCTGAAGTATAGAAATCCCGAAGTATTCGGCGTTAAACTCTAAAACTCGCATCTCTCGGCTAGTGATAAAATTTTTTACACGATTTTTTTCCAACATGTTTAAACCTAATAGTTAATATTCCAAATAACAGATAAAGTTTGCAATGAAAACTTTAAGTGGATGCTTATTTTCTTTTTCTCCAGACGAAGGTTCTCTGGGAGACTATGTTTTTAAGTTATAAAAAACATAATTTTTTGTATGGATATAGTCTTTCAGTTTAATCAATATTGGTATGTTTTATTTTTCGCTTTTCTGTCATCATGGCTGATTTTATTAATTCGCAGGAAAAGTTATAGGGATAAAAAGGAAGCTAAAGAACAGTTTTGTTTGGCTTTGACTGGTTTACTTGTTTTATTTCTTATGGAAATCTTTGCTACATGTACGAATCTATGGTACTACGTCCCTGGAAATTGGCCGATAATTTTGTGGCCAACATATTCTGTTGCAATATTATTTGGATATCAATTGTTAAGGTTCATCGAAGGATTTTTCTTCTAGTCGAAGATGTCTCCTTTTCAGTATTTAAATAAAAGATAAGGATATCCATGTTTGCTGCTTGAATTTTATTGAGCTTTCCGATTTAGTAATGAATTAAAGAACAGTTTAAATACGAATGCTTCGCGAATTGATGTTTGTAAAGTAAAAGCAATGTAGCAAAATATTTTAATGCAGAGGGGACAAACATTACAGCGAGGAGATTTAGATGCCAACGGCGTTTGTGTTGATAAACACGGAGATAGGTTCAGAAGCAGACGTATTAAAGGATTTGAAGAAAGTTGAAGGGGTAGATGAAGCCTTCGCTGTTTATGGAGTCTATGACATAATTGCAAGGGTTAGAGCGGAATCTATGGATAAGCTCAAGGAAATTGTAACTTGGCGTATTAGAAGGCTTGACAAGGTTAGGTCAACATTAACGATGATAGTTGTGGAAGAGGCAAAATAGCAAGTATTTCCTCTTTTTTATCCGTAAATAACCTTTTAACACTCCATTCTAATCTCTAATTCTTAGCGAGTGGGCTACCATAAATGACCATTAAAACAATGCACGTAGGACTGGATGATACAGATTCGCCGAGAAAGGGATGCACAACATACGTGGCTGCCCTTCTTGTGGAAAAGCTGCAAAAACTAGGCGCCAACTTCATTGACTACCCAAACTTGATTAGACTTAATCCAAACGTGCCATGGAAAACTAGGGGAAACGGAGCATTATGCGTAAGAATACGGTATAACGAGAACGTTGAAGAAGAAATAAAAGAAACAGTCACAAGTACTGTGGAGGAACATGCAGACTTAGAATTCAAAGGCACAGACCCGGGCATAGTCTTCTTTAAAAGGGCAAGAATTCCAAAAGAAGCCAAGATATTCGCCAAAAAAACAATAACTGGAATTGTAAGTCTTGAAGATGCGTTGACTCTTTTGAAGAGGTTTAAGGCTGAAGCCGTAGGTTTCAAAAAGTGCCGCGGAATTATCGGCGGTTTGGCAGCGGTTGGCGAAACTCTTCAAGGAGACCACACGTATGAAATTCTTGCCTATCGCGTTCCAGAAAATTATGGCTTAAAAAGGAAGGTGGATGAAGCCTCAGTTATTGAAATGGATGGGACAACGGCACCTTACACGTTTAATAATGTTGACTTAGGAAAGGGCAGGGTTCTTATTATGCCGCGTGGACCTGACCCTATTCTTTTCGGCATCAGAGGTGAAACTCCAGAGATTGTTAAGAAGGCTTTTGAAATGGTTAAGTCTCTCGAGCCTGTGGAGAGGTGGGTTATTTTTCGCACAAATCAAGGAACTGATGGACATCTGAAACGAGTTGAAGGGTTAATTCAGGTAAAACCGTATCATCCTGTGGTTGCCAGAGGAACTGTGGTAACGAATCCGAAAATTATTCCTAGACGACACGTGATTTTTCCAATTAAGGATGAAAGTGCAAGGGTTGACTGCGCAGCCTATGAGCCCACGGGCGTCCTTCGCACCGTTGCAAGAAAACTGATTGTAGGAGACTATGTGGAAGTTTATGGTGGTGTTCGTGCACCTTCGCAAAATCATCCTTTAACCATAAATCTTGAAAAGATTCGATTGTTAAAGCCTGCACCAAAAATTGTCTACCGCAATCCAGTTTGTCCAAAATGTGACAAGCGGCTAAAGTCCATGGGCAAGGACAAGGGTTTTAGATGTAAGAAATGCGGTTTAAGATACACTAATTTAGGCAAATTGGAGGTTAAGGTAAAACGCGAAGTGAAAAAAGGTCTCTACATAACTTCACCTAGATCTCAGAGACACTTAACGAAGCCGTTTAGGCGTTATGGAATGGAGAAACATCACAGTCGAGTTAAAGGGTTGATTGAAGGTTGGCATTTTCCCTAAAGTTTAGTCTCCGTGAACCTTGAACATTTCGCATAACAGTTGATATAACTCGTCTCCACCTTCGACTTTTGAAAACAAGTCTTTTTCAACCTTGAGTATGCGCCCAACAGCTTGGTATGTTTGCCTCCATTCCAGCTCCTTCCACATCATGCGGTAATTCTTCAGTTCAATCCACGCTCGGAAAATTAAAACAATGAACATGCCTAGGGTGAGTGAAAGGTTCAGCAGGTATATCCACAGCACATCATCCGTGGCTTTTCACCTCCTTCTTGTCATGTGCCTTGTATTTTATGAGCAATATGCATTTAAATCAAACTTGTGTTGCATATTTAGAGAGGGCTTCGATGAGTGCTGTTTTACCCTCAGTAGTTTACCAGTTAGGCGTGGGCGGAATAGGCGGCTTCATAGTTGGATATGCCATGAAGAAAATAAGCAAGTTAATAGTTGTTTTAATAGGTTTATTCATAACTTTCCTTCTTTACTTGGGCACACGTGGGATAATCAGCATAAACTACGCAGAACTCTGGAAAGCGCTGGAGGGTTTGCTTAGCTTTGCTGGTCAAGCAGCAACATGGCTTATCGGCTTTATATCTCTTTTACCTTTCATGGGAAGTTTCATTGCCGGTTTTGTGCTCGGCTTTAAACTTGGATAGTGAAATAGTTTAAATGTGCGTGGCTCATTAATCCTTTGAAAACACGAGATTTCACATTTGTTGGAGCGTTTAAAAATTGAAAAGGTTTCCAGCGAAGGAGTATAGTCTTCCATTTTTTAAAGAAGCAGGTTACATTAGAAAACTGTGTCCCAAATGCGAAGAATACTTCTGGACGCAAAATCCAGACCAAGAAATTTGTGGGGAAGCAACTCTAGAAGGCTGTGCCTTTTACACTTTTATAAATAATCCGCCAACAAGAAAAAGCTACAGTCTACGTGAGATGCGGGAGACTTTTCTATCGTTTTTCGAAAAACATGGACATACTCGCATAAAGCCTTACCCCGTAGTAGCGAGATGGAGAGACGACATCTACCTAACACACGCAAGCATAATTGATTTTCAGCCATACGTAACTGAAGGAATTGCTCCACCACCAGCAAATCCACTTGTTATAGTTCAACCATGCATCCGCATGGTGGACATAGCCAACACGGGTCCAACCTTTGGCAGACACCTAACTGTATTCGAAATGGGTGGGCATCACGCGTTTAATTATCCGGACAAGGAAGTTTACTGGAAAGACCAGACCGTAAAATACCATCATGAGTTTATTACAAAAGAGTTGGGAGTTAATTCTGAGGAAGTTGTCTACAAGGAAGACGTCTGGGTTGGCGGTGGAAACGCTGGTCCAGACCTTGAATGCATCATACGAGGATTGGAAGTTGCCACGCTCGTTTTCATGCAATTTAAAGTCATAAACAACGAATTTGTTAAGTTGCCGATACGGACAGTTGACACTGGTTATGGCATAGACAGGTATTCATGGCTTTCCCAAGGTGTGCCAAGCTGTTTTCACGCGATTTACTGCAACCTGCTTGGCGAAATTTTTGAAATGGCTGGGATAGGCAGAATTGACAAGGATTTACTGACGAAAATAGCGGAAGTTTCAGGCTTGGTAAGCCTAGATAAAACAGCAAGCAGACTTGAAGCTCGAAATAAAATAGCAGAAATCGTTGGAATGAAAATAAACGAGTTAGATGAGTTTTTGCTTCCAATCGAAAATGTATTCGCGGTTGCAGACCACACAAAATGCTTAAGCTTCATACTTTCAGAAGGCGTTGTCCCATCAAACATCCAAGAAGGATACTTGGCTAGGCTCCTCTTCCGCAGAATCTACAGGCTACTGAAAATGCTGAGCATGCCAGACAAGCTTTACGACATCATGGAGATGCAAATAGACTTCTGGTCTAAAGATTATCCACATCTCAAGGAAATGCGAAACGAAATAATGGAAATTCTTTCAGTTGAGGAAGAAAAATTCGGAGAAACAATAAAAAGAGGCAAAGGACTGGTAAAACGAATCGCTGGAGAATTGAGAGCAAAGAATATTCAAGAAATTCCTGTGGAAACTTTAACTGAGCTATATGATTCGCATGGACTTCCACCTGAAATCGTTGAGCAATTCGCCGAAAAAGAAGATTTAAAGGTGAAGATTCCGGAAAACTTCTATGCTTTAATTGCTCAGAGACACGAAGCACTTGAGAAAGTGGAAAAGGCAAAACCAGAAGAAATGCTTGAAAAAGCAGTCTCAAATCTTGCAGAAACCAAACCGCTTTACTATGAAGACCAATACATGAAAGAGTTCGAGGCAAAAGTTGTTAAAGCACTAGACAACGGATACGTTGTTCTTGACAAAACATGTTTCTACCCGGAGGGCGGTGGACAACCAGCAGATAAAGGATATCTGATTTTTAACGAAAAAAAAGTTGAAGTCGTCGATGTTCAAAAGGTTGGCAAAGTAATAGTCCATAAGATAAAGGATGTCACTGTTCCAAGAGAAGGCAACACTGTCAAAGGAGTGATTGATTGGAATATGCGCCACAGCCTCATGAAGAATCACACAGCTACCCACATAATTAATGGTGCCGCAAGGCGCGTGCTCGGACAGCATGTTTGGCAGTTTGGAACACAAAAGGGCGTTAAACGTTCTAGATTGGACATTTCTCACTACCGTAGGCTCACTTTAGAAGAGATACATAAAATGGAAACATTGGCAAACAAGGTGATTTCACAAAATATTCTGGTAGAAACCTCTTGGATGTCTAGAGGAGAAGCAGAGAAACTTTATGGTTTCAGGTTATATCAAGGCGGAGCAGTTCCAGGCAAAGAAATACGAGTTGTAAAAATTGGAGACTGGGACATTGAGGCATGCGCTGGAACTCACTTGAAAAACACGGGCGAGATTGGATTTATCAAAATAATTCATTCAGAAAGGATTCAAGACGGCGTGGAAAGACTAACATATTCTGTTGGAATTCCGGCTCTGAAGGCTATGCAAAAAAACGAGCAATTACTCTGGAAACTTTCAGAAACCTTGAATGCACCTATTGAGAAACTGGATAAAACAGCAGAGAAACTCGTCAGAGAATTAAAGGAAGCACTCGCAGAGAAAAGAAAGCTCGTTAAGGAGATAGCGATACGGGAAGGTGTAGTGGACAGGGGACTAAAGATGGAAGTAATTAAAGAAATAGAAGGCATAAAAGTTGTGATGCGCGACTTTAAGGAAACAATTGATGTTGACCGCATGGTTCAAACAGCAAACGAGATAATCAAAAGAGACGACGCAACCGTCACGATATTTTATGGAGCAGATAGACAAAATGCATGGATAATGGTTATGGCTGGAAAAACTGCCATGGAAAAAGGCATAGACGCCTGTGAAGTAGTCAAAGAAGCCTCTGCAATTATAGGTGGCGGGGGCGGCGGAAAACCCAACTTTGCTCAGGGCGGCGGAACATTAATCGAAAAACTGCCAGAAGCTGTCAAAAAAGCTGAAGAAGTGCTGAGGAAACAGTTAGAAACTGGAGCAAAGAAATAAAGTAAGTTTCGCATAAGTAGTTATGGTGCTTAACGTGAGGGACAGCGTTCTCAACCCATAAAAACAAAACATTTAATAGCCAACAAACCAGTTCAGAAACTTTCATGGAATTTTTAAGAAAAATCGAAGAAAAATGGCAAAAAGCATGGGAAAACGCAAGGATTTTCGAGGCAGACCCAGACCCAAACAAGAAAAAGTTCTTCGTCACCTTTCCATACCCATACATTAACGGACCACTCCACGTAGGCCATGCGTTCACAGCCTCACGAATAGATGCATATGCACGATTTAAGCGGATGCAGGGCTACAATGTCTTGTTCCCATGGGCATGGCACTGGACAGGTCAACCTCTGATAGGAGCAAGCGAACGTGTTGCAAAAGATGATAAGGCGTTCATAAGGGTTTTAAGGGAAGTGGACGGTGTTCCAGAAGAGGAACTCAAAAAATTCGTTGACCCGATTTATATGGCAACTTACTACACAAACGATAGCAGAATTGCTGCAAAGCGAGCAGGCTTCTCAGTTGATTGGAGAAGAGAATTCAACACCATTATGCCAGCCTTCCAGAAATTTATTGAATGGCAATATGAAAAACTCAGAGCAGAAGGATACGTTACAAGGGGAACGCATCCGGTCGTATGGTGTCCCAAATGCCAAAGCCCAACGGGAGACCATGACCGCCAAGAGGGAGAAGGTGTCACACCAGAAGAATATACCCTGATAAAATTCAAGTTAAATGAGGAAACATATCTGCCAGCAGCGACATTCCGACCTGAAACAATTTATGGAGTAACAAACATTTGGATTCATCCAGAAGCAACCTACGTGGAAGCACAAGTAGACAACGAAGTATGGGTAATAAGCGGAAAAGCAGCTGAAAAACTGAGAGAACAAGGAAAAACTGTAGAAATAAAGCGAAAGCTGAAAGGCAGAGAAATCATAGGGAAAACCTTTGAAAGCCCAGTCACAAAAGAAAAATTGCCAATTTTGCCAGGATGGTTTGTTGACCCAGCACAAGCCACAGGCGTAGTTTACAGCGTTCCAGCACATGCACCTTACGACTGGCTGGCATTAAAAGACTTACAAGAAAAACCAGAAAGCCTACACATGTTTGGCATAGAACCCGAAACTGTGAAAAACATAAAGCCAATTTCCATGATTAAAGTCGAGGGTTTTGGCGAATATCCAGCCATCGAAATTGTGGAACAATTAGGCGTGAAAGACCAGCATGACCCGAAGGCTGAAGAGGCGACTAAAATCATTTACAAAAAGGAGTTCCACAGCGGAGTCTTAAAAGAAAACTGCATGGACTACGCTGGAAAAATGGTTAGGAAAGTTAAAGAAAATCTAATAGAGGATTTTGAGAGACGCGGAATCGCCGACTCCATGTATAACTTGCCACAGCTAGTTATTTGCAGATGCCTAACGCCATGCGTAGTTAAAGTTCTACAGGACCAGTGGTTCTTAAAATATTCAGACCCGGAATGGAAGGAAAAAGCGAAAGAAGCATTGAGCAGAATGAAAATTTATCCGGAAACAGCAACTCGATGGTTTCTAACGGTGATTGACTGGTTGAAAGAGTGGGCATGTACAAGAAGAACAGGGCTTGGAACACCACTATCATGGAGCCCAGGGTGGATAATCGAAACCTTAAGCGACTCCACAATCTACATGTCATTCTACACTATAAACAAGCACATAAGACAACACGACATAAAACCGGAGACGCTAACAAAAAAAGTATTCGACTACATTTTCTACGGAAAAGAAAGCCTAGAAAAAGCAGCCGCAGAGTCAGGGATAAACGCTGAAATACTAAGGGAAATGCGAAAGGAATTCTTATATTGGTACTCAGTTGACCTAAGAGTCTCAGCGAAAGAACTCGTCCCAAACCACCTAACATTCTTCATATTCCATCATGTGGCACTGTTTCCACCAGAACACTGGCCGAAAGCAATCGGAGTAAACGGCATGCTGATGATTGAAGGCCAACAAATGCACAGGCATTTAGGAAATTTTGTAACTATGAAAAACGCCATTAAAGAATATGGTGCAGACGCCACAAGATGTGCATTGTTACTGGGTGCAGAAGGCATGGATGACCCAGACTGGAGAAGCGAAAATGCCAAAGACATGCAAAGGAAACTTGAATCATTTTACAACTTCGCAAAAAACATAATCGAAAACGCGGAGAGAGAAGAAAACGGGCATCTAGAAAAATGGTTAACGAGCATGCTGCAGCATCGCATAAAAGAAGTAACCGAAAACCTAGAACAAATGAAGACAAGAACAGCTCTAGAAATAGCCCTATTCGAAATTTGGAACGACTTCCGCTGGTATGTGCGCAGAAAAGGAAAAATAGAAACGAAAATCTTGAAAGAAGCCTTGAAAGTGTGGTTGAAGCTGCTTGCACCATTTGCACCACATCTATGCGAAGAATTATGGAGCGAAATGAAAGAGGAAAGCTTCATCTCGCTTGCAGAATGGCCGCAAAAAAATGAAGAACACATAGATATTCATGCAGAAGAACAAGAGAATCTGATAAGAGACGTGATTGAAGACACTTTAAATATCTTAAAAGCAACAAAAATCATCCCTCAAAAAATATGCTATTACACAGCTTGCTCATGGAAATGGAAGGTTTACCTTAAAGTGTTAGAGAAATTAAAGTATGGGGAAGTAAAGCTAAACGAACTTATGAAAGAACTGGCTATGGAAGAGGATTTAAAGAGAAATCTTAAGGAAGTTGCAAAATTTGCTTCAAAAATGGTAAAGGAAGTAAGCGGGATACCGGAAAAAAGAAGAGAGATCCTGTTGAAAATTAAGGCATTTAACGAAAAAGAGGTGATTGAGGATGCAGAGGACTTTTTAGGAGAGAGATTCAAAGCACAGATTAAAATTTATAACGAAGAAGACAAAGAACGCTATGACCCGCTGCAAAGAGCGGTAACCTCTATGCCATGTCGACCAGCAATTTACATCGAGTAAGACAAGTCATACAAATCTTAACATCAAATTTAAGGTGTGGGCATTAATCTTAATGTGGTAGTTTCTCCGTCCACCACTAGTTGTTGTAACGTAGAAGTCTTTCTCTTCATGAAGTTTGCTTCCATATAAGAAAGCTAGAATTGAACGACAAATATTCAAAGTAGTCAATTTTTCACTTTCAATCTTCTTTTCAATCTCTTCTTGCAAAATTCTAGGATTAATTGTGTAAACAGTCTCGGAGCCTTGCCCCACTTTTTCATAATGCATCTCCATCTCTTTTAAAAGAAACTGAACAATATCATAATATGGCGACTTGCGATTCCTTATGAGGTGCACATAATTTATCAGAGGGATGGGAATTTCACCTATTCGAACCTCAGACACACTCATCCTCTCTCCAAATAATTAAATATAGTTAGTATTTAAAAAGTTTAAGGAAGATTTTTCTATCACAGAAATATGTCATTTTTGGCTTTTCAGGAAATTGGAACTGCAATAGATAAAACTATATCCAACATTTTATATGAAATCTTACGGGTCCGTGGCGCAGCTTGGATGGCATAGTCCCAAAAAGCGCGTCGGCCTTCTAAGCCGGAGATCCGGGGTTCAAATCCCCGCGGACCCGCCACTTGTGTTCGATTTGCGAGCGGAAATTATAAATTGCTAAAGCAATAATAAATGGTTAACGCTTTGGTATTTGACTTATCGATGTATAAGGGATGGTTATGAGCACACATGCGGAAGAGTTAAAACTTCGGTTAATGACTATTGAACTGCTTAGAACTGCAAAGTACAAGAGAAACATAACATACCGGGAGTTGTCCTCCAAGACTGGTTTGCCTGTAACTGTTTTAAGTAGATACGCGAAAGGCCATGTTTTGCCGAATACTGCGAGGGCGAAGCAGCTTTGGAAGGTGTTGACGAAACTTGTTGGTTTGGAAAGGGAGCTTCGTAACAGAATAAGGTTTAATGAGGACGGATATTTTGATAACACTGAGATTATAGGCGATTTTAATATTCTTCAGCAAGCGTCTAACCATGCACTTGCAAATTTTGCTGGAAAGCGTGTGACAAAGGTTTTGACAGCGGCTGTTGATGGGATTCCTTTGGCGACTATGGTTGCTAGCGCCCTTGGAGTTAACCTCGTAATAGCAAAAAGAAACAAAGAAGTCGGGGTTAAAGCCTTTTTGGAAGAAACTTATGCGCTTAAAGATTCGGGAGTGACCATGACGCTTTATATTCCGAAGGATGCGGTTAAAAGGCGGGACAGTGTCTTAATTGTGGATGACATGGTTAAAACAGGAGAAACTCAAGCTGCACTAGTTGACTTGGTTCGTAAAGCGAAGGCCGAAATTTCAGGAGTTTTCTCGCTTATAGCTGTTGGAGATGAATGGAAGAAAAAATTGAAACTTTCTGAGCGTTGCCCAATAGAAGTAATAACTTATGTTAAGGCACCTTAGGATTTAAGCAGTCATTTTTAAATGGACAGACAGCGCATTTTTCCTTTCTACAGAGGTCTTTACCTAATCTAAGTAAGGCTGTTTCAAAGTTAATGAAGGATTTTCCCGTTATCTTGTTTTTAGCCCAGAAATTCTCCAGCTTTTTTAGCGCATCTTCAGCAATTTCTTCCTTTACTATTTTAAGGTTTTTGGCGGCGAGAATAACTAGACTTGTGGGGTTTGGATTGGCTTTTTTCCAGATGTCGCGTAGTTCTCTTAGGAAAATGCTTACAGTTACGTCGCCTATGCCTTTCCCTAAATCCTTTAACCTTTTTTCCAAATCTTTAGCATCAGAGGCTTTGTCGTGGAGGATGTTAAGACTTCCGTTGTATTTTTCTATGAGGTTTCGCATGACTTCTAAAAGTTTGTCCGCGGTTTTGAAATCGTAGCGTGTGTAGCTTCCCTCATCAAGGATTTCAACTAGCCTATCCCATCCGGTTTCAAGGATTCTTTTAGGGGTTAAGACACCATGTTTTTGGAAGCATTTGTAGGTTTTTATGACTGAAGTTTCTGTTATCGGCGCACCGAAAAGTATGGATGCTAAAAACCATTTGAAAATCTCCTCGTCCCTTCCATCTGTTAGATTTATGCCTAAAATTTCAGAATATCTCTTTCCGAAATTTTCAACGAGAGTCCTTAGGCTTTCCCGTTTCACGCCCTTTCACTCTTAACAAGTTTTATACCGCTGTGCATAAAACGGTTTACTGAGGCTTAAATATGCGAACAATAGAATGGCGAGACGGAACAGTCATAACAATAGATCAGATGAGACTTCCACATGAGACGGTGTTTTTGGAACTGAAAACATGTGATGATGTGACTGAAGCGATAAAAACTATGAAGATAAGGGGGGCCCCGCTTTTGGGTGCGGCTGCAGCTTTTGCATTGGCTTTATCGGCTTATCACTCAAAATCGGAAAGGAAGGAGGAACTAATTGATGAGTTGGAGAACGCGGCGGAAAATTTGAAGGAAACGAGACCAACGGCTGTTAATCTTTTTTGGGCGATAGATAGAATTCTGGATAAAGTAAGAGGTTTTTCTGGAAGCGCCAGAGATTTAGCCTTATTTGTTGTTGAGGAGGCGCAGAGAATAGCTGATGAGAACGCAGCGGCAAACCATTTAATTGGCAGGTTTGGCTCTGAACTTATTCGTGATGGAGATGTTATTTTAACGCACTGCAATGCTGGTGCCTTGGCTACTGTTGAGTATGGCACTGCTCTGGGTGTGATAAGGGCTGCTTGGGAGCAAGGGAAAAGGATTAAGGTGGTTGCAACTGAGACGCGGCCGAAACTGCAGGGAGCTAGGTTGACGGCTTATGAGCTGAAACGTGATGGTATACCAGTCACATTAATTACTGATAGCATGGTGGGTTACATCATGTATAAGCGACTGGTTAGCAAGGTTATAGTTGGAGCTGACAGAATAGTTCAGGATGCAGTAATTAACAAGATTGGAACGTATGCTATAGCGGTTTTAGCCAAGGGACATAATATTCCGTTTTATGTTGCAGCTCCGAAGTCAACCTTTGACCTAGCACACACTTCAGCAGAGATTGTTATCGAGGAAAGACCGTCAGAAGAAGTTATGTATGTAGGTTCACAAAGGATTGCTCCTGAAGGGGCGAACGTTCTAAATCCAGCCTTCGACGTAACCCCGTTAAAATATGTGACAGCCATCATTTGTGAAGACGGCATTTTATATAAGGAAGATTTTGTTAAGTTTAAAGCCAATTTATGAGTGAACGCATAGCTTTATGCTGGGTGAGGGTTTACATGGGCAAAAATGAACGGACTGTAGCAGTCCGTTCAGAACTTAAAACTAAAGGTTTACTTGTAGAAAAAGGAGTAAAAATCTCCAAAAAGCAAAGCATAGATGAACTTTCTTCAAGGGGATATGGTGTAGTCGAAGACGATGAGCTTTTGCTCACGGTTTATGAAGCACTCTATCTTTTAGATAAGGGAATGCTTGAGGTCAGAGATAAGAAAAGCAAGAAAGTGAGTTTTCAGGAGCTTCTGCAACTTTATGAGGACATTGACGAAAACGCTTGGGCTAAATATTTAACGTATCGCGATTTAAGAGGTCGCGGCTATGTTGTTCGGGAAGGCTTTGGTTTAGGCGTTGACTTTCGGGTTTACGAACGTGGAGGATACGGCAAAGAAACAGCTAAATACCTGATTTTGAGCATGCAAGAGGGAAAACCGATAACGCTGGGGGATTTAACCAACGTTTTGAAGCGGTGTCAAAGTCTTAAGAAAGAGTTGATTTTGGCTGTGATGAACCGTAGAGGGGAAATAGTTTACTATACAGTTTCGCAGTTAACCATAAAGTAATGGAGAATTTGAAATGACTATTTTTAGAACAGCTCGTGGAATGAGGGATTTTCTGCCCGAAGGAGCTAAAATGATGAAATACATTGAAGGCAAAGCTAGGAGAGTAGCTCAACTTTATGGATACAAGGAGATAATAACGCCGGTTGTAGAATCATATGAACTTTTAGCTGCAAAGGCTGGCGAAGAAGTTCGTTCCCGAATGTACGCCTTCAAAGACTTAGGGGGACGCAAGGTTGCTTTGAGGCCCGAGTTCACCGCTTCTGTGGCAAGACTTGTTGCAACCACTTTGAGAAATGAACCCAAGCCTTTGCGGTTGTTTTGTGTGGGAAGTCTCTACCGATACGACGAACCCCAGAAGGGACGTTTCAGAGAGTTCTGGCAGTCAAATTATGAATTGATGGGTTCGAGTAAACCTGAAGGGGATGCTGAAATAATAATGTTAACGAATAGTTTGATGAAGTCTGTGGGTTTGAAAAATTGTGTTTTTAAGGTTGGGCATGTTGGGGTTTTGAGGGGGATATTAAGCCAAGAAAACGTAGAAGAACAAGTTCAAAACGAAATCATGCAGTTAATGGACAAAAAACAGTATGAGGCTACTCTTAAGCTTGTTGAAGATGCTGGCACATCTAAGTGCTTGGCAACCCTTAAAAAATTGATGGAAACAAAAGGCAGTAAAGTCTCTCAGATTTTGAAGACAATGGAGCAGCAGGTTGAAGGTTATGAAAGGGCTGTTGACGCTGTAGGGAATCTTCGCGAGATTCTTAAACTTGTTTCAGAAACTGGAGAAAAGATTGATATGATTGTTGAGGCTGGCTTTGCAAGGGGACTTGAATATTATACTGGAATGATTTTTGAGGTGTACGTTCCAGAGATGGATATATCGTTGGGTGGCGGCGGAAGATACGATAGGCTTATTGAATTGTTTGGAGGCGAACCTACACCAGCAGTAGGGGTTGCCCATGGAATAGATAGGATAATGATGGCAATGCAGAAACAGAAAACTTCGCTGAGAATAGAGGAGGAAAAAAGGGTTATGATTATTCCCGTCAAAGAAGAGCTAAATCGGGAAGCGTTAAAAATTTCGCGGATGCTTAGGGAAGCAGGCATACCAGTTGAGATTGAGGTGATGGGGCGGAAGATGAGTAAGGCTTTGGAAGATGCTGACAGAAGAAACATAGACTATGCGATAATTGTGGGAGAGAAAGAACTAAAGAACGGCGCGGTTGTGATTCGCAATTTAAGGAAAAGAGAACAAAAAACGGTGAAAATTGAAAATATAATAGAAACGATAAAAGGCAACAAATTGTAAAAAAAACGTAAACCTGTTTTTTACATACTAAATTTCTCTCTGCTTCTTACCAGGCAAACTCTTGACTACACATTTCCTCACCAAACCCAGCAAGTTCCGCTTTCACTTAACAAAAAGAACATATTTAGCTCCAAATAACGGTGATACATAAAAACCATAGAGGATTCTATTCTCAGCAGCTCGCACAGAAAACCACAAATGTTCATCAATTAGGCATATAGGCGATAAACCTGTTTCAAACTTCTTTCTTAAAATTTGTTGGTGCGGCCGCCGGGACTTACTTCTCTGGAAGGTGAATGTGTACTATCATGTCGGTCTTAGCTCTTTCTTCATTTCTGCTTTTAAGGCGTTGCATAGAATCTTTATTTGTTTGTTCTCGAGTTCTTCAGGGCTTACGATGGTTCGGTGAGGTATGGACATGGCTTCTGTTGTGAGTATTTCTTCGGGGTTTAGGCCCCATGCCCTGATGATCTCCTTTAACGCTTCGATTTTTGATATCTGTGTTTTGGGTCTTATGGATAGTCCTGAGCAGCTTCACTGGCGTCAAGCCACTCAACTGTGATTAGGTCCCCAAAATTTAACGAATCAATGATTTCTGAAAACTTCAAGGCGCATGACCGAATAAGCGAGAGCCAACGCAGGTTTTTAAATTAATTGGTTTTGGCGTTCAAATTCGCTTAAAATTGTGTTAACTCTCGTTTCTGGCCATTTCCCTTTTCAGGGTTAGAGCAGGTATCCTCCTTCTGGTCCCACAACCTCCAGCTTACCAGTAACCGGATTTGGCTTTAAACCCAAGGTTTCAAGAGCGTATGTTCCAAGTATAGGCGTGGGCACATCCAACTCCGCTACAAAAACGGGCCCCGTCCTACCCTCAGCCTCCACCTCAGCCAAATAAAGCCTTGCCTTAGCCTTCCTCCTGTCCGCAAGAGTCAACTCCACTTCAAAAGGCGTTTCATGAAGCCCAACCTCAGAAATAGTCTTAGAATCCAAAACCATGTAAGCCGAACCAGTATCCACTAAGGCTCTAACATCCCTCGAAACCCTACCTCTGACGACCAGATCCACATAAGTGTAGCCCAGGCTCAACCACCAGCTTCAACCTAAAATGCCAAAGCACAACTTATATCTTTAGCGTTACTCAGTAATGATTACCCCATTTGGAAAAACTATAATTTCCATAAGTAGAATTATACAATTAACATGTCTTTCAGATTAAAATGTGAAAGCCAAAGGGGATAGGAACATGAGAATTAATGTTCGCAAACTGTTCATTTCAATTGCTGAGGCTTTGATCATCTACGGCCTAATTATTGTAGGATACGGAATATTGGTTATTCACATAACCCAAACATGGTCCGGAGACTGGCCGGTGGACAGAAATCTCCCCAGCTGGTTTACCCTAGACAATTTCATGATGGCAAGCTTTGCCTTATCCTTCTTCGGATTCATATGGAGATACTTAAAATATACTGAACCAATCTCCGAACAAACCTAAGTCTAAGATTCGCCTCGAACCATCCAGCAACATTTCCTCAGGCTATATGTTAATAAGAGTTAATTTTCTATTTTATGAAGGGTTAAGATTTGGGTAAGAAAACCATCGTTAAACCCTTGAAGGCAGAGACTTGGAGTGAGATTAACACAGCGATTGAGGCGGCTTCTAAAGAGGAGCTACTGCAGGCACTGCAACAATATCATAAAAGAAGGGCAAAAGCTCTCAAGGCTTAAATTCTTCCGACTTTAGAAAAATAGGCGTCTTTAGGCCTCTTTCAGCATTTAGAATTTGAACTTTTCTCTTAACGCTTTCTTTTAGAATGTGCTCCTCATCCAATGTGAGGAAGCAATCAACTTCTAACAAAACGGAAACAGCGATGTGTATGGCGTTTTCATATTTGCCGACACCAGCCACCTTAAAATAGAGGTCCGCCAGCTCCTCGATCTTTTCAGGTTTTGGTTCCACAACTTAATAAGGCACGCTTTCCAGGCATTCGGTTAATAAACATAGATAACGTCTTCGCCTTTCTTTTGGCAAACGCGCCCTAGAAAACGAGGTTTCAACGGCAGCCATAGACATCACAATCACAATCTCGCCATTCTTAGCCAAGTCCACTACACGCCTAGCTACGGGAACCTTCCACAACTCATCCTTCGGAATCCCAGCCATATAACTCAAAACGTCTAGGTCCAAGTAAACCTTAAGAACCTCTGACACACTCACACCTCGTCACACCACTCCAACACTATTTAAGTTACAAGATTAAAAAACTTAGACAAGTCAGCATTATCCGCTATACACGCAAATCCTATCATCGCGCCCTCGCTTTTAATTTTTAAATTAATTGGTTTTAGGGTTCAAATTTATTTAAAAATTAAAGCGCGTGTGGTGTTGGAGACTTTATTATATTTTCAAATATACAACCCTCTCTTCAGGGCTTAACCTCAACTTCTTCAAAGCTCGTGCGCATGCATTCCAATATTTTTGGGCAAGTTAGGCATTCTTGGGGGACAGGATCATTTTTGGGACGGTTCGCCAAGTATCCAAAATGGTGAGGACACCCCGAAGGATCTTTATCCTTCTCTATTGGTTTAACGTGGGGCTCTTTTTTCCTTTTTCTCCCTCTGAGATTTGCCTGAAGCACGTCAAGAACCTTTTTAATAGTGGCAATTTTATCTCATCTTTGATGTTTCGATGTTTAAATCTTGATTTACCGAAGCCATATAGATTTGATGAAGTCAAAATATGTAGCATAAATACACTCAGAGCCAGCTTCTTAAGAGCTTCTCATCACAGAAAAATACACGAAACGAAAATAATCCATAGCGTGTGGGAGCGAGGAAACTAAGCGTTAAAGGTTTACTCTTATCTTATAATGTTGTCCATTTCACCTCCGTTAGTTACTAAGTGAATAGTTCAACCTCAAAGTTGGCTGGGCTCTATTCGTTGCAAGTAGTTGGATGATTTATTCTGCGAGTTGTTATGTTTTTCTTGGGATAAGACGAATGAACTCATGGAAACTATGAATTGTCCTCTCTCGATTTGAAAACTTCTCTTTGTATGTAGGTTAGTCAAGAACGCTTCAGCTTCTTTAAAGTACTTCCGCATAAAATTCGAGTAGTGTTCAGCCTTCTCACCCATACCCTTAACCACCCTAACGTAAGCTCCGTCCATCTCTTAACCCTTATGGTTTAGGTTAAGAGATTCTATAATTGCGCGCGGCACGATCTAACCCCCGCTATTTTACTATCAAACTAAACTTTACATTCCTTTATGCACGGTTTTATCCCATTTGGCAGATGGTCTTCCACATATTTTTGCAATGAGAAGGTCAATGAGGGCTTTGGTGCAAATGAGTACATTAAGAAAGAAAGCGAATAGCAGGAAGGGAATGTATCGACACAATCGTGCGCGCTTATCTAAAATTGCCCCAACAATCACTTCAGAAAGGGGAGCGATATTTCCCGAAGCCAGGTATATCAACGTGACGAGCAAAGCCGTGTAGCCAGCCCATAAACCATAACCAAGAAGAAAGCTTAAGGCACCGAGCAACCAGCCAAAACCAACAAGAACAGGAACGAAATAGACGTTTAAGAGGAGAAAACCATCCAACTTTTCCCTTAACGTCAAATTCCTGCTTTTTATCAGCGGCCATAAATGTTTAAAGGCGCACTGCATATGACCTCTGGACCAACGATACCGTTGACGCCAATAGTGTCGCCAACCTTCCACGGCTTCTTCATAGGACTCGGCGCTTAAGACATACCGAATTTTAAACCCAGCCAGATAAACCCGAAAGGTTAGGTCAGTGTCCTCGGCAAGTATGTTCGCGTCAAATCCACCCAACAATTGAAGCAAGCTACACCGCACTCCACCAACCGTCCCGCCAAATTGAGGAATAAGCCCAAGAATATCCCGCGCCAACTGATCAACCCTGTAGCCACCAATACGCTCCAAAGAAACAACCCTAGAAACCAGCTTACCCTCATTCAAAACCTTGATTCTTCCCTGAACCGCTCCAACATTAGGATCCAAAAAGGCAGAGTTCAACTTTTCCAGAATATTCCGTTCTGGAACATAATCAGCATCAAAGAAATAGACAAATTCGCCCGCAACATGTCTCAGCGCTTCATTCAACGCAACTGGCTTTCCCTTTGCCTCACTTCTCTGTCGATGCAACACCTTAATGAAGCTATACCGCTCTGCAAACTCATCAAAAATCTTCCCCGTATCGTCAGTAGAACCATCCTCAACCACGACAACACGTAGCTTTTCCTTAGGATATGTAAACTCGGTAATCCTACGAAGAAGCCGACCAACAACCCTCTCCTCGTCTCGAGCTGGGATGACAACCGAAACAACCGGTTTACAATCACCCTCCAATATATTATCAGAACTCCTCCCAAAACACAACGCAATTGCCGTGAAAACATAATGCCGAAGGAGATAAACCACCATCACGGACGCCAAGGAAAACAACATCAAACGAAAGAGAAACATAACTCAGCTTTATGCCCAAACAAAATATTTCCAAGTTTCTCAAATCACAGCAAACTGATACGAAGAATTAAACCGGGATATACATCTAGCCCGGCACTTTTTTATGAAACCTATACTCGGCTCTATCTAACCACGCGGTCACTTCACCGACTAATTAAAACTCTTCCTCTTCAGTTTCTATTTCTTCAGCCGTGGTGCCCCATATCCTTCGTATGGACCCTGTTAAAACCCAGTTATATCCACGTTTCTCTGCGATAGGCCTATTGAGTTCGTGATGAAAACGCTTATTCATTCGTTGGATCCTGCGCAACGCGGTCCAACGATCTATATCTAGCTCTTTCGCTAACTCCGTAGTGGACATGCCAACACCCTGAAGAGCCCACAGGATCTTCACGTCTAACTCATCCTCACACGCAATCATGGTGACATAATCAGAGCTAAGGTTTAGCTATTCACGTAAACCAGCTGCTAAGAAACGGGTCCTACGGTCAATCCGATCAATTTTCCCGTCTAAACGATGAAGCAATTGAATAATCCACTTTCGCCGACCTACTTTATCAACTTGAGAACGACGTTTTTTAGCGGCTTGAGACTCTTTTCGTGCTGGTTTTTTAGAAGTTTCCATCACAAAATGCACCAAATTGTTGCGCGTAACATCCAAAACTCACAAAAGAGGTACTGTATGCCCTAGGTAAAACAACATCTAAAACATGCTGTCTCAAGGAAGACGAAAACAAACTTATTTTACTGAAATCTTCCCAAAAATGAGAGAAAAAAGAACCCCATTTTGAGCTTTGTGCGTGATCAACTTCTGTTTGAATGTAAGCATTAACTATCACCTCTTTTGTTTTGACGCCTTAACTCCTCAACGAGCTCTCGAGTTTCCTTCGCCATAACTTGAATCTCAGAGATCAGAGCTCGGTGATCGCGCATTCCCTGGGCAAACTCGTTTAGCGCGGCTAGAATGCTACGTACATACCCAGGCATCAGGAGATAGTTTTTAGCGGCTTCTGGTGTTAACCAATCGATCTCGCCATACGTCTCACTTTGGTCAATGTTAGCTATGTCATCGCTGATCTGACCATATTTAGAAACTAAGGCTGCGACAGGATCGTAAACGCCAAAATGAGCTTTACGACACTGCTTCCCCTCACCAAGCTGCCAACCATACTTAAGCCTGAGAGTAGCAGCCACCCGATCCGCCTGATCCTTCGCTAAACGCGAAGCTCATCAGGATTGTAACCCTCAACAACATCACAGTAAACAAGAACGCTGCGACTAGTCTTCTCAACCCGAACCCCCAACTCTTTCCCATACTCAGCAGTCCAATTACGCTTCCTGATTTTAGTCCAGCTAGCTGGACCTGCGGCAAGCCCTTTCAACGCATACTTAAACACCACGTTATGCAGACGAAACAAAAACCCAGGCGCCACCCTCTCATATCTAGTGAGAAGTTTTTTACCTCTCGGCGTAAGCGAGTAGAAAGCCGGCCATTTTATCTTAGATCGCTTGATTAACCCGGCTTCACGCATCTTCTTAATGTAGTAGTGGACATGTTGTTTGCTTAGTCCTAACATCCTAGCGATCTTGGCAGGATAGTTGCCAGCATTAATATGCTTGAGAATGGGGATAGTCGAGACCGCACCTTACTAGAGTAAAATTTTACTTTGTACCATTTTTTACCTTTGAGGGGCGCCGAGGCAATAGAAGATTATTCCATAGGAAATTCTTGAATGGGATTTTCGAAGCCAAGGTTGTTCTTCATGAACACTGGGATATCTAATGCTTGTGCTTCGCCGAAGATTACATCAACCCAAAGCGGATCTAACTTCACTCGTTTGGAGCCGGTTAACTTGCCGATGATGACCCATTGAATCCCCTTTAGGTCTGGCTTTATTCTTCCAAGCAGAGGCTCAAAAGAAACAAACCTTGTTTTTGCCTTCACTTTTTTAATGTGGTTTATATGAACGGTGTCGTCGAATCCAAGCTGGAATTTGTTTTCGCCTGTAACTGTCGTGCCAACCCAAACATTATCTGGAAAATGAATATTTGGGATCCGCTCAGGGTTCTTGGTTAAAAGCTGGAAAATGTGTTTGACTGGGCATCTTACGATAGAATCCAAAACAGCATCGCGCCATACTATAGGTGTCCAAGGTGCGAACAAATCCGCAATAGAACACACGAAATCTTTGAAGGTTTCTTCAATTCCCAAGGTTCTTTCAAGCGTTCTGGATAGAAAGTAGGCTCAAAACCATTAGGAAAAATCTTCTTGAATCGCTGAGTAAGTTTCTTGGCGTAGCAATACCAGCAACCATGCTTACAGCCTGTTATCGGGTTCCAAGTATAATCTGTCCGCTCAATCTTTGTCCTATTCATTAGGCTTCAACCTTCTCTGCGGTTTTCAGCAGGCCTTTTTCTCGAGCTTCTTCTGGCGTTATGCGTAGCTGGTATTCTGGTCTCTTGCCAGCGTAGTGTTTCTCTAGGTAGCCCCATTCACAGAAGCGATCTAGTATCTTGCTGGTGCGTGGATCCTTTTTCCATCCATGCTTAATGAAAGCTTTAGTGACCATGGTAACCGTGAACCATTTGGCCTTCGGCAGGGTATTAACCATCCAAGAGCTGAATCAAGACTTAACCACCATCGCCCACATGGTGGTCCACCCAAAATACCGCACCATAGGCCTCGGCACCAAACTCGTCAAAGAAACCCTGCCCCTGGTCGACAAGCCATACGTCGAAATGATCGCCGTCATGGCTAAGTACAACCCCTTCGCAAAGAAAGCAGGAATGGAGAAGATCCTTGAAAGCAAGCCAAACCCAGCGGTTCTTGACGCCGTAGAAAAATTGAGAAAGTTAGGCTTTAACCCGGTCTTCCTTTCTTCGGAAAAATACAACATGCACCAGCTGAGGGCTCTTCAATCGGTTAGTCAAGTGAAAACACTCCTCAAGGACCTTTCTAAGGCAGTGGGCATATACCGCAAACGTTTATGGTCCAGCCACAAAGCCTACATGCCAAAAGAAAAGTTCAACAACTGCGTCGACAAAGCACCGCTCAAGAAACTGGCTAAAATGCTCTGCATCCTCAGCTTCCTAACACAAACAAAAGTTTACCTATTTTGCAAGAAACGTGAGGCTCAGATATACTTTCATTAAATGTTTACCTTCGACACATCTGACCTTGCAGGATTCGGAACATATTGATGCGTCTTGTGCTCGGTCCATATAGAAAAATATTACTGAAAAGTTTTATTATTCATTGAGGCTTTAATTAGTGTGCCGGAAGAGTGGAAAGGAATGGAGCGCGCGCGAACGATATGGTCCATCCGGAGTGCATGGAATGTGATTACACGGAGGGGACAAAAGTAAATAAGAAATTTTTGATTATAATTGGAATTTTTGTAGTATTGTTGGTTGCATTTGTATGTTTTAATGTTATCGGATTTATACCAACGGATACAAAGATAGTTGGTATACTCTTTAAAAATGAAGATTACTTGTTGAGCATTGACGGCGTTGTAGGAGCGGGAATTGCACGGAACGAGAGTAGTAATTACATTATTGGAATTGCTGTATATGTAGAAGATAACATGACTAACGTTCAGGAAATACCCAGTGAATTAGGTGGTTTTAAAGTATTTATTAAAAGAATAAGCGAGGCAAGCGAATTTGAAAAAGAGAAAATGGTCATTCGCAAGTAGTATTGGTGTGCATGCATGCCTTTGGCTTACGAAACTAAGTTCTATAAAATTAATTTCAACCATATTTTGAGTCTCAATTAGAAAAAAGAGGCGTTTTCGTTGCTTAATGAATTGGTCAGCATTCATGTGAACTCCAAGGCCGATTTTGATGGAAATTCACGCATGGACTTAAGTTGACTTTTTATAGCGACAAGCTGTAAATACAATTGTAAATACAGTAGAGGAAAAAGAAAATGAGAAAACTCGTCACCATACGCATCGACCCAAAAATCCATCAAACAGCAAGAGAACTGGGGTTAAACATCAGCAGGGCATGTGAAAAATGCTTAGAACAAGAAATCCAACGCCTACAAAGCGCTGAACAACAAAGCAATCGTAGATCGACGTGCATAAGCACGTCTCAACAGCCAAGACTGGTGCGGCCGCCGGGATTTGAACCCGGGTCGTCAGCGTGGCAGGCTGATGTCCTAGTCCAGACTAGACGACGGCCGCACAGAATGAAACTTTTGTTTTAGATTCTTATTTCCTTTTCTGAAGACTAAGTACTAGCAAAGATGAAGTTTTTGATTCTTTCTAAGAGTTTCGCGATATTATCGTGGGCCTTCACAGCAAATAGAAAACTCATAATCATACTTTTCCTAAAGGCTTGATATAAAACTCATCAAAAACCACGTTTAAGCACACCTTCAAGCTCCCCAATACTCTTTAAAATTATGTCTGAGTGAACTATAATCCATGGGCTCGGATTCTCAATTTGGCATATGCAGATGGTTTTCTTTCCTTTAAGCTTGGCGTAGAAGAGCTCCATGCATGTTCCAGCCGAAAGCCTCGGTAAATAAGCAATTAAAACATCACATTTTTCAATGTCTTCCAAGTCTCTTCTTATAAAGTCAGCCACTGGAACCTCTGTCCACCAGCCTGGCTCAGTTCCCCTATAAATAACTTTTTCACGTTGCCAAGGATCAACAGGCTCATAACCACAACGGATACAGATTTGGTGAATAACATTTCTATAAGACTGCCCTGTTTCCATGCCTTGGATAGGACCTGAAATGAAAGCTTTCTTTTTCATGACAAGTTGCTCTCCACATTTCGTTACATTCGAAAGGAAAAGGGTTAAGAGTTTGACTGTATATTTTGGTTTTTCTAAGGTAAATAATTACAAGGAAGCGTAACATTTGGTATTCGTTGACCCTTTGACAGCACTGGTTGTCTCCTTTTGTTTTCTTGGAGTAATGCTATATAAGCGCGTGAATCTTGGAATAACTTTGAACGCAACAGCTTTGCTTTTAGCTTTACTTTCACTTTACTGGCTAAGAATTCCATTAATAATTTATGAAACATCTGTTAATTTGCGTACGATTTCAGTTGTGTTTGCAACCTTTGGAATAATGCTGATGAGTCAACTTTACAAAGAAACAAGGGTTATTAATGACTTAAGTGAGAGCTTAAGCAACCTGATCAAAAATTCCAAAATCGTGTCAAGCGTTCTCCCAGCTGTTATAGGATTTCTTCCAGTTGCTGGCGGAGCGTTAATGTCAGCGCCACTTGTGGATTCCGAAGCTGAAAGACTCGGATTAAACCCCGAAAAGAAAGCTTACGTAAACATTTGGTTCAGACACACCATTTTTCCAGTTTATCCAATAAGCCAACTTCTAATAGTCACCGCAGCACTCACGGAAATAACTATACCTTTAATAATTATACATCAGATTCCAGTGGTCATCGTCATGATAATTGTTGGGTATCTTATTGGTTTTTGGAAAGTTTCTAATCCAAAGAACAAAGAGAACCCAGACTCAAAGAGTTTAAACTCACAACCGAAACGTTTTCTCATCGCTTTTTCTCCAATTCTAACAACAATAGTTGTAATTGTTGGGTTCTTTCCGATTCTAAAAGTAATATTTGATGCTCCTAATTTAGATTTAGCCGGTTTCGAACTATCCAAACAGGGCTTCGACGTGTTGATGGCAACTTTCATAGGTTTAACAGTTTTGATTGCTATTTCTAAGCCAAGTCTACAAGTTTTCGTAAAGCCTCTCAAAAACTGGGAAATTTATGAAATAACATTTGCAGCCTACGGCGCATTATTGCTAAGTAAGATAGTAGAAGCAGTAGGGATATCCGAAATTTTTAAAAATCTTGTAACGAGTGGAATCATCAACATCGTTTTACTATTAACCGTTGTCCCAGCCGTCTTAGGATTTCTCACAGGCTCACCTTTAGGAGGAGTTTCCATAAGCGCCCCCATTTTAGCTGGAATCCTAACATTTTCATCTAAAACAGCGGCACTACTATACATTAGCACTTATCTAGGATATTTGATCGCGCCAACACACCTATGTTTCATATTCACAGTAGACTATTTCAAATGCTCACTGGGCAAAGTCTACAAGTACATGATTCCTTCATTTTTAATATCATTCACAACAGCACTGCTGGTCTATTTCCTAGTTTAGAATTTGGTTAATAGATGGTGCCGAGGGCCGGGTTTGAACCGGCGACAACCCGGTCTTCAGCTTCGCCCTCAAATGAAATCATAATGAGTCGGGCGCTCTCCCAGGCTGAGCTACCTCGGCTATCAATTCAAAAGACGCAGAAATCGTTTTAAAGTTTTCTGAATTAATTACTGGAAAAAGTAGGGTGCAAGTTTTCTATTCTCTCACCTATATTACAAGGAGAGGGGAGAAAGGAGAAAATGTAAACTTCCCCAACTTGCACCCATGTTGAGTTTTGGGGGTTGGAATAGAAAAATCTTATGAAACATTGTTTCATAAAATCATATCCTGAATCCTAATTTAAGATACATCAAAAGGGAGACATCCCTTAAAACTGGAAAGAGATAGTCTCAATACTCATGTTGGGAAGTGAAGAAAAAGGTTATGATAACGGTTGAGCTTGTTGATGAAAGTATCGAGGAAAAAACGAAAAATTGGATAAGAATTGCTTGATTGGTTCCGAGAATATGCAATTTTCATCCTTGGGTTAAAGACGTGAAAGATATAGCTGTGAAAGACGGGTAAACACTTAGAATGGCAGATAATGACCTAGAAAATAGCCAATAAAAGCGAAGGTCAGAAAGCACAAAACTGTTAAAACCTTGTCAATTTTCGATTTCTTCTCCAAGTCTTTATCGTTCTCCAAACTTTCCAAGCTAATCCACTCCGCTTCTTTGTTCAAGATTGTTACGGAAAGGTTTTATGAAGTAGAAATAAGTATTTCAAATTCTACAGCAAAGATTATGAGAGTCGAAAAGCAATGTAAAAGTGAAAATGAAATGGGCCCGTGGTCTAGCTGGTTAACCATAAACAAAGGGCCAAAGGACGCTTCCCTCACGCGGAAGAGATCGCTGGTTCAAGTCCGGCCGGGCCCATTATGTGTCTTTTTGTTGAACGTGTATTCGAAAAGGTTTATTAAATATTAATATTTGGCATATGTTGAAAGGGTGCGGGGAATGCAAAAAAGTTTGGCTTCATCAAAGTTGGGTAGTAAAGGTTATTCCTGTAGGGAAAACCAGGTTGATTTTGTGTGTAATAAATGCGGAGCAACATTTCAGAAGCCAATTTTAGCAACAGTTTCATCTGGTGGATGTGTGCAGACTTATTATGCATGTCCACGTTGCATGGCAAGAATTAGCAGAGAACGCAAGAAGGCACCAATCTCGATGAAAGATGTCGAGAAAACATCAGCAAAGCTTGAAAACAATGTAAAGTGTAAGCATTTTTTTTTGGGTATTTGAAAAAGCGTCCGAAGGATGTGGCAATTCCCGATGAATGTTTAACATGTGACAAAATGATTGATTGCCTACTTCATTAAGGATTTAAATATCTTTATTCGTTAGATGCTTCTTAGTTCATCGTTATTTAAAGATTAAATACTTGTTAATTTTATCTTTTCACGGGATTGATGTTTGTTTCCAATCAGAGATCTCAATAAGGCTTTAACTACACCACATGTTAACCGCATGTTGATACTAGTTAACATAATTGTCTTTTTAGTGACGCTGCTCTCTTATTACGGTCTGATAGATAGCCGTTTTGCTTGGGACATAGACGAAAAATTCGCAATGAAACCAAACGATATTATTTACGGAGAAAAACTTTACACGCTCTTCACGTCAATGTTTTTGCATGCTGGATTTTTCCACTTATTTGGAAATGTGCTTTACCTCTACATTTTTGGAGACAACATTGAAGACGCTTTTGGACACATGAGCTATCTGGTTTTCTACATAGTTTGTGGGTTAGCAGCAAGCTTCGCCCACATAATCAGCATAACAAATTCGGAATTATATATGACGCCTGTTGTAGGAGCTTCGGGGGCTATTGCAGGAGTGCTTGGCGCATACATTGTCTTATACCCTAAAGCCAGAATTTTGACACTAGTTTTTTACGGCTTGCCAATAATTGTGCCCATACCCGCAATAATATTTCTAGGATTCTGGTTTCTCATGCAATGGTTCCTAGGAATGTACGATATACTGCTCTTCAATGGTTCAAGCGGTATTGCTTACTGGGCACATGTTGGAGGCTTCATAGCAGGATTGAGTTTAGCCTTAATTTTCGGACTGAAAAGGAAAAAGGCCCGAGAAGCACGTTTTCGCTTATAACTGGATAGATTGCGGGGTCTGTCCGTCATGAGTTCCTCATCTGCATAAGTTCAGACTGGGACGGCTACATCATCCCCCAAAATATAAGTAGAGAACAACCAAATAAGCTTTCTACAAGGCTACTGTTGTATTTTCTTGTAAAGAGCCCTTATTGTTCCCGAAATTGTTAGAACATGTATGGCTGCTGGCTTATCCCGTATTTTTGTTATGGAAGCTAATGCTGCTCGAACCATTTCAACCGTTGTATGCATGGTATGTATAACAGCAAATCCTTTTTCAGCATCATAATCAATCAGTGTCAAGCCAGACCGACTTGCACCGTATTCCCCGTAAAGCTTTAAAACGGCATTCCAAACAGCATCCATGAAATCCCTTGAGCTAAACGTTTCATTAGAATCTATTTTTAAGGCTAAGTAACGGCGTCTCATCCTTTTCAGCAATCTTTTCCTCCCCGGATTATGCGTATCCCAGGAGCAACAAAGTTTGGGCTAAGTTTTTCCCTGTTTCTTTTAACGATTGCTAATGGATTTTTTGAAACTGCTTCTATGGCAGAAGCCTCATCTAAGTCGAAAAGCGATGTTAAGGCTGCTGGCTCCCTCGGTTTTCGCATAAGCAACTCATTTGAAGCCCCGCTTGAAACAACAATTGGAACGTGGAAGGCTTTGGCGATGGCTGCTTCCCTTCTCAAACTTGACAAAAGTCTAATTCTAGCTGGCCCTTCTAGGGTGAGTAATGGTTTTATGTCTATTTCAAAGGAAGCCAGACTGTTTGAAGCCAGTTCGGCTTCTGCTTTGTCGAAGAATCTTTTGCGAAAACTGGTTAAGGGAAAATTTAGGAGGTCTACACGACGGTCTTTTGCTGCTTGTCTTGCAACATGCTTAGATTCGTACATCACAGCAATTATCTCAAATCTTCTTCTAAGCTTTCTTAAACTGTTAATCAGCTCTTTGGGTGTTCGAGGCTTTAAGTCTACGCGAGATGCAAAATCCACTTTGGCTTCTTTACAGATGTTTCGCAGCTGCTGAATTTTTTCTCCGGGAAAGTTTGATGGAAGAGACATTGCTATTAGGTGATATCCAAGTTCCGAAGCTTTTCTTGTCATGCATACAACTTGTTCAGAGTCCTTTAAATTTGGGCATAAATGTAGGTCAGCATACAGTCTTTTCATGGAAGCATCCCAAATTTCTTGCAAACATTCACTATCTCTTCTGGGTTAGATTTTTTGAAGTGTATTCGAAAATGTATGGGGTCTATTGAGCAGAGTTTGAGTTCATTCAGATAGGCATCTTGTTTATCAAGTCTGATGTAAAGGTTTCCTCTATCTAGGTGCTGTTTAATTTGATTATTTAAGAGTTCTTTGTCTAGGCTGCTTAAACCTGAAGCCAGTTTTTCAAAAACTGCTTTGACAGCGTCTTTTTCTTTGATTCTTGTTTCGAAAAAGATTATTGGATTCTTATAATGTCCAGTTAAACTGGTTTTCTTAAAGACAACCTTGTCAACTAATTCTGTTGGAAGTATGGTGCGTACTGCGGATAGAACCTTGTCCGCATCCTCTGTTGCATGGGCAAACACTCGAATATCAATGTAGCCTATTGGGGCTTTAGAAGACAAAATTGCATCACACTATTTTGAGTTATTGCTGATTTAGCTTTTAGATTTTCTTCTTTTCTTAGATTTAGACGTTGTCTTCTTACTTTTCAAAAGTCCGTTAATAGCATTAATATTTTCTTCGTGGATTGTTCTTCTCCTAAAATCGACCGGAATACCAAGTTTTAAGGCTTCTTTGAAACTTAACCCGGTTTTTTTCAGTTCTTCGCGGCTGAAGCCTCTTCCATAGCGTTGCTTTCCGCCTTTTTTGAATACTATTGGCTTGATTGCTGTCATAGTGGCTATTTTTCTCCTTTGGCTGCTTTTCTGCTTGGTCTAACCTTCTCTGCTCCACGTCCCTTTCTCCTTAAGCCTCTAACTTTTTTGCCTGCGCTTGTTAAACCTCTGAAAACTCTTCTGTGGTGTTGTTTTTGACATATCCAATTGATGTCTTTGTCAGCCTTTATCGCTGGATGATTAGGGTCGACCATTACCACTTCAAACCATTTTGAACGTCCGTCTTCGCCAACCCAATAGGAGTTCAGAGCCTCAAGGTTTGGAAACTTTTTTGCAGCCCTTTCCTCACCGATCAATCTTAGGCTTTTAGCAGGCTTAAACTTTTTGACACCCATTCGTTTCGGTCTTCTTCCAGCCCTCGGCCTCTTCTTTCTTAATCCGCCTCTTCTAACACGGACACGAACGATGACGAAGCCTTGCTTTGCCTTATAACCCAGTTTTCTCGCTCTGTCCAAGCGCGTTGGTTTTTCCACGCGAACTATTGCCCGTTGTTTACGCCACTCTATTAATCTTTGGCGCATCAGCTCGTCTACGAAGGATTTTTCCGGTTTCGCCCACGCCTCAGCAATGTATTTATACGCCATTTTTTCACCTCGCTTTTAGTTTATGGTTCAGCTCATACGGCTACATCCCAGCGGACACTTATCCGCCATCAGCTTTGATTCATAGCATCACGCAACAAAATAAACTTTTCCAGCTATTTTTAATTTTTCCAGCGGTTTTCTTATTTTCGCTTTCTGAAGATTTTGCCACCGTCTCTGTATTACCGTTATGCAGGAAAGTATTATTTAATTGCGTGAAAAATTTAACCGATACGACCTACCCCTGTGTTTTTCAACATGGCGCGCGCTATTATGTCAGTATCCGAGTCGAAGTAAACCATAATCAATAAAAATTTGAGTAAATAAATAATAAAAACGATTAGATTGAAAGTGGACATAGATTCAATCCGGCCAAGCCCATACCAGCCAAGATTAATCTTCGACCAGGATCATCTGAAGGAGGAAATAGAGAAAGACGGTCTTCTCAACGATCTGGTGGTTCGTAAGCAGGGCGATTTTTATGAGTTAATTGATGGGGAAAGAAGGTGGAAAGTGCTTAAGGAACTTGGATGGAAAAGTGTACCCGTCCGAGTGGTCGATGCAGACGACGCAATGGCAAGGCTGTCAGTGTACAAGTTGAACAAGATTCGCCAAAACTACACAATTGAAGAGGAGGCGCGATATTTCAGGAAGCTTGCAGATGAAGGTATGACGCCGTTGGAGATAAGCAAACAACTAAATGTTGATTTTCACTGGGTTTTAGCAAATATTAATGTATTCAAGTTTCCTGAAGACATCCAGAAAGCCGTGTGGGCCAAACAGATCAGCATGTCCCATATAGTAGCACTAGAAAGCGTGATAGGCAGAAACATCAAAGAAGCAGTGCTTACTATGAATCAAATTCTGGAGAGGAAACTAAACGTATCTGAAACTAGAAAGATAATTCGAAAGCGTGAACGAGAGCTTAAGGCAAGAGTCGATGAAGCACGCATTAAGGCAGCAGAAAAGGTATTGCCTGCGATCGCACCCAAAGTTCCCAAGCTAGAAACTCCAGAAGAGTTCGAGAAGACTGCTGAAGTTCTTAAGGAAAAAGCGAAGAAGATGCGTAAGGGGACCTTAAAGCCTGAAGAGATTAAGAAGATGACAAGCCGCTTTGAGGAAGAGGAAGCAGAGAAAAAAGCAACAGGGGAGGTCTTCGAAGAAGTATCAATACAGACTATGAAAAGATTGCGAGAGAAAATTGAAACGTTGGAAAAAGAGAAGGAAAGTCTCTTAGAGAAGAAGGGCTTTCTCACACAAGCATTAAGTTTCAATTGTCCCTACTGCAATCATTCTTGCGTCATCTATCGTGAGGGTGACAGCTACTGGGTAGAGTAGCCTGCTGAGAAGAAGTTTATGGAACTAGTAAGAAATCTGCGGGAGAAAATTGAGAAGTTAGAGAAAGAAAAATTGGGTCTTTTAGCAGAGATAGATAGCCTCAAGGAGAAGGCTGAAGCAAGTGCTCACAAGTTAGAAAATGAAGTATCTATGCTTAGAAAAGAAGTGAAAGCACTTGAGAGACTTTTGAATGTGAAGGAAAAAGCACGCAATAAAGAGATCTAAAAGTGTAGTTGCAAATCTGCTGGTTTTCTCGAGCAACCAGCAGCATCTTGCTGTAAGAAGGAATGAAGTTTCAACAAGTACATGGAAAGGTTGCCTAGAAGTTAAATACTCAGAATTAGACCTTGAAATATAGAGAATCCATAGTTTAGGTTCATATATGTTAAATACTATACTGCTGCAATGTTTTTGCAAACTAAGGTCGCCGGAGTTACTGTGTAATGAATAAGAAGTACTATTGTGTCATTGAAGTGAAAGTTCCTCATCGTTCTGAACGTTGGCAAGACCTAGTAAACAATGAAGTGAGACAAGCAATAGAAAAACTAAAAGCCGCAGTGGAAGAACTGGGAGGCAAAGTTTGTGTCAGATACTGAAACGGCAAAAAGGGCTGTCAACAGAGTAGAACGTCATGTGTGGGCGTTAAAGTACGTCCGTAGGCAGGATGTTCTGCGCTTTGACTTCCACGATTTGGAAGTGTTTTAGGCTTGGTTTTGTGCTGAGCTCGTCGCTGAAGGAAATCTTGTCGTGAACCATGTCAAGTACAATGTATTTCCCTTCCACTTTTTCCTTCATCTTAACAAAGTATATGACTTCCTTTCCTAGCGCCAAGGATGCTGGGAGAAAGTAAATGTGCCCATCTTTTATTTCCTTATGGTGGAGCGGTGGAGGACTCATTGACGCGGACATCATCTTAATAATGTCTTCTAATTTTTCAAGCTGAACGTATTTTACTTCATCATTCAACAGTGTCACCTCCCAAGTTGATGCTTGTTGCATTGGTAATTTTGTGTTTTGAGCTCGACCGTGACTTTGAAATGAAGAGTATCATGTTCTATGCACTTTATTTTATGCATCTTTCTCTCTAGTTTCCTTTGCCTTCTTTAGCTTGACTTCCAGAACGCCGTTCCTGTACTTAGATTCAACAGAGTCCTTTTCGACAGATGTTGGAAGTTTTACTTCTTTGTAATATTTCTTCTCTGAAGTATCGGCGCTTATTGTTAGAAGATTGTCCTCTATCCTTAGTTTTACGTCGTTTTCTTCAACGCCGGGCAACTCTGCCATAACGTTTACGTGGTTTTCCTCTTCGAAGACGTCGACGATCGGCTCCCTTTCCTCTATTGAGGCGGTTGGTGGAGGCATATGTGTACGTTTGGGTGGGATTTTACTCTTAGGCTTGCTTATCTTCAGGCGGCCCTTTGGCTTTGTCGTGTAGGATCCTTTTATCGGACGAGAACTTATACGGAAGTCAACTACTCCCTTTTTCCCGAGGTTAATTCTTTTTTGGTATGTCTGAGACTTTTCTGCGAGCTTGGCTAGATCATTGATTAGTCCAAACAGCCCTCTGCCTTTAGATTTTTCACCTTGGATTTTGCCGGATGTGCCGAATATGCTGAAACCGACATCGAGCAGTTCTGAAACGTCGTCGAATATTTTGTTTAGCTCTACTTCTTCGCCAGTTTTTTCTTTTCCTTGGATTTGTGTTCTCATTTCTTCTACCGTTTTTTTCAGTTGTTCGATTTCTCTTCCTTTCTGTGCAATCTCTTTCCTGAGTTCCTCCAGGTCTTTTTCTGCTTCGACTTTTTTCCCTTTTTCTTTTTTCGTCATTTTTTCACCTCCTTTGTTCGATAACTGTTGCCAGTTTTTCTAACTGAGTTAGATACGCTTGTGGACTGGCAAAATATTGGGCTTTAAGCGGCGGGTGTTTTTCTAACGCAAGTTTTACACCCTTAATTCCGTATTTCTCTAAAACAGCCGTTGCAAGCGGATAGCCCAAGTAATATGAGAGACCTTTAATTATCTGGGAACCTCTGAGGACTTCTTTGATCAGTTTCTCTTCATCTATTGCTTGGACTCTGCGTCTGTCATGTTGCAGGCGCATTTGATCTTTTTTAATCCTCTTTCCACTTCTTGCGTTATCTATGTCAAAGAGAAGGTCTATACATTTTGAGTGCCCTATCTGTAACTCTTTTTCCAAGGATGCCACTTCTATTTCATAGTCCATGTTACGCAAAGTTTGAAGCGCTATTGCCTCGCAGCACCCTTCCTTGAAAACGCTCTTGAAAATGATGTCTATGTAAGTGTTCAAAAGCTCATGGAACTTCTTTGTATTGTTCGTCTTTTTGGCTTCAATATATGCTTTAACCAGAGCTTGTGTAGGTGCTTCTAGGTGTGATGAAAGGTAGGTGGAGAGAAGTTTTTCTGAAAGTTCGTGAGTGCACACAGGAATTATTTTTTCTGGGTACTTTGTTATCATTTTTTCATTTACGTACAAAACTTCATCTTTTGGGTTGTAAAAGGCGAAGTTTTCGAAAAATCCTGTCACTTGTTTCTTTGAAAGGATTTCACAGACTTGCTTCCACTGGATGTCACTGTATATCATGCCGTTTTCTTTGAGGTCGTTCCGCATGCGTTGGGTTAGTTGTTTGAGAAGTTCTGACTGATTGATTATTTTGATGTCTCTAAAGTATGTGAAACTGATGTTGAATGATTCCACCATTTTTCTATGGATTTTCTTTAGTGTTTGGTTGATCTGTTCTTTGACTGATTCAGTGTCTTTCTGGATGTTTACATTTTTCATAGAACCTCTCTCCTGCTTTGTTTTGGTTCTTTCCGTGTTCTTTGACCCTCTTAATCGCTTGTTCAAAATCTTCCATGGTTATCTGAAGTTTAGGAGATTTTCCACTTGCTTCTTGTTCTCTGTTAGTCTTTATGTATTTTCTAATGGCTAGCATTGTGGCCTCTCTGCAAATTGCCTCTATATCCGATCCCATGTATCCCTCAGTTTCTGCGGCGAGTTTTTGTAAAGAAACGTTTTTGGCGAGAGGGTTTTTCTTGGTGTGGATTTTGAAGATCTCTGATCTTGCCTTTTCATTGGGAGGTGGAACGTGGAGAATTTGGTCGAATCTTCCGGCTCTTAGTAGAGCTGGATCAATTAAGTCTATTCGGTTTGTTGCGGCTAGAACGACGACTCCACGGAGTTCCTCGAGACCGTCCATTTCCGTGAGAATTTGGCTTATAACTCTTTCAGAAACGTGGGAATCCGCGATTCCACTTCCACGACGAGGTGCTAGAGCATCGATCTCATCGAAAAATATGATGCAGGGCGCTGTTTGTTTTGCTCTTTTAAAGGTTTCTCTTACTCCCTTCTCTGATTCGCCTACAAACTTACTCATAAGTTCTGGACCTTTAACGTTGATGAAGTTTACTTCACTTTCGTTGGCCACGGCTTTGGCTAAGAGGGTTTTGCCTGAGCCAGGAGGTCCGTGGAGCAGTATGCCCTTTGGAGGTTTTGCTCCAGCTTCTTCGAACAGCTTAGGATATTTCAGTGGCCATTCAATGGCTTCCCTTAGCGCCTGTTTTACTTCTTCGAGTCCTCCTACGTCGTTCCATGTAACGTTTGGTGTTTGGACGAGTACTTCTCTCATGGCTGAGGGTTCTACAAATCTCAGGGCGTCTAGGAAGTCATTCATGGTTACTACGAGTTTGTTGAGTACTCCTATCGGGATGTAGTCTGCCTCAAAATCTATTTCGGGTAGAACTCTTCGCAGTGCTTTCATGGCTGCTTCTTTGCATAGTTCTGATATGTCTGCGCCCGTGAATCCGTGGGTTAGGTCAGCGAGTTTTTGTAGGTCTACATCCTCAGTTAGTGGCATTCCTCGGGTGTGAATTTGAAGAATTTCAAACCTTCCTGCCCTAACTGGTACTCCTATCTCTATTTCTCTGTCGAATCTTCCTGCTCTTCTAATGGCGGGGTCTAGGGCGTTGGGTCGGTTTGTGGCTCCGATAACTATTATCTGTCCTCTTGGTTCTAACCCGTCCATTAGTGCCAGCAGTTGGGAGACCACTCTTTTCTCGACTTCCCCGTGTACTTCTTCCCTTTTCGGTGCTATGGCATCGATTTCGTCGATGAAGATGATGCACGGCTTGTTTTGCTCAGCCTCGTTGAAGATTTCTCTTACTCTTGCTTCGGATTCTCCGTAATATTTGCCGTGGATCTCCGCGCCGCTTAGGCTTATGAAGGTGGCGAAGGTTTCGTTTGCCACGGCTTTGGCTATTAGGGTTTTTCCGGTTCCTGGGGGTCCGTGTAACAAGACTCCTTTGGGGGGTTCTATGCCTAGTCTATCAAAGACTTCTGGGTGTCGCAGTGGAAGTTCTATCATCTCCCTTATTCTTTGGATCTGTTCGTTGAGTCCGCCGATGTCTTCGTATGTGACTCCGATTTTTCGTCGGGGTTCTATTGCCTTTTTCTGAATGGTTATTTCGGTTGTAGGATAAATTATTACGGCGCTGCTCTTTGGTTCCAGTTGGGTTACGACGAAGGAAATGCTTGTTCCCAAGAGATTCAGCCTCACTTGGTTTCCTTCAACAAGTGGCAGTCCTTCCAACAGTCTCCTGACGTGTTTTCCATAAGCGTCTCCAAGCCATGGTTGTGTTTGTTCTATGGGGGCTAGGACGACTTTTTCTGCTTTTTTGGCGTCGATTTTCTCGATGTGGACGTTGTCGTCGATTCCTGTGAATGTGTTGTTTCTTATTATTCCGTCGATTTGGATGAGGCTTTTTCCTCGGTTTTCTGGGTATGCTGGCATGACTTTGGCGGCTGCTCTTTTCTTTCCGGTGATTTGGACAACGTCGCCGGTTTCTAGGCCTATTTTTTTCATGTCTTCGGGGTCTATTCTGGCTATTCCTCGTCCGAAGTCTCTTTGGGATGCCTCAGCAACTCGAAGGGTTAAGACGTTTGTTTTTCGTGTGTGGCCTGACATATGAGTCCATCCTTAATGAAGAGTCACTAACTTTTAGTTTATAACAAAAGGTATATAAACCTTTTTGTAGTAACTGTATTTGTGAAGTGCACACATATGAAGTCAATGGACAAAGTTCTCCAAATTGTTGGGAATGAAAACAGAAGGAAGATACTTACCCTTCTCTCCAAGGAGCCTCACTACATCTCTCAAATAGCTAAAAAGCTGGACGTGACGCAACCAGCCATTCTCAAGCACCTCAGCATTCTTGAAAGGGCGGGTCTAATAGAGAGCTTCTGGAGAAAGAGTTCGTTAGGTGCGGCGAGAAAATACTATAAGATTTGCGATTCTGTGGGCATAGAAATAGCCATTAACCCGAAGGATTTCAGAGTTGCTAGGCGTCCTCAAAAGATGAGTTGTCCGAGGTATTTGGAGATGGAAAAAGTGATGAAGCAGTTAACAGAGGAAATCAATAGGGCTGAGGATGCGGCCTTGAAGGTAGCTAAGGCCCAGAAATTGTCGGAGATGGCGGATGTTCTTTTATCATGTGAAGATTACGATGGGGGGAATTGGAGCTGTGAAAACTGTCGTAGAATCGCGTCGCTGAGGAAAGAGGCTTCACAGATCATATTACACGTTTCTAGAGGTGATATAGAATTGGGGCTTCGTAGGTTAACGAGGACAATAAACCAGCTTGTGTCTGGCTTGTTACCGAGTAGCAAACATTAGCCATGTTCTTACATGTTCCCAATGGCATCTTAGAATTTAGTCTCACGATCATACTGTTAATTGTTTTGAAACATCTTCGCCTTGCCCACATTTCTTGTTGGCTTTACGATCTTAAGTTCTAGCATTTCTTTTATCACCTTACGCACCGTGTTTCTTGATAGTTCTGTTCCGTCTGCCACACCTTGTAATGAGCAGTCGTAAACGTCATTGGCTATGAAGTAGTCTAATACCCTTATGTAGGGTGAGTCTCCCAAGTATTTCACAAATAGACTTTTTCGTACGTCATTGGCTTTCCTCACCTCTTGGCAAGGCCTACCCCACCTTAGAACGGCTGAAGGAGAAAGCGACTACGACTTTGCAATCCTCTTTAAAAGGACACAGACATTTTAAATAAGATAAAACTGGCTTTAGATGTAGCAGAAGCCTAAAAACGTGCTGATATGTGGATGTCGTCGCCGTAAATGAGGCAGACACCTCGCTCAAGCATAGATGCTTAAGGAGGGTAAACCTATTTATTGAGTTAACAGGAGCTTAAGCAGAAGTGGAACACACACTATACCCTCAACGCCAAAGAACGCGGTGCGCTCGGCTTGCTCTGTGTTTTAGCAAGCGTTGTCCAACACGCATGGTCATAGTGATCTTCATTTAATAGTCTGTATGTTTTAAATAGTAAGAGTGAGGAGTAATTAGAGCGTGCGTAATGAGTATGTCGGAAAAGGCCTATAAGGTGAAGGTGTCCGGCAGGGTTCAGAGGATTGGCTATAGGCGTTTCGTTTTAGAGAATGCTCAAGAGCTTGGAGTGGATGGCTACGTGCGGAACGAGAAGGATGGATCCGTAAGTGTTTTTGTTCAAGGTGATGAGGCGCTGGTTAGACAGTTCTTGGAAAGGATTAGGGAGCCTCCGCGGGCTGTTGTCATCAAGGATTTTGAGGTTAAGGTTGCGAAGGTGAATCCAAAAATGAAGTTTTTCAATGTTAACTTTGGTTCTTTAGCCGAGGAGCTCCAAGAGGGTTTCGGCTCCATGGAGAAGGAGTTCAGGGATTATAGGAGAGAGTTTAGAGGGTTTGTTGGCGAGTTTAGAGATTACAGGGAAGAGTTCAGGGATTATAGGGAGGAGTTCCGGAACTTTGCTGAGAGAACCGATAAAAACTTCCAGATGCTTGCTGAAAGGTATGGTGAGATATCTGAGAAGTTGACTCAGGTTCTTGAGACGTTGCAGAGGGAGTCTGCTGAGACTAGGAGGGAGCTCACGAGGGCTGTTGACGCTTTGACGGAGCTTATAAAACAGTTCCTAACACAGCGGCGCTCTGCGTAAGAAAGGCTCAAGCATTGAAATAAGCATGTGCTCTTGGGGCCTACTCTGCCTATCTCGAAATCATTCATTCTTTAACACGGTAATAGGTTCTTGTTCATCTAACTAGGATTATTATAAATATTATTGATCATTCGAATTTTGTTGACTTTAATTAGCCCCATAACTCGGTCGGAAAGTTCTTGTAGTTTATAGTTTTTCTAGTCTTACTTGTAGGATGTTGTTTTTGTAGGTGAATTTGATTTTGTCTTTTCTGATTGGGGTTGGTAGCTGGACTTTTTCTAGGTATTTTTTCTTTGGTGTATCTGCAGTTATTGTTAGAGCGTCTTCGTCTGCTTTTATCTTTATGTCTTTCTCATCTATGCCAGGAAGTTCTGCTAGAACTGTTAGGTGGTCTTCTTCTTCAAAGACTTCGACGAGTGGTTCCCTTTCCCTCATCAAGCTTGGTATATGAGGAAATAATGCAGCGTGTGGATAAGTAATCCTCGATCTGTGGTGTAGTCTCGCAACGTGGAAGGCAGCCTTTGATGCGTTTGCTCCTAAGAAGAATGTTCTCTTTGTTGAACGTGTTTCGGGAATATAGGTTTGTTCAAAGCGGACGAAGTGTGGACATCTCTGGCATTTTTTTATGCTGACTCTGTCTCTTTTTATGTCTTTGATGGCGGAACAGAAAACCCATTGAGCTCCCTTGACGCCTCTAACTAAGAGCTTATTTTTTCCTCTTCCAAGAGCTGCTTGACAGATCAACCACACTGAGCCGCCCTCTCCTTCGCACTCAACATTTTTTAGGTTACACGCGCGTGATACCGAGTTTAGAGATGGCAAAAAGGTTGCATAGGCTTTGTTTCAAAATTTGAAATATGCTGTGAATTGTAACGTGTTTTATATATCGGTTTTCGATACGAGGGCTGTTTCATCGTTTTGAATATTTCTTAAATAATAAGATGTCACAATTCATGCGTTGAACTAAAAATAAGAAAAATTTGAGAGGTGATAAGATTGGTAACACAAAGTCCAGACGTTTCGAGCTTGGCTGAAGTTCTTGACAGGATACTTGACAAGGGAATCGTCGTTGATCTGTGGGCTAGAGTTTCTTTGGTTGGCATTGAACTCTTAACCATCGAGGCGAGAGTGGTAGTTGCGTCAGTGGATACCTTCCTGCACTACGCTGAGGAGATCACGAAGATAGAGCAAGCGGCAATAGGCGTGCCCGCGGCTTAGCGCAGATGAGATGCGGCCCTCTCTGGGGATGAGCAAAAATGTCTGAAGAAGAAGTTAAAGCGGAAGAAGTAGCGGAGGAGAAGCCTGTTGAAGCAGTGGTTACGCCAGTGAAAAAAGTACCAGAAGCGAAGCCCGTGCGAAGGGCCGCCGTGCCAGTGAAAGAAATACCAAAAAGAGTAAGTCCCAAGACCGTTAAAGGCAAAATAGCAGCAATTCAAAAAGCTGCTCCCAAGGTCTATTCAGGCGCTCGCGCCATACAGGCGGAGTTCCCAAAGCAGATGAAGGAAAACAAGGAAGCTGTCGCTGCTATGCAGTCAAATATTAGAGAACAAATGAACGAAAACCAACAAGCTGTCGCCGCTCTACAGTCAGGCATTGCAGCACAGATGAAAGAAAACCAGGAAGCTATTGCTGCTATGCAGTCTGGTATTAGAGAGCAGATGAATGAAAACCAAGAGTACGTCAAGAATTTCCAGCCGCCTGTCGAAGAGCAGATTAGAGAAAACCAAGAAGCGGTTGCCGCTATTCAATCAGGCGTCCGAGAGCAGATGAATGAAAACAAAGCGTACATAAAGAATTTCTACGGATAAGCGACAACCACTGGGACATAAACAACAGTCCTACATTTTCCTCCACTCTTTTTTTATTTAACCTGTAATAATTGGGCTAACATTGGAGCTAGTTTAACAAATGGTTTCAACTGAAAAAATGAAAGCTGAGATACGGAAAATAGAATTGGAGAGAGAAGCGTTCCGCAAGAAAATGTGGGCAGAAACAGAAAAGAAAAGGAAAGAGTTTCGTGAAGGTGTAGAGAAATACAAGCAGAAACTAAGAACCAAAACCTAAAAAAGGATTAACAACCGGACAAAGGAGGTGAAAAAAACTGGTCAGTATGCGACCTCAAACCAAAAACGTAGAGAGAGACAAACAGGTAAGATGGCTAAGGCGACTTAGAGAGATGACACAGCACCTTTCCCTTGCTTTTCGACCACGGATGGTTCGCATGATGTGGATGAAATACCGTCGAAGGGAAGGCATAAAGATCTTAGCCGAATGAAGAACCTAGCTCTCTCCGTACTTCACGCTGTTCCGTGTTGTCCGTCTTAGGTACGTTGCGAAACTGTTCTATATGAATTGTTCTTTTCAAATTTCGATACATAGTTAATTTGGAATTTTCTGTTGCCCTACGTGGGTTTTCAGTTTTCGATACAAGTTTCGTATCGGCTTTTTGAATATTACTTATTTACGAACCGGGCTGTAGATAAATCGAGATGAGTGAGGTTAGCATGTCGTCATTTACCTCTAACTGTAAGGCGAAAGTTGGCAAAGAAACTGGGGTAATAAAAAATGGTTACAAGAGAGATGAAAGCCAGAGGAAAGGTAGTCGTTGAATTGGACTACAGCGTGTACAAGAAAATGATAGGGGCAATACGTAGTAACTTGCCCTCACACGTATATATTTCACCTGAAAGAATAACAAAAGAAGGCCGGAAAGTAGTCAAGCTATGGTGCATGTATCCAAAGACAGGGAAAGTAGCGGTTGAAAGAGCGTTAGGTGTCAGTAAGACACCTTAACCTGAGTCTGATAAAATGCGACACATTCCAGCTAAAGAAACTGACGAAGGCCCTGTTTGTCAATGTCCCAAGAAAAAAAAGGAAGTCAACGTGTACCATTCATGTTTTACATGCAGATGGAAATACGTTTACAATAAAAATGAGAATTACGTTCTGTGCGACTGGCGCAAGCGGTGAAAAATGCCTCGTAAACCCCTAGGTTTGCTGCTAGAGTCAGAAAGGCTTCCACAACAGAGAGCGAAAAAAACTGTTCGCCGCACACCCCCACACGCGGGCGCAACTATTTCGCATAGGTATGAGATTACTTCCAAGCGGCTACAAGCGGTTGAATACGAACAACACGATGACACAATATACTTCAAACCTAAGGGGGATAGCATGCGCGCAGTAGGCTATGTAAGGCTTAATCTTCGAAACAAGAAAGAGCTAAACATAGATTTCTTAGAAGTGTACACACCGTTTAGAAAGAAGGGGTATGGAAGAGAAATCTACCAGTGGATCGAGAGTTACGCAAAAAGGAGAGGAATAAATAAGGTCACTGTAATTTCATATGAAGAGGCCGTAGGGTTTTGGGAGAAAATGGGACTGAAAAGGGGTGTATGGTCAAAGCCTGGCTACCAAAGCATGGTCAAAGCCTTGGATGATTCACTGGCTCAAGGGGAAAAACTGAAATCGAATAACCAAGATGAATAGCCAACTGTTTTCAGTTTTCGACACAAAATTGGTATCAGCTTTTTGAATATTACTTAAGTAAACAATTCACAGCATCTCAAGAAGAGAGTGATGTTGATGCGGAGGAGATATGAGCCTACACATACAAGAGTAGTGAGAGGAAAGAGAATTCACGATACGATGGAAGAAAAACTTTCAAGGCTAGAACGGGAGACAAGTTCTACTGAGTTATCAATAGAACGCGTCGAAGCAGAATTTTTGGTGCCAACCATTGAAAATTTTGTCGAGACAGAACAGGTTAGAAGGCTAAAGGACAGAGTCAAACTGTGGATAAAAGTTGGATACCCTCCCCACGTAGTAGGACCAACAGGTTGCGGGAAAACAACACTAGCGTTACAAGTGGCAAAAGAGATGGGAAGACCCACGGTGTGGATAAACGGCGACGAACAATTGACTACAACGGACCTGATCGGAGGATACTCAGAGATGGAAGCCGAGAGCGTGAGGGACAGGTTCATTCACAACGTCATGTTAGCGAAAGACAGAACAAAATTCACCTGGGTTGACAATCCATTAACGCTCGCGTGCAAATACGGTTACACACTGGTTTACAACGAGTTCTCCAGAGCCAAGCCTGAAGCAAACAACGTCCTTCTGTCGGTGCTGGAGGAACGTATCCTTGAACTCCCAACTTTCTTCGGAGAAGAAAGATACATCAAAGTCCATCCAGACTTCAACGTAATATTCACAAGCAACTCCATAGAATACGCAGGAGTACACAGACCACAAGACGCCCTACTCGACAGAATGGTAGACATCTACATGGACTACTACGACTTCGACACCGAAGTAAAAATCGTTCAGGCACACACAGGCATCTCGCTCTCTGAAGCGAAAAACGTGGTGAAGGTCGTAAGAACACTCAGAGAAAAATTGCCCGAACCCCATAAACCCGGTACGAGGGCAGAAATAATGATCTGCCAAGGGTTAAGAGTAATGGACGGCTATTCGAAGGAAGACCTTGAACAGATATACATGGATGTCCTCGCAACAAAAATAGGAGAACCAAAAGAACTCTTCAAGAAAAGCGACCTCGTAAAAGCAGTACTCAGCGAAACCTATGGAGATGCCTAAGTTGGAAACAATCAACGCCATGATTCAAGACGCCAAGATCCACAAAATCTCCGACCTCTGGAGCAGGAAGCCAAGGGGACTCAAGTTCAACGACACAGACGCCCTTGTCATCACCCTGAGAGCCCAGGATGGAAGCACAATAAAGGAAACCTTCTACTTCTGCCTAAAACCAGACGGAACCTTCAACGTAAACACCGTGAGCAAAGACGGTAGCCGCGTAAGGCGGCAAAGGCTCGCCAGTTTTCTCAAACACTACAAAATAACCGACAAGGTAGATGAATACAACCTAAGAGAAGGAGTAAAGAAGTGGAAAGGTATACAAGTGGCCGCCATAAAAGTCGGCGATTCAGGCTCTATTTATGTTCCGTAGGAGGGATGAGAAATGGCAGCAGAAAAGCCTAAGGCATCAGTGGAAAAGGTCACTGACCTAGCACTTGCCATAGCGAAGAAGTACATATCCAAAGAGCCAGAGACCGTCATAGGCGTCGAACAAAAAGAGGAAGAATGGAAAGTTACGGTTGAAGCACTAGAGAGAAAGGCGGTACCAGACACGCAGGACCTGCTAGGAAGATACGAAATCAGACTCGACAAAAACGGCGAATTAATCGGGTGGAAACAGATGATGATCAGGAAGCGATCCGACAGAATGATGCCCCCAGAAGAAGAGTGGGTAGTAACTGGCTGAGGATAGTAATGGGAAAAAGAAGCTGGTGGCGAAGAAGCCTAGATAGGCATTTTCGCTTCCTGGAAGGAAGGCCCGAAAGGAAACGCGATCCTCATAAGTTACGCGAGGAAATCGCAAACCGCATCAAAGAAATCAGAAAGGAAACAAAAGAATACAACGAGAAGTTCCAAGAGGACGTTAAGAAGTACGCCGAAAGACTAGGATACGCATGTGGTGAGTAAATGGAGGCCAGCGAAAAATGTCGTTGAAATACGCAGATAGATTGTTCAAGCAGAAAGAGAGGCTCAAGAAGCAGACGGAAAGAATCAGGGCGCAAACAAGGTGCAGAAGCGGGGTGGGGCAAAGGCGAAGAATAGAAGAGAAGAGGGCCAAAATTCAAAACAAACGAATCTTGGAGCAACGAGAGAAGGCGCTTAAAAGAGTAGAAGGAGCAAGGAAGCGAGGTGAAACGGTAACTGGTGTGGACGCACTGGAGAGAAAAAAGATAGGCAGGGAGCTGAGGTGGCGGGGAAAATGGGACAGAAGAAAGGCCAAATTCGATGCATGGGCGAGAAGATACAAGTAAGAAGGAGGAACTGAACATGCCATCAGTCAGAGAATATACCGAGCGCAAAGAACATGCGATAAAAGAGATACAAAAGGGAATAAAAGAGATGACGGAACGCAAAGAACACGCAATACGCGAGATACAAAAGGGTATCCAAGAGAAGGCCAAGGCGATAGAACTGGGTGCCGCAGAGATGACAGCGGGAATTCAAGAGAAGGAAGCAACGATGACCGCGGGGATAAAGGAAATAGAAAGACGAATGGAAAAATTTGAAAAAGAATGGTATGGGTAGTCATCGGCGAAAATGGAGGTGAGATAAGTGGCAATGTTTGAGAATAAAATGGACTACAAGCTATGGAGGTCACAGCAAAAACAGCAAAAGTCAGCTACAAAGCTACGATGCCTCATAGGAAAAATGGAGCTGCGAAAGAAAAAGTCGGCAATGAGGATCAACGCGAGCAGGAAAGCTGCGGAGAGAAAATGGGCAATACAGAGAAGCAAGCGAGCCTAAAACTCTGAAAAGGCAGTTATAAACACCTTTTTTTATTTTTTCCAAACAAAGGTCAATCTAAAATGACTACTTTAGTTAAAAGGGTAAGGGGAAATGAACTCACTCAATTCGCAGTCACAGTCTAACGCGAATGTTAAAGGCCTAAATCACACTCTCCACCTGTACACTTCAAAGGTGAACAAACACACGATCCAAAGAGCATTTTTAGCTTCTATAGGAAGCGATGAAAAGGCAGTTTATGTAACTGCAGACGACCCCGCATCCCTGATTCAAAAATTTAACTCCATGAATGTTGAGTTAAGAATTATCAAACCAGAGGAGATCAGAAATCTCGAAAACGAAAAAAATAGTAAACTACGAATCATCATAGACGCTGGATCAATACTCAATCAGGAAGACGCTGAAATTGAAGAAAGAGAGAACTACATAATTGAACTGAGCAAAAAACACTCCATAAACTGCTTATGCACCTATGACGTTTCTAAGCTTAATCCCGACATGATCAAACAACTGACAACCCATCACAACCACCTTCAACTCACAACCACCGACCTAACGGTTCTGTCAGGAGACTTATTCGACAGATCCAAGTTATCAGATGACTCCCTCAAAAAAATCGTGAAAGACAATCTAGAGACCATAATTCTCACCCTCATCCAAAGGAAACCAATGTGTGGAACTGACATTATAGGGACCATACATCTTGAATTTAACGTGTTACTAAGCCCAGGAACGATTTATCCCCTGCTCCATTCACTGGAAGAAAAAGGATTGTTAATGTCCGAGAAATATGGCAAGGCAAAGACATACGTCCCGGCTAAAGACGCGGAACTGAGAATAAGACATCTAGTTGATGAACACATTCAAGCGCGCAGACTCTTGAATCGCTACCTACAGCATAAACCAACAATTGAGGGAGGTAGTTAGATGACTAGGAAAAAATATGTGGAGCTTAGAAAAAAGAGATTGAAAGAACGAGATGAACGGTTTAAGAGACAGAGAGAAAAAGCACGGGCAAAAAGGCTGAGAAAATGGACCGAACTGGTGGCACGGAGAAGAAGAATTGAAGAACAACTAGAGAAAGCAAGGTTAGAGGAGGAAAGACGGGAAAAAGCAAGGGATGGTATAGAAAGCGCAAAAACGGCTGTAAGGGAGGTCGAGAAAGAGACAGAAGCCTTGGTATATGTTCCTGAGATAATGACGGAAATAAGCAAGATGCTCGCGGATGCAGATGAGAGCCTTCGCTCCGCGGACTATGAGAGAGCAGTGAAGCTTTCATTTGAGATTAAAGAACTGGTGGAGAAAGCGAGACTAGAAGCCTCCAAGAGAGTTGAAGAAAGGAAACGGGCTGAAGAAGAGGAAAGAGAAAGAAGAATCGAAGAGAAACTCTTGCTGGAAAAAAGGTTAGAAGAGGAAAGACGAGAGGAAGCGAAGGATGCAATAGGCAGCGTAAAAACGGCAGTAGAAGAAGCCGAGGACAAAACAAAGCTCTCTCTGTATGTTCCAGAAATAACGAAGAAAATAGATGAAATGCTGACAGACGCAGAGAAAAGCTTTGACTTGGCAGACTACGGGAAAGCAATCGAGCTCTCATTCGGGATTAGAGAGCTTGTGGAAAAAGCAAGGTTGGATGCCTCAAGAAAGGCTGAGGAAAAGAGAAAGAGAAGAAAGGAAGAGCCTAAGTATTTTTACTGTGTGATACCATTTAGCAAGGAAAAGAGTTTTGGAAACATAGGATTGAACAACAGTGAGGTCTACACTATTCCTTATAGAGACGTTGCAGCGGTAGTTAGCGATTCCCCCATGAAGGATTACGAACTCACAGAGGACAACACAAGAAGGCATGAAAAAGTGTTAAGGCAAGTGATGGAAGAGCACACAGTCGTACCAGTAGAATTCGGTACCACAATAAAAAACGAAAGAATCCTAAAGCGTTTACTGACAAAAGCCTACAACCCGACAAGAGAATCCCTAAATCTAGTGGACAATATGGTTGAACTCGGAGCAAAAATCCTTCTAAACAAGGACATCGTTTTTGTCGACCCCAAAAAAAGAAAGGAATGCGTGTCAGACATCTTAGCATCACTAAACGCCAAGGCAAAGCAAGCAGTCACGGGAGACCTATTCAGCGACAGGCTGATTCTAAACGCATCATTTCTAGTCAACAAAGAAGACATTGATTCTTTTTCAGACAAAGTGATGAAACTGCAGGGAAAATACCCAATGCTAAAACTTCTGTATAGCGGACCTTGGGCACCCTACAATTTTGTTTACATAAAAATTGGGACAGAAGGTATAGAAGTCACCAAAAAATAGGTGAAACGAATGCCCTTCTTTATAGACGACATTTTTCTGCGAATGCTCGGTATCTCCATTCCGCCCTTTGACATGATCTGGCTAATGGAAACAATTAGAGATTACGTTGAAGAGATAAGGGAAGAGGAAACTCAACAAAAGATTAACAACAGAATAAAGGAGAACAGGCTGCTCTACGAGCTAGGTGAAATAACAAAGGAGGAATACGAGAGAAGAAACGGGGAACTAAACCACAAACTGCGAATGAATAATCGAATAAACAGAACGACCCTCAACCATAGGATAAACATACTGGGCTAGCTTCAGAAGGAGGTAGGTAAGCTTGAACCGTAAATGCAAAAAACTGAAACAAACGAAACGCATAATCAAACCTCAAAAAAGCAACATAATAAAGAGACCTCAGTTTTGCAAACATCCTATTCCGAGGAGGAAGGGGATAAAGAGGCTTCATTATGCAACCCCACCCATAGACGTTGATGCAACCGGAGAGGTTCTGCTCGGATCCGCTACAGCAGGACCTGCTGGGACCCTGATCGGAGTAGGCTCAGCAACATTACGGACATTTAGCCATATGGGAATCTCGGGGCTGAAAAAGATTCGAGAAAGAGCTGAGGAAACGAAGAAAGCTGAGAAAGAAAGTGTTAAAACGCAAGGGAGGTCTCACGGATGGTGATATTAAGGCCAGAAGAAACGGGCTTGAAGGAACTGCTCGACAGAATCCTAGACAAAGGAGTGGCAATCGATGCAAGCGTCAGAATCGACCTTAGCAGCATGAATCTTCTAAAGACAAAAGCCCGCATCATCCTTAGTTCTTTCAAAACAGCAGCGGAGATAGGTTTAGACTTTCCTGAAGGGACAGATTTTGACGCGCCGGGATGGCGAGATGTGGCAACGATAGAACTGTGTCCGGTTTGCGGCATGAAGTCCATACGAGAAAATCTCAAGAAATATGGGTGCCCTTGGTGCGGATGGAACTACCAACCAAAAGAGGGATAAAACGATGGAAAGCACAACATTGAAACCTGAAAAAGAAGACTCAGGCCTTGCGGGCGCCATAGATAAGATTCTAGACAAAGGGTTAGTAATCAATGCAGACATCACCGTTGACGTTGCCGGCGTTGAACTGCTTGGAATCAAAATAAGAGCCGCCCTAGCTTCTTTCGAGACAGCAGCAGGATACGGACTAGAGTTCCCATCAGGAACCAACCTAAACACGGCGGCATGGAAAGAAGCCATGATAGAAAAAGAGGAGTGTCCACAATGCGGCAAACGAGTTGACAGAGAGGAGCTACTAAACATTGCATGCCCTTGGTGCGGATGGGAGAGCGCAAAAGCGAAGAAAATGAAGGAGAGAAAGGTCGGTGCAAAGGTGGAGGTCCAATAGTTGATTGTTTCAGAGAAGACGGGGAAGATGATTTCCCTTATAAGGTCGGTAGATGAGAAGAGCAGACGAATCATAACATACCTTTTAAGAGAACGGCATGCACGAATCAGGGAGCTATCGGATCTGATTTGTGCCTCCTCAGACATGGAAGTGCTGATCAGAATCAGAGAGGTCATAAACCCAAAAGCACGAGAGGTCATAGGAGAGCCCATTATCACGTTTGAACGCTCCAAAATCGATTCGTTAACTGGCGAAAAAATCGTGTTCAATTGGTGGTTAAAGGAAGAAATGACCAACAGTACATACAATGATAAATTACTAGACATTATAGACGAGAAGAACGTTTTAAGGGTTATAGCCTCTCTACCTCCACAAGAGGAAAACGTCGAAGTCGAAGTGAAAGACAATTTTCTCATAATATCCGGAAAGGAATACTACAAAGAGGTTCCGCTATTTTGCACCGTCGAAAAGAGGGTGAGAAAAACCTTCAACAACGGCGTTTTAGAAGTTCAACTGAACAAGGTGGAATGAGAAAACATGCCAATAGAAATCGATGAAGACAACTTGAAGTCTGGGCTCCTTGGACTAGTTGTGGCTCTGGTTGAGGTTATACAAGAGGTGCTTGAAAGAGAAGCGATACGAAGGATGGAATCTGGGAGACTGAAGGATGAGGAAATCGAAAGGTTAGGAAAGGGGCTGATGGAACTCGACGCAGCGCTTAAGCACATAAAAGAGGAAAACGGCATCGAAGACCTAGTCAGATCTGTGCGGAGTGATCTTGACAAATTGGTGGAAGAAGCCATCGACGTTATGGCTAATCCGGAAAGATGGGAACGGGAGATGGAAAAAACTGAGGTCAGACAATAGTCACGCAGAAGGAAGATACCTTTACTGCATAGTTAGCAACGGCGAAGAGACGGATTTTGGTCATATGGGAATCGAAGACAGCCACGTCTACACTGTGCCCATCAATGACATAGGCGCGGTCGTCCACCGTTGCGAGGCGAAACCCTACAAAACGGAAGACAAGGAAAAAGCAGGGGAGTGGATTTTGACGCACCAATATGTGATTGACTTGGCTACTAAGGAATTTGGCACGGTAATTCCTCTAACTTTTGACACCATTTTCAAGGGAGACGATGAAACGGTTAAGCAGTGGCTCCGTGGAGAATATCGTCAACTTAAGACCATGTTAGAAAAGCTTGAAGGAAAGGCAGAGTACGGAGTTCAGGTATTCGTCGAGAATGATTTTGTTGAAAAGGCGCCGGAAGAAAAAGAAGAGATCCAGAGACTGAAAAAGGAGATAGAAAACAAGCCTAAAGGAGCAGCTTACTTACTCCAGAAGAAGTTGGAACGAAAGCTAGAGCTTGAAAGAAAGGTGTTAGCAGATAAGCACGCTAAGAACCTGTACAATCAGATTAAGAAACTTGTCGACGACGTAAAGCTTGACTCCACAAGAAAAGAAGTGCCCGAAAAATGGAAGGGCAAGCGGATGATCCTGAATCTCGCCTGCCTCGCGCACAAAGACAAGATTCAAAACTTAGGAAACATGCTGGGAGAGGTCAACAAGAGAGAAGGTTTTGCTGTCAGATTCACTGGACCTTGGCCGCCTTATTCCTTTGTAGGAGAGATCGGAAGATCAAAGGGTGAGAAGGTGAAATAGATGGGAACAGGAAGATACCTGTACGGGATAATAGAAACGGAGAAGAGAGAAAGCTTCGGGAACATTGGAGTAGGCAACAGCGAGGTATACACCCTTCAACATGAGGGCATCGGCGCAGTGGTTAGTGACATCCCCGCAAACTACAAGGTCGAAGTAGAAGAAGCCGTGACCCATGAGAAGACCCTGCGAAAAATTATGGAGACTAACACGATCATCCCTATGGGTTTCGGAGTTATAGCTAAGAACGAAGCGGAGATAAAAAACATCCTCAAGCAAGGTCGAATGAAGTTCAAGAACACGCTGGAGAAAATAAGCAACAAACTGCAGATCAACGTCAAAATTTCATGGGACAAAAGAATTCTCGCTGATATCTTAGGAGAATACGAAGAAATCCGGACATTGGCCACGGAAGCGAAGAAGACCGCTGATCAGTCACTCAAAATAGAGCTAGGAAGAAAAGTTAAGTCAGCCTTAGACGAAAGAAAAAACGAATACCTAAAGAACATACATAGCGTCCTAGGAGATCTGTCAAGCGGGTTCAAAGAAAACAAAATCACAAATCAAGACACAATAATGAACGCTTCTTTTCTGGTAGACAAAGAACAAGAACAGAAATTTTACGACAAAACAGATGAACTGGAGAAAGAATACGATAAAAAACTCATGATCCTCGTCGTCAGCCCCTTGCCACCATACAATTTCACCGAGATCGAGATAAAGAAGATGGATTCTAAGACCATAGATGACGCGAGAAAAACTCTGGAGCTAGGCCAAGAGGTAAGCATGTCCGAAATAAACTCTGCATACGATCACCTTGCGCGAAAACATCACCCAGACCTTCATCCCGATGACCCCTTCGCCGAAGAGAAGTTCAAGAAAATAAAGAACGCGCATGAAGTGTTGACGAAGTACTGCGAGCATTACCTCTGCTCCCTCGAGAAATCAAAAGTCGAGGAAACCCTTCTAATACAAGAAAAAACCGGCTGAGCCTCTCCAAAAGGGAGATCGCAATGGGACGAACAATAGGAATTGATCTTGGAACCACCAACTCCGCCGGAGCCGTGATGAAAGACGGAAAAATAAGGCTTGTTCCAGCGCCTGAAGGGCCAACCCCCTACGGAAAAATGTTTCCCTCCATTGTAGCGTTTAAAGAAGACGGCGAAATAATTGTAGGAAAGAATGCAAAGGATTACGCCTATGTCCACCCAGATAGGACGGTAAGATGGATTAAAAGGAAAATGGGCACGAATTACACCATAGAGATAGACGGTTACAAGTATACCCCCCAAGAGATTTCCGCCCTGATAATAAAGAAGATAAAAAGGGACGCAGAAACCTACCTAGGAGAGAAGATAGACAAAGCCGTGATCTCGGCGCCAGCGTACTTCAACAACAACCAAAGAAACGCCACAAAAAAGGCAGGAGAAATAGCGGAGCTTGAAGTCTTGAGAATCGTCAGCGAACCGACTGCCGCCTCACTAGCCTATGGTTTAGACAAGATCAGAAAAAACCTAAAGATAGCAGTGCTAGACTTGGGCGCAGGAACCTTCGACGTAACCATCCTGCAGATGAACAACGGCATCTTCAAAGTCATATCCACAAGCGGAGACACCCATCTAGGCGGCAAAGACATGGACGACATAATCCTAGATTATCTTGTCGACGAAATTGAGGAAAAATACGGCATTAACTTAAGAGACGACAAAAAAAACTTGAACAAGCTCAGAGACGCTGGGGAAATGGCAAAGATCCAACTCTCTAGCAAACGTTCAACAACTATAAAGACTCAGCTCAACATAGACGGGTCTAAGATCAACCCACATACCGTTCTAACCCGAGACAAACTTGAGGAGCTCATAAGACCAGAACTCGATAGACTGGGATACCCCTTAGAACAGGCTTTGAAAGACGCAGGGCTAGAACCTCAAGATATAGACAAACTTGTTTTCGTAGGCGGGCCGACTAGGATGCCGGTTATTAGAAGATACTTCAAAGATTTCTTCTCGGGATTGGAACCCGAAGAGGGCATAGATCCAATGGGGATCGTCGCTGTAGGCGCCTCCATTCAAGCCAGCGTTCTGAAAGGTGAGATAAGGGATATGCTTTTGCTGGATGTCACTCCCCTCTCGTTAGGTGTCGAGACTTCAGGCGGAGTATTTACGAGATTGATCAAGAGAAACAGTACCATCCCAACGGAAGAAAACATGATCTTTGCAACAGAAGAAGAAGACCAGACATCGATGATGATCCACGTTCTACAGGGAGAAAGGGAGATGGCGAAGGACAACATATCCCTGGGCTTATTCAAGCTAGACGGCATCCCCTCCGCACCCAGATACGAGCAGGAGGTCGAAGTTACCTTCAAGATCGACGCCGATGGCATACTAAACGTCTCCGCCGAGATTCTGGAAACGGGGAAAAAAGAAGCGATCAAAATAACGAAGCCAACGGAGCTGTCAGAGGAGGAGATCACAAGAATGATTATCGAAGCAACCAAGTTTGACGAAGTGGACGAAAGGAAAAAGGAAATTATCGAAATTCGTAACCGGGCAGAGGCTGTGATCTATGCAACGGAGAAATCGATAGGAGAGATAGGCAGAAAAATCTCTGAAGTGGAAAAAAGGGAACTTGAAGAAATCTTAGAGAAACTGAAGACAGCATTGGATAGCGGCAACCTCCAGAAAATTAAAGGGTGTACAGATGAGCTGTTGGAGCTTGTGAAAGGGGTGACTACGAAGGTAAAGAAGGTAAGTCAAGCGAAGACATTAGTGTCCTCAATGAAGAAGAAGCTGGGTGATGAAGTGTCCAGCGAAGAGAGAAGGAAGTTTGAGGAAGCGGTCAAAAGGCTTAAAGAGGTACCACACAAAGATGTGGGAAAAGAGATGAATAAACTCAAGGAAATGATAACCTTGCTAGAGGCCGACCATGGGGAAAGATAGAGTTGGAGCCCACAAGAAACAGCGCACTCGTAGACCTTGTTGACAGAATACTAGTCAAAGGAGTAATACTCCAAGCAGACCTCATCATCTCGGTTTCCGGGATACCCTTAATCGGCGTCAACTTGAAGGCTGCAATCGCCGGCATGAAAACCATGCTAGACTACGGGATGATGGAAGCATGGGACGAAAAAATTAGAAGGTATGCCCTAGAAAACAGCGAAGAAGAACCACCATTGGATGAGAACGAAGAAATCATCCTCAAGACATTTGCTTCGCACTATTATCGCGATACGTCTCTTCCCGGCGTCTGGAGACCCGGATATCTTTACCTCACAAACAAAAGGCTCTTCTTGTTCCGGAAAAAACCAGCTAAGATCCTGTTTGAGGCACCCCTGGACAAAATCAAAGGTCTAACTATCCAAAGGAAGAAGTATCTGAAGGAGATAGAGGATACCCTTCTTCTTTTGCTTGAAAATGATAGGTCAGACAGTGATGTAGAGATGCTTCGTACCGTAGATGTAAGAGAGTTGAAAAGAAGGATTGAAGAAGGAATAGACGAAATCCATAGGATTGTGGAAGCTCTACCTTCCACTCAATAGAACGCTTATTTGGATGCCTACATAACCTAAGAAGAAGCTTCTCCATGAAGTTTTATAAAATTCTCCATCTTTCGAATCGCCGTTTTATACGCCGTGAATACATTTTGGAACTTTTTCTTTCCATTAGTAGTCACTGCGTAAACTATTTTTCCCCCCTGAAAACGTGAGTCTATCAATTTATTATCCTCCAACGAGTGAAGAAGGGGATAGAGGGAACCCGGGCTGAGCAAAACCCCGAATTCCTTGTGAACAGCCGCGATAAGCTTGTAGCCGTACATGGGTTTGCCGTTCAACATCGCCAAGACCACAATGTCTAAAAAAGTCTTAACATGCCTTGCAACAATCCGCTCTTCAAGCAACTCCCATTTCACCAAAAGCAAATCCCTCCTTCACAGAAAAGTTGAAACATGCTCATGGAATCACTTATTCACCTTTTTGTGTCGATATCTGTTACTATAAAAGAAGTAATTAAGAGCTATGATGAACTCAGATTCTAAGTCGAACATCATCAGAATCCTTATAGGGAAACGGCTGAAATCGAAAACAATCGATAAATTAAGAGGGCAAGCACAGATGAAAACCCAAACGATTCGTGTTAAAAGCAAGCGCATTTTCTGCCGGTTCGAAGGCGAATGCGAGTTTAAAAAATAATTACCAAGGAAAACATGTCTGAACCTAAAACTAGATGCGTAATCTGCACATGGAAAGGTCAATGTAACCAACAAACCAATCACCCAAAGCAAAGCCGACTATTACATTCTCCTTTTGCGTTGCCCCTAGATAATGTCTAAACGTTTAATTTCACGTTCGGAATCCGATTCAACCAAAACCGTTATTTTCTCATGAGTTAAAATATCTGGTTCGGGTGTGGATTTGGAAACAGAAATCTTGAAGAGCATGTATGAGAGGTTGTTGAAAAACTTCATGGACGTGTTAGTCATGGCAAGGCTAAGGAACAACGACATGAGCGGTTACGACGTAATCGCATATATCTATAAAAAATTCAATTTCTTGATTAGTTCGGGCACGATTTACTCTCTCTTATACTCTATGGAAAGAGACGGATTAATAAAAGGCAAGAGGACCAGCAGAAAGAGGATATACACGCTAACCGACAAGGGGAAGGAAACCCTCAAAGTTATCCAAAACGCAAATGACCCGATTCAAAATTTTATGGACAGGCTTTTACAAGCAAAATAAAGCACACTCTAGACTTCAGTAACAGTAACCTTCTCAACTTTTTTATACCAGGGAATCTTGGGCAAGCCCTTTAAAAGCTCCTCAAATATCTCCTTCTCAATCTCTCTATTTGACTTTTCATAACTTTCCTCAACGAGAAAAATTACAATGATTGCTTTCTTCGGCATTCCACTACCACTACAAACTAAAAAATCACATTCTATCTAATTTACCTTATGAAAGAGAAATATAGAAGATTCTTCGTCAATTCTCAACTCGGATTCCGACATCTCCTTAATTATTTTAAATATCATCCCAAGACATAACTCATGGTTGTGTGAATGGGAACCTACGTCTAGCGGGGCTGCAGTCTGGTTGACTCTTTTAAAAACAATATTTTGCATAACCATCATTGAAAAAATAGACAGATGATCATATGGCTGCAGCATCAAAAGTTAACGAAAAAATTATTCAATGCATAGATGAGGGCTTACAAGTATTTGGCGAGAGTGTAAAACATGTTATATACTTTTATCTAGAAAGGAATTTTCAGCTGAAGAAAACTGAAATTCCTGAAAAGCCAGAAACTTTTTGCAAGGCAATAACCTCACTCTTTGGAGAGGATGGAGCAAAGTCAATTGAGAAATCAATACTGCAAAAAATGGAACCGTGTTTCAAGTTAAAACACCGATCCAAATCGCCTTTCATCGAAACCGTTCTAAGACTCAAAGCGAAGCAAAATGAAGCACTGTAACCATTTCTTTGCTGCTTGCTTTTTTCCTTGCGCATTTTGCGGTGTTAAAAATTGGGCGTTAGTCTAAAATCGAGCTTTCCCTCTTACTTATCGATCACACATAAATTATCAACGTGAATAGCTCCAAATATCTGACACATAAAAGACGGAATTTTTATGATCTCCATTTGGTGGCGGGTTGAACCGAACCTAGCGCTCCATATAGGAGAAAAAGGTTTGCGGGAGACATGTCTATGGAAGAGTGTTAGAAGCGATCAAAGACTAATTCAAGATAACTTACTTGCATAAAAGACTGATTAAAATTCCATAACTCTTAAATAAGATATGCTTCACCTATTATTTTGCGGGTGTACTCTCGGACCAGAGGGTACACCCATCCGCACAGTGGTTAAATATTTAACATCTATTTCTTTTTCGGCAACAATTCTGAAGCCATAACAACTTCAATGTCTATTCCAAGATTCTGCAAATACTTAGCAACCATTCTACCCTTCTCCCCTAAACACAACGCAATCCCCCAGTCAAAAGCAAGCGACGATCCTCCTTTGAATTTGGATCAACAAACTTCACAGTCCCTCTTTTTTGATACGCAAAATCACATATACGATTCCACAAAGGAGAAGCACGAACCATTTGACTTTCCTCCCTAAAACCAGGAGGATACTCCTTCAAAACAAAAATCAACGGACGCTTAAGCTTCGGAAGAGTATCTATCTTCTGCTTCTTTATAGGCGTTATATACCTCAAGTATTTCTGTCCCAAATAACTTATGTGAAGACGGCCCTTCAACTCCTTAAAACAAGATACAATATGCTTCGGAAAAAGAGAAGCCTTAGCCTGATACAACCTACGATCTAAAAGCTCCACAGCAACATCAGCCATCGCCAAACAAGGATACATCTCATCACCAGCAAGATAAACATTCACATCCCTATCCTTAATAAGCTCCCAACCCAACGTAACCTCACCCTCAAAATGATCCAAATGAAAACTCACATCCACATCAGGATAATCATTCACATATTTCCAAGCACAACAATGAGGATAACTCGGACTAAGCTTGTTCATAAACTCCACAGGCTTCATCTCTTCAACACCACTCTTATCAACCCCATACAACTTCACCACCGGCACCTTATCCGTAAATAAATAAGAATAATAGAAATCAACACTCACAAACCTGTCAGCAAGACCATCAAATAATTCGTTAAGAAAAATCAAACCATCCTTAAACTGCAACGACGAAAGAATATCATACGACTTATAAACCATCCTCTTCCTTTCAAGACCATGCCTTTTACATAACTTTTCAAGAGGATCAAAATAAGCCGCCTCAAACCTATCCAGCTTATCTATCGTCAAAGCAGCTCCCACACACGCCTTAAACACACCGCCCCTACCCCTCCGAACAAAATCACCAGAATCAATCACAACCCGCTACCTAGGCTGTCAGGTAGATTCTGTTATCATCTTCTTAAATCTTTCAAGTATTGCCTTACCTCGAGGTCTCAGTTCCTCTGGAAGATGTGGGTCATCTTCCAAAACACTTGTCTTGTGTCTCTCTAGCCTCGTTCTAATCCAAGGATAATCTTTCTTAAGTAACGCGTAGTTAAGCTCAAGCTCCATTGCCGTAAAATGCGCCTCATAAATCATGGTCTTAGGTGATCCCACGATTACTCGTTTGTTGATAGTTCTCCCCATTTTCTTAAGTTCACTAATTTCCACCAGTTCATGTATCGCCAAGAATTCACTATCAAGAACATCACGTAAAGTGGTTTTATCCTCAGAGAATATCTCCCCAGTCATATAATCGTGGAATTCTTTTGCTGAAACATCCTCTGCAATATAACCAAGTTGCTTAAATGCCTTTTTCGCCTTCCTTATTTTCGCATCTATTTCTGCCAACATAGTTATGCCTCCGTCTCCGTAAAGTATCTAATCAATAACCGTTTTCCGTTAATTAGGATTGAGGTTGTTTAGTGCGCGAATAGTAACGGAAAAATTTTCCAGCACTCAAGTAATATTCTATTTGTTTTCAAGTTTCGCTTTAGTGACCAGAAAATAGCCGCTTTGGTTTTCCCAAACTTTTTCAGCTTCAATAATTTTTATTCTTTTTTTAAAGAATGGTGCATCAAGCACCAGAGTCTCGTATTCTCCTCCTTCACCAACAAGTGAAACACTATACTGCCTGTTCAGTTCCATTAAAGCTTCAACAGCGTCCTCGTCAATTTTCCTTCCAAGCCATTCACTACTGAAACCATATGCATAAACTCCAGTTATAATCACCTCAAATTTAAGGTCTAAAATCTCCTTTAAAATGCCTAGAGGATTTTCATGCCAAAGGGGCGTTATACACTTCAGCTTTAACTGTTTGCAGATTTTTTCTATCTTTGTTTTTTGATAGTTCGAGGCTATTGCTCCAGAAACTACGGCATCCACATCAAGCCTTTCAATTAAGCGTTTGAGGTCTTCAACCTCTTTTTCTTTAATTCCGAGTGTTTCAGCCTTTACAAGTGGAATTTCAACAGCTTCCGCGAATAGGTCGACTAGGCGTATGTTTGGGTAATGGAACATCCAGCTGTCTTCCCTTAGTGGAATCATGCTTGCTAAATACTTTACTTCGTACCCTTTGTTTATGACGTGGTGTAGCGCTAGAGCGGAATCCTTCCCGCCTGTGGCTAAAACTACAACACGCATAATCCTACACTTGCTCACTCTATAAGTTTTGACCGAGCCTCGTTGAATAAAGCCTCTGTTTTCATCTTCCACTTTTCGAAATCCTCTGGATTCTCAGGGTAGTTTTTGTAGTGAGCCTTGACTTGCCGCATTAGGTTAACTGTGAGCCGCAGCTTGTTTAGAACCCATATTCTTTTCAATCCTCGAAGAACTCGTTTGGCTGTGTCAGTTATTGTTAAATGGAATTCTTTGCCTAGACTGGCTTTTAGAACGTCTTCTTCTGTCAGAAGTCTGTATTTCATTCCGTAATTTAGGTCTTCGTTGCGGCTTGTCAGAAGAAGCATACGGAAAACATCTAGTCCAGCCTGCTTTGTTCCATACATCTCCATATACTTACGGTTGTAGGGCCACAGAGATTTTTGGCCGACATCACCTTTTTCCAAAGCCTCAACTATCGTTTTTCCAGCGAGATAACCGCTTAGCATTGATGGCCCTATACCGCCGCCGTGGATTGGGTTTACTAGACATGCTGCGTCGCCGAGGATTGCAACTCCATTCCCAACCATGTTGTCCAAAGGTCTGCGTGTTGGATCATACCACGCGCCCCCATTTAGAAGTAGAGAACCCTCAAAAAGCGGCTTAGTTAAAATGTATTTGTAGAATTGGTTTTTGGGGTTTGGGAACTTACCACGCATACAAACTCCTAAACCAGCATTAACTTTTGCTCCGCCCTTATAGAAAATCCATGTGTAGCCTCCGGGAGTTACCTTTTGATTCAGATACATTTCGCAGTACTTCGTTTTTTCAGTTTCTTGTTTAAGCTGCCTGATTTCCCGATAACAGGCTTCAACATCCTCGTTTGCAACTTCGTTTTCTATTCCCATTTCCTTAGGAAGCTTTCGCCTAACCACTGCCAGAAAACCGCTAGCGTCCACAACAACTTTTGCTTTTAACCGGATGTTTTCGCCTGTTTTCACGCTTTTAGCTAAAACCCCGGCTACAAAATTTTTTTCAATTATCGGCTCTAAACACTGTGTTGAATCCAAAAGGACTGCGCCTTTATCAAGGGCTTTTTTCAGCAGCCATTGTCCAAAAAGGCGTCTATTCAGCAAGTAACCAACGTAATCCTCATATTCAATGGTGAAAACTGTTTTCAAATCCGGCGAATAAATTTTAACACCTTCGATTCTTTTTTCCAGCTCACCGCCTTGAGGCTTTTCGAGACCCACCGTTTTTAGGTGATGTTCTCCTAGAGCATCTCCACAAATTTTTTCTCCAATCTCTTCTCTTCTCTTTCTCTCGATTAGGCAGACTTTTAAGCCAGCCTCGGCTGTTGTTTTTGCAGCTAAGCAGCCTGCTGTCCCCGCACCAACTACTATTACATCGAATTTCTCCAAGGTTTATACGCTTCTTAACGCATTAGTTTCTAATTCGCTCCTACAAACTCATAACTTTTACTGAATTTTCCTTAGTAACTGTTTGTTTAATGGCAAGGTTATTTCGGTTGTTTCTTTCGTGGTGTCGAAAACCATGCATGTTAATGTTTTCTCTACGCCCTTAACTGTTCTTAGCTTGTCTATCACAAATTTTCCAATGGCATCAACATCCTTTTCCTTAACCTTAATTAAGATGTCCCAGTCTCCAGATATAATGTGGACTTCTTGAACTTCTGGAAATTTTGCGATATGTTCTGCTATAACCCTCTGCGAGAGTGGTGCTTCCCCGTCTCTGTAGGAAAAGGAGGCTAAAATGAAGGCTGTTGCGCCAAAGTTCAGTTTCTTCGGGTCTAGAATGGCTTTGTACTCCTTTATTATTTTCTGCTGCTCCATTCTCTTCATTTTTGCAAACACCGTTGTTATAGGCGAATCAATTTTTTGAGCAAATTCTCTAGCCGTCATCCTGCAATTCTTCTGTAGCAAGGTCAGTATAGCCAAATCCTTTTCGTCTAATTTGGAGTCCATATTGTAATTTTTACATAAATTCATATATAAAAGATTAGCTTTTTGCTAAAAATACAGAATATTTCATAAAAAGTTTATTATGAGAACAGTGTTTTTATTCGTCTATGAGCTACGATAAATTTGAAGCCTTGAAGAGGCGATACTTAGCGTTGAGAAGCGTAGAAACTGTTCGTGTTTTAAGGATTCAGGATGAGATAGTTTCTGAAATTAGGGCTTTCCTTAAGGGAGAGGGATTTGTTGAGATTCTTGCGCCTATTATTGGGCCTGTAACTGACCCTGGAATTCGAGGCGCAAAGCAAGTTTCAATTGATTATTATGGTGCCCGTTTTAAGGTTATGAGCAGCATGATACTTTACAAGCAAATGATGATTATTTCTCTTCCTAAAATCTTCGCGCTTTCACCAAATGTTAGGTTGGAGCCGTTAGAAACTGTTAAGACGCGTCGTCATTTAACGGAATTCAGACAGATAGACCTTGAAGTAGCTTACGCTACCTACAAGGATGTAATGGAGCTTGGAGAAAGAATGCTTTGCCACGTAACTACAAAAATAAAGCGGAAGTGTAGGAGAGAATTGAAAGAGCAGAAAAGAGATTTGAAAGTTCCTAGGAGACCCTTCAAGAAGTACACATACAAGGAGGCGCTTGAAATTCTGGAAAACTTGGGAATACATGTAAAGTATGGCTTAGAAATTCCTTGGGGGGCGGAAGAAGCCTTGTCTAAGGTCCATAATGAGCCGTTTTGGGTAACGGATTTTCCAACCACGGCCAGATGTTTTTATTACATGGAACATGAAGACAATTCTGAAATCTTGAAGGATTTCGACCTCATCTATCCTGAGGGGTTCGGTGAATCAATTTCTGGAGGTGAAAGGGAACATCGATACGCCGAAGTTGTCGAGCGAATGCGCATAAGTGGAGAAGACATTTCTGAGTATGGATGGTATTTGGATATGTTAAAAGCCGGAGTTCCACCTTCAGCTGGTTTTGGAATAGGTGTCGAGAGGCTAACGAGGTTTATTTGTGGACTTGAAAACATTTGGGATGCTGTGCCATTCCCTAAGGTTGCTGGTGTTTATTCTCCATAACTTTATGTGTAGCTGTAATCCAGATTAGTGCTTCATAATTGTTAATTACATTCTTGGCTAACCTTGAAAAATCGTTGAAACCTAGATGAAGAGGGACCTTTAAATGATGAAAAAACCCGCTGTTAAAAAAGACATGACATATACGATTGATTTGACAACAATTGATGGAGACGGAGCTTTTCCATGTCCAAAATGTGGAGTCATAATATCTCCAGACGACGAAACAGAAGAAACCTACACTATCGTTGAAACGAAAGTTAAAAATGATGAGCTGGCAGAGCTAATTTTAATGTGCAACAATTGTAGAAGCAAAATTAGACTAATAGGCTTTTTATCACAACCGAAAGAAAGCTGAAGCAGTGAGTAAGCTACTTTTATTCTTCAAGTCTCTTACTTATAACAATAAAAACTAACCATAAAATGGTACTGTAAAAAACGCCATTAAAAACCGCACTTAAATATCCAGCATATTCACTTATTGTCTCTCCAATTAGTGCACAGAAAAAGTTGCCTGGAAACATCGGGGAAGGAATTAGCAGCGATGCTGATGCGAATAATAAGAAGAAAGCTATTAAGATCAACGCTCCTCTCATTGTGAATTACCTTTCAAAGGGGGCATTTCTAAATACGTTTGTGGGGTTCTCTAAAATATCTTATATCGCAATACTTTAAATTTTATTGTTCACTCATCCAACACGAATACAAAACCCAATCTAGAAAGTTGGGAAAAACGGAACCGAACAAAGAACAAAAATCCCTATCACAGCAATCGTCAAAAGCTTTCTGCCTGTAGATAGACTAGAAACATCATCTAATGGACCGGGATGCCTATACGTGGATATGAAAAGCACAAAAATGGCCATCGGCCAAAAACCTGATACAATTAATAATAATATTGACAAAAAAGTTAGGATGCTTCTTGTTTTTTCACCAACTAGGGATCGGGCTACATGACCGCCGTCAAGCATCGCAGCAGGTAACAAGTTAAGCATAGTAATAACCATGCCAACCTAACCAGCGACCGCAACGGGATGTAGCAAAATGTAGT
>JASEET010000069.1 GCA_030019335.1 Candidatus Bathyarchaeia archaeon | reverse complement strand
GTTGAAGATAATCCGAGGACGGATATTCAAGCAGCCCACGAATTGGGAATGGTCACTGTTCGACTGATGAGAGGGCCAAATAGAACAAAACCAAATCTTGTGGCCCCCGATTTTGAGATTCAGAATCTCTCAACTCTCGCATCAATCATTAATAGGGTTAAGAACCAAGCCATTCTATAACTTAAATTTCGATTTTAAGTTCATTTTAGTGATGTTTTCCAGAAAGAGTTATAAATTGCGTCTTAACACCATATTTTAAACCGATATTTGAACCTATCCCGGGCTACCAACAAACCCAAGTAAGGACGACTTTCAAACTCTCGCGTGTTGTTGTCTTCTTGGAATGGTGCTCACGGCCAAGCAGCAACGTTTTTCCGAAAAGTCCACTCCTAGCTCTTTCCATTTACAAAACAGATGCGTCGAACTGGCTTAGGACTGAAAGATTCTAGTCTTATTCCTTATGAGCTATTGCTTGCATGTGCCCAGCTAAGGCTAATGCGTCTGGTTTCTCACATAAATTAAGTTCAAATTCAAC
>JASEET010000068.1 GCA_030019335.1 Candidatus Bathyarchaeia archaeon | reverse complement strand
TGAACGTCTATAAGAACTGGGTAGAGATATCCAATTTGTGTGACTGACTTAGCGATAAAATACTCATCGCTTGGCTCTACCTCAGAAGACTCGAGTTCTGGCGGTTTGCTTTTGTCCATGCTTACAACGTGCGGCGTTACGCCTGAGGGCTGTGCTTGTGGGGCTTCAGGGGCTTGCTGCCTCTTAACGTAGTCGCTTGGAACCTTCCACGTCTGTTCCAGCTTAACATAGTCTCCGCCTAAATCCCTAGCCAAAGCACACATTGCCTTAAACTCTGATGTTTCCAGCCATTTTTTAGCATGCTTTTTAGCGTAAAACCAGCCTTGTTTGTCTTCGTCAACCTCAAAATAATCTTCCACTTTATCCTCTGGAATGCCCAGGGCTTTGCTGATTTGCTTAACAAAATCGGTTATTGTCTCAAGCTTCACCATAACCCATTCACCTCTTCCTCAAACAGAAAAAAAGGGGAATTGCGGGAGACATCGCCACATTTATGAACTAGGGAGATTTACCCACTAATTCTATAGTTTTTCCAAGCCGACCCTAACGCCAATCGA
>JASEET010000067.1 GCA_030019335.1 Candidatus Bathyarchaeia archaeon | reverse complement strand
CATCGACCATATTGGGTAACCAAATTGGCTCTTTTGTTAATTTGAACATATCTTTGACGGAAGGAATTTTGTACTTCGCTTGGCATGCGATTAAATCTGCACTTTTAACAGTTTTAGAGTGAAGATAGTAAACATATTTTCCCCATAAAGCTTTATACCAAGGATAACCCTCCAGCGCCTCATATTGCATGGTAAACTTCATTTCTTCTTTTGTTCTCGGATCTTGAAATGTTATAATCTTCTTTTTGTCTTTATTATGCTTAAAAGCTAAGTAAGTGTCAAACATGCCAGACTGAGAGTGAATAATATCTGCGTCTGTTTTATACAGTCCTTTACTCCTCAGTTTTGCAAGCTTTTTTCTAGGCAATGTTGTAACACGAACACCGTCTATGATTTCAGATTCGCTCGGGGGTTTTTGTGAATCTGAAATATGGTGCACAATTGCATTAACCTCGATGCCTCTCTTCACTAGTTCTCTACTCAGCTTTCTGGTAAAAGCTCCAAAGCCTCCATAAACACCTCAATTTTCAGGTTCATCGAAAAGGTAAAAGAATTATTAAACATTTCATAATCTA
>JASEET010000066.1 GCA_030019335.1 Candidatus Bathyarchaeia archaeon | reverse complement strand
TGTATGCGTGTGCTTTCAAGGGTCATGCTGAACTCTAGGTCATTATTTCTGCATGAAACTGTAGAGGATTCGGATTTTTCACCATAGTGGGTGCAGGCGATGACAACATCGTAAAGGCCGATGTGACCATTACAGTTTATGTCTAGGTTAGGGTTGTAATCTGGATCTCCCTTCTTGGAACAATACGCTACACATATTGCAACAACATCGTACAAATCAACGTCTTTATAAGAATCACGTAAGAAGACCACCGATTTCAATCGGTGGATGAATTGCGTTAAACTTTTAAGTATGTTCAGCCTACTCTTTTTCGATGAAGCTGAACGCTTGTAGCGTCTCAGACAGAAGCAACGCAACTGTTGAATCTTTGAACCCTGAGATGGGATTTGCCTTGGTGACATACACTTCGTGGATGGTGCTAGTCCGTTGGCTTGTCTAACGGATAGGGGCTGCAGGTGAACCAGCCCAGAACTCTCCCCATGGACAGCCTGAGTCCAATGATGAGGAGAGAAGCCACTCAACAAGTTGAGTGGTAGTTCACTATATCAATATGGCTGGGAGATTATTGGGCAGATTAGCCGAGTTAAAGGTTGCAA
>JASEET010000065.1 GCA_030019335.1 Candidatus Bathyarchaeia archaeon | reverse complement strand
GAAACTTTAAAACATGATTCTCAAAATAATATCTGAGTGAAGCCGGGGTAGCCTAGCCTGGTTAGGGCGCCAGACTCATAATCTGGAGTGTTCGGGCCAAGATGCCCTTGCCCGGTTGGGATATCTGGAGGTCGCGGGATCGAATCCCGCCCCCGGCACCAAAGAAACTCTTTTAAAACAATAATTTCTCTTGTGTAATTATGAAGATCTTGGGGATTTCTGGTTCTCATAGGAAAGGTCAAAACTCGTACAAGATGCTTGAAGAATCAATGAAAGGTGTAAAAGAAGTAGAGCCAGCTGCTGAGACCATGATAGTAGAGTTGGCTAAGTTGAAAATCGATCCGTGCATTGCTGTGTGCGGTCCTGCGGGCACTTGTGGAAAAGAACCGTTTAAATGCATCTTGAAAGATGATCTTCAAATGGTTTTTGATGAAATGAAGCTTGCTGATGGTATTTTGATTGCTTCGCCTCGGTATTTTATTGTTCCTTCGAAGTTGCAAGCGTTGATTGAGAGGCTTTACTGTGTCAACTACATGACGCGAAGCAAAAACCCTTCAATACTTTCTCCATTAATAAATAAACCATTTGGCATCCTCACTACTTCATATTCAGACG
>JASEET010000064.1 GCA_030019335.1 Candidatus Bathyarchaeia archaeon | reverse complement strand
GTAGTCAAGGACTGGATCGATGCGCATAAAAAATACATCCTCCCCATCGCCCCCCTCTACTTCCCACCAGCGCTCATCTCAGCAATCAACCTCATCAGAAAGATAAACCCAGAGTTCCCGTTAGGGATAGAAATTCTCAGGAAAATCTACATCATAGCCTCAGAATACGACCCAAAAACCGAGTACATCGAAGCCTGCTTGGTAAGGTTAAGATCGGTGGGAAAGTTGTGATTAAGCTACAAGTTGACGATGGGCTGGCGCCAACGTCAACACATAACTAGCCACCCGTTCATGTATTACATAAGTGTATTACCTGATCACGCAGTTGTATTACACCAATAACCCAACCATAAAAATGAGCATAATCTCAACAGTCAGGAATTTAGGGACAAACCGGCACGCAAATAAATCCCTTCTCATGCATCGCGCCATAAGCTTAAAATCTAGTAACGCCATAAACATAACGTCACGCGCTTCGGCTGAGGACGAATTCAACTTGAAAAACAAAAAATTTCAAAAACATAAAGCTAAAAATTCAAAGTATCCGCCCACTACACTGAAGAAATCCCCGCGGACCCGCCACTTGTGTTCGATTTGCGAGCGGAAATTATAAATTG
>JASEET010000063.1 GCA_030019335.1 Candidatus Bathyarchaeia archaeon | reverse complement strand
CTTGTTGGAAACATAACGGGTATATTCCTAACGCAGAAGGCGTGAGCAATGGCAAGAGGAAAACGCTGGACAGAAGCTGAAATTAAACTTTTAAAGAAAATGGTTGATGAAGGCAAGTCGGAAAGTGAGATTTTCAAGTCTGGAAAGTTTCCAAACAGAACATTTATGTCAATACGGCATGCTGTTGAACGGCTTCCTTTTGGTCACCAAAAGAAAAAATCTAATGGTGCCCAAATCAGAGAGGCTGAAATTGTAGGGTTAGAAACCATCGTTGCCCGTTATGTTGACGCTTTCAACAAAATCTGTGATTTGAAAGAGTATGATAAGACGGATTTGGAGCGTTTCCGCATAATTTTCCAAGCTGCTTGGAAGTATCGTGAGCTTTTCCGTGAGTATGAAAAACTGGAGGATTTGGAAGCCCGTGTTGAAAGTCTTGAGAAGCTTCTGGCGGAGATTAAAGAGCAAAGAAGTAAGGCAGCGGTTTGAGGATGTTGAAAAAGAAGCTCGAGAGATACTTCGCCAAGAAGAAGTTGAAATAAAGGGACCTGTGGATTTTGCAGAGACTATTCTGCGTATGAAGCCTTTTCCATATCAAGTTAGGTTGCTTGAAGATGAAAGTAAACGCATTGTCGGTTGCATGGGGAGACAGTCAGGAAAAAC
>JASEET010000062.1 GCA_030019335.1 Candidatus Bathyarchaeia archaeon | reverse complement strand
AGGATTAATACCAACGACATTCAGCCTGAACGTCTCACCCCGATATTCCACATCTTCCATCTCGCCCCGCATTGCCACAGCGTCTTTGACACCACCGATCCGCTTCACCGTTTCCAGATCACGATCGGTAAAGCTGCCAAATGCGCCAATACTGCCTAATTCCTGTCTTCCGGGCGTTACCATAATAACATCAGCCATCTCAATGAGCTGTTCCGTTATTGACTCCTGCATACCGTAGCCAATGGAGATTAAGGCGATTACCGCACCTATGCCTATTGTAATACCCAGTATCGTCAATATCGAACGACCTTTTCGCTCCTTCATGTTCCGGTAGACGAGTGAAAAAGCATCTTTCATTTTTAATGCTCCTCGTTCTTTTTACGGTTTGCTTTCTTTTGGTAAAGCTTTTCTTTTTAAGAAAAGGTTTATTCATACCTCACCGCTTCGACCGGACTCATCCTCGACGCCTTCCGCGCGGGATAGAACCCAGACAGAACGCCCACAACCATCGCAACAGCTATTCCCCCGAGTAGAACCACGGGTTTCACGGCCGCGACAAACTCTATCCCCAGTGCCGAGCCTGCGCCGAAACTTATGACTCTTGCTACAATAACCCCGAGGATGCAGCCAACCACACCACCCACCAGACTCACCATGCTCGATTCTAAGAGGAAAAGGGAAAGAACATC
>JASEET010000061.1 GCA_030019335.1 Candidatus Bathyarchaeia archaeon | reverse complement strand
CATAGCCATAGACGCCACGGGCTGGAAGGTGACGAATCGCGGCGAGTGGAAGAGAAAGAAGAGGAAGGGATGGATTAAGCTGCACATAGCGGTGGGGTAAAGTTTTATCCAACCAAGAAAAGTAAAAGGAGTTGAGCTAGTATCGTTTACTGTTTGCTTTCACTACACCGTTTAGTTTGTTTGATAACGTAATGCTTGATGGAATCCTAGAAAAAACACGTTGCGAAGTGAGAAATTTAAACGAGATAAGTCACGTATCCCGGGCTACCATTGTACCGTGGACAGGGCGAGGTTTAAATTCTCGGAATTTCCATCATTTGGTATCAGAAACTTCTGATGGCCATCCTTGTTTTGTTTCCCTTCCTATTTTCCACCGAAAGTCACATTTCTCAGCGCCTTCGGCGATTGTCATCGTCCGAACTAATCCCAAACCGAACGCTTTGCTCTTAGGAAAATCGAGTAAACAGAGATATGGCGTAAATTCGTCTGCACCTTGGGCATGAAAGAATTTGCATATCCCACATTCTGCATAATCGATGCCAAAATCAAATTCTTCACCCTCACCTTGAATAACTGTAAATACCCAATCACCAAGGTGTCGACGCTTTTGCGATTCTGCAGCCAACTTTTTCATTCGTCTTTTCATGAAATACTTGAAAAGCCACAGCCTCGTAAGAAGGTGAAGCAGAAACTTGGGGTATCGGTCAAGCAGCGCTTGG
>JASEET010000060.1 GCA_030019335.1 Candidatus Bathyarchaeia archaeon | reverse complement strand
CATCTCTTGGCAGTTTATCAAATTCTTTATTGAAGCTTCTTGTAAAAATCGACTTGTATGACAAAAGTTAATCCTTCATTAAAGCTTCTCTGATATGTTCAGGACTCTTCACAACCACATAATCTTTTTTCTTATATTCTTCAAGACTTTTCTCTATTCTCTCCAGTCCTTCTTTATTCATAAGTTCTTCTAACGTAGCCAGAATCTCCTCTATTTTGGAAAAATATTCATAAAGTTCCTTCAGTAAAGGTCGAGGAATTGAGATAGCTTCAGTCAAGCATATTCACCATTTAAAAATAGAAAGCATAATGAGCTATTAAACTTATTCGAAAGTTTGCAATCGCTGTCTCCAGGCATGTTAAATGTGGACCGGGCGGGATTTGAACCCGCGACTTCCGCCTTGCGAAGGCGGCGTTCATACCAAACTGAACTACCGGCCCCTCTGTAGATGGGTGTTCAACAGAATTTATTGGGAGGCTGAATTTAGGGTTTCTGGAATTTCATGGTGCCTTTTCAGAGTTGGATGGCTAGAAAATTGCAATTTGTATTTTCTTGTCATCCAAACGATATTCGTGCCATTTTGCTTTAAGTTCTTTGTGGCTGGTGTGCAGTTGGACTGCTTTAGCGCGAACGAGTTCTTCCATTTCTTTTAGATACGGCTCTAAAAGCTCGATGCTTTCATCTTCGAGCCCAGCTATATGAACGCGGTTCAAGACGTCAGTCGGCACATAGCCTAACTCCTTCCTTAAAGACTGAACC
>JASEET010000005.1 GCA_030019335.1 Candidatus Bathyarchaeia archaeon | reverse complement strand
CCAAGACTTACTTCAAGGTTCCGGAAGGAGAGTTAAAGTTGCCAGAATTCTTCGACACCGTGAAAACTCTTGATCAAACCGTGGACGTAGACTACTACCTGCCCGGATGCCCTCCAGCATCTGATCAAGTAGCTAAAGCAAAGCAATTGCCAAAAACGAGTTGCCTCCAAAAGGTACGGTGCTGGCTCCCGAGAAGTCTGTTTGTGACGAGTGTCCTAGAAAAAAAGGGGAAAAGAAAATTTCCAAGATACACAGGGTGTACGAGATTGTCCCGGACCCAGAAAAGTGCCTTCTAGAGCAGGGAATAATTTGCATGGGACCCGCAACACGTGGAGGATGCGGAGCACTATGTATCAACGCAAATATGCCATGTACGGGATGCGGAGGACCCTGTCCAAACGTGTTAGAACAAGGGGCAGCCATGATAAGTGCCCTCTCATCAATTCTAGGAGTCGATGAGGAAAAAAATCCGGAGTATGACGCGGAAAAACTGATTGCCCAGATCAAAGATCCCCTAGGGACTTTTTACAAGTATTCGTTACCGGCTTCTCTTCTTAGAAGGAAGATTATGAAAGGATGAAAACAATAACGATAGAACCCATCACTAGGCTGGAAGGTCATGGAAAAATATCCATATTCCTAAATGAAGAAGGAAATGTGGAAAACGCTTACTTCCAAGTTCCAGAGCTCAGGGGCTTCGAGAGGTTCTGCGAGGGTAGGAAGGCTGAGGATCTGCCGATAATTACGCCCAGAATCTGTGGGGTTTGCCCAGTTGCGCACCATTTTGCCTCAACAAAAGCGTTAGACGCCGCGTTTAACGTGGAACCTCCTTCAGCAGCTAAAAAGCTCAGAGAACTCATGTATAGCGGCTACTACATCTACGATCACACTCTTCACTTCTACTTTCTAGGAGCACCGGATTTTGTTGTTGGACCGGATGCCCCACCAGCTGAAAGAAACATTCTTGGTGTCATCAAAAAGGTTGGCTTAGACATAGCGAAAGAGGTAATAAAGCACAGAGCCTACGGACAAAAAATGACCGCTATCCTAGGTGGAAAAGCGACTCATCCAAGCTGTGGACTGCCCGGAGGCATATCCAAAGGACTCACAGAGGAGGAGAGGCAGGAAATGGAAAAGATGGCAAAGTCTAGCGTTGAATTCGCAAAGTTCAGCTTAAAACTATTCGATGATGTTGTGTTGAAGAATAAGAAATACGTAGACCTAATCTTGAGTGACGCGTACACTCTGAAAACGTATTACATGGGTTTGGTTGACCAAAACAACAAAGTTAACTTCTATGAGGGCAAAGTACGTGTGGTTGACCCTCAAGGCAAGGAATTTGTGAAATTTGCCCCATCCGAGTATCTAGATGTCATCGAAGAACGCGTGGAAGACTGGACATACGTAAAATTGACCTACCTCAAGAAGATCGGATGGAAAGGCTTAGTCGACGGCCCAACAAGTGGCGTTTACCGGGTTGGACCGCTTGGAAGGTTGAACGCCTCAGAGGGTATGGCAACGCCTCTGGCACAACAAGAATTTGAAAGAATGTACGAAACACTCGGCGGAAAGCCCGTACACTCAACCCTCGCATTTCACTGGGCCAGACTCATAGAACTGCTATACGCAGCTGAAAGGGCTCTAGAATTGAGCAGAGATGAAGAAATAACAAGTAAAGATATTCGGAATAAGCCAGGCAGTCCCGGAGAAGGAGTTGGAATAATTGAGGCGGCTAGAGGCACCTTGATACATCACTACCAACTTGACGAAGACGCATTAATAAAAAAAGTCAATTTAATAGTGGCTACGACAAACAACTCCTCCGCCATATGCATGTCCATAAGGGATGCGGCTAAAGGCCTTATACACGGCGGAGAAGTGAGTGAGGGAATATTGAACATGGTGGAGATGGCCTTCAGAGCCTACGACCCGTGCTTGGCGTGCGCAACCCACTTCGCGATAGGTCAGATGCCCCTTGAACTCAAAATATACGATTACAACAAAAAGTTGCTGAAGGTTGTGAAAAGATAGCTTGTACAAACACCACCCTTAAACCTTCTTAATGCAAACATTAGAGAATTGACGAATGAAAAGCCAGCGTAAAAACGACATGAGCGAGACCGAGAATAGACTGCGGAACTGGCTTTCCAAGTCTCGAAGAGTGGTTATCACAGGCATCGGAAATCCTCTTCGAAAAGACGACTTTGTTGGAATTCAAAATTGTGAGAAATCTGCGAAACAAGGTTTCAGAGGCTGTTTATCTATTAGAGTGTGAGTGTGAGACGGTTCCCGAGAGTTTTATACAGCCAATAGAGACGTTTAAGCCAACCCACATGTTGATCATCGACGCTGCTCTAATGAACCTAAAGGCGGGTTCTTCAAGGCTTATAGAGCCAGCCCAGCTGGCAGAACAACCCGCAATATCAACCCACGCCCTGCCTCTTCAAATATTCTGCGAGTATCTTGCAAGAACGACTGGCGCCGAAATCGCTCTCTCGGTGATTCAGCCTAGGGATGCTAGTTTTGGAGAAGGCCTAACAGCAGAGTAAGGAAAACTGCAAGATACTTAACTGACCTTCTTTTAGAGATTCTTCGATAGGATATTTAATTTACACATTACACCTTCTAACCGTTAAGATTATAGATGATCGGGTTAACTACCACAACCCTGGCCTTCGAACCAAGCAGAATAATGCAGTATATAAATAGGCTCTTGAAGAAGTGGCATAATAGGTGAAGCTCGAGAAAAACGCAATGTCTCTATCAAGTCATTTAAAGCAGCAAATAATCTACAGTTTTTCTATACATTCAGGATGAACATCTCCAGGAAAGTCATGGTCATAAAAGTAGATTTTGCCGCCTTCAACATCAATCTCCGCACGGTCGTGAGCTTTTACCCTATTTAAAAGATTTTGGTAATCGTTTCTACTTGAAATTTGAACCCTTCTGAGAAGCTTTTCTCTTGTGCTTAAGGGTTTTTCGCAAACTTCGCATAACATTTCAACTACAAGAGTTAATTCGAAGCGTCTGTCCTTCAACTCTTCAAATTTGACTTCTGATAAAGTCTTCCTCAAGAATTTCTCCGTCTAACCATTTACTACTTGGAAATATATTCGTATTTGTTTTTTAAGATGCCCAAGTAGTTAGGGACCTTCAATTATCCACTCTACTCACGTGATGCAAAACGTTAATTCCTCATCATTCCAATGTATCGTCTGGCTGTACCCGGCTTTTTTCTTCAACTTGCTAGCTGTAAATCGCTAATCTCTTTTTGTGAGGATAATGCTTTCAGCAAACAGGGGGTCTGCACACAATGCATTCTTTCAAGGCTGGAAGGCTTTTCTGATGAAGTTGGCAAATCATTCCTTCAGACCTAATTGTATTACATACCATGCACAGTTTTTCTATAAGGTCCTCCATAGGTATATCGTTTCTCGCCAGAGTCTTAGCAATATCCGAAACAATTTTCATGGTTTTTTGGATCGAGATATATCATCTACAAAAGCCGCACCCCGCTCACCCTTCAAGTACTGGGTTATCGCGGCTGGAGTTAACTCCATTTTCGTGGACACATCGATCTTTCGCATATTATGTTTTTCTATGAGATCCTTCATTATTAGTAATCTAACTGCCGGGAGAACATATTGAACTACAACCATGCAGGGTGGTTTCACATTCATTCCTCCGAACATATTATACGGCGTTAAGTTTATATTTTTAACGCCGTAAAATTAATTAACGCCGTTAAACGAGGGATAGCATGGTTCAACACGGTCAAACCTTTTCCATTACACAACTCAACAAGTTGAGACAGCACGAAGAGGCTGATCCAATGCATTTAAAGGAATTGAAGGAATCCTAAAGCTTGCAATAGCCGTTGATATAAACACAGATATAATTCTTGATGGTGAACACTATATCTCATAGAGTATGCCGAAGCCGCTGGAAAACTAACTAAAGAGAAAATAATCTTGGAATCTTGAAGGATTATGAGGTGCTCAATGACGAATTTAAGGTGGTTGGTGATCCCCTTAAATGAAGGGATTTAGAGATCAAAAAACGCGGGTTCTATGACGAAGGGAGGGAATATGAAGAGGTTAAATTGAGGTTAGAAAAAAATAGGCTTCCATTAACGCTGTTTCAAGCAAAACATCGTAAGTTACAAGTTTTTAACAAATTTTAGTTTACGCTACTTTTGTAACGTGGGAACTTGCTTCTCTACCGAAAGTCAACTATTCACGATAGAAAAACAATAAGTTTTTTAATAGCCTCAACTTGCACAGATTCGAATCCGTCTGTTTCGAAACGAAGAGATGACGTTGGTGCGCGTAAAAATCAGAGTTACTGGCATAGTTCAAGGCGTAGGCTTCCGCCCGTTCATTTATCGTATCGCCTTGAAAAACTATTTGAAAGGTTATGTTAGAAACAGAGGGGATGCAGGAGTGGAAATACTCTTGGAAGGCAGAGAAGAGAATATCAAAGAGTTTTTGAGGGATTTAGAAGAGAAGAAACCTCCTTTAGCGCAGATTTATGAAATAATTACACTGTCTTTAAAAGGGGGAAAAAAGTATGAAGCTTTTACAATTTTGAAAAGTTCTGAGGAAGCTGAGTTTTCAGGCTCTGTTATTCCGTCGGACATAGCTATCTGTGATGAATGCTTGAAAGAGCTTAGGGACCCAGAAAATCCAAGATATGAGTATTTCTTCATCACTTGCACAGACTGCGGTCCAAGGTACACAATTATTGGGCGGCTTCCGTACGACCGAGAAAACACAACTATGCGAGAGTTTCTAATGTGTACTTTCTGCAACAGCGAATATGTAAACCCTTTGAACAGACGTTTCCACGCACAAACAGTTGCGTGTCCAAAATGCGGTCCAAAAGCATACTTGACAACCAGAGAAGGCGAGTTAATAGAGAATAAAGACCCTATCCGAGAAGTTGGAAAGATTCTTTCAGAAGGCTTCATTGTTGCGATTAAAGGATATGGCGGCTTCCACGTCGCCACTGCAACAACCAAAGATGAGCCTTTAGTTAGACTTAGAGAGGTTAAGCATAGAAGGCAAAAGCCCTTCGCGATTATGGCTAGAAGTTTGGAAGCCATAAAATCTTTTGCAGAAGTAAGCGTGAAAGAGGCTGAGCTTCTAACATCTTATACGCGTCCAATAGTGCTTTTGAATAAAAGTGAAAATTATTACCTTTCAGATTTGATTGCTCCAAGCTTGCACAACATAGGTGTCATGCTTCCTTACACTGGTTTGCATTATATGCTCTTTGATAAGGTGGACGAGCCAGCCTTTGTGATGACGAGTGCGAATCCGCCGAATCAACCAATAATAAGGAATGATGATGAAGCCTTAAGAAGATTAGGCGAAACTGTGGATTACTTCTTGTTTCATAATAGGCAAATTGCCCACAGATGTGACGACTCGGTTATTCGCTTGCATAACAATCACCAAGTCTTCTTAAGACGTTCAAGAGGCTATGCACCAGCACCAATAATACTGAGAGAGAAAGCTAAACGCTGCACAGTGGGTTTAGGCGGAGAACTAAATAATACTGGATGTGTTTTGTTAGGGAACAAAGCCTTCATTTCCCAACACATAGGCGATGTAGAAAACATTGAAACACGAGACTTTTTAGAAAACGCAACCAAACACCTGATTCGTCTAACGAACAGTAGAGTTGAAGCAGTTGCATGCGACCTACATCCAAAATTCACAACCACAAAGCTCGCCCAAGACCTTGCTGAGGAAAATGATTGGCAATTAATTCGGGTTCAGCATCACTATGCACATATTGCTGGTTTGATGGCGGAGCATGGCGTAAACGAAATTATTGGTGTTTGTTGCGATGGATATGGATACGGGTTAGATGGCGAAGCTTGGGGCGGTGAAATTTTATTCTGCACTCAAGAGTCCCTTGATTTTAAACGTTTAGCCCACCTTCAAAAGCAACCATTAATTGGCGGAGACTTGGCAACACGTTACCCATTGAGGGTTGCCGCGGGAATGCTACACAAAAAAGCAGACATACAAAACTGGCTTCTGCAAAACCAACAGCACTTTCCACACGGCGAAAGAGAAATCGAAATAATCCTTCATAAACTTGGGAAGGAAAGCAGTACGATTAAAACAACCAGTTGTGGAAGGGTTTTGGATGCGGTTGCAGCTGTTTTAGGCATATGCTACGAACGCACGTACGAAGGCGAGCCAGCCATGAAGCTGGAATCCGCGGCGATTAAAGGTAAAGACATGTTAAAACTTGAACCGATAATAAACGGTCACGTTTTAGACACTACACAGATGCTTTTGGAAATATTTGAAAACAGAGAAAAATGTTCCAAGGCTGATTTGGCATATTCTGCTCACCTATATTTGGCTAGGGGCTTAGCCACATTGGCAGTGGAAAAAGCGCTAGAAAATAACGTTAAAACGGTAGGTTTTTCAGGCGGGGTTGCATGCAACGAGATTTTGGCTTTGATTATGCGAAAAATTGTTGAAGCTTCTGGTTTAAAGTTTCTGGTTCATGAGGTTGTTCCGCCAGGCGATGGAGGCTTATCTTTTGGACAAGCTGTTGTGGCAAGCATTTCCCCGTTTTGAAACACAATTGATTTATCTATGTGTAAGTTCACGTAAGTGTGATAGCGATGTGCCTAGCAATTCCAGCAAAGGTTGTAAACATTAAGGGCGATGGTGCTCAAGTGGATTTCGGTGAAGGTGTTTTAAGAGAGGTAAATGTAACACTTGTAGATGCTAAGGTAGGAGATTATGTTCTGATTCATGCCGGCTATGCTATTCAAGTTTTAGGCGAAGAAGAAGCCCTAGAAACTTTACGCTTATGGAATGAAATCCTTGAGGCGGCGAGGTAGAAACTAATAGATGAAAACTTGATGTGCTGATGGTTGATGGTTGAAAACTTAAGATTTAGGGATGCAACTTTAGCGAAGCGAGTTGTTGAAAAAATACATAATCTTGCATCAAAGGAAGGCACTGTTAAAATTTGTCATGTTTGTGGTACACATGAGTGGACTATTACTCATTTTGGATTACGCAGTCTTTTACCCACTAATGTGGAAGTTATAGCTGGACCAGGATGCCCAGTTTGCATTGTGCCCGCTTCAGAAATCGATGAAGCCATACAGTTAGCATCAAAAGGCATGGTCATTACATGTTTTGGCGACGTTTTACGTGTTCCAGGTTCGAAAATGTCTCTTTTAGATGCTAAAGCTGAAGGCGCCGACGTTCGCGTTATTTACGGTGTGAGTGACGCGGTTAAAATGGCTGAAAAAGAACCGAATAAAGAGTTCGTTTTCTTCGCTATAGGTTTTGAAACAACAGCGCCTTCAACAGCCGTCGAAGTTATAAAACAGCCACCTGAAAACCTCAGCTTTCTGGTTTCCCATCGCCTAATTCCTCCAGCCATGAAGCTTCTAGTGGACATGACAGACTTAAGCCTAAACGGTTTTATTGCGCCAGGCCACGTCAGCACTATTATTGGAGTTAAGCCCTACGAGATTTTTCCAAAACGTTATCATATGCCAACTGTTGTTGCTGGCTTTGAACCGTTAGACGTTTTGTTCGGCGTTTACATGATTTTGAAACAATTAAGTGAAGGTAAACCATGCCTAGAAAATGAGTATATGCGTGCTGTGCGTTGGGAAGGCAACGTTAAAGCTCAAGAGTTGATGAGAAAAGTTTTCGAAGTGGTGAATGGCAACTGGCGTGGACTCGGCACAATTCCATCTTCAACTTTTAAGCTTCGTAGAAAATATGAAAACCATGATGCACACTTAAAGTATGGTGTAAAAGTTGAAGACGGCGTTGATATACAGCCAGGCTGCAAGTGTCACCTCGTAATAATTGGGAAGATTAAGCCGACAGAATGCCCATTATTCATGAAGACGTGCACCCCGCAAAAACCCGTGGGCGCTTGCATGGTAAGTATAGAAGGAACATGCCGAATATGGGCTAAAGCCTAAAACCCATTTGTCATATTCTTTAGGCGAAATCTTTTCAAGAATACAAGCTACGTTGTAGGATCTGTTCCAGCCGATGTTGTGTGCTTGAAAAAAGATGTTTGGTTTAGCAAATTGCAATCTGAGCAGACGTCTTCGGTTGAGCAGTTCCTTGCAGGTTCCGAATATGGCAAGTGATCCCTAGAATAAGAGGGTATTAGCGTGTGCCATTTGGGTTTTGGTTTTAAGACAGACTAGCATACCGTTTGACTTGTTTGCACTAAGATAGGAAAAAAGATAAGAAAAACACGGAAAAAAGCGGTTTTTGAATAAAAGATGTTAGTTTAAACTAATATCTTCTGCTCGGGGGTCTTCTTTTTGCCCAGCATTCTCGGCAGTAAACAGGCCTACTTGGGTCAGGTTTGAATGGAACTTCGCATTCCTTTCCACAATCAGCACAGACTGCCTTGTACATCTTTCTCTCAGACATTTACTGTTTCATCTCCTTGCATTTTATGTGCAAACTGCTTCTTGCACAATGCAGCTATTCCATGACGTAGTCTCTTATAAAACTTGCCTACAAGCACACGCGCTATTTCTTAGATTTCAATTTAACATTTGCCATTGCATAAAGAGCTTTCTTTGTTTCTTTTAGGACATCAATTAATGAAGTGCATAATTCAAACAGTCGGTTGCGTCAAGTTTTCCGAAAGCAAAAGCAGAGGTGGCCTTTTCGCCTAAAAGGCTAACATATTCTGGGCACTGGGTCTCCTACTGGTCTGCTAATTATTCTTTTTCCACCGACTACTGTTTGCATGGCCACGCCCGTGAAGTCTGATGTGGCTTCGCCGATTATTTCCGCTTCTTTTCCCTCTTCGGTTGCTCTCAAAAGTTCTAAAATTTCCTCAGCTTTTTCCCTTACTACGCCTATGACTACTTTGCCTTCGTTTCCGATTTCAAGCGGGTCCAAGCCTAACATTTCGCATGCGGCTTGCACATCTTTTCTAACTGGGATCCTATCCTCGTAGATTAGCATGCCTACATGGGATTTTTCGCTGAACTCGTTTAGGGCGTCTGCTAATCCGCCTCTTGTTGGGTCTTTCATGGCAACTATACCGCCGACTTCTCCGAGTAAGCGTTGGATTAAGCGGTTTAACGGTTTAACATCTGATTTTATTTCGCTTCCGAAGCTTAGTCCTTCCTGTGCAGACAACACAGCCAAACCGTGATCGCCAATTGTGCCAGACAATATTATTTTGTCGCCTGCTCTGAGATTTGAGTCTAAAATCCAGCGTGCTTCAAACCTGCTTCTAAATCTTTTAGCAACTTCGAGATTTTTCTCCAAGGCAATAGTTCTTCTGCCAATTCCAGAGGTGTTTATAACACAGCCTCCTAAACTTCCTTTTTCAACAACCTTTGTGTCGCCAGTGACTATGCTTACCCTGGCTTCTAGGCATGTCTGCTGCATGCTAGCTAAGATGCGTTCAAAATCGTTTAAAACTAAGCCTTCTTCCAGAACGAATCCGCAAGCTAAGGTATACGGTTCAGCGCCTAAAACTGCGATGTCGTTCACCGTGCCAGCCACGGCTATGCGTCCGATGTCTCCGCCTGGAAAGAAAATAGGCTTAACAGCATGTGAATCACTTTTTAAAACAATGCCGTTCACAACGGCTGCATCATCTAATGCTTCCAACGGTACTTCAATGTTAGCTGTAGCACCAAAATATCTCACGATATAATTTTTAACTAAACTGTGCATGACAGTTCCGCCAGCGCCATGCAACATAGTGATATGCCCGTTTTTAGTGATCAATTATTTTCACCACTATGGATAATAACAAAACATATTCTTTCTTGAATCTCTTTCCCTTTAACGCTATTCTTAAATAGGCTTCAATCTAGGCTTTTCTTATGCATGAATGGTCTTTAGCTGAAGCTTTCGGGTTTTAGTGTTAGGTTTTACTTGCGCTTTCGGAAGAGTTTAACTCCGTTCATTTCTGTCACGTATCCAAAGCCTGCCTCGATTAGGACTCTTGCTCCTTTGATGCTCACGGTGGCATTGGATATGTATTCGGCATCTTCGGTTCTGAACAAGGCTTGTTCGAGGTTTATGTAGATCTCTGTGTTTTTGATGCATCTGTGTCCGAGGAACCGTTTAACGTAGAGAATGTCCTTGGTTTGGTGATATAGTGTAGTTGCTTTCCAGTGGCGAAAGGTGTGGAAGTGGATTTGCATCAGCCGGGGGTTGTTAAGTTTTTCAGCTGCATGTTTTCTTGAGGCGTAGAAAGTTGTCCGTATCGCCGCTAAGTTGCTAAACACTTTTTCCCTCGTTTTCGGGAGTCTGGAAAACATTGCAGTTAGCTTATTTGACATTGGAAGCACCCTGGGTCACTGCGCTTTTTTCCTCTGACATAAACGACTTGGCGCTCAACATCTATGTCCGCCCAACGTAAAGCCTCAGCCTCACAGGCTCTCATCCCAGTTTCTTTGAGCAGCTGTAGGAATGCAGCCGTCTTCTTCCCGCAGCTGGCAATTAGTTGGTCTATGTCAGTCTCAGTAGGTATCAACGGAAGGCGCGCCTCAGACCTATACTTCGGTTTTTCCCAGCTTATGCCGACAAATCTTGCGAAACTATTGTAGGCGTCAACGTACATTGTCTTAGATGTGATGTTCCAGCTCTGTAACGCTATGGTTTCCTTAACGCTCTCCGGATTCAAAAGGTTGCAGCCAAGCCTAACGAGGTCAGCAACCCTTCCAAACCACATTTTAATAGTTGCTTCGCTGTAGCCATACTTCTTAAGCCACCAAGCAAACTCTATGATTTTGCCTTTAACTTCAGCTTCAGTCTTAGCCTTCTCTGTGGCTCCCGCAGCCCGCTCCTTGATTCGGGATTCCGATTCCATTCTGGATCCCTCAGCCGTCTCGTGGCTCTTACGGACGGTTCCCTTCTTCGGTTCTTGTGGTCATTCCCTCAGGGGCTTTTGCCTTTCTTAGCTCCGACACCGCCGAGCTTTCGGAGTTGCATCCTATCTTAAGTAGGCTTATCGCTTTATAATCTCAACGTATGAATTCTTGAAACGTGTCTAATCATGTTCAGAAAGTTCATGAGGAAATTTGCGGGCACTGCATAGTGAAGTGAAACCTAATAAAAGACGTATTTCATATCACAGAGAGGATTAGTTGAAGGGACAAGCTATGAGCTCTCGAGATTTTATGCTTAGGGGAATTAATCTTCGTGGTCTACTCGTTATGGATGCTGGTACTGGCGCAGCCAATACAACCTCTGGTTGGCTAAAAAGCTGAAGGAGGCTGGTGGTGGAAGAATCATTAGCATTGACAGTGATCCAGAAACTTTCCCTGATGCTAAAAGAAAACTGGGCGAACTCTCAAAGCTGGTTGAGTTTGTGGAGGCTGATCTCACTTGCATGCCGCAGATTAAAAGTGAATCCGTTGATCTGATTGTGTCCCACGCCACCATCTGCGCTGTCAACGATAGACCGCTTAAGGCTGTAAAGGCGTTGTTTGAGTTTTATAGAACTCTCAAGAAGGATGGTTGGCTAATAATCGATGATGAGCATCCTCTTCCTAAGGCATTGAAGCCCGAAGAAGAAGTACAAGTTAAGCGGTGGCAGACCTACAAATCTATAGCAGAGCTTGTCGAAGGCGAGCACTATACAGAGATATATCCTGAAGAATTGGAGCTTGCTGCCAAGCTGGTCGGATTCAAAGATATAGAGTTAAAGAAGTTTGAAGGAGGTCCTCTCTCAGAAGAAGCCATGAACGAGTGGAGAGAAGCAATGCCAGAGATGATCAGCGAAATAGATGACGAAGGCGTTAAACCAGCATTCCAGAAGGCAACTGAAAGAATTTGGAAAACTTATAAAGAACAAGGAGGAATCTTTCCTTCCTATTATGTGATGCCAATGAAAAAATGACTTAAAAACATGTGCACGCAGTTAAGTAGTAGAAAAGACTAACTCAATTGTCAAACTGATTAGGTGACATTACAAGCGGATATTGAGGTTACGTTATGGCGCATCTCGAAGAAAAAGCAGAGCTTATATCCGTAACCAATGATGAACCAGATACTCTCTCTGCGTTTTTGAATCTTGGAAGAGATTATCTTTCAAATCTGCCTCCTGATGAGCACGAAAGGTTTCTTCAAAGCATTTTGGCGCGTCAAGGGGAGCCTGACCGTTGGTTGCTTCTCTTAAGGTATGGAAACGAATACATAGGTTTTGTTCACATGAAAATAGACAGGGATGAACGTCCTGGCTGGGGGTTTATACTGGAATTTTACATCGTGCCAACCAAACGTAGATCAGGCTGGGGTCGCAGGTTATTCAATTTCGTTGTGAAGATTTTGCGAGCCCGAGGTGTGAAAAATATCTGGCTGCTGACCACTCCAGAACCTGAACAATTTTGGCATGCACTCGGATTCAAAGAAACGAGCAAAATACAGAATGGCCAAAAGGTCATGGTAATAACGACGTGAAGTACCATAGCGCGCATAGACGGTCGTGACAATTCGTTTAGAAATTTTTTAATTATTTGGTTACAAGTCTAAATTGACAAGCTACAAAGCATATTAGGTGAATGTTTATGAACGTGTCTTTTCGTGATTACAAGCCTGGCGATGAAGAAGCTTACGTCTACATCTGGAACGAGGCATCCAAAACATGCAGTTGGTATCGCAAGCACGGTCCAGCAACTGTCAACGGCATAAGAAAAAATATCGAGAAAAATAGAAAGGACTCCACATATAGACTGATTTTCGCAATTTCAGAAAAGCGTCTTGTCGGGTTCATAGAAGCGAGGATGAAAGATGCTGAAACAGGGGAAATCTTTCCTTATAGACCCTGTGTTTTGCCAATATATCGGCAACAGAGTGTTGACAAGGCACTCGTGGAAACTGCATTTGAGCATCTTCGAAAATGCGGTGCACGAAAAGTTAGGTTTTCAATAATGGGAGTTGCCGGCGACACAACACCCTATATCGATTTATATCTAAGTTTAGGTTTCCAGATTTGGCGCAAAGCACAAAGCATGCGAAGGAACTTTGACAACATACCTGACTGTACAATCCCCCTTCCCTTGAAACTTTTGACCGCGAGGCAAGTTGGTATCGACGCCTTTGTTTATTTATTCATTGAATGTTTCCAAGACTCAAACGATCGAGACGCCTCTCAAATTGCCTCTTAAATTGTCTCTAACATTGAAAAACTAAACAGCTTATACAGCAATTGCGTGAACGGGAAGGGCAGTATCATGATCCCGACGGTTGGATCGTTGCCTCGGTCCAAGATAAACCCATCGGATTTGCAATCGCAATACGCGAGGGATGCGATGGACTAATCGCGGGAGCAGGCGTTATTCCACAATTCCGTCGGCAAGGAATCGGTACTTTCCTCTCACTAAAAGCATTGGGGAGATTGAAAGAACGGGGATTTAGGCAGGCGTTTCTGGGAGTTGATCTTTAAAACACAGCTGCTATATCGCTATACGAAAAACTCGGCTTCGAAAAAGTTCCCTGGGAAATTTATGAACTTGAAGCACTGATAACTCCTTAAAGTTTCAAGGTAAAACTCTTAAGGTTCAGTCAGAATGTGCGCTCTTTTTTCCAAAATAAGTAAACTTTTGTTTGTGTTAGGAAGCCAAGGATGCGGACAAGAGGAAAAGCGTCCCGTTCGCGCAATGGGCTGATGTCGGTTTTATTCACGAACGAGATATTTGAGTATATTAATTTTCGAAAACTATTTTGAGATGTTATGTAGTTTGTCAAATAGGGTGTCACACATGTCTTCTGGATTGAAGTTTCGTAGCCTTTTGTTAGATGATGCGGAGTGGGCGGTTGAGGTTGATAATGACCCGGAAGTGGCAAAATACAAAATTAGCATTTATCCGCGAACGGAGCATGAAATAAGGGAAGCTATTAAGCAACAACTTGAGGAAGGAAAAGTTAAGCATATTGTGGCTGAACTCGAAGGTGAGCCAGCGGGAAGCGTAGGATTATGGTTTGGAAACGGTAGACAACGGCACATTGCTTGGCTTGGAATGGCTGTGAGGAGAAAATATTGGGGAAAAGGCGTGGGCAGTGGACTAATGAAGCAGGCCATAAAGCTTGCTAAGGAGTTGGGCTGTCGCAAGCTGATGCTTGGCACATTTGAGAGCAATGAAAGAGCAATGAGGTTGTACAAGAAGTTTGGGTTTGAGATTGAGGCATATGAAGATCAGAGCGTCTACATTGATGGTTCTTGGAAAAAGGACTACATCATGGGATTAGAAGTTGCACCATGCGAGCCAAAAATTGCCCCGTCATCACTCGCCTATGCTTTCAAAGCTGATAAGAAGTTTCCCCAAAAGCGTAGCGCTGACATAGATGTTAGACAGTTGACTAACCGCGACTTGGACGAAATCTATAGGCTTCAAAATTGCCCTAAATCCACAAAATCAAGCAGCAAAGTTCCCCCTGTCACAAGAGAAGAAACAAAGCGATGGTATGAAGGGCTGAAGTCAAAGGAGGGAAAATACTGCCTGTCCGCTTTCGAAGATAAAAAACTGCTTGGATATCTCGCGTTTAGAGCCAGCCCCTTGCCCTTTCAAAATCTAAAATTCGAAGAAATGATCGTGGACGTCAGCCAAAATCCACAAGAGACCGCGGACACCTTAATCGCTGCAATTAAAGACTTCAAACAAAGATATGGATACCACAGAATATTCGCCTATATACCGGAAATAAGTTCCGCAATTATAAATGCCCTTAAACACCAAGGCTTCAGTAATACGGGAACCATGAAATGCTACCGCTTCATTGACGCGCATTACGTAAATGTCGCACTTTACGGTTATCCATAAAGCTGGGACTTTTCCAAAACAGATAAACTTTAGTTTGCAACAGCCACCATAAAAATACTTTATTGAGGGGAGTTTTCTGTCTGAGGTTGGTTCTGATAGGAAGAAGCTGAGGCTTTTGATAGGCCTGAATACAAGAATTGCATTTTCAAAGGAAGCAGCTACTGCTGGAATCAATGCCCCTACAACATCTGGCAAAAATATTAATCATTAGTTATCATGTGATAGCTTTTAATTCACAGGCGTTTATGTGGTTTTATTAATCTCAGATTTGCATAGTTGTTGTAGATGTTGGATTAGGTAATGTATCTGCTTATAGGTTTGCCTTAGCCTATCGAAGCCCATTCCACGTGTTTTATTTTTCAGGTATTCTTCTAAAATATGATTGGCAATGGTTTCTTCCTTAAAGTTTGGTATGTTTTTTAGGTTTTCAATTAGCCGATGTTTATTAAAATCCGTGAAGCCATGATACAAGAGTGTTGCTTTCATTGTTTCAATGGCCAAGTATGCCGGATAGAATTTCACCCATTTCAAATGTCTTTGCATGCTTTCTTGGGGAGGGTTGTTCCAATTTTTTGAGGCTTCTATAGCGTTTAGGATGAAGATTTTGGCTGCTCTTTTTAGATGAGGCCTTTTTATCAAGTGTGTAACTTCATCGCCATACAGAACTATGTGATTTTGTGTGAAATCGTTGTAATAAATTCCGTAGTCCATTTCATTAAGTTCTTTTGTTGCGTAAATGAAGAGTTGGAAAGGAATTATGTTTTTCGCCCTTTCATTCTCCGGTTCATCGCCGCAACCGTGGCGTTTACAAAAATTTACATAAAATTCCCTTAGTTTGTGAACTACAGCTTCATCGTCTACAACAGCCATCATGTCAATGTCGCTTCTTCCGCCAATGAAATCTCCTCGAACCATGCTGTTGTATAAGATTAAGCCTTTAACCTCTATTCTTTGGGCTTTAAGCCTTTAACTTTCTAAGGTAGTTTAAGCGACTTAAAAGTTAAAAGCCGCTTTGTTCGGAACGATTTATCTATTTTCGGCAATTTTTTTCGCCTCTTTGACGAAAAGAAGGAAGCTCTACTCTATTTAAATGAGGCATATGAATTAATGAAGCATATTTCAATCGGATTCAATTGCTGAAACGGGGCTCGTAAGACTTAACTTTTCTTTCGCCAAATCTTGTATAAGGTGATGAAAATCTTGAATGGCTGGGGAAAATATCAAACTGCTGAGGAAATGGAAATTGGTCGAAAATATGAATATGACTACGCGTTCCTTCCTTTTCTTTATAAATGGCTTAACCTTAAGCCCGGCATGACTGTCGTAGATGTTGGATGCGGAAGCGGCTACTTCACCCGCATCCTTGCCCGCCGTCTCAAAGGAGAGGGAAAAGTTGTTGGCATTGACCCTGACAAAACGCTAATTTCTGAAGCAGAAAAAATCGCTAAAAAAGAGGGGTTCTCAAACATCGAATTCAAGATTGGAAGCATCTATAATATTCCATTGTCAGACGAATATGCCGACCTTGTCGTTTGTCATATTGTATTATGCAACATTCCTCACCAATTCGACGCTATTCTGGAAATGAAGCGTATCGCCAAGATTGGCGGAACAGTAGCTGCTGTCGAACCTGCTTATGGAGGAGGAACTTACTATCCAGATGAAAGACTAAACGAACTATTTGGAAAGTTTAGAAAAGCCTTTGGAACCGCAATAAACAAGGAGTGGCGTGAAAAACTCGATATGTCCAATCATGTAGAGAATATTCATCTCAAACTTCCGCAATTATTCCTTGATACGGGATTTACAAATATAACTTTAAATGGATATCTTTCAACATTCCTGCTTTGTGATGCACGACATAACATTGAAGAAATGCGGAAATATCTGAAAGCCAGACTTGATCTATGGCAGAAACTTAAGAGACGAAATAAAGAATGCGCTCTTATAGGCGGCATAAGCGAAGAAGAATTCGAAGAATTATTCCAACGATACGCTGACTACTTAGGCATTTTGGTTAAGAACCCAGAAAAAATCAGGCGGACTGCACAAGTGGAAGTGGTTTCAAGAGTTATAGCATGTGGCAGCAAAGGCTAAAGCGCTCATTTTGAGCAGAATAGGTAGACTTTTGTCTGTAGAAGCATAGCGCAAATTTTTTTATAGGAACGTTAAAGAGGTAATATGAAGAGGGGTATCGATTTGAAAAGAGAATTTTATCATGCGAGGAAGCAACGTCTTTGGAATATGTATTGGAAAGATAATGACGGCTCTGATATTTTCAGACCAAATGGCTTCCATGAGTATCCCGAAGAGGTTTATGATCTCTTTCTCAGCTTAATAGACCATGAAGGTAGGGTTATCGATTTAGGCTGTGGCAATGGCCTGATGCTGCGTCACCTCTTGACGAGGAGTAAGTATAAGCTTATACCTCATGGTGTCGACTTTATAGAAGAATCTATTAAACAAGCCAAAGAAGTTATTCTTCCCGTGCATGCCGAAAATTTCAAGGTTGGAAACATAGTTGACATGGATTTTGGCGCCAACTCCTTTGACTTCATATTTTTCGACCCATACGATGTTCATCCTGATGACATGCAAGGCATGATTGATAAACTTCTCAAGGCCTGCAAGCCCGGCGGTAAAATAGTGTTTTATATTTATAAGGATGTTCTTAAAGTTTTAAGGTTGCTTAAATTGTTTAAGCTAAAATGGGTAAAATGGGTAGGCGGCTTACTACCTCAAGAAATAGCAAAGAAGCTTAAAAGAATAGACTACGATGAGGTTTCAGTAGGCGTATATGAGATCTGACATGATTCGCATCCATGCTTTTCAATTCCTTTTAGTGGGAGTTCTACGTTGAACCTGGAATCAATACAATATAACGTTTGGCGAAAATGGTGGCTGGTTCGATGTAACTGTTTAACGGTCCCTTGATGTTTGGCTTGTACTTTTCAACAGAGCCTGCTGTCTGGGTCCACGCCCTAAAAAGTGAAATTAGCTCGTCTCATTCAAGACAAGAACTTAAGTTATAGATTAGGCTCATAAACACTTAAGTTTTCGGACAAGGGTAAATACAAAATTAAATAGCGCCTAATGCGAAATGAGGCAGACCAATTGCAAAGACGATTGAAGAGAATGAGATTTCTGGCGAGAAGGATTTGCGATGAAGAAAGGAAAAAGCCTGATGTGAAAGGTGTTTTACTCTTTGGCTCAGTAGCAAAGGGGAACGTACATGCAGAAAGTGACCTGGACATCGTGGTGATTAAGGAAGGGCAGGATGAACCTATAAAACGGAACAAACACGAGAGACAGGGAATCAGAGTTGATATGTGGGAACATTCCCTTTCATGCTATAAGAGACTCTTCCAGAAAGATTGGAGCCCCTCCGAGATGTTCATGTTTTCCATCTTCCTGAACATATTGCAGGAGTGTGCAATCCTCTACGACCCCGAGGGGAGGTTTAGAGGATATAAGGAAAAAGCCTTTGGATGGAGCTGGCCCCGAGACTGTACAGATTTCATAGAGAAAAAATGGGAAAGAGGACTCAATACCGTCAAGAAAATCGACGATCCCTTCAAGAAATTGGCGTCAATAAGGAGACTGCTTCTGGTGAAAGCCTGTAGACATCTTTTAGAGCTTGGAAGACCTGTCAGCATCAGGAATAAGGACTATTATCTGATATTTTCGGAGCTCAGCCCCGAACTTTCCATCAAAGACTTTAAACGAGTGTTTGGCAGAACCCCGAGCCAGGGAGAGCTTAAAAAACTGGTTAAGCGTAGCCTCTCCCTATTCGATAAAGAGGTACCACAGAGAGGACCTTGGACGGAGCTTTTAGATGCGTGGAAACACCTATCACGTGGCGATCTCTTCCTCGCAGCCATCTCGCTGCAAAACGGAGTCTACTACCTGGGTCGCGTGGGGCTTGAAAATAGAGGAGTTCGTGTCGAAGAAAAGGGCTACCTGTGGCCAGAGTCCGAGGTAGAGCTCATTGAGAAGTCGAGACGAAACTGGCCCGAATTCTATGAGATATATAAGAGAATCCACAACGTTAAATCATGGCGAGCGGATGAAATCAACGAATGCTTCGAACGAATTTTTCTCTGAAGACAAGATTAGGAACATGTATGAGGTTATAGCTGAGCTTATCGATTTCTGGAAGGATCATTTAAAGGCTTTGGAGAGAACTACACATTAGTTAAAAACAGCTTGTTTGTAAGAAGATTTTTTGGTTTTGTTTTTTCAGAATAGGTAAACTTTTGTTTGCAGCAACATCCCGCAGATTTTAATAAGCTTAGTCAGCTTTTCCAGATCCGCTTTTTCTGCGCCTGTCTTGTATTTTTCAAACTTTCCGTAAGGCTGATGAGGGCTGAACTCTTTCTGAAAACGCTGATGATTATGTTGAATGAAGGCTTCTCTCAGCTCGTTCGAATAATATTTTACATTAATCTCTTTTCCGAACCGCTTATGAACGTGCACCGAAGGGTTCAAATCCCCAGGCGTGTCTCTCGCAGAATTCTTAACCGCTGAGTGCCTTTTTCAGTCTCCTTTTTGCTTTCACAACTTCCTGCAGAAGCTGTTTAGAACGACATCCTCTATCGTTTTCACTTACCTTCTCCCCGCGTTTTTTAGGCTCCAAGGATCAACTTGCTTAGAAGGCTTTGCGGGATCCAAACAAGATTTGCGGAACTTGCATCCACGTTCGTTTAACCTTAGGCGTTGTCACAAGCCTGAATTTTAAGGTTAAGTTGAAACGCATTCTTGGGCGCTTAACAGCACAATACCAAACAATGGAAAACATAAGCATAGACAAAATCTATTCGAAGTGTTAGCATTTCTCAACTGGCTTTCAAAACAAAAATTTTACTGCCTCAAAGAACGAAGCTGGACCTACCTCTTTGACATGGCTTGTTTCGCCTGGCAACGAAGGGAATCAGCATCTTAAAGCAAGAATGCGTTATCCATAGCGCAAAAGGCTCCTCGTTAAAGGTTTATTCTTCCGTGCGAGTTAGCAGAAGCTTATGAGTCGCGCTATTGCATTTGACCAGCCATTCTGTATGTGGAAATAATCGAATTTATTTGGAAAATTCGCTTTCAAATTATTGAGAATATTTGTGATAGCAGATGTTTTCGCTCCATAATATGTTCCAGGTCTATAAAAGGTTACAAGTCCAATTTTGGTATTGGGATTCATCAGCTGACCAATTAGGCCTCCTGACATAAGCGAATGCTGTATATCTGTGTATATTTTTATTTCGAGCATAGTCTCCGGATTTACAAGCGAAGGGATTGCAGCATCAACCTGAAATTCGCCGAAGTGGAACTTAATCTTGCCCTTTTGTACACCCTTTCCGGCTTTCTGCAGTTTATCAACTATCCATTTTTCAAAGGCCTTCCCAGTAGCAGGTCCTTTCCCTCTCGATGAGGCATGCTTATTCCATGTTGCAACGTATACTTTCTCGAAGTCGTTTATCAGTTGCAAGTCAGTCGGGTTCCTTGAGTAGGTTTGTCTTTGTTTGTTCATTTTATTCAAGAAGTAGTACAATCCACAATTGTTGAAGTCATGAGGACAAGTAGGAGATTTACATCTCTTTCGATACGGACATCCGAGGCTCAACCAGGGGACCAACCATCTTTCTCACGGTAGATGTATTTCAGTCTGTATTTAGATTTTCTCCCATAATTTGATGGAAAAACATATTTCTCTCGTCAGATGGTACGCTGCTTTTTGATAATTTTCTTTCTTGACACATCAAACAGTCTATATTCGCATTTTAATAGTCTCTCTACTACTGATTTCACCATTAATCCTTAACTCTTCTAATGTCCCCTCTATGCATGCAGCTTTCTGTTAAGATCTCTTAAAGTCATGGTCTGGGTTATAATGTTCATAGGTTTAGCTGAGACCAAATGTTATTAGTATGCATCCACTCAATCCATTCATCTCTCGGTCCTATCTTCTCGCTTTCTTCCAATTCAATTTCTCTCAAACGATCAACCTGTACCTTAACTCTGTCAAGCCACCTGAAGATCGAATTCAACAGTCCTTTTGCAAAAGTTGGATTCTCTTTAAGAAGCAAGAGAAACTCGGTGAAGCTCTTTTGGATAGGACCGACCCATGCTGATGTAAACTGATAGGAGTTAAAGAACCCGTGAGGGTCCATATCTTCTATTGTCTTGTCAACTTCTTAGAAAAGAGTGCGTAAGGCATTGATTAAGGCAAGCCACATCAAGCCATGAATAGGTTCTCTGTTGAGGTCCATTGCACAGCTATTTTGGACAAAGCCTATTTGTCGAAGTTCAATGCACGCAACCTGGAGGTCAAAGGCGTCAACATCAACATCAACCAATGGAAGCTTATTAAGCATTAATGCTGGGCAACCAAAAACTTGTTTGAGGAAGAAAAAGCACTCGTAGAAATCAAGAGTTGTTTCGTAAAATATTTGAATAACACCCCTATTGCTCACCAGAATTCTCGCATTAGGAGGACTTTTTGCCGGTACCTTGGGCTCCTAAAAGTAATTACCATTTGGGCTCCGGGAGTTTCGCCGTGTAGAGCTGGACGTCCGCCATCCAGATTTACAGAGACTTCCCCTTCCCCGCAGACTTTGTTATAGAAGTCTTCAAAATCAAAATCACCTTCAACTCTAAACATCGCCATTCTCTTTGGCATTATATTTCAACCGAAATATCCCCGGGGGTCACAGCACTATATTATTTTTGGTCAAAAACGTGGCAAAAAGTGATAAGGTATGGGATTGGCGACACGAAGACGAGTAACGCCGAGAGGTGCCAAAGGCGCAAGCAAAAGCATAGTTATACCCTCCAAACTAAAAACTGGACCAGTCGCAACCATAGCAGCTAACCGGTTGATGATTGTGGATCCTCGCGGAGAAATAAACGAAGATGACTTGCTTCAGTTTCTGGAGAGGTTTGTGGAGCCTGACTTCTGGAGTTGGATTAAAACCAAGGAGGCTGAGAAAGGATAGTTGACTGACGCCGAAGCGCCAGCCCCAAAACAAAATGTGCTGTAAACAGCAAATAAGTCTTACTCTAAGGTTTTTACAACTAAGCCTAAGCTTAGACGCTTGACATGGCATAAGCAGCAAACGGTTAAAACCAGGGTTTTCGCTTTAAAAGAATCCTTCTTTCCCACATCCGATGTTTCCTACGCTGCCACTGTTCAAAGAATGGCTACCCTACTCGGCTTAGTAGATGACCAAACAGTTTTAGCTTACTTAGGCAGGCCTGAATACATAAAAGAACAAAAAATAGACCAAACTGTCCGCTATATAAAATCAGGAACGGTGGTAAACAAACGCCACTACTTCAGGCATAGACTTAAAGCCAAGAAGGGTTACATCGAACGTTTTGAAGCTGGATACGTCTATGTCAAAGATGGTGAATGGTTGGTCCATTGGAACCATGAAGTGCAGTTAACTTTACCAGAGAGTGAAGGGTTAGAGCAGAGGGTTTCCAAAGAAGGCTTCTCTCTCCATAAGATACGGGACGAGGACATAGAGATAGAACCAACAGAAACACGTACTGAGATAAATGAGACAGAGAAGAGAGAGTGTATCTAAATGAGAGAGAGAGAAATTTTCCAAAGAATGCATATCAAGGCATACTACAAGCATATTGAGCTCACACTGTTGGAAAAGACTATTTTACGCATTGTTAAGAAGTCACCACCAATAAAACAAGCAGGTTTTCACCAAGGTCATTCTTCAAGGATAGATTGAAGAAGGATGTAATAAAATGGCGCACTCCAGCTGCCACGAATTTTCGCGCACGCATAGGTTCAAACCCCACGCCAACCAACTGAACATATTTTGATCCTAATAACGCAGCTATGTTGAAAACGACCTTTTTTCCAAAACTCTGAAGGGCTACATACTGTAAGCTTGACGACCCGCCCTGTTATCATCCCTATTGCGCGCAAAATTAACCAATAGAGCATACCTCCCGTATTTTTCAGCATACCCTAAGCCTTCTGTGATAGGAAAATGCCTATAATGTCGCCGAGGCTACATTTTAACATGTTAGTTTAGTTATTCAATAGAATTTGAAACGTTTATGTCGACTATGGCGTCTTAAGAGAACATGCTTATAAATGAAGAAACGCGGAGAGAATGGGGCATACCATCTACTGCGTGGGTTTTGCCAATCACCTTTCTGGACTATACTGGATTGCGACGTGTCCGTTCCGGAAAGCCATATACGCCTTCTGAACGCCGTCGTGTGAGACTTGTTGCCCATTGTCCCTGGGGCCGTGAAGTTTACGGTAACCGTGAAGATTGTGTGCATTGCCCTTGGTGGATTAAAACATTGTTCTGCGTAATCATATGCAGATTTCCAAGAGACAAATCATATCCATGGTGGCGGCGCTAAACCAGTTGTTGTTGACGATTTCCACAGTCCTCTATAGTTCAAACTAATCACACAACAATAGTTCAAACTATAGAACCAGCTGAAGCCCCGGGGACTTGTAGTCGTCTCAGGTTTCTGCGGTTTTTTCTGTCACCAACAACATTAACTTCAATGGTGAAAAAGTATAGAGGGGGTAGGTCCGTTTGGCTCGTTTTTCAAAAAATAAAATGATTCTTCAAGTTTCCGCTGATTCCTTTTTAGGCGTTCTGCTGGATTTGCGGGACTGAGCTATGTTGAAAAACGATAGGGGAGCATCGTTTAAGCAGTTTCATGCGGAGAGTAATAGAGTTAGGAATCTCCGCTTTTAAGCTGAATGTCGCTTGCATGGGACCATAAAAAAGCAGATGCGGGAAGAGGGGGAAGCGTCTTGAAGGAAGATAGGCGTATTTTGCGGGAAATGAATGAAAAAGACATGAATACAATGGAGATTTTCAAGTCAGATAAGTTTCCGAACCGTACATATAGAGCCATTGAATCTTAACTGAAAAGACTTGGCTCTTTTGAGTCTTAAAAGAAAATTTTTTGCGGCGCAAATCAGCAAGACTGAAAACTGCGAACGCGTCAGATATGTGCTGAACATATCGAAAGTGCAGCAGCGCCTACACAAGAAAGGAGAAATAATACAAAGACTATACTAAACAATAATGCATGGATGTGTGGTTGGTGTGAGCAGAGCCGTATTAATGGGCATCCTATCTGAAATGCGTGTTTGGCTTAGCGAGGTTGAAACTGAGGGGCTTTACCAGGAGCTTCTCGCCTATTTTGGGCTTATAGGCGCCACAGACGAGTGTCAAGCCCTCGAAGCAGCATGGAAAGACCCATACAACAAAGAGAAAATCGAAGAGTTCATAAAAGCTTGGCTTAGGAGAAAGCGTAGAAAAAAGAAAGAAACCATAGCGGAAGTTGTTTAGGGTAATCCCTTAGAGGTTAAGAGATGAATGTCTGAAGAGATGTTCAAAGCTTTTTCGGTCTCTTTCTATTAGGGTTATTTAGGGTTGGGTTTGTTGTGTCGCCTGTCCTCCCACAATATGCGGAGCAACTTGGGGCTTCCTACACGGGCTCTCCGCCTTAACTGTGTGAAATATTCAGCATATCTTAGATAACAATAACACCAATTCACACTCCGTAACTTTAAGAATGAGAGTTTAGAAATATTATCGCTGAGGTATTTATATGCCAGCAACTCTTCGGTTGCCTAAAAAAGTGATGACATACATTTGTGGCGATGGTGGACCTTTGGATGACTTTAACCCTTCAATTGTTACCAGACAAAAATGGGCATCAGAATTGCTGTACACACTTAACAAGCGTCCTTTGAGCGCCGAGCAGGTTTGTTTAGAGCTAAAGATAAGTCGAGAAGAAATCATAAAACCTCTGGAAGATTTAATTAGGATAAAAGCGATTGAAGAGAAATCAGGTGTTTACCACGTAGCTTTTTCTATTTTCACAAAAGAAGATTTAATGGTTTTGGCACGTGCGACTAAGCAGATAGCAGACAAGCTGGCCAATCGCATTTATAGCCATAAAAAGAAGATTACTTCTTTAGTGAAGAACATCTCTTCCGCACAACAAGTTGAAATGGATAAGCTACTTTTTGCTGCGGTTGGCTGCTTTGTTTTAGACTGGCAGGGATTGAAAGTTCTTGAGGATGAAGGATTACTCGCTAAAAACAAACCTCAACCGGGTAACAGAAATTACTTGCTTTTTGCCCGAGAGGAAATAGATGAAAATATGGCTACGCGGCTTTATGATGCGATGTACTGGGGTAGCCACAGCGATGCACTGGATAAATACACCTTCACAAGTTTTGGTGACCATTATGGTTTGCGGTATGCATTCCCAGACATTCTGTGGACTCTACATGCTTCTTCTAAAGCGTTTCAGGAGACCTTTGGGCCGCCATTGTGGTTTACTGAAAAACTATCTACGATTATCAGGTTGTTCGGAAAAAATTTGCTCAGAGATGTTGCACTTATGCTTTTTAGAATGAACGATGAGGGACCAATTTCGGAAAAAGAATTCAGTAGAAATGAAAATGATAACGAAGTATGGTTACAGAATTTACTTCACTTACTTCAGGACATGAATTATATTGTCTATGAAAAAGGAACGGTTACGCTACATTATCCCGTTTTCGTAGCGAAAGACGAGAAGATTATGGAAGAATTGGGAGACCTCATCACTCCTTTAGCCACACAGATAATCCGTCAAAATTACCTCCACTTAAAGCGAGTTCTCGGCGACATCACCCCAATGAAGAATAATATTCCATTTGGCGAAGTTCTAAATGAGGCATGGCACTGGATATTCGCCCAAACCAACAAAATTCTGGCAGAAAAAGGATTTTTATACACCCCACCAAGGAAGAGAGCAGGAGAAGCATGATACATAGCGTGGATAAGCGAGTTTAGCTACCCATAACTTTAGGAATGAGGATGCTCGTAAACTTTCCTTTTTTATTGTTTCTGGCTCCATGGGGAAGCGTGCGTTGTAAAAATACTGGATGTTGTTTTTAATAGGCATGCCTTCCGCCTCAGCTAAATATTCTGTGTATGCACGTGCGCCAGAAAATTCGTATACAAAAAATGGGAGTTTACGGGGGTATCTCCAGGTCTAAGTTGTAGGTTTTCGACGTCTCTAAACCTTTTTGGCCTCGATTCTTTTGCCTTCAACTTTTTGAGCGAAAGGAACCTGAACCTGAAGCTCAGCCTTTCCTACGTATACTGGTCCTTCATCCTCTCTTATGAAGGCCATAATATCGCCTGTCCTGATTCCTAAAAGGTCCAATAGATCCTTTGGTATCGTGGTTCTTCCCCTTTCATCTAACTTTACTGCCCATACACGCTTCTCTTTCTGCATCCCATTTCCCTAATTCCCTTTAGGGTAAAGGGACATATAAGAATTTCCTTCGATGAAACACCATGGATCGAGGAAAAATAAAAAGGGGGAGTTTGCGGAGAACCATTAAATAGAAGCGCTTTTCCTATACATGAATATTTATTAATACTGGCTTAAGGCCAAGACCATGGGAAAACTACCGGAGCCTGTGTTACTTAACATTTGGTGATAAAATATTGAATGATATTAGATTGCCGTAAAAGGGTATCAATTATGGATCAGGATGAATTAATAAGCAAAGAGAGGTGGAATGAGATATACAGAAGGGAAATAGAAAGAGAGGAGTCTACACTCAAGGTAGACGAAGATTTACGCTCGGTAGTGGATCTATTTAAAAAGCGTAATGTAAGAAGGGTTCTCGATTTAGGATGTGGAGCTGGAAGGCACATCGTCTATTTAGCACGGGAAGGCTTCGATGTCTATGGGATAGATATTTCTGAAGAGGGGATAAAAAAGGCAAAACAACGATTAGCGGAGATGAACCTTCATGCCAACCTCAAAGTGGGTTCGATGTTTACTATATTACCATATCACGACAATTTTTTCGATGCCGTAATCAGCATCAAAACAATCCACCACGGAAAGATAAGACAGATAAGGAAAGCAATCAAAGAAATAGAAAGGGTATTGAAACCTGGCGGTCTTATCTTTATAATTGTGCCCAAAAAACGATCAAAGAAAGAAATACCAAAAGAAAGACTGTTTGGAATAAAATTTATTGCTCCCAGAACTTATACCATATTATGTGGAGAAGAAAAAGGTGTACCTCATTATCAATTTAATAAGGAGTTGCTAAGAAAAAATTTTAGAAGTTTTAAAATTCTTAACTTATATGTGAATAAAAATGGCTCCTACTGCCTGCTGGGGGAATTGAGAAAATGAAAGTTGAGGAATTATGCCTATCCATAAAAAGCACAATACTAATTTTGCCTCAGGTGTACCTTGCGCGGCTCGAATAGAACTGCACGGCTTTGCGTTTAAGCTTCATTGCCAAAAATGCGGCGCAGTAGCCGCTCAATATGCAAAAAATAAAAGAATAAACGCATAAAATAAATAAAAGTCAGAAAAAAAGGGAAGTTTGCGGGAGTTGGACGTTTCCTATGCATGAATGGACTTTAGCTGAAGCGGTGATTTCCACAGTTTCTCAAATTGCAGAAAAGGAAGGATTAAAAGAAGTTGCAGAAGTGGAAATAAAGGTTGGTGAACTACAGCAAATAGAACTAGATATTTTAGAATTCGCTTTGTCACAGCTTAAAACTTTGAAACTCAAAAACGCAAAAATTAACATACAAACCGTAAAGGCAGAACTCAAGTGCAGAGTTTGTGGACATAAATGGCTTTTCGAAAAAGAAAAAATGACGGAAGAAATAGCAGAAGCCATACATTTCGTTCCAGAAATCGCCCATACATACATTAAATGCCCAAAATGCGGCAGTCCAGACTTCGAAATTTTGCAAGGACGCGGAATATGGCTTGAAAGCATGAAAGGAGTGAAATAGCATGGCTGACCCTAGGATAGGCATAATTGAGGAAAGGTTGAAAGGAGTAAACAGCATAATCGCTGTTTCAAGTGGTAAAGGAGGAGTAGGCAAAAGCCTAATCGCATCTTTACTCGCCGTAGTGCTGGCAAGAAAAGGCTACAAAGTGGGTCTTTTCGACTTAGACTTCACGAGTCCATCAACCCATGTCATCTTAGGCGTTGAAGGTTTACAACCGAAGGAGGAAAAAGGCGTAATTCCGCCACAAGTTCACGGTCTAAAATATATGTCAATAGTTTACTATTCAGGCGAGTATGCCTCACCATTAAGAGGTGCAGACATCTCTAACGCATTGATAGAACTGCTTGCAATAACAAGGTGGAACACCTTAGATTTTTTGATAATAGATATGCCTCCTGGAATAAGCGACGCAACGTTAGACATCATCAGACTTATTAAAAGGATAAATTTTCTCGTAGTTACAACGCCTTCTCGGCTAGCCTTCGAAACTGTTAGAAAACTGATAAACTTACTCTCAGAATTGAAAATCCCCACAGCAGGTGTCATTGAAAACATGAAAATGAAAGAGTCACGGTTTATTCAGCAGCAAGTTGAAGGCAGAGGCATAACGTTTTGGGGAGAAATGCCTTTTGATACAATGCTTGAAGAGGCTATAGGAAGTGTGGATAAACTTTTAAATGCAGAATTCGGCAAAAAAATAGAAGAGCTTGTCACTAAAAACTTGAAGTAACCCGTTTACACTACTTTTTGTTCATTAGGTATTCGTGTATGGCTTTTGCTGCTTTTTTGCTCGCGCCCATGGCGCTTATTACTGTTGCTTCGCCTGTTACGATGTCTCCGCCAGCATAAACCCCCTCAAGGCTTGTTCTTCCATCTTCATCCACAACTATTGTTCCCCATTTGGTAACTGCTAACCCTTCTGTTGTGCGTTGGATTATTGGGTTTGGCGTCCGCCCAATGGCAACAATAACCGTGTCCACATCCATAATGAATTCTGAACCCTTAACTGGAACTGGTCTTCGTCTTCCACTTTCGTCTGGCGATCCAAGCTCCATGCAGATACATTCCATCTGTTTAACCCAGCCCTTTTCATCGCCGATAAACCTTGTTGGGTTAGCCAAAAACTTGCAGATTATACCCTCTTCTTCAGCGTTTTCTATTTCTTCTTTGCGGGCTGGCATCTCTTCGCGTGAACGACGATAAACAATGCAGACTTCCTCAGCGCCTAAGCGCAATGCTGAACGGGCGCTGTCCATGGCAACATTTCCGCCGCCGATGACAACCACATGCCTACCAATTCTTATTGGCGTGTCATATTCTGGAAATGCATAGGACTTCATCAAGTTAACCCTAATCAAAAATTCGTTTGCACTGTAAATTCCGCCCAAATTTTCGCCCGGCACACCTAAAAACTGGGGCAAGCCAGCGCCAGTTCCAATGAAAACTGCGTCAAATCCTTCCTCCTTAAGTAGTTCTGGAATTGTGTGTATTCTACCAATCAAATAACCCAAACGCAGTTCCACACCCAACTTCTTAATGTAATCAACCTCAGCCTGAACAATGCTTTTTGGCAAGCGGAACTCTGGAATTCCATAAACCAAGACGCCGCCAGGCAAATGCAAAGCTTCAAAAATCACAACTTCGTGTCCCAGTTTGGCTAGGTCTGCTGCAGCTGTTAAACCGGCTGGTCCGGCTCCTATAATTGCTACTTTTTTGCCTGTTGCTGGAGCTTTTTCTGGTATTGTAACGCCCTTTTGTCTTTCCCAGTCGGCTACAAACCTTTCTAATCTGCCAATGTTTATTGGGTCTCCAGCTTTTCCGAGGACGCAGTTCATTTGGCATTGTTCTTCTTGTGGGCAGACACGTCCACAAATTGCTGGAAGGCTATTTTTCTCTTTAATCTTCTTTACAGCTTCGTCAAATTTTCCTTCTCTGATAAGTTTGATGAAAGCTGGGATGTCGATTTCCACGGGGCAGCCTGGGACACATTGGGGTTTTGGGCATTGTAAACAGCGGCTTGCCTCTTCTATTGCTTGTTCTTCAGTATAACCTAAAGCAACTTCGTTAAAGTTGCGTCTGCGTACTTCTGGCTTCTGTTTAGGCATTGGCACGGCTTTCTTCTTAACTTTTGGTGTAGGCTTATTTTCCGCCACAACCGCAACCTCCAAGCTTTTCCCACAATAGGGAGCTAAGCCTCTCTTCTGGCAGAAACATTCGCTGCCTATTAATTAATCCATCAAAATCCACCAAATGCCCATCAAATTCTGGTCCATCAACACATGCAAACTTCATTTGCCCACCAACTGTAACTCTGCAGACGCCGCACATTCCCATTCCATCAACCATTATAGGCGTCAAAGTCACAATTGTTGGTATGCCGAACGGCTTAGTGATTTCGCAGACAGTTTTCATCATAACTACTGGTCCCATAGCAATGCAACGGTCAAACCTATTCTTCTCTATAAGCTCTTTTAGAAATCCTAAGCCCTCGTAGCCTTTTGAACCGTCATCTGTTGCCACATAAAACTTGTGGCTTAAGGCTTTCATCTCCTCTTCAAAAAAGAGTAAATCCTTTATCCTCGCCCCAATAACAGTTGTGACGGCGTTGCCAGCCTCCCTTAAGGCTTTAACTTGCAAAAGCATTGGGGCAATCATAACTCCGCCACCGATGCATAGAACATTACCAAAATTCTTAATTTCAGAGGGGTTCCCAAGAGGCCCAGTAATGTTGGTTATACTGTCTCCTTCTTTGAGGAGACCAAGCTGCTTTGTTGTCTTTCCAACTTCGTTAAAAACGAAGGTTACTGTACCCTTTTTCCTGTCATAACCAGCTATTGTTAATGGTATCCGCTCACCCTTCTCGTCTATTATGAGGATTATGAATTGTCCGGGTTTGGCTTTTTCCGCTATTTCCGGAGCGTAAACTTCGAATAACTTTATTTTTGGAGCCAACTCTTTTTTGGCTACAATTTTATACATTTCCTTTAGCCTCCGCCATTGCAGCAATTTTCCTATAAAATTCTTCAAGTTTCTGGTTAAATTCTCCAACACATCTGGGTGAAACTGTGAAAAGCTCGAAACGGTCAAGCAGATTCATTTTCTTTAAGGCATTCCTTAAGACGCTGGCGTTTCTTTCAGCTGTTTCTCTTCCCTCCTCAAGTTTACAATCTTCCGCAGCGCATACCACAGCCATAACTCCGTCAAAACCACTATGTAGGGCTTGGACAACATGAACTGGGTCTAAGGCTTTGAAACATGGAATTTCTAAGGCAAAAGCCCTTTTCTTGAATAATAGGCATTCTGGGTCGTCTAGGGCTGAGAACTCTGACCATTGACAACAGAAAACGAGAATTGCTGGTGAGGCGCCTTCCCTCTTCAGTTTTTGGGCTGATTCGCCGTAAAGCCTTATCAACTTGCTTATGTTTTCAAATTCAAAACCCTTAACCTGAATTGCCAAGTGTGGACAAACCAAAGCACACGCTCCACAACCAACACACGCGTCTAAATTTATTTTTGGAGTTGCAAAGGCTTCTGCTTCTATTGCACCGTATGGACAGATGAAAACGCATTTGTCGCAGCCTACGCACTTGTCTGTTTCGTAGATGGCTTTTCTTGAATATTTTACAACTTTTAAGGCGTCTTTGCCAAAGCCTAATTGCTCAAGAACCGCTCTGCCAAGAGACAGTCTTCTAGCGTTTATTTTTGTTCCTTGTTTAAATCTGCAAAAGTGGTCTTCGCATTGGATAGAGACAACGTTTTTTATTCCTGATTTTAATGCTTGAAAAATGAATTCTGTTGGAACCCTGCCAGAACATGGCAACCGCAGCGGGATGTAATTGCTCATTTTTAAACCTTGCTCTTGAAGGATTTCTTCAATTTCACATGTGGCTGGCGAGTTACCCCTACACATGAGAACAAGCGTTTCGCCTTTCTCCTTTTCCCGCATACAATTAACATAATCCATCAAACTTTCATAGTTATAATAAACGATTTCTATTGCCACAGATGGACATGCGCTATAGCATATTCCACAAACTTGGCATTTTTGGATGTCTATTTCCACTTTTCCAGTTTCAGAATCACGTTTTACGGCTTCATAAGGACAAACGGAATAACAGATTGAACATCTGCTACAGTAATCTTGGTTAATTGTCACCGCAGCGGCACAAGCCTCACTCATTCATATCTCTCCAACACTTGAAAGTTAACCGCCTTGCTCCATTATTTATGGCACACTTATAGCATAGAACTCTAAAAATGAGTTCTCCGAAAATATAATTATTTTGGGCTGATTCCTACCTTTTATAATAATAAGGTCTTCGAATATAACCATAAGCTTCTAAGGCTGCTGTTATGCCTTGTCCAACGGCTGTTCCCACCTGTTTAACTGGATGATTTGTAACGTCGCCAGCAGCGTAAACACCCACGATGTTTGTTCTTTGACGAACATCAACGATAATGTAGCCTTCTTCGTCAACAGCTACCCCAGCCTCTTTTGCTAGTTGGCTGTTTGGGTCTTCCCCAACTTGGACGAAAACGCCTTCAATGGGCAATTCTCCGGTTTCGCCTGTCTTGTTGTTGAATATTATTGCTTTGTTAACTAATTTTTCGCCTTTAATCTCTTTAATTTCCGTATTCAATAAAATTTCAACATTTTCCGTCGTCTTCAAAACGTCAACAAGCGCCTTTTCAGCCCTAAACTCTTCTCTGCGGTGGGCAATTTTAACTTGTGAGGCTATTTCTGTCAAATATAGGGCTGTTACAACAGCAGAGTTTCCGCCGCCAACAACAAGCACATTTTTACCCTTAAACAGTGGTCCATCGCAAGTGCTGCAGTAGCTTACGCCTTTACCTTGAAATTCCTTCTCTCCTGGAACGCCGAGTTCACGATAATGCGAGCCAGAAGCGATTATAACAGCTTTCGCCTCATAAGTGGCTTTGTTTGTTTTCACAATTTTTGCGTCGCCTTTTAGGTTCATGCCCATGACTTTTTCAAATTCGTGAATTGTGGCGCCCGCCTTTCTGCATTGAGCTGCCATTCTTTGCGCTAGTTCCATTCCATTGATGCTTTGAAAACCCGGATAATTCTCGATTAATGGCGCATTAACTGTTGTGCCTCCAACAATTTTCTCCTCTAAAATCAGCGTTTTTAATCCGCTTCTGGCGCCATATATTCCAGCGGCTAAACCGGCGGGTCCTGCGCCTATAATTATTAGGTCCCAATTCTCCATAGTTTTCATCCCAAAATAATAGTTGGCGTTTGGTATTTATATGTGAAATAGTGCAGGAATTATTCTTCGTCTAATTCGTAATCCAGTTCGTCTATCTCGATTATATAACATTCCTCGCATAAACCGTCATAAGTTTCATACTCTTCCCTTGATATTCTCTGGCCGCACCGCATACACTCATAAAAATCCTTTTCACTCATCCACATCACTATATCCATTCTTCTTCTATGGCGCGTAAGTCTTCTTCTTCGTTGTAGCAGTCCCAGCAGAGAATCATGCCATCCAATTCGTAGACTTCGTCTTCGTCAAGCTCTTCGCCACAAATTTCGCAGCGGTATTTCTTTTTCTCTCCACTTTTACCCATGTTCTCAGATTAATGCTGTTCTGCTTAAATTTTGATTTTATGTCTTTTAAATCAGTATTAGCTCTAAAAATCCTAGAGAGGGTATCCAATTTAGGCAATTGAAACTCTGCTAAAATTGACGTTCGCGTTTTGTGTGCTTTCATAGGGATAGGGCTAGGAGTTCGGCTACATCCATTACTTGGATTTTGCCCTCGTTCCCTGTGGTTTTAACAGCATCTTCCATGGTTAACATGCAGAAGGGACATGCCACTGCCAGGACGTCTGCGCCGACGTTGACAGCCTCCTTAACGCGGATTTCCGCCAATCGTGGTCCTGGAATGTCAACCCACATTCTTCCGCCTCCGCCTTCACAGCATAAGCTCCGTGCCCTTGAGCGGTCAAACTCCAACAAAGTTACGCCGGGTATGCTTTCAATGACTTTTCTGGGTTCTTCGTAGATGTTGTTTTGTTTTCCAAGGAAGCAAGGGTCATGATAAATAACTTTCTTTTTCACCTCTTTCGAGAAAGTTAATTTCTTCTCATCAATTAGTTTTGCAAGCAACTGCGTGTGATGCTGCACTTCAAAGCTGGTCTGGTTGTAACGGTTTTTGAAAGCATGAAAACCATGCGGGCAGTTTGTCACGGTCTGTCTTATGTTGTATTTGTTGAAGATTTTCATGTTCTCTTCGACAAGAAATTCGAATAAGCCTTTCTCGCCCATGCCATAAACTTCGCTTCCACAACAGCTTTCTTCATCACCAAAAGTTCCAAAATTTACTCCAGCTTTTTCAAAACATTTCACAAGGCTCTTGGCTACATCTTGAAATCTTGGGTCGTAGGCTGGTGTGCAACCAACAAAGTATAAGATTTCCGCTCCTTGTGAAATGTGCTTAATGTTTAAGCCTTGAGCCCACTCAGACCTCTTGCTCCTTATTCTCCCCCAAGGATTACCATTTTTGAAAATGCTTTCCAAAGCGTCTCGGATGGTAGGTGCAATCTGGCCCCCTTCAATCGCCAAGCTGCGGATGTCGATTAGGAATTCATATGGGTTTAATTCTTTTGGGCAGCGGATGCCGCATGTTGAACATGTTGTGCAGCTCCACAACTCGTTTTGCGGGTGCATAATTAACTTGCCTGTGATGGCAACTTCACGCATATACTTTCTAACGTTCAAGCTGGCTTTTCTGGAAACCGGGCAGCTTCCAGTACACATTCCACACTGGATACATTCAAGCAATTTATGTTTTTGAATAAGCTCTTGGGCGTTCATTTGCTCCATCACATTTGCCTTAAATGGAAACATAAGATTTTTTAAGCGTTTTTCTCAGTATGAATCAAAACAAATCAATGAAATCGGAGATCGCTGCCAGTGAAGAAAAAGCCGCCGAGAATCGGCATTTTTGTTTGCGAGTGCGGCGGAAACATAGGCGATGTTGTGGACGTTAAGGCTGTTGTTGAAGCTGTTAAAGACTGGGAAGGGGTTGCTGTAGCCAAATACAATAAGTACTTATGCGCGAAACCAGCTCAGGAAATGATGATTGAAGCAATAAAGAAGAATGATTTGGACAGCGTCGTAGTGGCCAGCTGCACGCCCAGAATGCACCTCTCAACTTTTCAAAGCGTTTTAGAAGGTGCTGGCTTGAACCCTTACATGCTTGAGTTTGTAAACATTAGAGAACAGGATTCATGGGTTCACGGTCCAAAACCCTCTGCAGAAGCCACAAATAAAGCCATAAGCCTAATTAGAGGCGGTTATGAGCGAAGCCGAGAACTTGAGCCATTAGAAACTATAAGCGAAAAAGGCTCGAGGGAAATCCTCATTATAGGCGGAGGCATAGCTGGAATCACAGCAGCCCTCGAACTCGGCTACTTAGGTTTTAAAGTTCATATTGTAGAGCGAAAACCAAGCATAGGAGGCAACATGGCGAAACTAACCAAGGTTTTTCCAACCCTTGACTGTGCCCAATGCATACTAACTCCCAGAATGGCTGAAGTGGGGAGAAACCCAAACGTGAATTTGCTTACTTATAGTGAGGTACAGGATGTTAGTGGGCGTCCAGGCAATTATGCTGTGAAGGTTTTCATGAAACCTAGAGGTGTGGATGTTGAGAAATGCAAAAGCTGTGGTGTATGCGCGAAAGTGTGTCCAGTAACTGTTCCAGACGAGTTTAATGAAGGCTTGTCGCAGAGAAAAGCCGCTTACATAGAGTTTCCGCAGGCTGTGCCTTCTGCTTACGCGATAGATTTTGACGCTTGCACGAAATGTGGAAAGTGCGAGCAACTCTGCCCAGCTAAAGCCGTAGCATTAGAGGATAAGGGGAAAATTGTTGAGCTAAACGTGGGCGCCATAATTTTGGCTATTGGATACGAGCTTTACGATGCCAAAAAGCTTGAGAATTATGGGTATGGCGTTTACCAAGATGTCATTACAATGATGGATTTGGAGAGGCTTACTTCTGCTGCTGGACCAACTGGCGGCTATGTGAAGAGGTCGGATGGTAGCGACGTTAGAAAAATGGCTATTGTGCTTTGTGCTGGTTCAAGAGAAAAGAAACATATTTCATATTGTAGCCGCATATGCTGTATGTACGCTTTGAAGCAAGCTTTTGTGCTTAAGAAAATGCTTGGAATAGACGTTTCAATCTATTATACGGATATAAGGGCGACTGGCAAAGGCTACGAAGACCTTTACTGGCGAGACCAAGAAGCCGGAGTTGTTTTTGTGCGGGGAAAAGTAGCTGAAGTCTGGAAGAACAAAAATGGCAAACTTGTGGTTTTGGCTGAAGACACGCTGACAGGCGAAGTTAGGGAGGATGAGTTTGACATGGTTGCCTTAGCTACGGCTATGGTTCCGCCTACAGGGATTAAGGAGCTTACGGATAAAATGAAAGTTGCCACGGGCGAGGATGGTTTCATAACGGAGAAACATCCAAAGCTTGACCCAGTGGATTCGCTGGTCACTGGAATTTTTGCTTGCGGCTGCGCCCTAAGCCCAAAGGATGTTCGTGACACGGTTTCTGATGCTTTAGGAGCTGCAGCTAAGGCTTCGCTATTCCTCAAAAGCGAATATGTTACGACAAGTCCTGAAAAAGCCTTTGTGATTGCAGACTTGTGCAACGGTTGTGGCGAATGCGTTCCGATTTGTCCGGTGAAAGCTATAACGATGCAGGAAGGTAAGGCGAAGATTGATCCGTTTCAGTGTATTGGCTGTGGCGCGTGCATTCCTATCTGTCCGCAGGAGGCTATTGACTTCAAGAATTCAACGGCTAAACAGTTGTTTGCTCATGTGCGTGGTGTGTTGGCGGATAAGCAGGCTGGAGAGGTTAGGATTGTTGCGTTTGTGGATAAGAATATTGGGTATACGGGTATGGACTTTTTGGGTTTGGATCGCACGAATTATCCTGAGAGTATTCGGATTGTGGCTGTTCCGTCTACGGCTATATTAAGCCTTAAACATTTGCTTAGTGCGTTTGCTTTTGGTGCTGATGGGGTTTTGGTGATTGAGGGCAGTGAAGAGATTGATGAGAAGTTTATGAAGAAGCGGATGATTGATATGGGACGAGAGCTGGCTCAGTATGGCATTGAGAGCATGCGGGTTCGTTATAGTTATGTGCCGTTGCCGGTGTATAAGAAGGCTGCAGAACTGTTCGGAATGTTTACGGACAGAATTAAGAAGTTTGGACCGTTGGCTGAAGAGAAACGCAATGGCATAAAACAGAAACTGCAAATTTAGTTTTCTCACAACCTAAATTGGATAATCCCTTTATATTTTGATGTAAAATAAAATGCTGATAGGCCTCTTATTTTTTTAGACCCCCTCCCCCTCTGAGTTTTTGCCCTTGCTTAGGGTTTTCAGAAGTTTGCGCCAAGATAGGGATGGCAGCTTTTCAGACAGTTATTTCCACCAGCTCTCTTTTTCTTTTATCGCTTTTTTAAAGACTATTATATGATATTTCACAGCAAAGATTGTATGGAGATTAAGGGGGAAACAGACGAAAAAGTAATAATGTTAAACGGAAATTTGGCATTCAAGGAGGAAAGAGGGCTTGGACATAATTGTTTGTGTTAAGCATGTTCCGGAAACAGCGGAAGCAGAGATAAAGATTGACGCTACTGGGAAGGCTATAGAGAAAACAGGCTTGGTCTTTGACATTAATGAGTGGGATGACTACGCACTGGAGGAAGCGGTTCGCATTAAAGAGAAGTTTGGAGGCACAGTCACAGCAATAACTGTTGGTCCTGAAGATGCTGACAGCACATTAAGGAAATGCCTAGCCAGAGGTGCAGACAAAGCAATAAGACTGACGGACACGAGGTTTGAAGATTCTGACGGTTATGCAATTGCGAAAATTTTGCAGAGCACGATCAAGAGTTTGCCCTTCGACTTGATATTGACTGGGGCTCTAGCTGGCGACGACGGCTACACGATGGTTGGACCCATACTTGCTGAATTGCTTGGGATTTCACATGCAACAATGGTTAAAAAAATTGAATTAGACGACGGTGTTGCCAAAGTTAACCGAGAATTGGAAGGAGGCTTAGAAGAAATGGTTGAGGTGAAAATGCCTATGGTTCTCACAGTTCAGACGGGAATAAACGAGCCACGATACGTTTCAATTATGGGCATCCGTAAAGCCATGCAAAAGGAGATAAAGGTTCTAGGCTTGGCTGACATAGGCTTAAGCGAAAACGATGTTGGCGAAGCAGGTTCTTGGATAAAGATAGAGAAGATGTTTGTGCCTTCTGTGGAGAAACAAGCAGAGTTCCTTAAGGGAACCCCAGAAGAAGTCTCAGCGAAAATTGCCGAAATCCTCAGAGCTAGGGGGCTGATATAAATGAAGGAAATCTTTGTTCTGGCTGAGCATAGGCAGGGACAAATCAGAGACATAGCCTTCGAAATGCTGACAAAGGGCAAAGAACTAGCCGAAAAAACAAACATGGATTTGACAGCGGTTCTGTTGGGCAAAGACGTTAAGAAACATGCCAAAACCCTTTCAGAATACGCGAAAAAGGTTCTGCTAATTGAAGATGCGAAATTGGAGAACTTTAACTCCGAAGCGTACCAGAAAGTGTTATCAAATCTAATCAAAGAGCATAAGCCGTTGCTAACCATGATAGGGCACACATCTTTTGGTGTGGATTTAGCTCCAAGCCTTGCAGTTGATCTGAATCTGCCGCTTGCAACGGACTGCATAGACTTAGAGTTTGAAAACGAAGCACTTATTGTAACGCGGCAAATGTACGGTGGCAAAGTGAACGTTAGGGCAAAAGTTCGAAAGTCTAAAAGTTACATTGTTACTGTCCGCCAAGCAACCTTCGCAGCTCAAAAACCAACCATGAACGGAGAAATCATAGAAACGCCCTCTCCGCTTTCCGAAGAGATAACCGAGAAACGTTTCATCGAATATGTTTTGCCGCCTCCAGGAGGAGTTGACATAACAGCCGCAGATGTGCTCATTGGCATTGGACGCGGAATAAAGGACGAGAACAATATGCCAATGGTTGAAGAGTTGGCAAAGGCATTTGGTGGAGTGCTTGCTTGCTCACGTCCAATCGTGGATAAGGGATGGCTTCCAAGCGACCGTCAAGTGGGCACTTCTGGAAAAACCGTAAAGCCAAAAGTTTACATTGCTCTTGGAATAAGCGGAGCCTTTCAGCATGTTCTAGGAATGAAAAACTCAGACTTAATCATAGCCGTAAACAAAGACCCAAACGCGCCCATCTTCAGCTTCGCCGACTACGGCATTGTTGACGATTTATTCAAGGTTGTGCCCGCGTTGAAAGGTAAAATATATGAGTTGAAAGGACAAAAAGCATAGGTCTAAACGAAAAAGGAGATGTAATAAGTGCATTTTGAATTAAATGAGGAACAAAAGGAAATTAAAAGAGCCATTAAGGAATTCTGCGAAAAAGAGTTTACACCAGAACTGGCTTTGGAGCTTGATGAAAAAGAAGAGTTTCCTATGGAACTCTACAAAAAGGCAGCTAAGCTAGGATTCACGAGCATGAGGATTCCGCAAGAGTATGATGGACAAGGTTACGGCCTCTTGGAAGACTGCATAGTGGTTGAAGAGATGTGTAGAGTAGACCCGGGACTTGGAGCTGCAGTGTCGCTTGGAAACTTGATGATTCCTGATGTCCTGTTAAAGCATGGAAACGAAGAGCAGAAGAAAAAGTATATTCCGCCTTTGGCCAGAGGCGACACAATATCAGCGGCAGCCTTCTCAGAGCCTGAACATGGAAGCGACATAACACGCATGGACACAACAGCAGTAAAAAGTGGAAACGAATGGGTCATTAACGGCAGCAAAGAGTTCATAACAAACGCCCCGGTGGCGGATATATTTATAGTGCTTTGCCAAACAGACCCGAATGCCACGCCTTCGCATAGGGGTCAGAGCATATTCCTCGTGGAGAAGGGCACACCGGGACTGGAGGCAACAAAGCTGAAAAGAAAAATGGGCATCAAACCATGTATAACGGGCTCCCTTGCACTAAGCGATGTCAAAGCGCCTGAAACAAGCCTAGTAGGTGAACTGAACAAGGGCTTCTATTACGCTCTTGAACTTTTCGATGAAACAAGAATTGCGGTTGCCGCCCAAGCTGTTGGCATGTCTCAGGGAGCCTTTGAACGTGCATTTCAATATGCTAAAACCAGAAAACAGTTCGGCGCGCCTATAATTAAGTTTCAAGGAATATCCTTCAAACTGGCTGACATGGCGATTAAAATCGAGGCTGCAAGAATGTTAACGTATAAGGCGGCTTGGTTGTTCGACCAAGGAAGACTTGACCCGATGGCAACTTCTATGGCGAAGGCTTTTGCGGGCAGAGTTGCCATGGAAGTTACGGATGAGGCAATTCAAATTTATGGTGGATACGGATATCTGGCAGATTACCATGTTGAGCGTTTCCATCGCTGTGCAAAAATAACAGAAATATACGAAGGAACAACAGAGATGCAGAAACTGACAATAATAAACCGACTAATGAAAACAATGTAAAAGCACTTCATTCCCTTTTATTTTTAGTACCGCCCCTTTCTTCTTTTCTGAACATTTCTAGTCCTGCCCAGAAAAGTTATGCTGGCTCGTTGATTTTCTTTCCTATCTTGCTGGTCCAATTACTGATTGGAACGGCGAACTGCTTTTCAACTTCGTTTCTGTAAATGCTGTTGTACGTGCAGAAGGACCTTATCTTTCCGTCTGGCGTTGCGTAATGAATTGCACATCTTTGAACCCTATCTACATCAAAGTTCCACACGTCTTGGAAATGCATTATTCCAAGCATGATAACTCGATGCATGAGTTCTCCTAAAGCCTCGTAGCTTCCCTTGGTTATCACATTCTTAATCAAGTTTCTAACAAGATCAGACTTCACCATCGGCAAAAGTTTTACCAGTTTCATTTTTGCCATTGTCTTTTTGCCTTTAACGCCTGAATAATATATATCCCAGAAAATTTCGGCAAACTTGTCAACATCTACATATTTGGTTATGGGCTTGTAGGAGCTGTCTTTCTCAACAATTACGAATGTTGCTGCTCCGCACATGGGATGCATTGTGAATTCTGGATAAGTTCTGTTCTTTAACATTTCCATTCCTTTAGACACTGGAAGAGGCCAGTTAACCGGTCTCCAATCCCATTTTGTCACGGCTCCGTTTGTTTGCTCCTCTATTAGCTTGATTGCATCGGGTATGGTGATGCGAAGTTTCCTCATCTCCTCTTTTCTGGCTCTTCCAGCCATCGAAATCGGCTGAATATTAATGCATCTGACAACATCATAATTTTTGACAGCGTACTGGACTATGTTTCCTAAATCGTTATCATTCACGTTCTTCGCTAACGTGAACACTAAAACTATCGATTTGAAGCCTATTTTTCTAGCGTTTTCTAAAACTTTCTCTTTAATAGGAACGAGGTTTGTTCTTGCTCTAAGTTTCTTGTATATTTCTTCCCTTAAGCCGTCGAATTGGAGATAAAGCGTGCTCATTCCTGCTTCGCGGATTTTCTTAAAGTATTCTATGTCTTCTGCAAGACGCAATCCATTAGTGTTAACTTCCAAATGGGTTATTCCAGCCTTTTTAGCTTCTCTAATCAAGTCTGGCAAGTCATTTCTTATAGTTGGTTCTCCACCACTGAACTGTAAGGCATTACAAGCCCAAGGACTATTAGCCCTAAACAGCTTAATCATATCTACAATTTGTTCGTATGAGGGCTCATAAACGTAGTTTGCTGCCCCAGCATAGGCAAAACAAATCGGACATGCCATGTTACATCTGTTCGTAACGTCTATTATACCTAAAACAGTATGCGTCTTATGCTGCGGACATAACCCACAGTCAAACGGGCACCCATTAACTATCTTAGTGTGGGGGTTTTTCAAACCGCTGCCCGCATATCTGGCATTGTACCAGTTCTCATAAAACCATTTGTAAAGTTCAGCATCTCCCCAATAGACATCCTCAAACTTCCCATGCTCAGGACAAGTTTTCTCCAAGTAAATCACATCATTTTCCTCGTAAATCCTCATAGGTACTTTTCTCTGACATACTGGACATATGCTCGCTGAATACGCTTCAAACTTGTTGGATTCTTGAGGCTTAGACACATTTAACAAGCTTCCCAAAGTTTGAATATTTAGGTAAGCAGAGAAGTTATTAATATTTCTAATCGTCAGATAAGGGGTTGATTAAAAAAACTATTGTATTCAGAAAGGATGGAGAATTGCGAATGGGTGAAAGAAACGCAAGAACTTACGGCGGCAAATGTATTGATTGCGGTTCGCCTTTAGAGTTGTATGAAGTTGATTTTAAGAAAAGTAGGCGTATAATGCAGTGTACTCGCTGTGGCTTGTACCATTTTTACAAGAAGGATTTCTTTGGTAAGTGGAAGCTCGTGAAGGCTGGTCGTGTTTCGGATTTGTGGCGTAAAAAATGATTGGAACAACTCATGCGGCTTTTGCTCTACTATGCTACTATGTTACCGCTTACTTTGTTGAGTTACCATTTGACGACCCGATGATTTTAGCTCTTCTTATTGCTGGAAGCCTATTGCCAGACATTGACCATCCTAGAGGCTTTCTAGCCAGACAGTCTTACTTGTTTAGGCGAACATCCAGAGGTGTTAGCAAGTTCGTTACTCATAGAGGAATCGTTCACAGTCTTCTGGCTGCTTTAATTGCAACAGCGGCTGTTTGGGTTATCGCCGCGTTCTATGATTTGGGAATGTTGGCTGTGGCATGCTTTTTCTTAGGCTTTATCTCGCACTTGGCTGCGGATTCGCTTAACCCAACAGGTATAAAATGGCTGCAACCATTCAGCAAAGCAAAAGTAAGAGATGGAATAAGAACAGGCTCAGCCATGGAAAAATTCCTTTTCCTTATAATAATCATCGCCATCTCCACAATCCTCTATACGGCTCATCTCGAGTTGTTTAACATATTCTTCGAATAGAGCTCCCTACAAGCCTAACTTCAAATACAAGGGAGAGAGTAGTAGTGCTAGAATGCCCATTGGTATGCTTACTTTTTCTCTCTCTTTTGCTCAAAAAGTTATGTAAAAATTTTATAAAAGTTAGTTAGATGAACTAAGCATGACTAAAATGAAGCATGCTTCTCAAATTAAAATTATTAATATCACTAAAGTCAGTGACTATGAAAAATATCTTTACAGGTGCTTGGCGCCGGTTCCGTTTAGACGATATAGCCAAAGGAAAGAATACGCACCTGCAAGGGTATCTTATTATCCGATAAAGGGTGATTATGTAATTGTTATGAATTGCATCTTAGTTTTGAGATAAGCGTTCTGCCTATTGCATAGAAGAATGGGTTGATGCAGATGGTGATGGTAGCCATCATGCCACCACCTGGTATGTCTTACATTGGTGAGAAGATACTGTAGAACATTGTCATTATCGATGGCAGATAGAAAGACTATATATCTTTGAGGTATGGTGCAGGAACAGCGTGTGGACTTGGTCGATATCTCCGTAGATTCATGCCTCAAACGGTAAACATTACGTAGGCTAAGGAAGCGTGTCGCCATAAAAACATTCAAAACATGGAGATTTACATAAACATTGAACAGGCTATATTCCAAACAGAAAACAGCGAGTTCCATGTGAAAGTTGCTGAAATGTTAGAGGAAACATGCAAACTGTTGGAAGTGGGTTTTGAATACGTCGCAGACATAGAATGGGAAAAAACTGTTCAGAAAACGGAAATAGCGAGCGAGTATGGAAAACCATATAAATCACCATACCGCTGTTCAATTGCAAGTTGGAGAGACCAAAAAGTGCCAAAATGGGGATACTCCATAACAGAAGAAGAACTAGACCCGGAAAAAACCGTGAAAGCAAGCGGACGAGAAGTTAGAGTATCTCATAAATCAGCACGGGAAGTATGCAAAACAATTAAGGGTATGACGCTTATTCAGGCAAAACAGTATCTTAAAGATGTTATAGCCAAAAAAAGGCCTGTTCCCTTCACAAGATTCAAAAAGAAGGCTGGACACCGCCACGGACTAGAAAAGGCTTATGCTGGCAGATATCCGGTAAAAGTAGCAAAACACATTCTAAAGGTACTTGAAGGAGCAGAAGCAAACGCCGAATATAAGGGCTTAGACACCGAAAGACTACGCATCATTCATGCATCCGCATATCCAGGCATGAAAATAAAGCGGTACATTCCAAGAGCCTTTGGAAGAACCACACCAAAATTCCAAACCCTATGCCACATCGAAGTAGCCCTAGAAGAACAAGCAGAGACAGGAGAAGAAGCATAATGTCTGTTGTCAAACATTTCGTAACAGAATCCATAAAAAGAACAGAAATTGACGAATTTCTACAAAAAAGACTTGAAAGAGCCGGATACGGCGGAGTAACCATCTCAAAAACCCCGTTAGGAACCCACATAGTGATTTATGCGATGCGTCCAGGTTTGGTAATAGGGCGTGGTGGAGGAACAATAAGAGATCTTGCAAAAATTTTGGAGGAGAAATTTAATGTTTCAAACCCGCAAATTTCAGTTTCCGAAATGGAAATTCCCGAATTGAATGCTTATGTTGTCGCTTCACGCATCGCTTCAGCCCTACAAAGAGGCGTACATTTTAGGCGATCTGGATTCTGGGCTTTAAACCGTGTTATGGAATCTGGAGCCCTAGGGGCAGAAATAATCATAAGCGGAAAATTAAGAACCGAGAGGGCAAGATATGAAAAATTCAGGGCTGGATACCTGCCGAAATGTGGAGACCCAGCACTAAAGTACATGCGAAAAGCCGAAGTTCACGTCCAACTGAAACCTGGCATGTTTGGCGTAAAAGTTAGGATAATGCTGCCTGACGCAAAGTTTCCAGACAAAATCCAAATAATTGAAGCTCTTCCACCCGAAGAAGAAACGTTAGAAGCCGCAGCCGAAGAAAAACCTGAAGAAAAAAGCGAAGAAAAGGAGGCAACCGAGTAGATGCCAATACTGCGAGTCAAAGAAATACGAGATATACCCTCTGAAGAAAGAATGAAAAGACTCAACGAGCTTAGAACAGAGCTTCTCAGATTAAAAACTATGATTAAAGCAGGCGGTACAATAGAAAATCCAGCTAGAATAAGAGAGCTACGCAAAACAATTGCCCGAATACTAACCATAGAGAACGAGCAAAAACTTGGGCTAGGAAAAGCGAAGACTGAGGGGAAGAAAGAGAAATGAAAGTAACGCCAGAAATAATCCGCTATGAATTTATTGGAACCGAAGTGAAAGTTGCCAAAAGCAGAAATCCCGGTTACGTTGGAATAGCTGGCAAGGTAATAGATGAAACACGAAACACCCTCACAATTTTACATGAAAAGAAAAGAAAAATCGTTGTAAAAGATTCAGCTGTTTTTCATTTCAGGTTTTCTGATGGAACGGTTGTTGAAATTGACGGAAAACTTCTCGTAGGAAGACCTGAAGACCGCCTCAAAAAGCGCATTAGGAGGTTGTGGTAAATGTCACTGACTTTTAAAAAGCCTAAGAAAACATGTAATGACAGAAACTGTCCCTTCCACGGCGACCTTCCAGTAAGAGGCCGCGTCTTGGAAGGCGCAGTTGTCAGCGCAAAAATGGATAAAACAGTCATTGTTAAACGCGACTACTTTTACTACGTTCCAAAATTTATGAGATACGAAAGAAGAAGCAGCCGCATCCCAAGTCATAACCCACCATGCATAAACGCGAAGGAAGGAGACCGCGTCAGAATAGCTGAATGCCGTCCCATAAGCAAAACAGTAGCATTTGTTGTTGTTGAAAAACTGGAGGAGAAGTAAAAATGGCTGCAAGGGCAAAAATGAGGGCGTTAATTGCAAAGGGAATGATAGGGCAGAGACCAAAAATTTCAAGAGGACTACCCGCTGGTTCAATCCTGAAATGTGCAGACAACACAGGAGCCAAAGAACTGCGACTAATTCAAGCGATGGGCTATAAAGGACGTTTACGACGTATCCCATCAGCCGCAGTGGGCGACAGAATAACAGTTTCAGTTAGACATGGAACACCGGACATGAGAAAGAAAATCTTCCATGCAGTGGTTGTAAGACAGAGAAAACCCTACAGAAGGGCTGAAGGCGTCTGGGTTCAATTCGAAGATAACGCAGCAGTGATAATAACTCCAGATGGAGAAATGAAAGGCTCAGACATTCGCGGACCCGTGGCGAAAGAGGCTGCTGAAAGATGGCCGAGAATAGCAAGCGCCGCCAGCATAATAATATAGGGGGAAGCACATGCAAGCAACAAAACCAGTAACAAAACCAACAAAACAGAGAAAAATGCTCTTCCAAGCACCAGACCACATACGCCACAAACATTTCGCAGCACCCCTCTCACCAAAACTAAGAACCTCACATGGAGTGAGAGTCCTACCGGTTAGAAGCGGCGACACAGTTCACATAATGCGAGGAGACCACAAAGGATTCGAAGGAAAAGTCACACGCATAGACAGAGAGAAATATAGAATTTATGTTGAAGGCTTAACACGAGAAAAAGTTGACGGAACAACAATATTTGTTCCGATACACCCCTCAAAGGTTATGATAACAGGCTTAAACCTTGATGACAAATGGCGAAAGAAAGTTCTGGAAAGAAGAAAAGAAGCCCGCGAGAAAATGGAAGGGATTGAAGAGAAACCTCCAGAAGAAGTTGTGGAGATAAAAGAAGAGGTTATTAAAGAAAAAGGGGGCATGGAAGAGAAAATCCCAAAAAAGAGGCCGAAAAGAAGAAAGGTGGCTAAAAAACCAGCCGAGAAAAAATAGAAGAAAAACCGAAGGAACGGAAAAGAGTGAAAAAGACGAAGAAAAAGAAAGCCGAAGAGGAAAAGAAGCCGAAAGCAAAGAAAACAAGAGCTAAACGAAAAACCGCCAAGAAAACTGAAGGAGGAACATAATTTGGGTAAGAAAGGGGGATCCACAGGGTTAAAGCGTAAACCCGCGCCGAGATTCTGGCCAATCCATAGAAAGGAGTCTGTCTGGGTTGTGAAACCCTCCCCTGGACCTCAGTCCCTTGGAAACTGTCTGCCTCTGGCTGTAATTCTACGGGACATTCTCGGATTCGCCAAAACAAGGAAAGAGGCTAAAAAAATAGTTTCGCAAGGAAAAGTGTATGTTGATGGAAAGGTTAGGCGTGAAGACGACTTTCCAGTAGGTTTGATGGATGTTATTTCTATACCGGATGTTGACAAATGCTTCCGTATACTACCTTCCAGCAAAGGCTTAATCCTCCATCCAACCGATAAAGGAGAAGCAAGCTTCAAGCTATGCAGAATAGAAAACAAAACTGTTGTTAAGAATGGACATGTGCAACTTAGCCTTCACGACGGCTCAAACGTATTGGTGAAGGTTGCTGACCCTAAAAATCCGCAAGAGGACGTTTATAAAACTCTTGACACGGTGAAAATAAGCCTTCCAGAAAGGCAAATTCTTGAATATATAACAATGAAAGAGAATGATTTTGCGATAATAACTGGCGGGAAAAACATTGGGAAATATGGCAAAATAGTTGAAATCGAAAAGGCGGAGGGGAAGAAGCGTAGAAACATCCTTGTAACAATCGAGGATAGAAGAGGTAACCGTTACCAAACAATCTTGAACCTTGTTTTCGCAATAGGCGAAAAACAGCCCCTTATATCCATACCGGAGGCAGCTGAAGTTGTCTGAGGATGAAATTCGAAAGAGATGGGAGGAAAACCCTATGCTTAGACCAAGAATTGAGAAAGTTGTTGTTAACATGAGTGTTGGAAAGTCAGGGGAACCTTTGGAAAGGGCTGCAAGGGTTCTAAAAGATTTAACTGGTCAAAATCCATGCAAGAGAAAAGCCAAGAAAACCATTAGAGAGTTCGGAGTCAGAAGGGGTGAACCAATAGCGTGTCTCGTAACGCTTAGAAAGCATAGGGCAATAGAATTCTTGAAGAAAGTTTTGCCCGTAGTTGACAATAAATTCTCCAAAGATTGTTTTGACAAATTTGGCAATTTTTCCTTCGGCATAAAAGAGCACATAGAAATTCCAGGAGTAAAATATGATCCTGAAGTGGGCATATTCGGCATGGACGTCTGTATCTCCTTTAGCCGTCCCGGATACCGAGTGAAAAACAGGCGGAAACAAAAAGCGAAAATCGGCTCAAAACATGTTTTAACACCTAAAGAAACCATGGTGTTCGTTAAAGATGTTTTGAGAGTTGAAATAGTATAGTTATTGGAGAAAATGCATATGGGCAAAAAGAAACCTAAAAAGGAAAGAAAATACGGCAAAGGAACCAGATCATGCAGCAGGTGCGGGTCTTACGGACCAGTTATTCGACGTTACAATTTATATTTATGTCGGCATTGTTTTAGAGAAGTAGCCAAAAAACTCGGGTTCAAAAAATATGAATGATGAGGAAAATCGCGATGGAGCCTTTGGCAAACGGTTTAACAACAATCATAAACAATGAGATGCGCAACAAACGTGAATGCATAATTAGTCCAGCCTCTAAACTTTTAGGCAGAGTTTTAAGGGTTATGCAGTTAAATGGTTACATCGGAGAATTCGAATTCATTGATGACGGTCGCTCCGGAAAATTCAAGGTTCAACTTTTAGGAAGAATAAACAAATGTGGAGGCATCAGACCGCGTTTTCCGGCGAAAGTGGACAAATTTGAAGAATGGGAGAAAAAATTCCTCCCATCAAGAGAAGTAGGCATATTAATTGTCTCAACCCCCAAGGGAGTGTTATCCCACAAAGAGGCAAAGCAAAAACGCATCGGAGGCAGATTGCTAGCGTTCGTTTATTAGAAAAGTGACCTCAAATGCGAGCCATAGAAGTCTCAAAAACCATTCAAGTTCCAGACGACGTAGAAGTGACAATCGAAGGGAGAAAAGTCACGGTTAAGGGTGTAAAGGGAACGTTAACCCGAGACTTCTCTCACGCTCCATTCTCAATTGAGCTTCAAGGAAAAACCATTCGCATATGGACTGAATGGCCACGTAAGAAAGAGGCAGCCCTTGTAGGCACAATTTGTTCACACATCCAAAACATTATTACTGGAGTTAGAAAAGGCTTCACATACAAACTCAAAATAGTTTTCTCCCACTTCCCAATTTCAGTTAAGGTTAAGGATAAAACAGTTTTGATTGAAAACTTCACAGGTGAACGCAGCGCAAGAAAAGCCAAAATAGTGGGCGACGTCCAAATCAAGATTCAAAGCGAAGACGTAATAGTTCAAGGCATAAACCTCGAAGATGTAAGCCAAACAGCAGCAAACATCGAACAAGCCACCAAAGTGAAAAAGAAAGACCCCCGTGTTTTCTTGGACGGCATATACGTGTATAAAAAAAGCGAGGGAATGGAAGAATGACAGAACAAGACGCAGCTTCCGTGAAAAAAACGTTGAAACTGAGAGAACGAATGAAAAAGAAGAAGCCTAAATTCGTTAGACAAGAAAGCTGGCGGTACAAACGCTTGAAGAAAAGCTGGCGTAGACCAAGAGGATTAGACAACAAGATGCGAAGGAAAATCAAGGGTTGGCCGCCCACCGTAACCGCTGGATACAGAGGACCAAAAGCGGCAAGGGGGCTTCACCCGTCAGGCTACAGAGAAGTTTTAGTATACAATGCTGAAGAACTTGCAGAAATCAACCCGAAAACCCAAGCCGTAAGAATTGCACACACGGTTGGTAAAAGAAAAAGAGCTAAAATCCTTGTTGAAGCGAGAAAGAGGAAAATAACTATTCTAAATCTTAAAGAAGCTAAGGAAGCGTTTAGAAAAGAAGAAAAGGAAGAAGAAACGGAAATAGTAGAAAAAGAAAAACCGAAAAGGAGACAAAAGAAGTCAAAGAAACTGAAAAGGAGGACAGAAAAACAGTGACAGGTCTTAAAAGTCAACGACGTCTAGCAGCACAGATACTTAAAGTTGGACAAAACCGCGTGTGGATAGACTCTGAAAGAATAGATGATGTGGAAGTAGCTATAACTAGAGATGAAATCAGAAAACTAATTCATGAAGGCGTCATTAAATCACTGCCGGAAAAGGGTGTAAGCCGCGCGAGAGCACGAATTCTACATGAAAAGAAAAAGAAGGGGCGGAGACGTGTGCCAGGCAGCAGAAGCGGGGCGTCCCACGCAAAAATCTCTAAGAAAGAGGCGTGGATGAGCAAGATTCGAGCCTTAAGAAAGAGGCTGCGTGAACTAAAAACCAGCAGAATAATCACTGAAAACACTTATCGAAAGCTTTACAAGATGGCAAGCAGCGGAAGATTCGAGTCTATTGCCGACATGGAACGCTACTTAAAGGCGCATGAACTTTGGAGGAAACGCTGATGGCAAAGGGACCACGTTATTGTGTTCCATTTCGACGAAGAAGGGAGGGAAAAACAGATTACAGAGCAAGGAAGGCGTTAGTGCTTTCTGGAAAACCACGCTTGGTAGTCCGCGGCTCACTCAAAAACATGATTGCTCAGATAATTGTGGCTAAACCTCATGGAGACGAAGCCATACTTTCAGCACATGGCGGAGAACTAGCTAAAAAGTATGGGTGGAAGGCTCCTAGAGGAAGTCTTCCAGCAGCCTATCTAACGGGTCTTCTCTGCGGATTAAAAGCCAAAGCAGAAGGTGTAAAAGAAGCCATTTTAGACACAGGATTACATTCGCCTACAAAGGGCGCGAGAGTTTTCGCAGTGTTAAAGGGTGTTTTAGACGCTGGAGTGAACGTGCCCCACAGCGAAGAGAAGCTGCCGGATGAAAAGAGGATAAAAGGCGAACATATTGCAGAGTACGCACAAAGTTTAGCCTCCAACTCCGAAGAATACCAAGCTAGATTTTCAAAATATCTGGAACAGAAGCTCTCCCCGGAAAAACTTCCAAAACATTTTGAACAAATTAAAAAAAGTATACTTGCAACATTCCGTGGAGGTAAGAAGACTTGAGACGATCGAGGAGAACAGCAGTAAATCTTGAGCAGTGGATTCCTAGAACTAGTCTTGGAAAAATGATACAAGAGGGTAGAATCACATCCATTGAAGAGATTTTTATGGAAGGTTTACGAATACATGAACCACAAATTGTGGACACGTTACTTCCTGACATCCAAGAAGAAGTCATAAACATAAATCTGGTTCAAAAACAAACAGACGCTGGCGAAAAATCAAGGTTTAAGGCAATAGTTGCTGTTGGAAACAGAGACGGCTACATTGGCTTAGGGTCTGGAAAAGCACGTCAGGTACGAACAGCCATAGAAAAGGCTGCTATGAACGCTCGTCTAAACATCGTTCCAGTTAGAAGGGGATGTGGAAGCTGGGAATGTGGATGTGGCAAGCCTCATTCAGCGCCATTCCAAATCGAGGGAAAATGCGGCGCCGTAAGAATCGTTATTATCCCTGGACCAAGAGGGTTAGGTCTTGTAGCCAGCGAAGTGGCAAAAGTCATTTTTGGACTTGCGGGCATAAACGATTGCTGGACAAGAAGTTATGGTTCAACGAGAACTGTTCCCTCCTTTGCATATGCTGTTTTCGACGCATTAAAGAAAACTTACAGTCTCATAACTCCAGTTGATTGGGTGAGATAGTGTCTAAAGAAGCAAAGAAACGCAAATGTATAATAGCCATAAGAATTCGCGGAACCATTAGGGCCCCACGACAAGCCAGAGAAACCCTCCAAATGCTTCACTTGATAAGAAACAATTACGCTGTGTTAATCGACAATCGCCCATCATTCCTCGGAATGCTGAAAACAGCACAAAATTTCGTTACATGGGGCGAAGCCTCAAAGGAAATCGTAAACATGCTAATAAAAGAAAGAGGAAGACTTGCTGGAAACAAGAAGTTAACAGATGAATATGCACAGAAAATCGGTTACAAATCATTAGAAGACCTTGCGGGAGCAATATTCGACTGTCATGTTGAATATCGGAAATTGCCAAATATGCAACCAGTTTTTAGGTTGCATCCGCCAACTAAAGGTTTCAAAGGAAAAATAAAAAAGGGTTGTGGTATGGGAGGCGAGCTGGGATACCGTGAAGAAAAAATCAACGAGCTAATAAGGCGAATGATCTGAATTTTAACTTTTGACGTTTTGTTTGCGATACATTTTATAGTTACTTTCTGGATGCCATTGTATCCGAGGAGAAGACTAATTGAGCGCGAAGTGGCGAAGATATAAAAAACGTTCAAGACGGTTCCACGTTTTCAGAGACTTTGATAAAGTTAAGAACAGAAAAAATCGTCAAATATTCCACGTCAAAAACTCGAGGATTAAAAGGGGAGCGTATCCCTACAAATATAGGCTTCCAAAGGTTTATAGGGGAAGAAGATGGAAAGAGCCAGAACCCTTAGTCGACATTCTTGAAGAAAGCAATGAAATAATAATCGTCGCCCAGTTTGCAGGGTTCAAGAGGGAAAATCTGAAAATCCATGTAAAAAATCAACGGTTAACCTTATCCGCTGAAGCCTCAGATCGAAAATACTATAAAAGTCTAAATCTTCCAAAAAAGGTGATTCCAAACACTATACGCACAACATATAAAAACGGGGTATTTGAAATACGGTTAAGGAAGGCAATTGAAGAGAAGGCTGTAGACAAAGTGGTTGGTTAGAAAATGCCGCATAAACTTCGAAAAATCAGAAAGGAACGTGGTTCAAGAACTCATGGCTTTGGTAGAGTGGGGCAGCACAGGGGAGGGGGACAAAGAGGAGGGCACGGGAAAGCAGGGTTCCATAAACATAAATGGACATACGTGATAAAATATGAACCAGATTACTTTGGCAAAAGGGGATTCACTTCGCCTAAAAGTCTGAGACAGAAAGTGAATGGCATAAATGTCGGAACACTTGACGAATTAGCTGAAAAACTTTCAGCAGAAAAGAAGGAGGATAAATTCTTTATAGATTTGGAAAGCCTTGGCTACACTAAACTTCTCGGTGCGGGCAAGGTTACAAAACCATTAATTGTGAAAGTAAGGTCTTATTCAAAGTCTGCAGCTGAAAAAGTAAAAGAAGCTGGTGGACAAATCTTAATAGAAGTTCAAGAACAGGGGAAGGTAGCGGTTAATCCATGGCTGGCAGATTCTTAAGCCTATTCAAACCTGTTGCTAGGGGTATTCCGGAAATTAAGGCTCCGGAACGCAGAGTACGATTCAATGAGAAGCTCTTCTGGACGGCACTTATACTCATCATCTACTTAATAATGGCTGAAATTCAACTCTACGGCATTGAAATAACAGCGATGGGAGAACTCGCCGCCCTCCGAATAATTTTTGCCTCAAGCCGTGGCACCCTCATGGAGCTCGGCATAGGTCCAATAGTCACAGCAGGGATAATACTACAGCTTTTGGTTGGTTCCGCCATGATAGACTGTGACATGTCACGTCCGGAAGACAGAAGTCTATTCACAACAGCCAGCAAAGTCTTTTCAATATTCCTAACAGGAGTTCAAGCATCCGCATATATAATCGGTGGAATGTATGGCGCATTACCAGGCACGACAGCTATCATCGTTTTCCTGCAACTCCTAGCAGCCGGAATAATTGTCATATTAATGGATGAGCTTGTCCAGAAAGGCTGGGGATTCGGCAGCGGCATAAGTCTGTTTATTATGGCTGGTGTTGCGCAAGGAATTTTCTGGCAATGCTTCTCACCCGCCCCTGCTGTGGGCGAACTTGGAAGAAGTTACGGCTTCTTTGTTGCTCTAGCTCAAGTTTTGTCGAGTGGCGAACCACTGACACTGCTTTTGCTGAGAGAGCCAAACCCGTCCATGCTCGGCTTTATAGTTACAATAGCTACCTTTCTAATTATAATTTACATGGAAGGAGTAAGAGTGGAATTGCCATTATCCTACGCTGGCTACAGAGGTTTCCGCAGCCGATATCCAATAAAACTCTTATACGTATCCAATCTTCCTGTAATTTTTGCGTCCGCTCTTTTCGCTAATGTGTATTTCTTTTCGCAGCTTTTCTGGAGCTGGAGCGGTCAGCCTCCACCTGGGCGAAACTTTTGGCTTGACCTTTTAGGACAGTTTCGTTTCACAGAAGGCGGCGGTCTTGAACCTGTAGGAGGGCTTGTGTGTTATGTGATTTCACCTCGCAGTTTTACAGGTGTTATGCAAGACCCGCTGAGAGCTTTCGGCTACCTTGGAATTCTTGTTGCTTTTTGTGTTGTTTTTTCGCTTACATGGCTTGAAGTCGGCGGCCTAGGACCATCAACAGTAGCCAAACAACTTGTTGGTGCTGGTATGCAGATTCCAGGGTATAGACGGTCTGGAAAGGCTGTTGAATCCATTCTTAAACGCTACATCCCGGCCGTTACGGTTCTTGGAGGAGTAATTGTGGGGTTAATTGCTGGGGTTTCAGATTTCTTCGGAGTTTTCGGTTCAGGAATGGGCATTCTGCTTTCCGTAGGTATAGTTTATCAGTATTATCAGATATTAATGCGGGAAAGAGTTGCCGAAACATATCCAGCCTTTAGACGAATATTCGGAGACTAAACCTCATGAATAAAACAATAATTGTTACTGGAATTCCAGGAACTGGAAAAACCACAGTTTGCAACGTTGCTGAGAAGCTTGGTAAAAAAGCTGGCGTAGAGGTTAATGTAATGAATTATGGAACAGTCATGGTTGAAATTCTTCAGAAATACGAAAAGGGAATGGAAAGGGATGCTATGAGAAAAACGGACATTAATTTTCAGCGTAAACTGCAAAAGGAAGTAGCTGAAGCAGTTTCAGAAAAAATAAGGCAGCTAAACGGCATAACAATCATTGACACACATATGTCAATAAAAACTATTGGAGGATATCTTCCAGGCTTGCCGTTTCACGTTCTGCAACTCCTAAAACCAGAGATGTTCGTGCTTATCGAAGCCAAGCCTAGCGAAATCTCATCGAGAAGAATGAAGGACGCCACTAGAAAAAGGGATGAAGCAGTAGAGGAAGCAGTTAAGCAAGAACTTTTATTTTCAAGGCTTATGGCTGGAGCATGTGCAGTTTTAACGGGTGCACCAATAAAAATAGTTATTAATGCTGAGGGAAAACAAAAAGAAGCTGCAAAAGAAATATTAAAAGCCCTAGGAGTAATATAGAAATGCTTCCGCTTGAAATTCCTTTCTCCACGATTTTCATATTTCTCCTAGCCGCTACCATCTCTTTACTGACATCGCTAGTGAATCGCCTTCTGACAAACCCAGAAAAATCGAAAGCTTGGAGAAAAGAGGTTGCAGAGTATAATGCAGAACTGCGCAAGGCTCAACGTAGTGGAGACAAAAAACGTATAGAAAAGCTCATGAAGAAGCAGCAATATATTTTGCAACTTCAATCGAAAATGATGTGGCAATCAATAAAAGTAACGCTAATCATTATTGCTCCACTATTAATTATGTGGCAAATCTTAGGCGGATCTTATGGGCCTATTCCGATAGCATACTTTCCGGGAGTCGGATCTATACTCCCGCTTCCATTGCTTGGAAATATGACATCCCTCCTTTGGTGGTACATGCTATGCTCTTTCCTTTTTAGTTCGATATTTTCTCACTTGTTTGGGCTAGTAAGCATGGAGTGATTAGAATGCCCAGACCTTCCAAGCGCACCAGAAGCAAAAAACGTTCTTACAAAGCTTTACCTGGCGGCGGCAAAGGAGTTCATTACAAGCGAGAAATCAGCGCTTTGCCACGGTGTTACCTTTGCGGTCAACCTTTAGCTGGAATTTCACATCTTCCCACATCAGAAGTACGCAAACTAAACCGAAGTAAAAGAAGGGTTTGGCGCCTTTACGGTGGACAATTATGCCATAACTGTCTCAAAAAAGCATTGAGACAAGCTACAAGAACACTTTAACACTAAGTTGAGGCTTCTTAAACCATGATTAGAAAGTCTATAGTTATTTGCATTTGCGGAATGGCTGGAAGCGGAAAAAGCACGCTAGCGAAAAAATTGGCTAAAAAATACGGACTCAAACACCATTCAGGTGGAGACATATTAAAAGCTCTAGCAATGGAAGACGGCTACAAGCCCATTGAACATGGATGGTGGGAAAGCAGGGAAGGAATGCGTTTTCTAGAAAAAAGGGAAAAAGACCCGAAGTTTGACAAGGTTGTTGACCAAAAATTTCTGGAACTGGCACAGCAAGGAAACATAATCTTAGATAGCTGGACCATGCCCTGGCTTCTTAAAAAAGGCTTCAAAATATGGTTAGAAGCTTCCCCAGAAAAAAGGGCGGAAAGAATAGCTAAAAGAGACGGCATAAGCGTTAAAGATGCCTTAAAAGCGTTAAAAAACAAAGAGGAAAAGACAAAGGCAATTTATAAGAAGCTTTACGGTTTCAGCTTGGGAGAAGATTTCACACCATTTCACCTAATATTGGATACGGACAACTTAGATGTTGAAGAAGTTTTCCAAGTTTTATGCATGGTAATAGACAACATCATTCTTCAACCTTGAAAACCGCTAAAAAATTGGCAATACACAGAGTTAGATTTCCTTTAAATTTAAACGCTCAAGTATTTTGTCCTAAAACAACCGCTCAATCAACAATTTAGATTAATGGATTCTTACGTAAGTTTTAAAAACTTTCTTCTAGATTTATCTTCTATATCATTGTTCTATAATTAGCTTCTAATGCTTGAAGTGGAAGGGGGATTAAAGATGGAAGAAGACGGATGGAGAATTAAACATTTAATTTTCGGGTTTTTCACGGGAGCAATCGCTTCCTATATGCTTTTGTCTTCTCCCTACATCGGCAACGAATCAGCACCTATGCTTATGATCTTTAATTTCCTTTTCGTTTCTCTAATTTTTCCGTTAAATGGAACATTAAAAACAAAATTATCCATGCTATTAATAGGCAACGTTACTGGTTTAGTTTGGAATAATCTTTTTTCCTTGTTTGCTTACACTGTTGCTTACTATTTCGGAGAAGTATTCAACACTTTATACATGATTCTAAGTCCCATAGCAAATCTCGTCTGGATTGTTTCGTTCTGGTCCATAAGTTTGACAGCCTTAGCTAATTCTAGAAACACAAGAGCAGGGGTTAAGGCTTGATAACTAAATTGTTGGAAGTGTTCTTCCTGATTTTAACGGCTTTGATGACGACATACCTCATCCGACATTTTATCTTCACCCTAACAGTCCTTAAAAACGCTCAAAAGCGTAAAAAAGCAGTCACAGTTGAAAACACGACTTATCAACCCACGGTGTCAACTCTAATTCCAGCACGTAATGAGGAACAAGTGATTGGAAGGATACTCCAGAGAATGACTGAGCTAACTTATCCAAAAGATAAAATGCAAATAATAGTTATAGACGACGCGTCAACGGATGACACTGGAAAAATAGTTGAAGAATATGCAAAAAACTACAGCTACATCAAGGTTATACATCGGACCTCAAAGGAATGGGGCAAAGTAAAAGCATCAGCTTTAAACGCTGGACTAAAATATGCAAAAAGTGAGATAGTACTTTGCTTCGACGCAGACTACTATTCACAAGCAGATATCATAGAAAAACTTGTAGCGGAGTTCGTTGACCCGAAGGTGGGAGCAGTGCAAGGTAGAGTCACGGTCCTAAATGAACCTCAAAACATTGTAACAAGACTTGTGGCATTAGAAAGAGTGGGTGGATATCGCATCGACCAACAAGCGCGAGATAGCTTAGGATTGATTCCACAGCTCGGAGGAACAGCGTTCGCAATTAGGCGCAAGCTATTAGAATCCTTAGGTGGATGGGACGAATCCATCTTGGCGGAAGATACGGACTTAACCTTTCGTGTCTATCTTGCTGGTTATAAGGTTCGGTATGTCAATGATGCAGAATGTTATGAGGAAGCCGTTGAAAACTGGCGCGCCTATTGGAAGCAAAGATGTAGATGGGCTAAGGGACATATGCAATGTGCATTCAAACATTCACTAAAAGTTTTAAAAAGCAATAATTTACTGCTAAAGAAGAAAATCGATGGCTTGCTTTTGTTAAATGTGTATTTTATGCCAATCCTCATTTGGATTTCATGGATCATAAGTGTTTTACTATTCTTCTCTAAGCCTCCACAATGGCTCAACGCCCTTTTGACAACCATACCACTCTCTTTTTACAGTTTTGTTGGAAATTTTGCCCCGTTTTTTGAAGTGGGAATGGGCGCCTATTTAGATGGCAGAACACGAGCATGTTGGCTTATTCCGCTACTAATCTTCATGTTCTTATATAATATTGTGATATGCACCAAAGCCTTTACAGATTTGCTGACGTCAAAAATCTTTGGAAAACATACTATCACATGGGATAAAACTGTTCACTCTGGGAGTGGAAATAGTTATATTATGAAATAGGCAAATCATTTCAACGAAAAGAAAATGATTCCGCCCCCGACTTCAACAACGCTTATCACACTATGTTTTGGAGTTTTAATCTTCATTTTCATCATGTTTTTACCAGCCCTTCTTGAACTGAAAAAGCCAAAAGATGCTGGACCGAGAATGATTCTGAACGATGTTGCTGTTCTACAACAACTTCAGATAGTGCAGAAGATTCCAATAGCAAATATGGAGGAAGATCTCAGATTTGACCAGACGGTTGTTAAGAAAATAGCAAATGTTATTGCGATGTTACCAAACCTAGAGACCTAAACTGTTTCTTTAGAAAAATAATTGTGTAAAGAAAACAAAAAACATAGAAAGCTGTTTCCGCGGTTAGAGACTTGCTGAAGAAGGAACTTTGGGAAAGAAGAGGAAGATAATACGCGTTATTTTTTAATTACGCCTAGTTTTCATTTACATTGGTTTGCGAGGTCTCTGGTTTTCTTCGCGGTTTCCGCTGGGTTTTCTGCAAGCGTTATTGTGCGTCCTACGATTAGGTAGCGTGCTCCTGCTTTCAAAGCTGATTCGATTGCTCCGCCTTGAACGCCTATTCCAGGCGAATAAATTGGGATTTTTTCGCCAAGTATTTCGTGCACTTCTCTTATTTTTTCTGGGTATGTTGCGCCAACCACAACGCCGTCGGCATTCCATTTTAAGGCTTTTTTCGCGAATGACACGTATTGAGGTGCTTTTTCGCTGGTTTCGACATCATAAATTGTTTGTCCGTAGCCTTCCCACGCTCCTTTATGGCTCATGTAGACGAGAAGGATTACGCCCCGTTGCAGTTTACGCGCAACATCGAAAACGGGTTTTAAACCTTCTTCCCATCCCACGAAAGGGTTGGCTGTTAGGGCGTCGAAGCCAGCAGCGTAATAGTATTCGGCTATTGTTTGGTTTGTTGCGCCTATGTCGTTTATTTTGCAGTCCATTATCGCTATCAAACCTAAGTCATGAACTTTTTTCACAAGTTTTTGAACGCCGTTGAATGTGCCGAGGGGGAGAACGAGGTGACGGTTAAACTTTACAGTGCAAATGTAGGGGTTTACTGTTTCTAGGATGTGTTGTGCTTTGGAGAAGAGGTTTTCGCGGTTTTCTGGTTTTTCGAAGGGGAAGTCTAGGGCTAAAATGATGTTTGATTTTTTGTTTTTTGCTGTTTGCTCCATCTTAAGGCGGAAAGACACGCTCAAACACCGTTTTCTATTTAGGCGTAGGACTAAAAACTTTTGCTCATAACTAACCCTTAGAAACAAGGGGAGTGGAATTTGGGCACACTGCCATAGGTAGGTATCAACTTAAAATTATCTTTTTAGTCATATTATTTGTTTGACTATGTAATTTAGTCAAGCTATTAGTTGACTTTCCACCGGTGATTGCTGTGAAGTGGATTCCAAGTTGGTTAGCGGAGAAGTATTCGTTAATTTATATAGTCAAAGGAGTTGATGCTTTTGATTTTGAGGAAGCTAAGAAGCTTCTTGGAATTGAGGATAAGCGTATGGTTTCAATCGTTTTAGCTCAGTTGAGAAACAGGGGATTTTTGATTTCTTGGAGGGATTCTGTGGATCCGCGGAGGAAGTTTTTCAGGTTAATTTCTCCAGAAGATGCTGTGCTTACGTTTGGAATTCAAAATTCTGCTGAGGAAAAGTCGGTTTTAGGCAAGCTTCGGGAAGCACTGAAGCATCTGGAATATGTTGTTGGGGGGGCTTACGCGTCTTTCAAGTATCATAGTTACACCGTGCCTGGCAAGGTTGATCTTCACGTAAAAAGAGAGGATTTGGATAAATGAGTGGCACTTCTTGCCGACCGCGAGGTCGCAGTTTCCGTTGATGGCATTCCAGCTGAGAAGGCTAGGAAGGAGAACGTTCACATTCATTCGAACTTGACAGAGGATATGCTTAAGGAATCGGCTGTAGTCGATGAAGTTCGATATCTTAAGCCTGAACTTTTGGTTGTTGATGGATTGAAAGGTGAAGACAGGTTCAGTTTGATGGATGCTTTGGCTATTCTAATTTCCAAAAGGAAAGAGCTAGAGTGGCGGAAGCTCATTCATTTAGCTGAAAGAGAGGGTGCTGTGAGAAAATTGGGATGTGTATTAGAAATAATCAATTACGAGGCTAAGCGAGAGATTTTTCCCAAGGAGAAAGTGGAGAAAATAAGGAAAAAGGCTGACCTTTCTTATTTGATAACGTTTCCAAAGAGCGTGGAAGTCACCCCCTTCAGAGAGAAGAAAAAGAGTACTATGCGGGTTTAGGAAAGAGGTGGAATATGAAAATCTATCTCAGTAAGGCGTTTGTTTCAAAAATTGTCACAGATTTGGTGAGGTGATTTAGTGAGCGAAGCTGAATTGGAAATTGAAAGCCTAAAAGATTTGAAAAGGGTTGTTGAAGAAGGTGAGAAATGGGGAATAAAGCTTGTTCTTATCGGTGGGTACGCCGTAAGGGCTTACATTAAAGGTTACCGTTTCACTAAAGATATCGATCTTGTTGCCACTAGAAGGGCTCTGGGGAATCTTAAGGCGTTGCTACGGTTTTTAGGCTATCCTCCTCGGGACACGGAATTTGGAGTTGTTGGAAGCAAAAGGTTCAATGAAGGCTTTATAGATCTACATATCAGTGTTGGAAAAATCTTTGATATGTCAACAGGTTTCGCATATCCGGTAACCGACGACTTGTTTTTTAACGCAAAAAACTGAAGATAACAGGTTATCATAAGGCTTCGGAGCCGCATGCTTGTATGGCACCTGTTGTAGACCTCGAAAAACTTTGCTGGTTCTCAAACTGGTTCCGACTGGTAGAATAAAAGATGCGATTGATGTGCTTTCTCTTCTATTGGATAGAGGTGAAGAAATTAATTCAACCGTTTTGATTAGCAGAATACTTGAAGAAGTAAATTTTAGAAGGCATTTAGTTTCACAACTGAGGAGTTATGCAGATTTTGTTAGAAGAGGTGAAGCTGGTAGATTATGGTTTAGCATTACTGGCTCACGACTTTCTTTAACAGAAAAAAGAAAAATTCTAAAATTCATAAGAGAAATTGTCAATTTGTTAAAGATTTAGAGAATAATAAAACCTAGTTACATAATTCTGTTCTTTTTTAGTTTCTTGAAGATTGACTGGCAGAGGCTTGAGCATAGGGATGCGTTAAGTAAGAGTTTTATGGCTTTGGTTGTGTTTTTGCTAGTAGTTTTTCCATGTTGTCTAGGCGTTTTTCGATTGCGTCAAGTCTTTCAAGAATCTTTTTTAATATTTTTCCGATGTCTTCTGCTGGTAAGGCTGGAAGTGGTGTGGGTGAGGGCCACCGTTGCTCTTCTGGGCGTTTAAGAGGTCTCGGAACACGTGGAGGATAAACCATTTCTGTTGCTTCCTGAATTAAACTATCACGAGACAACATATTAACTTTTTATGACGCGACATGAGCAAGTGTCTTTTCATGTTCTTTGCAAAGCCTATAAACACCTTTATAGAAGTTTTTGGGTTTACAAGGGGTTTTCATCAAGCAACCTTCGCTTTTGCAATGTCTTAATCCGAGATTATGCCCAATTTCGTGCAGGCTGATTCCTATGCAAGCTTTAGACAAGTATCTCTCGTTTATGCTGTAAGTTGAGACTATTGACAAGTTAGGCTTAAGAGTTAAACCTGTTAGATAATCCCCGAATCCGAGGATAAAATGGGGTAGAATGACAAGAATCATCTTTTTTGAGTTGTATGTAGAATGTCTCTTCAGTTCTTCCTGCAAATCGTTAAGATAAATCATTTTTCTTTTTCTCATAAGGAATTTGGCTAAAAGGCTTTTTGGCTTGAGAAGTAAGTATTCTGGCAACGTTTTTCTAGGCAAAATTTCAACTGTTTTCATTTTATATAGCGATTTAGAATATCTACAGATATCCTCAAGAAAATCGTAATCATAATCGAAAGGTTGAATGCTTAAATGATATTGCATGTTTACTAAAAATAATTTAGCGATGAATTATATTCTTTTCCTTAGTGTGTGCTGTACACATTGGGATACAAAGGAAGAAACGTGAGATTAGAAGTAGTTTCTGAATGCGTTTAGCTCAGCCCTTGCAATCTTAACCACATGCTCTAGGTCTAGATTTTCACCGTTATAGCCTGTCTCGTGGGCAACGTAACATGCGTTTTCTTGACGTAAAAAACGTAGGTGGAGGGTATTAAAAACGATATGGATGTATCCTTTCAACGGTTTTCCGCAAATGGCGATTTAAAAACTTTTACCATTTCAGTTTCTCCGCCTGAAAACAGCCTAATGTGCGAAAAGGTTGTTTCTACAGCCTCTTTTAGCTGCTCGTCTGTTATTCCTGGAGCCCCATATCCAACTATCAACACGTTTCTTGTTTGTCTAGTGATTTTTGTATAATCCGAGTCTCTGTAGGGGTAAATGCATAAGATTTGTTTTTCATCAGCCAAAACAAGCATCTTATCCGTCAAGGTTATAAGCTTATTCATGCCGATTCCCGTGAAGGCTTCGCCGGTTTTTGCGAATCGTATTTGGAAAGGCGGGTTTAGCTTATCCTTGTCAAATCCACTTATTGAAATTATTGTTTTCATTGAAGCCAGATTGTAGGCGTCAACAACTGTGGATATGCGCGGAAGCTCGCGTCCGTGTAAAACTCTTCTGAGCAAGGCTTCGCCTGAAGGCCTCGTTTTTGTAGGGTCTATGTTAAGCTTCCAGTAGAAGTCTCTGTAGGCTCTAACGGTTGGGTTGTCTTTCAACGTTTCAATTTTGTATTTGGCTCTGACCTCTTCATATACAGTCTTTTTAAGCTTTTGAATTTGTTCGTTTTCTTTTTCTATATGGACGTTGTTGATTATGCCTATGCAGATGGAGAGTTCTGGAAACTTTTCGGAGACTTTTGGGGTCCAGTGAACATGGATTTGCATGGTTTGCACATCTCAAATAGATTTTAAACGTTAGATATTTTAACGCTCTCTGTGCAAAATCTTTTCCCTTCAAACGAGTGATTAATAACGCCAATAATCGGAAAGGTCTGACAATGATAGGGGAATTTGCGGCTTTAGGCGCTGCGATTTGCTGGACAGTATCCGCGGTACTGTATAAAGAAGCGTTGTTAAGGGCGAAGCCTATTTCAGCAAACATTGTGCGTTGCGTGTGCACGGGCGTAGTTTTGGTTGTTTGTTTGGCGGTTATGGGTAAATTTGGAGTTTTGACTGATTTACCTTTGTATGCTGTTGTTCTTACAGGAGTCAGCGGAATAATTGGTTTGGGCTTCGGTGACACCCTGTACATGATGAGCTTAAAGCTGATAGGGGTGGCGCGAGCCGTTCCGATAACATGTATATATCCACTGTTCAACCTTTTGTTTGCGGTTTTCTTAAAAGGAGAAATAGTCACTTTGTATGTGGTTCTCGGCACTGTTGCAATAGTTTTTGGAGTGTGGCTTCTCAGCCAAGAAGAAGAAACAAGTACGCATGAACTGCAAAAGAAGGTTTTGGTTAAAGGTGTAGCTTATGCTTTGGCAACCGCCATAATATGGGCTGTAAGCATAACAATGATTAACATGGCTGTAACTCTCCCGGGAACAGAAAGCTTAGACCACGCCTTAGCCATAAACACCATTAGAGTGGCAGCAGTCGCAGTTCTTCTGTTAGCTTCAGCTCCAATAACCGATAGAAAATTCAGTTTTCTAAAAATGCAGAGAAAAACGCTGGCTGCCCTTATCTCCGGAGGCATAGTAGCCCTGGCATTAGGATGGTTTTTACTAACATTCAGTTTCATACACACCTTGGAATCACAAGCTGTTCCAATATCTTCAACAACACCGCTTTTCTCAACAATTTCTGGGATAATTTTTCTGCATGAACAGGTTACAGCAAAGATTGTTGCGGGGTCGATATTGGTTGTTGTTGGAATTTTTCTAATTTTCATAATTTAGAGCGAAAGGTTTGTGTTTATTACCGTCATCGCTTCTAATTGCTGAAGTAAGCTGAGCGTTGAAAAATAGTGAATGTTTATCGAATTGATGCATAAATCTAATCCGAATGTTTTATACGGAAAGAAAAACAAAAATAATTATGGTTAAGGGTCATTCGAAATTGAGGCGTATTTAGGATTGATGCAGGAAGAAATCCCAAAATGTCCAATATGTGGCTCGACTAATGGCTATAAGTTGTCTGGAATAATAGGCAAGTACGCTCAATGTCTGACTTGTATGACCAAATGGCGGCTCTTCATAAAGAACAGAAAAATATTGGAACTTACCCTACATGAACTTCCAAAAGATGGAAGTGGCGTGTATACACTTATCAGCACAAAGACGCCTTTATTTACTGTTATTGGAAAGTGTCTTTCAATTGATTTCTGGAAAAATCTAAAACTTGATAAAAAAGTTAACTGGGAATTTCTGTCGAAGAACGTTAGTTCAGATGTTTCAAAAGCTGTGATAACAGAGAAGGGAGAAAAACTATTGCACCAGTGGGAAGGATCAAGGGAAGTCCGTGAAAAGAAAGTTATAAAGGGAAATACAGTAGAATCTACAACACAAGAGTCTGGAATTCTCCTATTGTCAACTCAAAGATTGCGTTGGTTAGCGAGGCGCGAACGAGGTTTCCTAAAAAAAAAGTTACATCGTTTCTATTAGTGTATGAAATACCACCGGAAGAAATCAATGGGGTTTCGGGGGATACTGGAGACAGCAGCAACTGGCAGTTACCCAAGAAGATATCTGTGGTGGACAGCAAGGGCGAAAATACATTCAATTTGCAATATGCATTTTTGGAATTATTTAAGCCAACCATAGAAAATGCTATTGCAATTAGAAGAAAAGAAATTGATGTGGAAAAGAAAAAGGAACGACTCCACGTTATATTGGATTTTTCTTTCTTAAAAACTTACATGGAGAAGGGTAGTTTAGTTATGCAAGTATTGAAATGTCCCGAATGCGGTGCAACAATTGAATTTCCGAAAAGTGGGTCTCAAACAACATGCTCCCACTGCGGCAAGATAATATACGCTCAAGACATTTTTGAGAAAGTAAAGAGTCTTTTAGAGTGACACCATAAGCACGCGCTTTTTTACTAACTTTCTCTATTGTTTTTATATTCCAGGCAAGAAAAAAGGAATGCAGGGCGCAATAGTTGAAATGTAAACTATAAGTTTAAAACGTGAAAAACCAGAATATACAATTATGTGAGGATAGTATTCGCATGTCTGTATTACTAAGTGTTTGCAAGGTTTTGGCTAAGAGAAGCTTGGCAGACCAGTCCACTCACCCCGAAAGTAAGTGTATAAGGCGGTTATGATGATTAGGGTTGGGTGTTGCGGTTTTCCAACATCCATGAAGAAATATTTCGAAAACTTTAGCTTGGTAGAGTTGAACAGCACTTTTTATCAGTATCCACGGGAAAGAACGGTTGAAGGTTGGCGTGAAAAGGTGCCCGGAAATTTTGAATTCACTGTTAAGGCGCATCAGGACATAAGTCATAAGGCGAAACTGAAAGTTGAGGAAGCACGTCTTCAGGCTTTTGAGCGTATGAAGTGGATATGCAAGACTCTAAACTCGAGAATATTGCTTATTCAAACGCCGGGTTCTTTTAGACCTGATAGGCTTGGGGATGCTGAGAAGTTTTTTGGGACGGTGGATCGTGAAGGTTTGGTTTTGGTTTGGGAGACTCGTGGACCGGCGTGGGAGAGTGCTGAGGTTCGCAAAAGGCTTGGGCAGGTTTTGGAGAGATTGGATGTTGTGCATGTTACTGACCCGTTTAGGGTTATGCCAGCTTACACTGGCGAGGTTGCTTATTTTAGGCTTCACGGTTTGGGTGAACGAATGTATTATTACCAGTTTAGTGATTCTGAACTGCAAGAGCTGAAGGAGTTAATCAGTGCGTATGAAAGGGAGGGGAAAGAGGTTTACGTTCTGTTTAACAACCTTTCAATGTTTATGGATGGAGTACGGTTCATGGAATACTTGTTGAAGGGTGTTTTTCCGAAAATTACTGGTTCGACGGGTTTAGCCTCTATTAGACGTGTTGTTGAAAGGACGCGGTATCCTGCTTCGAAGAGTATGTTAATCAAAAAGCTTGGGTGGAGGCTTGTGGAGGTTGAGGAGGGAAAACAGGTTAGGCTTGGTGCTGTTCTGGCTGATTTGCCGTCTAAAACCTACAGGGATATAGAAGAGTTGCTTAATGATATAAAGGCTGCTAAGAAGATAAGTGATTAAATAAGTCCCTTTTCTTTAAGTTCATGCTGTAGTGTGCGGAAATCACGAATCAGCTGTTCTTTGTATCTTGCACTGTAGAGCGATGCGGCTGGATGAAATGTTGGAAACATTGTTACTCGCATGTCTAAAATGGATGCTTTATAGAATTTTCCGTGAGCTTGGGTTATTCCGTTGAATGGTAGAGTGGCTTTGGAGAAGATGTAGGCTGTTGAGTAGTTTCCGAGAGTAACGATAATTTTTGGTTGGATGATTTGAATTTGGCTGTTCAGGTATGGTGTGCATTTTTGAATTTCGTCGGGTAAGGGTTCACGGTTTTTTGGAGGTCTACATTTTAAAATGTTGCCGATGAAGACTGTTTGTCTTGAAAATCCAATTTCAGAAAGCAGAGTGTCAAGGAATTTTCCAGCCGCACCTACGAATGGTCTTCCTTGGATATCTTCCCAGTAGCCAGGCGCTTCTCCAATAAACATGATTTGGCTGTTTGGACTGCCTTCGCCTGGAACAGCATTTTTACGGGTTTTCCAAAGTTCACATTTACGACAAACGATGACTCCTGCGGCAATAGCGTCTAAAAGCTCCCTCTTAGACAAGATAACATCTCCACACGGATTTTTTAGCTTTTACACTTATAAGTCTCGATGATGATTGCGGAAACCTAGACGAAGGAAAACTAGCCCAAACAGTAATGCTCCTCAGAGACACCGTCGAACAAAAAATACGCGGATACTGTAGACGCGACACAATCGACTAGTACAGAAAAATTGTAGCGAAGGCTTGGGAACAAGTGGAACAGGCAGGCACACCAGAGTTAGCCTCAAAAGCTTATGACGAACAACTCTTGTGGCTCTTACTAGACCCAAACTATCAATCGCGCACACAAACAACATTCCAAGACACAGCCTTCGAACCAAGCTCATACTGGCTATGGTACTGGTACGGCTATCAACACTACCACCCCAATCCCACATACAAACCAAACGTTGAAACTCCGACTCAATCGGTGAAACCACCAACAATTCCAGGCGCCAACTTCGCAAACAACATTGCAACCGCGGTGGAAAACACCTCAAACAACATCGTAGCTAACCTTGAAAAATTCACCAACGCAATTATTCCAATGCCAGCCGCCAAGTCTTCAACCGAGCCTGCTCGCCACGAGGCTGGTTGCGTCTGTGCATGCGCAGCATGTGCATGCGTCTGTGCCTGTGTATCATGCGCCTGCGCCTGTGCGAGCGGAAGAGTGGGCTAAATCATAAGCTTCTTACATAAAATCTTACGCCCGCCCAAGATTCCGCAAGGCTGCTACACCTATCGAGGAAAAGACGAATTTGCTGGTTTGGCGCTTCAGCTTCGCATCGAACCAGACCAACAAGGGCTCATGGTCATTAACGCCAACACAGTCCTCTATCTTAACGAGACAGCGACAGCCTACGCCTACTTTTTCATGCAAGGACTACCCACAGATGCCGCCTTGAAAAAGGTTCGCCGCATGTACAGAGTAGACGCGAAAACAGCAAAGAAAGACTACGAAAAATCGTCTACACAATCAGCACACTGGCACAGACCGAAAAAGTCTGTCCCATATCCTTTCTCGACGTAAAAACCGTGGAACCCTTCAGCCAACACTATACAGCACCACTACGCATGGATTTAGCGCTCACTTTCAGATGTCAAAACAACTGCGTCCACTGTTATGCAGGCGGACCACACAAAACTTCTGAGCTTACAACAGAACAATGGAAAGAAGTCATTAACACTCTTAGTCAAATCGGAGTGTTCATCTTAACCTTCACCGGAGGCGAACCAACCCTACGCGAAGACTTGCCAGAACTATTGTTTTACGCACGGAACAAGGGAATGGTCACCGGACTTATCACCAACGGAAGAAGACTAAAAGACAAAGCTTACGTTGAAACTCTCGAAAAACCGGATTAGACTTCGTTCAAGTCACGCTTGAATCTCACAAACCTAAAACCCATGATTCAATGACTGCAACCAAAGGGAGCTGGAAAGAAACTGTTGCCGGAATCAAGAATGCTGTTCCGACACAAATCTACCTGACCACAAACACCACTCTAAGCAAATATAACGCCGCCAATTTCTTAGAAATAATAGACTTTCTGAAAAACTTGGAATTGCTTCTTTCGGATGCAACAGCTTAATCTACTCAGGAAAGGCAAATGCTATAAGCAAAGAATTTGCCTTACCTCTTGAAACATTAAATGAACTTTTACCCAAAATTCATGACAAAGCCAATCAGCTCGGATTAAAGTTTCCATGGTACACACCAACTCAATACTGCCGCTTAGACCCCGTTAAACTGGGCTTAGGCGTCAAATCATGCTCAGCCGCAAGGATCAACATGTGTATAGGGCCAAATGGCGACGTTTACCCATGTCAAAGCTACTTTGAAAGCCTCGGCAACATTCTCAAAGATGATTGGCAGAAAATCTGGAACCATCCTCTTGCAGTGCAAATAAGAAAACGAGGATATGCGGAGCCAAAATGCAAAGACTGCCTGCAACTGCAAATCTGCGGCGGAGGATGCCCACTAGAACTACAAAATAAAAATTACATTTGCGCCGAAACTCAGTAAATTACAACGTAGCAATGCTAAATTTGTGGAAATGTCTGACGATTTAGCTTTGGAACTACTTCTAAATTCTTGGTATCTTCATATGGAGGCAGCATGGAAAAACAACGTTGTAGCGCTATATTTTTGCTAATGATTTTTCGTAATCAACAACAACATATTTCTTGCCTTTCTGAACTACTCTCTGTCCTTCCTTTTCTAAAAGTTTCTTTTGGGCTTCAACCCCACCAGGATATTTCGGGTTTATCACTCCACCAGTTTTTAACGTACGCCAGTAAGGAGTAATCTCCTTTTCACCCTTTTGTCTCTGTTCTTCAGCAGCATTAGCAGCAATCCAAGCAAAAATACCCGTAGTCATAGGACAACCGATAGTCGCTCCATGTCTTTTAGCAAGAGCCAAGCGAATTTCATTAATTGTAATAAGTTTTCCTTCAGGCACCCTTCTCATAATTTCATCAACTTCCATAGGCGCCGGAATAACCACAGTACCTGTACCCCATCTTTTACTCATTTTATCAGTAATTCTCTCTACTTTCGGCAAACCTTTGCTATCTTTCAGTTTTTCAGACCAACTTTTCTTTTTTGGCATAAACTTCCCAAAAGATTAGCTTTCAATAGTCTTAATAAGCCTTAGCCACTACCTCGCAAAGCCGTCTTGCCGAAAACCATAAGGCTATCAGTATTGCAACAGAAAATCTCTAAAACAAGCAAACCTATTTGGAGCCTATTAGACGATCATTGCAGAAACCTAGAGGATGTGTATTTCGCAAAGCTTACACAGAAAATCTGCAAACTTATGTGATAGATACTTTGTTGCAAAAAATGATAGGAGGTATCCCGTAATAATTGCACGGATAACCAAATATTCCTAACACAGGAAAGGTAGGGGAGGGGTATCAAAAAGCTATAGGGGGTAGGTATAGGTCAATTTTTGCGCATCGCAAAGAGGGTGAGGAAACGGGTTGAAGTTAGTTGTTTCTAAAACAAGCACTTTAAGGCATCAGCACCCTTCATTCCTACGCTTACACCTAAAGCCTTAGCCTTCGAAGTTGCAGCTTTAACCTGTGCATTAAGCACGTCTTCAAAACTTTTCACTCCACTAACCACTACAGCAGCCACACCCAGCTTTTCAGCAACATCAACATTCAAAAAACCACACATAACAAATCCCTTCTCAGCAACCACCAGAAGCAGTGGCGGCGAATCAGGAAGCTCAACTTTCACTCCCAAACAAGTTTTATCGTCAACCTTCACGGACATGATGCTAATCATACAGACACTCCATAACAAAACTATCTTTAACCTATCCCGCTTAAATAAGAATTGCTACCAAATAACAAAATTAATCAAATCTGAAATGCTTAACATACTCAGCTTTTAATGCAAACAAAAAATACATTTACATATTTCTGGAGTAATAAAAGGGGATATGATTTAGTATGTTAAAGGTTCTTTACCACTCCTCTTCTTCTTCCTCTTCCCATTCTTCTTCCTCTTCCCATTCTTCTTCTTCGAAGCGCATAGTTTTTACCTCCGCGAAAAAACCCACATCAGCTACTTTCAGTTAAAGATTTTTAAAAGATAAAGAACTAAAAATCTAAACCCTCTAAACCAATGCTCGGCAAAAAAACATGCAATTCAAGAAAAATTGAAAAATTCGTGGTTTATTCAAAATAATAACCTATTTTTTGCTAGTTTACTCGATAAACTCCCAAGTTCTTTCTTAACAAAAGGATTGCCTATGAAAACCTTTCATGCAGCCAACTTTTGCCATCCGGAATAACGTTTCAGTTTTATCAGAGCCCTATATGCTTTCATCAGACTTTTTGAAAAGTCAAGCCCCATCCATTTTTCATAATACCCAGCCTTCCTTTTAACAATGACAAATTGCCTTCTAAGCTTGCGTAAGACATCATTAAACTGCTTTGAATCACACTCATTTTTAAGACACTGATCATAAAGCCGCATACAATTTTGAATTATGTCAAAAATCTCCTTTTCCGCATGTTGCCTTGTTTCATCAACCAACCTTTGAACTAAACGTTCGTTAGGAATAACAACTTTAGGAAACAATTTAACCTCTCCGCCAAGCTCTCTTACGAAAGCTACTAAACGTCTAGCATCAATTAACTTATTTTCCGAATCAAATCGAGAGTGCCGTTGATAAAAAGCGTAAACACGCCTGCAAAGACGGATGCAAGGAGTCTTTTTCACAAGCTTCCATATTTTCTCCTTTTCATCTTTAGGAGCCTTAATCGAAACTACGATTAAACTCCCAAGATCTTGAACCACGCCCTTTACAATTAAACGCTTCTTAACTTCCCTAGTTCTTTTAAGGAGTACAGACTGATTCTTTTCAAGCAACTTCAAAACCCTAGCCACTTTCTCCTTATCAAATTCCCAAAAGGTTTTGTTTATCTGCCTACAACCAATAGCCCTTAAACGAGTAGGGATTAGGCTTCGATTGTTATGGTTTTTGGAAGCTTTGTACACTACATAGTAAACCATGTGATTCCAACGATAGATTGCTGAAGCAACCCACCTTAAGATAAAGTTTGCTATGCTTAACGCTGATACACATCACAAGACAACACATCTCACTTTCAAAATTCCAGTTATTTTCGCCAAAGATTCCGAAAAAGAAAAATCTAGATTATTATAAACTCGACTACAGGCTTATTTTAGCATTTTTTATCTAAAAACTTCAATTTTCAAACTATCTTGGAAACCGTAAAATTTTAAGTGCATATTAGTTGACTTGCTTCTCGAGGCAACTCGAATGTCTGGAAAGAAGAAACCAGAAAAGAAGAAGAAACCAGAAGAATACTAAATTTGATATTTACGCGATTCTTAACCCCTCTTTTTTATGAGAGAAGCCTAGTGATAATACGTAGGAGTTTGAAAAGTTAAAAGGAACAATTCAACAACCTTTTCATGCAGGGAATAATAATCATAAACGCTAACATAAAAATGGAGAATCCCATGCTATGCTAACAAAACTGAAGAAAAAAGTTCAAACAATGCTTACAACAGAAGCAAAACTAGCCCATGAAATAGGGTTGACACCAAATAGGATAAGCGCCATAGGCATAGCTTTAGCTTTCCTTTCAGCCATAGCATACACAGCAGGGCAAACCCGCACACTTTACCTTCTGCTTGCAACCGTTTTGCTCCTGCTTTCAGGATTCTGCGACGCCCTAGACGGAATATTAGCTAGGCTCTATCATGAAACAACGGCTTTCGGCGGATTTCTAGACTCCTTACTAGATAGGTATGCGGACGTTGCTGTATACGCAGGCATAATAGCAAGCGGATTATGCGATGCACCATGGGGCTTAACAGCCCTAACAGGCTCATTACTCGTAAGCTACACCCGCGCAAAGGCTGAAGCAGCCGGAATAAAAATGGAATCCGTTGGGTTAGCAGAAAGGGCAGAACGCATAATCATACTAGCCATAGCAAGCATAACAGCAAGCTTTTGGCAACCAAAAACAGTAATGAACACAGGTATAATCCTGCTCGCAATACTCTCAAACCTAACAGTCCTACAAAGAGGCTTACACGTTTACAACAAACTAAAGAAAAGAGAAGCTTAAGCTAAAAAACTAAAATCTCCTTCTTCCTTGTCTCGGACGCGTATGCCGCTCGTTTTTAGCCCTAACCTTCACAACACCCCGATGCACAGCACACGAAACACAATAATACTTCGTCTGCACCGGAGCAGTAATATACGCACCCTTCTGACGAAGCTCCTTCGCCAAAGCGTAATCAACCATAGAAACCCTCCTAGTAACCTTCTTAGCTTTATCTCGAGGCACCATTTGCCCGCAACTAACACACTGAACAAAACCACTTCTTCCCTTGCCACCTTTGGATCTTCCACGGCTTTTCCTTTTAACCGGCATTATCCTCACTTTTCTTTCCATCGCATGTAAAAGCGTTGACTGACTTATATATCTGTCCTCAACCTAAAAATGGAAGCAATATTAGCCTTTGCATCAACTTTCGGAACTATCTTACCAGTAGAAGACGTAAACAAAGTTGTAACCCCAGGTCCATGACCAGACGACACACAATTCGTATGCACAACAATACCAACTGATATAGCACCCTGCTTGTATATTCTACCATAAGAATGATCCGCGTCTCTTATGGCTACCAAGTCACCGAGCCTCAAATCATCAAGCCCATACTGCTTCCTAACATTTTCATCAAAAAGCTGGATGTCATAATCCCCAGAATATGTGTGGTTAGCTCCCAAACCTGAACCCATTATCATCGCCGGAATTACATGTGTAACCGGAACCTCCAATTTGTCACCACTTGGTTTCGGACCTAAAGCCTCAAGAAAGCGCGGGTCCATATTCATCACCTTTATATCGGGATAATCCAAAAGTTTCAAGCCCACGCCGAAGGCTTTCACAAGCACTTTGTCGCCAGGCATGAGTTTCTCAAGGGTTTCAAGCTGAAAATCCACCAACACATGCTCTATTCCACCATGTTTTCCAGTCACAACTCCCTTTGCACCTTTCGCATCACCCATAACCACCACTGCCTCATTTCCAACACATGAAAGCACATTCAAGGCTGCGTTTGCAGCCTGTGCAAAACGGGGGTCGCTTTCTTTGTTTTCTATGCTTACGCCCGGTTCAACATGGTCTGCTTCCCATCCACACGCCAAGTCGCCTACCCTCACATTGTACGTGATTCCTCCGACTCCTGGCAAAACAAGTGGAGTGCCTTGAGCTGAAATCCTATAGATTGCTCTTCCGAAAACTGGGCTGGCTACCTCGCCGACAACCGAGATTTTTACCAATTTATCAACATTTGTTTTTAACATATTATTTTCCCCGTATTAGACTAGGTGCATTAGCCAGCAGATGCTAATAAAACTTCACCCAGCCAGCAACTATTGTATCTGCGCGAAACATAACAAGTTTTAAATGTGGGATGTTTATTTTGAGTTGAGTGAAGCAAGCTTAACAAAGTATACATCATTTAAGTGGTTGAGAACAATGTCAGACATTGGGTTAAGGTCTCGAATGCTGGCTAAAGATGTTATGAGCAGCCCAGTAATAACAATAGATGAAGACGCACCAGCAAATCAAGTTGCAGAACTCATGGATAAACATGGTTTGGGCTGCATAATAGTGACAAGCAAAGAGGGAAAACCACTTGGAATAATCACGGAAAGGGATTTAGTTAGAAGGGTTTTAGCTAAAAATGTCAAACCCGACTCTCTAAAAGCTAAAGAAGTTATGACCACACCTCTAATCACAATAGAGCCCGATGAAAAGATAAGCGAAGCCGCCAGAAGAATGAGCAGACTAAACATTAGAAGATTAGGAGTCATATACAAGGGACAACTAATCGGAGTACTCTCAAGCAAAGACATCTTAGGAGTCATGCCCGAACTCATAGAAATCATCCAAGAACAGGCACTCATAGAAGGAGAAAACAGAGCCCAAGAAGCAACAACAGAGGAATCCACACCCCTCGCCGGATACTGCGACCGTTGCGGTGCTTGGTCAGACACCTTAAAAGAAACCAACGGAGATTTTCTCTGCGAAGACTGCAGAATCGAATTAGAAAGCGCAGAGTGAGAGGCGGTTGTTTGCGTGTTAAAGAAATTATGGACAAGAAGCACCCGTTTATTTATGACGATGAACTCGCCACAAAAGCCCGTGCAATAATAAGGGATTTCGCCTTAAGAATTCTCCCAGTAGTGAAAGAAAACAAAAAACTGTTAGGCATAGTTTCACGCGGCGACGTAATGGCTATTTCCTCTTCTGTTTCACCCATAAAAGTTAAGGGCATAATGACCGCACCAAAGCACATAGCAGCAATGGAAGACGATGCTGCTTCCACCGTTAAAAAAATGATTCGACTAGACGAATGGTACGTGCCCATCGTAAACTCGGCTCAAGACAAAACCTACAGGGGAGTTTTAGGCTTAGAAAACTTCATTGAGACTTCGCTCAAAGCAAACCCAAACAAACTCTCAAAACCAGTTTCAGAAATCATGTCAAAAAACGTTGTTGCATGCTCTCCAGATGATGAGATTGATAACGTTTGGCGTCTAATGCAAAACCAATCCTTCGCTGGACTGCCAGTAGTCAAAAAGGACAAACTGGTAGGCATTATTACACAAAAAGACCTTCTGGAAAGCGGAACAACGCTGCCTACCTTCGAATCTCAAAAAGGACGTTTCCGAGCTACCTCCAAAATTTCTTCAATAATGAACACAACAGTTATAGCCGCAAAACCGTCAACCAGAATCAGCGAAGTCGCCAAACTAATGATTTCAAAAAACATTGGAAGAATACCAATAAAAGACGGCAACGGAAGGTTAATTGGTATAGTTGACCGTGAAGACATTGTTAAGCTTCTTGTTAAATAAGAAGGGAAAAATTTGAGTAGAGAAAGTTTTAGAAGGTCGTTAAGGGGGAAGGGCCCGCTCTCTTTAAAAACTCATCCCCCGAAAAAACGTGAAGGCGAAATATTACATGTTGCAAAAAGCCCCGTTGTCACAATGGCTCCAACAACACCCATTTACGATGGTATACAAATAATGACCAAGGAAGGATTCCGACGCATTCCAATCGCTAACCCAGGAACAAGAACGTTAGAAGGAATCATAACAGCCACAGACATAATCAATTACCTAGGCGGCGGAAAAAAATTCCAAATAATTCAACAAAAATTTGGAGGAAACATTTTCAAAGCCATAAACGAGCCCATAAAACTCGTAATAACCAAAAAAGTTGTTTCAGTTAAAACTTCTGCAAAAATAAGCGAAGCAATAAAATTAATGAAAGAAAAAAACCTCGGCGGTTTACCTGTGGTTGACAATGAAAACCGTGTAAGAGCAATAATCACGGAGAGAGACATTGCCAACATGTTCGCTGATAGAATAAGCGGCGTAAACGTTGCTCAACTAATGTCCAAAAAAGTAGTCACAGCATCACCCAAAACAACAATCTTTGAAGCCGAAAAAACAATGACAACACAAGGATTCAGAAGACTGCCAATAATCTCCGATAGCAAAGTAGTAGGCATAATAACAGCCATGGATATTATACGGTTCTTCGGCTCCGGAGAAGTCTTCAAATATCTACGGTCTGGAACCATAATACAGGTTTTGAACACACATGCACTTGAAATAGCAACAAAAGAGGTATCAACAATTGAGCCAAACGCAGATGTCGGTCAAGCAGCAAAAATAATGCAAGAGAAAAAAATAGGCGCTTTACCAGTGGTCAAAAACGAAAAACTCATAGGCATAATAACGGAAAGAGATTTCTTCAAAATAATAGAATAAACTTTAACATTCTATTCCACTTTATTCCAATAACAAGAGAGCCGATCAACTTGATTGTTGACCTAGTCCTAAGCAACACGAAAGCCTACATAAATAACAAAATAGTGGACTGCAGCCTAGCAATAAACAAAGGAAAAATCCTCAAAATAGGCAAAGAAATAAGCATGCCTAAAGCAGAGGCAAAAATCAACCTAAAAAATCTCTTGGTTTTACCCGGTTTAATAGATGTTCATGTGCATCTTCGAGATGAAGGAAAAACGTACAAAGAAGATTTTTACAGCGGAACAGCCTCCGCCGCCGCAGGTGGAGTGACAACAGTTTTGGACATGCCCAACAATGACCCAGTGACAATGAGTGCAGAAAACTTGAGGAACCGAATGAAAATCGCTGAAAAGAAAGTTTTGGTTAACATCGGCTTTTACTCCGAATTTCCAAGAAACACGAGGGAAACTGAGGAAATAGTTAGAGAAGGAGCTGTGGCTTTTAAGCTTTTTATGGCTGAGCAGGTTGGCGGATTAAACATTAATGACGATTATGCCTTGTTAGAAGCGTTCAAAACCGTTAGCAGATTGAAGGTTCCAGTCGCTGTTCACGCAGAAGACAAAGCAACATTAGAAAGAGCTGAAGGGAAGCTTAAGCGTTCCAACCGCAACGATATCGAGGCATTTCTCAAGGCACATTCAGAAAGTGCAGAGGTGAAAGCCGTGAAACGCTTGCTAAACATCGCCAAACAAACCAGCACACAGGTGCATTTTTGTCACATAAGCACAGAAAAAGGATTAGAAGCAGTAATTGATGGAAAAAAATTAGGACTACCAGTAACATGCGAAACAACGCCGCATCATCTATTTTTGTCCACTGACGATTTAAGGCGAATCGGAACACTGGCATTGACCATGCCGCCTGTTCGAGAAAAACACCATACAATAGCCCTCTGGAACGGAGTCAAAAATGGTTGGATTGACATCTTGGCTTCAGACCATGCGCCACACACTTTAGGAGAGAAGAAAGCAAAGCTTGTTTGGGATGTCAAGGTTGGCATACCAAGCTTAGAAACAACTCTTCCACTATTGCTCACAGAGGTGAAACGTGGACGATTATCAATAGCTGATGTAGTTAGGTTAATTTCAGAAAACCCTGCTGAAATCTTCAGGTTGAAAGGTAGAGGCTATTTGAAAGAGGGAAATAACGCAGATTTAGTGGTTGTAGATTTAGATAAAAAATACAGAATTGACGCAACAAAATTCCACTCAAAAGCGAAATACTCCCCGTTTGACGGATGGACAGTTGAAGGAAAACCAGTTAAAACATTCGTTAACGGTCAATTAATCATGGATGAAGAAGAAATCGTAGCTAAGGCAGGAAGCGGAAAAATAATTCGGAGAGAATAAACTTTGAAGTTCATTGCCGATGGGATGCTTGGAAAACTTACACGTTGGCTTCGAATGCTAGGGCACAACGTGAAATACTCAAACAAACTTGACGATGCCCAACTAATCATGATAGCCAAAAAGGAAAGAAGAATCCTGCTTACAAGGGACTTAGAGCTTTACCAACAAGCCACAGCAAAAGGAGTTGACGCCTTCTATCTAGGCGGAAAAACAGAAGCAGAAAAACTCGCACAACTTACACAAAGGTTCAACATCAAATTAGAAATAGACATGACAACATCAAGATGCCCAAAATGCAACACCCGAGTAAAACCAATACCCAAAGAAAAAGTAGCAGACAAAATTGAGAAAAGCACGTTTTCACATTACAACAAGTTTTGGAAATGCCCAAAATGCGGACAAATCTACTGGCAAGGAGCCCATTGGACAAGAATAAGAAAAACACTTGAAACAGCAAAAGAAATCTTAAAGAAAACTCAAAACAAAAAGTAACCATTTCTTCCAGCATAAATAACCGTTTACTATTATTCTATGCTGGCGAAGGAGGAACAGCAAAGGATTCCTCCGACCGTCTCCGCCATTTTAAAAGTTAAGCAAGAAGACGACGTTTGAGAAAAGCGCGGTTATTTTTCTAAAAGCCATTTTAGTGGAATATCTTGATAGGTGCCGTCGGGCAATGTTCGCCTGATAGTTATTGGTAAGATGTTTGCCTCAAGTTCTTTCAATGCTATATCTATCGGACTTGAAAAGCCTTCCGAGACCTCAACAAGTATGGGGGCACCCATTGATATTTGGAGAGCCCTAGCGCCCACTATCCGAGCTTTTTCGAAGCGGGTAAGCTTTGGGGGCCCTATCAAAATTTTCTTCTCTTTCTTAGCCGTATCTTAATACACTCCGGCGCCTGGTCCCATCCCACCAGGGGGTCCTCCTGGAGGCATTGGCGGAGCCTTCATCTTACCAGCAGCGATTACATCATCTATTTTCAGTATCATTGAAGCGGCTTCTGTTGCTGACTTGATTATTTGCTTCTTGACAGCTAATGGTTCGAAAACTCCTACCTCAGTCATGTCTCGAACTTTGCCAGAGTGAACCTCTATTCCAGTCCATGTTTCACCCTTTTCGTGTCTCGCCCTCAGCTCAGACAGTATGTCTATTGGGTCTAAACCAGCATTTTCAGTCAACGTTACGGGAACAGCCTCTAGGGCTTCTGCAAAGCATTTAACCGCGAGTTGCTCTCTTCCCGGAAGGGTTTCCGCATATTTCTTGAGTGCACGCGAAACTTCGAGCTCTGGTGCTCCACCACCAGCTAAGACTTTTGGTTCTTCAACTATGTCTCGAACTACACATAAAGCATCATGTAATGAACGTTCCGCTTCGTCCACAATGCGTTGTGTTCCACCCCTTATCAAAATTGTAACGGCATGAGGGTGCTTGCATCCTTCTATGAAAGTCATTTTGTCGTCGCCTATTTTGCGTTCCTCAACAAGACTTGCATAGCCCAAATCTGCCGGATTTACGTAATCCAAGTTTGTTATTATTTTTCCACCAGTGGCTTTCGCAAGCTTCTCCATATCTGATTCTTTAATTCTCCGCACTACAAGTGTTCCTTTTCTCGCTAAGAAGTGTTGAGCCATATCGTCAATACCCTTTTGGCACAAGACAACATTTGCACCTGCTGCAGTTATCTTATTAACCATCTCCCGCAGCATTGTTTCTTCCTGTTTTAGGAATGCCTCCATTTGTTCCGGGCTTTCAATGTTGATTTTTGCGTCAAATTCTGTCTTCTCAATCTCAAGTGCACAATCCAGTAACGCTATTTTTGCGTTTTCTAAATGTTTAGGCATTCCAGAATGCACAATTTCTTTGTCTAAAACTATGCCGCTAATTAACTTCGTATCTCTCACTGATTCACCCGGTTTCTTTTCAACTTTGACATCATCCACATCCACCTTGTATTTACCATTTTCTTTTTCAGCAACTTGAAGAATTGCTTTAACCGCCACATCAGCCAAGTATCCTCTATGCTCAGCCACCAATTTGCTTGCCATAGAAGTCATCGCAGTCTTTTTCAAATATTCTTCAGCATTTGGCTCCACTGGTATTGCTATTTTCTCTAAAACTTCCAGTATTTTTTCCGAGGCTTTTTTGTATCCGTCAATTATTATTGTTGGATGAACATTTTTCTCGATTAGCTCTTCTGCCTTGTTTAGCAGTTCGCCTGCTAAAACCACAGCTGTTGTTGTTCCGTCACCGGCTTCATTGTCCTGTGTTTTCGCAACTTCAACCATCATCTTGGCTGCTGGATGCTGAATGTCCATCTCATCAAGGATTGTGCGTCCATCGCTTGTTATTGTCACATCGCCGAAGCTGTCAACAAGCATTTTATCCATGCCTTTCGGTCCTAGAGCACTTTTCACAGTTTCTGCTACAATTCTCGCCGCCATTATGTTTGCATGTTGGGCCTCTCTTCCTCTGGTGCGACTTGAACCTTCCTTCAAAATTAAAACTGGAACTCCTCCAGCTGATGACAAACCTAACAAACCTCCTTTAATGCGCCAATAAGAGAAACAGCATTGCAATATAAGTTTTTCTGAAAGGAAAAGCTGAAAGTTAGATTTTCATATGTAAACTTCTAAGGAAATTATTAATTTGGTTCAAGCATGGTTTTCAAGCCCGTCCCGGTTAGAATTATCACAGCCTTATCATCCTTTGATGGTTCTTCGCTCTTGAGCTGCTTCGTGTAAGCTGCGTAAGCAACAGCTGAGCTTGGTTCAACAAAAAACCCTTTTCTAGCAAGCTCTACGAAAGCGTTGAATATTTCGTCTTCTTCAAGCATAACAGCATCACCATTTGCTTCCCTCAAGTGTTCAACCATAAGATTTAGTAGCGGAGGATTCACACTCACTAAAGCATCAGCGATAGACGTAATCTTTTTCGGCGGAGTGTAACTCAAGTTTCTAAAGCGATGGTAAAGCGGTGAAACTTGTTGTGTTTGGCAAGCCACTATTTTGGGCATAGCCTCTATCGCGTTGGACTCAACTAAATGCTTAAAACCGCTTATAACGCCTAAAAGCAGAGTCCCAGCGGAAACTGGCAAGTAAATGCGTTCTGGGATTTGCCAACCAAGCTGCTCAGCTATTTCATACGCAAGGCTTCTTATTCCATCCCTAAACAAAGGATGAAGTATGTGTCCAACATAGAATTTTCCCCTTCCAACTTTTTGCGCTTCCTCTGCAACTTTGCTTCGACCACCTGAAACCTTAACAACTCCTGCCCCATAAAACCGGATTTGGTTGAACTTCGGTCCAGAAACATTTTCTGGAACATAAATTTTCGCCTTTAACCCTGCACGAGCAGCATAAGCAGCTATAGAAGCCCCTGCATTACCTGAAGAATCCTCAGACATGCAGCCTCCAGCTTTTTTTATCAGTTTATGCAATGTTGAGATTAGTACTGTGGAGCCTCTATCCTTAAAAGAACCGGTGGGATTCAAATTTTCAAGTTTGAAATAAACGTTGCTTGAAAACTTGACTAAAGGCGTCCAACCCTCACCCAAAGTTACGATTTCTGTCTCTTTTACATGCGGGAAAAACTTTGCATACCGCCAAACAGTATAATCTCTCCTTCGAATTTTTCCAGCTTCAAAATTAGGGTGAATTTGAAGATCCAACGGTTGACCACAGGAAGGACATCTGAAATTAAGTAAGCTAGGAGAAGATTTACCGCATACTGAACATTTAATTTCATACTCCATGAAGACACCGATAATAATTTAGATTTTACGGGATGAATACTCCAACCTTCTTTTTATATTTCTTGTATGAATTGACGTATTTTTTAAGCTTGGTCTCTTCAGCAGCAGCCCAGAGAATGATAACGAAGCGAGGGAAATAGTTTGTTTATAAGATTGTCGAAGCCTTCCATGGTTAGGTAGAGCCTCTGTCTTGAAAAAATTTATTAAACCGTTAAACAAACGATTAGAGTCCTCACCGGGGAGACTTTAAAATGGTTAGAATCCTAGTTTGTGTAAAACAAGCCATAGATGTCTCTCAGCTAAAGGTTGACTCAGCTACGAGACGTTTAATCATTGCGGATGCGCCCAAAAAGATAAGTGACTTCGACAAAAATGCCCTAGAAGAAGCCATACGCATCAAAGAGAAGCTCGGAGGCGAAGTCCTCACGGTGACTACTGGTCCAGAAGATGCCAAAACAACATTAAGGGAAGCCCTAGCAATGGGCGCTGACAAGGCTTACCTAATAAATGATTCAATCTTTGAAAACTCTGACACATTGGCAACCTCCTATGTTCTTGCTGAAGCGATTAAAAAGATAGGCGCTTTCGACATCATTTTATGCGGCGAAGCCTCAATTGACAGTTTCTCGGCGCAGATTGGACCGCGCTTAGCCGAGCGATTGGGCATTCCATTGATAACCTATGCAAGAAAACTTAGTCTCGAAGGAGACACTGTTACTGCTGAGCGAGGTTTAGAAGACTGCTCTGAGACTGTGAGAGCAAAAATGCCGGTTTTAGTAACCGTGACGAAGGAAATCAATGAACCTCGTACTCCCTCATACATGGCAATCATGAAGGCATTCAAGAAAGAAATTGTGATATGGAAAGCTGCAGACCTTAACATTCCAAGCGAAAAAGTGGGTGAAGCGGGCTCAGCGGTTCAGGTGCTAGATGTTCTTGCACCTAAGGTGGAACGTAAAAAAATTGTCATAAAGGGAGAAACTGCCATGGAGATTGCAGAGAAGTTAGCGAAAACACTGATTCAAGAAGGGATTATAGTGAGGTGAAAACGGTTGAGCGAACATCGTGGAGTCTGGGCATACTCAGAAAATAAGGACTTGATGCTTGAATTACTTGGCAAAGGAAGCAGATTAGCAGGCAAACTGCAGACGCAACTAACAGCAGTTATGTTGGGACATGATATTAAAAAACAAGTAAAAGAGCTAATCGGTTATGGCGCTCACAAAGTCATCGTAGTAGACAACCCGCAACTAAAGGTATTTCACGTTGAACCTTATCTAAGTGCTTTAACCCAATTAACTAAACAGCACAAGCCTGAACTGTTTCTGATGGGTTCTACCAAAAGAGGAAAAGAACTTGCCGCCCGACTTGCCGCTCGGCTTAATGCTGGATGCGTCTCAGACTGCTTGGAGTTAAAAGTTGATGAACAAGGCAGACTGCTCGCAGAACGAATCGTCTACGGTGGAAACGCCATAGTAACCCAAGTTTTCCGTACTAAGCCGCAAATAGTTACTATACCTCGCAGAAGATTCGAAAAACTCAAATATACAGAAGAAAGCAAAGGCGAAGTTGTTGACATAAGCGATGTACAACTTGAAGTGGCAAAAACCGAAATTGTTAAAGTTAAACCAATAGAAATAGCCGAGACCAGAATCGAAGAGGCGGAAGTGGTTATTGGAGGCGGAAGGGGACTCGAAAAGAAAGAAGACTTCAAAATTCTCGATGAACTAGCCCAGATACTGGGTGGACAAGTCGGATACACCCGACCATTAGTTGAAGATAGAAAATGGTTCACAGAATGGGTAGGATTGTCAGGGCACACTATCAAGCCAAAGCTTTACATTGCATGCGGGATTTCCGGGGTAATCCAGCATGTGGCTGGAATACGCGACTCTAAGATAATAGCGGCTATCAATAGAGACCCAGAAGCACCAATAATGGAGATGGCCGATTACATTGTCATTGGCGACTTATACGAAATAGTCCCAGCTCTATCAGAAGCTTTAAGAAAACTACTAGCTTCCAGTTGATTTCTAAAAAGGCAAAGGAATGAAAAGAAAAAGAGGGTTTTATTTGTGAGCCATGTATTCTTTGCCAAGCAGTTCTCTGGCTATGATTACCCTCTGGATGTTTGTAGCTCCTTCGGCTCCGATGCAGTAAGATATGACTCCTCTCAAACCCATCTCCAGTTGACACTCTCTATGCGCGCACCCGCCTCTATGAGATAGTGCCTGCTTTGTTAGCGGCCTTGAAAAAGCCAAAAATTAGCTAAAGCTAACACATTTTGAACGTTCTTTTCGTTTCGTGGAACCGTGTGGAAGAGTGTTTTCCATTTAACAATCAATATTTTATGTGAATGGAAAAAAGAGAGGGTTTGTCCCCTAGAAGCTACTTGTAATCGATGTATTCGCTTCCAAGAAGTTCTCTTACGAGAACAACCCTCTGGATGTTAAGGGCACCCTCAGCTCCAATGACGTACGACATTATCCCTCGCATTCCCATTTCAAGTGGGCATTCTTTGGTGTATCCCCAAGCTCCTAACCATATCATTGTATCATAGAAGATCTTAAATGCAAGAGGCGGACCCAGCAGCTTGACCGTTGATATCATCTTTGCTACTTCGAGTGGCGTGAAACGCTTTGTCTTATACCTTTCGTCCATCATCCAAGCCGTTCTGTAGACCAACGATCGCAAGGCTTCTAGCTTTGCGTAGTCATCTGCCAATTCATATTGGATCATGCCAAATTTTCCAATAGGGCGACCGAAAGCTTTACGCTCCTTAATATATTCCATTCCAATCTCAAGTGCACGTTGCGCACATCCGATGGAAGTAGCTCCAATTAATATCCTTGCAGCGTCAAAGCCTTCCATGGTCATATAGAAGCCTTTGCCCTCTTCTCCCATGAGATAATCATTTGGCAGTCTAACGTCTTTCATGGTGAAAGCCCCACATGATATACCCATTCTGCCCATGTCATCGAAACGTTTGCTTACCTCAACGCCCGGAGCCTTAAATGGAAGATAGAAGGATGTCATGCCTCGATGTGCAGCCCCTGGCGGTGCTTTTGATGTTCTAGCAGTTATCCAGAAGCCACCCTTGCCAAGATGTACACACTCTTCTGTACCACTAATGTACGTCTTTTCTCCATTAACAATCCAATCGTTCCCCTCCTTTCTTGCTACTGTCTTGAAAGCAGCGACATCAGAACCTCCACCAGCTTCGGTTGTAGCTATACCCATGAATGCCTTGCCCTTTATTGCCGGACGTATACACTCTTCTCTAACCCTTTCTGTGCAGTATCTGTCAGCAACAAATCCCCAACTGCTTTCGACTAGGAAGTGCACTGGGATTGCTATGGTAATATCAGCATAGGCTAATTCTTCGGCAGCTATACAAGCAGTAACCCAATCTGCTCCCAATCCGCCATGTTCTTCCGGAATGGTCATGAGCCATAAACCAAGGTCAGCCATTCCCGTAATGATTTCATCAGGGATCCATTGTTTAGTGTCCATTTCTCTAACTTTTTCAAGGGTAAGGTTTTTCTGGCACCATTCGTGCAAAATCTTTCGAAACATTTCTTGTTGTTCAGTAAAGCCAAACTCTACCATTATATTTCACCTTTAGAGAAAAGAGTCTCATGGACACTAAATATATAAGGTTTGCCAGAAGGAAATGCCGTTAACTCTATGGAGAAGTCGCAGTAGATATTAAACCCACTTTTTGTAAAAGCTCATCTATAGGGCTTCGATTCAAGTTTAGTCCAAGCCTCTCGGTTGAGATATCCATCGCTAAGCCAAGCAACTGCGTATAATAAAGCACTGGCAAATTAAGTTTTGCACCAGTTGTGGCACCCGAACTTTTCTGGCGCATGTCAAACATCATCTGACAAGACGGACAAGACACCACTAGCGCATCTGCACCCCAGTCTTGAACTGCCTTCAACTTTAGCCCAGTAAACGTTAATGCAGCGTCCGGATGTGACAACAAAAGCATATATCCGCAACAATCCAACTTCTCTGGATAAGGGATGCTTTTTGCACCTAACCACTCAACTAACTCGTCCATTTTTTTCGGGTTCTCTGAGTCGTCAATTGGCTGAAATGTGCTGGGTCTTAAAATGTGGCAGCCATAATGAACCGCGAGTTTTAAGCCGTTTAGGGGGTGCTTAACCACCTCTCTCATTCTTTCTTCTCCGGCAAGGTCGTGAAGCAAGTTGATGGTGTGCCAAATCTTAATCGAGCCTTCATATTGAAGGTTTTCTTCTTTAAGTATGTTGTTAATCCTTTCTTTTAGTTTACCGTCTTGACTGAGAAGGTGTTTGGCTTCAGAAAGCGACAAGTAACAGCCATTGCATGGAAGAAGCAAATCGTCTAAGCCCGTTTTTTCAGCTATGGCTAGGTTTCTCACCGCCAGATAAAGCGCTGCAAACATATTCACGCTTTTGATGGGTGTTCCACAGCAAGAGACATTGTTTAATTCCACAAGCTCTAAACCGAGCTGAGGCATAACCGCTCTAACCGACATTTCATAGCCATACTGGACCGTTGGAATGAGACAGCCCCAGTAAACTGCAACTTTCAACTTCCACTACTCCTGAAAGAGTTCTAACACCTTGAAAAAAGCGGCCTTGAACTTCTCATCAGGCTCGTGGAACTTTGGTAAGTCCAGCTTCTCTCTGTTCACTTTTTCCATTTTGCGTGTCACGGTGTCTTGCGGTTTTTGAACAAAACCAGTTTCAAGTATAGCGCTTAATGAACGCAGAAAACTTTCGGGAACCTTGGCTTCTTTTTCAACAGCCAAGTTTCTTAACGCAAATATGAGGTCGACTGGAGCCACGGCTTGGGGGCATCTTTCCTTACACTTTAGACAGGTTGCGCAAGCCCAGACCGTGCCTGAAGCGATTAATTCCTCAATAAAACCGAGACTAGCTAAACTTACGATTTCATGCGGTTTCAGCTCCAACATTTTCATCGATGGGCAACCGCTTGTACATCTAATACATTGAAAACAATTGTAAGGCTTATGCTCGCCAATCTTAGCTAAGAGTTTGAGGCGGAGAGCCAAATCAGGCTTTTTTGTGGTTGTAAGGTCTATGATGGACATGGAATAAGGGATAGCGGCTCTTGCCTTTATAAGCATTGTTTTCGAACTTCAATTGCATAATCACAAATCTTTTTAAAAGCCAATCTCTAACCTAATGTTCTCAATCTTATACAAGGAGATAAACATGAACAAGCATTCTGCGCTTGTTGTAGGTGGAGGAGTCGCTGGACTGCAAACCGCTATTGACCTTGCAAGCATGGGAATAAACGTTTATTTAGTTGAGAAGGAACCTCGCCTCGGAGGTCATGCTTCACTTTTACATCAAGTGTTTCCAACCTTAGAGAACGCGGAGGAGCTAACTAAACAACTGCTCCAAAAGGTTTTGAATGACCCTAACATAACGGTTCTGCCTTATGCTGAAATTGAATCAGTTGCCGGCTCCATAGGCAATTTTAGAGTGCATATATCAAAAAGGGCTAGATATGTGGACAAAGCTAAATGCACCAACTGCGGTGAATGCGAAAAGGTTTGTCCAGTAGATGTTACAAAAAAGTTTGAAATGGGACTGGCAACGAGAAAAGCCATATACCTGCCTAAACCCTTTGCAGTTCCAGCCAGATATCTAGTTGACAAAGAGGCTTGTCTCTACTTTAAAGACGAATCCTGCCGTGCGTGCCAGGACGCTTGCCCAGAAGGAGCAGTGCTGTATGACCAAAAACCGTTGCGTGAAGAACTATCTGTAGGTGCTATTGTCTTGGCAACAGGATTTTGTCAATATGACGCTCAAAAAGTGGGACAGTATAAGTACGGTGTTTATCCGAATGTGATTACTGGGATGGAGTATGAGCGATTGTGTAGCCTAACAGGTCCAACTGGCGGAAAAATCCTGAGAATCGACAGCAAAGAAAGACCGAAAAGCGTTGTGTTTATTTTGTGCACTGGCTCGCGAGATGAAAAGCACCTTCGCTATTGCTGCAATATCGGATGCTTAAACGCTCTCAAACATACCTACTACTTGAAACAGCAGTATGGAGAGGAAGTTGACGCCTACATTTGCTACACAGACATAAGGGCCGTTACAAAACAGGGCGAACAGTTGTATCAGAAAGTCAGAGCCGGCGGAGTTGAATTTATCCATGGGCAACCATCCGAAGTACGCCAAACACCAAATGGCTTCCTAACTTTGGACGTTTATGACCTAGCCACATCTAAACTGCTCTCAATAACAGCTGACCTTATTGTTTTAGAAACTGGACTAAAGCCTCAAGTCAACCTCAAAGAAAAACTCCAACTTCCACTCGACGAAGACTGCTTCTTTCTGGAAAAACATCCTCAACTAGCGCCAAATGAAACAACAAGAGATGGCATATTTCTCGCTGGAGCAGTGCAACAGCCCATGCACGTTTATGAGACACTAATAAGTGCCTCGGCAGTAGCCATGAAGGTGTCCTCTTTTATGAGGAGTAGTCCAGCAAGTCACTAGTCTGCTACGCGACCTTTGCTACATAATCTCATTTTTAATCTTAATTCTACGTTCATAATCCGTAAATGCCTTCAAACCCTGCGATTGGACGACGGAAGGCTTTTCGTTCTTTGATGTATGACATAAAAGTTGAAGGATTATCTCCAAAACGCGACAGCCACCGAAAGCATGTAACAAGCATAGCGACTATTCTCTAGTACACTGATATCTTAGCTATCCCTTTTACCTCTAGAAACTTCGAAATCAGTTTTCCCGGGATTTTTTTCTCAACAATCAATGTGAGTTTCGGCTCTGGTGATAGCTCCGGGTCATCCACAATCGCTTGTCTTATGCTTAGACCACCTTTGGCAAGGATCATAGCGGAATTCGCCAAAATGCCTGGCATTCTGGCATCAACAGGTGTTATTTCGACCACACCTAGATTCAAGTACTTAGCAATTTCTTTTAATGAATACCCAGCAGACCTTATTCCTTCAAATATTAACCGAAGTTCACGGTTGGCTTTGATGGAGTTCAATGTCTCCTTAACTGTTCGTCTATCCACCCCTGCAACTCGGGCCACACGCACTGGTGGAATTTCGATTTCGTTGAGATAGATTTTCTCATTTCTTACGCTTAGCCCATTTTCTACGAGGACACGTGCTACTTTAAGCCGCTCCGGATATCCTTCTAGACATTTTCTGATGTTACTCCACATGTTACGGATTCCTTTATGTACGTTTTTGCGCAATAAAGTATAAATATGTTCTTGTAATTACAGTGTCTATTAATGACCTTAAATGTACTGAAACGTACCTAGGAGAGACAAAAATGGCATCTAGAAAAATAATATTAGACGAGGAAGAAATACCTAAACAATGGTACTGCATTCTCCCAGATCTTCCGAAACCGCTCCCTCCCATGATAAATCCAAAGACAAGGGAGCCTGTACCCCCTCAGGCTCTAGAGGCTGTATTTGCCAAGGAACTCGTAAAGCAGGAGACTAGTAAAGAACGTTGGATAAGTATACCGGAAGAAGTGCGCGAGGTTTACCGATTATGGAGGCCAACACCCCTCTACCGAGCAGTCAGTCTTGAGAAGGCCCTAAAGACGCCCGCCAAAATCTACTACAAATACGAAGGAGTAAGCCCTCCGGGAAGCCATAAGCCGAACACCGCTGTTGCTCAAGCTTACTACAACATGAAGGAAGGCACGCAAAGGCTTACAACAGAAACTGGGGCAGGTCAATGGGGTTCAGCGCTGTCCTTTGGTTGCATGTTGTTTGAAATGAAATCAACCATTTACATGGTCAGAGCAAGCTACCACCAAAAGCCCTATAGGAGAGTCATGATGGAAACTTGGGGAGCTGAAGTTTTTCCAAGCCCAAGCGAGAGAACAAAATTTGGGAAGAAGATTCTGGAGGAGGATCCTAACTGTTCAGGAAGTCTAGGAATATCCATAAGTGAAGCCGTGGAGGACGCTGTTACACACGAAGAAGCGAAATACACTCTCGGAAGCGTTGTTAACCACGTTCTTCTTCACCAAACCGTCGTTGGTCAAGAAGCTCAGAAACAGATGGAACTTGTGGACGATTATCCAGATTTGCTCGTAGGGTGTGTAGGGGGAGGAAGCAGTTTTTCAGGATTATTGTGGCCTTTCTATTACGATAAAGTCTCAGGGAAAGCTCCTAAAGATACGGACTTCCTAGCAGTGGAATCCACCGCGGCTCCCTCAGTGACGAAAGGATACTACACATACGACCATGGAGACAGTGCTCGAATGATTCCTTTGGTTAAAATGCATACGCTTGGCCACATGTTTATACCCCCGCCCATCCACGCTGGCGGCCTACGCTATCACGGAATGGCTCCAACTCTCTGTTTATTGAATGCGGAAGGAATCGTAAAAAGCAAGGCTTACAACCAAATCGAAGCGTTCGAGGCGGCAACTCTATTCACCAGAACAGAGGGCATACTGCCAGCCCCCGAGCCCGCCCACGCCATCAAGGCCGTCATTGACGAAGCTCTCAAGTGCAAGGAAACTGGTGAGGAGAAAACCATTCTGTTCTTGCTGTGCGGACACGGCCACTTTGACATGCAAGCTTATGACGACTACAACAGCGGCAAGCTACCACCATATGAGTATCCTAAAGAAAAAGTAGATGAATCCATGAGAAGGCTGAAGGAACTTTATCCATGGCTGGAATGGTGAACTAGAAAAAAAGTTCCAACTTTCAGCCATTAAAAGGTGAAAGAACAAGTGACATCCACTATTTTAGCTGAAAAATCAGATTTAAAAATACTTTTGTTGCCGATTGACGAGCTGAAACCCCATGAAAAAGGCTCTCCACTTTATCTGGAACTGCTTAGACGGGAAATCCTTAGAGATGGCGTGCTGAAATACCCAATAATTGCGGATGAAAAAACGCACGTTATCTTTGATGGAATGCACCGTTGGCTTGTGTTAAAAAGCCTTGGTTATACACTGATGCCAGTTATACTTGTTGATGCCTTCCAGAATCCAAAAATTCGAGTTGGAAGAAGGAGAATCCATCGATATATAAGCGATCCAAATGGAGAAATTGCCGTTGAAAAGGTTATCTCGGCGGGACTTAGCGGACACCTAATGAAACCGCGGTCAACTAGACATTTCTTCCCATTCTCAAAATTTCAGCAAATCAATTATCCACTACACTTATTGAAAAAGCGTGGTCCACAAGATGTTTCAAAATATCTTGCCAGAATGACTAAGGAAAAGTGCAACCTAGCCATTAAAGAGTGGCTGGAGGAAATATTAGAGGAATTGGGGTTTCTAACAAAAAGAAAGGAAGAAGTTGAAAAGGAATTGGAGGAATTCTTAAGCAGAGTTAAAAATTTGAATGATGACCTTTCATCTTTTTAACGTCCCGGTTTTTTATTCGACATCAAATTAAACGCACAAGTTATTAACATGGGAGTAGCATACTAACTAGATGGCGATGGCATGATTCCAATCAACGCCCCTCAAATTGGGGAAGAGGAAATCGTAGCTGTTGTCAAAGTTTTGAAAAGCGGCACACTAACGCATGGACTTGGCGCGGGTCCCGTGGTTATGAAGTTCGAAAAAGCCTTCGCAAAATTTGTTAAAGCAAAACATGCAATAGCGGTAAACACGGGAACAGCCGCTTTACATTTAGCAATTGTGGGAGCTGGAATTAAACGAGGGGATGAAGTGATTCTGCCAAGCTTTACGTTCGTTGCAACAGCCGAAGTGGTTGCGATGGCTGGAGCCAAACCAGTCTTCGTGGACGTAGACCCTGAAACATACAATATTTCTCCAAGAAGAATTGAAAAAGCCGTAACAAAAAAGACAAAGGGTATAATGCCCGTGGACTTGTATGGTTTGCCAGCTGACATGCAACCAATAAGAGAAATCGCTGACAAGCATGGACTAACGATTATTGAAGATGCAGCTCAAGCCCACGGTGCAAGTTACAAGGGAAAACCGCCAGGAGCCTTTGCAGATGCTGCATGCTGGAGTTTCTATGCAAGCAAAAACATGACAACGGGCGAAGGTGGCATGGTAACAACAAACAATGATAAACTTGCCGAAAAGATGCGGTTCATGAGAAGCCACGGAGAAAAAGAGAAGTACAAATCACTCATGCTCGGGCACAACTATCACATGCCAGAAATACAAGCAGCGATAGGCTGCGTACAATTAAAGAAACTACCAAAATTCTTAGCAAAAAGACGTGAAAACGCCGAAAGACTAACAGTGAAACTTAAAAAAGCAAAGGGTTTGCTGCTGCCAAAAGAACACAAAGGCTACAAACACAGTTGGCATCTTTACACCATTAGGTTAAAGGGTGCAAAAGGAAAGAAAAGAGACAAAATTATTGAAGCACTGAGACAAAAGGGTATAGGCACAGAAGTCTACTATGTAAATCCTATACATGTAATGCCATATTATAGAAAATTTGGAAGATATAGGCTTCCGGAAACAGAGAAAGCCGCAAAACAGGTTCTTTCGTTGCCAGCCCATCCAGGTGTTACCGCAAGGCAGATAGACTTCATAGGTGAAACAGTTTTACGTCTCTTAGGGTAAGTTGCCACGTTAAGGTTTATATGGAATGATTTAGGTAGTATTGAATCCCCTTGCTCGGGGTTTTGGCGAGGAATCGCGATATGAAGAGAATCAAAGTTATTATAATGGGTGCGGCTGGTAGGGACTTCCACAACTTCAATGTCTACTTTAGAAACAATGATGCTTATGAAGTTGTGGCATTCACAGCCACGCAGATTCCCGGCATAGAAGAAAGAAGCTACCCCCCAGAGCTTGCAGGTCCACACTATCCGAAGGGCATACCAATCTATCCGGAAGGGAAACTGCCAAAGCTGATAAGGAAACATGATGTTGACCAGGTTATCTTTGCCTACAGCGATGTTTCACATGAATACGTTATGCATAAAGCGTCTGTAGCATTGGCAAATGGTGCAGACTTCCGCTTAATGGGTCCGAAAACAACGATGCTAAAGGCAAAGGTTCCAGTTGTTTCTGTGTGTGCCGTAAGAACTGGTTCAGGGAAAAGCCAAACTTCACGGCAAGTTGCGAAAATCTTGAAAAGCAAAGGTTTGAGGGTTGTTGTTATTAGGCATCCGATGCCCTACGGAGACCTAAAAGAGCAGATTTGCCAGCGTTTCGCTTCACACGAAGACTTGGATAAACATGAGTGCACGATTGAGGAAAGAGAAGAATACGAGCCACACATAGACAACGGTATAATCGTTTATGCAGGGGTTGACTACGAAAAAATTCTGAGAGAAGCGGAGAAAGAGGCGGACGTTATCGTCTGGGATGGAGGCAACAACGACCTACCTTTCTACAAGCCAGACCTACACATTGTTGTAGCTGACCCCCACAGAGCCGGACATGAGGTTGCTTATCATCCTGGTGAGGCTAATCTGCGGTTGGCAAACGTTGTAATAATAAATAAGGTTGAAACGGCAGACCCGGAAAACGTGGAAAGAGTCAAACAGAACGTTAGAACTGTTAATCCAAACGCTACAATTTTGGAAGCCGCTTCACCTATAACTGCTGACAATCCCGAGTTAATCAAAGGAAAGCGAGTCCTAGTAATCGAGGATGGACCAACACTAACGCACGGCAACATGCCCTACGGAGCCGCAACAATAATAGCCAAAAGGCTTGGGGCAGGCGAAATCGTCGACCCGAAACCATACGCCGTGGGTTCAATAAAGGAAACTTATAAGAAATACACGCATTTAGGGGCAATTCTCCCAGCAGTAGGCTATGGTGAAAAACAAATAACTGAGCTTAAAGAAACAACTGACCGCACACCTTGCGATGTCGTAGTAATAGGCACACCCATCGACTTGCGGAGAGTCATGCCTATTGACAAGCCAACAGTAAGAGTGAATTATGAACTCAAAGTGTTAGGTCCAGTCTCACTTGAACAGATTTTAGAAAAGTTTCTTCAAAGGAGCAAGCAATAATGGACGGCGAAGAAGCAGAAATTTCGCGTATAAAGGTAAAATTCATAATTGATGGTTTGGGAGAAGCCGAAGGAGAGTTCATACGACATTTAGCGCCAAGGACTATAGACATGATAGTTAGAAAACTTCCAATTGAAGGCAGAGCAGCCCTATGGAAGGAAGAAGTCTACTTCGAAATACCAGTAAAAATGGGGGAGGAAAAGGCGAAAGGCACTGTGGAAAATGGAACGATAGCTTTTTGGCCTATGGGAAGTGCAATATGTGTATTCTATGGAGAAACTCAGCCTTACAGTCCCGTAAACATTCTTGGCAAGATAACCAGAAATCTTGAACTTTTTAGCCGAGTGAAAAGCGGGACAAAAATTAAAGTGGAAAAATCCGCTCAAAGTTAATTATAGAAAAATGCTTTCACTCCAGCTTCTTAAAAGCCTCTCACATTCTTCTTTTATTTCCTTCTTTCTGCTTTTCTTTTTCAAAATTTCCAGAAATTCTATGCGTTTTTGAACCGAACGAGTTTCTGCCGCGCCGCCATAGTACAATTTGCCTTCAAGATATTCCTTCATGTGATTTGCTTTTTGTATGAAAAGGCTGGCGGCATCTACCGGATTTTCCATAGCATATTTATTCGCCCAAATTGCTGCATCTGCTTCGCGGAGCTGGGTTAAACCGTCAATTTCCACTATGCTGCGAAGGTATGTTCTTAAAAAATTGTAGTAGCCAGCAGTTTTGACAAGTTTCAGTGCTTGTTTCACTTTTTGCTTGAAGCCCGGGCTTCCTTTAACTCTTAAACGGTGTTTGTAGCCTTTTTTGGTGAGTTTTCCGGCTTTTTTGACTTCTTCTGTTGTGTAGATTCTTTTAGGAAATTTCAACTTAGATTCTGACTCTCCCCAGTGGCTGATAAAAGCTGAAAAAGCGAAATGAACATGATACGTTTTAGTCTACTGTTTTGTAAATTTTGATGCTGTGGCTTCCGGAAACCAGCTGAACCATACCATTCTCTTCCAGCTGTTCCAAGAAATCTTTAGCTGCACTTATTCGTAAATTGAAACGAGAAGCCACAGTGTATGGTGTTAGAACCCGCATTCTTTTCAGTTCGTCAACTATTTTTTTGCCTTTTGGGTCTGGCGGAATTATTCCTGGTTTCTTTTCGTTAGTCCCTGCCGTTTTCTCTTTTTTCTTTCTCTCTTGTTCGCCTCTCCTAACTTGCATGCGTTCCATCTGTTTCAAGCTGAGTTTCTTTTTCCCGCCCATGCTTACCAGCTTCCATTAACTGAAAGTTGCCTCGTGACTCTTTAGGGTTTCTACATCTAAGCATACTGTGTTATTTCAACTTTATGTTTGTTTCGCCACTCTTGAATTGACATTCCAAACCTTTTCTCGATTTCTGGGCGGTGGATGGAGTTCATGGTACAGAATGGGATTATACGTCCGTCTGGCACTGCATAGTGGATTACACAGCGTTGAACTCTTTCTAAGTCAAAGTTGTACGGGTCCATAAAATGCATTGCAGAAATCAGTATAGACTTTCTTTGTAAGTCGCCTAATGCTTCATAGCTTCCTTCTTTTAGAACACGCCAAACATACTTTCTTAAGAAGCTGAATTTTATGTGACTTAATGCTCTTACCAAACGCAGTTTAGCTTTATTTCTGCTTCCTTTTGAAGCATCCTCATAGACTTTTTTCATAGTTTCAACGAATTTGTCCACGTTCCCATAACGCGTTATTGGAACAATTTCGCCGTTCTCAACGAAAATGTATGTTGCCATCCCGCAGTGCGGATGTGCCGTAAACTCTACATACCCTTTGTCTTTTAATGCTCCAACAGTCTTTGAAACTGGCACAACTGTTGGCACTGGATAGAAGTCTGAAACCTTTATTTTGCCGTTTGTTTGTTCCTCAACCAGCCGCATAAAATCTGGAATTGTGATACGCATTTTCTCCCGTTCTTCTTGTGGAAGTCTCCCACAGAGGGAAACTGGTTGAACGTTTACACATCTTATTACATCAAAGTTTTGAACCGCGAACCGTATGATGTCACCGAGTTGGTTGTCATTCACGCCTTTAATCAACGTGACGACTAAAACTATGCTTTGGATTCCGGCTTTGCGGCAGTTTTTGATAGCCTTCATTTTAACGTCTAGCAGGTCGATTCCGCGTTGAATTTGTAAACCTCAGATGTTAAGCCGTCAAATTGCAGGTAGACGGTGCTCATTCCAGCTTCTTTCAGTTCCCTGCAATAGTCGACGCTTTGTGCAAGTCGAATACCATTCGTATTCAGCTCAACATGCCTAAAGCCAAGCTCTTTCGCCATTCGAATAAGTTCGAAAAGGTCATCACGAACTGTTGGTTCACCGCCAGAAAATTGTAGAGCAATGGCTGGCACGGGGTCGTTTTTGCGGAGGTTTTCCAGCATACCCATAATTTCTTCTTTTGCTGGTTCGTACACGTATCCAGCTGCTGCAGCGTTTGCAAAGCAGACCGGGCATTTGAGGTTGCATCGGTTTGTTACATCGATTATTGCTAGGGCTGTGTGAGATTTATGCTGTGAGCATATGCCGCAGTCATATGGGCAGTCGTCAACTGTTTTTGTGCGTGGATTGTTTAAGCCGTCGCCGTCATATCTGAATTTTTCAGCACGCAAGTACTGATTATAATCAGACCAGTAAACATCTTGGAAAAAGCCGTGTTCTGGGCACTCCTTTTTGATGTAGACTTTGCCGTTCTCTTCGAAAATTGTGGCGTCTAACACTTTCAGGCATTCGGGACATATGCTCTTTGTTTCTTTAATGAACTGCATATTTCCACCATGCTGTAGCAAACCACGTTTGCGCAATTGCGAGGGTAGGATATAATAAGGTTTCCAGACTTTTCATACGGTGATTGTGGGGGTTAGATTGCCAGTAGGCGAGAACGTTAGGCAAGTTTTACGTGGAATTGGGTTAAATGCCTATGAGACTGATGCTTATGTTGTTTTGTTAGGAACTGGACAAATGACAGCCATGGAAATAAGCAAAAAAGCAAATGTGCCCTACTCGAAAATTTACGAGGTTTTAAACTCGCTTAAAGATAAGGGATGGATTAAAAGTGTTGAAAGCCGCCCGAGCAAATATTATCCAATACCGCCACTCGAAGCATTAGCAACCGTAAAACTCAAACTTGAGGATAAATACAAACGCTGGGAGCAGACAATTGCGAGCGAGTTGCAGCCCTTATATGAGAAACAAGAGCTTGTGGAACGCCCAGACATATTAATACTGCATGGTCAACAGGGAGTAATGGCTAAGCTGGAGGAAACCTTCAGAAAAGCCAGAAAAGAAATAATGATTGCTGCACCTGAATTCGTAAAAAACATAATTATCTCAACGACCGTTTTTCTGGAAGTTTTGCAGAAAACTCGTGTGAACATCAAGCTTATGGTTGCTGGAAAAGCTGAGGGCTGGAAGAATTTGGAAGAATTAGCCAGCATCAGCGAATTACGGGTTAGAGACCAAATGTTTGGGGGAGGCATTATTGTAGATGGAAAGGAGGCTATGCTGTTTTTAGGTGAAGAAAAACCAAGCCTAGTGATATGGAGTAACCATGTTGGTTTGGTGTGATTTGCAAGAGATTATTTCCAATTTCTCTGGGACTCTTCAGAGATGATTCAACTGGGAAAATAAGCGGCTATTTTTGGTTTTATGATAAAAAGGGAGAAGGTGAAAATTGAGCTTATTTACCCATGACTTTTCTAGTTGCGATTTCTATGTCTTCAGCCTTTATTGTTTTTCTTCCAGCGTGCATTGCAAAATCTAAGGCTTCTTTAGCTATTTTTATTCCTATTCCTTCTAGTGCTTTTGCTAGTTCTTTTGCTGCTGCTTCGCTTACTCTCTCAGCTCCAGCCTTTTTGCATAATCTGTGCATTGGAGCAACTGCTAATTCTAAACCAGCCATAAAGACTCCTCCGTAGCCTCTTTTTCTGTTTAAAGCAATATTTAACGTTTATTGTTCTTTATTTGCCGAAAACTGCCACAAACATCTAGAAATCTTCAGATAAAAGGGGAAATTATAAAAGCAAAATTCAAGTAGTCTAGGAAAGCTGTGATTTAAATGAAGTTCGTTGACGCACACATACATCTTTCAGATGAAGAATATGCTAATGATATAGATGAGATAATCGTTGAAGCAAAGAATTCCAATGTCGTCGCTTTGGTTTCAAGCTCTATGGACTATGAAACGAGCATTGGAAGCCTAAAACTGGCTGAACAACACCATGGCATGGTTTATGCTGCTTTGGGAATTCACCCATGGAACGTGAATGATTTAGCGGACGATGAGCTTCAGCAGACATTGGAATTGATTTCGGGGCAAAGGCAGAACAAAGCATTGGTGGCTATTGGAGAGATAGGTTTAGACCACAAATACAAGAAGATATGGGACAAACAGCTAATCGTGTTCAATGAGATACTGAATCTTGCTGAAAAACTTGACTTGCCAGTAATAATTCATTCAAGAGGCACAACAGCCAAGATTGTTGAAATGCTTCCGTCATATAATCTTAGAAAGGTTTTGCTACAATGGTTCAGCAACCCAATCAGCGCACTAGCCAAAGTTGTAGAACATGGATATTATATCACTGAGGGACCGCCAACAGCCTATTCAAATGGCATACGTGAAGTTGTTAGAAGAATACCGTTAGCTAACCTGCTGACAGAAACTGATGGACCAGTGCACTACTGGAAACTGCCGTTTAAAGGCAAACGGACGACACCAGCCTTCATTCCAACAGTTGTCAAGGCAATAGCGGAAATCAAAAACATGGATGTTGCAGACGTGGCAGCACAAATAACCAAAAATTTCGCAGAATTTTTTGGAGTAAAGTTAAATTAGGCATATTGTTTTTATGAAGACTTACTTCACTCCAGTCCTTAGACGCTGGGGGCGAAAAATCAGTGCATGCTTGGGGGAAACTAAAGTTTGGGCAAAGTGCGAACAGAACATATTAAGCGGTTAGCCAAGGAACTCATTAGGCGGTTCCCCAACAAATTTTCCAAAGATTTTGAAAGCAACAAGCAGGCGGTTAACATGCTTATACAAGGATTCACACCAAAAGTGAGAAACCAGATTGCAGGATACATAACACACGTTTTTGCTGGAATGCAAATAGCATCCTCAAACGAAAACCCAGAAGACGAGTAACCTTTTAAACCAAGTTTAGTTTCTAAAGACACAAAAAGGCGAATGCACATGATGGACGAGTACAGAAGGAGCTGGGCACTACGCTATTTACGCGAAGCAAAGGCAGAGCTTGAAGCCGCCAGAAAAATACCTTACATGGCACCAAGCCTCGTTGTAGAAGCCATCAGAAAAGCCCGAAACGCCATCTACTACAGCCTCGGAGAACCAGCCTTCATAGAAAACGTCATGAGAGAAACAGCAGAAAAAACACAAACAATAGACGACCCGGTTTTAAGATGCCTTGTAGGAATAGAAGAGATAGTGCAGCAACTACTGCAGCTGGAAGAAGTGAACGGAAACAAAGCCATGAAACAAGCAGACAACCTGCTACAATTAGCCTCAGACATAGTTCAAATTTTAACCGAAGAAAAAATAGAAGATTGAAGAAAATTATAGATTTTTAACTGCTTCCGATATGCGATCTAAAGCTTTCTCAATATTTTCAATGGAGTTGGCGAAGGACAAGCGCAGATAGCCTTCACCATATTGTCCGAAGGCTGTTCCGGGCAAAACCGCCACGCCAGCACTGTTAAGCAAATAGTCTGAAAGTTTACGGCAGTCCATTCCTGTTCCAGTTATGTTTGGAAACACGTAGAAGGCTCCACGTGGTTTTCTGCATGTTATACCCTTGATATTGTTTAAGCCTGAAACTATAACCTCTCTCCTCTTTTTGAACTCAGCAACCATCCTCGCCGGCTCATCTTGTGGACCCTTTAAGGCTTCGATGCCAGCCATCTGAACAAAGGCGCAAGTGCAAGAGTTAGAGTTAATCATCAACTGCGTAACTTTTTGAGCTAAATCTTTCCGCATCACACCATAACCTAGTCTCCAACCAGTCATGGCATAGGTCTTCGAAAAACCGTTCAGCAAGATTGTTTTTTCCTTCATTCCCGGAAGCGAAGCAATGCTTTCATGTTCGCCTTCATAGATTAGATTGTCGTAAACTTCGTCTGAAAGTACAAGCACATCATCTCGGTTTGCTATGCAGTCAGCTACAGCCTTCAAATCTTCTCTGGTTAAAACTCCGCCAGTCGGGTTTTCCGGCGAATTCAGAATAATCATTTTAGTATTCTTTGTTATATTTTCCTTAACATATTCTGGGTCAAACCTAAAATCGTTCTCTTCCTTAAGTGGTATTGACACAGGTTTCGCTCCAACAAAATTTATCACAGATTCATATATTGGAAAGCCCGGGTTTGGATACATAACCTCTTCGCCGGGATTCACCAACGCCAATATACTGAAGAACATTATCGGTTTGGCACCAGGTGTTACAACAACCTCGTCTGGGTCAACTTCAATATTCCTAGTTCTTGAAATGTACTCTGCAATTGCTTCTCTCAATTCTGGAATCCCTGCAGCTGAAACATAATGGGTATAACCGGCATAAAGAGCCTTTACAGCAGCTTCTTTAATGTTTTTAGGCGTGTCAAAGTCCGGCTCACCAATTTCCAAATGCACAACATCTTTTCCCTGCTTTTCAAGAGCTTTTGCCTTAGCAAGCACCTCAAAGGCTGTTTCAGTTCCCAAAGTTTCCATTCTCTTCGCAAAGATGGAATCCACTTAAACCACCTAGATTTGAAAGGAAAATAAAATAGAAACAGAGGGGTATTTAACGGTTAGGATAAGTTTTGTCGAAAACTATTGTCTAAAATAGTTTGGTTAAGGGTCTCACTTGCGTAACTTCTGGGTTAACCAGGTTTGGCGGTGTTCTCCCCTCAAAGAATGCAACGAGGTTTTCTGCAACCATCTCAGCCATTTTTGAACGTGTTTCATAACTTGCACTCGATATGTGCGGAGCAACAACTACATTGTCAAGCGTAAGTAATGGATTATCCACTGGTGTTGGTTCTTGCTCAAAAACGTCAAGGGCGGCGCCAGCAATCCATCCTTCCGTTAACGCTTTGTATAGGGCTTTTTCGTCCACAACTGGTCCCCTTGAATTGTTTATTAGGTAGGCTGTCTTCTTCATCAGCTTAAGCCTCTCCTCATTTATCAAATGGTAAGTTTGTTTCATTAATGGCACGTGAACGCTGACGAAGTCTGACCCCCTCAAAAGAGTTTCCAAATCTACAGGTTTTGCATCAAGCTCTCTTTCCAATTCAGGTCTTGGCACAACATCGTAGAATAGAACCCTCATGTCAAAGCCTTTCGCTCTTTTCGCCACAGCTGAGCCTATCCTTCCAGCTCCAACGATGCCCATTGTGGCTCCGTAAATGTCTCTGCCTGCCAGCATGCTGGGATGCCAGCCAACCTTCCATTGCCCGGTGCGGACATATTTGTCTGCTTCAACAACACGCCTCGCAGCAGCCATCAACAAAGCCCATGCGAAGTCTGCTGTGGTTTCAGTTAGTACTCCAGGCGTGTTTGTTACGTATATGCCTCTTTTTGTTGCTTCTTTCACATCTATGTTGTCGAAGCCAACAGCCATCTGAGCAACAATCTTCAATTTAGGCGCAACATCAAAGACTTCTGCATCTATCTTGTCGGACAAAAGAGAAGCAAGAGCATCAACATCCCTAGCCTTCTCTATTATCACCTCTTTCGGCGGTGGAGCATACTCAGGCCAAACCTCAGCATCGAAACGTTCCTTTATTATTTTTAGACCTCTTTCCGGAATTTCACGGGTAACATAAACTTTGGGTTTCGACATACAACTCACCAACTGAAATTTTGCAAAATTCTTTATTAACATTAACTTATTACACTTACGCATTAACCTTTAGCAAATTAATGATGGGCTAGCTGGATGATAACAATAAATAACAAAGAACAACTCATTAAAAATGGCGAGACACAGCTCAATCAAAAAGCTAGGGCATTAGCCCTAAAAAGTCTAGAATTTGCGTTGAATGCCGTTGACCCCAAACAAATTGTAAAATCAAAACTTTCGCTAAAAAATTCTATACTTAAAGTAAACGGATACACATTTGATTTAAAAAAATTCAAGAACATTTATGTTGTGGGCGGCGGAAAAGCAAGCGGCTCAATGGCTGAAGCCTTAGAACAAATTCTAGGCAAACACATAACAAATGGACTTGTAAACATTCCACATGGAAGCAAACACAAAACAGAAATTGTAAAACTTCATGAGGCAAGCCATCCGATTCCAGACGAGGCAGGCGTGAAGGGAACACGCCGCATGCTAGAAATAGCAGAGCAAGCAAAAAAAGACGACCTCATAATATGCTTAATTTCAGGCGGAGGCTCAAGCTTGATGCCTCTACCCCGCGGTGGAATCTCAATTGCTGACAAGAGGAAAATCACAGAGGACTTGCTCAAATGTGGCGCAACAATAAACGAGATTAACACCGTTAGAAAGCACATTTCACATTTTAAGGGAGGATGGCTCGCGAAAAAAGCTTATCCAGCCACAATTCTAAACCTCATACTTTCAGATGTTGTTGGCGACCCACTAGATTTTATTGCCTCAGGCCCCACTGTTCCAGATTCAACAACCTTCAGCGACGCCATAAAAGTCCTAAAAAAATATGGTTTATGGGACAAAGCTCCGGCATCCATCAGAAAAGTTTTGTCAGATGGAGAAAAAGCCCTAATTCCAGAAACCCCTAAGGCAGAAGATGAAGCTTTCAAGAAAGCTTACAATGTTGTCGTTGGAAACAATAGATCTGCAAGCTTGGCAGCATGTGAACACCTAAAATCTGCTGGGTTGAACACGCTTTTGCTGACTTCAACCATGGAGGGAGAAGCCAGACATGTGGGAGTTATGCTAGCCTCAATAGCCCGTGAAGTTTTCATGTCCGGAAATCCAGTTCCAAAACCAGCTGGCATAGTCGCTGGTGGAGAAACAACAGTTACAGTAACAGGGAAAGGTTTGGGTGGAAGAAACCAAGAGATAGCCCTAGCAGCCTCATTAAAACTGAGCAGTATGAACGGTGTTGTCGTCGCTTCGTTAAGCACAGATGGCGTAGATGGACCAACAGATGCTGCAGGAGCCATTATTGACGGAAAAACCTTAACCAGAGCAGTGAAGATGAAGTTGAACCCAGAGGAATTCTTAGCTGAAAATGATTCCTACAATTTCTTTTCAAAACTTGGCGACCTTATTTTCACAAGACCAACTGGCACAAATGTTAACGATGTTTCTGTCATAGTAGTTCTGTAAAGTTAGAGGAGAATGAAAAAATGGAAATAGCTGTAAAGTTTTTCGGGGTTTTCCGCGGTATTTCAGGCAAAAGCAAACTCACCGTCAAGTTCGAAAACGCGACAGTTTCGTTGAAGGATACCATAGAGAAAATTGTTGAAGAAATGCCTAGACTTAAAAGGGTATTAGTTGACCCTGAACTGGAAGACCCGAGACCTAACACGCTCATACTTGTAAATGCAAAGGAAATCAGCGTCTTGAATGGGTTAGAAACCATGCTCAAAGACAAAGATGAAGTAGTTTTTATCTCAGTTTTACACGCTGGGTGAAAATTATGAGACTTTATGCAGTTAAAACAAGGATTGTTAAAACTGGCGACAACATAGTTGAAGTGATTCTCGAATCACTGAAAGAGCAAGGCTTGCAACTTGAAGATTGGGATGTATTAGCTTTAACTTCGAAAATTGTGGCATATGCTGAAGGACGCGTAGCTAAGCTAAGTGATTTTAAACCTTCAAATAAGGCAAAAGAGCTTGCAAAAAAGTTTTCACTGCAACCAGAATTCGCCGAGCTAATTCTACGTGAAGCAGACAAAGTTTACGGAGGAGTTGAAAAGGCTGTTTTAACACTCAAGAACGGAGTTTTAACTGCAAATGCAGGAATAGACAACAAAAACGCGCCTGCCGGTTCCGTAGTTTTATGGCCGAAAAACGCTAAAGAATGGGCGAAACACATCAGAGAAGAAATTATACGGAAGACCGGCAAACACATCGCTGTTTTGATTGTTGACAGTGAACTGACTCCGCTTAGGCTTGGCACAACAGGTTTGGCTTTAGCGGTTGTCGGATTCAAACCCGTAACAGACTGCAGAGGAGAAAAAGACATTTTCGGGAAACCATTAGTCATTACACGACATGCAGTTGGAGATGACTTGGCCTCGGCGGCGCATTTGCTGATGGGTGAAGCAGCTGAAAAAACCCCAATGGTTTTGATTAAAGATGCTCCTGTCATTTTTGATGAAGGCGTTTATGGCTTTGTAGACATGATGATACCGTTTAACGAGTGCATTTTCATGACCGCTTTCGGGCACCCATGAAAACCGCTATAGAGAGAATTAAGACATGATTGCGGATTTCTGTAAGCTCAAAAATTAAGAAACTGCCAAGCTCTAAATGTTCTCGTGATGCTTGTGTACGGTTAAAGAAGGCATTAAATTTGCAGACATCAAAACTTTATAAAGGAAAACTCCTATGAAGGTCGCGATTAATGCGATAATTATTCGTTCTATAGGGTACAACCATGTTAGAAGTTGCCACAATCCTGTCCAAAAGTTAACATCTTCCATGAAAATAGGCCAAGAAATAAGCTCAAAGGTTAAAGAACCAGCAATTTGGCCAGCTAATGTTGATGTTAAAGAAACTGTGAAGAAGGCGAGTAAGAGCCTTGAATAGTTGTTGAAGTTTCGCATGTTCTTTAAAGCCATAGATTGTAAAGGAGAAGTCAAAACTAGAAAACCAATTATCTGAAACCACATGGATAGTGGACAAAGCCAAACCGGTCCGACAAAGGGATAAAACCCGAAAAAGAATAGAAGCGAAAAATACGCGAAGGCACAAACGCTTCGCTTACCCACGTATAGCATGCCAGCGAAAACCGCCGTAACAATGCCTGATATGAGACTTGGTGGAAAGAAAGAAGGAGCAAAGAAAAGTCCAACTATTCCGCCTAAAAGTGTGGACAACATGCCAAGGTATGGCCCAAGAATTATTCCAATTATTGGCGCTGTGATTGCCGCTAAAGTTATGGCTCCACCTTGCAAGCCGACTATTGGGAAGGCTGGTATGAAAGAGAAATACGTGTACAAGGCTGTAAAACATATGAGCAAAGCCACGTCTTTAGTAGTCAGTCTCTTGTTTCTTCGCATGCTTGTAATCCTTCTGCACTGTGTAGTTTCAGAGCTTACTGGATAAAATATTATTTATTTTAGTTGTTTGGTTTATGATTAGAGAGTAGAATAGCGTAAAACTTAAGATATAAGATAATTAATAATACTACATAGGGATTAGTTTGGGAAAAGCAGCTCTAATAACGCCTCTGTACATTTCTGTTGCTTGGACTTTAATGGTTAGTTACCAATTGTTCACCCAGATTGCGGTCACGACAGTTACGGATTACATTAATGTGTTTTGGCCTTCAGTAGGTACTTGGCTGGTTTCCAGGATGGACATGATAGTTTTTATTCATGCTTTCGCGTGGGTTTTTCTCTTGTCGTCCGCTATACCATCTGTCATTCTTGGAAAAGGAAAAGGCGTACTTGTCCAGTTCTTCATTTGTCTAACCTTAACATTCTCGGCTTTCGTTGTTCAAGACATCATAACCACTTATGGAGGTAGATCAATTGGTCAGATATTCAGTTTAGCCGTCTTATTCAATAATCCTTTCCTCGCTATAGGTTATTTGTCAATGCCTTATCTTTTGATGCTTGGATTTGACATTCACTCTAGGAGAAAACAAAAAAGAAGAAGGAAAAAAATAGAAAGTGCGACAGATGCTTATCTAAAGGACGCCTCTGATGCGGAGGAAAAAGCACAAGAAGAAGAATCTTCATATTGAACTAAACATGCCGAACCCTATAATCACCTTAACAACAGACTTTGGATTGAAAGACCCCTATGTAGCGGAGATGAAAGCGGTTATACTAAACATAAGTCCAAACGCAACAATTGTTGACATAACCCATCAGATTGAAAAATTCAACATAAGAATGAGCGCATATGTTTTAGCTACTGCAGCCCCATACTTTCCAAAAGGCACAATTCACGTAGTAGTTGTAGACCCTGATGTCGGAACAAGACGTAAAGCCATACTCATACAGACAAAGCAAGGCTATTTTATTGGACCAGACAACGGTGTATTAACCCTCGCAGCAAAAACTCAAGGCATAGAACATGTTTACGAAATAACAAATCCAAAGCTAATGCTTCCAAAAATATCCAATACTTTTCATGGAAGAGACATATTCGCGCCAGCGGCTGCCCACCTAGCGAGGGGAACATCGCCATCGGAATTCGGACCGGAAATCCACAAAATTGTAACACCAAAATTCGCGAGAATAACCAAGAGAGAGAACACGCTAACAGGTGAAGTCATGCACATAGACGGCTTTGGAAACATGATCACAAACTTTAACGAGAAAGAACTTGAATCAATGGGCATAAAAGGAATGGTTAACATTAAGCTCAAAAACACTAGGCTGAAGCTGAAACTCTGCAAGGCCTACGCGGAAGTGGAAGCACGAAAACCATTGGCTATCATTGGAAGCCACAACTTTCTAGAAATATCCATAAATCAAGGTAATGCTGCAGACACCTTCAAAACAAAAGTTGGAGATAAGGTTACACTTTATCGCTCTTAGTCAAGTCCCGAAGTCTGTCAATCCCATCAATTTCATTTATGAATTCAGCCACACTTTTTGGAACAAGCTCCTCCCAGCATTCTCCATTAAGCAGTCTCTCCCTGATTTCTGTTGAAGAATAGACCTTTCGTTTATGAAAACGGATTGATTTAACCTCGTATCCAGCTTCTATAAAAAGTCGCCGTGTTAATGGTTCATTGGAGTAAACAACGTCAAATTTCGGGGTATAACCTTCCACAGCGGAAACCCACATCATATGTAAATGCACATCAGGCACTGGCACAACCCAAACCCGCGCATAGTCTATTCCAGCTTCTTTCAAAGCTTTGCGAATCATAACAAGTCTTTCACCAGAGGTAAAGGGATTATTAATGCGGTGGCTGTATTGGGCGCTGCCTATTACGATTATAAGCTCATCAACCTCTTTTAGAACGTCCTTTATTGCTTTAAGATGCCCTAAATGGAAGGGTTGAAACCTCCCAACGAAAAGTCCACGCTTAACCATTGCAACCATCTCGCAAATACTATTGCACATCTAAATGAATTAATATTTACCCTTTTCTAACCGTTTCAACAGAAATTCCACAGGAAAAATCGAAAGCTTCTTGCTGTCCACGGAGATTTCCCGTCTAGCAGTATAGCCTCTGCTCTCACGTCGTAGAATCTCAAGTTTTACGTCCAGTCCAGAACCATATCCGCCCAGCTTGAGATCCGAACGAACAACCCTATGGCATGGAACAATTAACGGAAACGGATTCAAAGCCATAACACGGCCAACAGCCCTTGGACTTCCACCAGCAGCCTCAGCAACTGAAACATATGAAGTTACATATCCAAGCGGAACCAGAGAAACCGTCTCAATTACTTTTCTTGCGTAGCTTGACAAGTGATTGGTGGCTAAAGAAAAACTGCAGGAAACCTCTCTCCCATTATAAACATCATTTAGCAAGACCACAACACGCTCAGCGAAAGCTGAAGCTTTTCTAAAACGTTGAAAAGGTACATCATAAGGAATGTTTCTCAATAGGCTTTGTAGCACATCTTCCTCACTGAAAGCAAATGCTGTGGCGAAAATTTTATTCTCATAACATACTATTCCAAACCAGACATCTTCGATGTTTTTGACATAAAGGCTTATCATTTTGTGTTCGCCTTTTAAAGTGTTATAGAATAGTGGAATTATTTAGCTCTATGGTGATGAAGAAATGGAGGAGGATGTTGAAAGAAAAGTTACATACTTCAGATATTGTGGCGAAGTGAATACTGAAAAAGTACTGCATGCAATTAAATTACGATGCAAAGAAACAAACCTAAGCAAAGTGGTGATCGCCTCAGAAACTGGGAGAAGCGCAATAAAAATAGAAAAAGATGTTTTATGCGAGGAATGCTTTAAGCGACTACAGAGAACAAACGAAAAAGTTTCACTAACATTAAAATAACATGATTAAGTTTAATAGTTTGTCTTGTACATATCAACGAGAAAGGTGAACCATATGGAAAGACAAGGGCAACAACCCCAATATCTTTGGGTTCCAGGTGCAACAACGGTTGGTATAGTATGCCCGGAGGGCGTTATTTTAGCTTCTGAAAAACGTGTTTCATATGGATATTTAGTTGTTAGCAAAGGCGGCAAGAAAGTTTTCAAAATAACAGACCACATAGGCGCGGCATGCGCAGGACTTGTTTCAGACATGCAAATCCTCGTTAGAGAGGTAGAAGCCTACGCAAACCTATACAGCCTAGACGTGGGCAGACCAATTTCCGTTAGGTCAGCAGCCAAGCTCATGTCAAATCTGCTTTTCACCCGCCGATTAGCACCATTAATCACACAAACGATTGTCGGCGGAATAGATGAAAAAGGGACATCCCTCTACGTACTAGACATTCTAGGCTCAGTAATACCTGACAAGTATGCGGTTGTAGGCTCTGGAACACAAATTGCAATGGGAGTGCTCGAGGAAGGATATAGAGAAGACTTGACCATGGAGAAAAGTAAACACTTGGTTGTTAGAGCGGTAAAATCCGCCATAAGCAGAGACGTCATGAGCGGCGACGGAATAGATTTCCTACTAATGACCAAAGACGAAACACGCGAAGAATCGATAAAGTTCTAAATCCTAAACTTTTTACAAGGTTTAATAAGGGCAAGTTTAAATCTAAACGGAATACCAACTGTTGACAGCGGCATGGAGAAGCATGGATTGTCGTTTCAACTAAGTCTAGAAGAAGGAAAATTCCTCGTTCAACTTGCACGCAACGCCGTGGAAAAATATCTGAAAAGTAAGAAACGTATCAGCGTTCCAGAAGGTACATCTGAAAAGCTTCTACAGCCTTGCGGCGTATTCGTTACGATAAACACCATTAGACACAAAGAGAAAGAACTGAGAGGATGCATTGGCTATCCATATCCAACAACCCCATTAGCTCAAGCAGTAATTGAATCCGCCATAAGTTCAGCCACCCAAGACCCAAGATTTTATCCACTTTCACTAAGCGAACTTGACACGGTAGTTTTTGAGGTGAGCGTGCTTACCCCTCCTCAAATAATAATAGTGAAAAAACCAAATGAACACCCTTCCAAAATCAAGGTTGGAGAGGACGGATTAATTGTAGAGAAAGGCATGTTTAAAGGGTTGCTTCTGCCTCAGGTGCCTGTTGAGTGGAAATGGGATGAAGAGGAATTTTTATGCCAATGTTGTATCAAGGCTGGCTTGCCTCCAGATTGTTGGCTGCTGAAGGACACTAAAATCTATAAGTTTCAAGCCATAATTTTTGAAGAAGAAAAACCCAGAGGTGAAGTGAAGCGTAAAGCCCTCGGCGGGAAATAATTCCATGCGAGTTTATTTTGCTCCATGCGGCATTGGCCTTGGACATGTCGGGCGATGTGTCCCAATAGCGAGAAAACTTATGGAAAAAAATGCTCGTGTGATGTTTTCAACATATCAGGAGGGAATACGTTATGTTGAACGAGAAAAGCTTTCACTAATCGAAGCTCCGCCCATCGGCTTTCAAGTCAAACCAGACGGAACAATAGATTTTAAACAGACGGCGGTTAACCCAGGTCCATTTTTCGCGTCTTTCACCCTTATGAAGCAGGTCAACGCTGAAGTAGAAGCCATTGAAAGCTTCAAACCAGATATCGTTGTTTCAGATTCCCGTGCCTCACCTTTATTGGCAGCGAAAATTTTAGGGATACCTAGAATCTGCATTTTAAATCAGTTTCAATTAATAATCCCGCGGAAAAAACATTTTTTACGTTTAGCAAGATTTGTAGACTCCATAACACTTGCACTTATTGGGAAAATATGGACGAGTGGAAACATTGTTCTGATACCGGATTTTCCTCACCCATACACAATATGCGCAGACAACCTAAACATTCCAAAATCCTACAGAAAAAAGGTAAAACTAATAGGGCCGATTTTACCGATACACTCAAACAAGTTGCCAACAAAAAAAGAACTGCGTAAAAAATTAAGATTACCCATAGACAAACCAGTCATTTTCGCACCTATAAGTGGTCCCATCAGAGAAAGAGCTTTCTTAACAGGGATTTTAAGGAGAATCTTGCTTGAGTTTCCAGATGATTATGAAATTATTTTGTCGCTTGGTTACCCAAATGCAGACACCAAACCCATATTCCACGGTAATTTGAGAATTCATAAATGGATTCCAAACCGTTTTGAATATTTGAAAGCTTGCGACTTGGTCGTAAGCCGTGCTGGACATGGAACCTTAACGCAATGCATGTGCTACGGCAAACCCATGATTATTGTGCCAACACCCAGCCATACAGAACAGCTTAACAACGCAAAACAAGCTGAAAAAGTTGGCGTTGCAAAAGTAATTGAACAGGAAGAATTAAGCAAAGAAGTTCTCCTAAAAAATGTCCAACAAATTTTGGAAAGTGAAACCGCTGAAAGGCTTAAACAAATTAAAGAGGAAGTTTTGAGGTATGACGGCTTAGAAAACGCTGTTAAAACAATAATTGAAATAGCAGAAAAGAGGATGTAACAAGTCTAAAACGGAAAATAAAAACAAGTATTTTAAAGTTAAACAGCTATAAGTGAAATCATGTTCTTGCCACGGAAAATCTTGGAAGAAAAACTTCGAAACATGCTTGCTGACGATGTTGGACAAGGGGACATAACCACAGCATTAATCGTTCCTACAGACACCACTGCAGAAGCAAAAGTAATAGCGAAAGAGGCTGGCGTAATAGCTGGAATAGAAGAAGCAAAAATTTTGTTAGAAAGCTTAGGACTCAAAGTCGAAGCTTTAGTTTCAGATGGAGAAAAACTGAAAGCAAGAAAGATGCTAATGAAAATCTCTGGAGATGCACGAACAATACTCTCGGTTGAACGCACAATCTTAAACATCATTTCGCGAATGAGCGGCATAGCAACAGCCACAAGAAAATTAATAGAAAAAATCCGGAAAGCCGGACTTAAAACCAAGGTTGCATGCACACGAAAAGTTGCGCCAGGTCTTCTCTATTTCGATAAAAAAGCTGTTTTAATAGGAGGCGGCGACACACACAGGCTTCATTTAGACGATATGATCTTGATAAAAGATAATCATATTGCAGTGGCGGGAAGTGTTGAAAAAGCCATAAAAAATGTTAGAAAAGAAGTTTCATTTAGCAAAAAAATTGAAGTTGAAGTGACAAAAGTCAAGGATGTTTTGACCGCTGCAAAAGCTGGAGTAGATATAATCATGCTGGACAATTTCTCTCCAAAACAAATAGAAAAAGGAGTAAAACTGCTCAGAAAAGAACGCCTTTACGGAAAGGTTTTGCTTGAGGTAAGTGGCGGAATCACCGCAGAAAACGTTCTTGCATTCGCGTCAACAGGAGTTGACATAGTGAGTTTAGGCGAGATAACGGACAGCGCAAAAGCGCTTGACATAAGCTTAGAGATTAAAAAGGTTGAGAAGAAATAAGTTCATGCTTAGCCTTGCGTAAGCATTGCAATTAGGGCAGTTTCTATAATTGCAGCTATTAGTAGCATCACAGCGCAAATTGAAATTAATATACATGTATTTACAAGTTCTCTTTTGCCCCTATGTTGTATTATGCGCCGAGTTAACCAAACACTTTGAGCAAAAGCGATGGAATACGCCAAAAACTCCAACCATGTAAATGGAAATGCAAAAAGAAAAAGGAAAACTATGAGAGGCGGCAAACCTTCGCTGAGGCTTTCTGCTGCAATTACAACACCTGTGCTATACAACACGTAACATCCAAAAACGGGTCCTGCAACAGGTATAAACATTGCTAGGCATATCATAAAATTGTTTCCGAAAATCAATTGTACACTAATATTTTCTCGCATTTGTTCAAGCTCTTGTTTTATATCGCTTGCTTCAGAGGGGCTAAGTGGAGTTAACACGCCTGCAATGGTTATGATTAGGGAGAGGAGAAAAAAGGCTGCGATTGTTAGAATTTTTTTGATTCTTGTTGTGGCGCTCTTCCAAAAGTCAAGTGCCAATCACGCAGGCCTCCTCAGTCCTTCACGTTTTCGGAGTTATTTTTAAGGTTCGGAAACCTCTTGCACACGGGTTTAACATTTCCGTGATATTAACTTTTTTCAAGATACCTTTCATGTCTTCTGCATAACCTCTAATGTCGTGTTCTGCGGCTATGAGCGAGTGAAGATACACCCTTTTTTCGGCTAGTTCGTGCTGGCATTTAGAGGGTAAACCCAGCATGACTGTTTGGTTCTTGTTGACAGCTTTTTCAGAAGCGTATAAGATTGCGTGTGCTCCAGCGGTTAACTCTGCAATCCTCACAGGGATGCTTTCTTTGCCTATGGCTACTACTTCAACTCCATACCTTTGTGTAACTTCACCAGCAATTTTCCTCAGCCTGGGCAGAATTTTTAGAAGGTGACGTTTCGCTTTGCTTGAAACTCTTATGTTAGAGAATTGAATTGGAGATAGCTGTTCAAGCGGGACAGCACCGAGAGACATGTCGAGGTGCACAATGTCCGCCTTCACTTTTCCAAGCAAATCTCTGCAAAGCTCTGCTTCATGCACAATAACTTCATGTCCATCCTCAGCATCTGCAAAAATGGGTTCAGCTAAACACGCGCTCGGCTCTCTATAAGGCGGGTTAACTAACACAGCTGCAACCGCAACGATTGACAATTGCTCAAATTTATTGTTTAGTATAGCAGCAGAAGAGTCTGCTGCAATAATTTTCAAACACCTCACCTTGCTTCTATAAAGAAGTAATAGAATTTATCTTTGCTGTTTCAACTTGCCCATTGTCTTAGATGCATCCCTAAAATGAACATCTCTGAACTTTTAGCTCGGCTCGCCTTAGGTTTTATTAGTTTCACAAATTCAAAATGCTGCTTCACCTTTCCAATAAAATCGTTAAGCATATCCCCTTGGAAAACTTTAACAAAAAAATTCCCAGAAGGTATAAGCGTTTCCAAAGCTATTTCTAGCGCTTTTTGGGCTAAGTCAATTTGGCGGGCATGGTCTACTTCCCATATTCCAGAGATGTTTGGCGAAGTATCTGATATCACAACGTCAGCTTTTCTTGTAAGAATCTCCAAAATTTGCTGTAATGTTTCCTGTTCGTTTATGTCGCCTATTATCGTTCGAACATTACTTTGCGGGAAAGGTTCAATAGATTTTAAGTCGACTCCTAAAACGAAACCTTTGCTTCCAACGATTTTCCTTGCAGCTTGCGTCCAACCGCCTGGTGCCGCACCTAAATCGACAACAACATCGCCGGTTTTTATGAAATGATATTTTTTTATGGCTTGAAATAGTTTGTAGGCTGCTCTAGAACGGTATTTTTCCTCTTTAGCCTTTTTATAGTAATAATCCCTTTTGCGTTCTTGTATCCACGCTTTAGGCAAACTAGCTGTCACCCAGTACGCCGGATTCGTTCTTGGTCATTGAGAGAAGCCATTCTGTAAGCCTTTCGCAGTTTTGTGGCGTTATTGTGCCCGATGAACCACATCTGGAGTTGTCCGGACACATTAGACATGGACAGTCTGCTATTGAATCTATTGATGCTGGAAGCTTCTTCGGATAAAGCCTATAAGTCCATCTTCCGTGGCGGAGTTCCCTTTCCCTGCGGATTAATCCCTTACCCTCAAGTTTTATGGCTATCCTAGAGCCTTCTCTACTGCTTGCTCCGAGTTTTCGCCATAGCTCCGACTGGAGCATGCCTTCATAACCCATATTCATTATGAACTGTAGGGCTTTCTGTTCTAAGTTATTGCGTTTCGGCATTTCTATCAGTTCCAAGCCTTCCATGTTAATATATATGCAGTTTCAGATAAAAATGTGTATGTTGGAAGTTTAAAGAGGTTATGTTGAAGGAGCAGCAAAATGAAGCAGAAAAAAGCAAGAGAAAACTACTGTCTAGGGATTGAGTCAACAGCAGACGACTTCAGCGTTGGAATATCAACATTTAACGGAGAAATATTAGCGAATATAATAAGCGCCTATATGCCCCCGGAAGGAGGAATACACCCACGGGAGGCTGCAAGACACCATGCAGAAACAGCAAGCAAAGTGCTAGAAGAAGCATTCAAAAAGGCAGAAATAAAACCGCAAGACTTGTCAATAATAGCATTCTCTCAAGGTCCAGGTCTCGGTCCATGTCTCCGCACAGGCGCAACTGTAGCCAGAGCCTTAGCCTCTGATCTTGGCATCCCGCTTGTGGGAGTAAACCACTGTGTGGCACACATTGAAATAGGGAAGCTGAAAACGGATGCTAAGGACCCAGTCACGTTGTACGTTTCTGGCGGAAACACCATAGTTTCAGCCTTTGATTCTGGTCGTTACAGGGTTTTCGGAGAAACATTAGATATTGCTCTTGGAAACTGCTTAGATGTTTTCGCGAGGGAGGCTGGACTGTATCAAAAGCCAAGCATGCCTTTCGGAGCTGTTGTTGAGAAGCTTGCCGCAAAGGGAAAGAAGCTGGTTCTTTTGCCGTACACGGTCAAGGGCATGGACATGTCCTTCAGCGGCTTATTAACCGCCGCAACCAACCTACTCAAAAAGGGAGAATACAAGCTTGAGGACTTATGCTATAGCCTTCAAGAAACTGTGTTCTCCATGGTTACCGAAGTTACTGAACGAGCTTTGGCGCACACGGAGAAAAGAGAAGTATTGTTGACTGGTGGAGTGGCAGCCAATAAAAGACTGCAGTCAATGATCAAGGCTATAGCGGAAGAACATGACGCTGAATTCTGTGTTGTGCCAAGCGAGTTTGCAATTGACAATGGAGCCATGATTGCTTGGACAGGCGTATTAGCCTACAAGCAGGGCATTGCCACACCGATTGAGAAAAGTTTTGTGAAGTTGAGGTGGCGGCTTGAAGAGGTTGAAGTTCCGTGGGTGAAATGAAACAGCCACTTCTGATTAAGAAGGGGGCGGAAGCTAGTCTTTACCTTGCAGATTGGCACGGCAGAAAAGTGATAATGAAAAAGCGTTTGCCTAAGAAATATCGGTTGTCAAAACTAGATGAACAGATTCGAACCTATAGGACAATTCATGAACCGCAATTGATGCACAAAGCAAAAAGGGCTGGAGTACCCACGCCAACAATATTTTTGGTAGACGTTAAAAGCGCCACAATCATAATGGAATTTATAGAAGGAAAACAAGTAAAACAGTTATTAGGCGAGGTTTCTAAAAACGAAAGACAGCGTTTATGCCTTAAAATCGGCGAGTTGATAGGCAGACTACATAAATATGGAATAATTCACGGCGATTTAACAACATCAAACATGATACAGAATTCTGAAGGGAAGATTTTCTTCGTGGATTTTGGACTAGGCGAGAAGAGAAAAGAACTGGAAACCAGAGGAGTTGACTTACATCTTATGAAGAGGGCTTTGCACAGCACACATTTTCGATTTGCCAAGGAATGCTTTAACGCTGTGATTAAAGGCTATTCCAAAGTCTTAGATACTGAAAACGTGAAAAACGGTTTAGATAAGATAAAGGAGATAGAGAGAAGGGGAAGATATGTCGCTAAAAGAAAAGGTGGAAAAGAATGATTAAGACTGTTTGGTGCGTCACTTTTTATGTTTCAGATTTAAAAAGAGCTGCAAAATTCTATGAAGAAACATTAGGCTTGGAAAAGAAATACGAATACTCAAGTTACGTTGGCTTCGAATGCGGTGGAGTGGAAATCGGATTAATTCCAAAACTTACAGAAGGACAAAAAGTAAGCCCCTTATCGCCTTCCGTAGAGTTTCTTGCAGATGATGTAGAAAAAGTCTACAACAAACTAAAGAACAAAGGAGTAAAGTTCATCAAAGAACTGCATGATGAACCTTGGGGCGGAAGACAAGCAACCTTCACAGACCCAGACGGCAACATCCTAGAAATAGCGCAGATAAGCTGGGAAAAATACTTTAGCGTATCAGCCAAAGGTGCCAAGAAAAAGTCGTGAAGCTAAAATGAGTTTTCAACTAAAGGGCAAATTCATATTCTTTGCAACAAACAACATTAACAAGTTCAATGAAGCTCGCAAAGTATTGGCTGAATACAAGATAGCCATGGGCATGCTAAGAGCCAAAACTTTGGAAGTTCAAAGCGATAACCTAGAAGAAATTGCAAAAACAAGCATCTTACAAGCCTTTGAAAAATGCCACCTTCCAATAATAGTCGAGGATGCTGGATTATTCATAGACGCGTTAAACGGGTTCCCAGGAACCTATGCCGCTTACGTGTACAAAACAATAGGTAATAGGGGTTTACTGAGGCTTATGGAAAACATCGAAAACAGAAAAGCAAAATTCCAGTCAGTAATAGCATATCACTCATCAGAATTAAAGTCACCAATATGCTTTAAAGGAGAAGCCATCGGAGAAATAACGAGAGGAGAACGGAAAGGAAAACATAAATCTGGCTTTGGTTTCGACCCGATCTTCAAACCAGCTAACAGTAATAAGACATTCGCAGAAATGAGCACTGCAGAAAAGAACAGATATTCACATCGTGCAATGGCTTTACGCAAATTTGCGGAATGGTACAAAAAGCTTCTATAAACAGAAAACAAACAATTTTTACTTTAATCAATATTCTTAAATATCTGTCTTCACTCGCTCATACAGAGTTTAAGGGATAAGAGATGCCAAAGAAGGAAAAGGGAAAATCCCATTCAATTAGGCCGGTTAGCAAGCGACCTCCAAGCTGGTGCAAATATCAGCCAGAAGAGGTGGAAGCCTTGGTCATTAAACTGGCAAAGGAGGGACATCCGCCAAGCCGCATAGGAACAATCCTGAGGGATCAATATGCAATTCCTTTGGTGAAACCCATCACTGGAAAGACAATAACGCAAACACTTGAAGAGGCAGAGCTTGCACTAGCAATACCAGAAGACCTTAGAAATCTGCTGAGAAAGGCTGCAAGCCTTATCGCACACCTTGAGAAAAACAATAAAGACTTACATAACAAAAGGGCTCTCCAACTTGTGGAAGCAAAAATCCACAAACTTGCAAGATATTACAAACGCGAAGGTGTTCTGCCTCAAAACTGGAAATACGAACCAAAAATAGCCACCATAGCCTAAAAACTCTTGTGCAGTAAGTTAACCTTGTAAATTCTGAAAGTGGTCACTAAAGGTTTTAACATTGAAAACTATAGTGGTCTAGAATTTTCTTCACTGAAATTTTGCAGAGCATATCGCCATTCTTAAATAAAGCAGCTTCTCTAGCCTAGTTGTGGTGTCTATGGCTTTAGACGAGAAGCAAGTCGCAGAGTTTTTGGATTCAACTTCGCAGGCTGCCAAAACAATTTTAGAAACTGTTAAAGAAGATGGTTTTGTTCATGTTTTTTCGCATTTGGATGCTGACGGGATTGCTGCTGCTGGGATTATTGGAAAAGCCTTGTTCAGGCTTGATGCAAAATTCTGTATCAGGATAACCCAGTGGATTAACGAGAAACTTGCAGATGAAATTCTTTCAGAAAAACCACAACTGATAGTTTTCACAGACTTGGGAAGCGGCTACATTGACTTGTTAGGTGAGAAGCTTTCAGACTTTAAAATTGTAATTTTAGATCACCATCAAGTAATTGGTGAAAAGGCAGCCAATTTTGTGCATGCAAACCCACATCTACATGGAATAGATGGAGCACGGGACATAAGCAGCTCAGGTGTCGCATATTTTGTAGCTAAGGCAATGGACAAGGCTAACGTTGATTTGGCGCCCATAGCTGTGGTTGGAGCCCTCGGAGATTTACAAGACAAGTACGACCAGCGAATGCTTGGAGGACTAAACGAAAAAATAGTTGAAGACGCAAGGAATGCAGACCTTTTAACGGTTGAAAAGGACCTAATATTTTTCGGCAGGGAAACACGTCCAATACACAGAACCTTGGCATCCACAACCAACCCGTTTATTCCGGGAATAAGCGGTGAGGAAGACAAAAGCCTGGCCTTTCTGGCAAGTCTAGATATCAAACCAAAGCATGGTGAAAAATGGCGAGCTTTAAGAGACCTTTCAGAGGAGGAAAAGAAGAGGCTGTGTTCAGCCCTAGCAGATTATATGCTGTCAAAAGGTTTACACTATGAAGTTTCAAATCTTATTGGGCATGTTTACATTTTAAACCGTGAGGAGTCATGGACCTCGCTTAGAGATGCGAGGGAATTTGCTTTTTTGCTTAATGCAACGGGACGTATGGATAGGTCAGGTCTTGGCGTGGCTGTCTGCATGGGTGACAGAGGCTCAGCCCTCGAAGAAGCAAACAAAGTGTTAAGAGAGTACAGAAGAACAATCGGCAAGTATCTTGGATGGGTTATGGAAAAATCTGAAAGAATGGAAGAATTAGAAAACATATACGTTGTTCACGGTGAAGATTTCATAGAAGACAAAATAGTAGGGGCAATCTCATCAATACTTTCAATGAGTCTTCCAAATCCTGAAAAACCGTTAATTATGTACGCCAATGTGGAAGAAGAAGGAATAACAAAGTTTTCGGCAAGAACAGTAGATATAGTGACCAACAAGGGAGTTAACCTTGGAGAAGTTATGCAGGTTGCTGCTGAAAAATTTCTAGGAAAAGGCGGTGGACACAATATAGCAGCAGGAGCACAAGTTCCAATAGAGAATGTCAACACGTTCATAAAACTTGTTAACGAATTAGTCGGAAAACGACTGAGAGGCGAAAAAATTGGAAGCCGAAATTACATTAGAGTATGACGACGTTAAAAATGCGGAAGCTGTTGCAAAAGCTGTTTCGCCAGACAACTTCAAAGTACCGCCCGGACTGTCCATCAAAACAGCAAGAAAAGGAAAAAAGGTTTTCACATTTATAAAATGCCGCATGAAGCTCCCAACATTCATCGCCACAATCGACGACTTATTATTCTGCGTCTCAATAGCTGAAAAAACTCTTTTAACAGCAAAGAAGCTTAAGTGAAAAGACAATGTGTTTCCAAACCTAATCGCAAGGTTAAATAGACAAATTAATGTAAAACGTATGGGATCAAACCAATTAATAAGGCAAAACAAGCAAAAGCCAAACAGAGTGAGAAAATGCTGGACATTAAACTTATCCGTGAGAATCCAGAACTCATAAGGAAAAATCTGATGAAGAGGGGGGATCCTGAAAACCTGAAGATGCTAGATGAGCTTATTGGGTATGATAAGAGATGGCGGCAACTCTTAACAAAATTGAATGAGCTTCGGCATGAAAGAAGACTGCTAACAACAAAGATTGCAATGTTGAAAAAGAGAGG
>JASEET010000059.1 GCA_030019335.1 Candidatus Bathyarchaeia archaeon | reverse complement strand
TCAAACCTCTTCTGCTACGGATTCGAGTTGAACTTTGACCACTCATTGCCAACGGCAAAGCTTGAAGAAATGTTAGACAATGTTATTGAATATTATGCGGAGAAACTCCCAAGAAAGCCAGAGTACCAAGCAACAAAACTAACTAAACTGGACAGAACTTACATGTTCTACGTTTATGTAGAGGATCCAAAAGACATTTTCACGCTCCAGCCAAAAATGCTCAAAGAAATAATACAAGCATGGGAAAAGGCTAAAACTCAAAGTTAACAAAAACACTTTATTCCTTAGTTTTATATGTGAAGAACTTGTAAAGGTTAGCGGGGAAAAAGAGGTATGAATTCTATGTTGAAAGAAGCCCAAGAAGCAGTAAAGAAAATTTCCTATGAAGCGCATAAAAGAGAAGTTTTCACGTCTAGTTTCTTTATAACTCTTCTAACCGAACAAGTGGGGCAGGTTGCAGAAAAATACATGGATGAAGGAAGGTTCGGTAAAGACATTGAAGTAGATATAGCGGATATAATCGTGGTAAGTTTGGCCTACCTAAACTGGCTTGAGAAGGACGCAACGGAAGCCTTCAAAAAATCATTGAAAAAGCATGAGAAGGCAATAAAACGCTTTGCAGAACAAAAGGAGAAACAGTAATTACATAGATTCCGTGAAACTCCCATTAGTTTCGGTTACTAAGGTTAACGCAATAAAGAAGGATGTCCATACGCTTTGTCAAAGTATTTTACAACGAACTCTCGAACACTCGAGACGTTCACCTTTT
>JASEET010000058.1 GCA_030019335.1 Candidatus Bathyarchaeia archaeon | reverse complement strand
GCCCTTTTGAAACTTTGTTCCGTCTTTAACCACCACATTTTTTTGTCCAGAAGCCGCATTCGCAGTTATTTTCGTGGGTATTACGTAGAAGTAGGGAGCGTAATGCATAATGAACTGGTAATAAGCTTCTGGAACCAAACCCATTAGGGTCCCTCTTTAAGGCTTATGCCAAACCGCTTTTGCCTTGCTATGAACCGTTCAACCTGCTCACGCAGAAACTCAAGCTGTTTTCCAGCGTTTGGAGAAACATGCAAGTCGCCTACACTAAAGTCTAAGCCGACAGCAGACCCGCCTGTAACTTTGCAATAACAATAGATTGCTGCCAGATTCCGAATCGCGTTAGCCTCTGCTTCTGTGCAGCTTTCAGCATTAAGCGTTTTTCCAATCTCCTCGCTCAGAAAAGCAACTGCTTCATCTCGGAAGGCTAAGACATCTTCATCGCTTATGTCTGATACTGTTAAGCCTAAACGTTTTCGAATTTGGTCTGCAGTAACTGAAACCATGAGTTATTCAATTTAAAGAAGCGTAAAAACAAGCTAAAAAGAAATTCTGAAACAAAAATTTAATTAAATTTTAGTTTAATGAAAGAAAACATTCAGATTTGTTTAAAACTCTCATTTTCCGTCT
>JASEET010000057.1 GCA_030019335.1 Candidatus Bathyarchaeia archaeon | reverse complement strand
AAAGTCCGTCCATGTACTCTTTCAATTCCCTTTTAATGGGATTTCTCTTTGAATCCCTAGAACAGCGGTGGGATTTGAACCCACCAACCTAGTCTTGACCCTTTCAATTCCCTTTTAATGGGATTTCTCTTTGAATCCCAAGACTTGAAGCGGGTTTCTGTGGTTGTGATGGAAGGCTTTCAATTCCCTTTTAATGGGATTTCTCTTTGAATCAGCGCTTTATACACCGGCAGTTTTGAAAGTCCGTCCATGTACTCTTTCAATTCCCTTTTAATGGGATTTCTCTTTGAATCTGAAGTTAAGTATCAGTGCCAGATGTGCCCCGTTTATTTACTTTCAATTCCCTTTTAATGGGATTTCTCTTTGAATCGCATAACTGCCAGAATCAACCGCACCAAACGCCGATATGCTTTCAATTCCCTTTTAATGGGATTTCTCTTTGAATCCTCCTCCCGTTACTTTAGATTCACCATCCACTAAAAGCTCACTTTCAATTCCCTTTTAATGGGATTTCTCTTTGAATCCTTTTCCGCTGAATACTTGGCATCAGGTGGCTGTTGTGGGACGTCTTTCAATTCCCTTTTAATGGGATTTCTCTTTGAATCTGAACGCGTTTACACCCACTCCGTGGTACCGTGCATCGTCCTAGGCCCCTTTCAATTCCCTTTTAATGGGATTTCTCTTTGAATCAGAAATCTGGAAAGGTTGAAGATGATTCTTGAGAAGTTTCTTTCAATTCCCTTTTAATGGGATTTCTCTTTGAATCAGCGCCTTTCTGGACCCGACCCGTGTTCAAGCTTGTGTCTTTCAATTCCCTTTTAATGGGATTTCTCTTTGAATCTCGGTTTTCCTTAGACCTTTCCACGACAGAAA
>JASEET010000056.1 GCA_030019335.1 Candidatus Bathyarchaeia archaeon | reverse complement strand
TCTTTTGAAGAAAATTTTAGAGCTTCTGACAAAGGAGTTTCCCAGTAACAAATACACGTAAGCTAATATTTATTTTTCAAGTTTTCTTGTGATAATCATACTCTTTTTTGAGTAGCTACTCTTAAATAATAACAAACAGAAACTTTTATGCTACAGCAGCACATTGAGATGAAAAACATGGACGCGAAAGCAGTTTCATTCACGTTAATGATGGGTGTTCTTGGAAATGTGTTGTTTGCAATCTCCTATTACGCTGGAAATCTTGCTCCTGGAATAGCCCTTGACTTCTCTCTTGTAGCTGCTTGCATTGCGGGATTTTATGGTGGTCCCTTAACTGGCTTCGTTTCAGGACTCTTTGTGGGAATAATGCCAGGAATAATGTTTGGTCCTATGGGTATGGGTTCATGGTTAGGCTTGTTTGGTTTACCGCTGGGAAAAGGATTGACAGGTTTGACTGCTGGAATTATATCGAGAGGTTTGAGTTTGGGGAAGAGACAATATTCATCCTTTCTTGTAATTCCAGCAACTCTGTTGGCTTATATCCCAGAATGTCTCTTTACTTATGCCTGCTTTGCCTATTTAATGCCGTTTTTCCTTGGAAGTGGAGGAGCATTCACATTCCTCATTTATATATTGCCAAAAGCCCTCGGCGAAGTTACCATAATAAGCTTTCTAATGGCTGCTCTAATAGGAAACCACGGCTTCAGCGACTTTATAGGTAGATTTTTCACAAAACCATACATAATCCCGAAACTTAAGGCAAGCGAATCAAATTAAAGTCCTAAAGATTTCGCTAATGTTTCAACACCGATTTCCCCGGCTCTAAAGATTCTGCCAGTTTTCACATTGTTCACGATTAAAACGGCTGGTGCAAAGAGGTTTGGGTCGATTTTGTAGAAGTTG
>JASEET010000055.1 GCA_030019335.1 Candidatus Bathyarchaeia archaeon | reverse complement strand
GCAAGACAAAAGAATATTTCTCGCTTCGTTCATAGTTCTAGGCTTTGTTATGAAAATAGTTGCAGAGTTTGTGCATGAAGTTTGCGGGCACGGCTTATTTGTTTTGTTGTTTGGAGGACGAATAACGAGCGTATATATCAGTGTTTCGTGGCCTTATGAACTTTCTCGTATAGGATGGTCTTTACCAAACATTGTTACCGCTGTGCAGATGACATGGATTTACGGAGGGGGAATACTTGCATGTTTATGCGTATCATTTCTAGCTCAAGCCTTTTTGATTTTGAAAAAGAAAATCTCCTGGTATTTTGCTATTACTCTTTTTTGGCTAGCATTCTGGACTTTTATCAGCTCAACGGGATATTTCATAATTGGCGGTTTAACACCATTTGGAGACATTAAAGAGTTAATTAGATTAGGGGTTTTTAACAGCCTTTCTTTCTCTTGTCATGGACTTTATCATGTTCGTCATATTTTTTTGCTTTATCATGGATTCTAAGGAAAACATTGATCGAAATGTTTCCTCTTAAAAAGGCAAGTCTGGGCGTAACCCTTTTCTGGCTTATAATTCCAGTGCTTGGCGCTGTGATGCTGGTTAGTCCAGAAAGAAGTTTTCAGGTGGTTTATCTTCCTTTAATGTTTATTCCGTCATTGTTATCTTTCATTGTAGAATATTTTTTGGTTTTATCCAAGCAGGAATCTTATGCAAGTCCAGACAATGTCACCGAAGAATAAGGCTATGATTAAACCTGCTGTGATGAAGATAAGCATTGGCAGACCGGGGGTTGCCCAAACCATGTCTTGAATTTTTTCAGCTTCAACAGCTTTTGCTAGTCTTTCAACTATCGCGTTTCTGCCTTCGTCTCTGGGTAGAACAACAAACTTTCTTTTAAGTTCATTCTCAACATTTTCCACGTCTTCAAGAGGGTATAAATGCCATT
>JASEET010000054.1 GCA_030019335.1 Candidatus Bathyarchaeia archaeon | reverse complement strand
TCCCATTAATCTTCATTACTTTAAATTCGATCCAGTCGGCTTTAAAATCAAACTGCGTATCTGTCGCCTTAACTCCCTTAATTTTCATCTTCCAGTAACCCGTGGCGTTTCTAAAATGAGTTGGGTTAATAGTTATTGTCTGATTTTTGGTTTCATCAGTGTTTGGTGTATCATCCGAAGTATAAGCCATGTAGCCATTTCCACTTGTTGGATAACAGTTAAGTGTATAATTATAAAGTTGAATCGTAACATTCACTAAGCCCGCCGTCCATGCACCATCAACCGTCCAGTTTAATTGAATCCAATCTTCCGTATTACTCGAACCAGTGAACTCAACTTCCATTGTATATTCATAAACCAACTTAACTCCTACATCATCAAAATTCGCCCATACTTGAGCATTTTCTTCATTCTCATTTTTCAAATCCCAGTACAATTCCAACATCCATGTATCTGTACAGTCAATATAGGAGGTTACATTAATAGATTCCCAAGTCCAATCAAAAGTTCCATTAGTAGTATTGGACCATACATACTTCGCTCTCGCACTTGATATTAACCTAACCTCAATCGTATGAGTCTTAACAGAAGATGTGTAATTTTTTTCCCAATAAAATGTTAAGTAAGCGCTGCAAGGAATAGCGGTAACATTGAAATCTTGCTTACATGAACCACTCATAGCTTTGTTTCTTCCAACGACAGTTTGACCGCGAACAGAACCAGCACCGCTCAACGGGCTTCCAACATTTTCCCATGATATCTTCCCAGCAGTCTTCCCAGCATCGTAAGTCGTAGTCCAATTGGATAAATCAGAGGTGAAGTTCATGTTTTGTATGGGAGTGTCTATTACTGAGGGATAGCTCCTGAAAGTCATGTAGACACAGTCATCTGATGTCAAATCTGAAACATCCCCAGACAACCAGCTTGTTGATCCTCCAGGAGCATATCCCGAAGGATTGTACG
>JASEET010000053.1 GCA_030019335.1 Candidatus Bathyarchaeia archaeon | reverse complement strand
TTTTAGGTCTTTGAATCAGAATTTTAGCTATTTCAACCCTTTTACGCATACCGCCGGAAAACGTGTGAATGGTTTTACGCCGATCACCCCATAAGCCAAGCTCCTCCAAAATCCATCGCACCCGCTTTTTCCGTTCATCAGCGGAAAGACCGCACACCTTAGCATGCCAGTTTAAAACATCCCAAGGTGTGCTAACCCACAAAAGTTTCGGATCTTGAAAAGCCATGCCAATCAACGTTCGAGCTTTATCGGGCTCACGTGTTACGTCATGAGGGCCTATAAAGGCTGTGCCTTCAGTTGGCTTAATAACAGTTGTGAGCACAAGCAAGGCGGTTGTCTTTCCAGCCCCGTTCGGACCTAAAAGTCCGAAAATTTCACCTTCTCCAATTTCTAAGTTTAGGTGGTCAACTGCCACTAAGTTTCCGAACTTTTTTGTGAGATTCACAATGCTTATTATCGGCGGCATTTTTACACCTCATGCTGAAGCAGATACATAACTAAGCGGATAAATAAGATTTACCGTGACAGCAAATCCAAGGATGTATCTTCGGCTTTCTCCATCACAGCTTGCTCATCCAACGTTTTCACATGCATATTTTCCATAATTACTCTGCCTCCAACGATAACGGTGTCCACATCACTCCCACGCGCAGAGTAAACAAGGCTTGCGTAAATGTTATGCAATGGTTTTAAATGAGGCTTTGAAAGGTCGATTAGGATTACGTCGGCTTTTTTGTACACTTCAAGTGAACCAATTTTTTCGTCAAGTCTTAAGGCTTTAGCTCCATTTATTGTTGCCATCTCTAAAACTTCATAGGCTGGCAAAACCGTTGGGTCCAAATAAAGGGACTTTTGAAGCAAAGTGGCGAACTTCATGGTTTCAAACATGTCAAGGGTGTTATTGCTAGCCGGACCATCCGTCCCCAAGCCCACATTAACACCTAAATCGGTTAAATCCTTCACTTTTGGTGCGCCTA
>JASEET010000052.1 GCA_030019335.1 Candidatus Bathyarchaeia archaeon | reverse complement strand
GTTCTATAGCCCTTATCAAAACGGCTCCAACACCGCCTTTCAGATGAGCAACTATGTTTAGGAGCCAGTTCCCATGAACCATGTAAATGAAAGCCTTTCCAACATCCATAAACATTGACTCATTAAACACTTTCCTCCCTCTATAAGCTCTGGAAGCTGTGTCATTTTCCCCATAATAAGCCTCGGTTTCAACAATTTTTCCAGACAAAATTTCAGAATTCAGCCTCCTCAACAATATTTTTCCAAGCAAACCCCTCGCAACCAGTACCGAGTCCCTCTCGTAAAACTCCTTCGAAAGCATTTTCACTCTTTCACGCTCTCCCTTTCAAATCTGAAATAATATCTGTGATAAGGTAAAAGTTTTGAGCATTCTGTGAATTGACTTTTAAATCTCTTAAGAATATAAGATAATTTTGGGGTGTCTCCTAATTGATTGACTCTTACGAATTTGGCGTGATAATCATAAATGGTATGAGGTACACGAACGATGTTATCGTTTTTCCGGAACGAGTTATTGACGGCTGGTGGAGGAGAGAGGGGCATAGGCTTTGCATTGAAGATTTCAAGGAAATCCTTAGGCGTGAACCGAAGCCAGAAGTGCTCGTTGTTGGCACAGGCTATTATGGACTCGTGAAAGTTTCACCTGAAGTTGAAAATGCTCTAAAATCTCATGGAATAGAATTGTTGGCTCAACCGACAAGGGAAGCATGTCGAACATTTGACAAACTTTTAAAGTCTAAAAGGCAGGTTGCCGGAGCTTTCCACCTCACATGTTAAAATTGACAAACCAAGGACAAAATCTTAAGTGAACCAGCGTTACACATCTGAGCAATAGGTGAATAATTAAAATGCCCGTACAATTGTTAAGAGAAATAGAAGAAGAGGTCACAAATCTTCTAAGCGATTTAATCCGCATAAACACCACAAATCCACCGGGGAACGAAACAGAAGCAGCGAAATACTTGGCTGAAACCTTAGAAAAGGAGGGTTTCAAATGCGAACTTTTTGAGTCTGCACCTGGAAGGGGTAACGTAATCACACGCCTTAAGGGAACTGGTGAAAAACCAAACTTG
>JASEET010000051.1 GCA_030019335.1 Candidatus Bathyarchaeia archaeon | reverse complement strand
AAAACAACAGCCGACCAGGAGACCCAGAAATACAAAACATTCTGCCAATCCTAAAAGATGACTTCGTTGAGGTCTGTTTCAAAGTTTTAGACGGAAACCTAACACGCGTCGAATTAGAAAAGGCGGCAACGGTTGTAACCTACAAGGTTCCACCAAACTACGGCGGATACTTGAACGTATTTCCAAACATTGTAAACAGAGATGAGATTGGCAAGCCAGTTGACTTGACAAAGGCTTATAAGCTAGTCAGAAAATATGGCGAAAAAATCCATGTTTATCCAGCATCCATGGAACTGCGTGACAGCAAAACTTATGCCCTTAAATCTAGGGCAGTTTGCGTTGTAGGTGTAGGCGAAAACATAGAGAAAGCCAGACAAATCTCTCTGGAAGGTATAAACGCAATAAAAGGCGGAGCATTGTGGCACAGAACAGACATAGCCTCCAAACAACACATAGAAACAAGCATAGGGCATATAGAGGAGTTGAGGCGCAAACAGTGAAAAGAGCTTTCATCTCAGACTGTGAAGGCCCAATCTCTAAAAACGATAACGCCTTCGAAATAACAGAACATTTCGTTCCAAATGGAGACAAGCTCTTCGCAGTAATAAGCAAATATGACGATGTGCTTGCAGACACTTTAAAAAGACCCGGCTATAAGGCTGGCAACACCTTGAAACTTATTCTACCCTTCCTTAAGGCTTATGATGTCACAGACCATAAAATGCGGGAGTTTTCAGCTCAAAGCTTAGTCTTAATCGCAAATGTAAAGGACACACTACAGCACGTGAAAACCGTAACCCATGCGTTTATAGTCAGCACAAGCTACGAACACTACATAAAAGCTTTATGCCAAGCTCTAAGCTTTCCATACAAAAATACTTATTGCACAAAGCTAAGCATCGACAAATATCCCATAACAGAAGAGGAAAAAACCAAACTGAAGAGACTTGCAAGAGAAATCACACAAATGCCCATAATCCAAATCCCTCCAGAAGCAAAGTCCCTAGGCGATTTTTCAGAAAAAAACCAAAAAACAATTCGATGGCTGGACGAGATTTTCTGGAAGGAAATTGCAATCATGGAGTCTGGGAGGATTTTCT
>JASEET010000050.1 GCA_030019335.1 Candidatus Bathyarchaeia archaeon | reverse complement strand
AGAAGTCGCTAGAGATGTAACAACCCGTAAAGCCTTAACTCTTAAATATATTAGGAACCTCATGAAAAGTATGTTCAAAACTCGGTGAATGCTTTGTTGTCTCAACAGGTTATAATGGTTTCAAACCTAACTAAGTATTATGGAAACTTCAAAGCCCTAGACTCTGTCTCCTTTGCAGTGGAAAAAGGATGGGTCTACGGATATCTAGGACCAAACGGAGCAGGCAAAACCACAACCATAAGAACCATGCTTGGTCTCCTAAAACCAGACCAAGGTGAAGTCCAAATAACTGGCATTAACCCAACTAAAGACCCGGTTCAAGCGCTTCAAAGCCTAGGATACGCCCCGGAACTGCCAACCCTGCAAACCTTCTTCACCGGAGAGCAACTGCTAGACTTCATGGGAAAGATGTTTGGGTTGGCTACACAGGCTAGGAAGGAGAAGATTAAACAACTCCTTGACCTCGTTGGCTTAAAAGAATGGGGCGACAAAAAAATTGGAAAGTATAGTAAAGGAATGGTTCAGAGACTCTCTTTAGCCCTAGCCCTCATCAACGATCCCATGGTTCTCATTATGGACGAACCTACGATCGGTATGGATCCAGAAGCCACAGCCTACTTCAGAAACCTCTTCACAACCCTTTCAAAGGAAGGAAAAACCGTGTTTATCTCTTCCCACCTTCTAGACGAAGTTCAACGCATCTGTACCCACGTGGGAATGATCAATAGGGCAGGATGGTCTTCGATGGTCCAATAACACAGGTGCTCGAGGCTTTCACTCAACAATGGGTTGTGGAAGCAGAACTGGAAAAAGTAACAAAAAGAATGATTTCAGCCCTCAAAAAACTAGACTACGTACAAGACGTGAAGGCGGAGGGAAACAAGCTAAGAATAGAGCTGAAGGAGAAAAAGGACTTTAGAGGCGAAATCTCCTCAGAAATCTTCAAGCGAAAAGGCGTGCTCCTAAGTCTGAATCTTCACAAGATTACTCTGGAGGATGCCTATTTACACGCCCTAAAAGGAGGCCAATAAACATGAGAGCTCTTCGGAGAATCACCGTTATCGTAGGCTACGAGTGGAAGAGAGCCCTAGCCAAAAAGTCGGTTCTCGCCCTAATAATTCTAGCCGTAGCAGTTCAAACTTTGATACTGACGCTTTATTCTCAGTTTACAGCGGGCACTATGTTTTTGACAGAAGAGGTCAAACCTTTCATGTGGATTCTTGGAGTGTTA
>JASEET010000004.1 GCA_030019335.1 Candidatus Bathyarchaeia archaeon | reverse complement strand
CAGTTTGATTTTAAAGCCGACTGGATCGAATTTAAAGTAATGAAGATTAATGGGACGCTTTTCACCTTTAAGAACGAAGGCTCTCTAACCTCTCATTTGGTTTCTCTATGGATAAACAATTCAACACACCATCAAAGATACGACATGAATGTATTCACCAATTCTGGAGACACAGAATCATACATCCGCAACGACATAAGGTTACCAAACAAACCATACACAGTTAAAGTCGTTACGGAAAGAGGAAACATAGCTGTGTTTACGAGCCATTAAACTGAATGTTCAGTTGTTCAGTTGTTTTTTCAATTCTTTTGTTTACCTTAATTTTGCTACTTTTTCTCAAGTATTTTATCTCTCAATGCTTTTATTGCTTCTTTCTGATTTTTCGCCTCTACTATTTTGATGTTGTACGATTTCGCCATTTTTTTTCCGTTTTCACTCATTTTCGGAATTGCAATTAAGTAGGCATCGTCTGGGGAGACATCATATATCTTGGCGAATAATGCGATTACTGGCTGCTCTGGCACAGCATTTTCTGTTGATGATGCTAAATCGATTACTGTTACTTTTCGTGTTTTGTCTCCTTTGTAGGCTACTATGTCAAACACGTGGTTTGCACCGGACTTGCCCTTCAGAAAGGCGGGACTTTCAACTTCAAATCCATTTTCTCCCAGAAACTCTCTTATGGGTGCAATTACAACCCAGCCTACTGCTGCTTCTTCTTTAACTTCCTCTTTCAAGCCGTAGGCGTAAACGTCTTTAATCACCGCATCTTCAAAGGTTGAGTTTGCATGGCAGTCTCTGCAGAAATGTGCAGTAACGGGGATGTCAAAGCTTTTGTCGCAATCTTTGCAGGTGCACCATATTCCAGCTCGTCTATAATCAACATCAAGTTTTTCCAGTTCTTCGTGACATTTTGGACAGACAAGCTTTTTCCCCTTGCGGAAGTTATCCTCAACATCCATATATCCGCATTTGACGTGTTCAATTAAGGAGCTTTTCTGTATATCAAACGACTTGCAGTATGGACAACAATAATGAACAGAAACGTTTGCGGAACTGCATTTTGGACAGTAAATAATCTTATCGTAAAGCCTTCTTTCCAATATTCCGGCTTCATAAAGTTTGTCCAGAAAATCTTCTGCATCTAAGGCGTCGCCAATAATGGACTCAACAATTGGATATCGGTAACCACGTCTAGGATCACAAACTGGTTTAAGTTCGCTTATCTCCCCGCTTAAAAATTTGCTTAGAAAAACTTGCGTGTTGCGATCCCTGTAAAGTTCCGCTCGTTTTATTTTATCCATCTTCAGCATAGTCTTCCCCAGTCAACACTATATTTGAACGAAACCAACATTTAAAACCATACTATTAACAATCTTTATTGTTGTTAAAATTTCCGCACGAATAGTCCGAAGCGACTTAAGAAAACTTTTTAAAACTTCGTAGGATGTTTGGTTCAGAGAAAGTGACTTGAAGTGGGTTCGCAGTCGAACCGAATTGTTCGGTGTCCAAAATGTGGCTTTACCTTTGACATAACATATGGTAGAGCCCTTGCCTGTTCTGGCTGTCCATCTTCTGTTCAATGCGGAATGGCTAAGTGCCCCAAATGTGGAGATGAGTTTCCATTGTCGTAACGTCGAAAAGTTTGTTAATTCAGAGTTAAAGCTAACATGCAACATATACAGTCACGTTTTTTAATGGGTACATTCATATTGCAATCACAAGATAAAGTCCGCAAAAAGCATAAGACTAACGGTGAATTGGTTGTCAGCTCAACCCCCTCCAAAACGTCTAGTGTTCCGCTGGACAACATTGAAAGGCTTAGTGGCAATAATTCTGTTCCTAATTATAGCAGCATTAGTTGAATATTTTGTTGTTCTTTACGCCATGAACCTCGGTGTTAAAGATAAAACATCATTACAGTGGAGTTTTCAGTTCCCCGGAACTGATTGGACCATAACGATAGCGGTAAGCCCATTGTTTCATCTGGTTCCAATCTCGGTTATAATCGCACTTGTATCCAGCTGGACTTATTTAACAAAGTATGTTGCTGTGAAACCTAAGAGAATGTGGAAAGAAAAAGTTAAACCCGCTGGTAAACGACGGAAAGAGCCTAGATTAAAGGACGCAGGGAAGCTAGTATCAAGTATGAGCAACGCTATAAACAGATTCTTTGGCAAGATAAAGTATGGGTTGTTAAGGGTTAAGGGTGTTGCATATCTCTGGCAGAGAATCCATTTCGCAAAAGCCACCATAAAAAGCGCCTCAACTGTGCTCCTAGTTTTTGCAGTTTTCATTGTCACTGTTTCCCTTTTAGCGTATCCGCATTTGATTTACCAAACCATATCAAATGCGTACCAAAGCAATCCTTCACTGCTCGGCTTCGTGAAATCGACAAGCAATTTTACAAGAGGCATCGCAGAAGCATTGGCGCCGATTGGCTGGATTTGCTCATCCATAAACAACGCTTTATTATCTATTGCGCCAAGGTTCAGAGACTTCGTCCTAAGTCTTGGAGGTCTAATTAAGCCCTTAACTGATTTAGATGATGTTGGAAAATATTTGGTTTTTCAAAATGTTGCGGCTTGGGTTTCCGCCCTAACAGCTCTGTTCTATGGAGACCATACGCGAAAAAGCTATCGATATAAGAAGGGAAAAAGAAGTTAAGGAAGCCTCCAAAATGGCTGACCGTCCCAGATTTGGTCCAGCTGGAGTTCCTCCGGCATTTAGGGCGATGAAAGCAGCTTTAACGGATGTTCCTAGGCTTTTAAGAGAAGAGAGACTTGACGCCTTCGAGTATCAAGCTGTCCGCTGGGGGGCAAAACCGCAAATAAAAAAAGAAAACGCTGAAAAACTTGGTTTAGAAGCTAAAGAAAATGATGTTTGGCTTAGCCTTCACGGCTCCTACTTCATAAATTTCTGTGGCAGCAAAGAAACAATTGAAGCCAGCAAAAACCGTTTAATTGCATGTGCGACAGCAGCGGAATGGATGAACGCCCATGTCGTGGTTTTCCACCCCGGATTTTACGGTAAAAGACCTCCAAAAGAGGTTTTCAAAGACTGTTTAGAAGCATTAAAAGAGGTTGTTAAAACCATGAAGACGCTGGGAATTAAGAATGTTAAGCTCGGTCCAGAAACCATGGGGAAACTCTCCCAGTTCGGAAGTTTAGATGAAATTTCAGGCTTATGCGAACAGGTTGAAAAAACACAACCAGTGATTGACTGGGCACATTTGCATGCAAGATGTAGAGGCTGCCTAAAAACCATCGAGGACTTTCGCAAAGTTGTGGAGGAAATTGAAAAACGATTGGGAACGGATGCGGTTAAAGACATGCACTGCCACTTTACAAAAGTTGAGTTTACAGATAAAGGCGAAAGACACCATCATACAATGGATGAGGAAGAATATGGTCCAGACTTCACAATGCTTGCAAAGGTCATAGCAGAGTTTAAGCTAAAACCAGTGATAATAAGCGAGAGCCCGGTCCTAGACGTAGACGCAATAATAATGCGTGACATCCTCCAAAAGGAACTTAAAAGCTAAGTTTGGTTTGATGCGATACCTTTTTGTACGCAATTTGTAGTGCTGTTTATAGGTGCCCTCTTTTGGTGCGGTTGAAAGGATTCCGAAAACTCACCCCGATACATGAGGCATTGCAAAAGTTTTTTGACCAATTAAAAATTGGAAAGTTGAAAATGGTCACGGTTTCTGTGCATCAGGCTCTAAACCGTGCCCTAGCCGAAGACATAATTGCAGATAAAGACTTGCCAAGATTCGACAGATCAGCCGTGGACGGATATGCCGTCAGAGCCGAAGACACCTTTGAAACTTCGCAGTTTAAGCCGAAAACTCTCCGAATTACGGATGGAAATGAGGTAGGCAAGAAACAAGCAAAGCAGGTGTGGACTGGCAATCCCATCTCCGATGATGCGAACGCTGTGATAATGCTGGAAAACACCAAGCGAATTAACGGTGAAATTGAGGTTTGGGTTCCAGTAACACCCGGAGAAAACATCTCAAAAAGGGGCGAAGACATCTCAAAGGGAGAGGTTGCCGTAAAGGCTGGAACCCGTTTAAAACCTCAACATTTAGGATTGATAGCTGCATTAGGAATAACAGAAGTCAAGGTTGTAGATAAGCCGAAAATCGCCATTTTAGCCACAGGAAACGAGCTGATAGAAATAGGCAGAAAACCAGAGAGAAACCAGATTTTTGAGGTTAATAGGCTTATCCTTTCAGCCTTATGCCAAGAACTAGGCGCTGAACCACTGGATTTAGGCATAGCAAAAGATGATGTTAACGAGATTTCAGAAAAATTAAGAGTGGGACTTGAAAAAGCAAATGCAATAATCACCACAGGCGGGACAAGTGTCGGAGCCTCCGATCTTGTTCCAGCAGTCGTTAACAGCATTGGAAAACCCGGCGTAATCGTTCACGGCATAGCCATGCGTCCAGCCATGCCAACAGCCCTAGCCATAGCAGACAAAAAGCCAATAATAATCCTTTCCGGCAATCCCGTGGCAGCAATGATAGGATTCGAGGTTTTCGCCAGACCGTTAATATACAAAATGCTGGGATTAAAACACGAGTTTAGACCAGTGGTTAAGGCTAAAATAACGCGGAGAGTTTCCACAGTCCTTGGGAGAAAAAGTTTTGTCCGCGTCCACATATCACAATGCGGTGAAGAGTTTTTTGCGGAACCCGTAAGCACTCTAGGTTCTGGTGTAATCTCAACAATGACGAAGGCTAATGGCTATGTTGTTGTTCCAGAAAATCGGGGAGGCTTAGAGGAAGGAGAGCTTGTCACGGCGCACCTGTTTGGCAGTATAGAAGTGGTTGATGGAAATGTTTAGAAAACTCATCACGTTTGATGAAGCACAGCAAGTTATTCAGCGACATTTTAAACCAAAGCCTTTAGGTGTTGAGGAGATTCCGCTTTTAGAAGCCAATGACCGTGTTCTTGCAGAAGACATAACCGCCACTCTAGATATTCCACCCTTTAATCGCTCAACCGTTGATGGATATGCAGTAAAGGCGGAAGACACTTTTGGCGCCGAAGAAAACAAACCCATAAAACTGAAGGTTTGTGGAACAGTAAATGTTGGAGAACCCCCAAAAATAAAAGTCACGTGGGGAACGGCTGCCGAAATTGTTACTGGAGCACCAATACCTGAAGGTGCAGACGTGGTCCTCATGGTTGAGCATACTGTGCGAAAGAACGATGTAGTTTATGTTTACAATGCTGTAGCTAAAGATGAAAACGTCATGAAAGCTGGAGCAGACATCCAGAAAGGCGAAACAGTTCTAAAGACGGGACAGCAACTGTATTCACGGGAAATCGGTGTTTTAGCCGCATTAGGCTTGGCGAAAGTCAGGGTTTATGCTGTTCCACGCGTAGCTGTCTTTTCAACCGGTGCGGAAATAGTTGAGCCCGGCGGAAAGCTTCCCCGTGGAAAAATTTATGATATAAACGCTTACAGTCTGAGCACAGCAGTATTGGAAAGTGGCGGAAAACCGTTATATCTAGGAGTTTTTCCAGACGACATGGCAAAACTGCAGGAGACGTTAAAGCATGCTTTAGCATCCGCAGACATGGTCATAACCTCAGGCGGAGTTTCCGTAGGTCCAAAAGATGTTATGCCCCAAACATTGAATTCTCTTGGAAAACCAGGAGTGATTGTCTGTGGAATCGCTACTAAACCGGGAAAACCAACAACTGTGGCATTAATAGATGGAAAACCAGTTTTTTCGCTTCCAGGTCATCCAACTTCTGCATTGTTAATTTTCCATTTGCTCGTGCGTCCGATAATTCAGAGTATGGCTGGGAGAAAAGTGGAGAATACTTTGAAGGTAAAGGTTTTCACGGCGATGCGGATGTTTCCAGCAAAGGGGAGACGAACATTCATCATGGTTAAGCTGAAACGTGACAAATTAAATCGGTTAATTGCTGAGCCCGTTCCAGTGGGGCTTTCTGGAGCGATAACAACCCTTGCAAAGGCTGATGGCTTCGTTGAGATAGCAGAAAGTCAGCAGTTTATTGATGCGGAAGAAGAGATTACAGTAAATCTTTTCAGAAAAGTTTGAAGAAGCTGAATTTAGCTTTCTAGGATTTTTCTTTTCGCTGCTGTGTAGGCTGTGAAAATCCATGTTAGGATGAAATAGGCACTTACAATTACATTAAAGAGTATGTTTTGTCCAAAAGTGTAGTAAAGCATAAAAGCTGAAAATGTTGTGGCAATAAAGAAAAGTATAACGACAATCCATATTGTCCAGACCCTTTTCTTAAACAACCCATAGGCGGTTATTAGGCTCAATATGCCGATTATGCCAATGTGAGGGGGAAAGTTAGTTATCGGCAACGCAGCAAAGCATATTATTCCAACAATTGCGTAGAAAACAAAAGCTGCAAACATACCCACACTTTCAATCTTCAGCTTAGACTTAAGCGACATCCACAAACCGCCTTTTAACCTAAATGCATTAACGGCAACGTTAATAAATTTAATGTTTTGTTATCAGCTTGTTTCAAGAATGTTAATATCGAGAGAGAGCGTATAAGTGTGTGATGAATTAAAGGTGAACCGTTGTGCCCTTCACTCCTTTTCATCTGGGTCCAGCGCTTCTATTCGGTTTAGCCTTCTCTTCGATTTTTGATTTACCAACGCTCCTGATAGCAAGTGTTATACCAGATGTGGAGCCTTTTTGCATTCTTTTATTTAACCTCTCTGGAGAACCTCACAGCTTTTTCCACTCTTATTTGGGTTCTTCTATTTTGGCTGTTTTAGTAACCGTCATCGTTTATCCGCTTAGAGATCTGTTGAACAGAATTATGGTGGTTTTTCGAATTTCGCAGAAATCTTCCTTCAAAAAGATTCTGTTCGCATCATTTATTGGTGTTTATTCCCATGTGTTTCTGGACTCTTTTCTTTACAGCGAGATGAAACCTCTTTATCCCTTACAAGGCAACCCGTTTGTTGATATAATACCTACCTACATTGCAGATGGAGTCATCTATGGATTTTGCGGCATATCCTTCATCTTTGGCGTTACATCATACCTTTACAAAATCAGAAAAGGAACAGTTGTTTTAGGCTAACCATTTAAAGAAGCGAAAAAGTTTAGAACTTAGCCAAGCAGAATAGCAAACTAAATGGAAGAGTATAAAATGAGTTACCATGAACTTTTTGTATCCCAATCAAATGTTTTCAGCGGTTTCCAAAAACCCTTCGACAAGGCAGATTACATAATTTTGGGAGTTCCATTCGATGTTACAAGCACATATCGGACTGGAGCAAGATTCGGACCGAACGCCATTCGACAAGCATCCCTAAACATAGAAACCTACAGTTTCCGTACAGACATAGACGTAGAAGAATTACAACTGCACGATTCAGGCGATTTACACGTATCCACAGACACGGAAAAAACGCTGGAAAGACTTGAACTCGTCATTAAAGACATTTTAGAGACTGGAAAAACCCCAGTAACCATTGGCGGAGAGCACACAATAACTTTAGGAGTCATGAAAGGTTTAGGAAATAAAACCTCGAAAACAGCACTGGTGAGTTTTGATGCACACCTTGACTTGCGCGATGAGTTTATGGGACTTAAACTTTCCCATACAACTTTCATGCGAAGACTAAACGAAGAAGTGAAACCAGCGAAAATCCTCGAAGTCGGCACCAGAGCGGTCTGCAAAGAAGAGCTAGACTATGCAGAAAAGGCTGGGATAGAGTTTTTTACAGCACAGCAAATTAGAACTGAAGGAACTGAACGGATTGCAAAGAAGTTAAGGGAAAAATTGGCAAGGTACAAAAACGTCTATTTATCCGTTGACATGGACATTCTCGACCCAGCGTATGCCCCAGCAGTGCAGAATCCGGAGCCAGAAGGTCTTAAAACACATACTTTGCTTGACATTTTACGCAACATATGCGACAACCGTGTGATAGGCTTTGATGTTGTTGAAGTTACACCACATTATGACCATGGGACATCAGCAATTCAAGCTGCAAAAACAATTTTTGAAATTCTATGTTATTTGGAAAAAACGAAGGAGCGTAGGTAGGATGGAAGAAGTAAAGTTGTATTATGATGAAAAAGCGAAAAGTTACGACGAAATATTTGACATGCTATATTTCAAGGTCTACGACGAGATTACATGGAGATACATTGAACCATATGTCCCAATAGACCCTAACGCTTTAGTTCTAGATGCTGGGGGAGGAACTGGTCGCTGGGCAATCAGGATGGCGCGAAAAGGCTGTAAAGTGATTTTAATGGATATTTCAGAAAGAATGTTAAAAGTCGTCGACAAAAAAGTGAGGGAGACGGGTCTTCAGCACAAAATCACCATAAAAAAAGGCGACATTACAAAAACGGAGTATGCAAACGAAACCTTTGACATGATTCTTTGTGAGCATACGCTTTTCCTTTTCAAGGAACCGGACGCTCTTATAAAGGAGTTGAAGCGAATTCTAAAGAAGAAAGCCCGATTAATAATTTCTGCCCAGAATCGCTATGTCCAATCGTTAGCTTGTTTGCCCGAAAAACCAAGCTCGAGTAAGGTAGATGCAGCATTCAAAATTTTACTTCGTCAAAGGTACAATGCCATGACGAAGGATGGTAAAGTTAAAATTTATACGTGGACTCCAAACGAGTTTCGAACAATGTTGGAAAGAAATGGATTTCACGTGGAAAAAATCGTTGGTAAAGGGGTTACTATGCCTTTGCGAATTTCCAAGGAGCTATTTATGAAAAAAGACTATCCCCAAGATTTATTCAATAAAATACTTCAATTCGAACTTACTTTATGCGAGAAACCTGACGCGTTAGCGTTAGCAGGACATTTACAAGCAATAGCTTACAAACCATAAAATCATCAATAAAGTAACGGAAACTTCACTGGCAAACATTGGTTAAGTTCTAATTCTTCTGATCTCAACTATCACTTTGTAATTGTCTGGACAGCCTGCGAGAAACTTATCCTTATCTTTTTCCCATGGAAAAAAACCCTCAAACTGTAAAGCAACTAAATAAGGAAAGATAGCATTATAAAGGAAACCGCAAACATTAGGCGCTCTATGGGACTTATCCGCTTCCTCTGAGAACAGCGTAAAATCAAATTCTTCTCCAATATGATGCCCCGCAACGCATTTCCCTTCAACTTTCACAATCTTTCCAATCAATTTACAATCTTTCAAGCATAGAACCCCTTAGTTTCTCTTTAGATTTTATTCCTTTAATAGTTTTGCGATAAAGAATCCGTTACACTGGTGAATGTGTGGATAAAGCCTTCGACATTTTTCCAGTCCTCTTAAGCCTGGTAAGCCTATTTTCGGCGTTATCTCAACCAGCGAAAATTCTGGATGCCATTTCAGAAAACGCTCAACAAGCATCTCGTTCTCTTCAACCGTTATGCTACATGTAGAATAGATTAAGGCTCCTCCAGATTCCACGTTCTCTGCACAACTGTTTATCATCTGCCATTGAATATCAGCCATCTTATCAGCGGAACGCCGCGTAAGTCTCCACTTGGCTGAGGGCAGCTTTCTGAAGGCACCAGTGCTTGTGCACGGCGGGTCCAAAACCACAATGTCTGCCTTTATTCTCAACGGTAACGGGTTGCATGCATCAGCAATTATTGGCACAGTGATTTTCACGCCCATGCGTGCAACCTCTTTCTTCCAGACAGTCATCCTACGCCTTGAATAATCTATGGAGTAAATTATGCCCTTGTTTTGCATAAGTTGAGCTAAATACGTAGTTTTTGCTCCGGGTGCAGCACAAACATCTAAAAGCGTCATTCCAAGTTCTGGGTTTGCGGCTTCCGCTGCGAAACAGCTTGCTTTGTCTTGAATATAGAATAAGCCTTCTCGGAAGCTTTTCGTTCTGGTTAGGGGATGCTTTGCACCTACAACCTTGTATGTGTACTTTAACTGTTCAACTCTCTCAACTTTTATCCAATCTTCTGCAATTTTTTCCAGAATTTGGTTTTCATCCGTCTTAAGCGTGTTCAACCTTATGTAAGTTGGCGACGGCTGCATGTCCACTTCTAACATGGCTATAGCTTCTTTTCTGCCTAAAAGCTTGAAGCAGTATCTCACAAACCATGTTGGATGAAATGTTAAAAGCCCGATTCGTTCCTCGTCACCTGCACCTTTCAATGTTGATGTTGGTTTTTGCGTCAGCAATAAACCTAGTACATGTTCAACTTTCTGAAGAGTTTTCCATCCCAGAATGGAGCGGGCTAGCTTAGCTATATTCTCAGCTTCCTCGATATCGATTTTAGACCAGTTTTTAGCTATTCTTGTTTTGTAAACGTAAAGTCGTAAAAACGCTTGAACACCGAGATTAAATTCGCTTATTGCATCTTGCTTCAAGACATTATTAATAAATTTGTCTATGAAGTTTCGCCTTCTCACAGTTTCGACTACAAGTCTGTGGGCAAGCCTAACAGCATTGGGATCGCTTATGCCCAACTGTTTGACGGCCCTTGCTAAGGCTAGACGTTCGCTTAGCTTTTGCATCTCCATCCAGCTTAGGGTTTCAATCGCAAGCATCCAAGCTTCCTTGAGCACTTCCGTTTCACTCGCTTAAACGAACTGTTTTAAAACAGCAACAAGGTTGTAAATAAGAGTTAAAGGGTATTTTTCTCTTTTTTTTGCTCGCGTATATTCAAGGCTTGTTTTCCAGAAAAGGAATAAATAGGATAATGCTCTATTAACAGAAGCGGGATTTCAAAATGGGTGATCTAGAAACACATCTCTAACAGATTTCTAAAACGAAAAGAACACGTTAGAAACCCCGAGAGTTTGAACCTTTTAGAAAATAAGAACAAAAAAAGAGAGCACTCTAATGCGAATCATAGAGCCATAGGTCGGCAATTGGATTTATTCTCCATAAACGAGGAAATAGGCATCGGCTTAGTTCTCTGGCATCCAAAAGGCGCGATTGTTCGCAAAATAATCAGAGACTTCTGGGAAGAAGAACACTTGAAAAATGGATATCAACTCGTCTGCACACCGCACATAGCACGCGGAGGACTCTGGAAGATTTCAGGACACCTAAACTATTACAAGCAGAACATGTATCTCTTCGAAAAAGATGGAGAACCTTATGTAGTTAAACCGATGAACTGTCCCTTCCACATCCAAATCTACAATTCTAAACCCAGAAGTTACAGAGACCTTCCAATAAGATATGCAGAATGGGGAACCGTCTACAGATACGAACGATCAGGCACCTTACATGGATTACTGCGAGTTAGAGGATTTACCCAAGATGATGCTCACATCTTTTGCACAGCCGAGCAGGTTGACGAGGAAATACTCAAAATCATAGAGTTTACTGAGCACATCCTACAGAAATTTGGTTTCCATGAATACAAGATGTATCTTTCAACCAGAGAACCAAAAGAACCTGAAAAATACATGGGTTCCGAAGAAGACTGGAAGTTAGCCCAAAAAGCACTAGCTGAAGCCCTCAAAAGAAAAGAAATCACATATCGGGAAATGCCGGGAGAAGCCGTATTCTATGGACCAAAAATTGACATCAACATAATTGGTGCTTCAGGCAGAGAATGGCAATGCTCCACCATTCAGTTCGACTTCAACCTACCTAGACGCTTCAACATAACCTATATAGGCTCGGATGGAAAGCAACACGAAGTCGTAATGATTCATAGAGCCCTCCTCGGAGCCATTGAGCGCTTTTTTGCTATTCTAATAGAACATTATAGAGGGAACCTCCCAGTGTGGCTTGCTCCAACCCAAGTAAGGATATTACCAATCGGTGGTAATTACCTACCATATGCCAAAAAAGTTCATAAAAAACTGCAGGTTCACGGAATAAAGTCAGAAGTTGACAGTAGTTCCTCTACCATCAGCTACAAGATTAGGGAAGCCGAGGTTCAGAATATTCCACATATGATAGTGTGTGGCAAACGCGAAGTGAAGTCAAAGAAAATATCCGTTAGAAAACATGGAGTAGGGAGCCTAGATCTATTAACAATCAAAGAGCTCATCAGAAACATTAAAAATGAATGTAACCGATGAAGATGTCATCAAAGATTCTTCAGCAACACTAGTGAAAAAACCGAAGTGAGGAAGAGAAAACACAAAACCCTTTGCTTAGTAACAGATTTTAGTACATCTTATCCATATAGTAATTAGGTTAAGGGTTAATATGGCGCAAAGGCGTTTAGACGAGTTCTCCTATGCAGAGGCTAAACCTTCAGAAAAGGCTAGAGCGGAAGCCCTACCCTTCACGGAAGCCGTAGCAAAAGAAAGGAAGCAACGTGCTTTTCCGCCGATAGCGCCTGAAAATCTGCCACCTTCATATTCTGCTTCAGCCACATACGATGGAAAAACCAGAAAAGCTCTAATCAAACTTTATGAGCCAACTTCGGGCCAAATTTATTTCTGGTATGACAATACTGAGCATAAGCCATACTGCCTAACCAACCTTTCACCTTATGAACTTGAGAAAATAAACCGCTTAATTCAGCATCCAGGCTTCGACCATTTCGAAATAGTGGAGAAATTTGACCCATTATTGAATAGGAATGTGAAGGCAACAAAAGTTGTGGCGAAAGACCCTTTAGCTATTGGCGGCCGTGCAAGAGGATGCATAAGAGATATAATACCTGAGGAGTTTCCAAAGGTTTCAGAAACTCCAATTTCTCCGGAAGAAATCAAGGTTTGGGAGTCCAAAATAAGGTATTACCAATCCTACATCTACGACAGAAATATTTGGCCTGGAATGATTTACGAGGTTAAAAACGCCAATCTTGTCCCGAAAGCCTTGGAAGAAGCCGAAAAAATGGTTAAGCATATACGTGAAAATTTCAAGGATGCCACATCTGAAGAGCAGCAATACATTGAGCAGTGGGCTAGGTTGTTAGAGTATCCAGCTCCGAAGTTCCGCCGCGTAGCCCTCGACATAGAGGTTTACTCACCCATTCCAACAAGGATGCCTGACCCCCGCGAAGCCGCTTACCAAGTTGTCTGCGTTTCACTTTATGGTTCAGATGGACAAAAGAGAGTTTTACTCCTAAAACGGGAGGAAGTTCGTGAAGGAACTGAACGTTTGTCAGCTGATGTAACTCTTGAATATTTTGATTCAGAAGAGAAGCTTATAAGAGCTGTTTTTGATGCATTGTGGAGCTATCCCTTCGTCATCACCTTCAATGGCGATGATTTTGACTTGCGTTATCTGGCTCATAGGGCACAAAACTTTGGTTTTAGAAGAGATGAAATCCCCATAGAGATTGGTAGACGTGTCTGCTTGCTAAAGTACGGCGTGCACATTGACTTGTACAAGTTCTTCTTCAACCGTTCAATCCAAATTTACGCCTTCAACAACCGTTATCGAGATGTGACACTTGACGATGTCGGCAGAGCCTTAATTGGAATGGAAAAAATTAGGCTAGAAAAAAACATAGGCGAATTAACTTACACAGAGCTTGCCAAATACTGTTTTAGGGACGCTGAAATCGCTTTCAAGCTCACAAGTTTCGAAGACGACTTAGTTATGAATCTCATTTTGGTTTTGGCTAGAATAAGCAACATGCCCATGGAAGATGTAAGCCGTCAAGGCGTTTCCCGCTGGATAAGGAATTTCATGCACCGCGAACACCGCAGAAGAAACATGCTTATTCCAAACGCGACAGACATCCAAGCCACAAAAGGCAAAACAGCAACCAAAGCAATAATTAAAGGCAAGAAATACAAAGGCGCGATAGTCGTTGAACCAGTTCCAGGCGTCCACTTCAACGTTGCAGTCATGGACTTCCCAAGCCTATACCCATCAATAATAAAAGTTTGGAACCTCGGCTACCAATCCATAGTTTGTCCACACCCAGAATGCCGCAGCAACCTTATTCCCGACACACCCCACTGGGTCTGCACCGAAAAACGAGCATTAGAAAGCCTATTAATTGGTTCACTCAGAGATTTGCGAGTACAGTGGTACAAGCCAAAATCAAAAGACAAAACCTTGCCAGCAGAATTGAGAAGCTGGTACAAAATCATTCAAGGAGCCATCAAAGTAATTTTAAACGCAAGCTATGGAGTTTTCGGGGCTGAATCCTTTGACCTTTACTGTCCACCCGTGGCGGAAGCAACAGCAGCCATCGGCAGACATTCAATAACCCAAATAATCAACAAAGCGAAACAGCTCGGCATCCAAGTGTTGTACGGAGATACTGACAGCGTCTTCCTAAAGAACCCCTCAAAAGAACAAATTAAAGAACTGGCACGATGGACCGAGCATGAGTTAAAAATGAGCTTGGATGTGGACAAGGTTTACAGATATGCAGTTTTCAGTTCACGGAAAAAGAATTACCTTGGAGTTTTAGAGGATGGAAGCGTTGACGTCAAAGGATTGACTGGGAAAAAAAGGCACATTCCATTATTCATCAAAAAAGCCTTTGACAGAATGAAAGAACGCCTAGCCATGGTAAAAACACCAGCAGATTTTGAAACAGCTAAAAAAGACATTAACGAAATTGTCCGTGATTGTTACATACGGTTGAAAAGACGCGAATGGGAAAGCCTAAGCGAACTAGCATTCAACGTGGTCTTAGGCGAAGAACTAGAACACTACACAAAAACAACACCACAACACGTCAAAGCCGCAAAAATCCTAAAAGAAGGAGGAATGGAGTTAAAAGCTGGCGACCTCATAAGCTTTGTAAAAGTTATTAAAGAACCACGTGTCAAACCAGTTGAGCTAGCAACAAAAAATGAGATTGACGTTGACAAGTACATAGCCTATCTGCACTCAACATTCGACCAAGTCTTAGACGCCTTAGGCTTAGATTTCAACGAAATAATAGGGTTGACAAAACTGGAACGCTTCATGTAACTAACTTTCAACCCAGCTTTTTTCATGAACTGCAAAATCAAATAGCCAATAAGATTGATGCTAATCAAGGAACCAGTGAAAATGCCCAACCACCATATCCACAGCTCCATCTCCGTCAGTATCGCCAAATATGTTCCAACAATAAAAGTTATCACAATAGTCGCTATTGTACAGCCAAGAAATTCGCTTATCACGCTATCAGGCTTCTGAACGGCTATTTTCCATGCTAAAACACTAGCAATAAAATTGGCTAATGCACCTAAGCTCATGTCAGTGATAATGCTTGGCATTGGACTAACAACATTGCCAATCAAACAACCTAAAGTAACTCCCGTAACCGCCGGCCATCCGAAAATTACCGACAGTGGAATCAAGGCATCAGCAATTCTCACCTGAGCCAGTCCAAAACTTAAACTAGATAAAAGCAATACTAAAACTGCATACAAAGCTGCAAAAATTGCTGTTAAAGCCATGTCTCTGCTGTTAAACCTCAATTTTTCACCTCCTACACCGGGGTTTATATGTGGCGGAACGGGTGGAGGCCCACTCACCCGCCAACAAGCACTTCTATGCACAAAATTAGGCTATTAAATGTTACTGAAAGATTACTTACTAGAAACGCTAACTTCACTCTTTCTTCTCTTTTAAACTCAGATTATTAAGATGTTTATTTTTCTTGTGGTCGATTAATGGTTTTCATGTTGCAGTTTTTCGCTTATAGCCGTATTTTTCAGCATTGTAAAATGGGAATGACACTATTTTTCCTTTTGCTAGTTTATTGCGCATTTTAACGTTTACAATGTTTCCTTCTTGAGCTTGAGATATGGGAACATAAGCCATCCCTATGCCACATTTAAGCAGTGGCGAAAATGTTCCGCTGGTTATGTGCCCTATCTTCTCACCCTCACCGTTGTAGATTTCAAAGTTTGGTCGCGGTATTCCCTGCTCAATCATTTGTATTCCGACACGTTTGCGTTTAATTCCTTCATTTTTCTGCTTTAGCAATACCTCTTTCCCTATGAAGTTATCCTTCTGGAATTTCACTACAAAGCCTAGTCTCGCTTCTAAAGGAGTTGTATTTTCATCTATGTCATTTCCATATAGACACATGCCAGCCTCAAGCCTTAACGTGTCTCTTGCTCCTAAGCCACATGGCTCTATCCCAAAGGTTTTGCCAGCCTCAAGGATAGCATTCCACAATTTTACTGCGTTGTCTGGTTTTGTTAATGAAGCATCCCATATGAAAATTTCGAAGCCATCCTCGCCAGTGTAACCAGTTCTAGAAATAAACACTTTCACGTCCGCCAAACGTGAATGTCCGCAGTTAAATCTTGCAATTTTGTTTAAATCTGCTGTAGAAATTTTTTGCAGCGTTTTTTCAGCGGTTGGACCTTGAATCGCAAACATCGCTACACCGTCTGAAACATCTTCGATTTTCACATCAAAACCTTCAGCATTTTTGACCAACCAATTGTAATCTTTCTCTCGGTTTGTTGCATTAGAAACCATCATGAACTTTTCATTTTCTAAACGGTATATCACAAAATCATCTATGATACCACCCTTTTCATTACACATGACTGAGTATTGAGCACCGTTAGGTGACAGCCTAGAAACATCATTTGTTATGGCATAGTTTAGGAAACGTTCAGAGTCAACACCTTGGATTATCACTCGTCCCATGTGGGAGATGTCGAAAATGCCAACACTGTTTCGCACCGCCAAATGCTCGGGTATTATGCCTTTATACAATAAGGGCATTTCGAAACCGGCAAAAACCGTTAATTTTGCTGTTTGCCTATGTACCTTATAAAGTTGGGTTCTACGCGTTTTTTCCGTCAAGCTCTTCCCTCAGTAGGCAGTTTATTTTGCAGGTTTAACCTCAACATCTAAAGGTATAAGCGCGAGTTTTTTGCCACATCTTGGGCATGTTCCATCATTTTGATGCAGAATTTCGTCTGGAGGTTTAAGTTCAGCGCCCTCGTATAACACGTAACCACATTGCTGACACACAACACGCTGGGGCACAACACTACACTCCGCTTAATAAAGTAAATCATCCACGGCATATTTATTGGTTGCTACATAAAAAATGTCACTTTAGCAATTCTGCATAGAAACTTTTAATTTTATCTGAATGCTTAATTCTGAGAAATCGTTTCTAATACGCCTGCATGGTTCGTGCTAGAATGGGAAAATACACGTTGATTATCACGGAGAAGCCGGATGCCGCACAAAGAATAGCTTCAGCCCTTGACGTGAAAGGAAAAGCGAAAAAATTGGAAGATAACGGAGTGCCCTATTATGTGGCTAAACGGGATAAGGATATAGTTGTTGTTCCAGCTTTAGGACACTTATACACGGTTGCCGAAGAGAGAAGCGGAAGAAGCTATTATCCAGTTTTTAGCTTTAAATGGGTGCCAAGATACGCTGCTGAGAGGGGTGCAAAACAAATTCGCACATGGCTTGAAACCATTTCCAAATTGGCAAAAGACGCTGAAAGGTTCATTGACGCATGCGACTACGACATAGAAGGAAGCATCATCGGATACTGCATACTGAAATACGCATGCGGCGATAAAGACGGCATTTCGAAACGCATGAAATATTCGACCCTAACCGAGGAGGAGCTGGAGAAATCGTATGCTGAACCGTTGCCCCATCTGGATTTCACACTTATAGAGGCTGGACGCACAAGACACGAGGTTGACTGGCTTTACGGCGTAAATCTTTCACGGGCATTAACAATAGCGGCGAGAGACTGGAGCGGGAAATACGCGACGCTAAGTACAGGAAGAGTGCAAGGTCCAACCCTGAGATTTCTTGTTGCAAGAGAGAAAGCCTTCAGAAGTTTCGTGCCGACCCCCTACTGGGAAATCAAAGCTGAAGTTGAAATGAACGGATCAGTTTTTGAAGCAGAATATGAGGAAGAGAGAATCGAAATCAAGAGCAAAGCAGACGCCGTTTTAAATGCTTGCAAAGGAAAGGATGGACAAGTTGAGAAAGTTGACATCAGACAACTCCGGCAAATGCCACCCATACCCTTCGATTTAGGCGCTCTACAACGTGAAGCTTATGGTTTATTTGGATATACGCCAAGGCGTACTTCAAACATTGCCCAGCGCCTATATCTAGAAGCTTTAATCTCCTACCCAAGAACCAGCAGTCAAAAACTTCCACCAGCAATAAACTATAAAGCAATACTAAAAAATCTAAGCAAAGCTTCTGAATACAAGAAGCTTACAGCAGAACTTCTTACAAAACCAGAATTAAAGCCTAAAGAAGGAAAGAAGGAAGATCCAGCACATCCGGCCATTTACCCAACTGGAAACTTGCCGGAAAGAGTTTTAGATGCTTCTGAAAGAAAAGTTTGGGACCTTATTGTGAGAAGGTTCATGGCTGTCTTTGGTGAATCAGCAATAAGGCAGAGCATGAAAGTCTGCATTAATGTTAATGGGCATCATTTCTATTTGAGGGGAAGACGAACATTAAAGGAAGGTTGGCTACACTTCCATGAACCCTACGTAAGATCGGAGGAAGTTCTCTTACCCCCAATAGAAGAAGGACAAACAATCAATATTAGGAAAGTAAGTTTAGAGGATAAGTTCACTAAACCGCCGCCACGATATAATCCAAGCAGCCTCCTCAAAAGAATGGAAGAAAAAGGAATTGGAACGAAAGCGACAAGGGCAAATATTATACAAACGCTTTATGATAGAAAATATGTTCGAGACGAAAGAATGGTTGTGACTGACTTAGGCTTTGAAGTTCTTGAAGTTCTTGAAAAATATTGTCCAACAGTTGTTTCAATAAAATTCACAAGCGAACTTGAAGAGAGAATGGATAAAATTCAGACAAACAGCGAAAAAAGGGAAAATGTTCTGGTAGACGCTGTTGAAATCCTTAAACCAGTAATAGAGGAATTAAAGGACAAGGAGAAAACAATAGGCGAACAGCTAAGCAACGCCATAAAAAAGGCTAGGCTGGAAGAGAGGATAATTGGTGCATGCCCAGTTTGTGGCACAGGCAAGCTCATGATACTATACTCAAGAAAAACCGGTAAACGCTTCGTTGGCTGCACAAACTATTTTAAAGGACTGTGTAAAACGTCATTCCCGCTTCTGCAGAAAGGCACTGTAAGACCGCTTGGGAAAAACTGCCGTGGATGCGGTTGGCCTACAGTTCATGTTCGAATAAGGGGGAAACGTTCATGGACGCTTTGCTTTAATCCTGAATGCCCGTTAAAAGAGGAAAGGAGGAAAAGGATTGAAATGCGTAATATGCAATAGAGAAGATTGTGAAAACGGTTATTGTGAGTTACATAGGAAGGCTTATGAGAGTATTGTTAAAAAATATGAAGTGTGGAAGAAGGTATTAGAAATTTCTTGGAAAGAGTATTTAAGTGAAATTATCAAGAATCCATTAACAGGTGAATGGGCTAAAGAAGTGGCAGTATATTTGATTGAAAGCGGAGAGAAATGAAGTGTCACGTAAGGTTAAGAAACAAGTCTCGTCACTGTCCTATTCCATAAACAGATTCTACAGAAAAATCTCAACAGCAAAGCCATCCACCCTTATTCTTTCGGTAATTGCTATCGCTATTGCCGTATTTTTGTTTGGAGGTGGCTTGTATAACATTATAATGAAGCCGCTTCCATCAGTTTATTATGGCGGTCGCATTCTCGTCCTTTACCCACAGCTATCAGAACAATTCATAACCGACAGCATAATTGCTATGATTCTCTACTCACTAGGCATTATTGGATTAATAGCTATGTATCAAAGTACAAGATACGCCTATAAGCCCAGACAAGCCTACATGATGTTCCTAGTAGGTATAGTTCTTCTACTCCTATCATATATATTCCTCGAAACAACAATACAAATTAAACTGGGTCGATAATATCTATTACCAAGGATTATTTTTCAAGCCCAGTTTGTATGCTACAAAATTTGTTAACAAGTGTATGGGCGGAGTTACAATTAACACTGTGATAACAAGCTTCCAGAACGATGGTTGCAGAGACGATGTTTGCAAAGAGATAGGAAGAGAAAACAAGATTGCTCCTATGATGAAATCAACCTGGTCAACAATAGGTAACAGATCTCCAGGGGCGAGTCCAAATCTTCTTTTCACAAAGGCTCCAGTTAAATCTCCGAATAATGCTCCTAAAGAGGACAATAAGCCGAACGCAATATGATATTTGAAAAATGCGCTTTCTACGAAGCCCACAGCCATTCCGGCAATCAGCCCAGAGAAGAAGCCGCGGAAAGTTTTGTTTTTTCCGAAAATTGGTTTTCCATCAGAGAACTTTTTCCCGAAGTCTATGGGAAGACCTCCGCCGGTGATTACTGGTATGGCGTTTGCGCAGTATGCTGGGAGTATAAATTTTAAAGCCTCGATAATTAATTCCAATATTGTTTCCATTTTTTCACTTTCTATTTAATGGATTAAATGCCCACGCATTCCTGTTTTTTCTATTCTCAAGTGGCAAAATGAATGCCGTGCTCTCTTTGGACTTTTTTCTAAAATTGCCTTAATTATCCTTGGATTTTCAGTAGGCTTCATAACGATGATTGTGTCTGCCCAGAATTTTAAAACCCTCGTGCCTACAGGTTCTATGCTTATGTAGGCTTCGTTGAAAACGCTTCGCACTTGACTTATCAGTAGAACTGCGATTTTTTGGGTTTTGGCGACTTGTGCTAAGCACGCTATTTGTCTGTTTAGTTCACGGTTTAGTTGGAATGTTTCTTCAGGGTGTTCTGCAACTTTGGCACGGTAAAGGGATGTGATGGTATCAACGACTAGGAGTCTAAAGCTTTTGGTTATGTAGTCTGTTAGTTGGTCTATAACTACTGCTTGTTCGCTAAAATTGTTTGGTCTCATTAAAATTATTAGCTCTGCAATGTCTTTGAAGTCTTCGGAAGCAATTTGAGAAAGTCTTCGCGCAGAGAATGTGCTGTCGCAATCCACAAATAATGTTTTGTAACCTTGTCTCGCGCAGTTCACTGCACACTGCATAGCTAGAGTTGTTTTTCCAGTTTCTGCTTCTCCATAAATTAGGCTGATATCCCCGATTGGAAAGCCCCCTTCTAGAATTTTATCAACTGCTTCACAGCCTGTTGGAATCTTCTGTAGCACGGTCACGCACATCAACGAATATAAACCGCGAAGCTAATAATTTCTTTTGTGTTCAAACACTAATACAAATAGGAAAGCGATATGAAAGCGAAAATAGCCGTAGTGACAGTTTCGGGAAAAGCCTACTATTTAATCGTTAACGAGTTGAAAAAGAAACGTATACCGTTTCTAAGCTTAACCCCAAATGACCCCATCCCTATAGAAATTAGAGTTGTCATAACTACAGAAGAGGAACGTCTCTTAATAAACCATGAAAAAGTTTTAACATTTAGAGATGGAATGGAACCGGAGGCTCTAATAAATCAAGCATTGCAGATTGCTCAGGGAAAAGAATGTTATGAAAAAATTGTTATAGGTGTAGACCCTGGTGAAGTTTTCGGATTAGCGGTTTTGGCTGACGGAAAGGTTGTTGAAACTGGGAACTGCTTCAACGTTAAAGAGACTCTGGATAAAATAAAAAATATTTTAAAGAACCTTAAGGACACTCCGACAACTTCGGTTTCGGTGAAGGTTGGTGATGGTGTCCCTGAGTATAAGGAGAAACTTCTGCGAGCCTTAGATGAAGCGTTATCTTCAAATGTGCTGCTGGAAAGTGTAAGCGAGGTGGGAACGAATCGTTACACAAGTGAAACTAAACATAGAAGAGGATTAAGAGACATTGTCTCAGCCATAAGAATTGCTGGAAGAAATGGATATAGGTATAAGAGGGGTGGGTAGGTTTTATGAGGTTGCGATAAAGATTGTATAGACCATTGTACTGGTTTCTTGCCCGTTTAATTGGGGGTGTGATGGTTTCGTCCAATAGACTGGAAATACATAGGTTCGTTCACGGATGCTGAAGGCTCATTTGTCTGTTACATAAAGAAAAAGCCAAGAAAACTAATCATCAGGTTTGAAATATCCCAAAAAGACCGTGAAACAGGTGGCTACGGGCTCTTAGACCAAATTCGAGAATTAATAGAGAAAGAACTGAACGTGAAAGGAGTTGTTCGCCCCACAGCCAGACCACGAATATTCAACTTAATATATCAAAAAGCCATAGACTGTTACAAAATAACAGCCGCAGTCCTCCCATACTTGCACCATCCAGCCAAAATGAAAGCCGCAACAAAACTGCTCTACCTAACCGAAAAATGGACAAGACAACAGATAAAACGCCTAACAACCCAAATACCCCACCTGAAAGGAAGACGCCTAACAATGGCGAAAATCAACCTAAAAAAAACAACAAAAACGCCTAACCCAAATAGAAAAAAATAAAAGAGGAATACCTCTACATAACCACACTAATCAAAATCTAAATCACCCACATTTTTACGAACAAACTTTTCGCTGTACTAACAAAGCTTTATCATTTGCGCTTGCGGAAGAACATTAAACCATCTTTTTCGCAGACATATTCAAAGCCAATTTCAAGCAAAGCCTTGATCTCGGTACTGTTCATTTCAATAATCCCAATTTTAGGAGCACAAGTTTGCTTATCCAGCCATGTGATAGGTTTCCGCAAATGTGAAGAATTACACATGGTATTAATCCGAAGTATATGAAGATTGTTGCATAGATTATGCCATTAAGGAACGTTCTTAACGCTTTGTATTTGTCCCCGGCTCTCTTGCCTTTGACGGTACTCCATAGGTGGACTATGCCAAAGTACAGTGAAGATAAGATTATACCTGCTATTGCGCCGAATCCCATAATTAGCCTTGATAAGAAATATCCTCTATATAGAAACTCCTCGGGAAGCCCTGAAATAATAACTTGAGAAAGAAACTCTTTTTTATAATTTTCTGGGGTGTACAATTTCACAATTGTGTAGGGGTCTTTATTCAGGTATCTTACTCGATAAATATCCTCCAGCAATGAAAAACTTTTCATCGTCAGAAAAGCTACGAGAGTTGCGAGCAGCACCCAGAAGGATGTGGGAAAGTAAAGCCCCATACTAACGACAGAGCTACTTTCAGCGCAAACAACCATTGCTACAGGCACAAACACCCTTGAAGTCAAAAACAAGCCGCCCACTAATAATAAGGCACTCCTACCCTTGCGATGACCCCGGACGTACTTTCTGACAAGCCAAACAACACATTGCTCAACTATGATAGAATACGCAACAGCAAGCAAAACGAAAAGCGTTAATCCCTCATACTTTAATGATGTCATGAATCGATCTGTTTAAACAGTCCTTCCAAACAATAGATATAGTTATCTATTTTGGAAGAAACATAAAACAAAAAAAAGAGGGGGGTTTGCGGGGGAAATGTATGTCGACGCGGGCAAGCGCGTTACCGCGCCAGATGTTTTAAGCTGCTGTCTTCATTTTTTCATACATTTTTACTACGCAACAAATAAAACATCCCAAAACGATTTTTAAAGTATACATTTGCACGGAGGAAAATAGATGAATCGAACAGTTGAAAGCGGAAAAACACTGCTAGTCGACGGGCCAGCCTCTGTCACAGTAGTTTCAGGTAAAGTGAAAGTCTTTGGCTCCGTATTGAGAAACGGAAGAAAAGTTGTGATACGAGAAGGGAAAAGATTACCCTTTACAGTTGAGGAAGCAACAACATTTGATATTTCACTAGGAGACAACGCAAACATCGAAGAAGTTGACGGAAACACCATCCCATCATCATGGATTAAAGCATACGAAGAGTTGTTAACTCTTCAGATGAAACCCGTTACTGCAATGGTGTTAGGCACTGTTGATTCTGGAAAAACAAGCCTCTGCACATACTTAACAAACAAGTTGTTAAATGAAAAACAGAAAGTGGCAATCCTAGATGGAGATTTAGGTCAATCTGATATTGGACCACCCTGCACTATTGCTTATACTTTTGTAACTAGACCGATAACGGACCCATTTAACATAGAGGCAAAAAACGCTTTCTTCGTGGGTGTTACTTCACCAAGCAAAGCTATTGACAAGGTTATAGAAGGTTTAGTTTCATTAAAAAGAGAAATTTTAAGCAACAATCTAGACTTTGTTATTGTAAATACTGACGGTTGGATTGAAGGGGAAGACGCTGTTAACTATAAGATTCAACTCGTTAAACAGCTTAACCCAGACATCCTTTTCTGCATACAACAAAAAGATGAATTAGCATCACTTTTAAATGCCCTCGAAAAACGCAGAAAGGTAATTGTTGACTCTCCATCAGCCATAAGGCAGAGAAGCAGAGAAAAACGCAGAAGCTTGCGAGAGCTAGGGTATATAAAATATTTAAAAAACGCAAAAGTGCAATCTATTCCGTTAAGCTGGCTAAAAATCGAAGAGAACGAGTTTATCGGCTTAAGCGTAACTCGTGGGAACACAAAAAAAGCATGGAAAATCTATGAGCTTTTAGGAATGAAACCGTTGCGCCTCGTTGAGTTGCGGGATAAAATCTGCATGGTTATAGGTAGAAGCCGCTGGCTACACTCAGACAACATCAGAAAAGTTGAAGAATTTACGAAGAAGAAGGTTGTGGTTGTTCGGAAGGGTGAAGAGGAAGGATTGCTTATGGCTTTATATGACGCTGAAAGGAAGTTTCTCGGAATAGGTGTTTTACTTGAAATCCACTATAGACGAAAAGTCATAAAAATTTACACTCCCGTTTCTAAGGATGTTTCAATGGTTGCCATAGGAAAAGTTAAACTAGACAAAAATCTAAAGGAGATCCCTCCAGCTTTTACAGAAGAAAACCAATCGAACTCTACAACATTTAAGAGACTCTTTTAGAGAACACACTATTTAGGCTTTGAACCACTTGAATATTAAATATCTTATTTTTTCTTTCTCTAAGTCTGGCACTGCGATGATGAATCTTTTTCGCACGGTTGTTGCAAGTCTTCCAGCCTTAACAATATCCGTAGCCGTCACCTCAGACTTAGCCCTTTTAACAGAAACCATGTAAGGCGAATGTTCAATGCCTGGTCCATGCTTGTAAACCGCAAAGTCACATCCGAACTTTATCCCTGGCGTAACAACTAAACCATTATCGCGTAAATCGCGATAAACAGCATATTTCCCATCGAATTCCTCATACAACCGTTTAGCCCATTGACGAAGCTTTTTCAAGCTTACTTTCTTCTTTTTAGGGCCCTCATATACGGTTATTATTCCTTTTTCAGCCAGGTACAAGCCTTCCATCAAATCCAAAATTAGCGGAACGTTAAATTCTGGGATTTTGGGCTTAGGAATCCCCAGTGGTTTTCCATAAAACCCCATTTTGTAAAGTTCTGAACCGTCTGCTGGGTTCCACACAACTAGAAAGTTTTCAATAAATTCCACTTCGATTTTTTTGGGCATATGGTTTTTCGCCTTTTACATTATGAAAGATAAAATGCGAGCAGTGTCAGAGGCATCTTCAGCTTTGTCTGCTGAATCTTCCAAGAGTTGTAGAACATCCCTTAACAGGATTAGGGCTGGAAAGTCAAGCTTGCTGCTAAGAAGTTTTATTTCGAGTTCGCGATAAAGTTCATCAACAGTCCTTTCAGCAACCTCCACATCCTTGGCTTTCTCCATTGCTTTAGCCGAGCCATAACTCAGAACCATCATTGTTTCCCTAAGCCTAAGCACAGTCTCTAAAACTGCTTCTGAAAGCTTCAACAAATCATTCTTTATGTCTACAGGTACATTCCAATCATGCTCCATAATTTCAAGCAAACGGAAAGCTATGCCCTCACAAAAATCTGCGATTTCGCTTGTCAGATTTGCGAATCTTAAAAAGTCTTCTCTGCTGAGCAGAATAGCCCCTATCTCAGCAAGTTCCTGTGAGACTAAACGCCTAGCATTATCAACTTCATCTTCACCGCTTCTAATCTCGTTAAAAAGTTGCCTTGCCTTCTCTTTGTCATTTTTTATGAAGCAGTCTACCATTTGAGGAACTTTTCTGGTCAAATTTAAAACCTTTCTGAAATGGTCTCGGCAAACGTTTAAGGCTCTGCGTTTCACGCGTTCTTCGGTCTCTGCTGGAAGCACCAAGCTTTTTCCCGCCCGCAAAAATGGGCTTAAATTTCTAACAGTAAATGTGCTGAAGTGTTAAAAAATGTAGCGAAAGCTTAACCTTCAAAAGGCTTGCCTAGATCCTCAAAATCTGCCTTCCAATGGAAATACTCGTGTAAAAGTTTTGGTAAGTCCTCAATTCTGCTTCTAACCTGTTTCCATGTGTCGCGGTCACGGATGGTGACTGTGGTATCGTTGAGTGTTTCATAATCAACTGTTATGCCTAATGGTATGCCAACTTCATCCGCTCTGGCATATCGTCTGCCGATGGAACCGGCTTCATCATACTCCACTGTGAAACCCTCATTAAGCAGCATCTTATACACTTGTAATGCCTTTTCCGACAACCCATTCTTGTTCATTAGAGGATAAACACCGATTTGTATCGGGGCTATGTCCCTTGGAAAGCTTAGTATGGCTCTATCATCCTTAACGCGGTAAGCGTATTCAAGAGCGAATTGGACCATTCTGTCTGAGCCGAAACTTGGTTCAACAACGTGTGGAATAAATCGTTTTCCCCTTTCCTTAACTTTCTGACACATAACCTCTATATATTCTGGCAGAATCTTGTATTTGCCAAGCATATAATAACCACTTTTCTTAATGGAAGCTTCAACTTCTTCCGCGTCGGCTTCAGAAAGCATCTCCGCAACCTTCGCAGCTTCTTCCTTAAAAACGGGTCCAAGCTTAGCCATTAGAGGCTTAATGACTGTCTGTTCCGTCTCAACTGGTTTTTCATATTCTTTGAAAACACGCATATCTGCACCACTGAATTGCATGTGCTGTTTCAAATCATAGTCCGTTCTGTAAGCGTGACCAGACACCTCAACCCAGCCCCAACGTTCAACATAAACCTCCTGGTCAAAACTTTGGAGAGCGTAATGGGCTCGTTCCCATGGAAGTTTTTCAATGAAACGCTGCTTTTCAGCCGGAACACCCAAATCAACCAGCAATTTTTTGGCTAAAGCCATGAAAACCGCCTGCCACTCAGCCTTAATATAGCTTTTCTCTAACGCTTCTTTCACCGTAACCTCAACGATTTCTTCTGAACCGCGCAGTTTACTTTCAGCTAGAACCAGCCGCAATGTTTCGTTTTCAAAGTCTTTTAGGAGAAAACAGTTTGGTTCTTCCGGGTCGAAGAAGAATTCAAGGTCTATTATGGTGAATTCTCTCAGCCTTATTAGGCCCTGCCTAGGCGAAATTTCGTTTCTTAAAGCATGACCTATTTGCATGACGCCGAAGGGAAGCTTCTCCCTCGCCATTTCATATAAACGTCTAAACTCTACAAATATTCCTTGTGCAGCTTCGGGGCGTCCATAACCAACAGCTTCAGAATAAGGACCGATAGTGGTTTTGAACATTGTTAAGAAGTATTTTGGCTCGCCGAAGGTGCCTCCGCACTCTGGGCAACGAATCTTGTGCTTTTCAATTGCCTCTTTAAGTTCTTTTAGGCTTAGCTTTTCTGTTTCTGCTTCGTTAATTTTCGCGAATTCTTGAAGTAGATGATCTGCGCGGAATCGTTTTTTGCATTTTGAGCATTCAACCATGGGTTCTTTAAAATGGTCTACATGACCTGAAGCTTTAAAAACTTTGCTTGGGGAAATCACTGGAGATTCTATTTCTAAAATTCCAAGTTTGTTAACGAAAAGTTCTCTAAGTTTTTTTTCTATGTTCTGTTTTAATTTTGCGCCTAGAAATCCATATGTTACAAAACCGCTTACACCGCCATATATTTCGTATGATTGCCAGAAGAAGCCACGTCGGCGTGCTAACTCGTTGATTATCGTGAACTTGTCAGGAGTTTTTGTTTCATTGCTCAATTCTGTTCAACCTCTGTTAACTTAAATGTTCAAAGACTTTAAGGCTTACTAAAATAATAAATTGTTTCTGAAATAACAAAGTTTGGTGATTTAAAGTTGAGAATCCTACGCCCTCAAGACTTGCTAGATTTAGTGGATGGGGCAGCGATTTTTTCCGCTGGAGGTGGCGGTGACCCTGAAATAGGCTACAAATTGGTGGATACGCTTGTTTCTGACGGCTATACAGTTAAGCTTGTATCTCCTTCTGAAGTGCCCAATGACGCGAAAGTTGTGAATTTTGCATGTGTTGGTGCTACAACTACTGTTGAATATGACGCTGATGCAGCGGTTAAGACTTTAAGGATTTTAGAGGAATATGCAGGTTTTTCTGCTTATGCCACAATTCCCGTGGAACTAGGTGGCTTTAACACTTTAGCAGCGGTTGATGTTGCCGCCAGATGTGGTATTCTGGTTGTGGATGCTGATGGAGCTGGCAGGTCCGTTCCAGAAGTTCATTTAAAAGTTTACACAATTGATGACATTCCATTGACCCCTATGGTTGTTGCAGGCCTTCACGCGAAAAACATAGTTGTTGCAAAGGAAACTGTGAATTCAAAGGCTGCTGAAAGAATTGCTCGGGTTCTTGCTGCTGAATGGAATCATAGTGCTTATACTGCCCGAAGAATTTTAACAGGTGTCCAAGCGAAGACTTCGCCAATTCAGCTTAGCTTGTCAAAGTCCATGCAAATTGGAAAGATGCTGAGGAAAAGTGTTGACCCCATAAAAGCTGTTGTGAAGGAAACAGGCGGCTTCAAACTTTTCGAAGGTGTTGTAGACTATGTTGAACGGGAAACAGAAGCAGGCTTCACATTTGTTGACATAAAACTTCGCGGGACACATGAATACACAGAAAGCATATTTGAATTTAAAGCCAAAAACGAAGTGCTTGTCGCTTATAGAGATAGAAAGCTCGCTGCAATCGCCCCGGACATCATCACTCCTGTGCATCCAGAAAATGGCAAGTGCATCACCGCCGAAAAAATCGAAAAAGGCGACAAATTCGCAGTTTTAGGTTTACCAGCACCGCAGAAATGGAGAACAAGTAAAGGATTGGAACTATGGAAGGATGTTCTTCAAAGGTCAAACATGTTTGAGGAATATGTGCCCATCGAAAAGTTAGCATCATAAGTTTGGAAAAGCTAATATACTATTCTAATTTTAATTGCTCAACGATTTTCACTTTCCGCATTTTTCCATTTTCGTCTGTTTGGAATTCAAGCATTATGCGGTCTGTTGCGTTTTTCTTGCTGTTAAACGTTGTTCCGCAATTTCCACATTCAATGTCTGATTCCATTTCCACAACATACCATGACGCATCTACATAATAATGTCCGCAGTTTGGACAGTGCAAAACAGCCACATCTAACCAAGCCTTCATTTCAATAACCTCTATTTTTAGCCATAAGGTAACATATGACTTTATAAAGCAGTCGCAAAAATAAGGAAATGTTAACAGGGTGTCGAATTTGCTGAAAATAAAAATCGCTTTAGTAGGTGTTGGAAACTGCGCCTCAGCCTTTGTTCAAGGTTTGCAATATTATAGCAACTGTAAAAAAGAGGAAGACTGCATCGGATTACGTTATCTCTTTCTCGGAGGCTTCCACCCAAGAGACATCCAAATCGTTGCAGCCTTCGACATTGACAACCGAAAAGTTGGAAAAGACTTAGCTGAAGCCATCTATGCACCGCCAAACAATACCCTCAAACTTGTTAATGTCCCACAAACCAACGTTACAGTGCACAAAGGTCCAGTTTTAGACGGAATAGGAGAATACACAAAAAACATTGTCCAAGTAAGCAGTCTACCCGAAGTAAACGTTGCAGATGTGTTAAAAGAAAGTGGCGCAGAAATCGTGGTTAATTTGCTTCCAAGCGGAGCGGTTAAGGCTTCTCAACGGTATGCTGAACAAGCGTTAAGTGCTGGCTGCGCCTTTGTAAATACCACACCCGCCTTTATTGCTAGTGATGCTGCATGGGCTAAGCGTTTCGAAGAGGCTGAACTGCCACTCGTAGGCGACGACTTAATTGACCAAGTAGGCGCGACCACATTGCATAAGACCTTGCTGAAACTGCTTTCAATGCATGGTGTTCGCATAACTGAAACATATCAGCTTGATGTTGGAGGAGGCACAGAATCCTTGGATACGCTGGAACGAACAAGGGATGTCAAACGAATTGTTAAGACAAAGTCTGTTGAAACAGCTCTGCCATATAAGGCTGCTGTGGTTGCTGGCTCCACGGATTACGTGGACTTTTTGCAGAATAGACGCGACAGCTACTTCTGGATTAAAGGGTTGTACTTCTGCAGGGTGCCGATGCGAATAGATTTGAGGCTTTCAACGGTTGATGCACCGAATGCTGGCTCTGCCTTGTTCGATGTGATACGGGCTGTGAAGATTGCCTTAAACAGAAAGCTAAAAGGAGTAATACTGCCGATTTCAGCATACGCCTTTAAACATCCGCTCCAGCTCACACCCATCGAAACGGCTGAAAAAATGTTTACAGATTTTATCATGGGAAAAGCGTGAGCTAGACTTTATTTTGTGCAAAATTTTTGCAGTTCACGGATTATTTTTTCTTTTATCCCCACCCTTTTCATTTTCTCTTTTAACAAAGTTATCGTTTTTACGTGTGTCGGGTCTATTCCTCGCAATATAGCCAAATACACACTTGTGAAGTCTCCAATGCAGACGGTGGATAACATTTTGGCTAATCTGCTTTTGCCCATGCTCCAAACTTCGAAAACGTTCATCGATGGAGCGTATATCAGCTCTTTTGTAGTTTCGATTCTCTGACGCATTTCATCTGGCTCATCTTTGTCTCGGATGAAGATTACGGAAAAACACCTTGCAAGCTCTTTTGCAACTTCCCAACCGACAACTTCATTGTGATTAAGCTCTGGGAAAAACTCCCATTTGGATGGAACTTTACTGTTCTCGTTAAACTGCTGCTTAAAACGCTGGGCAACAGCACGATAAATCCCAAAACCGTAAACCACAGGAACCGTTCCATCAATGTTTGAAGCCAATCTCTTAGAGAAATTGTCGCTGAGCAGTTTTTCAGACGAATTCTCATCCCTGACCCGTTTTAAGATTTTGATGGCTTCAGAAATTTCCGAATTAATGTCTGAAATTAAATCGATTTTCTCCAGAAATATTGGCATGGGCAGAAATAGGTATGGAATGGCGGCGCGGGGAGGCACTCCCAAAGGAACACGTAAATGCGGCACTTTCAGTTTTTCAGAAAATTCAAGCAACTTTCCTCCGGAGCTTATGCAGATGGCCATGCAGTTTCTCTTAACTGCTTTTAGAAATACGCTCAGGGCTTCCTCTGTTTCTCCAGAATAGCTCACAATAAGCACCAGGGTTTTCTCGTTCGCATAAGCTGGCAGTGAATATTCTCTGCAAACTTCGATAGGAACTCTGATTTTGTCTCTTATCCAGTCCTTTAGAAGTTCTCCGCCAATTGCTGAGCCACCCATGCCAGCGACAATAATTGTTTGAGGCTTAGGATAACCAATTGAGACAGTTCTGGCTAGTTTCACCGCCTCTTCAAAATGTTTGGGAGCTTCGGCACAAAGGGAAAGCATGTTACTTTTATCAATTTTCTTAACTTCATCAAGATTATCCAAAATTGTTGTTTTTGACAATTTCCTTCACTCCTTCATTCGATTGTAAATTCTATATTATGCTTTTAGCTTTTAAACAGAAGGCTCATAACAGTCTTTTAAGACTTTTATCTGTGAAAAATAGTTTTCAATTAACAAGGCGGAAAATTAAATTTGCAGAGGAAAAAACTTTCCATAGCAATACCTGCTTCCATAGTTTCCGACACACCACACTTACGCGAGAAAACCTCTAAAATCGGTTTAATTGGAAGAGTAGCCGCAATTTTTAGAGTTGACGAAATCATGATTTATCCAGATAATCCAAAAGTTAACCAAGTTGCTGATATGGATTTAACTGCGGTGTTGCTCGCATACATGGAGACGCCGCAATACCTAAGGAAAAGACTTTTCAAGCTTAAACCTGAGTTGCGATATGTAGGTATACTTCCACCATTGCGGACGCCGCATCATCCACTAAACCGCAGAATGAAGAACTTGAAGGTTGGCGAATATCGTGAAGGCGTTGCTGTATCCAAAACAAAGAAAGGCATGCTTGTAGACATCGGTGTTGAACAGCCAGCACTAATCCCGAACAGACGATTACCTATAGACAGACGCGTCACTGTGAGAATTATAAAAGTTGACAAGCGGGTTGAGGTTGAACTTGCAAATCGTGGGGAGATACCAGAGTATTGGGGCTACACTGTTACTGTGGAGAGGCATCCTTTTGGAAAGATGGTGAAAAACAGAGGTTTCGACTTAACCATTGCTACCTCTAAATACGGTGTTCCATTTGCTGATATCGCTGAAAGAATAGCTGAAAAATGGAGAAGTGCCAACAACATTCTCGTAGGTTTTGGAGCACCGACGCAGGGGCTGTACGAAATAGTCGGATGTGAAGGACTTAACTTGAACGATGTTGTGGATTTTGTTGTTAACACTATCCCGATGCAGGGAACAGAAACCATTCGGACTGAAGAGGCACTCATAGCTTCTTTGGCTGTTTTAAACCGCACTTTCGCCTTTAAAATTTAAATGTTCGCCTATGTAATGGCTACTTTCCTCGCAAATCCCTCGTTTTCAAGCATATTTTTCGGTTTGAACTTGTCGACTAATACAATGTTAAGGGTTTATTTGAACTTCCATGATGTGGCTGGTTACATCTGGTCTGCCTTTAACAGCCATCACTCCCTTCATCCTCCAAGTGTTCCGTGCATTATGACCACGGTAGGTTGGCGGAATGCCTGATGGTAAAGGTATGCTGAAGGGAAATTGTTGATTAAAGCCCTCAGTGATATGCATTCTTCCAGCTACTGCAATCTTTCCTTCATGCAACTTAGCATTCTGCTCAGCCGTCACAGTCCTTTCTTCACTTCCAGAACCCTTCTTTTCAGTAGCCTTCGTCCACTCAGTTACCCATAATTCAATTCTTGATTCATCCGCATCAAATTCTTCCGATGATGAAACACTGAACTTGCCTGTCATGGTTTCATTGAGATTAAATGCCTGCTTATCTAAGGTCACTGATATCGTAGCTTTAGGTGCTTTAAACCTCTTTAAAAGTCCCATAAGTCTTTCTCACCCCCTATTCTTTTTATTGTGAGTGTATAAGTTTGCTCTCTATCCACGCGCCTGTTGCTCCAACTGTTCCACCTATCAATCCAAAGAGAATGTAAGTCCCTAGATTCAGATTGTATGCCAGTGTCAGAACAGAGCCGAAGGGAAGACTAAGCATTAGGCTAATGAGGTAACTTGTGGCTAAAGGTACGCCGATTACGCCCGCCAACAACCCCGACAAGAAACCAGCCTTAGAATTTCTACTCACGAATCCTCCAATGAAACCGCGACTGCCGCTATACCCATGGGCGTTAGAATGCCTTGAAAACCATGAATAAAATGGAATGTATTAATAACGAGTATGTCAATAGACAAGAAATTAAAATGCCTAGGATCACACCAAAAATTCTTCTCATAACCTCTTTTGCCAACGATATCCCCTTTTTTATTTCTCTTTTTCTCCTTATATAAACAATGCAATTATGATCAATTTCATTTTATTCTAAGCTTTCTAGCCGTTCATCTGTATCTCCTTTATCCAGAACTCTAACTAACTCGACATTACGAAGCTGAAAACCTCATAGAAGCTGAAATCGAATACGTCTGCACTTTTAACGATTCTATGACTGTTTAGAAAACGCAAGTAGCAAAGGCTAAAGAAACATTCTAAATGATAAAGAAATAAATGTTTGTTTTGCTTATGTGCGTGTATGTATTTCGATATTGCTATGCCTTTAACGCTTTTTATGGTTATTATAGTGGCTATGTTTTTGGAAAGGAAGGTTGAGAAGAAGTTGAAGGTTGTTTTTGAGGAGAAGGAGTTTGGTGTTCGAGACGCCGTCTTGCTTGTTGCCGCAATAAGCGTGACCGTGTCTTTAATGGTGTTTATTCCACAGATGGCTATTATGATAATGTTTCTCTTCGCCTATTCCATGCTGCTCCTCATATTCACTTATCTTTTTTCAGATTTCCAAAAAGCTAAGGCTAGACTTTTCTGCACAGCATTTTTTATAGTTAGTTTCGTGGCAGCTACGATTAGCCTATTCAATTTTGGTGCAAGTAGCACTGTTGCCTATGGGGCTTTAGCATTATATTGTCTCTTCGGCTTTGCGTTCATAGCATTGTTATACGAAGAAAATAGGACGAATACGAAGGAAAGATGGTATCTAGCGATATTGCCACCAGCGCTCTTCATAGTTTTATACGTGTTCTTCAGCGGAACTCCCATCTGGTTTCCTTACTTGCTAAATCTATACGGAATCGTTTTCGCCACTTTGATTATTCTTTACCTAGGAAGCCTATTCACATGGAAAACATCACTTATTTTCGTCTGTCTTCTCACGGTTATGGACATAATACTTGTCTTGTTTACCGGTACAATGGTTTCCGCAGCAAGGCATGTTTCTGGTCTTAGACTTCCTGTGCTAATTTCATTGCCAACCGTTCCTGCAATTGTGACTGAATGGGGCACGCTTTTCATGTCTTTGGGTTTGGGTGACTTTTTCTTTGCGGGGTTGATTGGTATACAAACTTTGAAAAAATTTGGTAGAGGTTTTGCAGTTTCCTCAGTTTTAGCAATGTCTATATCTTTCTTCATTTTTGAAACTTTGATACTTACTTATGAATTAAGAGCTTTTCCCGGCACTCTAATGATTATCTGTGGGTGGCTACCCCTAGTACTCTGGAAAAAACTAAAAAGCTAAAATGTGTTTATAGAACTGGAAAATAGAAATGATGGTTTTCCTAGCCGAATAGTGCTCCTAGACCTTCGAGTGCTGCTTCTTCTTTTGCTTTCTCTTCTTCTTCCTTCTTTTTCTTCTCTTCCCCTGTTGGTTTTGTTTCTGCTGCTGGTGCTGCTGGAGCAGCCATCATTGTTGGAGCGGATTTAATTGCTTCTTCAATGTTAACCTCAGCTAGGGAAGCCATTAATGCTTTGATTCTTATCGTGTCAACGTTTATGCCTGCTGCCGTCAAAACCTGCGTTAGGTTTTCTTCGTTTATTTTTTTTCCAGCCTTGTGAAGGAGCATTGCAGCGTAAATGTATTCCATACCTTTTCACCTCTCCGTTCAACTATTTTAACTTTTTTCAGATTTTTCAGCGGGCATAGCCTTTTCCTCTAAAGTATGCAACCTACTACTTAAACTTAACATTTCAATATGTGCCTTTCTAATCAAGTCTGCTATTGTTTCTTTGGTGGGTACGGCTGCATTTATTGCAAGTGCGTAGGCTTCTTGGTGGGCGATTTGCACAAGCATTTCTATGTTTTCCGTTGTTGGATAGGCTATGCTTAATGATAATGCGAAGGCGTCTGCATGAGCATTTTGAACGCTTTGTATAGTTTCGTTTATGTCTATTCGAAGTTGTTCTTGAGTTATTATTAAGCCGTCGTCGTATGCAACTTTCATCACCAGCCCGGCTTCCACCGGTTTTATTCCAAGCTTTGATAGGACACTGGCAAGTCTTTCCGAGATTACTTCACCTTTCCTAACAACTAGCGTATCTCTGGTTATCCAGACGCTTCCAGCCTCAATCCTTGTAGGCAAACCAACAGCGTTCAACTGACTAATTATTGGACCGGGCGGCTGTCCAGTGTTTCCAGCTGGAACTACGACGTCGAAGGCTGCTATGTCGCCAGACTTAGCCGTTATTTTAACTTTGCCTCTTTCTAAGAGCAACGCCAGTTTGAACGGGTTTAAATCCGTGAGTAGATAAAGGTTTGACCCTGTTAAGTGTTCCAAAAGTTTTTCCAGGTCCGGTTTTTCTTTGCAGTTTTCAATAGATCTTCCCATTAAAGTGTTTTTTATGACTCGCATGTGCACCTTGTCTGCCAGGTTTTTCTTGAGTTCTTGCAGTTGTGTTGCCCTAACCTTCTGTAGGCTGGCTATTCCAATCACTTTATATTGTTTTATTAGCTGTGTTATCTCTTCAACTTCGCTGATTTTTTCCTGCAAAACTTGCTGGGATGGCATCTGTTTTCCTCTCTTATGGCTTAATCCTTACAGGCGTGCCCATAGACGTTTTTATGCAGGCGAACTTGATGTTTTTCATTCCCCTTTTAAGTTTTCTCTCTATAGTCCTTAAAACTGCTTGAACGTTTTCAGCTATCTCCTCTTCCTTCATGCTTTCCGTCCCGACGCGACACTGCAGAACTGGCTGGTTACGCATCCTCACAATGATCGTTTTACGATGTTTCTTAATCAAACCTTCTATGTCTGCTGTTGGCGGAACTGGCACTGGCATTTTTCCTCTCGGACCTAAAAAGGGACCAAAGATTTTGCCTACCATGGGCATTAAGGGAGCCTCAGCTATAAAAAAGTCATATTCATTAGCTATTTTCCGCAGTTCCCGCTTATTACCCGCCAACCCTCCAAGCTCAGCCCTTTCAATGACTAGGTCTGCCTTCGCCTTTCTCGCTTTTAGGGCTAATTCTCCGGAGGCAATGACACATATTTTGTTTTGTTTCTCCGGTGGAGAATATGGCAGTTCTATACGTTCTTGAATTCTGCCCTCACTCGATTTCATGTCAATGTCTTGCAGGCTTAGAATAAGCTCTATTGATTGGGTGAAATTCTTCTTTTTGGATTTTTCCTTTGCCTCTTGAATAGCAGCTAGTATCGTTTTCTGGTCTAAGGGCATTTTAAAGCCTCGTGCCAATGAGGGAATAGAACGCGGTTATAAAAATATTCTCTTCTCATTCTTCGCTCTTACTAAATGTTTCGTCATACTTGCCTTCGTCGATTTCCCGCTGGATTTCGCGAGGGTCTCTGCCTTCAACAGTAACTCCCAGACTGACACAGCTTCCCAAAACCTCTTTGGCGGCTGCCTTCAAATTTTTTGCCAGAAGCTCTGGACGCTTAAGTTTGGCTATGCGCATGACTTGTTCCATGGTGAGATTTCCAACTTTTTCTGTGCTGGGTGTTCCTGAGCCCTTCTTAATTTTTAGTTCACTGACGATTAAAGCTGATGTTGTGGGTGTTCCAACGCTGACTTCGAACTCTTTGGTTTCAGGGTCAACGGTGACTTTTACGGGAACCTTCATTCCAGAATAATCTTTTGTGAGCTCGTTTATTTTGTTCACAATTGCTAGGACGTTTACGCCTAATGGACCTAGGGCTGGACCTAATGGTGGCCCGGCTGTTGCTTGTCCCCCGCTTACGAGTAGGTCTACGACTTTTTTCTCAGCCATTTTACATTTCACCACTTTCTGTTTTTGCTTTTTCCACTAGCTTGACGTAATCTGAGTGAACAGTTATGGGCAGAGTGAATGTTGCCTCCAACAATTCGAGTGTAACTTCTTCCTTAGTCTTATCAATACGGGTTATTTTTGCTCGCATGCCCTTAAAGGGTCCACCAGTCACTTCTACTATGTCGTTTTCGCTTAATTCTTCAATTATTGGCTTTCTGACAATGTATCTTTCAACTTCCGAGAAGCTTACAATGCCTGGAACCCTTGACCGGACATGTTTTACGCCTGATATGGCTTCTTCCACGAAGTGTGGGCCCTCGGCTTCTATGAAGACGTATCCTCTCAAGGTTTCAGGCACAAGAATAGCCTTTATCGGTATATTTTTCATTTCAATTTTTGCGGCAACAAGTTTAGCTACATTTCTCTCCTGCCCGGTTGTTGTTCTCACAGCAAAAATCTTTGTTGAAGACTCTTTCTCGTCTTTCTCCATAAAGTTTCTTCCTTCTAAGCTGTCGGTTGTAGAGCAGAAGACAGTAACTTAATTATAAATCCGATTAGTCCGATTGCGCCGATGCCCAAGAAACATATTTTTATTGAGAGCCAAAGCTCACTTTTTCCAGGCTTTATCGCCAGCTTTAAGGTTCTTGCACATTGGGACAGGAATGATCTTAAGCCCATGTTTCATCGCACACTCAACATTTTAATCTGATATAAGCGTTACTGTAGCTATCGGCTCTGATAGATAAGCCTGAACATTTCTATTAACTTTTCCTCTTCAAGTGAGAGTTGCTGCTGAAAACCTTTCTGGATGCTAACCTTTCTTGAAGGGTACACCTATTTCCTCGAGCATTCCAACCAGTTTTGATTTGTACCCGCCTTTTATTCCCTTCCAGTCCAAAACCGCAAACTCAACTTTTTCCAAGGTTTTCTCCACACATTGTCTAAGAATTTTCACGTCTATGCTTGGAATAGCGTATTTAGGAATCATGTGACCAAAAGCTATATTATTTTCTAACGCTATTCGAGGTGAACTTCCTATTGTAATGGGGTCCGCCTATACCGAGCACCGCCGTAGCTTGGGATTCACCGAATTTTATAACAGCTTCCACGGTTGCGTGGGCAACTGCTTCAGCTGCTTTCAAATCTTTCCATTGTTTAGGCGAACTTCCCAGCTCAGCGAGTATTGTGGGCACATTCAAGGAAGGTCCGTGATGGGTGCATTCATAGGAAACTTCGTAGTCAAGCTGCATTTCTTCTTTAAAGCGCATCATAGCCTTCAAAACGTCTCTCATAGTGTTTGCTGGAGAAATCGAAACTTTTCTTGGAATCCCACCCAATTTTGCTTCGCTTAAATTACCTGGGGTGTGTACTGACAGCGTTGGGGTTCTGCTTATGCTGCTGTGTCTTGAAATGAAAACTATAAGTTCCAGACTGGCAAAGAAATCTGTTATGTTTTGTGCTTGTACAGATTCTTCGTTCAAGGTTACAAGTTTAACTTTTCTGCCGTTGATATCGGCTTCGTAAACCGAGTTTTTCTGAAACTTTTCCGCAATTTTTTCAAAATGGTAATGTTTTAGGATTTGTTTGGCAATGTTTAGGCTTGCAACATCTTTGTTTGAGGCTACGAGTAAAATTATGTTCTGTTCCTCCTTTACCGCTTTGTAGCAAGTAATACATATTATCGCTGGTTATGAAGCTACTGTTAATTTTAAAGCGAAACAGCCAAGTAAGTTCGCGGAATCTAGCCTAGAAGGCCCATCCTAAACTTTCTTATATTCTCGGAAAGTTTATAACTTAAGATGTTGGTTTGGTCTGAAAAGGTGAGAGCATGCACTTAATTAATTTTAAGGATTTGACTGGTCAGCAGCTTATGGAAATAATTGATAAGAGTATTGAAGTTAAGCGTAATCCTGAAAAATATCGAAATGCTTTGGACGGTAAATCTTTGGCTATGATTTTTCAGAAAACCTCAACGAGAACTAGAGTTTCCTTTGAGGTTGCCATGACTCAGCTTGGCGGTCATGCGCTTTACATAGATTGGAGAACAACAAACTTTACTATGGCAGACATTTATGACGAGACTCAGTATTTGTCGCGTAACGTTGACTGCATAATGGCAAGATTAAAGAGAAATGCTGATTTGCAGGGTATGGCTGAAGCTTCACGTGTTCCAGTAATTAATGGATGCGATGAGAAATATCATCCAAGCCAGGCGATAGCGGATTTAATGGCTATGAAAGAGAAGAAAAGCACGTTAGAAGGGGTAAAACTCGTTTATATAGGCATATACAACAACGTTTGCAATTCACTTGTCGAAGGATGCACAAAAACCGGAGTTAAAATAACCACGGTAACCCCCATATTCAACGAGCCCTCAAGAGACGAGGAACTTTTGGAAAATGCCAGAAAAACAGGGTTGTATGAAACCACATTAAATGTTAAGGAAGCCGTCAAAGACGCGGATTTCGTTTATACAGACACATGGATTGACATGGAATTCTTCTTAGACCCAAAATACGCTGAAGAAAAGGAGAAACGCATCAAACTTATGATGCCTTACCAGATAAACAAAGAACTATTGAAGGAAAGCAACGCCTACGTAATGCATGACATGCCTATTCATCGAGGATATGAAATAAGCCCAGACGTTATCGAAAGTTCAAAGTCAATAATATATGAGCAAAGCGAAAACAGACTGTACTCAGCAAAGGCAATACTGCTAAAGTTATTGGGAAAATACTAAACTAAAAACAATTTGCTGAACAGCTTCTTGATTGAAATTATCAGATTGAAAGGCAACCGAAATGTCAAACGAAAACAGATGGAATCTAGTTGCTTCTTGTGGACTTTATTGCGGAGAATGTACAGCATTTCTTGACGGGAAATGTGGAGGCTGCAGATCTAATGAAGGCTTAAGCGAGGAATATAGGAAATATTGTAAAATTTATCAGTGTTCAAGTAGCAAAAACTTAAAAATTTGTTTGGGATGTAAGGAATTCCCATGCAACCTTTTTGACCTCTTTAAAGCTGAAAGATTAGAGGAAAGTTCTTGGTTTTTAGATGTATGGAGTAACATGAAGCAAATTAAGGGAATAGGTCTAGCAAATTTCTTGAAGAAGAAAACAAACTGGTTAAAAAGAAGGAAAGAATGCGCCGAGAAAAGAGGAGTCAAATACTGTGATAAGTGCGAGCAGTGGCCATGCGAATATCTGAAAAGGCCAGTTCTTGTTCCAGTCGACTTGAAGAAGTTTAGAGAGTTCATGATGAAGAATGAGTGAAAACGAAAAAGCAAACGCGACTATTTCAAAATCATCTGCACAAATTTTTCTGGGTCAAACTCTTCTAAGTTTTCATATTTCTGTCCTGTTCCAATGAATAGTATGGGTTTTTTGGTCACATATGTTACACTTAGGGCTGAACCTCCTTTGACATCTGCATCCACTTTAGTTAGTATTGTTGCGTCTATTCCTACGCTTTTATGAAATTCTTCCGCTTGCATAACGGCATCGTTTCCGGTGAGCGAATCCACGGTTAGAATGGTTAAGTCTGGATTTACGACGCGTTTAATTTTTGCAAGTTCGTTCATTAGGTTTCTGTTTGTTTGCATTCTTCCAGCTGTATCAATTAAAACAACGTTTATTCCACGGGTTTTTGCATGGTTTATCGTGTCGTAGGCTACAGCCGCTGGGTCTGCACCATACTTATGCTTGATCATGCGTATTCCTAGACGTTTTGCATGTTCCTCTAGCTGTTCTATGGAACCCGCTCGGTAGGTGTCGCTGCAGGCGAGAACCACGGAATAGCCCTTCTTAGTCAAGAAACGTGCAACTTTAGCTATAGTTGTGGTTTTTCCCGTGCCATTTATCCCAACAAAAACTATGACGAAGGGCTCACCTTTTTTGCGTTTTTCTTCAATAGCCTTTAACAAGTCTATTTTGTCATTTTTAAGCATGATTTCCAAAAGCACTTCTCGCAGGTTTTTCTCCACAGTTTTCCTACGGTCTTCCAGTCGTTTAACTTGAACTCCGTCTAAGCGTTTTTCCATCTCATCGCATATTTGTTCCGCCACGGGAAAAGCAACATCATTTTCTACGAGGCTTATTTTAAATTCTGAAAGTACTGGGCGTAGATTTTCAGCTTTAAGCTTGGTTGTGGTGACCTTGTTTACAAGTCCTTCTAGTCCGGATTTCAGCCTTTCAAACATTTTTTGGAGTTTTCCCCTTTCTAAGCTTGGCTGCTAACTCTTCAAATTTCCCTCTATCTTCGTTGATTCTTTCCGCGACTTGTGCAAACTGTTGCTGAAGCGACGTCCTCGTTTTCTCAAGGTTTTCTAAACGTTTTTTAACGATTTCCTTTGCCTCTTGCAACGTTTTTTCAACAGAAACTCCTGCACCAATTCCAACGATTACTTTATCCGGATTATCGAGTTTTGCTTTGATGTAGGAGTTGCCGCCTATTGGAACGAGAAGTTCTGAGTTTTCCTTTTCTTTCTCTAAACCTTCCAAGGTCATGTCCGCGTAGGTTAAGTCTGTTATGACAGCGTTTACCATATTACTCCTAGACCGTATGGCTTCCGCGGTTTGTTCAAGAAATCGCAACTCAACGCTTAATCTTCGAATTTCCTCTTCAACTTTGCTTGCCAACTTCCTCTTCTCCAACAACAAGTTTTTTCAACAAAGGATTTTCTATCTCTTGAAGCGGGACCTCTTCGACTTTCACTATTTTTATGTGGAAACGCTTTACGCGATGTTTACTGCATAATTCGGCGTAAACCTTTTCCACGGCATGCTCAGGCTTGATGGCAATTACTTCCTTTCTGAAGGAAGTTTCTAAGTTTGGCTTTCGAATTTCGCCTATTACTCTGAAAACTTTCACTTCACTCATTTTCCTTCACAACATCAAAAGCATGCCCAATTATAAACATCTCGGGCCCAGTCGTCAACAAACCCGCCACAGCCGCATAACGGTTACCAATTAAACCAGTGCCAACATAAGGTATCCCGCAATTAATAGTGCCAACATCAACCGGAACCTTCAACACATCCTCCAAGGGTTTCCGCTCCGAATCCCTCAACAAAGGATGTGCCAAAACCCCTTTATTTGTTGCAACAGCCAACGACCCAACATACGGTAAGCCAGCAATTTCACCCGGGACAACTTCAACACCCAAAGTTTCAGAAATTTTTTTAATTTCCGATGCTTTCAATCGCGGGTCAACGACTGCACCGTAGTCATTTGCTAAAACAATGTTTCCATATGCGGTTTTCCTTGTTTCCATTACTGTTATGTTTCCTTCAAAACTGGATTTTATTGCTTCAAGCTCTTCCTCTCGAACGTAGTGTGGAAGCAGTATTCCGTTTGAATTTGCGCATGCAAGTGCACCAGCCAGAACTGAGCCACCAATTGTTGTGTGTATTAGCTTAACTTTCAGCCATTTTCTTAGTTTTTCAGCCTTTTTAGGCGGAACCCATTTTGGAACTATAAGTATTTTATCTGTAACAAGCGAGTATACGCCTATGCTTGCACTTCCAACAAGACTGGATAGGTAAATGGCCAAGGATTAGTCTCCTTCAGCCAAATAAACAGTGATATTGCCTTCTTTATCTTTTGCAGCCCGCACTCGGATTTTTCGTGGAGGCTTCTCTATGCCCCTTATCCAAACCCTTTCGTTCACCTCATTACTAATAATAAGTCTTTTAGGTTCTTCTTCCTCCATTTCTCCCTCTCTATGTGCCTCCAACTTCATATGTCTTGTTAGAAACGCCTTAATTATCCGTATTGCCTTTGGCGCTCTTTTATTGGGTGGTGCAATCCAAGCTTTGCTTAGCGGGATTGTGTAAATTCTTTCTTCTACTATTTCTTCTTCTACTATTTCTTCTTCCTTTAGTCTCTCTTCTCGTGGCGGTGGTTTAACCTCTTCTTCGATGGGCTCGGGCATCTCTTCTTCTGCTTCAACAGCCGCTTCCTCTACAATTTCCTCTTCCTTTTCTAGGATTTCTTCAGCCTTTTCTTCGCTTTCAGCTTCCTCAGCAGTTTCAGTTAACTCTGTTTGTTCTTCGTTTGTTTTCTGCTTTTCCTCTTCGTTTTCTTCTTTCACCGAGCGTTTCACTCCTTTAAGCCTTTATTTTTCTGGTTCTCCAATGCCTTCTTTTAGGATGTGTTCGGAATTTTCCGGCTGTTTTGGCTATAACCCATGTTGGAACTGCTTTTCTCTGTTTTCCTGCTTTTGATAGTCTCCGTTTTTTCGCTGTTGGTTTGTTTCGAGCCATGTTTATATCCTTCTTATTTTTGTTTCACGCTTGTGAGCTTGCAGTTGGACAAGTATTTGCTTTAGTTGTGCGTCTGTTAGAGGTATTGGTAGTTTTCCTTGCTGTGCCAGTTGGATTAGCTGTAACTCTAGCTGGTCTGTGAATTCTGGTCTAACCATTTTTAGGTTCGCCAGTCTTTGTCTGGCTTCTGAAGCCAAAATTCTTTTGAGTAAGGCTTGCTTCTGCAATTCCAGCTGCTGTTGTATCTGCGCTTTTCTCTGCTCTTCAGCCATTTTCTGCTGTAACGCCAAAAGTTTTCTCTTACGAAGCTCTTCCAGTTCATCCTCTGACATTTCACCCATCTCTCTGATACTTCTCTAACTCAGGAAACTCTTTCGCCAATTCCTTTTTAAGCTCTTCAGCTAGCTCCTGTAAAAGCTTTCTCCCTTCGCGTGTTACCCTTCTTCCACGAGTTTTGAATGTTTCAATTAAACCTGCGGCTTCCAACTGTTGTAAGGCTTTCCTTATTATTGCCCCGCTTGCTTTGACTGCATGTTCTGGTCTGACGCCGTAATCTTTTCTTCCTCCATACTCAGCCCTTAACTTTTCCACGCCTACTGATCCATGAACGTAAATCTTTCGCAGCAAAGAAGCACATCGGACATACCACCAGTCTGGGTTTTGCGGCTGCCTTTGAACATGTGCACCAGTTTTTACAATACTTGCCCATAGAGGCGGGTTTATCTCGTCCACATTTTCTTTTAGATACTTAGCTACTTTTTCGATAAATTTGGACGCTGGAACATCATAAGGGGTTATCAAGACGCATTATCCTCTTAGCTTTTCCTTCAGTAAATCATGAAGCCAAATATAAAGGCTTTCACTTTCTACGACGTTTATAAAGCATGAATGTGTGCCCCCTCACTTCCACCAATGATGCTTCTGTTTGCTCAGCGATTCTTGAGGCAATTTGTTTGGCTTCGTCTTCTTGAAGGGCAGTTTTCAAAATTTTAATCTTAAGCATTTCCTTCTTCTCTAGTTGTTTCTCAATTTCCTTCAACAATTCTTGTGAAACTTTGTTTTTACCAATCCGTATTGTGGGTTTTTCTCCGCTTAGTTTGCGTTTGATGCGACGTTTCATCCCAGCAGTTAACTTACTCATGGCTTTGTTTTCTCCTCCCTTTTCTTAGCGGTATCCGCAACTGCTCACCACAGTTTAGGCATGTTATTACCATATGTGGTTCTCTCCTCTGCTTTATCCGCACACGACAATTCACACCGGGCAAAATAAAGCTTTTACAATGCCGACAAACTTGACGCCTATATTCCCTTGACAAACGAAATTTAGCAGCCATAGCCACTTTCCTAGCAATGTCCACGTAACGCTGCGCCAACGCAGGGTCTTCATGAAAAATTTCTCTTGCCAAACGGAAAAGCGTCCGAATACGCTGCATCGCTATGCGCTTAGTCGCAGCATCCATCCCTTACACATTACCCCAACAAACTATACACGCCCTTAACGAAATTAGCCTTTCCCCCCAATAACCCATTCTCTACATCGCTTCCTGCACAGTTTGACTCCAAAAACCTATAGAATAAGCGCTTCTTAAGCCAAAATTGAAAGCCCTGTGATTTATTGAACAAGTACCGTCCCACAACCTAGTCGAGGCCATCCTGAACCATCCTCTACAATCAACAACAGAAAAGTCCATTTCAAGCCGCCTTACAAAGATGGAGTAGTGCGGGGGGCGGGATTTGAACCCGCGGAGGCCTACGCCAGAGGATCTTAAGTCCTCCCCCTTGTCTTAGGCTTTCTGGCCGCCTATTTAGACCTGGCTCGGGTACCCCCGCATCAGCATGGTTTTGAAAATTGTCTTGCACTGTTTAAGCTTTTTGTATATGAATATGCATTAAGTTAAAATTTGTATTTTACTTAGATATTATTCGGGGCGGGTAGCCTAGCACGGATAGGGCGCAAGCCTCCTAAGCTTGCGGTCGTGGGTTCAAATCCCACCCCGCCCGCCATTAGAAAGATGAAATGGAATATGATTGCCTTCTTTGGTTTTACAATTTGATTTGTTGATGCGGTCGCCGGGATTTGAACCCGGGTCGTCGGCGTGGGAGGCCGAAGTCCTAGCCAAGCTAGACTACGACCGCATTAAGCACTAAAATCTAGCAAAAGAAATAACTAACTTAAACTTTTATCCATTACTCTGTAAAGGAGAATAGGGAATGAGAACAGTTAATCCGGGCACGTATTTTTGGCAGGGAAATGAAGCATGCGTTGAAGCGGCTATAATTGCTGGATGTAGCTTTTTTGCTGGATATCCAATAACACCTGCAAGCGAAATAGCCGAGCACATGGCTAAACGATTGCCACAGGTTGGTGGAATTCCCATCCAAATGGAGGATGAAATGGCTTCTATCTGCGCAGTCATAGGTGCAAGCTGGACTGGAAATAAAGCCATGACCGCAACGTCTGGACCGGGCTTCAGCTTAATGCAAGAGAGCATAGGCTACGCTTTCATGACTGAAACTCCATGCGTGATAGTTGATGTGCAAAGAGCAGGTCCAAGCACTGGACAAGCCACCAAATGCGGACAAGGTGACGTTATGCAGTCTCGCTGGGGGACTCATGGAGACTATTCAGCCATAGTGCTTTCGCCAAACTCTGTGCAGGAGATGTTCACATTAACAGTTAGGGCATTCAACCTAGCCGAAAAATACCGCACACCAGTCATACTTCTCACAGATGAAATAATCGCACATATGAGAGAACAAATCACAGTGCCACCACTAAAAAGCATAGAAATAATCAACCGCAAAAAGCCAAAGGTTGAAGAAAGAGCCTTCTTCGGTTTAGAAGAGGTTCCACCGATGCCAGCTGTTGGCGAAGGGTTCAACATAGCCGTGACAGGGTCAACCCACAATGAATACGGCATCAGACTCACAGCAGACCCAACAGTCCATAGACGCCTTGTAGAGAGACTCAGCAATAAAATTCAGAATCATGTGGATGAAATCGCGGATTTCGAAAGCTACAACATTGATGAATGCCAAATAGGTATAGTCTCTTATGGCTGCACATCCCGCACAGTCTACGAAGCCGTTAAAAACGCAGAGAAAAGAGGAATCAAGATTGGTTACGTAAGGTTGAAAACCCTCTGGCCATTCCCAGAAAGAATAATTAAAAAACTGGCGGAAACTGCTGAAAAGATAATTGTTCCAGAAATGAATCTAAAGCAGATGTTCTATGAAGTGGAAAGGACGGCGAACGGCTTAGCAAAAATTATCCCACTAAACAAGATTGGTGGTGGAGAATTAATCACACCGGAAGAGCTATTAGCTAAAATAGAGGAAGCGGAGAAAAATGACTGAAACGTTCTCTGTTCGGAAATATCTAAGAGATTTAAAGCTACCATTCTGCCCAGGCTGCGGCATATTCACAGTTATGAACACTTTTCTGAGGGCTGTTCATGAATTAGACCACAAAAACCTAAGCAAATTTGTTTTCTGTAGCGGAATCGGCTGTTCCGCATGGATTCCGTCACCATATTTTATAGCAGACTCCATTCATACACCTCATGGAAGAAGCATACCAGTTGCAACAGGCATAAAACTTCTCCGTCCCGACTTGAACGTTGTCGTTTTCGGCGGAGACGGAGACATTGTAGGCATAGGTTTAAGCCACTTCATACACGCAACAAGAAGAAACCTAGACCTCCTCGTTATAATGGTTAACAACATGGTTTACGGAATGACAGGCGGACAAGTTGCACCAACAACCCCCTTCGGGACAAAAACAACAACTACACCTTACGGAAACTTTGAATATCCACTCGATGCTGCCAGACTAGCTGTTACAGCAGGAGCTTGTTACGTTGCACGCTGGACAACAACCCACCCAAACGAACTTAAAGAATCCATAAAAAAGGCTATAAAAATGCAAGGCTTCAGATTCATCGAAGTTGTAAGCCAATGTCCAACCGCTTTCGGAAGAAGAATAGGGCTTAAAAGCGCCAAAGACATGTTAAAATGGTTCAAAGAAAACACCATTTCGATAGAGCAAGCAGAAAAATGGAGCGAAGAACACCTAGCTGAAAAAATAATTGTAGGCGAGTTTGTCCGGAGACAGCGACCCACATTGGTCGAAGCCGTTTACAAAATAATCGAGGAAGCACAGAAAAATGAAGAAAATTGAAGTAAGAATAAGTGGATTTGGTGGGCAAGGCGTAATTTTAGCAGGACAAGTTTTAGGCAAAGCAGCCGTATACAACGGAAAAAATGCCGTGCAAACCCAAAGCTATGGAGCGGAAGCCAGAGGAAGCGCGGCCAAAAGCGAAGTGATAATATCAGATGGCAAAATTGATTTTCCATCTGTTAGAAAATGTGACATGCTCATCGCAATGAGCCAAACAGCTGTGGATAAGCACTTAAAGGATTTAAAAGAAAATGGAGTACTCATCGTCGACAGCAGCATGGTTAAAAAAATTCCTGAAACTAAAGCAAAATTCTTTAAAATACAAGCATCGGAAATCGCTGAAAAAACATTTGGAGAAAAACTTTATGCAAACATGATTATGCTAGGCGCTTTAAACAAAATAACAAAGGTAGTAAACGAAAACTTCATGAAAAAGGCTATAAAAGACACTGTTCCAAAAAAGGCTATAACTGTTAATATGCAAGCATACAAAAAAGGAAAAGAATTAATCGAATGAAATCATTTTACATTAAACTGTGGATTCTTCGTACTTCAACTAACTGCAAAAACTTGGAGCCTTCTTTTGTTATAACATACGTTTCTCTTTCTGTGACCACAAGGAAGCCCCAACTAAGTAGGTAGTTGAGGTATTTCTTCGTTTGGATGTAATTCAAATTGGCGCTCTGCATTATTTGTGTTTTTCTCCTTCCTTCTTTCGAGTTCTTAACAATCTTTAGTATATCGCCGATTATTGCCACCCTATCTCTATACTTAAATGCGTGTGAAATCGGGAAAGACTTCGATCTTAACATAATTCCATTTCCAAATATCGTACCCTTTCTCCCTTGATTATTTATTATAGTTGTTGAAACACTTACGGTTTTTTTCCATAGACTTTATTGAAAACAGAAGTGTGCGTGCTAGAAACTGGCGAAATTAAACATTCTCAACATCGAAGCATTTTTATGTTATTTCAACTGAAACTATTGAAGAGGAGTCAACAGTTTGTCAAAGTGTAGGCTAACACCGAGTGAAATACGATTTTTGCAAGAAGCTCTGAGCGCCGACTATAAAACTGGCAATCTACGTTTACGAGAAGGTGAATATCAGTATGATCTTGCCAAAGCAATTGTATCCTTCCAACTTGAACTATATTTTCCAGATGTCAAAGACATAATAAAAAGACTATACGGAGAAGAAAAAACAAATGACGTCCAGTTTATCCGTAAAATTCAAACAATCTTAAAAAAAATGGAAAAAAGCAACATCGTCAGGATTTTGCCAAAGAAGAAGCCTTGGGAGTTACAAAGATATGCGCTTTCAAGTTTCAAGTTTCAAGACATTGACAAAAATCTTGTAATTTTTGCGACAGACCAGCAAATAAAACAAATGCAAAATCTGTTACACTCCACATTAAGCCAACAAGAAAAACCTACAGCTAAACTAAACAATATCAAAACCAAGATTTGCATACTAGTATTCATAATAGTCGCATCATACACAGCGATTTTCTGGGACCTCACGCAACCTACTATTAACCCAATCATTTTCGTTGCTGTCTTTTCCGTTGCTGTCGCATGTTCTCTCATGCTGGGAAAAACACTCTCGCAACAATAACTATAACGCACATTTCACCTTAACGTTTAATAATTCTCTGTACTAACAAAATAGACCGTGATTAAATTGAATAAAGCTATCCTGGCTTCATTTACAATCTTGTGTTTGTTATCCATATTGTTTCTAACGGAATACAAAATATCTGCAAAGGCAGGTACAGATGTAATCTATGTTCCAACAGACTATCCAACAATACAAGAAGCTATCAACCATGCAAATTCGGGGGACACAATTTTTGTGTACAACGGAACATACTATGAACATGTCGTCATCAACAAGAGTATATCACTCATTGGAGAAGACAGACACTCAACAATTATTGATGGCGGAGGAACTGGCAGCGTAATTTCTATAACGGCTAACAACGTAAGCATCAAGGGTTTCACTATAAGGAAAAGCGGTACGAGTTCATACAACAGTGGCATATTCATAGACCGTTCCACTGGTAATGACATAAGCCACAACACAATAACAAACAACAACTATGGAATTAGCCTTTACTATTCCAGCAACAACCTAGTCTCAGACAACACGATAACTAACAACTACGATGGAATTATCCTCTATTATTCTGGCAACAACGTGTTTTCACGCAACAAAATAACAGACAACGACTGTGGAATCCTCCTTTTTGATTCCAGCAGAAATGTGATTTTCCACAATAACTTCGTTAATAACATTCAACAAGCTTACAGCTATAGTTCGATTAATGTCTGGGATAATGGAAAGGAAGGCAATTATTGGAGCGACTATACTGGTGTGGATCTATACAGTAATTCCTATCAGAATGAGACTGGCTGGGATGGAATAGGTGATATCCCTTACAAAAAAATCGAAGAGAACAACATAGACAATTATCCTCTAATGGGAATGTTTTCTGTTTTCAACGTAGCCTTGGAAAGAGAAACGTACTATGTTACTACTATTTGCAATTCAACAATCTCTGAATTCAGATTTGAAATTGGGTCAGAAACTGGAAACAAAATAATACGCTTCAATGCTACAGGCAAAGATAGTACGGTTGGTTTCTGCAGAGTTGCGATCCCTACCGAGTTGATGAACTATCCATATATTGTACTGGTTGATATGGAAGAAATCGTGCCAATACGACTTGATGTTTCAAACGAGACATATGTTTATACATATTTCACCTATATCCATAGTAGTCATGCCATTACAATAATTTCTTCCAAAACGCTGTACCTTTACAACGAACTACTCGATAAGCATGTCAAGTTGCAAATGGATTTATACGATCTGAACGCGCTATATTATGACTTTCTAAAAAACTATAGCATTCTCTTAGGCAATTATAGTCAGCTTCAAGAAAGCTACAGCGAGTTGAACCATTCCTATCAGGAACACCTATCGGATTACTCCAAAAACGTACACAATATTCGAAACCTAATGTATATCTTTGCAGCTACAACAGCAATCTTCATAATAACTACCATCTACCTATCAAAACACGCGCATGCAAACAAGACTAAGGTTTTCGCAGAAACCCCCAAAAAAGCGCACGCTCTAACATACACACGGTAATGAAACACACCAGCGCAACTCTATATTCGTTAAGCTTGTTTCCAAAATAGAAAACATCGTCCACTAAGGAAAATATACCTAGAATCCTTTCTTTTCTTCTAAAGTTGGTCTTTCAAGCTCCTAAAACAGTCTGTTCATTAATGAAGGTATAAACACGTATTTCATCTCAACGTACTCTGGGAAGATTTCTCTTAATCTCTCTTCTCGAAAGAGAGAAGAACAAAACCGTTATTTCTATGATACTTAAAGAAACACATGTATATCCCGAAGTGGATAGATACTGCGAACACTTAAGATTTAGGGGAACAGCATTGCCTCAAAAATTTACGTATGCTGATGCTGGTGTTAATAGAGAGTTGAGAGTTGAATCTAAAAAAGTGTTACGGATTTTGGAAGAAACTTATAGATTTAGCCCTTACGGCGAGGTCGTTCAACTTCCTTATGGAAACATTTTCCCTTTAGGAGAAAATCGTTTCTTAGACTTGGTTATTGAAGGTATAGGCACAAAGGTGCTTGTTGCGCAATTAGCTGAAAAATACGACACAATAGGGATTGATGGCGTAGCTATGGCTGTTAACGATGTTGTAAGGTCTGGTGCAAAGCCTTTGGCGGTTGCAGATAATATTCATGCACATGTTTCAGACCTTATTCTAGTTAGGGAATGGATGAAAGGTATCGTTAAGGGTGCAACTGAAGCGGAATGCATTGTGCCGAGTGGTGAAATCGGTGATGTTCCAGAACTGATAAAGGGCTTAGTGGAAGGCAAAGGCTTTGACATGGTTTTTTCAGCCATAGGCGAAGTTTCAAGCGAAAAAATAATCTCTGGAAGGAACATAAAACCCAGTGACACCATCCTTGGATTGCGAAGTTCAGGAATTCATAGCAACGGTATATCTCTTGCAAGAAAAATTTTATTCAAACAGTGGGGCGGGAAATACGCGCCTTATGATGTTCCGGAAGGATTAGAAAGAGAAATGGTCTACGAAGTTTTAGAACCGACTAGAATATATGTTAAGCCTTTGCTGAAGGTTGCGGAAGAGCTTAAAGTTAAGGCTGCGGTGCACATCACGGGTGATGCATACTTGAAGTTTGACCGTTTAACAAGCTTTTCAGAGGGTATAGGTTTCGCGTTTGACAATTTTAAACCGCAGCCAATATTTGAGTTAATTCAGAAAACCGCTTCTGAACTGGGCGGCATAATAACAGATGAGGAGATGTTTAAAACCTTCAACATGGGATGGGGATTCGCATTAATAGTGGATAAGGCAAATAGAGACAAGGCGATAGACCTTTTAGAAAAAACCGCGGTGCAAGCCGAACAAATAGGACATGTAACAGACTCCGAGGGAATTAAAATTCTTTACGAAGATAGGAAAATCATTCTAAAATAGTCGTTTGCTTCGTTGCTGATAAAAGTGTTTAAATTTCTTGAAATTCAAACTTAACCTATGAAATATCGCTTAAGAATTGAAGTTAGGTTAAAGCCGGGGCACAGTGATCCTGAAGGCGAAACTACAGCACGTTTGCTGAAGGAACTTGGATATAAAGTTGAAGCAGTGAACGTTAGTAAAGTTTACAGTGTGTTTCTTGAGGCTGAATCAAGGAAGGAGGCTGAAACTAAAGCTGAGGAAATGTGTAAAAGGCTTCTAGCAAACCCAACAAAGGATAGTTATGCAATCGTGATTGAGGAAGAAAAATGACCGTAAGCCTTTACATTCGCAGAAAAACATCATTTCCACTTTTTGAGATAAACATACTTAAGGCTACAGATGAGCAGCTCCTTAAAATAAGCCGAGAACTTGGCATAGGCTTAAACTTGCAAGAAATGAAGGTTGTTCAGGAATATTTTAAGAAAAAAGGGCGGAACCCAACAGATGTGGAGCTTCAAACCATAGGGCAGACATGGTCTGAACATTGCTTCCACAAAACCTTCAAAGGAAAAATAAAAATTAACGGAAAAGAGATTGACAGCCTCTTTAAAACGTATATTGCAAAGGCTACCGAGGAAATTAATCCACGCTGGTGCTTCTCCGTTTTTGAAGATAATGCGGGTATAATCCATTTTGACAAGGGTTATGGAATAGCAGTTAAAGTTGAAACCCACAATCATCCATCAGCAATAGAGCCCTTCGGCGGTGCAGCCACAGGCATGGGTGGAGTAATCCGCGACATTTTGGGCGTTTGGGCAGACCCAATTGCATGCACAGATGTTTTGGGTTTCGGTCCTTTGGATTATGATTATGAAAAATTGCCGCCGGGTGTGAAGCATCCGAAATACGTTTACATGGGTGTCGTAGCGGGCATTGGAAACTATGGTAATAACATGGGAATCCCGACAGTGAACGGAGCAGTATACTTTGATGAAAGTTACGTTGGAAACGTTGTTGTTTATTGCGGATGCATAGGACTGCTTCCACTGAAAAAGTTTAGGAGAAACGCCAAACCAGGCGACGTAATTGTTTTAGCTGGAGGAAAAACGGGCCGAGATGGCATTCACGGCGTAACTTTCGCATCTGCTGAACTGACGGAAAAATCAGAAGTGGTTTCCAGACCAGCAGTTCAAATTGCAAACCCGATTGAGGAAGAAAAGCTGAAAAGAGCCATAGTTGAAATTCGAGATCTTGAGCTGGCATCGGCAATAACCGATTTGGGCGGTGGCGGTTTATCCTCTGCCGTTGGCGAAACTGCAAAAAGGTTCAATTGTGGTGTTGTCGTAGAGCTTGAAAAGGTTCCGCTGAAGTATCCAGGATTGGCTCCGTGGGAAATTTATGTTTCTGAATCGCAGGAAAGAATGCTTTTGGCTGTGCCTCCAGAAAATCTTGAACATGTTTTGGAAATTTTTGAGAAAGAGGACGTTGAAGCTACTGCTATTGGAAAATACACCGCAGATGAGGTTTTGCGGATTTATTATCAAGGTGAGAAAGTTGCGGAAATGGATATCTCCTTCCTTTTTGAACCTCCGAAAGCTGTGAGAACCGCAGAATATAAGCAAACAAGTTTTGAAGAGCCACGCTTTCGAGAGCCAGAAAACCTAACCGAAACGCTTCTGCAGCTTTTATCTTCACCAAACATTGCAAGCAAAGAAAGAGTGATACGCACTTATGATCATGAGGTGAAAGGAAATACCGTGCTTAAACCCCTGCAAGGCGAGTATGGTGGACCGAATGATGCGACTGTAATAAAGCCTTTAACAGATTCTTGGAGAGGTGTAGCTGTTTCTTGTGGAATGAACCCACAATATGGAAAAATTGATGCTTATTGGATGGCTGCCTCAGCAATAGATGAGGCGATAAGAAATAATGTGGCTGTTGGCGGCAGAAGAATCGCTTTGCTTGACAATTTCACGTGGGGGAATCCAGAAAAACCAAAAAGGCTAGGTAGTCTTGTTAAGGGTTGTGAGGCATGCTACGATTTTGCAACCGCTTTCGGAACACCGTTTATTTCTGGCAAAGATAGCCTTTATAACGAGTCTCCGCTCGGACCAGTAACACCGACACTTCTAATCACGGCTTTGGGCATCGTTCCAGACGTTCGTTCAACAGTTTCAATGGATGTTAAAGCGCCAAATAACCTAATTTACATTGTTGGGCAAACCTTTCACGAGTTAGGCGGCTCAGAATACTATAGACTAAAAGGTTTTCTTGGAAATACCGTGCCTAAAGTGCGACCTAACCAAGCCAGAAAAACGTTCAAAGCTGTTACTGGAGCCATTGATTTAGGGCTGATTAACGCTTGTCACGATTTGTCCGAGGGTGGTTTAGCTGTGGCTGCTGCGGAGATGGCTTTCGCTGGCGGATATGGAATGGAACTGGATTTGCGAAAGGTTCCGAGGAAAACCCTAAACCGCAACGACTTTGTTCTGTTCTCTGAATCTAACAGCCGCTTCTTAGTAGAAGTTTCAGAAAAAGCGAAAAAAGATTTTGAGGCTTTAATGAAGGGGAAAGTTTACGCTGAAATAGGGAAAGTTACGAAAGCTCCGCGACTGTGCATTTACGGACTAAATGGCGAAGTTGTTGTAGACGCTTCGCTCAGTGATTTGTTGGCGGGTTGGAAGCGAACATTCAGCAGCGAGGTTTAAGCTATGAAAAGCGAAGAGATTAAGGTCTGCATTTTGCGTGTGGGTGGAACAAACTGTGATGCAGAAACGAAACGCTCACTCGAAGAATTAAGTGTTCAAGCTGAAATTGTGCATGTAAACGAGATGGTTAAACGCCGAAGCCTTCTGGAATACGATGCCTTGATTTTTCCGGGTGGCTTCTCTTACGGAGATTATGTGCGGGCTGGCGTTATATGGGCTAAATGGATAATTGCTAAATTAGGCAAAGAACTGAAAGTATTTGCCGACGAAAACCGTCCAATCCTCGGAATTTGTAACGGTTTCCAAGTGCTTGTTGAAGCCGGTTTGCTTCCAGGATTTGAAGGAATAAGCTCGTATCCAGAGGCATCCCTAGCCACAAATGTTCCTCCCGGCTATAATTGCCGCTGGGTTCACATCAAACACGAAAACAAAGGAAAATGCATATTCACATGGAAAGTTCCTAAAGGAAAAATCTTGCGGATGCCTGTTGCCCACTCGGAAGGCAGATTTATATTCGCAAAAGAAAAGGAAAAACAGTATTTGGAAAGACTTTATGAAAATGACCAGCTGGTTTTTAGATACTGCTATAAAAACGGTGAATACGCTGAAGGTTGTTTTCCAATAAACCCGAACAGTTCTTTCTATGATATAGCGGGCGTATGTAATTCTGAAGGAACAATATTTGGTTTGATGCCGCATCCTGAAAGAGCCTTCTACTGGTGGCAACAACCAGACTGGACAAGGCAAGGGTGGATGCCACAATACGGCGATGGAAAACTAATCTTTGAAAACTTGATTAGCTATTTGGAAAAGGAAAGTTAGGTTAAGAATTTTCCCATTGTTATTTCGTCGATGTATTTTCCTTCAACTTTGTACTGTTTTTTGCTTATGCCTTCAATTGCAAACCCAAATTTGCGATACAAGTTTATTGCTGCCTTATTTGTTGAGAAAACAGTTAAGGAAATTTTTTCTAATCCATCTTGTTTCTGAGCCCATTCCATTATGTAATTCATCATCGCTTCTCCGATGCTAATTCTTCTAAATCCCTTTAAAACCAAAATGCCCAAAAAACCCACATGTTCGTTTTTCGTAAATTTTCCTCTAACCAGATGCGCCATGCCCACAGTTTTCCCATAGACTTGTGCAACTATGATTAGACCTTTCCTATTTCTTATTTCCCTAATAGCTTCATCCCAATCTTCTCTTGAACGTTCTGGAACAACATAATATTTTTCTGATGCAACATTGTTGACAATCTTCTTTATCACTCCTGCATCATCCTCATTTGCCTCCCTTACAGTGACTTTTTGCCCGCTCTTCAGCAGATACTGCTTCATTTAAAGAAAACCTCACGCCAACTTGTTTTTCATCAAATCTGTAAGTCTTGGTAGTCCAGCCCTCGCACCCATTTTCATTATGCATCTAGAAGCGACAAAATTGCCTAGTCTTCCACATTCATAAAGGCTTTTGCCAGATATTAAACCATAAAGGAAACCAGCGCAGAAGGCGTCGCCAGCACCCGTCGTGTCAACAACATTCACTTCAAATGCTTCTATCATGTGGCTTTCTTTCCCATCTGCTACGTAGCAGCCTTTACTACCCAGTTTGACAGCAACTGTTTTCACGCCTTTTTCGAGCAAAAGTTCTGCATTTTCTCTGTAATCAGCTTTTTTCGTCAAAATTTGCAGTTCTTTTGCATTTGGCATCATAACAAAGGTTCTGCTCAGTATCGGCTCTAAAGCTTCTAATCCTTTTCTTGCGTATAATTCGCCTATATCTAGGCTTACCTTAACGTTTTTTGGAAGAATTTCAAAAAGCCTTTTCTGGGTTTGGAAGGATTTCTCTCCAACAAAAGATGTTAAATGTAAAAATCGTGTTTGAAACGCATATTCCTTGTTTACTTCGTCGAATTCTATTGTGTCGTTTACGCCCGGGTCAACGTATAATGCGCGTTCACCTTTTCTGTCTACGAAGCCCATGGCTGTTCCGCTTCTGCCATGCCTTGCCACGATTATGCCGTTTGTATCAACACCTTCTCTTCGAAAATCCTCAAGCAGCATTCTGCCATCTCTGTCGTCAGCAACTTTTCCAATAAAGCCTACTTTGCAGCCGAGCCTTGCCAAGCCGACAATGGTGTTGGCTGCTGAACCGCCGCAGGCCTCTTCGAAACCCGTAACAAAGCTTTCTTCTTCTGCTGAGGCTATTTTGTTTACTTTGAAGAGTTTGTCCACGTTGAGGGCGCCGAATCCAACAGCGTCGAAACGGGTCATGGGAACAGCTCGCGCAAATAAATCTTATAATCGCCCAGTTTCCCACCATAATTTCCAGCAGAAATCTTTGCAACGCCATCGGCGTTAAGAGCTGCTTCTATGCCTGCTCTCATTGCTTCTTTAACAGCTTGCAGCGAAGTTCCGTTGATTACTATTTCTGGAATATAGTTGACGTTTTCGGGCACTTTCGACGTATTGCCTAGTTTCTGCTTTAGGGATGGGCAATACTGATGGTTTGTTGTTGGTCCTATCTCGGGGAAACGTGTTTCTGGTTTTGAGCCTGCTGAGCAAATGTCGAATGGTGTTACTACGCCATTGATTTTGTGTATTGCTCCTAAAGCTTTTTCGCTAGCATTTTTCAGTGCTTCTTTTGTTTTGCACATTATCCAGAAGTTTGCACCAATAACCCCACGTGCATAACCAAGATAACGTTCGATGAGAAAGTCTGGAACCATTATCGGCACGACTATTACGTTGCGTCCATAACGTTTTTCCATCCATTCGTAACCGTCTCCACAGTGTCCAACGCGTTCCATCATGTCCATTTTTCCTTCTGCATTAGGCAATGCATCAAACAACGCGGTAAAGGGCTTAACCAAAATGTCTTGGCGGATTCTATAAGAAAGTTCAATCTCAAGCTTTTTCAAGGAGTCTGAAAAGGGTTTTTTAGGGTTTATTCCTCCCCAAAACTGAAGTATTGCTCCTTTACGCTTGTCTGGAGTTTCTTCTCCGCTTAGCCATTTTTCTATTCCGCCTTCAACCCTGCCGATGACTATTGAAGGTGTGGCTGTGGCGTCTTCAGCAGCTTTTCGCAGTGTCTCCTCATCATCAGCAGTAACTATTACTCGGCAGAAAATTCCTTCAAAGGCTTCCGCGTATGTGTCTTCAATTTCGGCTTTCTTAATCATTATCCCAATCTCCCAATTGCTTCTCCTCTAACCTTTTTTCTAAATTCGCTGCTTTCCTTTGCTAGAAACTCCATATTTTCACTTGTTATTATTTTAACTTTGGGCAATTCTGTAGGATATAACTCAAAAAGGCGATTAAGCAAGGTTTGGCTTACTGGGCTTTTCTTTAATGCTTCGCGGCCCCAGTTTTCCACTAAGCTTATAGCTTGTTGTTTTCCAAGTCTGCTGAATACGTCTGCAATTATTGCTGTTACTATGCTGTTTTCGGATAAAACTGCGATTTCAGCGGTTTTTATAGCATATTGATTTCCGTTAAAGGAGACAGTTAAGCCACCGTTTTCTCTCACAAGCCTAAAAGCTTCTACATCAGTTATGCTGTCACCTACATACATAACATCCGCCAACCCTATACCTAGCCTTTCAGCAGCAGCTTTAACAGCCTCAGCCTTCTCGCCGCCACCTATAGGATTCACCTCAGAGAAAATCCTCCCAGACTCCATGATTGCAATTTCCTTCCAGAAAATCTCGTCCAGTCTTTGCATTACTTTCTGATCTTTTTCCAGAAAATCGTTTAGAGATTTTGCCCCTAAAGGAATTTCAATTACGGGCATTTCTGCAATCTCTCTTGCATATTCCTTCAATCTAATTTTTTCTTTTTCTTTTATGTGGTACTTATCGATGCTAAGCCTTGTGCAGTAAGTGTTCTCATGTGGGAAGCCCAGGACTTGACATAAGGCTTTGATGTAGTGTTCATAGCTTGTGCTTACAACAAACGCATCAGCCAGACTTTTTATAAATTGGAGAGTGTCCTTTGCATTTTGTATGAGGATTATGCTTTGCGCTGAATACTCGCTCATTTTATGGTCTGTAACATCATGAGCCTTCAGAAAAGGCAGAATAAGCTTTAACGTGTCACCAGCCTTATAGTTTGGCCTTTTCAAAACGTCTGAAAGCACATCATCATATCTGCTTATAACCGTGAAAAGCTTGTCGCCGTTTGGAACAAAATGAGATGTTATCTCGAAAGCATTGTCGTTTATGGATATTGGACCTTCGCAATCGGAGATAAACGCTTTTTTCACTTTTTGCGCCTCAGTTCCTCCATATGCCCTATGCTTTTTTGTATGTGCCGTTTAGAAGCTATGTCTGTTCTGTGCCAGAGACTACCGCCTTTGATTGCTTTTACGCCTTCCAAAGAAAATTGTCTGGCTGTTTCTATGGTGTCACCTATGCCTACTACGCATACGGCTCTGGATTTAAGGGGATAAACTTTGTCGTCACGCAGTTCCATCGCTGCCGGGTAAACGTGGATTTTTTCGCCGTATTTTCTGCTTAGCTCATATGCTTTTGTTAAATCAACTGGCTTGCCAATTTCATCCCTATCTACACGGTTTGGAAAAGCTTCGGAGTAGCCGCCGTAGTTTGGCGGAGCCTTATAGGTTACAACAGTCGCCATCCTTTCAAGTTCAACATGAGTTAAATTTCCTTCCAAGATTTTGAAGCAGATGTCAACGAAATCATCCTTTAGGATTGGCAGAATGTTTTGTATTTCTGGGTCTCCTGGTCGGCTGTTGTTTTCAAGGATTTTTGGTCCCTTGCCTGTATGGATGAAAGCCACATAGAAGGGTATTCCCCTCAAACCTTCATTGTCTGATGCTTTCCATTTCTCAAAAATTTTGTTGACTATTTCTATTTCTTTTGCTCTATCGACATTTGTCATGAAAGGTAACACATCGCCAATGTCTTTATAAGAGCCCATGCCTCCCGTGTTTGGTCCCTTATCGTTGTCGAAAGCTCTTTTGTAGTCTCTTGTATCTGGCAAGGCTACAAGGTGTTTGCCATCGCAGAAGGCTTGGAAACTAGATTCTTCGCCCTCAATTTTCTCTTCAATTATGACTGGCCCATGCTGGAAGTTCGCTAGGAAATGTTCGAAGAGTTGTTCGCGGATTGTGAAGTGGTCTCCCCATACACCTACTCCTTTGCCTGCTGCTGGCTTGTCTGGCTTAACAACAGCCTTATTTCCAAGTTCGTCAACCCAACTGTAAACAGCCTTTTTTACTTCTTCTTGGCTTTTGTAGTCTTTTGGGTTGAAAATTTTGAATCGTGGATTTACTTCTGGCACGATTTCTTGGAATAGGAGTCTCTGCTGGGCTTTGCTTGCCTCTATTGCGTATTCCTTTGTTGGACAAATCATCGGTATGCCCGTTCGCTTTTCCACAAGGTCGCGTACACCGTTTATTATTGGTTTTTCTGGACCAACAATGCCGAAGTCGATTTCGTCCTTGTTTACTTGCGCGAACTTGCAGATTGCTTCCACGTTTAAGTCTGGTATGACAACATGCTTGACCGCTTTTCTCACGTTGAAGGGGTTTCGCTGCTTGTCTGCAACGTAAATCTCCACTTTGTATTTTCGGCTTCTTGTGAAAGCGTCAACCATGGCGACGGCTCTTGCACCATAGGAAACGACTAATATGCTTACTTTCTCCATGATTGACCCATCAAATTATAAGAATAGCCATGAAATCCTAATTTATTTTGCCGCTAAGTCTTTTCGACGGCTTCTACCATCTCGTAAAGTCTTCCTTTTTCTTCGCAGCCTTCCAAGAATCTTTTCTTCATTTCATCTGCTATTTTTTGTGCTAATAGTGTTGGGTATTTTCCTGTTATGCATCCGAGGCATAGTTGGTCTCGGCTGAAACCTGTTGCTTTTATGAAGTCTTCTATTGACTGGTAGCATACAGCGTCTGCGCCTATGATTTTTGTTATTTCTTTTGGGTCGTGTTTTGAGCCTATTAGTTGGCCGTATGTTGCCATGTCTATTCCGTAAAAGCATGGTCCAATTATCCGCGGAAAAGTTATGAATACGTACACTTTTTCGGCTCCCATTTTGCGCAGTTTTTTCACTATTACTTTTGTTGTGTCGCCTCTGACTATGCTGTCGTCCGTTACTATGACTTGTTTTCCCTTAACTTTTGATGTTAGGATGTTGATTTTCTTGTCGATTGTTGAATATCGCTCTCCATTGAGCAGAATGAAAGCCCTCTCTGTCACGTAACGGTGTCTACGAGAGGCTCTCTCCCATTTCAGGCCAGACTCTTCATGAACCCCTAAAGCCGCGTCATCGCCGGTCTCCGGCAAAGAAAGAATCATGTCCGCATCCTTAACAATGTCTGGGTTCTCCCTGACAAGATTTTTCCCAAACTCTTCGCGGATTTCATAAACATACTTTTTATCAAAACGCGAATCTGGTCTCGCGAAATATGCGAATTCAAAGGCACAGAAGGCCCTTCGCTCACTCTTTACAATTTTTTCCCTATCAAATCCATCCTTTGAAACTGTTACCAGTTCTCCGGGTTCAAGTTCAAAATCCCTTTCAAAACCATTTATGTCCTGACCGACGGTTTCTGATGAGAAGGCATAAATGGAGAGGTCTTCGCTGTGGCCGGCGCATAACGGCCTTATTCCACATGGGTCTTTAAAGGCGAAGAATTTACCTTCTTTTGTGATGCCAGCCACTGAGAAGGCTCCTTCGATTTCTTGCATGCACGTTTTAACGGCTGAGGCTAAATCCTTACCTTTTGTTAACTCTATTAGGAGTTTGTGGCAGATTAAGTCTGCATCACATTCATAGGAGAATCTAGGAAATTCTTTGCTTATTTCTTTTTTAAGCTGAAATGTGTTGACAACATTGCCGTTAAAAGAAACAGCTAGTTTAAACCCGTTTTTTGACGCTGTAACTGGTTGCGTGCCTTTTATCAACGATTTTTCGTCTGTTTTTCCAGAGGTTGTGTACCTGACATTTCCGATGCCTATATGTCCGGGTAGGCGTCCAAACCATTGTTGGAGTGCGTTTGTTTTTATTTTTGGCACGAGGTCTAAGCTTCTTTGAACGTGAAATTTTCCATTATTGTATGTGAGGAAACCGTGGGACTGATGGCCCCTATGGTTTTGGGCTCTTAAACCCCAATATATATGGGGGAATATAGGTTGTTTTTGAAAGTTTATGGCCCCGAATACTCCACATGCGATTTTTAATTGCTCTCCCATGGTTGGGAATAAGAAGACTGTTATTTATCAACTTTTATAACATCTTTAACTAAAAAAGACATTGTTTCCAGAATCGTTGAGAATTGATATACTTTTGTTGCATTCATTTGTTTTGTGAGGTTTATGTTTTGGTTGGGGTTTTGTTACTGAAGGCTTCTGCTAACATTATAGACTTAAGCTCAAAATCTGATAATCGACATTTAATATCTCTGATTTTTTTGGTAAAATAGTAAAACGGTTTTTATTGGGATCATTTAAAGCTATGGTGTGAGTCTGAACCTATCTCTTGGGTAAAGTGTCACTTCTCTTATGTTCTTTTTTCCAGTCAGCATCATTGTTAGTCTTTCTAGACCTATGGCCCATCCAGCATGCGGTGGCATTCCATAATCAAAGGCTTGCAAATGATGTTTGAAGGATTCTGGTTTTAGACCCTTCTCTTTCAATCTTTTTATTAGAAGCTTTTTTGTTGCTATTCTTGTTCCGCCAGAAGCGAGTTCTATCCGACGCCACATGAGGTCGAAGCTTTCGCACAGTTCTGGGTTGTCGTCTCGTGGTTTTATGTAGAATGCTTTTGAATGTGTTGGCCAGTCGGTTATGAAGTAGAAGTATGGGTGAATTTTGCCTAGAGTTCTAAAGGCTGGTGTTGGTATGTCTTCGCCCCATGGAATTTCTATCCTTTCACGCTTTAAGTCTTGTAGTACATCGTCGTATCTTAGGCGTTTAAAGGGCACTTCTGGCACTTCTATGCTGTGCTTTAGCGTTGGCAGCTCTCTTTGGCATTTTTCGTTGACAATTTTGCAAACGTATTGCATCAGTTGCTCAAGTAATTGCATTACATCTTCAGCCGTGGCAAAAGCCTGCTCAATATCTATCGAAACGAACTCGCTTAAGTGACGTCTTGTGTGTGATTCTTCAGCCCTGAAAAAAGGTCCTACTTCGAAGACTTTCTCGAAGCTCATGACAAGCTCTTCCTTATACAGTTGCGGGCTTTGAGCAAGAAACGCCTTCTTCCCGAAGTATTTAACAGAGAAAAGGGCTGCACCGCCTTCAGTTGCCGAAGCAATAATGCGTGGAGTATGCACTTCAATGAAGCTTTTCTCAAATAGAAAATCTCGTATTGCCTCTGTGGCTGTGTGTTGAATTTTGAAAACTGCTATGTTTTCTTCTTGGCAGAGGTCTAATGCCCGTGCGTCCAATCGAACGTCTATGTGTGCGGGTGTTTTTCCAGTTATGTCCATTGGCAAACACTGTGTGGCTGTGCTGAAAATCTTAATCTCTTTCGGTATCACTTCGACTTTTCTAGGTGTGATCTCGGTTTTCTTCACAACGCCTTTTACGCCTATACTATACCTCTTCTGTAAAACATCCGACTTCGACAACACTTCGCTACTTACCTTTTTCCGTGGAACAGTAACTTGAATTGTTCCTTCCCTATCCTGCAATATTATAAAACGTATTCCGCCTAGGTCTCTTATCTCTTGAACCCAACCGAAAAGCGTAACCTCTTCGCCGTCCATTTCAGGCTTAACATCCACAGAATAATGCGTTCTATGCCAATCACCAATTGAATCCAACTTCATAGGTTCACGCTCTCAACTAGTCTGCAAACTCCACACGCAAGGTCATGTTTCGAACTTTACGGGCAATCTCCTTTAAAGCCTTTACATCAAAAGGCGGTTGCCTCCCCCGCCTCTTCTTCAAAATAACCCTAGTCTCTGTTGTTCCATCAGGCAGCCAAATAGTGTTTATCGTTACTATGCTTAAGGGAGCAAACAAATCCTCCAAAAACTTTCTATTGTCAACACCATACTCCAAAACACGAATGGTTTTACCAACTTTCGCCCCCAACGCCTTAATGATTTTTCCACCATACCCCAAAAGGCGGAGAACATCACCTCGTCCAACAATTATAGCTAATGTCCGGTCAACATCCACAGCCTTATGAAAATAAACATTCTGAAGAGAAGGATATTTCTCTTCCAGAGACAAAAGTAGGCGGGCGATTTTTAAGTCTAATTCGCTTATCTCCCCAGACTTAGCCTTCGCCAAACACTTTTGACATAGTATTCCGCTTTTTAAACAGAAGTTGCATAGTGTTGTTTTCACCGAAATCTCCCCGCACATTCTCCCTTTTTCTGTTTGCGTTTATTTTAAGGTTTTTTACCTCCATCTTTTGAGCTTTTTATATGGAAATAAATGAAATGAACAGTCTTTTATAAGTTTGTTAGCTTCACGTTTTGGGTAATGATGTGTTTAAGTGAGTTTCATTTAGGGTAGAACGCCTAAAACAATCGGTGCAAGACGTTACATGAGGCTTAAACGCAAAGCCGTACAGTTCTATCCAAGATACGCAGAATATATCACAAGGTTAAGCGCGCAAGCTGATTCTTTAGCTGCATTGGTAAAAACGACATGAGATACTGGGTTACACGTGTCAGTACCCATAGAGTTACAAATCAAAGATACGCACGCGCATTCGTTTGACTTTTGGCGTTTTAATTATTAAATTTCCTTTGCGATTTCTTGGTCTCTGCCGTGTACCATCCCTGTTGCCAGTGGAAGCCCCAATATCCGTATAAGCCGTCAACAAGCTTTCTCTGTATCAAATTGGCGAATTTGCATGGAGGTCCATCACATAACTTATTGTTACACCATAACCCATCCACGTAGATGCATGCTTTTCCTTGGGAATCTGAAGATGTGAAATCGGTTAATTTGAACCGGCTTACAGGAATGTCTTCTACACACTTCATTTGGCTATCTGTATCAGGTCTTCCAAAAGAAGGACTTTTAGAGGCGCCCGCGACGTCAAGCTTCTGAATGAGTTTTCTAATAGCTCTATGGATTTCCTCCTCATTTTTGGCACCGACGCAAATCAGTCTTCCAGTGGAAAATATGAGGAACACCACTTTCGGGTCGTCCATCCGATAGATGAGGGCGGGGAACTGATCAGGTTCATACATTGTCCCTTGCAACATGGATGCTGACTCGAGGTCAACCGTCCGCCTCAAGTTTGCTGAAGCGACGATGTTGTTTATCTTTACTTCTGACTTTTTGGGGATAATTATGCCTCTTTTGGTGAGTTCCCTGATTACATTCTCAACGGCCTTTCTTGCCTCGTTTTCTGATCTTCCGCCCGCGCAGATAATTTTGCCTGAACGAAAGATTAAGGTGGCGGTTTTTGGCTTCTTCAGCCTAAAGACGAGTCCAGGAAATCGCTTTGAAGGGAATTCGGCGTTGGGAAAACCTTCGACCACAGCATCAAGGTTTACTCTCTGTCCTAACGTTGCAGAAGCAACCACGTTTACGACTTTAACTGTCGTTTCAACCTTCTCTCTTTCAAACACTTCTCCTCAGAACCACGTAATCAATCATTCTCTACAAAACACAAGTTGTAGGTGGATTTTAATGTTTCGCCAAATTTGCAAATTTCAGAATCCTAATTAGCAAATATTGACATTTTTACGTTAAGATACGTGTCTTTTTTGGGAATACTCTTTTTAGGTATTGATGTCTGATGTCCTCATAGAACAGTCTTAGATGATTGTGTTGCTCCGTGAAGTTTGGGAAAACCCGCGTAAACGCAGGGATCGCCTCGAAATCATAGCGCGGATATTGAAGGTTGCGAGGGACGGCATCCATAAGACTCAAATAATGTATGAGGCAGGTCTAAGCTTTGCACAATTAACCGGGTATCTATCCTTTCTTGTCAAATCGGGGCTTCTCGAAGCCACTAAGAAAAATGAAAAGGTCATCTACAAAACAACTCCTAAAGGCATTCGATACGTTAAAAGTTATGAGGAAATAAAACGTCTTTTGCGCAAGAGTACTGAGCACAGCGTTACAAGCATTAGTCCGCCCTTTTCTTTCCCAAAACGTTCAACATAGCAAGTTTCACCTATCACCTACACCATAATGCATCGAAGTTTTTAAAAGAAAGACAAGCAAAACATTACCATCGGAGGTTATTGGCTAATGGCTTCGCTTAAAAATGTCAAGGGAGAATGCGTTTTACTTTTTCATTTCTATCGGAAATTACACTGGTGAAAGTGCTTCATCTTTAGAGGAGTTTTGCGGAAAAAATAAGAGAGGTCAGCATTAAATCATTGGAATTCCATCTTTACAGAGGTGACTTTGAAACGTGGGTGGCTGAAACTCTTCAGGACAGGGAGTTGGCTGAGGAGCAATACCCAAGATACGCAGAATACTTAACGGAGCTTAGACGGAAAGCAAGCATCTTAGCAGCCTAAACTTCCCCTTTTTCTTTTGTTCTAATGGTATTTGCAATAATTACAGCGTCACTATCTGCGACCATACTGATTAAAAAGAAGTAAAAACAAAAAATCCTCCTCTTTTTCTTTGTTTTAGCTTTCACTTTAACTTATCTCTCTCCCCTGTGTAGGCGTGTCTTTTCACCATCGGTTTTAAAAGCAGATGTGTATGAAACCGTTTAGACGGTGTAGTTATCCATGTCGGGAGTGAGTGATGAAGGAACCCTTGGGACGGTGTGTAAAGCGCGTGCACACAGCCTTCATGTTCTTTAAGAGAGAGGATGGATGAAAATGCAGACTCTTGACGTCTGCCTCTTAAAGGGAAAATGCGAATTTCAGAGGATGAAACGTTTGGGAAGTAACAAAACTGAGGTTGCAGTCTGCAGGTTTGATGGCGAGTGTAACCAGAAGCTGAGGGTTTCTGCGGTTGCAGCCGCAACTCAGACAGCGAAGCAGCTTCGGGGGCAGCTTATACGCAAACATCCTTTTTGTCTTATGAGAAACTTGGAAAATCTTTAACACAGCATTAGTTAGATGTACTTGTCTAATGGGCCTTTTATTTTTGGCTTGTATTCTTCGCATATGCTGTCTTCTGGGTTTACGTAGCGTTTGTTTTGGTGGCACCATAATTGTCTTCGGATGTGAAGTAGTCTATGAAGCGGCAGTCCCTGCACTTAGCCACTAACACCACTAAAGCAAAGTTTGAAGGTTAGGCTTTAACAAGTTTCTGTCTCTCAAGTATGGCTTTGGAATATGGGTTTAGAGAAGTGAAGAAGAAGCTGTGGCAAAAGTTATTTAGGTAAATCTTATAACAAGTAATGAACTAAGATTAAAGCGGCGCATGTCATGAGTCAGAAGCTCAGGGGAGAAAAGAGAAAAGAAATCTACGAAATCATTAAAGAGGCTAAAACGATTTCAATTAAGGAAATTAAGGCTTCAACCAACATAAATTATAACACGATAAGAAGCTCTGTTATAGGTCTATCAAAAGTTGGCTTAATAGAGCGCGTCGCGAGAGGCGTATACAAAATTAAGTAAATTTCTTTAAATGAAAAACTTTTAAGGTTTCGACCAAAAATCAATACTTTTTATCTTGCAGACGTTTGGCGTATTTTTGAGGTGGCGGAATATTGCTGACAGCAAGGAAAATTATCCTGTCTATTTCTTCTCCTGAAGCTACCCATCTAACGAAGCGCATTAAAAACTCTTTCGGCGGATGGACTTTTCCCTTTTTACATCCCTGCGGACCATAGTTAAACTCTTGTTCAATCATTAAGAGTTGAGCATAATAAAGATTGACATCAGGGTCGTCTAACTGCATTGGAAAAATTAGTTTCAATACTTGGGGAGCCAAATTAACAGGGTCATCGCCATCATAAACTTTCTCAAGAGTGCAAAATAGGTAATGAGCATCTTTTTCATTAGAAAGACGTTTTAAATACAAGTCAAACAAGAGCCGAATATGTGTAGGATAAAACTCATCTCTACCCGGAATCTTTAAGCCCACGGCGAAGTCGTGAGGACAAATTCTGTCTGTGCGAGTTGCGGAGATAATGGTTCCTCTCGCGCCTTTATACATCTCTATGTGTTCTCCAGGTTTTAGGTTTCTTAAAACCTTAGCCGCATCATGTATATTCATGGCTTTTTCTCTCGTGGCTTTCTGAAAAGAATTCGGTAGGTTTTTGTTTAAATGTTGCCAAGAATACTTTATATGTAGAAAGCAAGATATCTATCATGAATTAAAATGGGAAAAATAAACCTCGATATAGATGACAACCTCGAGAGGGAATTTAGAAGAGTAGCAGTGGAAAAATTCGAAGCAAGAAAAGGATTTTTGAAAAAGGCCATCGAAGAAGCAATCCATGATTGGGTACGTAAAAACAGCAAAGGTGCAAAAAATGTCTGAAAAATGCATAAGCATGAAGGAAATCACATACAAAGACTACAAAGAGTTCATAAAAGCTCATAACGAGATAACAATAGAAAACACCAAAATAAAAATAGGGCAACCTAAAAAAATTAAGGAATATCAGCCAAAAGATTTTGAGCTCGAAAAAATAAACGTTTGGTCATTTCCAGAAAGGGGGACATGGGCAACCCATCAAGGCAATTTCAGAGGAAATTGGCCCCCGCAGATGGCGAGAAACATAATCCTTAGATACTCAAAACCAGGCGAGTTAGTTTTAGACCAGATGTGCGGGTCAGGCACCACTTTGATTGAATGTAAACTTCTCGGCAGAAATGCCATAGGCGCAGACATAAACCTAAACTGCATCATGCTTGCACTTGACAGGCTCGATTTTGAATATAATCCACTTGACCCTGATTTTCCTAAAGTTGAAATAAAAACCTATGTAGGTGATGCAAGAAACCTAAACCTAATTGAAGATGAATCCATCCATTTAATAGCCACACATCCACCATACGCAAGCATAATACCATACAACAAGAAAGACAAAATATTAGGAGACTTATCAGCCATACGCAGCATCGACGAATACATACAAGGAATGAGAGAAATAGCAAAAGAAAGTTACAGAGTTTTAAAGTCCGGAAGGTTCTGTACCATACTTGTGGGAGACACAAGGAGACATAGGCACCACGTTCCAATAGCCTTCCGTGTCATGCAAGCCTTCCTCGATGCAGGCTTCATTCTGAGAGAAGACATCGTAAAATACCAATGGAAAACAAAGACGACGAGGGAGAAGTGGGGAGGACTAACAAAAGTAGCAGACGAATGCTGGGTATGCATAGACAAAAAAGCAAAAGGCTACTACATGGATTTCTATTTACTATTCTATGAACACTTATTCATATTTAGAAAGCCCGAAAAAGACGAAGACATACGCCGGCATAAAGATAGCATGAAATGGTGGAGTGAGCGTCCATTAGGTGAGCAGGTTCAACGTACACAACCCACTCAGCCCGATCAAACAACTGCAACAAACTTTCAAGCGTTTGAAACCAAATTAAACCCCTACAGCTCCACCTAAAGATAGATAAAGCAAACAGGCGCGTGATCATAATTCGGCATAATCAAATAGGCTCCGCATAACTACATGCTTTTTATCAAATCTTCAGAGAGCAAAATCTAAAAGAGAGAACTGGAAGTTCAGCAGCTTCAAACAACTTCTGTGATGGTTTCTCCTTTCCGTCTTTGTTTTCTTTTTAGCCATGCTTTTATGAATTCTTCGATTTCGCATCTGTTGTATGGGTCTTTCCACGCGTTTTCGAGGGCTTGGCACTCGTCTGTTGCGCCTATAAGTCCGAAGTAGGCGAGAAGTTCGCGGTAAAGCTCTTCAGTTTCAAATTCGCTGAGCCGAACATGTATTTCCGAAAGGATGCACATTAATATTGCTTTACTCACTTGAACCACCTTGTCTTTGCTCTTAGCGGTAGAAGAACGTCAGGGGCGGATTCTTTAATTTTGCGTATTGTTCGCACAGCTTGTACATCCTTTCTTCAAGGGTGCTGTCGGCTGTGGAGTCACATGCGTCTATTATTCTGAGCCTTTTGAGTTTTTTCACGGCTTTTGCCACTTCTTTCTTTTTGGTTTTGAGTTTTTCTGCTATGTGGGCGATTTTGAATTCGTAGAGGTCGAGTGTTATGTGGCTCCAGTAGGCCATGCCTACGAGAAATTTTAAGACTTCGGTTTCCAGCTGGTTTGGCTCCTCTTCTGTTATAGCCTTTAAGAGTTTGTTGAGGAATGCGTAGAAGTCTGATGGTGTCGAAAATGCGGACCTTGAAAAGTTGGCAAAGTTAATAAAGATATGTGGGATGCTTCTTCAGACGAAAGTTTACCTTTTGTGGAAAAGAGAGAAAGCTTAGGCTACTAAAATGGAATTCAATCGAAGATTCTTCCATAAAGCATAAAAACTGAAGAAGGAGACATACGAAGGAGGACGGTATATGACAAGAATTGACTTCAAAAGAGAACTCAAGCACTTATACAATCCTTCTGTAAAGAAAGTTGCGATTGTTGACGTTCAAAAAATGAACTTTCTGATGTTAGACGGAGCAGGTGATCCAAACACAGCGAAGGAATACAAAGATGCCGTTGAAGCGTTGTTTGCTGTATCTTATGCTCTCAAATTTATGATTAAGAAAGGAAAAGCGATTGATTATGGGGTCATGCCTCTTGAAGGTCTGTGGTGGACTGATGACATGACTCAATTCAGCATGGAAAACAAAGACATATGGAAATGGACATCGATGATTATGCAGCCAGAATATGTGACAGAAGAACTCGTTAGCAAAGCTCTTGAACAAGTTGAGAAGAAGAAAAATCCACCTGCCCTTTCCAAAATCAGGTTTGAAACTTTTCACGAAGGCTTGTCAGCCCAGATAATGCATATTGGTCCATATTCTGCTGAAGGCCCAACCATTGAGAAACTTCACAACTTTATCAAGGAAAATGGTTATGAATTGAGGGGAAAACATCACGAAATATATCTGAGCGATCCTCGCAGATCAGCACCAGAAAGAATGAAAACTGTCCTAAGACAACCAATAAGATGAGCTTGGCCTAATCCATAACAGTGTTTCTTCCAAAAGTCATAATGTATGTTTTGTCCAAAAGTTTTAAAATTCACTGGCTTACATATGCAAATGAGAGAAGAACATGCAAGAGAAAAACCATGTTGTGTTGGTAATTTTAGCTCTTCTCGGAAGTGTCTTGTTAGTTAGCTTTACATCGTCAGTCAATGCAGCTGCTCAAGGAAACAGGCGTGAGACCGGGCGAAGCGGCTCAACTGAAATGGATTGACATAGACTTTGAAAGACGTTTAATCACGGTAACACCTGAAAAAGGCAGCAATCCAAGGCTTCTACGCATAAGCGAGAAACTTGTCACTATGTTAAAAGCTCTGCCGAAGAAGAAGGACCAAGTATTCTCAAGCCTACATACGCTTCAAACCTGTTTCTGGCGCAAAAAACGAAACTTAGCCAGTAAAACCAACAATCCACGCTTGCTAAAAATTCACTTCCACACTTTCCGCCACTGGAAAGCCACAATGGAATACCACAAAACAAAAGACCCATGGCATGTTAAGAAAATCCTCGGACATAAAAGCCTCCATAGCACAGAAATTTACATCAACATCGAACAAGCCATATTCGAAACAGAAAGCGACGAATTCCACGTCAAAGTCACCGAAAAACCCGAAGAAATCAAAACATTACTTGAAACAGGCTTCGAATACATATGCCAAAAAGATCAACTAATGTTCTTTAGGAAGCGAAAGTAAAACACTACCACAAAAAATAAAACACTTTTGACACAGTATTCCACTTTTTAAAACAGAAGTCGCATAGTGTTGTTTTCACCTAGAAAACGCCCTCCACAAATAAAGGAGGGGTGGCGGAGCTTTGCACGTTTATGCGGAATCACTGTTTAGCGTTCCAGCATTATCTCGATTGTGCTCACGTTTGTGGGCGTGCCACCCTCTTCTCTGGGTGCCACCTGTTCAGTTCCAATGCCGACCTTCTTGACTTTCACGTCTGGTAGGAATCGGCGTCGGACAACCTCAACGACATCAACCGCTCGGCTTATTGACCTCCCTCTTGCTTTGACATTTACTTCTTTTGCTCCGCCGTGAAAGAGGGTTATGCAAGCCAGTACATAGTTCATTACTGGCTTTCTCCCGATCAACACTGCATTGCTTTCAGACATTTTGTACCGCCTCACTCCTCGTTTTCACTTTTTCTATGGCTTCATAACGATTTTTATCGATAAATAAATACATTACGGTTTTAAGTGCTATCCAAAATATTCAGACGTTAAAGCTGCACGCTTTTATCGGTTTTGTTCTTGCTAAATGTTTAAATAACTCGTACTATTGTAAAATTCAAACTTAACAAAACCCTATTTGGAAGTGAAAACTCTTGGAAGCACTTACTAGACGTTCAATACAGCTGCTCCGAATGTTGCATGAAAAAGGCAAGTCTACAAACACGTACACTCTACGCGTGAAGCAAAACGACCTCGCAAAACAGCTAGGCATAAGCAGACAAGCATTAAACGTCCACTTACGAAAGCTCAGAGACTTAAACTGTATACGAACTGGCAGAGGTTTCATGGACATAACCGAAACGGGATTAAACGTGCTTGGAGTATCATCAACTCCAGCGTTCGTATTCATTAAAGTGTCTCCGCGCGAAAGAGGCAAAGTATACGAAGAAATCAAGAGGCTCACCGTTCAAAGGGCATTTAGGGTTGCAGGCGATATTGACGCCCTCCTCATGGTTGAGAGAAACAAACTTGATGAAGTGTTAAGGAAGCTTTCTTCTATCGATGGCGTAAAAGATACAAAATCCTACGTCGCCATAGAACCCCTAAGATAGGAGGTAACTAGAATGAAGCTTTTCGAATACGAAGCAAAAAGAATACTTGCAAAATACGGAATCCTAACACCCATAGGCGGATTAGCAACAAATGTAAGCCAAGCCCGCGAAATCGCAGCTAGACTAAAACCACCCTTTGCCATAAAGGCACAAGTGCTGATTGCTGGGAGAGGAAAAGCAGGTGGAATACTCTTCGCAGATTCTGTTCCAGAAGTTGAAAAAGCCACGGAAAAATTGTTAAACATGCAGATAAGGGGCATACCTGTTCGCAGCGTATGGATTGAAGAGAAAATACAAATAAATAAGGAACTTTACTTCGGCATAACAACTGACAGATTTAACAAAAGCTACGTTGCAATCGCTTCAGCTGTCGGTGGAATGGAAATAGAAGAAATAGCCGAAAAAGCCCCAGAAAAAGTCATAAAATTTCTAATAAATCCGCAATTGGGTTTCCGCTCCTTCCACGCCAGCCAGATTGCAAGAAAGATGGGGTATGCTGGTAGCCAACTTGTTATGCTGGGAAAAATCTTTGAAAGTTTATATCGTGTTGGCATGGATTACGATGCGGAACTAATCGAGATGAATCCTTTAGCAGAAACTTTTGACGGAAAATTTGTTGCAGCAGACGCACGCATAATAATTGACGACAACGCACTGTTCCGACACCAAGAGTACAAAAAAAGACTCCTAGAAGGCGAAAGCGAACTCACAACACAAGAGCAAGAAGCCGTAAAAAACGATCTAGCCTATGTCAAACTGGATGGAAACATAGGTGTCATCGGCAACGGAGCAGGCCTCGTAATGGCAACATTAGACACAATCCAGTATTACGGCGGAAAACCCGCAAACTTCCTAGATGTGGGCGGCGGAGCATCATCAGAAAAAATAGCTGCAGCCCTTAAAATCGTGCTTTCAGACCCGAACGTCAAGGCTCTCTTCATAAACATTTTGGGTGGAATCACCCGCTGCGACGAAGTTGCACGAGGAATCTTAGAAGCAAAGGAAAAGGCAGGGGTAACAAAACCAGTGGTTATTAGGCTTGTAGGCACAAACGAGGAAGAAGGAAAACGAATACTAACAGAAGCTGGAATACATGTGCTGGAAAGCATGGAAGAAGCAGCACAAAAAGTCGTCGAAATATCCAAATAGGGAGGAGGAAAAAAGCTTGGGCATAATAGTTGACAAAAACACACGTGCAATCGTCCAAGGCATAACTGGAACCCAAGGAAGCTTCCACACCAAGCTTATGCTGGAATACGGAACAAAAATTGTTGCAGGCGTAACCCCTGGAAAAGGTGGAACCCAAATCCACGATGTTCCAGTATACGACACGGTTGAGGAAGCCCTAGAAAAACATCCGGCAAATGCTTCAATAATTTTTGTTCCAGCCCGTTTCACTGCAGACGCGGTTCTAGAAGCCCTAGAAAACGGAATAAAAACGGTTGTAATAATAACGGAACACATTCCAATGAAAGATGCACTCAACGTAATGACATATGCCCAACAAGTCAACGCAACAATAATTGGACCAAACACACCGGGCATAATAACCCCTGAAGAATGCAAACTTGGAATAATGCCCGCCCACATCTTTAAACTCGGCAGCATAGGTATGGCTTCAAGAAGCGGAACTCTCACCTATGAAATAGCAGCGGGTTTAACAAGAAAACAGCTAGGACAATCAACATGCCTCGGCTTAGGAGGAGACCCAATAACGGGTCTAAACTTCATAGACGCGTTAAAAATGTTTGAAAAGGACCCGCAGACGAAAGCAGTTGTTTTGATAGGGGAGATCGGCGGCAACCTCGAAGAATTAGCAGCACAGTACGTCGCAAAGGAGAAGTATCCAAAACCTGTTGTTGCTTTCGTAGCTGGACGCTCCGCTCCACCCGGAAAGCGTATGGGACATGCGGGGGCAATAGTAATGGGCAAAACCGGAACAGCCGAAAGCAAGATTAAAGCTTTCAAAAATGCTGGCGTAAATGTAGCTGAAAAACCGAGCGACGTAACAGAATTGTTGGCAAGACTTGTTAATGTCTAAAAACGAAATTTTTCTGCTAATGTAACAAAAAGTATATCTAATAGGGGATTATCTGAGTTTTAGCCACGAAAAGAGGTTAAATAATGCCGGTCATGGACCCAATTAAGAAGGCTATCGCTCAAAAGCATAGACTCTACATGAAAATTTGCCGGGAATGCGGCGCAAGAAATGCTGCAGACGCAGTGAAATGTAGAAAGTGCCGAAGTAAGAACTTGCGCTGGAAGAAAAGAGAACTTGTAAAGTGATTTTTCAGCATTTTTAAACCTTTTGAGAGATTCTTTAGCTAAGTTGTCTTGTTACCGGATGCGAAAGTTACATATATTCAAAAATTACAATTATCTAAAATCACTGATTACTGAGGTGTAATCGATGCCCTGCAAGAGTAAGAAGAAAGCAACTAAGAAAAAACGATAAAAAGAAAAACGGCAAAGAGCAAGAAAAAGAAGTGAAATCACGCTAACTCCTCTAAATCCTCTTTCTTTTTTCTCTGAAAAAGCAACTAATGTTATTTCTCTTCTTTTTATCAAAGAATTTTAAACAGAGTTTCAATGTTAAAAACCGTGTTTGCACAACCATTCTTTATTAAGGGAACCGCTTGACCAGCTACACCCATACTTTTCAATATTTTCCCGCTTAACATTATCTCTTCACCGCAGGCAACCCCAACAGCACCTTCGTATTGTTTGGCATTCAAGATTTTTGGAACACACGAACCCCCAGGCAGAATGTAAATGTCATAGCTCTTTTTCTCGGCAAAAGAAATCGCTTTATTAATCAAACAGTCTGGAGAACAATGCGCACAAATATAAGATGGAATATTCGGGTCAAAGACTGCCGCACAACGATTATCCATGTATTTTCTGGAACAATGCGGCAGGAAAAGCGCTCTCTTTCTTGTCTGCGTAAACATTTCTCTTTCTAAAAGATTTCTAGCTTGCATGTCAATAAGGTCTTGGAGAAGAAGCACAGCATCAGACAAGTTAAGGCCCGTTGCCTCCTGAATTTTAAATTTCTTTATAATTTCATGCGCGGTTCTGCCAACTTTTTTATGCACACCCTTTTGATAAGCAACCTTAGTGATCTCGGTGAAGAAGAAACGTGGAATCCTCGAAAGGTCAAAGGTGAATTTATATGGCATAACTACATGATAGACACAACAAACCTTTAAAATTAACTATTGTTATATTTAGTCTCAAAATCCAGAAATGTTGGAGTAAAGGAGGTTTAATGTTGGGCTTACTGGATATATTTAGAAAGAAAAAGAAAGAAAAAGAGAAAGCAGACGTAGAATCCACACAAGTGATGACCGAACTTGAAAAGCTCTGTGGAAACGACCGAGAAACATATGAAGCATTACTTAACACAATGTTCCTTGATCCTAGAAAAATAGAAGTTTCAATGAAGGAAGCTGTCAAAAATGCCAAAAAATTTGAAAAGGCAAAGGATTCCTTAAGAGCAAAAATATGGTATGAAATAGCAGGAGGCTTAGCGATTTACGAAGGAAATGTAAAAAAGGTCACAGAGTTTTTCAGTAAATGTGAGAAAATTTCGCCGGGTACAAAGTACCTAATCTTGAAGAATCCGGAAACAGCCATAGTTAAAGCTCAAGAATACTACCAAAAACATCTAAAAGCCTGACTCCTAAAAATCCATCAACTGATGTAAGGTGTAAACAAAGATAATTGGTATATTCTGCTATTTTTCTTCTTCAGCATAGCCTAGAAGGTCTCTTAGAGACTCTACTTCTTCCCTCAGCATGTTCACTTCGCTTTCAAGAGTCAGTACTCTTGATTCCGCCATTTTCTTCAGTTTTTCAATTTCAATCATTAAATTTGCACGTTCAGTTTCCAGAGTCTTTATTTTTTCACGTAGGTTCTTCAAAGTCTGCATGAGTTCTCCCTTTATACCTTTAATTCTCTCAACCATGTTTTTAATACTTACTGTTTCTTCGATTCCAGCTTCAGCTTTTATGGCAGCTCTAAACCTAGCTTTACAGTTTGCGCATTCAAATATTCCCATAACAAGTTTAGATTCCTTGCCCTTTACTGGTTTTCGAGAAGGAATAGACCAAGTCTTAACTGGAGTAGCTACCTCAACTCCACATTTTGGGCATTTAACCAAATAAGCCCCTCGTATAATTATTCACTTGTTAGAGTCTAAAATATGTTTTGCAGTAAACGTCTGGCAGGTTTGGGTAAATTATCAATTGCAAATATGTGAAATATAATTGTGGTGAAAAGATTATGCAAGTCGATGAGATGAAAGCTAAACTGGAAGAAAGGATTAAGGCATTGGAAAAGGAGAAAGACGTGCTTTTGGAGGAGATAGGGCAGCTTAAAGAAGTTGCGGAATTTTATCCCTTAAAGTTTTAACTTCCACTTCTAAATTCTTTGCTTTCTCACTTAATTCCGCAAGAATTTCTTGAGGAACTCAGCGAGGTCACATCATCATTATTGGATGAAAAAACCGAAGAGGAGAAAGAGCCAAGTGAAGAATGCCTTAGCTGCGAGGATGAAAAGTTTCTCTAGAACTGCTTAACGTGAATAACAGCCAATATATTTGAAAAAAAGGGAGTTAGAGGCTTATCTGGAACATCAACCGTTCAACAAGCTCTTTGTAACGGTTCCGAATGGTAACTTCAGTTACTTGTGCTATCTCAGCTATTTCCCTTTGCGTTTTCCTTTCACCAGTCAACACAGAAGCTATGTAACTTGCTGCAGCAGCGATGCCTGTGGGACCACGGCCTGAGGTGAGTTTGAGCTCTTTTGCTGACGCCAAAATTTTATGGGCGATTTCTTCAACTTTTCCCTGCATTGTTAACTGGTTTGAAAACTTTGTTATATACTGGCTTGGTTTAAGAGGCGGGACAAAGTAGTCAAGCTCTCTGATTAGGAAACGGTAGCTACGACCAACTTCTTTCTTGTCTACATTTGATGCTTGTGCTATTTCTTCTAATGTTCTGGCTAGCTTGCATTGCCGGCAAGCCAAATAGATTGCTGCCGCAGTTACGCCTTGAATTGACCGTCCCCGTATTAGCCGTTCTTTTACGGCTTTTCGGTAGATGATGGAGGCTGTTTCAAGGATGTTTTTGGGAAGGTTTAGGTTGTTGGCGATTTTTGTGATTTCGGATAATGCGAAGGCGAGGTTACGTTCTGTTGCATCTGAAACTCTTATGCGGCGCTGCCATTTTCTAAGGCGATAAACTTGTGCCTTCTGTCCAGGCGATAGACTTTTTCCATAAATATCGCGGTCATGCCAATCAATCATTGTTGATAAGCCTTTATCGTGAATCGTGTAGGTTAAAGGAGCGCCAACTCTTGTTCGTTTCGCCCTCTGCTCATCATCAAAAGCTCTCCATTCCGGCCCCCTATCAGCTATTTTTGCAGCTATTACGAAGCCGCAGTCCATGCAAACTATTTCGGCACACTCATAATCACGCATAAGTCTCGTACTACCACATTCTGGGCAGCACTGAACCTTCGCAGGTTCAACTTGTGAGGCGGGCGTGGGGTCGGACTTCTTATGACCTTCTTTTTCGTCATCATTCATTCTATTTTCTCCTTTCTCCTCTTTGAGGGGAGCGCATACAGCATTTTACTCGTCAATTTTTCAGGTTCTCTTATTGTGGGTTTTACTGCTGCGTAGGGTGAGGAGACTGGACCAAGTATGTCAAAAATCTTTCCAACATGCCTCAAGTTCTCATCAACAACTGTTTCACCGATTCTCGGAATATTTTCAATTTTTATTATGATATTTCGGCTTGGACTTATGTGGAGGGCTCGACCTAATCTCTGCAAACTTATAAATTCTCCTCGAAAAGTGAAATGGTTCAAACAAACCAGTTTATTTAAACCTTTCTACAAGGATACTTGTGACAGAAGCTTTTTCTTGGTTTTAGTCGAAACCTTCTTTAATGAGAAATGTTGATAAGACTGTGCATTTGAAGGGTGAGGCTTATGTCTAAACCATTCTACGTAAAATTTGAGGCTCCAAAGGAAGTTGCAGATGCCGCCTATGAAGCCCTGCAAATAGCCGCAAAAACAGGCATGGTCAGAAAGGGCACAAATGAAACAACAAAAGCCATCGAAAGGGCTCAAGCGAAACTTGTGGTAATAGCTGAAGACGTTGACCCACCGGAAGTTGTGGCTCATTTACCACTGCTGTGTGAAGAGAGAAAAATCCCATACGTGTTTGTTCCAAGCAAGGAGAAAATAGGCGATGCTATAGGCATCGACGTCTCCGCAGCCTCAGCATGCATAGTTAAAGAAGGACAAGCTGCAGGACTAGTTAAAGAGATAATTGGAAGAGTTGAACAGTTAAGAGGAGCGAAGTGATGAGCAAACGCGAGAGAACGACAGCTGTGGAAGAGGAACTTATACCAGCTGAAGTCATTCAAATAATTGGACGAACAGGTGTAACTGGTGAGATTACACAGGTTAGGGTGCGCATCTTAGAGGGAAAAGATAAGGGACGCATTATAACGCGTAATGTTAAAGGGCCAGTGCGGGTTCAGGATGTTTTAATGCTTAGGGAGACTGAAAGAGAAGCGAAGAAAATTACCCGAAGAAGATAACTTGGAACCAAGATTATTTGGGGGAGTTGCCTTTGCCTAAACCTAGGAAATGTTCGTTTTGCGGCAACAATTTTCCCGCGGGTACAGGCATGATGTACGTTAAGAACGATGGGTCGATTTTATGGTTTTGTTCAAGCAAATGTAGAAAGAGTTCTTTAAAGCTTAGAAGGGATTCACGTAAACTCAAATGGACAACATACTTCGGTAAAGAGGAGAAAGGAAGAGCTTGACTGTTCAAAGCGAACGCACGCTTCTTTTTGTAAAACCAGACGGTGTTATGCGCGGATTAACGGGCGAAATAATCAGCCGAATTGAAAGGAAAGGATTGCTCATCACAGCCACAAAACTTTTGAGACTTAATAAAGCTCAAGCAGAAAAATTCTATGACATACACTGTGGCAAACCCTTTTTCGAAGCTCTTGTTACACACGTTACCTCTGGACCAATTTTAGCCATGGTTGTGGAAGGACCAAAAGCCATTTCAGTTGTTAGACGCTTAATTGGAAAAACAAACCCCTTTGAAGCAGAGCCGGGCACAATTCGCGGAGACTTTGGCATAAGCATTACAAAAAACATTGTGCACGCTTCAGACAACTTAGAAAATGCTGAAAAAGAAATCGTGTTTTTCTTTAAAAAACATGAAATTTTGCGTTACAAGAAACCTACAGAAGAAAAGTTTGCCTTTTAGCTACCGTTTATTTCCAACAATTTTTTCCCATAGAGGCTTGTTGTGAATACAACCTATGTCTGGTGCGTTTACGTTTCCGTTAAAGTAGCTGTATGCCCTTGCTCGGCATCCCCCGCATATGTATTTGTCAGGGCAGCTCTCGCACCCCACTTTTTGTCTGTTCACCATGTAATCTTCTAAGTTTTCTCTTACGCGAAGTTTCCAGAGAAGCGGATGATTATCCCATATTTCCTCAAAGTCATCTTTCAGTATGTTGCCTAGAACTGTGTCTGTATTTGTTGGGAAGAACACGCATGGCTTTATGTCTCCGTTCGGTTCGAGGCAACAGTATAGGCGTCCGGCTCCGCATCCGCCTAAGAAGTTTGCAACGTTTTCCACGCCCTTCTTTGCTGCATAATGAGCTTCAACCATGAATTTTTCGCCGTACTTTTGTGAGAGTTCTTTTGTCACGCTTGCGTATTGTGGGCATGTGCTGAAAAACCTGTCAACCTTCACGCTTGGCTTTCCATTTATTAGTTCTTCCTCTTTCGCTTGCAAATATAATTCAATTATTTCTTTTCCAATGGTCTCAAGCACGTGGAACCTTTCATCTGGAGTTAAGTCTAATTCAACATAAGCCTTCGCCCTTCCAGTTGGAATATAATTAAAATGCATCAATCTTGCACCTAGTTGTTTGGCTAGCCCTATTATTTTATCAAGTTCAGCCATGTTATCCCGATGCAAAACAGTTGCTATACATGCGTCTAACCCTTCTTCTATACAATTTTTGACGCCTTCCATCGTCCTTTCGAATGCCCCTGGTATTCCTCTAAACTCATCATGGACTTGTGGTGTTGCTCCATCGATGCTTATTTCCACATAATCCACCCCAGCATCCTTGATTCTCTTCGCATAATCTCTTGTGATGAGTGTTCCGTTAGAGGCTATGCTTACATAGCCTATGCGTTTCTTGGCGTAGGCTGCAAGTTCAAAGAAATCCTTTCTTGCGAGCGGTTCGCCTCCACTGAAGGATAGGGCTGGTAAGCCTATGCCCGCTATCCTTGAAAGCGTATCCAATACGTGTTTTGCTTCATCTGTGGATAGTTCTGGACGTTTTTTGCCTCCAGCATTTTCATAACAGTGTTTGCACTTCAAATTGCATTGATAGGTGAAGTTCCAAACAATTTCGAATGGTCCGGCTGGAGTGAATGGTATCCGCACACCGTATTTTTCTATGCCTTTCATCATTAAGCCGAAGCCTCTAAGCCAAGCCTCGCCGTATTGATTGTTTAGAAATTGGTTGCGCATGAAGTTTATATCTGCGCGTAACAAACGGCTTCCAAGCTCATAGAAGGGTCTGGCTATTTTACTGCTTATATGTTGACACGTTGGGCAAAGGGAAATTGGGGCGCCTAAGAAATCTTTTAGAGAGTTTAGAAGTAGGCTTCCGTCTGCGGGACATTCTTTGTCGAAACGATTGATTAGCGATTTAAGAATAGGATTGGCTGTAACTGAAAGTAAGGCATTTTCAAGAGTGTCCATTTGCATGGCAATCTTACCTTATTTTAGATTTTTGACATATTTATTTTCTTTTCTCTGAATAATCACTTACTCACATACGTCGAAACTTGAAAGAACACGAAAAGATCTGGGAGAATGAGCGGTATCTTCGAAGATGGATTTGGCTGCAAAAAGAATGTGAAGACGGACTGAAAAAGTCTTACAATGACTCCAAAGCTCTTTTTGAAGAAAAGAAGTGAATGTTGCTTTAGTCTTTAATTAGAAGTACATTTTGGTAGCGGGGAGTAGATTTGAACTACTGATCTCTGGGTCTCTCGGAGCATCCAAGCCCTTATGAGCCCAGCGGGTTAATCCTGGCTACCCCACCCCGCTGCTTTATGCTAGAACGAAAGGTTTCTTAAATCTTTTTATGAAGCACCGTTCGCCTATATCCGCATCTTTAAGTAAAACATTTTAGTATTACGCATTACTTATCGACTTTGGTGTTGCTTGGATGGATAAACCATATTTCCGTCAAATATTCAATCCCGTTCTTGAGAATCCAATTTTTGTGCAGGGGCTTCCAGGCTTTGGTAATGTTGGAAAGATTGCGGCTTATCTTTTGATAAAGTTCTGTGGTGCAAAATCTTTTGCGGAGTTATATTCGCCTTCTTTTCCTGATTATATTTCAGTTAATTCTAAAGGAATTTGTCGTTTGCCAAGGTATGAGTTTTACGCTGCGCCTATGGAGAAAAATGATTTTATGATAATGACTGGTGATACGCAGCCTTCTTTTGATGATGTTGTTGCACATTATGAGGTATGCAGCGAGATACTAGATTTTGCTGAAAAATACGGCTGCAACTTCGTCGTGACAATGGGTGGAGTACCAATATCAGAAGATAAAGCTCAAGTTTACGTGGCTGCCACTTCCCCTAGACTCGCCGCAGAATTTATGGAAAAAGGAGCAGTAATCTACAGCAAGGGTAGAATTATGGGGGCTACTGGATTGATGCTTGGGCTTGCAGAGGAACGTGGAATAAACGGCATATGCCTTTTAGGTGCAACTACAGGCTTTAGGGCGGACCGCGGAGCAGGTTTTGCGGTTTTCAAGTTTTTGATGAAGGCTTTAGGTAACGAAGTGAAGGAAGGGTTATAAGAGAAAACATCAACTTTAAACGTTATCAAAGTTAACGGAGTATGGATGAATGGCTAAGGAAAAAGAAAAAAGCAAAACATCAGTTAGGTTGGATTTGCGTTCAAAATTCTGGAAAACATTTTTGGTGGTGCTTGCAGCTTTCTTGATATTCGCTGGACCCACTTACGTGGTTTATGTATTCCTACACATTCTGAAAATTAACTATACTATTTCAATGGGTTTTGGAACTATTCTTTTCATAACTGGTTTAGTGCTTACATTGTACTTGATTAAAAATAAGATTATTTATTAGCGGTTTATGCTTTTAATACGCAAGACGCGTTATCTTTTTCAGACTGAACAAGTTCTTCAACAGCAGTTCTAAAAAGCCTATGTGTTGTTAAAAATTATTCGGTTGCGAACCACTGCTCAACAAAGCATATAAGATATGCTGAAAGATATAACAACTATGCAAGGCGAGGACGAAAAGAAAATCGAAGAAATGTTGAAGAAAAACAAGAAATCAGCTGAAAGAACAACAATAATTCTGGAAAAAGAGGAAAGAGAGTTCATTGATTCTCTAATTCGGGAAGGGAAGGAGCCGGGCATAAAACCCCTTATTTCTAAAATGCTTGACGTTTACAGGAGTATGATGATTTATGATTGGCGTTTCCCTGGTGAATATTATTGCGGCATTAGCCGCGTAGCATTCGTAAACGTAGAATTAATCAACATCCTCATCCAGTATATTTCGGAGGAAAAATGGCGCGAAATTGGAAGAAAAATGGGTGAAGCAGCAAAGATTTCCATGGAGGCAACCCTCGGCATCCAAACTGCAAATCGTGAAAAATGGCAAGAAGTTTTCAAACGCCTAAGGGTGCAGGGATTCGGAGACTTTTACCTAAGAGACAAGTACATCCTCATAAAAGCGCCATTCATCAGCGAACCTGAAATTTTGGCTGGCTTTTTAGAAGGCTTACTCGGCATAGAACTGGACATAAAAACTTTCACGCCACCATTCGTTTTTGAAGTAAGAGAACATTAGAAAGGAAGGAGTAGAAACTTAAATAAAGTTCTTCTATTATAATATTAAAATAGTGAAATCCATGTTAAAGAAAAGTTTTAACGGACACAAAATATGCGAAGCCCTAAGCGACCCAACAAGAACCCAAATTTTCAAACAGTTGATACAAGTCTATCCAAAAGCCCAAACAATCACTGAAATAGAAAAAGTTTTGCCGAAGCATGTCTCAGCGACCACTGTATCTTTCCATCTAAAAAAGCTCCGCGAAGCCGGGTTGATAACGACGAATGGGCATAAAAAGGGGTTTAGAGCAACACGAAAGATGTTAATCATTGATTTCAACAATAACGGTTTTCATATAAAGGAGGAATAAACTTGCATGAAGCCATGCTTTATGAAAAATTGGAAGATAAGAAGGTTAGATGTAACCTATGTGGTAGGAGATGCCTCATAAGTGACGGAGGAACAGGCTTCTGTTTGGTTAGGAAGAATGATGGTGGAACACTTCACTCGCTTGTTTACGGGAAGGCGATATCCGCATGTATAGACCCCATAGGGAAGAAGCCGCTTTCGCATTTCAATCCAGGAGCATTGGTTATGTCTATTGCCACAGTTGGCTGCAACTTCCGCTGCAAATTCTGCGACAACTGGATGATAAGCCAAGAAAAGAAGATAGCGGGGAGACATTTCCCACAAGAAGAAGTTGTCAAAGCCACAAGGGATAATGGCTGCCAAGGAATAAGCTACACGTACACAGAGCCAACCATATTCTTCGAATATGCCTACGATACAGCCAAGCTCGCCCATCAAGTAGGATTCTTCAACACCTTCGTAACAAACGGCTACATGACACCAGAAGCGGTAAAAACAATAGCGCCCTATTTGGATGCGGCAACGGTGGACTTCAAAGGCGGGGGAGACCCAGACTTTTACAGAGAATTTTCGGCAGTTCCATCAGTTGAGCCAATCTATGAATCTTTAAAGGAAATGAAAAGAAATGACATTCACATAGAAATCACGAATCTGGTTGTTCCCAAGATGGGGGATTCAATTGAGAGGTTAAGTGAGCTTGCAGCGTGGATAAGAGAGGCGCTTGGCAAAGACACGCCTTTTCACTTGTTGCGTTTCCATCCCGACTATCAATTGACAACCATTCCGTCTACACCTATTGAAACTTTGGAGAAGGCGTATGCTGCTGTGAAAGAGGCGGGATTGAACTATGTTTATATTGGAAATTTGCCGGGGCATCCTCACGAAAACACTTACTGCCCAAACTGCAATGAATTATTGATTAAACGTTTCAGCTTTGAAATCACGAAATGGAATTTGACGAAGGACATGCGTTGCCCGGCATGCGGACAGGAAATCCCCATAAAAGGTGAACTGCATGCAAGCGGATACTCCTTTCCATACGCCTTGTTTTAATAATTCCTTGACTAGATTAAAATTGAGTGAAAATGTGGAGGATCCTCCGCCCGGACGCGGCAACGGTACTAAACGATAAGATGGCAAGGAGAAGCTTAGCCAGATACTTTGCTGTCATGCAAGATGAAAAAGCAGCAAAATTCGTGATAGCCAAAAAGCTTCCAGCAGAATTTAGTGAAAAAGACTCCATAGAGGAGCTTTGGCGGGAACACACAAGACTCACACAGGAATTTTACAGAATTGAGAAGGAAATAGATACTAGAGAGAAAAGGCTTCAGGAAATGCCAACTCCAGAAAAGTCTTATTTAGATTTGAAGATTGCGATTGCGAACAGAATCCTCACAAACTGCCACTTTTGCACTCGAAGATGCAGCGTCAACAGAGTTGAAGGTGAATTAGGCTATTGCAGATGCGGCACGGAAATAACTGTTTCAAGCATCTTTGAACACATGGGAGAGGAACCCGAACTCGTGCCCTCCGGAACAATTTTCACCATAGGATGCTCCATGTGTTGCAAGCATTGCCAAAACTGGACAATTTCCCAATGGATAGAGAAAGGAAAAGTTTACAGATCCGAAGGATTAGCCAAAGAGATTGAACACTTGCGATTGAATGGTTGCAGAAATGCAAATCTTGTGGGCGGAGAACCGACGCCATGGCTGGAGCAGTGGCTTGAAACATTCAAACATGTCAACACAAACATTCCGGTTGTTTGGAATTCTAACAGTTACTATAGCCCAGAAACAGCCCAGCTCCTAGCTGGATTCGCAGACGTCTACCTATTAGACTTCAAATATGGACCAAGTGAATGCTCTGAGAGAATTTCTGATGCACCAAACTATTGGGAAGCATGTACACGAAATCACTTAGAAGCAAAAAAATACGGCGAAATAATAATACGCATACTGGTTCTGCCAAACCATTTAGAATGTTGCACGAAACCTATCATAAACTGGATAGCTGAAAACTTGGGCACAGAAACAAGAGTCAATATCATGTTTCAGTACAGACCAGAGTGGCGAGCGTACGAGATTCCGGAACTGCGCAGGAGACTGACTAGGGATGAAATGGAAAGGGCTATTCAACTGGCTGGAGAAGCGAATTTAGCAAACTTCATAACGTAAATATCTATTAGCCAGCAGATGAGCGAAAGCTATTTCTCAAGGCATGTTCACTTCTAGAGATAGAATAAGTGATTAAAATGCTATACTGTCCAGAATGTGGTGGTGAAATGAAATACCTTCCAGCAACCAAACATTACGTGTGCAAAAGCTGCGGGCTGTCTCTGACACGGCAAGAACTGATGGAAATGAGACAAAAATTAAGACCTACATTTGAATCTAGCGAAGAAGAGCGGAAACAGCAGAGAAAAGAATACTTGAAATGGTGGTTTAGCAAAAAATAACTGTTTTTCACAGAAAATCCACCCTTTATTTGCGTTTCCTAAAGAACATTAGATCACCTTCTTCCCAGATGTATTCGAACCCAACTTCCAGCAGTGCCTTTATTTCTTCAGGCTTTTCTGCAACTTTAACGTGAAACTCTTCTAGCGCTTCCTCAAACAAGGCTTGTTCAATGTTTATGTAAATTTCCGTGCTTTGTAGTGATTTATGTCCAAGCACACGCTTGACGTGCCAAGGATCTTTGGTTTTATGGTATTCCATCGTGCCCACCCAGTGCCTTAGGGTGTGGTAGTGTAAAAAAGGATTTTGGAAGCAAAGGTTATTGGTTTGGGTGGCGTATCTTTTGTTAGTGGTTTGGATTGGCGAAGAAGCCTAGGGTTTTCGATAGGCTTGAGTGTAGGAACTGTGTTTTTAAGGGTGGCGGCTACTGCTGGAACCAATGTCCATATAACATCTGGCGGAAATATTAGGTCATTAGCTTAATATTATAAAATATAAAAGTCAAAAATGAGGCTTAGAGGAAATGCTTTCAGTGTGATGTATAATGTGTGCGGAAACTTCTCCGTATCCTTGGTGGGATTTTTTGTGGAATGTTATAAGAAGGAATATCGTAGGATGTCGTAGGCTTCTTGATTTAGGATGTGGCTCTGGACGTGTTCTCCAAAGGTTGATGGAGGAAGCAAATGTTTGTGAGGCGTGTGGCATGGACTTGAGCGGAGAAAAACTTGTGGAAGCTCATGTTAGATGTCCCTCAGCAGAATTAGTGCATTCAGATTCCGTTGTTCTTCCTTTTAAGGATGGAAGCTTTGAAGTAGTTTTTATCTCTCTTATGCTTCATGAAGTGGAATCTCTAAAAGGTCTTGAAGGAGTCAAAATCACGCTGGATGAGGTAAGTAGAGTTTTAGAGCGCGGTGGAAGGGTCATTCTAATAGACCATTTGAACCCGGGAAAGAAGATGATAACGGTTTGGATGGATAGTTCTGCGAGGGTAAAATTCAACGAGTTCGTAAGGAGGTTCAGCCATCACAAAGTGCAGTGGTTTGACCTTGAAGATGGCCTAATCAAGATTTCCAAAGGGGATCTACAAGAGTTCGCCACTAAATTCAAATCCTTAAACAGCGAAATAGAAATGAAAGAGACCCATGCTCCCTTCACTAAGGCCCAAATAGTCAGAATACTTATGAAATGTGGCTTAAAGCCAAAAAAAGTGCTCGGATTTCAAAATATCAAAGATCAGCTTTTAAATGTCGGCGTTGAACTTATGGATGCAGAGCCTTGGAAAAGAAAGATTCTTTGCGTAGCCAAAAAACTGGATAACGAGAAAGCGAAACGAAGCTTACACGATAACCTCTTCCACACATTAGAACGCCTACCATCACCAGATGTATTTGTCTAATGGACCTTTTATTTTCGGCTTGTATTCTTCGCATATGCTGTCTTCTGGGTTTATGTAGCGTTTGTTTTGGTGGCACCAGTACTTGCCTTCAGACGTGAAGTAGTCTATGAAGCGGCAGTCGAGGCACTTCATTGCTGGCTCCGGTTTCTGTATAAATGGGTGATGGCGTGTAAAGTTTGCTTATCCACGATAGAGATTTTCGGTTCATGAATTGTTTATGTTTTGGGGCTTTGGCAAAACCAGAAAGATGGGGAGAGTCCTTTTTTGTTTAATGTTGCCAATTGGGTTATGGAGCTTTTGGTTTTAGATGTGGTTTATGAAAAGGCTCTAATGATTTTTGACTCTCAGGAGGATCAAGACCGATGGAAACGCTAAGACTGCGACTAACAAAAATGGGATGATGGGTGTGTACAGTTCCCAGAGGTGTGCGCTCGTAGTGGAACCAGCTGCTGTGAACAATCCTATCATGATAGCGGTGACGCCAAAGGTTGTAGCCCGATTTTTGGGAGTTGTTAGGCTTGAAATCAGCGTTCCATAAGCTACCTCATAGATGCCATAGAAGAAAATCGAAAACAGCGCCATTAACATGACTGCAATAATGAAGGATGAAGAAAAAGCCCAAGTTGCAATGCTTAAACCAGAACAGAGGAAACAAGTTGCTAAGCCCTTTTTTCCACCCGTTTTTGTCACAAAAAAGCCGCCCAAAATACTTGCAAAAGAGGCTGTGAATTGAGCTGCGGAAAACATCAACTGTATCTCTGCAAGCGAAAGGTAGTAGACTGGAGATATCCCCCGCAAACTCCCCTTTTTTATTTTCCCTCGAAACTCTTGAGGACCGTGCCAGATTAAGGTGGACAAGCGGCACAATTGGCCAAGCAAGGCCAAGGGTTTCTCGAGAGCGAGAATGGAGAAAGAGTAGCGATGAGCTTTAAAATAACTTTCGGAAAATGTCCCAGATGTGGAGTTCATGATTTCCTAGTGGAGATACCAGGATTGAAGCCATTTTGCCGGACCTGTCACAGAAGAATGATTAGACTTCTCAAAGAAAGTGATAAAAGAGCGCTCACACTCCAAGAGATCATACGCATTTTAGAGGAGAAATAATATGAAACAACCGAAAGAGGATGAGGTGTAAGTGTTGGCAGCTGCTAAAGAAGGAATAGTTAAAGTGGACCTGGACATCGATGAGTGGGTCCGGCAAAACGTGGAGTGCTGTGCATGTAGAAGGACTATGAGAAAGAGCGCCCACATAAATTTGGTGGCCCTGGGAAAACGCGCGCGCATTGCTTGCTTCATAAACTGGCTTACTCATGTTATGTTAACATTTTTTGAACGAAATTCGAGCAATTTTTCTAACAACTATGCACAATTTTTTTCGTGCGTGTGCAGTAAAACATCAGGTGATCAAATTGGTCCGTGATGACGCGCTGCTTTCCTTTGAAGAGTATTTTTGGCAGAGTGTTGATTTGGATCGTAAAGTGATATTGGATGCAGGGACAGGATTCGGCATCACGACATCAGGAATCGCAAGACGAATCTACCTTCAGAAACTAAAGAGCAGCATAATAAGCGTTGACATTGATCCGCAATCGTTTAAACTGGCTCGAAAACGCCTGTTGGAAAAGAGCTTGCTGGACTTAATAACTTTTGTCAAAGCAGACCTGTCTCACATGCCTATACAGACCGAGTCCGTGGACATCATAATATCCACTCGCACAATCTCTGACATCAATTCGTCACCAGGTCGCTTAACAAGAGCTATCGCAGAATTTTACAGAATCTTAAAGAAGGGCGGCCAAAGCATTCTAAGTGACGAATGCCCGCTTCCGAAGGCCGTGCACGAAGAGGAAAAGGTTGCTGTAATGAGATGGCAACTCATAAAGGCAATTTCTCATTTGATTGGGAGGCAACATTCCAATGAAGTTGAACCAGGGGATTTGGAATTCATGATGAAACTTGTAGGATTTCAAGAATGTAAGTGGGCTATCTTCAAGGGAGAGCAGATATCGCAAAAGAGAATCAAACACTTCGTCCAAACGGCAACAGAAATGGCTGCGCGAATAGATGATTCAAACTTGAAAAACGCATTGTTAGAAGGAATTGAGAATGTGAGGAAAATTTTTAATAAAGAGGGGGGCATTTTCCCCTCACGTTACATTCTTCACGCAACAAAATAGAAAAAGGCGCGCCCAAAGATGTTGAGTAGTGCTTAAATTTGGTGGATCAGAAGTTCATTTCGAAGGGGGCTATGAAAATGACTAAGATAAGGAGTTTTTCCATGGCTGACGCAAAGTCACTTGCTCAAATTTCCAATGAGGCGTTCCGTGATGAGATAGACAGAGGAATGCAATCATTTACATCTGAGAGATTTATCGATTTCTCAAAAAAGCCACACGTGAAAGTTTATGTTGCAGAAGCTGAGAGAGAAGTTGTAGGTTTTCTTATCCTGACTGAGGGGAATATAGAAACGCCTGCACAGATTCATTTGATAGCTGTAATGAAGAATTTCGGGGGGAAAGGCATCGGCAAGAAGTTAGTTAAGAACGCCATTGAACATGTAAAAGTTATTGGCAGAAAGAAAGTAAAGCTTTTTACACGACCTTGGAATGTTGCCATGAGCAAAGTTTGCATAGACTTAGGCTTTGTTCCAGAAGCTTATCTAAGAGGAGAATTTTTAGATGCCGACATCATACTGTACTCCGCTTTCTCTAAATGAATACAACAATCAAATGCGCGCGCATAAGTTCCTATAATGTATTTATAGGGGAATCTCCTATGAATCTAGGACTGGAGGGGTGGAACCGTTGGGAATATTTGAAGCGGGCAAAAAGATGGCAAAAAGAGCCATGACTGGCCGGGCAAAGGATGACGTGATCGCCGAAAAGATCTTCGATCTCTTTTCGAGTAGAGGCTTCCCATCCAAGAAGGGTTTAAGGGGAAGGGGCGAAGGAGACTACCACTACAGAAAATTCGAATCTCCGTTTGAAGGCCTCAAGGCTGTTGAGGTAAAGGTTTCGAGGAGGGGCGTAGGCGGGTGGCGGGCGGGTGGCATCGCGGGTACCATCGGCGACATCGCTAAAGCCCTAGGTCCGCAGAGGGTCAGAATAGAATTTGAACTGGTGTACAAAGAAGGCGGCTTTCTGGGTAGAGGTAAAGAGTCTAAGAGATTCGAATTTGTTCTAAACGCGGACGAGTACATCGACGATGAGCTGAGTGTGAAGGACGAGGCGGCTTTCCAAAAGGTTCTGAATGGCTATTTGAAGATCATGGGCTTTCCATCGGATTAACGTCAAACTTGTTTAAAAATTGTGCCGTGAACGACTCAGCTCCTGTGTCTCTAGTCTATCGGCCGACGCATGTGCGCGCGCGAACAGAAGGGATAACTGAAAATGCAACATGGAAAGGCTGATTTGAAGTTTCGGTTTTTTAGGTTTCGTCTACTTTTAGAATAGATGGGCTTCCCGCTTTGGGGAGACTACTACCACTGCATGAAATGCGGCTATTTCTGCGCGCGCTAAGCACTTAAAACCGTTAAGTTAAGATGCCTTATGCATTTACTCTGTTTAGTTTGTTTCCAATTATTACGGGGGATTCTTCAGCATGTATATAGTCGTAGCCATTTCCCTCTTTTGAAGCCTACATAAAAATTACTTTAACTAATAACCGAGAGAACATATTTCCAGTTTATGACATAACGATAAACAAGTCCTAATTTCTTCCATTTGCTCATTATGTTTAGTTCCCTTAAAATCCGTAGTATATCTTGTAAGTCTCTCATTACATTTGTTCCTTATGTTGCTAATTTCTGGTTAATTATCTCATTCACAAGATAGTCCTTGAACTGGGAACCTGAGGAGAAACAGAACCGTCACGGAGTTTGTCAAAGAGGCTGTGCGTTTGAGGCTTGAGGCTGTTGAGAAGCGGGAGGCGGAGGTAGGAAATGAGTAGGCGTAGGCTTAAGCCAATGACTGAGCTGGGGCAATGCTATGTATGTGGCAAGGCTGAGAGTCGAATTCGATATTTCGTGGCCGTTCCGTTGCCTGAGATCATGTATCTCTGTCAAGATGTCTATGCTTCTCTTATGAACTCTTCCTTTGTGGTGTGGCTTAACTGAGGGGTCATGGAATTTTTGAGGCGAACTACAAGAAAAGTGTGACGGGTGTGGAAGGAGATACCGCAAGAAGGACATCGAAAAGCTCTATGTTTTGCTGATCCAATCCAAGCTTTGGCAACCCGAGCCCGAGGCTGAACGACACGTGTTTTGCAGCCTAAAATGCCTAGCGGATTTCATTCATCGAAGAGAATCATGAAGAGTAGAAAAACAAATTTTCCACTTAAAGATGAAGACAGAATTGAAGTTGAAATAAAGGGAAAAACACTTTATAAAAAAAGCAAAAAGTGAAAAAGGATTTTGGAAGCAAAGGTTATTGGTTTGGGTGGAGTATCTTTTGTTAGTGGTTTGGATTGGCGAAGAAGCCTAGGGTTTTCGATATGCTTGAGTGTAAGAACTGCGTTTTTAAGGGTGGTAGTTACTGCTGGAACCAGTGCCCATACAACATATGGAGAAAGCGATGATTAAGCGTCTTGAGTGGAAGGATGATGTTTTGTTCCCTCAATCATGATAAAGGGGTATAATAGACAATGCGTTTGATAGAAACACCAACTATGCACTTCCTTGAATCCACTTTTTTCAAAAAATTCTCTGAACTCATTTTCGGTGTAGAATCTGATATGCCATGTTCTGTCAGATATTTTAACGCTCAAGTCCGCAATGAGTTTCTTGAAAGGGTGTTCAGGTCTACATCCGTCAACTACAACGGCTTTTTTATAGGGTTTTAAAACCCTAAACATTTCAGCGGTTACTCGGTATGGATCCGGGAAATGGTGATAGGCAAAGCCGCAGATGATAGCATCTACCGAACCCTCTTCAAGAGGGATGGTATCCGATTTCATTTTTTTCAGTTTCACAACGCTATCCAGTCCGAGCCTCTTTATTTTAGTCTCCGCTTCTCGTAGCATCTCTTTTGAAATATCAAGGCCTAAAACTCTTCCCTTTTCCCCCACCGCATAAGCTATTTGCACTGCTTGGAATCCTGTTCCAGTTGCAAAATCGAGGACAAAGTCGCCTTCCTTAATTTCCGCCTTCTGAATTAATATTCTCGAAAGCTCCTCTGCGCCTTTTGGAATATATTTTACATCATAAAGCTCAGCTCTGTGTTTGAAGTATCGTTGTGCATGTTCATACTTCCAAGAATGTTTCATAATCCTTCACTTATTAACCATTAGATGTATTTGTCTAATGGGCCTTTTATTTTTGGCTTGTATTCTTCGCATATGCTGTCTTCTGGGTTTATGTAGCGTTTGTTTTGGTGGCACCATAATTGTCTTCGGATGTGAAGTAGTCTATGAAGCGGCAGTCCTTACACTTCATTAGTTGAGTACACTTTATTTTTCTTGTTCTATTTGTTTTACTCTGGTTTCGATGAATTGGACGAGTTGTTCTTCTGTCATTTTCTGTTCTTTTCTCTGTTTTTCCAGTTGTTCCTTTATTGTCGCCAAGACTTTTTCCATGTCTAAAGGTTTTATTATGTAGGCGTCTGCACCTTTGTTTAGGGCTTCGACAGCGTTTTGCAATCTTGGATAGCCTGTTATGATTATTTTCCGCATCTTTGGCTTTGTCTCTCTGATTTTTGTGAGAAGCTCCACGCCGCTAATGTCAGGAAGCCTTATGTCTATTAGAGCTATGTTGTAGTATTTCTCCTCTGCTTTCTTTTTAGCTTTTCAATGGCTTCGGCATAGTGTTCAGCTTTGCGAACGACATATGTGAAGTGCGATCGTTTTTCTTCCTCAAGTTTTAAGCCTAAATTGGAGTAAAGCTCTTTTGTAATGGCTTTAAAGAGAAGTTGGGCTCCTGGACCGAAGATTTTCTCAAGGGCTTCTGCGAAATTTTCAGGTTCCTTATGCCACTGTTTTCTTTTTATTCCGAAGGTTTTCTCTATGTGATAGTAGGTAGCCTGTCTCCCAGATTCTCCCAAAGCCAGCATTGCCCTGTCAACAGCTAAATCAAATAGCTCCTTAAACGATGGGTCCAAATCTTCGTTTAAGGAGCTATGGCAGCTGCAGGCAACGAAGGGCCAGCTTCTATGACAACGGCAAGTCCAGGCTCCGCGAACACAGCAATCACCGTCGGCGCAGCCGCTAACCCCGTCAATACAAGGGTATTCTGGGAATACCGCTATAGAATAGAGGGTATAGGATACTATTTGTATACAAGCGCTATGCCTCAAATCTACGCTTTCAGTAGCCGTGGCCCAACAGCTGACGGACGATTGAAACCAACGGTGTCGGCAACTGGCATATTTGTCTTATCGGCTTACCCAACTGTAAAAGTTCCACATGGACTTGCTTTTGCTTCCGGAACCTCCATGTCAACACCAGCTGTTTCAGGCGCTGTGGCCTTGATCAACAGTTACGCAGAGAAAGAAATTCCAGAATCAAGCCCTGAAGATTACAGACAAGCAATCACGAGTGGTGCGGTTTGGTTAGACGGCTACACCGAGCGAGATCAAGGAGCCGGTTACCTCAATGCCTACTACGCATTAGAAGCTCTAAAGGCAGACGAATCGCTTGGAGATGTGGCCCCAGAGCTGCCGCCTTACGGTTGGTTGGAACCCATCGCCAATATACCGATTGTTGAAGCTGGAACATACGAGGCATCAATTGAGGATTTGAAACCAGGCCATAAGGTTGAATACATTTTCTACGTTACGCACCTAACAGATACAATAAGACTCGACCTTACAGACGTCTACTTGGGCATAGAAAATCCGTTAGGCTGGAATAGCTTTGAGGTTTATATACAAAGCGCGAAAAGAACCATGTATGCATATTACATTGATAGCGCTAACGTTTGGGGCGACGCATCCTTCTTAGTCACGGACTATGAAACTACATGGACTGGAGAGGTCACTGGCGTGTATTGGGACGACTACACTCGTCTAGCTCCAATAGAGCCCGGATACGTGAAAATAATTATCGAGAACGACTGGACTAGCTATGATGCGTTATCTGCTGACATAATAATCACTGTCACGGCTACAACCGAAATTCCCAGCCCAAGTGTCATTCGAGAAGGCGTGATAGGTCAAGATGAAGCAACTCCATGGATGCACGTCGAAGTCCCGAAGGGTACCGAGAAAGCTATTATCCAGCTCACGTGGCTATTCGATTGGAGTATGTATCCAACTACGGACTTAGACCTGTATGTGTATTGGGATGAAGGATACAACTATAACGGCGCGACACTAAACTCGCCTGAAAGAGTGATCTTAGAGAAGCCCACATACCTCGATGTATTAATTCACGGATACGCAATCTACACGGGATTTAAAGAGCCATTCATATTGACAATATGGTTTATCAAGTAAGCCAGAAGCAAAACACATATTCCCCCTTTTTTCCACCAAAGGACATTACTTACATTTCCAGAATAGGTAAACTTTAGTTTGCATTAGAAAACCGCAAACCTTAATTAAATGCGCAACTCTTTCGAGACTGGCTTTCTTTATTTCTTTTACGTAGGCTTCCTTTTTTCCGAATAGCTGATGGGGGAAGAAGTATTTCATGAAGCGCGCATGACAATGTTTGATAAATGCCTCTCTTATTTTCGCTATTTCTTTATTGGTTAGGGTTTGCAGCTTGTTTAAAACATATTTTTCGCTTCCCAACAGTTGAATGTTAAAGCCGAGCTGCTGCAGTACTTGTGTAGTGGCTAGGGCTTCTTTTGGCGGTGGTTGCTCAGCTATTTTTTGCATTCCAGCCTTTTCTCCAAAGGGATTATACTTCGCCATTACAGCGGGCATTTCCACATATGGCGTTCCAGCTTTTGTCAATGTTTCCTTCACGAGTTTTGACGCCTAAGCCTATGGTGCGGTATTTTGGATGCACAACAACACGGCTTATGATGCTCAGCTTTTCGTTCAGCTCTTTCATTGACATTTTTGGCAGAATGAGCCTACGCCCAAAGCATGTGGGTGGCGGATAACAGTAAACAATAACTCCGCACAATTCATCTTTACGTTTACGTTTAAGATAGAAGATTTTACGAGGGCCACCTATTCTGTGGCTGCGATAGTGGAACCCTGCGAGCTTTCTCCAATCGTCAACAGTGCCTTCTGCAACACGCATTTCCCTGACAAGACTGCATTCTTTCGCAGGTTGATTTGGATAATAGTTTACCGTTATTTCTTTCCCAAAGCGCTTATGAATGTGAACCGAGGGGTTCAAATCCCCTAAAAGGTCTGTGTGAGTTGTTGCTGCCAAAACTGCTTTTCCCTGCTGTCTCGCAAGTTTCTGAAGGTTGTAAGCTACGATTTTTGCTGTGTCTCGGTCAAGCGTTGCTGCAAACTCATCCATAACCCAGAACTGAGCTTTAGACTCAATCATTTTGGCAATTTTGTATCGGTATTTCTGCCCGTCGCTAAGCTGTTCATAACTACGCAGAAACAGGAAAGCATCGTTTAAGCCTACTCTGCTCAGAAGCTCCAAGCCTTCCTCAAATGTTTCGCCAACAGTCTCGATTAAGGGTTTACCCGACTCTGGTAAAATATCGGCAATGTTAATGTAGCTTAAACCCATTCCTTCTTTGATGTCTCTTTCTAAAGCCTTTAGCAGAACTGATTTTCCGCTTCCACTATCACCGGTGATATAGACAATATCCTTGGGTCCTATTTTCAACTCCACATTGTCATAAATCACGAATTTCTCCCATTGATCTAAGCCGAAGCCTTCTGCAACACTTACAACACGGTCCGATGGCTCAGGAGTAGCAGTCTCATAAGCAATGTTAATCAAAAAACTTTCCGTTTGTGGTGCCTAACGTGAATAGGATGGCGTCATACATTTCCTCATCATTCGGAATAAAATTCATTTCATCACAATAAACAAGGTCTAATGTTGGACCCCTAATCGTTTCTGGATTATTTGGAAAAGCCTCAATCAAGCTGCCGTTTGAGAGGCGAACCATCGTTTTAAGCGGCTTGTGATAGAAGCCCTTAGGCAACTTGCGGAGGAAACTGTTTATTCTGCGTATGATAAGTTTTGTCTGTCTCCAGCTTGGACCTACAACTGCGATGTAACAGCCTTTATTTTTGAGGGCAAACCATAAGAGCAATGCTGAAATAATATGCGATTTTCCAGATTGTCGACACCACCATGCAGCGACAAACTGTTTTGTTTGGAAAAGCCTTATGAGTTCAAGCTGGTATTCTGTGGGTTTAAATCCCAGCCAGTCCAGGCAAAACTTGACAGGATCATTTGGCACCTTTTTCTTTTTGGCAGTAATAGCCATTTTGATTGTTTTCTCAAGTTTTTCAATTTCCTGCTTCTCTGTCTTTAAAAAGCTCATTGTAAACCAGCTTCTTCAATTCCTCAAGCTGAGCCTTTATCTTAACGGCGTCGTAATCCCGCATGATGATATTGATGCACTGGCTGATGTAAGCTGCTAATTTCGACCATTTTTGATGTTTAGCACCATATCTTCCCTTACTTTTCGCTTCTCTCTGTGCAATTTCAAGAAGTTCTCTGAGATTTAGAATGAGTTCGCCACGAAACTCCTCAGTGGGAAGCTTTTTCGGGTCATAAGTATCTGCGATGCGTTTGACTTTCTGTGAAAAACAGTTATTTTTAGACGGTAAGTTAGCAAACAGCATAAAAAGGGCAAAGCAGTTTATTTTTAGTGCTTCAAACCGGAAATGTGAGAAAATGAAACAGCAAATAGAAATAATCTGCATCGGCAACGAACTGTTAATCGGCAAGACACTGAACACAAACGCTCATTGGATGGCTAGACGTGCCACTTCATTAGGAATAATGGCGAAACGAATAACCGTTGTAGGCGATGATGTCGATGAAATTGCAAGCGTTATAGGCGAAGCCCTACAGCGGAAACCACGGTTCATAATAACAACTGGTGGATTAGGTCCAACCTTTGATGACAAAACTTTGGAAGGAATTGCTAAAGCTCTAAACTGCAAATTGGAAGTTAACGAAAAAGCTTTGAAAATGGTCAAGGAAAAATATGAAGCCTATCTTAAAGAAGGAAAAATAGAAAAGGTTGAATTAACACCCTCGAGAGTTAAAATGGCAACGCTCCCGGAAGGAACAGAACCGCTACCCAACCATGTTGGCACGGCTCCCGGGGTATTGATAAATGTTAAAGGAACATTTTTAATAGCGTTGCCTGGCGTCCCCTCGGAAATGGAGGCTATTTTTGAAGGGTCGGTTGCACCTTTACTTAAGAGTGAGGCTGGAGAGGTTACGTTTTTTGAAACAAGCATATATGCGGATGGCATTATGGAGTCGGGTTTGGCTCCTTTAATCGACCAAGTAATGCATGACAATCCATATGTTTACGTAAAGTCTCATCCAAGGGGCGAGGAGAGAAAACCACACATAGAAATCCATTTCTCAACAACAGCAAAGGGCTCTAAAACGGCTAAAGAGCGTCTAGGAAAAACAATAATTCAACTTTCAGAATTGATAGAGAGAAATGGTGGAAAAATTAGGTTTCAAAAGAAAAAACAATAGCCTTAGTCGAAAGAGTTGTGTTTGTGAAGTTTTTAGGCCTATGCGGTTGCTATGAGGTTCAGGTTAGACACTGACTAAAGATTATTGAAAATCCGGGTGTCTGAAGCAACCGTCTAGCTATTTTCACTATTGATTATCGTTTCATAAGAGCCATAAATTAGGCAGACAACAGCATTTTCTAGAGGAAAATTGAAATCAAAACTTTCAAGAACGCTAATGGCAATAACGGTTTTTCTTATGCTTTCTTATCTGCTTCCATACTGCTTATCAGAGAGCTACAGCCATTCCTATCAACTTTTAGACAAACCAAACGGCTTGACGCAGTATAGCCTGAACGTTACGGTTCCACAATCGCTTTATGAATATTACCTTGAAAAAAGCCATAATCTAAATTCAAACAATGATTTTGCTAAGTTCGTTACGCCCCCTGCTCTAAAACCCATCGCCGATAGCCTCTGGGAAATTTACACGGATGATGAAGATTTTGCAAACGGAGTGCTGATGATTGTGCATCAAATACCTTATGAAGAGACTTTGCCAGCGAAATACCCTGTGGAAACAATCGTTGAAAATAAGGGAGACTGTGACCTCTTTTCTTACCTTGCAGCTTCAATTATGAAAGCCGGCATGCTTGACGTTGTACTTTTATACTATGAAAGTAAGGCTCATATGAACGTTGGTGTTCGTCTTTCACATACACCACATGATGTTAGGGGGGAAGCTTACTATGTTAATTATAGCGGTATTCAGTATTATGTGGCTGAATGCACTGGAGAGAATTTGAAAAACGGATGGAGGGTTGGTGAATGCCCAGACGATTTAAAGCGTGCTTCCGTGCAGATACTCACTCTTGAAAATTGTGAACAATGGGCTCCGGGACAGGTTTCTGCAAGCTACAAAACTTTGGCGTCCTCAACAATATCGTTGATAATTTCATCCACCTATGTTATTCAAGGAGGCATAATCACGCTTTCAGGGCAGCTTTCACCGGCTCTGCAAAACGAAACAGTCACCATCTACATTAAAATAAACAACTTGCCATGGAATGTTTTAGGCAACGTTACAACAGATTCTAATGGGAGATTCACGTATGTTTGGAATGCGGAAGCCGCTGGCATATATTATATTCGTGCAAGCTGGTCGGGGGATAACAATTATACTGGAGCAGACAGCCCAGTTCGAAACGTAACTGTCTTATCCATATTCTTTATTTTGTTGTTGACCATTACCATCATTTTAACATGTGTAGGCACGGTCATATTTTTAGTGTCAAAACGAAGCCATCAACCGGTTCAAGAGCCGCAACCACCAGAAATTCCCTTTTAACAGAAAAGGCTTTTACCTTGGGAACGGAGTTTGATACTGAACACAATTCCTCTCGTTGAAATAGGGATGAGTAAAGATGTTTATTGTCTTCATTATAGGGACTGCTGGATCGGGAAAATCTTTGCTCACGGCAGCTTTTTGTGAATGGTTAAAAATGTCTAAACAAAACGTTACAATTGTGAATATGGACCCGGGAGCTTTAATGCTTCCATACTTGCCTGACGTGGATGTCCGTAACTACGTGGATGTAGGAAGGCTGATGGAGGAGTATGGTTTAGGTCCAAACGGTGCGTTGATAATGGCTGCGGATTTAATTGCAGATGAACTTGGAGAGATTTCAAAGGAGGTTGAGGAGTTAAAATCCGACATTGTTTTAGTGGACACTGCTGGGCAGATGGAGTTGTTTGCTTTCAGGGCAAGCGGTCCATACATCGCCAGCGAACTTACGAGTGAACCTAAAGCCATAGTGTACCTCTTCGACGCTGTTTTTTCATTTAATCCACTAAATTATGTTTCAAACCTTTTCCTTTCAGCAGCCGTCTACAACCGTTTCCTCCTTCCCCAAGTGCATCTGCTGTCAAAATGTGATTTACTTTCGAAAGAGGACATCAATAAACTCGTGGACTGGTCTGCTAATTCAAAGGCTCTAGAAAACGCGATTGAACAGAGGCTTGAAGGAACGAGGCGTTTGCTGAGCAGAAACATGATGCGGGCAATTTACCAGCTTGGTTTAAGATTTCTACTCGTTCCAGTTTCAGCCAAAACGAATGAGGGAATGATAAATTTCAACATGGCTTTAGAACGCATTCTAGCTGGAGGAGAAAAATACACGTATTAACCACAATCGTTGATCAGAGTCCAAGCCGCCGCTAATGTGCCATACTCAGCTTTTCCTAAACTATCAGCGCTTCCAATAATTATCACATCATTTTCTTCAGGCTGAAGAAGCCTAAGTATCTGGTTTGCCGCGTCTGGAAAATCCTTAGCTACATCATTGCTTACAGATGGAACTATTAGGCACCTCTTCTTGAACATGATTGTTGTGGCGCCCCTTGCACCCACCATTATGGCTGCGTCACGTTGCTCCATACCTGATTTAACTTTATCTCCACAGTTTTTAACCAGAATTGCGAAATTATAACGTGCAATGGTTAGTTCGCTTTTTCCAATCTCAACCTTCTTTCTGAAAACGGTTTTATATTCATTCCAAAACCTTACGCCCTTATCTGTGAGTAAGCATCCTGCCTTTGAGGTTGTGATTAATCCAGCGTCTTTCAATCGTCCAATTATTGTGCGCACTGTGCCTTCTCCAACCTTTAGCTCTTCTGCCAGTTTGCTGCGGCCAATTGTTTTCTCTGCGATGAGTTCTATTGCATGCAGTATATGGAATGTGGAGAATGTTGGAGATGGACCTGGAGCTTTTTCGCTTGAGATCTTCTCTAAAAGCTGTTTAAATGTGTAGGGCATGAGTTTCATAATTATAGTTTAGGCTGTTAGTTATTAAATTGCTTATAAGTGAGCAATATACAGATTATTTTGAAACAAGTTTTGGTGTGAGCTGTTCTATGGCATTTTTAAGTTTATTCCATTCATCTAAGTTCCTAATGTTAAACTTGTGTTTCCTTTTCCATGCGCCGTCTCTGTTGTGCCAAAGATACAAGCCAATTGACCGCTTTCCAAATGATTCGAAGACAACTATTGCCTCCCACCATTTTTCACTTTTAAAAATTGTGACATGGTCAATAACTTTATAGAAGTCAGATATAGGCAGTTTCTCACCTGCTTCGGTCATCACTTATTTCACCTTTCCTTCATAAGTTTAATCTTCAACCATTTAAACGTTTTAACCATGCAGAGCTATAAATGCTGAAAAACTCCGCTCACCAGTACATCCATGCTTGAGCCGTCTTTGTTAAGGATTGTCACTGTAGGCTTCGATACTAGAAAATCCATGTGGTTTTTGGAAACATTTGAAAGTTGACTAGCCCTATCAAGCTGGTAAAGACCAACTGTAATTTCGCCTTTCAAATGTTTCTGGATGACTTCAATTGTTAAAGGCTCGTCAACTTTCAAGTAGCAGCCGTCTGGTTGTTGAATAGCGTAAGCACTATGCCTGGAAACCCAAAGCCTAAAGAAAGTGTCTCCAAAAGAAGTTTTATAATGGTTCTGGCTGTCACTCATACTGTAGCCCTCCGGGCTTAGGGGCATAGAGAGACTGCGACGTATACTTGCTTGCCTTGTGCCATGGGAAGAGTTTGCAGCCTCTCAATGCTTTCCCTCCGTTAATGTTAGCTTAACTTTTGACGAAATTTTCGCTGCCTAAGAACTGGCGTGGTCGAATTATTATACCGTCAGCTCATGTCTCGAACGACAATAGGTTTCTAAGATCCTCAGGAAACTGCGCCGCCGGATGCGAACCGGTTTCAGGCTTGGTTTCAGCAACCTTTCCTTGCTTTTTCCTTTCAACAACGCTTCCTGAACGGAAAACCAAATAAAAACAGCCTTCACGTGAGAAGCCTTCCCTTATGCTGAGCCAAATCCCTCAACATCGCCTTAAACTCTGGGTTATTAACGTCTTCTGAACGCTCATATGGTCCACTCGAGCCTTCAGCTTGCTCCCATCTAATTTTAGATGGGTTCCAAGAAGGCCTTGGAGCAATACCTTTTTTAGCACCTATACGTTGCTTGAATGCTAGGATCCCAGCTTCCTGTCCGTTGACAAGCTCAAAAATGGCATCCCATACTTCTGTGTCCAGAATTTCAGCAACAGTTTCTTTAACGATTTGTTAACTAATCTCAAATCTTCCTCATTCATTTTTCAGCCTCCTGGAAAAGTTGTTTGTAAAGCTCTGGTGCTTCTCGTTGAATTTTCTCACGTATAGCATCGCGGATAAGGTCGCTTTCATTGATGTGGACGTCGAGGGCTACAAATTGCCGCATAAGTTCTTTCAAAGTGCGTGGTACACGAGCACTTATTCTCACATCTTTTTCCATCATATGTCCTTAACAAAACAAAAAGTGGCTACGACAATGATACCAGAAGCAAATATAACAGGCGAATCAGAGACTATGCAAGGAAAGGGATTAAACAGTTAACTCTGCTTGCGGAAAACTTGCCAGAGGAACAGCTGAGGGAGATTTTCAATCAGGACACTTTACGACCGTTTTTTGCAAACGTTCCGTTTCGAGTAGAACCCAACATGGACCCTGAGAAAAGGCGAAGGATCTTAGGACTCTGGGATATCATTGTATTTGGTATGGGATCCCCAGGGTTTGCGGCCCACCTTGCGCCAGAAGGATATGAAGCCATAAAGACTAGGGAACCGTTTCACGAGATAGCCGCGTTCATAGCGATACGCAGTGCCATATTACGTGAATTCGTTTAACCTCCCTCTTTTTCTATTTAACAACTCCTTTAACTCTTCGAATTGTTCCTTCCGGACTAAACTCAAAAATCTTGTCAGAAGCTTAGCCTTTTAGCTTCGGTGTTGACATATTTGGATCCTAATAACGCATCTATATGTTGAAAACGACCTTTTTTCGGAGAAAATCCGTGAGGGGCTATGTGTTTCTTCGCCCTTAAGCCCAAGACACCTATCTATTGTTTTCAATGGCGCGGCTCTTAATATTATGAAAGCACCAACAGCGATTTTCAAGTTTAATGTTAACTTAGACTCTAGCGGGCTTCTTTTCAGAAAAATGTATGGCGCCGCACAGCTTAAGCTTGTCCCCCGGCGGATTTGAACCCGCAGTTGTCCACACTCCTCTTGGAACTAAGTTGAAAGTGTCATTAAAAAATTTAAAGTGACACTAATCGTTAAATCCGGGACATATTTGGAGACTAATAAAGTTCATACATTAACACGACGTTTTTTCCAAAACTCAAAGGGCTATATATTGTAGTCCTCAAGACTGTGTGTCTATGGGTTCCTGCAGCTTGCGAGGGGCTATATGCCCATGGGGGCTACCCAAGGATAAGGTTGAAGTTGCCAATGCCCGTGAGGGCTATAGGGGCTATAAGCCCGTAAGGGCTATATTCTTAGCAAGTTAGTTCACGTTTGTTGAGCCTGACTGTTTTTGGGCTTAACTGTACGTTTTCAACGTGGAGACATCATGTTTATTCTCATTTTTGTTCACGAAGTTTTAGGGGAACGGCCAGCTCAAACAATAATGTGACGCGATCATGCTTGTAGGTGAAGAAACGCGGCGAGAGTGGGGCATACCGCTGCAGGCTTGGGTTTTGCCAATCTGCTTCCTAAACTATGCTGGGCTGCAACGTATCCGTTCCCCTCAGCCTTTAACACCTTCCGAAAGACGTCATCTAAGGCTTGTTGCCCACTGCCCCAGAGGACGTGAAGTTTATGGCAACCGCGAAGATTTGTGCATTGCCCCTGGTGAGTCAAAACAATGTTCGGCATAGTCATATGCAAGTTTCCAAGGGAGAAAGACTACAAGTGGTGATTCAGATAACTGTTGTTGACGATTTTCAGCGGGCTCTCTCTACGGTTCTGCCACGCAAAAACGTAGGGGGTAGGGGTAGGTAAAATGGCGAAGTTTTCACGTCCATTTTTAAATTAGTAGACCCGTTCACGCACGCTTATTTCGTACTTGGACTCGCGGAACTTGTTCACGCTTCTTAACAGCTTACGCCTCAGCCTGCTGACTTTCTCCAAACTCCAAAGCGAGTGTGGATGCCTCCTCTAAAGCCAGTATTGACTGTCGATGAGGCGGTATAGGAGCCAAAGCTCATCGACGTTTAGGCGCGGCCTGACGAATCTTTTGGTTTCCACGTCCATGTTTTGGCACCTTTCACCCAATATGAATCGTTCGGTTAAACATGTTTCAGCACCATTTAACATTTTTGGGCCACAATAAAAATTTTCTTTGACCAGACAAAAGAGAAGGCTATAGAAACAACTGAAGACGCCCTAAGTATGAACGAGGTCTTACGGCTTGAACGTCATTGCAACAGTTAAGAAGAAAATCGGAGTCAAATCCGATTTTGGTTTGTTTCAGATGGTATTGCGGCTTAAACGTTATTGTAATCTTTTGAGACCCAAAAGAAAAATCGTTTGGGACCCAGATATAAAGGTATAAGCGTCTTAGAACCCGTCTGGGACGACTTGACCGTTTTACGCAATATTCGCTGGGGTATGGGGCAAGCCATCTACCGCTAACCGCTCAGAAAAGCATGTGAACGGGTGAAAAAACAACGATAGAAGTTTAAGGCTTGGCAGAAAGAAACCTTACACCTTGAATCCTACTACGCACCAATCATGAAAAACATCAGCGCCGGAGCGAGCATTCCGATGGCTATACTGCGTGAGCCCAAGCTGGTCAGCTTTGTGCTCGCTTGGTTTTACGCCTCTCTTGTTCATAGTATTAGTCCTTCTTAAATTCTTCCAGCATCTTCTTAACCAATGTGATGGCATATTTGGCTTCTTCTGGGTTGTAGACCCCCTCGTAGAAGGCTTCGTCGTGCAGCGTCCTCATCACGTCACTGTAAAGAGCTCTAAGGTCTTCCTGCTCCATTTTTCTCAGCAGTGACCTACGTTCACTATGTGATTTAGGGGTTACCCCCAGCTTACGGTTAATGTAGGAGTTTACAGCAACAATCATTGACAGGAAGGCCTTATCCAAGGCGTTTCTGTAAAGCAGCATATCCTTTGACTTCAAAGCCTTCTCAAACTCTTCCTCAGCATAGCTAAGGATTTCCTCAGCCGTCACCAAAGAGCTTTCAACAACGCCATCAACCAATTCGCTCCCACCACATCTAACGATAAAGCGCTTGCCCTCATATTAAGATGTTGGCGCTTGGTTCTGGCATGTATGAAGAGAAGGATGTGACTCGGGTTCGGGTTTGGCTTGGAAACTTATAGGCGTTTGCTGAGTCTTCATTCTTGACTTACGGTTGAGAGAAGAGGAGTCTGGCTGGAAAAGTTTAGTATGTGCGTGTGTAGAGAGACTGAAGAGAGACTAATAGCACATGAAAAAGGGAGGATTTATAGAGATTGGTTAGTGGAGAGGCTATCATCATCAAAAAAGAAGAAACAGGTTCCTTAAAGGAAAAGAGTGACTATTAAAGCGCGGAAGCGTGCACGCACACACAAACTAAAAGTGAAAGTTTCTGGTATATAGCAGATGGGAAGTTTTGTGAGTAAGCGTAAGGTTTTTGATAGAGTTGAGTGTAGGAACTGTTTTTTTAAGGGGGCAGCTACTGTTGGAATCAGTGCCCATACAATATTTGGCGGAGATATTAACTACCAGATGTACTTGTCCAGAGGACCCTTTATTTTTGGCTTGTTTTGTCGCCTTAGCCCTTTTGCATTTTTCTGGACTTTTGGGGCTTTGTTCGATTTGTTTTACTTTGGTTTTGATGTATTGGACGAGTTGTTTTTCTGTTCTTCTTTCGTTTTTCAAGCTGCTCCTCTACAGTTGCTAAGACTTTGTCCCTGTCTAATGGTTTCATGATGTAGGCGTCTGCGCCCCTGTTTAGAGCTTCAACCGCATTCTTAAGCGTTGGATACCCGGTTATGATGTTTTTCCTCATTTTCGGTTTTGTTTCTTTGATTTTTGTGAGCAGTTCTACGCCTTCAATGTCTGGAAGCTTAATGTCTATTAATGCTAAGTTGTAGAATTTCTTTTCTGCTTTTCTGAGTGCTTGTCTGCCCGTTTCTGCCGAGTCCGCGCGTGCATAGGCCATGTTTCAACAGAATATTTGGATGGTAGCTATTTTAGGCCCTGAACGAGGAAAGCTATAGGCGAGCGCTGCCCAATCTGACAATTTTGGAGGATGTTCAGAGCGAAGAGTTTCAAAAGAAGCAGTTGTTAAGGCAAGCTGCTTTGATTCTTCCAGAGGAAAAGCTCAGAACTTTAAGGGATATTTTGGCAAGGGCTAAAAACGTTGACGAAGCTGTTCAAGAGTTCCGGCGTTTCCAGGATGAACAAGGCTCTAAAAAATGAATAGCGTCAATAGTAACTATGTACTAGTTACCATTTTTTGCTGGGGCTTAAAAGCGCTTTAAAGAAAAGGAAGGCATTGACATAACGAATGAAGAAGAATCGTATAAGCCCTGACATTGCTTGTTTAACCATGAAGATTTTTCTCGCCTCAAGATACGTTACTATGGATAGTATTAGCGTATCGATACCTAACATTAAACAAGCAAGTGTCCACTGAAGTGTCACCAACAGGTAAATCATTATACCCAGATATGCCAAAAAACCGAGAGATTCTCCGATGGCCCAGAGAATAGTGAACTTTAATTCTTTGCGAACCTCTTTGAAATGTTTCCGAACCGATGGTCTCCAGCTAAACCAGCGTTTGAGCTGCTTGACGTACGACTTTAAAGTTTCTGGATCTTCTGTGTAGCAGATTGCGTCAGGATTGTAGTTGACAAGATAATCTTTCTGCGCTTTCCATGTGAGTTCAAGATCTTCGACGACAGAGTCGCTTGGAAATCCACCATTTTTCAGAAGCCACCATGTTCTCCACATTGTGGCACAGCCCGCAAGCACCCACAATCCCTTATATCTTGCCTGAAGAGGCTTGTACATCCTCTGTCCGTAAAGGTATTCCGCTAATCTGCTTTTCTGTACAGAACTAAAAGTACGACTTGGTAACACCTTGCCACACACGCCTACAACATCCTTTGAGTAGAAACCACGCATCGCGTTGTGGGCGAACCCTGCTGATATGTATGTGTCACCGTCAACAATCAACACATACGGTGTCTTGACAGAACTTAAGGCGCAGTTAATTGCATAGGACTTTCCATGGTTATTAAGAAAGTGTATGTACCTAATCTCCTTTCTTTCCACAAATCTTTCTAGGACTTCAGAACTGCCATCCGTTGAACCGTCATTAACTACTATTATTTCTGCGGGTTTTCGAGTCTGTCGTCGTATCGCCCACAGCACACCTTCAATGCTGTCACGCTTGTTGAAGACGGGCACAATTACAGTATATTCTGACCCCGGCACTCCACTCGCAAGTTTCACTGATCTGATACAAATCCCAAATATGGCTAATCCGAAAGGAAACGGAAAAGCTGGCTCGTACAGCATCTAGCCCTCTCCAAATGTGAGTGAATCACTCATCCCCCATATCAAAAGACTAGAACGAGGAACATCTAAAATCAATTATTCTTACACTGTAATATTCTCAAGAAGAAAATACAACCACAGAGAGCGGAAGACTTACTGAATAAGAAGTCTAAAAAGTCAATCCTTTTATAATATTTTTAGGTGAGATTGAGATGACTGAACGGAAGTTTTTCACCTTCGATGATTTTATTCGTCTATGCAAAGATGCCGACGTCCTAATAAGCGAGGTGAACAGCAAATCCTCAACCTTCAAACACTTGAAACCCACGAGCAAAAAGTCAGCAGCAACTTGATAAAAGAATTAGTCATGTTCCTGGTAGAAAAAGCGAACGTGAAAGTTGAAACAACCGCAAATGAAATAATAGTGAAAGGCGAAGAAGCCATTTCCAGAAAATGCCTGCGGGTGCTTCTTAAGGATTTCCTACAAAAAGTCGGTGTAAAAGGCAAGGTGAAAAAAGGCAAAGGAAAAAATCTAATAGTAACCAAGAATAAGGGTAAACCGATATTCTGCGGAAGCGAAGGCGAATGGAAGGTTGAGCTTGAACAACGCCTGTAAAAAGACGCTGAAATTGTGTTGCTTGCCTTGGGCGACGTGAAATACGAAGTGTTGGCCTATCTGAACAGGAGAAAAGAAATAGAAATAATGAAGCTTGAAACAAGACAAATGAAGAAACGGGATAAGGGCACAGGACTCAAAGCCATAATTAGAAGCCGCAAACATCCAAAACCGCCCTCAAAACGAGCCTTCTAACACTTCCTCGGTTCCTATTTTTCTCGGCGTTTTCTTAAAGAAGAGTTTAATTAAAGCATAGTTTCAGAATTTCTTTTATTTTTGGGCTTTAACATAGTTGTTGGTGTTGATGCGTGCCGATTTTTCAGCAGAGCGTTGACGCAGAGTTGTATGAGTGGCTTTTGAAGGAGCAGAAGAGGCGTAAGGCTCGCAGTATCCAGGAGGCTAACCTTTGCGAAGACGAGTTGAAAAAGCTGGATCTTGCCCAGCTTAAGCTTTTGCAGCTCCCTTTTTTCTGATTTGGAATGTCAAGTGTATGGTTTGCAGCAAAAGGTAGGAGGCGATTAGTCGCACTCATTTGGGAAGGCATGAGAGAACGTAAAGTGTCCGGATGTTACCAGTTCGGAGAATATTTGGTTTAGGCTTGGGCTTTAACTTTGCTTGTTATTTGCTCTATTCTTTTCAAGCTTTCAACTATGTTGTGAGCTTCTTTGAGCACTATTTCTTGATCCTCTATGCTTAAGTCCTTCAGTATTTGGTCTACGTCTTCATGTATCTGTTTTGCCGTGTCGACGCTGCTCATAGTAACCACTCTAAAATTATAGTTGGCGTGCCCACTTTTATAGTTTTTAGGTTTTTCTTCTTGTTGACTTTGTTTATGGATTTTTCGAAGCGCGAGTTAAAGTCGTCTGTGTTCCATGAGGCAAGATATTCCGCATTCAAAAAGGTTGCTCCAGCGTAGTGCAATAAGTCGCCTATCTTTAGTGAGGTCTCCTTCAAATACTCGTTAACGAGCAAAAGCAGGGTTCTTGAATGCAGGCTTAGAAGCTTGATTCCATAGGCATCTATTACCTCTAATATTCTGAGCGCATCAGCCACTCTTAACGGTCTCTTGGCTACCCCTATGGCTAAGTCCATTTCTATAGCCTGCTTACACGATATCAGCTCAAAGCCGAGACGCTTGATTCTATCTAAGAACTCCTTTGTTTGGTTATGAAATAAATCAAGCGGGTTAGCTAAGGCTATTAATGCGGAAAGCTCCAAATAAACTCGAACCATAAACTATACGCATCCACGATATGCACCCATTGCCATTCTATCTCTACGCTTATTGCTTTTACGCTTTAATGCGCTTCAAAATTCAGGCTTAGATCGTGTGGAAAGAGAAGTAGTAGAAGTGTTGGTGGACCATTATAATGAGACAGGCTGCAAATTTGTCCTGGTTAAAAGCCAGTTTGAGCTTTCAGAGAAGCTCGGGGCAAATCCGGGCGAAGTTCTGGAGGCATTGAAAAATCTGAGGCAGGACAACGTAATATACCTTTATCGCTCGGACATTGAGGGCTACTGGAAAATCGGGCTTAAAACAAGCTTCCTAAAAATTTTGGAGAGCCAAGATAGAAATGAATGACAACTTTTTTACCAACTTATGTAGGTTCTTAGCATTGAAATCTTTTAGTGATATTGAGTTGCGTTGTTCCCTCAACTTCCTAGTTTTCCGCGTGGAATGAGGGTTTTGACATGGGCCTCAGGGGTTTGACCAGAAAAGCAAAGATGCAGCTTATTCCAAGTGAAGAGGATATTTGCGAGCTTCTTTTCACGCGTAATAAAACTCAGCGTGCTTGCAGATTGTTTCTTGACTGGCTTAAACAGCGTGGCGCATGCACCCGCAGTGAACTAAGTCAGTTTGCATGGGATTTGGAGGCTGGAAGAATTGAGAAAGGCTTCAAGTATAGGCGGACAAGTTTTTACCGTCAGATTCGCAAGCCGCTGTTAACGTTGGGACTGATAACGATTGAGCAGAGGTTTGGCGAGAAGCAAGATTTTGATGTGAAATCGTTCGTTGTCCGAGAGAAGTATGTTCTTGTGCGGCAGCCTATTCCAAAAAGACCGCCAGACGGCTTAAACCTGCCAAGGCTCATGTGGACAATCTGCAAGCGCTGGAATGACGAATTTTCAGAGAGATAAAACATGACTCATAAAGAAACAAAGAGACTATTAAACGCCGAAGCGTGCACGCACACACGCACACAAAAACCTAAAAGTGGAAGTTTTATAGTGCTGATTAATGTGGAAGGTCTAAATGAGTAGGGTGAAAGATGACAGCTAAAAGGCGTTGTATGTAGTGAGCTAAACGGATTTCATGGTGTCTAAAACTCAGAAAATTCTGTGATTCACCAGCGGAATACGAAACGTGTCCACACTACGAGCCAAAAGATTAAGGCTTTATTTTGGGTTTGTTTTTCTGATTTGTCCGTATTTTTGGTGGATTCTTTGCAGCTCTTACTCTATGTCTTTTCCTTTGTTTTCTGCTTTGTGTTTAACCTGATGGAAGGCTTAATGAGTGGGAAGCCCACATTCTTCAGCGGTGGTAGGCTATCTTACGCTATATGCTTGTTGTATGGCTTTTTCTCTTTGCCTTTTGCTCAGGTATAAACCTTCTTTTATGCAAGCATCTAAAGTTTTGACATATTCCTCAACGGTTTTTATGTAGTTGCCTTTCAAAGCGTCGTGTAGGATTTCAGTGAACCATCTTGTTTCTATTCCATATTCTTTAGCAGCTTCGATTGCTTGTTTATCGTTGGCCAAAAATATCGTCTCCAATTCTTTAGCTAATGCTATAGAGTAGGCTTCCCCTAAACCTAAACCCTATCTACTAAGCTGTCTTTCAACTCAATGGACTCTTTTTCTTTCGGGTCTCGGAGCACCATCCATTTCTGAGAGGGTTTAGGCGAGACGCTGATCCTTTGAGACTCTCCTTCCCATACAAGAAAGAACCTTCTAGCATTTTTGGATACGTATACAGACCAGTTGTTGAAATGTATCTTAGAACAAGAGAGGGGAATGGTTCCAAGTATCGCCCTACGCCGATTCTGGGGCCGACATAACAATCCTAGCAAGATCGGTCTGTGAGATACTTGGTTTAAAGCTTCAAAATGGACAAGAAAGCGTGGTTACAGGAGTGGGTGGAGAGGAAATAAAAATCTTCATCCATAAAATCACAGTAAGAATTGGAGACGAAGAATTTGAGATAAGGGCTGGGTTCGCCGAAAGGGAGAACATACCCTACCTTTTAGGCAGAACAGACATACTAAACGTTTCAACATCCTTTTCGAAAGTGACAAGGTAGTATTCATCAAGAAATAGAACCAAACTCAAAAACCCAAGGAAACAAACAGTTGAGGTATCGCTTTCAATGGCAAACCGAAGGAGAACTCATCACAAAATAGAACAATTTCCCACATCATAAACACGTTAAAGGCAAAGATAAACCAAAACCCAACAGAGCAACAAACCTCATATCCGTCCTCAAGGACATAGATGCAGAGATGGTTTCAAAAAAGTAAAGGAATATGCCATCATAAAGCAGTGGAGACATATCTTTTGCCTGCTCAAATCCGAAACATATTCAGCAATAGAATATGCTTTTTATTTAACAAACAACATCCCCAAGTAACAGCCAGAACCTGAGGCTAAATCATGCTACCTAAAGGATTTTATATCTTTGTTTCTTTTGGAATATTTTGGTGCTTAGGATGGCTGGGATTAAAGTTTACGTGCGCGATGAGGTTGAGGAAAAGTTTAGACGGCTGGCAATGATGGTTTACGGGTATGGGAAAGGTTCTCTTAGCAAGGCAGCTGAAGAGGCGTTTCTGCGGTGGATGATGCGGCATGAAGCTATGCTTAAAGAAGTTAATGTTCCTGAAGACCCTGTAGGCGCAATTAGAGGTATGCTTGCCGGCATAAAGAAAAGTGGAGTAGAACTTCAACATGAAGCCAGAAAAATTAGGGCAGTCAAAGCAATTACAAAAGGCTAAATATCTGGTGGATGCCAACGTTTTCCTCGAAGTAGAATTAGAGCAGAAAAAAGCTGATGTTTGTGAAAGGGTTCTCAGAAAATTTCATCTCGGGGAACTGGAGGGTCTACTTGTCGATTTCGCTATTGATACTATTGTGATCATCATGGAAAACTATGGGAAGAAGTGGGGTGAAATTAGAACGCTTCTTTCAAGTCTCCTTGGCTATAAGGGACTCCGCGTCCACTTCTCCTCGTTATTAGACAGAATCGTGGCTACAAATCACATGAAAAATTATGACTTAGACTTTGATGACGCGTTAGCTTTGCAAGCCATGAAAGAAAACAGAATAGAGAATATAATAAGCTATGACAAAGACTTCGATAAAATTCCATATGTGAAAAGAATTCAACCTGAAAGCCTTCTTTAGAAATAATCCTTGCAATTATTGTTTTGTCGTATCAACTCGACAGCCAAACCACGAAACATATTCAACATTAGAATATGCTTTTTATTTAACAAACGACACCTTTAAATGACATCAGAAAAACTGAGGCTAAATCATGCCCAGACTTAACCGAATCAACGTGGGATAAATCGCAAAAATCCTGCTCATAATATTTGCATGTTCAGCCGCCATATCAGCCCTAAGCATTTATTACACGCATCAGCTTCCAACATCTGAAACCCAAACAGAAACTCTGTGCACATATCAGCACGCGGGAACATATGACTATATAGCCGAGCTTAAGCCAAACATAATCTACAACAAAACAACATTAACACCGGGCGAAGGCACCCTCTACACAGCCATAGTAAACCAGATAAACCTAACCTTCACATACACGTTCAAATGCGACCCAAAACCCTCAATCGCCATAATACACCCAGAAATCGCCATACTGCTTGAATCACCTGGGAAATGGCCCCCAAAAACACTGTCAAGCACTGAGGCTCAGGAAATCCTTCGACTAAGCGGCGCCTTAAACTTCAGCATGCAAATTAACGGCACAAAAATAAAAGAAATCATCGATATTATTGACAAAGAAACCGGAACCCGCTCCACAACATACAACATAAACATAAAACCAAAGATCCACGTGGTAGCCAACGTAACCACACAAACCACGGTCAAAACCATAGACGAAGCCTTCACCCCAGAGCTAACTGTAGCGTTCAAAACAGAGGCTGAAAAGGGCAACTACATAGCCATCGAAAACCCACAGCAGACAAAACCCGGCGAAATAACAGAAACACACCAAATCCCGCTGCCAGGAGTAGGATTTCAAAGAACACTCTCTTACATGGCGACGGCATCAACAGCGATAGCCCTCGCAATCTCAGCATTCCTGTACATCAGATACAAGCCAGCAGCCCCTCCCGCAAAGGTCATAGAAAAGCTCATGGCCCCATACAAGGAGCTAATAGCCAGAACAACGCAGAAACCACCAGAAACAGAAACAACAATAAACATGGAAACGCTTGAAGGCCTCGCAAAAACAGCGGAAATCCTCGCAAGACCAATACTGCACGCAACAGACGGAAAAGAACACATCTTCTACATAATTGACAACAACACAAAATACCAATACACAACAAAGGCTTAACAAACCCATCAAGGTGGAACGGCTGAATGGCGGACGAACAACCCTCTCTTGAGACGGCGAAATTGAGGGTCAGAATGTACAGCAGGCGATTCTATCGGAGGCATTGGGAAGAAAATCGGGAGCGAAAAATGTTACCATGAGTTTGACAGCACCAACGGGCTTTACAATATCCCAAAGCGGAACGAACAAATATGACAGAAACCTTACCAAGCTTGAAGTAGGAGAAAAACAAAATAAACCCTGACCATAACAGTCTCGAGTATAATTACACCCGAAACTACACCATTACCATAATAATTTTTGCAGAGAACGTTCCGAAAAAATCTTATGACCACAAAGTAACAGTTGAACTACCATACATTCCCTAAGCAAACTGAAGCGCCCGCTAACCTTCTATAAAGAGTTAAAGAGTCTAAACTTTGTTTTACTGCAACATTCCTCTACATCCACCGACACTAGACCCACCTGAACTCCCGCCACTGATATATATGATAAGTGTGCGGACGTTATCTGTTGTATCAACCTCGCCAGGAACTATACTTGCTTCAGCGTGTATCTCATATCTTCCACAAGTGGGGGGCGTCCACGTGAAGACTAACGTGGCGTTTGCTCCAGGCTCCAAGGTTACAGTTTGGGTTCCAATTAATGGATCAGTTAGAAGGGTGTAGTATGTGCTGACGTTGAAAGTTTCTGTATACTGATTGCCTTGGTTTTCAACCGTTACGTTAACTGTCGTCGCCGAGGCTACAAGGTTTATAACAGCAACATCACGCACTAACGTGTAGTAGTAACCGTCAATGGCTGTATGCGGGATTGGCTGTTCAGCTGAGCTCACGAGGATAGTGTCATAAAGGTCTAATGTGCATTCTCCAACGGTTTTAACATGAAATTCAACGGTTGCTAGTGTTCCGTTGCCACTTACTCCCGGGATGTCTCCTAAAAGCGTACAGTCAACGATCATGTAGCCCTCCGTGTTGTTTATTGTAGGCGTAATGAAAAGAGTATTGCCGCCTTGCTTGAGAAAAGACCCCTCAACAACATTAACGGCATCCAAAAGAGTGGAGTTCCATCTCAATTTGAACTCCCACCCGTAAAGGTCCACAACACCGGAAATGTTTATGTTAATCGTAAAGTTCTGCCCGACTCCCGCCATGCTCATAAAAGGATTGACATAGAGCGTTGCTATTTCTGTTGGTTTCACTCTCACGATCGATCGATCGATCGACAAGACTGGTAACTGTTTGGGTTTCTATGACAATGTTGTTGTGGTATGAAGTTACATTGAAAGTTTCAGTTTGACTTCCTTCATTCTTTATGATGACGGTGATGTTGACAATGTTTCCAGTATAAATCTCAGTCTCAGAGGGGGTAACGCTAACAACTGCTATGTCATGGGTTACAGATAAGTAGCTTCCCTTTATAATTACATAGATAAGCGCCGTCGATAGTACAACCAAAAAAGCAATAACAAGGATAGTTTTCTTATTCATCGTGTTCAACCTGCATATCCAGTTAACTTTTCCTCTGCTAAAATTTTGTTTGATAAGACGATGGCAAAGATTGTGAGAGCCATAAACAGCAGCAGAATTGTTGTATGCGAAAATTCCGGGATCACAAAGTAAGTACAATAGGGGTCCTCTCCATTTTTGGTTTGCAGATTTTCTGCGTAGTCATAGACGATGATTTTGAACTTCACCCATGTTTCTGCTTGCTGTCCTGGAATTGTGGCATAAAAGCCTGTCGAAGAATTATAATACATGATCAACTCTTCCCATGTAGACCCGTTGTTTAGCGTGTAGAGAAGTGTGACATTTTTTACCCCACTCGCAGAATCTGTAACGTTGACTGAAACTTTAACGGATTGTTCGGGTAGGACATAGTCGCTAGGGGTGCGAGTTGGAATGCCAATTGTTGGAGCAGTCATGTCAAAGAAGCCATCAATTGTGGTGTGTTCAATCGGTCGCGAAATACGGGGCTCCCTGTCTGGTGGGGGCCAGTCATAAAGCTTAGTTTCTAAATTTAGTCTAGAATCTCCAACGTTGGTTACGTTAAACGTAATTCTAACGATGTTTCCGCTACCATTAAACGGAGGTGCCGGAGCTGTAGACGTGCTCGCGAGGAGATATTTGCCTTCTTCTTGAATTGTTTCGTTTTTCGCGGTGAAAATAGGTTCGTGTAAAACTCCGTCTGAATGGGATTCAAACCCCAGCCGAACATCCACGGCCACGACCTGCAGAATGGATGCGTTCCAGTGGAGGATAACCTCAACGCCGTAAAGATTTTGGACATCCGCAAGAGTGATGTTGACGGTGAAGGATCCCCCTACTTGTGCGGTGCTTGCGTATGGTTCCACCTCTACTATGGTCTCTGCGGGTGCTTTAGCCCTAGTTACTTGAATTGAAAGAAGTATTAGTAGGAGCATGATGTGTAAAAGTGTTTTTCCTGTTGTATATGAGGAAGATTGGAATGATGCGTCTCTCATTTTCTCACATCCTTAACCTTCTGCTTCATCTATTAGTGTTACCACCTTCTCTCTTCCCCTTTTTTCCCTTCTGATCCTTCCCCTACTTTCCATCGATGTTAAAAGCTTGCTGGTCTTTGACCTTGAAAATCTACACTGGTTGGCTATGGTCGACTGGTATAAACGCCCGCCTGCAGATTTGAGCAAAGTAACCACTTTCTCCTCATCATCCTCGATTTCAAATGTGACTGTTGGAACATGTGGAACAGCACCGACAACTTCTCTCTTCTCTTTCTTTCTGAATTTGAAGAACCATAGGCTGGTAGAGCCTATTCCAGCGAGGGCAATTAGGGCAACAATAATTGGGACATATGGCTTTAGCATATCCGTGATGCCCACCGCTTTAGGTTCAGTACTGACGTTGCCGTCGTTAGCTGTATGAGTGATCGGTTGTTCAAGCGAGCTGATCAATGTCGTTTCATAGAGGTCTAAAATGCTTTCTCCTTGGACTTCTGCGTAGAATTCAACAGTCGCCAGCGTTCCGTTGCCGCTCACTCCGGGCACGTTGCCCAAAAGTGTACAGTCAACAAGAATGTTGCCAGCTGTATTGTTCGCTTTCTTAGCGAAAAAGGTATCGCCGCCCTGCTTAAGGAAGTTTCCCTCAGTAACGTCAACAACATCTAAAAGATTGGGATTCCATCTTAATCTAAACTCCCAACCATAGAGATCACTAACTTCGTATATCTTTATCTCAACAATGAAAGTTTGGCCGACAGCTACAATGCTCGTAGAAGGAAGCACGTAAACGGTTGTAGTTGATGAAGCTGAGAGTTCTGCCACAATCGAGGTGAAAATCACCAATAACAAACAAACTGACCCTAAGGACGATAAGACGTTTTTCTTGTTAATAGTGTTCACCGTCCGTCCAATGATAAATACTCGAAATATTCAAGTCTAATACTGCTGAGAAATAAGAGAATAAAGGATACATGTATAGTTTTATTGTCATAGCTCTTTCATTCGAATTTATACTGATTATTGTATTTAAGAAATGTGTAGGTAAAATAATGATAAAAAAGGTTCCTCCAAAATATTAACCTTCATGAACCGCCATTTTTCTTGCCATCTGAATCTGCATTTTAGTTGACGTGGCCTGCTTTTTAGAAAAGGATAAGGAAGCCTGAAATATAGATTTTTTAGAAAAATAAACGCTTTTCAACGATCTTCAACTGAAATAAACAATTGCCAAAGGTAATTCTCAAAAAGCGGCTAGAAAAGGTTTATATTTCGCTTTTCCAAGTGTTTAGAGCAGAAAATATGGGAGAGAAACGAAAAATGAAAAAAGTAATTTCGGTGAGCGTCCTTCTGATGACTTTAGTGGCAATGGCTCCTACTTTGGCTCAGCCAACGACAGCGACTTGGGTTATGATGCAGGGCAACATTAATCAGTATGGCAGCGAATCCGTGGCTTATGGTTGGTGCGGTGCCTACGCTAAGGTTGGGGAATGGGCACAAGCGCACGCTTTCTGGATTCCATTGACTCTATCGCCACCCGGGGAAGGGCTAGGTATGAGCTTTACATACTCCTTCTATGCGGCTAGGTTGGTCAACGCTTCACTAATAGAACTCAACTACACAGAGATCATAGACCTTTACATTTCAGGCATTTGGGACGTCAACAAATTTACGTTTGAGTATATCGATGGGAACTTCACCATGACGATGGAAGTGATCGTGAACGATGCAGCTGGAGAACTGTCTGTGACTGGTAACTGGACCGATTTCACCATAGAAATTACGGGCGTACCATCGATCGGCGGCACAGTCATGTTCTATTACATAACCTCAGCGAAGCCAATTCCTATAGGCGATGTAACTGGACCGATGGGACAAATGGACAACTGCGTTGATATTTGGGATCTAGTACATGTAGCCCGAGCCTATGGATCCACACCTGGAATAATGAACTTCAACTTCAGCATGGACTTCGATTTCGATTTCGAAATAGGCCTCGGTGACTTAACAACCATCGCAGCCAATCTGGGAGAAGAATACTAACTTCTCCCTCCTCTTTTCCCCTTTTTCAGGAAAGAAATAAAGTAAATAAGATAGTCGAAGATCAGATAAGCATGGATGAATGGTGATATGATGCAAAAGAGAATCATTCCATTTATTTTTCTTTTTGCATTGTCATTTCCGTTACTAGGAATAGTCGCTTACAAAACCATAGTCGGCGTTAACACCAGTTCTTCTACTGCGACAATTTATGTAGATCCACAGACAAGCACAGGAACAGTCGGCCAAAATTTTACAATTAACATAAGCATTTCTGATGTCACTGATCTCTATGGCTGGGAGTTCAAATTGAGATGGAACAGCACACTTTTAGACGCTAAGAATGTTTTGGAAGGGCCATTCCTAAAGCAGGGGGGTAACACCTTTTTTACGTTTAAAATAAACAACACAGAGGGCTACATGATCGTTGACTGTACACTTTTGGGCAACGTGCCCGGAGTGAGCGGCAACGGAATATTAGCCACTGTTAAGTTCTATGTTGAAGCACAAGGAGAATGTGTTTTAGACCTATATGACACGAAACTTGTCAACTCAAGCGAACAATCAATAACCCACACAACAATTGACGGCAACTTTAGGACCATTGTTCGGGATGTCGCCATTACAAGTGTCACAACTTCTAAGACCGTTGTAGTTGTTGGAGAAATCGTTGACATCACTGTGGTCGCAAAGAACGAAGGAACGGAAACCGAAACCTTCAACGTAACAGCTCAATATGACAACGTGAGCATCGAAACTCAAGCCGTCAACAACTTGGCTGCTGACGCCAACACAACGTTAACCTTCAGTTGGAACACTACAGGCGTTTCTGCTGGAAACTACACGATTAAGGCAATAGCCGATATAGTTTCTGGAGAAACAGATACAGCCGACAACACCCTTATAGATGGCACGATCCTGTTAACCACCCCTATCCATGACATAGCCATAATAAACGTCACATCATCTAAAACCTCAGTGACGCCTGGAGAAATCGTTTACATTTATGTTACCGTTGAAAACCAAGGCGACTTCACAGAGACCTTTACCGTCAATGCATCCTATACACTACGTGTGGACCCAGTCATTGGAACGGAAACCGTAACTTTGGCTAGCGGAGCCTCAACAACCATAACGTTCACTTGGGACACAACAGGACTCTCAGGCTATTGTACAATAAGCGCAATAGCCAGCGTTGTCAGCGGTGAAATCGACATCGCCGATAACACCTACACCGACGGCACAGTATGTATAGGTTCGCAAGGCGGGTTGAGCGGCGGCAGTCGTCATCTTCTTTTTTGACACTTTCAACACGCACTAAACAACAACTTACACGCGCGCGCGAATGTGGCGCCGTAATTGACCAATACGTGAAAAAGGTTGATTAAAGACTCCTTTTAAAAAAGAAGCCTTTTCCAGTTTGCTTTTTAAAGCCCTTTATATAGGTACATGGAAAAAGTTCAACTGCGAGTTTTCAGTATATAAAATAACATTAATTTTTATTCTCTTCATGTGAATTTTAAGCTTAATTTCCAACATAACTTTCACATAAAAAAGCTAAAAATCCGCTAATTTCATGTTAAACTTTCGAGGAAGGTCAGTTTTATATAAACTTCTGCCTAAGCCTAAAAATGAAACTTTAATAAACTTTGCCTAATTTCCGCGTGAATTTCCAAAAATCCTAAACTAAAATATCACGTTTCGGCGTGAAAACCGTCTTTTGCCAGAAAGTAAAAGAAGCCCTTAAAACAAGCCGTTTTTAAAAATCAAACTGATTTTTAGCCATTTACGTCTTAATTATAATGCCCGTAAAATATAACTTGATGGTTTTTTAGCCCAGCGGAAGGACTACGGGGGATCCGAGCCGAACCTCGCCTTCCCGTAAGCTAAATCCAGCGGCGGGTTAGCGGGCCCCGGCAATGACGTCGGCGGACCAGCCCACGAGCGAGAGGACCCGCAGACTGACTTCTCTGGCATTGCGCACGTCCACCCGTGAAACCATATTAAGAGTTGCGAGGCAGTGAAGACCTACGGGTTTAAGCGTGTAACAACCAGACGGGTGGACACTTTGGCCAGCTTCACGAGAGTCCTTAGGGATTGAAGTAAGCGACCCCAAAGCGATTGTCAAACGTAGATTCAATGTTTCGAGACGGGCAAGGGTATGCCTACAAATGTCTCAGATAAGTAGGACTTGTGGAAGTCGCCTAAAACCCTATATATAATGGGCGCAAGAAAGCGCTTATGTCCCCCTTTTTTTCTAATGCCTTCGGATTGACGCCGAGGGCAATTTCTTGAGACAATGAGAACGTTATGGAAAGAGATTGATGACTACAGTGTTTTAACTAAAGTTTGTCAAATACTTGCAGAACAACAATTACTCAGAGAGATTTCGCCAGAAGTTGATACAACCTAAGCTTTCTAAAAGCTTCTAAATTCAATTCTACTCTTTTTTCTAAGCCTGCCACGCCTGGCAGGAAGTCGCATCCACTTGGCCACAGGACCGGTGGCGCAAAGAGATCGGATAAGGGGACTGAAAATGTCAGAAATAGCAAAAACTGAAAATCGGGCTGCGGGAGCCATAGAGCAAGCAGCAGATGTAAAAGGCAAAATCGTGCAATTCGCATGGCATCTGAAAAAAGAGGGTTATCGAGAATCAACCATCACGATGTGTTCCAGAAGGCTACGGTGCCTCCTCAAGGTGGGATGTAACCTCTGGGATTCGGAAAGCGTTAAGGAAGTCATAGCCTCGCAGAGCTGGCTTGAGAGCACTAAAGCAACTTACGTTGACGCTTACGACAGCTTTGCACGATTCATAGGGATTAGCTGGAAACCGCCAAAGTATCACTGCGAAAGGACTTTACCCTTCATACCAACCGAAAAAGAAATAGACCAGCTGATCGCAAGCTGCGGAAAGAAAACAGCTGCTTTTCTTCAACTGCTGAAAGAAACTGGGATGAGGTCAGGCGAAGCTGAAAAGCTGAAGTGGACTGACATCGACATGGAGCGCAAGGTTGTCTACGTGAAACCTGAGAAAAGAAGCAACCCAAGAATCCTCAACGTATCCAACAGGTTAATATCCATGCTGGCGAAACTTCCGAGGAAATCGGAAAAAGTTTTCAGCTCCCTTCCAGGAATAAGGGCTACGTTTCACCAGTCGCGAAAACTAGCAGCAGAGAAACTTGGCAACCCAAGGCTTCTGCAAATACATCTTCACACGTTTCGCCACTGGAAGGGAACAACGGTTTACCACCAGACGAAGGATATTCTACACGTTAAGCAAGTGCTTGGACACAAATCGATCAACAAGACCCTCCTGTACATAAACCTTGAAAACGCATTACACCAAAAAGGCGAAGACAGCGAACACGTAACCAGAGTTGCTCCAAGCGTCAACGGTGCAAGAACCCTACTTGAATCAGGCTTCGAGTACGTCACCGAAATGAACGGACTAAAGATCTTCCGCAAACGAAAGTAAAAACTAACAGAATTGTTCAAAATCTAACAGATTGAGATTTTCCCTTGGGCTAGTTCCATGCAGAATTTGTCTATGTTTCCAAGTTCGCAGTCTAATACTTTTTCTATTTCGCGTCTAACTTTTTCTAGCGAGTTGTTTCTTTTCATTATGACTTGGGCTGCTGCAATTGCTGGATGGTCTATGGGACTTCCGATCCTGCTTAATAACCAGATATAGACCTCCTCAACTTCCGGCACTTCCTCATAAACGTGCTGGGCTATTTTGTATGTTAGGACGTTGTAGATTTTTCCGACATGGCTGACAGGGTTCTTACCCGCTGCAGCCTCTGAACAGAAAGGCCTGTTCAGCGATATTAAGCCGTTTACACGGTTTCCTCTTCCCACTTGTCCGGAGTCACCGCTGTCCGCACTTGTACCCAAAACTGTTAGGTATATGCCACCTATACCTCTGCCACGCACATCCAAGGTATTTAATTCCACATTAACCTTGTCGAAATCTGTGTTCATCTTGACGAAGCTATCGGTTTCTTCTAGGATTTTCGCCTTTTTTTCGAAATATTCTTCTTCGCTGTTTATGTAACGGTCAACAAAAGCCATGGAAATCGTTAAGTGTAGGCCGTTGTTGTTTCTATAGCCCATGACTTTTATGTCTTCGCCGGATTCTGGAAAACGTTGCTTAAACTCTTTCGAGTTTAGAAACTGTTCGGTTTTTAGGACAATTTTTTCTGTTCTGGTTATTGGTGCATAACCTACAGCAGCTGAAGTATCATTGGCTCCTAAAATTTTTCCTTTCCGCTTAAAAATGTCCACAAGGCCCACAGAGCCCGGTTTCAGCTCAACCTGATATTTTACGTGCCTTTCCGGGTCTACAAAACGCATATTCTTCCTAAACCATTCCTTAGCAACGTTTACGGCGATTTCTCCTACATCTATTTTTTCGCCATTAATCTCTGAGGTTGCCCTATCACCAAACACAAGAAGCATGGGGTGTTTTACGATGCCTCCACCGAATCTTGGTTCAGACACACCAGCCACAAGCAGCGACTTATCAACATTGTGATGCAGTATTGCACCTGCCTTCTCCAAGTATTCCTTGCTTAGGCGTACGGAAATTTGATCCATCACCGCGTCACAATTATGTAAAAGTGCCCCCGCTGTGGCGTAAGTGCCGTCTTCTTCTACTTCAAGGTTGTACACAGTCCCTGCGAACGGCACTTCAGCTGTATACCTTATCGGTAAATAGACGAATCCATCTTTAATGAAGCCAAGCGTAGGATGTTTAACAATCGCTTTTTTAGGTTGCTTATCAAATATTTCCATTAACTCTTTATGAACTACGATAGTGTACTTCTCGGCTAGCTGGGTTAATTTATCTCTACCGAGAATTTTTCCTAAATACGCTTTTTTGATTTGGATTGAATTTAATATGCCCAATCTGAATAGAATCATTCTAGTTTGATAAGCAAGTTGCCTTGAAGTTGTTATGTACCTTGTTCCCGCTTGATCAACGCAACCATCGCCTCTAAACATGCCGACGATCAGTTGATACTGCTTCCTCACTGGAAGATACATGACCCATGGGGGAAAACCTTTCTCTGCTGATTTTCCCCCAAAAACATTTTTAAAAAATTGGGCCAACAGCGTGCTATTTACATAGACTCTTGCCGTATTTTTCTTATTTTGAACCTTAGGTTCTAGTTTAAAAATACTCTTGAGGAGGTTGATAATATCTTTTATGTACTTCCTTTCATTCTTGTTAAAATCAAAGCATACCGCAGCCTGACTTGTACTTCCTTCTGCCATATAATATCCAATTAGTCTCATGAAATCTTCGTTTACTTCAATTCTATCTAAAAGGGCATATGCCTTTGGATTTCTCTGTACAGTACCCCATTTACTCTTCCCGAGCCCATAAATGGTACTTCCTTTTAAAACAAAGTTTTTAACGTGATCTGAAATCTTGATGTTTTCAAGATCTTTGACTTTAGTTGGATAAGGCAGTAAGATATAGTCTCCGCGCTTTAGATTCTCTATAGCTATCCATTCTGGGCCATAATTTTCAAATATTTTTTTACACTTTCTCTCCATCTTATGCGAACATCCCCCAACTCTACATAACCTCTGCCTCACCTGGCAAAACCTTGTCTTAATTGCGAAAATGGGATGATTGGATGTTGCTAGCGTTTCTTGTCCATGGTATGGCTTAATTAAGATAAGGTTTCCGACGTAAGGTCTATGAAAGATTTTCGTTACACTTTTGATTTCACCCGTGTGAGTTAATACCTTATCTCCAACTTTGAAGGACGATATTTGTCGAATCGAAAGATTTCCAATGATTAACGTGTCAGGTGGGACGCATATGTAATCTGGATGCCCCAAGCCTTTTCTTTCAACTATTTCTACGCGTTGCTTTTCAAGGGGGGTTTGCTTCAAGTCTTCTACAATTATGTTCCGCATGATTAGCCATCCTTTGTGAAGTTTAGCTTGTATGCACAACAACAAATATATATTTTACTGTATTAATTTATAGTTAAAAATAACTGGTGGTTATATTTGGCGATCACGGGCACCATGCTTAAAAAGTTAAGAATAGAAGCAGGGTTAACCCAGAAAAGGCTAGCAGAGCTCGTCGGCGTTTCACAAGCCCACATAGCAAAAATAGAGCAGGGGAAGGTTGACCCGCGGCTTTCAACAATAAACAAGATTTTACAAGTTCTAACAGAAGGGGAAAAAAGGAAATGTAGAGACGTAATGACTAAAGGAGTGCTTTTCGCAAAGCCAAACGACAGCGTACTAAAAGTAAGCGAAGTTATGGTGAGACATGCCATTTCCCAGATGCCCGTGATGGACGGAAGCAGAGTTGTGGGAACGGTAACCGAGGAAAGCATAATTAGAAACTTAAGTTCAAACATAGCAGCCGAAAAGGTTAAAAACATCATGGACCTGCCGCTGCCAACGGTTTCTGAGGAAACAAGCATAAATACAATCCGCCCATTACTTGAAAAACGTCAAGGCGTATTAGTCAAAAAGGGCAAAAAAGTGATCGGAATAATAACACGGTCAGATATGCTAAAAACAATAGGTTAAAGGCGTTGCATATGCAGCTAGAGGAGTTTAAAAAGAAAGCAAACCAAGCAATCACAGCGCTAAGAGCAGCAAAGCCGAAAGAAGCAACAATAGTTCATCATGATGATGCAGACGGTTTATGCTCAGCCGCAATAACGAAAAGGGCTCTGGAACGAGAAGGCATAAAAGCCAAAACGTTTTGTCTAGAAAAAATCTACACGGAAGTAATCGAAGATTTACATTCAAAAACTGGACAAACAATTTTTTATGTGGACATTGGCTCGTCGCATGCAAACCTAATATCCAAATACAATAAGGGCAGAAACTTAACCATAGTATTGGACCACCACGATCCAAAACCATCTACAGACACGAAAGTTTTGGATTTAAACCTTGAACACTTCGGTTTCAAAGGCGAAACAGACTTTTCAGGAGCCACATGCTGCTACTTATTTGCAAAAACCTTAAGCGACAACAATCTGGACTTGAGCTATCTGGCTTTGGTTGGAAGCTGTGAAATCCCGAAGGGCTTTGTTGGAATAAATAGGATGGTTTTGGAGGAAGCCTTAAGAAACGGAGTAGTTCAGCAAAAGGGCAAAAGTTTTGAAATAACGAAGTTTAAAACGCGTATAGACAGTTTATTTTTGAAGCTTCAGGTTTTGGGTGCTGTAGGCTATTATGAGGGAGGACCAGAAATCGGGATAAACGCTTGTTTAGAGGGATTAAGCAAGGAAGTAGGAGAGAAGGTTAAGGTTTTGGAGTCTAGGCGCAAAGAAGTTAACCGTAGGCTTTTAGGGAGGCTCTACCGTGAAAGGCTTAAGGAAACAGGGCACATCCAATGGTTTGACGCTGGAAACATGTACTTAGGCATGGGCACAAAGGTGATAGGACAATTCTGCTCCTTCCTGTCTTATCAAGCACGCCTAATAAAACCAAACAAGTACATACTAGGATTTGTAAATGCGCCGCCGGAAATTCCGGGATGGGGAAAACTAAAAGAAAAATTTGTTAAGGCTTCCATTAGAGTGCCGCAACTCCTCAAAATGTCAATTGACAGCGGAAAACTCCTTGGAGCAGTGAACCTTCTGAACAAAGCCTCTGAAGGCTTCGGAATAGCTGATGGACACCAGTACGCCGCAAGTGTAGTAGTGCCAATAGACAAAAAAGAGATGCTCATAGAAAACGCCGAAAAGGCAATTGGAACTCGCTGATTGATGTGCGATATGTGTTTGCTCAAATCAGTTGTTGAGGTAGGGCGTTAAAACGGAGTGCGAAATTTATGAATACGTTTACAGTCAAATATGCCGTTGTTCGGCCTATACCTGATTCTTATGATCGTTGTGTAAGGACAAATGTTGAAAAAATAGACGTTGCTCTCGCAAAGAGGCAACATGCAGAATATTGCAGGGCTTTACAGAAGCTTGGACTGGGACTCATATGGATAGATGGCGACAATACTCTTCCCGATAGCTGCTTTGTAGAGGATATAGCGGTAATATTAGGAGAAAAGGCAATAATCTGTAACATGAAAATAAAATCGCGAGTCAAGGAAATAGTTGAAGTCGCCAAGGTGCTGGAAAAACTAAAAGAAACATATTACATTAAACCGCCAGCCACTATCGATGGCGGAGACGTTCTTAAAATCGAAGACAAAGTTTTCATGGCTCTCAGCCAGAACTAATCTACACGCCATACATCAGCTTAGAAAAATTCTGGAAAACAGCAACTTAGAGATAGTTCCAGTGAAGGTTCACAACGTAGTTCATCTAAAGTCTGCATGCACTTATCTTGGAGATAACTATGTCATACTTTCAAAGGGACATTTTGACACAAACATTCTGCGAGACTACAAGAAAATTGTGGTTCCAAGGGGAGAGGAATACCTGCAGATTGCCTTGCCGTAAACAAAACAATATTGACGGCGAAGGGCTATCCTAAGACGAAGAAACTCGTAGAAAAAGAAGGTTTTTCCGTCAGAGAATTAGAAATGTCAGAATTCCGCAAAGGAGAAGGTGCCCTAACATGCCTATCAATAATATGGTAAAATTTAAACAGAATCCACCGATCTTTCCAGTTCCCTCAAATCTTTGATTACACATTTTCCGCTTTTTTCACCAGTTCTATCCAGAAAGAAGCTTTTAACGCCCACCTTTCTTGGAGCGATGAAGTCAGAATACCATTCGTCGCCAACATGCACCATAACCAAAGGCTCAATTCCCAAAATCTTACAGATCATTTCATAAAACTGAGGCGTCTTCTTTACTTCTCTACGATCTGAAACCGAGGAGAAGATATGTTTGAAATAATGCTTGATTTTCTGTATCACAATCTCAATAACATTTCTTGGAGTACCGCTAACAATAATCAAATCGTACTTTTGGCTTAAGTTTTTAAGAACTGACGGCACTTCTGGATAAAATCTCACTTTATCGATATGTGATTTAAAAACCTCTATTGGGTCTTCGTCTAAGTTGAAGTGTTTAAACCAGTATTCGGGTAAATACCATCTGATGTCGTTGCTGCCTATGCGGTCATACTCCATCAAAACGTAATCCTTTGCTTCCTCGAAACTTATGTCCTTTTTTCTAGCGTATAGTTGAGGAATTGCCACGTTCCAAACATAGTCCGCATAGTAAAAATCTATTAATGTACCTCCCACATCAAGGGATACAACTTTTAACATGGTGGTCCCCTCATCCTGTTAAACTGATTCCACGGATCATGAAATATGAGCCTAGTATGGCGATAAAAAGTCCAAGGATTATTGATATTTGCCTTTGCCACTGGTTTATGTACCTGCCGTATTTGTAGATCATGTAGGATATGAGGGTGTAGTAAGTTAGGTCTGCGAGCCAGTGGCCTATCGTGACGGTGGCTATTCCAACCGTTCCCATAAGCTCTAAGCCTTGAAGCAGTAATGCCAAACCTGCTGTGGCCCACCATGGGGGCTGAGTCGGGTTAAAGGCTGTATAGAAAACTCCGCCAAGTATGGATGAGTTAACCTTAGATTGTTCAACCTTAACCTCTTCGCTTCTGCTTTTAATCATAAACGCACTCATCAGGATTAGCACGAATCCCCCTGCTACATAAATAAAGCCTCCATATTGTGTCATTACACTGCCCAACCCTAGGAGAATCAGATAGATCACCAATGCCTCCCATAACGCATGTCCAACAATAACAAAATGACCAGTTACCTTACGCTTTCTAGAGGAATCAAAAATAACAAAGGCTAAAAGAGGCCCAGGAATAACGGCGCCACTAAGCCCCACAGCGAAGCCAAGAAACAGAAGACTCAGAAGTTCGAATATTACTCATCCCTCAATCTGAGATTTTTTAATATTTAACAAAGGTATTTACTAATAATCCTATTAAAATTATGAATAAAAATGGTTTTAACGTTGAAGTGAAAGGTATGGAGTTCAAAGAATTAACCGATGGTGTTAAGATTCCTGTTCTTGGTATTGGAACTTGGAAAATAGGTGGCGGATTGAGGGCGGATAGGACACATGATAAGGAGTGTATGCTTGCCATAAAAACTGCAGTTAAACTGGGAATGACTCACATAGACACTGCGGAACTTTACGGAAATGGTCACGCTGAAGACTTAGTGAGTGAAGCCATTCAAGAGTTCAGGCGAGAGCAGCTTTTTATCACGACCAAAGTCAAGTCAGAAAATCTAAAGTACAATGATGTGGTTTCGGCCGCAAAAAGAAGTCTTAAAAGATTAAGAATAAGCTATGTTGACTTATATCTTATTCATGCACCTAATCCAGAGGTTCCGATCGAAGAAACAATGAAGGCAATGGACTATCTGGTAGAAAACAAGCTTACCCGATTCATCGGTGTCAGCAATTTTTCTGTTGAGCAAATCAACGAAGCACAGAACCATGCTAAGAATAAAATAATCGCGAATCAGATAGAGTATAACTTGCTAACTAGAGATCAGGGACAATTCACAAACGAGGTGGAATCGAAAATAATTCCTTATTGTCAGAAAAATGGTATCATGGTTATTGCTTATAGGCCGCTTGCTAAGGGAGAATTAGCAAAACCTGGGATAAAGTTGTTAGATGAGTTAGCAGAAAGGTATTGTAGGACGCAAGCTCAGATAGCGATCAATTGGCTTATCTCCAAACCAAATGTCGTTACGATACCTAAAGCTGTAAGGATAGAGCACATAAAAGAAAACTTGGGTGCAATTGGATGGAGATTAAGTGAAGAGGACATGCGTAGATTGGATTGCGATTTTCCGGTTAAGGATGCCTTTTATAACCTTTAAGTACTCTCTGTTATTCTTTCTAAACTCTCGTCTCCAGCTTTTCTTCAAGCTTCTTTGCAAATTCCCTATCCGTAAAGGCTTTCAAACGCTTGATTGAAGTGTCGTAGGCATCTATTGTTTCTTCTTCCAGTTCACCTTTTCTATACCGAGGATCGATTTCGCTTAGTTTTTCTATCAAAATTTTCCTTTCTTTCTTGGGCATGACTCTGGGGTCAGTCATAGCCGCTGCTCTTGCAAAGATTCCTTCATCTAGAAGATACTTCAATGCTTTAAATGGAAGTTCATAGTACTTTCCGATGGCTCCTGTTCTTTTAGTGAAGCCCTCAGGAGTCGCTGCTTTGAATGAGACTCGAACATAAACCTTTGACGAAAACTTCGCTACTTTTTTCACGTATTCTCTGTCAGCGCCAAATAGTATTCCGTTTGTTTCAAGGATGAAAAGTGGATATTTTGAATCTTCTATATACGTTAAGACTGACAGTAAGTGTTCTTTTCCTATTGCTGGTTCGCAGCCTGAAAGGCGAAGTTTATTCACTTTGGGGATGAGCCTTCTCCAATAATCAGAGTAGACTATGCCATTTTCAGCAGCTTTAAATAGTCTTTGGGCAACTTCTCTAGGAGAATAGAATTTTCCGAATCTTTCCGGGAAATCCCTCGACCAATTGCTCCAACAATATACGCAGCGTAAACAACAGCCAGCCGCATAGCCGGTTGCAATTCCTCTATAAACTGGAACGGAATAAAAATCTGTGTATTTCCTTTCAAGCCCCTCAGACCCTTGTCTAGTAACTATCTTCTCTGTTTCCCTCGCCAACTCTAAAGGATCAAAAGGTTTAAAGCCGGAAGTTAAAAAACGTTGATATCTCATCTAATCTCCACATTTATATTTAGTTCTAAAGCAGTTTTCTACGTTTACTCTTACAGTAAACAAAGATAGTTAAAATCCTGCTTTTATTGGGTTGCGTGGTTTCATAAGTTCTCTTAGGATTATTGTTGCGTAGGAACCGCGATGCAACATAAAGCTTGTCTTCACTTTACGTTTTGACGGGTTAGCGGAATCTTCTGAAGTTTCCTCTAGTAAGAAATTATTTAGCGGGGTTATTACAGCCCGCAGTTCTCCCCTTGCGCTGATTTCTGGAATTGCATCAATTTTGAAGTTTTCTGGAGAAATTCCCTCTTCTTCTAAGATTTGTTTTTCGATTTCTCCTTGAACACCTTTGGATGGTTGTTGTTTGAAGCCGATTAATGGAATTGCTAACCGCATTTTCCCAGCTTGGATTGCCTTGTTGATTTCTGTAACTGTTTCTATGCTTGCTATCCTATGCATTCTTATCATTGGCAGTCCAGAACGCTCCACGTTTACAACATAGCCTCCAACTTCAGCTCCGCTCAGCGAAAACCCCTCTCTAATTCTTCTGCTTAGGAACTTGTTGAAAAGGTAGGCTTGATAGGCTTGGGGGAAAAGCTCCTTCAGCTTTATTGGCAGTCGTCTAAAGGCGCCAACAAAATCATCTGGTTTTTTAACTAAGTGCCTAAGCATCAAACGTTCATAATGCAGTTTTCTTGGGAAATTCTTTAAGGCTTGCTTGAAGTCTTGTGTTTTTTGTAATTGTTTCCGTGCTTGCCTAGAGTCTGGATGCTCATGAGGACTTGGCTTCGCTAGAAAAAACATAGCAGCCTTTCTGAGATCTCCTTGAACTAGGGCTTTTCCAACCAGATGGGTTATTGGACGTGTGGTGCCAAACCTTTGGTGACCGAAAAAATTTGGAGCACCACCGATTTTTTCAAGTTCTTCAATTATTTTTGTCACTCGCTTTCTGATGGTGGATTTTGAGTGGCTTATGGCTCTGATAACTATGTGAAAGTGGTTTCCTAGAAGATAGTAAGATGAAAGCTTGCTATGGAAATAGCCTACTGGCTGAATTTTTAGGTCTTTAACATGAATTTTTGGAATTTCTTCGGCTGATACGCCTTCAATTGTAATATGTTGAGCGGTGACTGCCTTCGCATCTTTTATACCCGCAATTTGAATATGTCTTGTGCTTATGCCCAACTGCTCAGCGATTGCCTTAAGAGCTAAAAAAGTATCCCAATCTCGCTTCACCAGAACACAAAGCAAGTAGCGGTTCTTAATGGGAGAAGAACTTAAAACTTGACCTTTACAATAATTTAGTTTTGCTTTAGATCCATCAACCAACATTTCCTCAACAACAAAATCCTCAGCAAAGCATCGAATAACTCCGCCAATACCCAGCGAACTTGTGGCGTAAACATCAATGCCCATAAATCTTTCCAATCTAGGAACAAACAAGCCTTTATGCCTTCTAAAGGAGAGGAAGCATGCCTGTTATTTTGTCTATCTTTTCAGCGGGTGCCGGACCAATCCCCAAACATGTTATTGTTCCCGGAGGAATCTCTGTGAGACCTCTGTCAATGATTAATGCGCATGGAAGTACTAACTCCCTTGCTTGCTTCTCTAGGTCTATGAGTTCTTTTTCGCTTTCCACTTTTACAGCTATTTTGCATTGTCCCTCTTTTATCCATGCTTTCCACCATTCTTTACAACGTTTACGTGCTTCTTCCGCCGCTGAAACTGCAGCATGTCCAGCTTGAGCCGCAATTTTCCCGGCACTCATTTTCAAGTCGAAACGGAAAACGATAATCTGTTTATAACGAAATTCAGACATGCCTTTTCAACCTTCTTATCAGAGTTTATTCTTTATGGATTATAAGCGATTCATAATAAATATAAGAGGAGAAAATACAGAAGAGCGGTTGACACTCGAGGATTCCGCAAGATACATAGAAGAGAACGCCCTTGAAAATCTATATCTTCTATGTTTTGGAGAACTTTGTCTAAACCAAATTTTGCACAGAAGTTAATCGCATCATCAATTTTGTCATCTGATAGTACATCAAGCATTTTTCTTACTTTAAGCATAACATTTGCATCAAAACCCCAAATTTCTTCGCACCGCTCCTGATACACGCTCAGAAATCCTTGAGAAAAATCGTTTTTACGTAAAGCCTCATAAGCAACTTTAGCCGCAACTCTTGCACAAGTCATCCCGAAGATTACACCGCCGCCTGTGGTGGATTTCACCTGCGAGGCTGCATCTCCAACAGCTAGAAATCCATTTGAATAAGTTTTTGGAATCGGTCCCCCAAGCGTTATGGGATGAAACGAGATTTGCAAGATTTTTGCTTTGTGTAATTTTTTGGATGCCACCGGATGTTTAAGCATCAGCTTTCGCAAAAGCTTTTTTGGATTCCCGGCTTTTGCGGCTAATCCAACGTTTGCTTTTCCATCAAGTTTGGGGATTAACCACGCGTAAAAACCGGGAGCATAATCTCTTCCAAGAAAGACCTCAATCATGTCCGTTTTCAAATTTTTAACGTTTTCCAATTCAGCCTGCACAGCATTGACAAGCATGTGGCGGTTAAATGTGGATAAGCCTGTCTGCCTCAAAATTCTTGAAGATATTCCCTCAGCATCTACAACAATTTTAGCCAAGAATTTTTTCTCAGCTTTCTCATGCTGCTTGACGGACACTCCTTTTACGAAACAATTCTCGAAAATTACGGATTCAACTCGTGAATTTAGGCAATAGTACGCTCCAGCGTCTTCCGCCATCTCTGCAACGTACTTGTCGAAAATAGTGCGGTTAACAACGCATGTTACTGGCGAGGAAAAGCGAACTGAAAATTCTTTGCCATCTGGTGAGTGAAAGATAGCTCCGTAAAAAATGTTTTCAACGATTTTTGCAGGCAGTGGATATAACCCTAAACGTTTCAGGTTTTTAATGCTTAGGTGTCCGGTGCAGTGGGATGGAACGCCGATTTCGCCATGTTCTTCAAAAACGGTTACGTTGATGCCTAATTTTGCAAGATTTAAAGCCGTGAAGGAGCCGCACGGTCCTCCTCCAACAATTATTACGTCTGAATGCGTCATGCACTTGCACATTGATGGTTTATCTGAATCTAAGCTGTTTATGTTACAAGCTCAACCCGTCTTTTTCCACGAGCCATAGAAGTTGTGCGTATTTTCCCGCCGATTTCCAATTTCATCAACAATTCGTTAAGGTCTTTAAACCCTAAGTCTCTGAGCTCTTCATTCAAAGCCTCGAAAAGTTCTACGTCTGTCATGGCGCCTTTCTTTTTTAGGATTTCCAATAAAACATAGTGGGCTGGACGTGTTTTCCATGTTTTAATGGGCATAGATGCATGCTCCTAAGCGACTGGTGTTGCTGGTTTTTGCACTTGCCGAATCTGTTGCATAAAGCTTTTGTACCACTTCTCCATGTCAGGCGAGATTGATGGTACAATCCTCTTCATTGCTTCTTGGAAATCTTTCATTGTGACTTCTTTTGCGTTTACATCTCTTCTTAAGGCGTGCATGGCTGCTTCTCTGCATAGAGCGTCTATGTCCGCGCCCGAATAGTTCTTCGTTATTGTGGCTAAATGTTCTATGTCCACATCTTTTGTTAATGGCATATCCTTGGTGTAGATTTTGAATATTTCAAGCCGACTTTTCTCGTTAGGTTCCGGCACATATACTAGTCTGTCAAATCGTCCCGGACGAAGCACCGCGGGGTCCACGATGTCGGGTCTGTTTGTGGCTGCTATGACAACTATATCTTCTAAAGCTACGATTCCATCCATTTCAGTTAAAAGCTGGCTGATAACACGTTCTGTTACGCCGCTGTCTGCAAAACCTAAGCCTCGGCGAGGTACAAGCGAGTCAATTTCATCGAAGAATATTACTGCTGGGGCGGCCATTCTGGCTTTTCTGAAAACTTCTCTTATGGCTTTTTCGGATTCGCCAACCCATTTTGAAAAGACTTCCGGACCCTTAATCGTTATGAAATTGGCTTCGCTTTCAGTTGCAACAGCCCTTGCTAAAAGAGTTTTCCCACAGCCCGGAGGCCCATAAAGCAGTATTCCCTTCGGCGGCCTTATCCCAAGCCTTTCGAAGATTTCAGGATTTTTCAGGGGCCATTCCACTGCTTCTTTAAGCTCTTGCTTAACTTCTTCCAGTCCGCCGATGTCGTCCCAGTGGACTGTGGGCACTTCTATGCATACTTCTCGCATGGCTGTCGGCGTTATCTCCTTGTAAGCGTTGATGAAGTCCTCCATTTTCACTTCCATTTTCTCCAGCACACTTGGTGGTACGCGTTCTTCTTCCAGGTTTATTTGTGGCAAATACCTGCGTAGGGCTTTCATGGCTGTCTCTCTGCACAATGCTGCTAGGTCTGCGCCTGTATACCCATGGGTCATATCAGCCAATTTTTTGAGGTTAACATCTTCCGCCAGTGGCATTCCGCGAGTATGAATTTGAAGGATTTCGTATCTTCCCCGCTTGTCTGGAACGCCTATCTCGATTTCTCTGTCAAATCTGCCGGGTCTGCGAAGAGCTGGGTCTAAAGCGCCTGGCCTATTGGTGGCACCTATTACTATGACGTTTCCTCTTCCGGATAAGCCGTCCATTAAGGCGAGAAGTTGTGCAACCACGCGTCTTTCAACTTCACCTGTGACTTCTTCACGTTTGGGTGCTATTGCATCCAGCTCATCAATGAATATTATGCTTGGCGAGTTCTGTTGGGCTTGCTGGAAGATTTCTCTAAGCCTCGCTTCTGATTCTCCGTAGAATTTACTCATTATTTCGGGTCCGTTTATTGAGAAGAAGTTTGCTTCGGACTCGTTTGCAACCGCTCTTGCCAAAAGGGTTTTACCACCGCCCGGAGGTCCATGAAGCATCACTCCTTTTGGGGGTTCTATTCCCAGCCTCTGGAAGAGTTCGGGATGCCTTAGTGGAAGCTCAACCATCTCCCTCACTCTTTGAATTTCTTCATGTAGTCCTCCGATGTCTTCGTATGTTGTTCGCGGTAGTCCTCTTCCTTCCGGCGCTGGCTCATTCAAAATTGTCAGTTTTGTTTCCGCTGTGACTTTTACTATGCCGTGTGGACGGGTTTTTGTCACGGTGAAAGGTATGGCATGTCCAAGCATCATGACGAGGGTTGTGTCTCCTTCCATGAGCGTTCTTTCCATTAGGCGATTTCTCACAAAGTTTGTGAAGTCTTGGTCGACATTTAGCCTCATGTCCACTGGCGCGAGAGTGACGCTTAAGGCGTTTTTAACTTTGGCCGGTCTCACAGTGACGTACTCGTTTATGGCTACTCCTGCATTTTTGCGGGTGAAACCGTCTATGCGTATTATTTCTCGATTTTGGTCTTCACTATAAGCTGGCCAAGCTATGGCTGATGTTGTCCTTTTGCCAACTATTTCTATTACGTCGCCTGCAGATATTCCCAGCTTCTGCATTGTTCTCTGGTCTATTCGGGCTATACCCCTTCCAACATCTCGCTGTCTTGCATCACCAACACGTAATTGCGCTTCACTCAATTAGAATCCTTCCCATAGTTATTGGATAACACTGTTCGAAACAGAGTTCCATTCCTATATAAATGTTTAAGGCTATCTGCTTGTTCTACGCACCATAACCGGTTGCACTTGGCTTATTTCGCTTATCTCCTCAAATTTCTTCTCAAGCTCATCAAGCACGCCCGATTTGTCTTCGGGAATTTTGATGTGAGCTATTAGGACGTTTAAGCCGAAAGCTATCGGCTCTTCTCCAAAACCATAAATTGAGGCAAACTCTGGTAAGCATCCTTCAATCTTCTTTCTCAATTCGTTAAAGTCAACTGTTATGTCTATTGGAAATAATTTGTAAGATACTACAACACTACCCATTTTTCAACCTCCTTTGCATTTTAGGGTCCAACAAAACCGCATTTCGGACACTTATACAAACATCCAAACTTTCTGCATTTTGCACATCGCCTTATCAGAATTTCTCCACAGTTTGGACACAGAAATTTCGTGGCTTCTGTACCCGGCGGTATTGGTTTACCGCAACTTGTGCATGTAACCAATGTTAGCATTGCTGCTGCTGTTCTTTCAGCCATTCTTATTCCTCGGTGATGCTGTTTTAATTGGCAAGCTTCCTTATATTTTATATGTTTTAAAGCTGATGTTTCGCCAAAATCTAGAACCTAAGGTGGCTTTCGCAAGTTTATTATTGCACTTTTATTGTTATATTCAGCGGGATTGTTTTGGGCGTAAACCTGCGTGGTGTTGTTCCGAAAACAACGGTTAGGCTTGAGGATTTGAGTGGAAAATCCATTGCTATAGATGCTTACAACGCCCTATACCAGTTCTTAGCCATAATTCGTCAGCCCGATGGAACACCATTAAAAGATAGTAACGGAAGAATAACAAGCCATTTAAGCGGTCTCCTTTACAGAACAAGCAACCTCGTGGAAATGGGCATAAAGCCAATATACGTTTTTGATGGGGTTCCGCCCACGCTTAAAGAAGTTGAAATTAAGAGGCGTATGAAAGTCAAAGAAGAAGCCCTGGTAAGGTATGAGCAAGCTTTGAAGGCGGGTAGAATTGAGGAAGCCCGAACGTATGCACAGGCAACATCCCGCCTAAAAGACTACATGACAGAAGACAGCAAACGCCTCTTAGATTTGATGGGAATTCCATGGGTTCAAGCACCAAGCGAAGGAGAAGCCCAAGCAGCACACCTAGTAAGGCGTGGAGACGCAGACTACTGCGCAAGCCAAGACTATGACAGCCTCCTCTTCGGTGCCCTAAAACTCGTAAGAAATGTGACAATTTCCGGAAGGAGAAAACTTCCAGGCAAAAATGTTTACATTGAAGTTGTGCCCGAAGTAGTTAACCTAGAACAAGTTCTAAAGAACTGTGGAATAACCTATGAGCAACTAATTGACATAGGCATACTCATAGGCACAGACTTCAACCCCGAAGGCATAAAAGGCTTAGGACCAAGAACAGCCCTAAAACTGATAAAAGAGCATGGAAGCCTAGAAAACGCCTTACCACACATAAAAAACGCAGAGTTCCCAGTTGAACCACAAAGAATCAGAGAAATTTTCCTACATCCAAAGGTAACAGACAATTACAAAATAGAATGGAAAGAACCCGATATGGAAAGTGTGATAGACTTTATCTGTAGAGAAAGAGACTTCTCAGAAGATCGTGTCAAAAAAGCCTTGGAAAAAATGCGGAGAGGCACTGAGAAGCTAAAAGGGAAGACAACATTAGAAAAATGGTTTAGATAAGAAAACTTTTTATGAATTAGGGAACTAACTGACCTACCTAAAAGCTAAAGCTTAGGAGAAAAAAGAAATGAATGAAATAAAAATCGACCTACCAGTGGATGATCTTCCAAAAAATTGGTACAACATCTTGCCGGATCTTCCACAACCGCTTCCACCACCTAAAGATCCTGAAACAGGTCCTTCTCGACTTGAGTTTTTGTCTAAAGTAATTGCCAAAAAATGTTTAGAACAAGATGGTTCGGATCAACGCTGGGTTCCTATACCCGAGGAATTGAGGGAGCTGTATATACAAGCTGGTAGACCGCGCCCACTCAGGCGAGCGAGAAGACTTGAGAAGTTCTTGAAGACACCTGCACATCTCTATTGGAAGAGGGAGGACCTGTCTCCGACTGGAAGCCACAAAGTCAATACAGCGCTAGCGCAGCTATTCTATGCACGCAAAGAAGGTAGAGACGGCGTTTGCACAGAGACGGGAGCCGGGCAATGGGGCACCGCACTGTCGTATGCCTCCTGTTTGATGGAGTTGAAATGTGTTGTTTTTTGGGTTCGCAATGTACATGATTGGAAGGTTGACCGAAGAACTCTAATGAAAATGTATGGGGCTGAGGTTTATCCTTCGCCAAGTAATATAACTGAAGTTGGCAGAAGTATTCTCAAAACAAATCCCGATCATCCAGGCTCATTGGGTATAGCGATTTCTGAGGGACTAGAGTATGCAGGGAAAAATGAAGGATTCGTTTACTGTCTGGGAAGTGTTCTGAATCATGTGTTGATGCATCAGACAGTCATCGGTCTTGAAACAATTGAACAATTCAACATTGTTGGGGAGCAGCCGGATCTCATGGTAGGTTGCTTTGGGGGAGGATCTAACTTCGGTGGTTTCACGCTGCCCTTTATTGGTGAAGTGCTAAAAGGTAAGCGAAAATGTGAATTTCTTGCAGCTCAGTCTTTGGCAGCGCCAAACATAAGTCAAGGTCAATATCGTTATGATTTCGCAGACCATGCTGGTAAAACGCCTCTTCTTAAAATGTACACATTAGGTCATGATGTGGAGATGCCTCCGATATTTGGAGATGGTCTTCGATACTCTGGGGCATCACCAATTCTAAGTCTGTTGAGAAATTTGGGTTTCATTAAAACAAAAACCTATCCTGTTGACGAGAAAGTAGTTTTCGAGGCTACCCGAATGTTCCTTCGAGCAGAAGGATTTCTACCTGCCCCCGAATCATCATATGCCATTAGAGCCATGATAGATGAAGCGCTGAAGTGCAAAGAAACTGGCGAGGATAAGGTGATAGCCTGCAATGTCTCAGGTCACGGTTTTCTTGACATACTAGGGTACCAGAAAGTGTTAAATCTCTAGTAAGGCTTGGTTCAGATCTCCTCACAAAGTTTAAATCGAGAAGGACTAGCTATGTCCCAGCGCTAACTCAGTTAGTCCAACACATACAAAGATAACATCGTATGTAACGCTTCATTTTTACATAATTTTCAGTCAAAATCTGTGACCATAACGCCCGGTTAATGGGACGAAGGCAACTCCGCCTAGGTTTTCTTTCTTTATTTTCCCATTAATTTCCTTCATGATTTTCACGAGACTTTGGAATAGGTACATGCTTCCAACAGGAATTAGCATAATTCCGTTAGGCTTTAGCTGTTCAATTAGAGGTTTGGGAACATCTGGTGCAGCGGCTGTCGCAAGGATTCTGTCGTAGGGGGCCTTTTCGGGATAACCCATCGACCCGTCTGCGTAGATTATTGTTACACGGTCGCCGTATCCAGCTTTCATGATGTTTCTTCTAGCAAATTCAGCCAAGCCTTGGATTATTTCCACTGTATAAACGTGACCCCATTCGCTTCTGGGCGTGTCGCCTGGTGCAACTATCTCAGCTATGGTTGCGGCATGCCATCCCGAACCCGCTCCGACCTCCAGCACTTTGTGGCCTACTTCCAATTGGAGGGCTTCATTCATTATTGAAACCATGTTTCGCCTAGCCCAGCATCTAAGCCAAGGCTATGTGGCGCCGAAACAGTCTGTCCAAACCCTATTGGAAGCGGCGTGTCAACAGCACTATAAGACTGCATGTTTTCTGGAAGGAAGTTTGCACGAGGCACTGAACGCATAGCCCTAATAACCTTCGGCGAGCGGAGAATGCCCTCTTTCACCAGATTTTCAATGAGTCTTTCCCAATCCTTTCTTTCCAAATCAAAGCACCATATAGAATATGGTAGAATAGACTTTTAACATGTTTGCATTTGAAAGAAAAATGTAGAATAAGAAGAGAGAACTATTTCACAGTAACAGATTTCGCTAGGTTTCTGGGAGTATCTGGATTGTGTCCTCTTTCGACAGCCATGTAATATGCTAGAAGCTGTAATGGAACAACGAAGGGTATGGGTGACAAAACTTCTGGAATGCCTTTAGGCACTTCAATGCAGTCGTCGGCCAGTTTCTTCACTTCTTCATCGCCTTCCTCTATAACTGCGATTATTGAGGCTCCTCTAGCCTTCATCTCCATCATGTTGCTTATCAAGGTTTTTCGGGTTTCATCCTTTGGACAAATGAAGACTACAGGGAAGCCGGGTTCTATGAGGCTTATGGGTCCATGCTTGCTTTCTCCAGCTGGGAAGGCTATGGCTGGTACATAGGCTATCTCCATAAGTTTCAGTCTACCTTCGTAGGCTGTGGCTGTGCTTACTCCGCGCCCAAGGAAAAAGAATGTTTTTGCGTCCTTATACTTTTTCGCGATTTGCTTCACTTTCTCTTCTTGTGTCTGAATTATGGTTTCAACAGTGTCTGGCAGCTTCTCCAATTTCTCTGCTAAAAAGTCCATCTCATCCTGTGAAACCTTGCCTCTCTTCTTTGCAAGCCTTAGAGCCATTTGAGCCAGCACTGACATTTGAGAGGTAAACGTTTTCGTTGCCGCAACCCCTATTTCTGGACCAGACTGTTGACCAATATAAACCCGTGAAATCCTCGTCAAGGTTGAGCCGATAGCATTTGTTAATCCAAGGACTGTTGCTGCTCTTTCGCGGGCACAGTTCACAGAAGCTAAAGTGTCTGCTGTTTCGCCAGACTGACTCACCGCCAAGATTGTGCTGTCAATGTTAACTGATTTGCCATACTGCTCAGCGAACTCTGAAGCTATGATCGGGTAGGTTGCCAAGAAAGCAAGTTTGGAGAACATGTAGGATGCAGCCAAACAAGCATGGTAGGATGTCCCGCAAGCCACGAGGAAGACTTCGCGTGCACGGTCAAGAAAAGACGCCATCAAATCAAGATAATGCTCCTGCAATCTAAGCGTGTTTCGCAGACAAGCTGGCTGCTCATGGATTTCCTTAAGCATAAAATGCGGATAACCTTGCTTGACAGCCATCTCAGGTGTCCAATCAATAAGTTTGGGTTCCCGCATCACAACGTTTGAATCGGCAATCTTCTTAATCTCAAAGCCTTCACGTGAGAGAATAACAAGCTCGCCGTCTTCAATTATAACTGCTCTGTTAGTTAAGGGCAGAAATGCAGGGATGTCGGAAGCACAGCAAATCGCATTTTCATTCACTCCAATAACTAGTGGGCTTTCATATCTGGCACATATTATCTTGTCAGGTTCCTTCGTTGAAATCACAGCAATCGCATATGAACCGTCAAGCCTTCTCACAGTTTCAAGCACAGCCTCAGCAAGGCTTAAGGAAGGATTAGTCTTCAAATTCTCTTCAATAAGGTGGACTATCACTTCAGAGTCGGTCTTGGACCTGAAAACGTGACCGCGGTTCTCCAGCTCCAGCTTCAACTCAGCAAAGTTCTCTATAATCCCATTATGGACAACAGCTATTTGCCCGCTGCAATCAACATGCGGATGCGCATTAACCTCTAATGGGGCACCATGTGTAGCCCATCTTGTATGTCCAATACCGAGGTTTCCAGGCAAATCATCCAAGTTATGGATTTTGTGAACTTCGTCGATTTTTCCCTTGTCCTTTTTTATGTAAAGCCTACCGTTGTATAGGGTTGCCTCTCCAACAGAGTCGTAGCCCCGATATTCAAGCCTTTTCAAAGCAGCATGTATTATAGGCGCAGTGTTTCCGTCCTTCAAAATACAACCGAAGATTCCACACATTTTCTAAGCCTCATCGCTAATTTTGACTTCTACAAACTCTATTCAAGCTTTTTTAACTCTATAAGCTATTTTAAGAGAAAAATTTCAATTCTAAAAAATTTTTCTAAGCATTTTTCGAGGTCTCACATAGTTTTAACCTAAAACCCCTTTGATTTATTGGGAACCTTTAATAAAATTTTTATAATGGATGAGGCTTTATGCTTATGAAAAGCCATGGATAAAAAACTGCTGCTTCACGAAGAAGACAAAATACAGAAAGTAAAGGAAATCGCGATAGTTAAGGATCCGCAAAAGCTGAAGATGATTTTGAATAGGCTTAGCTGGAAGATTCTGGTTATGCTTTCTGAAAGGGAGATGTACCCGTTAGAAATAGCTAAAAAGCTGGGCATCCACGAGCAAAAAGTCTACTATCATATAAGGAAGCTGGCAAGGGCAGGAGTCATAACAGTTACCAGAGAAGAGAAAAAGAAGGGAGCCATAGCAAAATACTACAAGG
>JASEET010000049.1 GCA_030019335.1 Candidatus Bathyarchaeia archaeon | reverse complement strand
GGTATATAAAAATGTAGATTCAAAGAGAAATCCCATTAAAAGGGAATTGAAAGCTTACCATACAAGAACGCTGAAGGCAATTTAGATGCTGGATTCAAAGAGAAATCCCATTAAAAGGGAATTGAAAGTAGTGGTAATGATGACAAGTGCCTACCTGAAGTTTCACGATTCAAAGAGAAATCCCATTAAAAGGGAATTGAAAGGCTAGTACGCCTCAATAACAACACGCCCAACATAGCTGTAGATTCAAAGAGAAATCCCATTAAAAGGGAATTGAAAGACAACACGGTAACGCCTACACAAATCCTCATAAAAGTTGATTCAAAGAGAAATCCCATTAAAAGGGAATTGAAAGTTTAAGTCAGTTCCATATTGATTCAGACACGCTAACATCGGATTCAAAGAGAAATCCCATTAAAAGGGAATTGAAAGTAAAACAGAGGGAACAATTGACAAGCTTATACGTTTAATGATTCAAAGAGAAATCCCATTAAAAGGGAATTGAAAGTGAGCCTGTCCCAGCAAGCCTTGCTTAATAAGTTCGTTGATTCAAAGAGAAATCCCATTAAAAGGGAATTGAAAGGAGTAAGGCACACGTTACACCTTAGCCGTTTTAAGTAACGATTCAAAGAGAAATCCCATTAAAAGGGAATTGAAAGACAACTTCAATGGAACCAGCAATGTTGTCCATTGCTTGAGGATTCAAAGAGAAATCCCATTAAAAGGGAATTGAAAGCTATTTAGCTTCCACAAACGTAAAAATTGTGGGAGTTAGATTCAAAGAGAAATCCCATTAAAAGGGAATTGAAAGTATCATTTGTAGGAATCATGCCGTCAACGCATTTTTGGGATTCAAAGAGAAATCCCATTAAAAGGGAATTGAAAGTTATTGTGGCTGCCATAGTTGGAGTGAAACTGTCAGGGTTGATTCAAAGAGAAATCCCATTAAAAGGGAATTGAAAGTTATACCGAGTTTGTGCATCCTGAACATGGTTAGCCGCGATTCAAAGAGAAATCCCATTAAAAGGGAATTGAAAGTAATCGCCTTTCCATTTATCCACCCGACAGAAAAAATGGGGATTCAAAGAGAAATCCCATTAAAAGGGAATTGAAAGAAAATGGGTAAATAGTACTGAGGAAACTTATCACTTTAGATTCAAAGAGAAATCCCATTAAAAGGGAATTGAAAGTTATGATGGAAAGGTTGTTTACGGTGGTTCTGGGAATGCTGATTCAAAGAGAAATCCCATTAAAAGGGAATTGAAAGCTTCAAACCCTTTCTCT
>JASEET010000048.1 GCA_030019335.1 Candidatus Bathyarchaeia archaeon | reverse complement strand
TCCCATTAATCTTCATTACTTTAAATTCGATCCAGTCGGCTTTAAAATCAAACTGTGTATCTGTCGCCTTAACTCCCTTGATTTTCATCTTCCAGTAACCCGTGGCGTTTCTAAAATGAGTCGGGTTGACATTTATCGTCTGGCTTTTATTTTCGTCAGTGTTTGGTGTATCATTCGAGGTATAAGCTATATAGCCGTTTCCACCTGTTGGATAACTACTAAGGGTATAATTATAAAGTTGAAGTGTAACACTCACCGAACTAATAGTCCATGCACTGTTAACTGTCCAGTTTAGTTGACTCCAATCTTCCATGTTGCTTAAACCTGTGAACTCAACCTCTGAGGCGTATTCATTAGACCAAACATGCAGCAGCGTTACATCAATATCCCAGCTGTCTTGAGTAGTGTCGCCTGTTTCTGTGGCTCCTTTGAATCTAATTGTAAATGTCGATGAGATTAGGTATGAGGAAACTGAAACGTTATTCCAACTGTTTGCAGTTAAATCTGTGAAAATGTTTATCCATGCTGAACCGTTCCAAACATCAACGCTTAAGCTTTCTGCTCCTAATGTTCCAGTTTTTATGCACAAATACTCGTATGTTTGTTGATAGTCAGCCGTTGTCCACTGCACTTCAAGGTCGAGCTCGTAGTTTGAAGGGTATGTTAAAGAGACGCCTGCATCGTCCCAATAAGTATCTATGGTTGGCTTATTGGCTGCCTTGGTTCCAGTGTCTCCAGTTGTGAAAAGCCTCAGAGTGTAGGTTCCCACTGCGTCGAAATAAGCACCTGCGTCGATAACCTGGTAATCGTAGTCTGTTTGGGACGTGTTTACCGCAGGGCCCGTGTAAAGCGTGAAAACTGTCCCATTGGAATGAACAAGCTGAATTTTCGACGACGACGACGCAGTGCTTTTTCCTACATCGGATATAACCGTCTTGTAGCCGGCGTAAACGCTTGCTGAGGTTGGAATTGTGGTAACGCTGAAGCTGTAATCAATCCACCTGTCTATTTGCGTGTCCAAGATTTTTGCTGAAGGGTCCGCAACATGCAAGTCATAACACCCAGCATCGGTTCTTCCGCCAGTTGAAGACCAAGTACCACTCGCCCAATTATTTTCGTCGCTTGCTTCACCATAAGTCCATCCTGTAGCGTCTGCTGTAAAGTTCATGTTAGTAACTGGATAAGTCGTCCCCCCTCCTGCTGTATCTGCTTCTGTTAAGGTATCGAAAATATCATCTGGACCGTATTGTTGGGCTGTAAAGTTGCTGTGTATTCCCTTATCAGCAGAAGAGTCTACGTCAGAAGTATTGTTGTCTACAAAATCTGATGCGTCTGTTCCCGAGTAATAACTTCTGAAAGTCATATAGACACTGTCATCTGATGTCAGATCGGAAACGTCCCCAGACAACCAGCTTGTTGATCCTCCAGGAGCATATCCCGAAGGATTGTACG
>JASEET010000047.1 GCA_030019335.1 Candidatus Bathyarchaeia archaeon | reverse complement strand
GGGTTTCTATCCCACAAACATTAGGCATGTTCAGCTCGTTCATAGCACCTTACATTGGCGGAGTCCTCTACGAAACTTCAAAATATTATCCCTTCCTAGTAGCAATAGTGGCAACATCATTCCTTGCACTATTGGCATCTACGAAACTCTTCGAAGAATAAGAACATTAAAAGATATAATAAAGGGAATATTAGGTTGGCCTTTTTCCAAGCGTTAACTTTATAGGCTCATCTAAAACATTTTTATTTCGAACAACTATTAAGATTATAGTGTCACCCGGACTCTTGTATCTCTCCAGATAAATGATCAAGTCCTCTCCCCGATTAACAGGACGCCCATCTACCTTTATAATTATATCATTTTTTTGTAAACCAGCTTTTTCAGCTGGACTTCCTGATATAACTGAAACAACTAACATTCCGCCAGTATAGCTAGAGTTATATTCTATACCAACCCATGGATGATAATAATGCCCTGTTTCAATTATTGAAGGAACAACTCGTCTAACAAGATCTGAAGGAACAGCGTATCCGATGCCTATGAAAGCTCTAACCCCTTTTGCTGTTTCTATGGCAAATGTCACGCCGACTACTAAGCCCAAACTGTTGAGCAATGGACCGCCAGAATTGCCTGGATTAACAGCGGCATCAAATTGGATTACATCGGCTATCACATAGTTTCCCCATGGTTCAGGAACTCCTAGTTCTCCCAGAGATAAGACTCTGCCTACTTGGCTTATGATTCCAGCGGTCATTGAACCGCTTAAACCAAATGGATTTCCAATTGCGTAAACAGGTTCTCCAACCATCAACTGAGAGGAGTTTCCGAGAATTAGAGGATGCGCTTGCTCTGGTAACTCTTCCACTTTTATTACCGCCAAGTCGCTGTAAACGTCGCCTCCTATGAACTTTGCTTGGGCAACTGTTCCATCTAAAAATGTTACAGTAATTTCGGCAGAGCCCCCATCTACAACATGGCTGTTAGTAACGATGTATCCTCCTTCTTCTGCTGCTGAATAAACGAAGCCGGAACCAGCCTTATCTCCAGTTGTAATTAACACCACCGAGTGCTTCGTCCGGTTATAAATTTGAACTGCTGTTAAGTTTATTATCTGATCATGGTGTAAAGTTTCAATTAACCCCTGAAGTTGCTCGATTTGAGCGGACAGATTCGCATAATCATCTTTTAACGCTGTAAAATCCGCCTTTAAATCTAAGTATATGAAGGCGAAACCTCCGCTTAAGGCCAAACAAACCAGAATCATTGCTAAAAGAAACTTTTTATCAACAGCTATTCCAGACGTTTCTTCCATACCAACACCTCTTTCCTCTAGTTGCCTATTTTATCTAACAAAAACTTCCATAAATACTTAAACAAATCGAATGTTAGTGGGGCTGCCCGTACTTATACCCAATTGGGTTCGAGTACTAAACACCAAGTTCGTCCGTAATGGGCGGGTTGGGATTT
>JASEET010000046.1 GCA_030019335.1 Candidatus Bathyarchaeia archaeon | reverse complement strand
CCCGATTCTACGTTGAAAGCCTCCCAAAGAGGCGTAAGATAAATGCTTTGAAAATTGCAAGAGAGCGGAGAAAATATGCATCGTTCGCGAGGGACGAAGACCTTGATCATCTAACGGCAGCGAAAATAGGTCGAGCCGACTATTTCATAACGACTGACAGTGACTTCATAGAGTCTGGAGCAAAAGCAGTGATGAAGATGTTAACTCCGAAGAAGTTTGTTGAGCTCATGGGAATTGAACCTTACGATACCCCTCATGAGGAATAGAGGTGTATTACGAAGCTGCTCGGAGGGAAAAGATTTGAAGGGAAGTGATGTGGATTTGTTCATCCTCACGAACGAAAAGAAGAGGGTAAGATCGAAAATCAGCGCCTACCAAGACAAGGCTGGAAGGAGAATAGCACCCATCATAGTTAACGCTAATGAACTTGTAATAATTGAGGAAAGAGGACAAGCCTTTGTATGAGAGGATTTTGAGAGGAATAGTGTTGTGGGAATCTGAATGAGTGAATTTAGGCGTTTCATTGAAGATAGAAAATTAATCCTTAAGAAATCAAAGGAACAATCTACGACTTAAAGGAAGTGGAGCCCCCAACTACAAAAATAATAGCGATCACGCAAATTTAGGGACAGGCAATCGTGTAACGATGAGAAGCCCTGGGGGACTTAAGTGTTTCTCAGGCATAAGCGGAAAAACGCAAGGTTTATATTATGCTTAAACACTTTCTTGTTTAGGTGTTTGTATGCCTAAACGTACAAGTGTGTTGCTTGAAGAAAGTGTCTATAAGAAGCTTGTGGAGGAAAGCTTGAAAAGGTATGGAACAGTTAAAGCCATATCAAAAGTTTTGAATGAGTTGCTAAAAGATACCCTAAAAGGAAAGAAGGAGATTATGCGTCTAATATACTCGGAGAAAGTTGCAAGAACCACTGCTAAGGAATTTGAGGAATTCCGCAGGAAGCTGTCGAGAAGGTTGGAAGCTTGATCCTAGACACTACATATCTTTTACCGCTTGCCCGAATCAACATAGATACTGATTTGCTGAGGGTTATCGCCGACAGAAAAGTGAGTTGGAAGCTTGAAGAGGTAACTGTGAGCATGATTTCAATTTTTGAGCTTCAGGCAAAAGCCACAAAGCTTATGGTGCCCGCTGAATTCGTTGTTGATGCTGTTAAAGCTATATTTGGGGCTTTTAACGTTGAACCTTTCCATAGACCTGAAATAATTAAAGTTGCTTATAAGGTGAAAAAGTTGATTCCGGACTACGTAGACTGTGTGATAGTGGCTACCGCGGTTGTGTTGAAGGAGGGATTGGCTACGGAAGATTCGCAAATCTTGTCTAATAGGGAACTGGTGGAAGAGGAGTATGGGATAAGTATATCGAGTTATAAAGAATTGGTTAGGGAATAACTCACCAGAATTTTAATTACAGCAGCACCAACTACATAATATCTGTGAAGGGGTTAGAAGAGCTGAAGAATATAGCGAGATG
>JASEET010000045.1 GCA_030019335.1 Candidatus Bathyarchaeia archaeon | reverse complement strand
GCGTGGCACAGCATCATCTTGAACAGTTGCGTGAGTTAGGCTTGGTGCAGAAGCAGGAGATAGGTGGTCATTACTCTTTGGTTAGCGAAGTCAAAATCGGAGTGCTTCGGCACTTCGTCAAGTTGGGAAGACTTCTGTTTCCAAGATATTTCTTTTACGCGGTTTTCTCCACAGCTTTCTATATAGCTTATCTCGCAATGTTGATGCAAAGCTTCACGAGGGAAAACTTGTTCATCACCATTTTCGGGGCGATAGTTTCAGCTATATTCTGGTATGAAGCTGTTCGAGTGTGGCGTCAAAAAGCATTCTAGTCCCTTTGTTCCAATTTCTGGACAAAATGTACCAAAAATTAGGATAAAATACATGTATATCCTTTATTGTTAAATGGTGTTAAAGTTGCAGAGAGAAATTAAGAAGAAGACGGTAACATATGGAATCGCTGCAGTGCTCTTAGCCGTTCTATTCACGGCTATATGTTTTAACTTCGGTTTTCAACCATATATTCCACCAGTGTTTTCACAGCTTAAAACGTTCTCAAGCTACGAAGAACTCGAGAGCTTTCTGAAAACAAACATGGAGCAAGCAAAAAACTTCGGAGAACAATACTTGTCTCCCTTCTTCAGAAAAGTCGGCGAAATGGCAATCCTAGACGCTGAAACCGCGCCTGCACATTCGACAACCAACATTCAAGTTGCCGGAGTGGATGAAGCCGACATCGTGAAGACGGATGGAGAATACTTATACGTGGTTTCAAGCAACAATGTTTGCATACTGAAAGCTTACCCGACTGACGAAGCCAAAGTGCTTTCAAAGATAACTCTTAACGAAACATATAACATAAAGATTTATGTCAATGGAGATAAGCTGGCTGTTTTGGGAGGTCATTTTGCTCCCTTCCGCATATCTTACACATATACTGGAGAAGCATTCGTTAAGGTCTACGACATTTCAAATAAAACGAGTCCCGTTTTAACAAGAACCTTAAGCTTAAACGGCACCCTTTCAGGCTCAAGGATGATCGGCAACTACGTTTACGCTACGGTGAATCAACTGGCGGTGCAGTCAAACAACAACAAAACAGACTTTGAGGTGGCCCTGCCCAAAATCTCCATAGGCGAAACTGTCAAAGAGGTTCAAGCGACAGAAATACGATATGTCAATGTTTCAGACGTTTTCTACTATTTCACAACAGTCATCGCGGTCAACATCATAAACGATGCGCAGGAGCCAACTTATGAAACATTTTTAACAGGCTCAACTGCATGCATGTACGTTTCACAGAGCAACATGTACTTGACCGTTCCAAACACAAGTGTATGGATTCTACCTTTAGAAGTAGGTGGAACACGTGACGAAACATTTATTTACAGGGTTAAACTGGACGAAGAAAAGATAGTTTGCGAGGCTGAAGGCGCCGTCTCTGGCTACTTGCTTAACCAGTTCAGCATGGATGAATACAACGGCTTCTTCAGAATAGCTACAACAAAATGGACCAATGACGGTTCCAAAAATAACCTCTACACATTGAACATGAGCCTAAACATTGTTGGAAAACTTGAAGGTCTCGCTCCAAGCGAACGTATATACTCGGCGAGGTTCATGGGCAATAGATGTTATCTTGTAACATTTAAACAGATAGACCCATTCTTCGTGATAGACCTCAGCGACCCAGCTGAACCTAAGGTTTTAGGCGAGTTGAAAATACCCGGGTTCTCAGGCTACCTTCACCCATACGACGAAGACCACATAATAGGCATAGGTAAACAGGACAGCAACTTGAAACTGTCGCTTTTCAACGTCACAAATGTCACCGCACCGACAGAAACGGCCAAATTCATTGTGCAAGGCGAGTGGTCGGACTCAACGGTCTTAATGGATCACAAGGCGTTTCTATTCGACAAGTCAAAGCAACTGCTAGCCCTTCCGGTTTCAATAAGCTGGATCGAAATGAGAGGCGACGAGTATCATACCGAGGGCTTCTGGCAGTGCGCATACGTTTT
>JASEET010000044.1 GCA_030019335.1 Candidatus Bathyarchaeia archaeon | reverse complement strand
TGTTCTGGATTCCAGCTATAATTACAATAGGATTCTTTGCCATGTGGATTGCCGGTGCAATGGACCCAAACCTTGTTGTAACGGGCGTACAAGATGTTATGACCATAGACCGTGACGTTCTTACAGTCACACCTGGGCATTTGGTGGATCTTGCGGTAACGAGTGGTATGACGACAAATATATCAGATTTCTATAGTGCTTTTTCGTTTGCTCTTGCGGGTGCGTTCTGGGCTTACATGGGATGGTATTCAACCACGTTTGTAGCTGGCGAAGTGAAAGAGGCAAACAGAAAGCTTCCAAAAGTAGTTGTGGTATCTGGACTCGTAATAATGTTAGTTTATCTAGCAGCCTCCTCTGCTTCAGCATTTTCAACCTTGAATGTTCCTGATGCACAATACATCCAATACATTGATGGTGAGACACACACATGGGATTTCTTCCAAGCATACTCTTGGCTAAGCTATGGTGACGTTAACTGGACAGCGCTGAGACCTATTGAGATATCCGAAGAAAATTGGACAAAGATCGTTGAAGATGGAGAACAATGGAAGTACTTAAACGTTAATTTCCAGTCGGCATGGAGCACTGGAATCGCATCTATTATTGCAAGAGGCATGAACCTTGCTTGGCTTTCATTATTGATCGCGGTGGCTGGTGTGCTTTGGCTTGCAAACGACATACCACCATTCCTGCTAGTTGCGTCGAGAACTTTCTTCGCCATGTCATTTGACAGAATGTTGCCCGAAAGCTTCGCCTACGTCAGCGAAAAGTGGCACGCTCCAGTCTGGTCAATCATCATCACAGCTGTCGGTGGAATCTTCGGATGCATAGCAGAGTCAAATGTTGCTGGCTTAACACCTTATTTCGCGTTTGCAGGGGTTGTCGGGACCGACATATTCGACGCGTTCTTCCTCACAATGTTTTGCTTATCGTGCATGCTGCTTCCACTTGAGAGGAAAGAGATCTATGAGAGAGCTGCTGTGAGACACTCAATAGGCACTGTTGTGACACTAGGATTTATAGCGACGTTGCTCTCAGGCTACTGCCTTTTCACCTTCGTGAAAGAATCTCCTTGGATTTTCAACCCTGCTGGCAAGGAAATTTATAGCACTGCGGGCTTCTTCCTCTGTATCATAATCGGACTACTGCTATACATCTATCACCTCTACAAGAACACAACAAGAGGCATAGACGTAAGAACTCTCTACCTGAGCATCCCGCCAGAATAGCCTTAAATACCCTCCCTCTTTTTATCTTCAATAAATATTATTATTTGGTGTTCTCCGTGTACGAGTTAAACTTCATAACAGACCTAGTGGAAGAACAACTAGCCAAGGGAAAACTAAGGTGGCTAGCCAACTTCAAGGAAATCCACAGAGATTACACATTGGACGAATTCACTATTCCAATCTATGCTACAGGGGGTCTAGAAGAGAAAGGATTCTTCCTGTCAAAAGTATTCTCAACTCTAGTGACACCAAAGTATAAAATCCGCTTCCTCTTTTACACGTCCCCCGAAATCGACGTTAAGCGCCTCAGAAAACTCATAATAGCATGCAAAAACAAGTTCCGTGGTGACGACTGGATATTCCTAGGATTAGTTCAAAACAAACCTATTGAAAAGGCTGTTAAAGAAGCAATACAAAACATCGCGGATAAGAGGGTGGGTGTGGCCGCCTACAGCCTTACCTCAAGGGACGCTGTAACATCGAAAAATGTCCTTGGAAAAAACCTTCAAAAACAGTTAAGGCTAACTGAGGCGAAATTTGAGGCCTTTGACTTGCCAAATTATCTAAAAAGCTTTACCATGGTGTTCTTCTTGGGCACACTAATGTTGATTGCAGTAGCACTTTTTGGCAGTTTGCCAGCGGTTCACCCCGTAACCCTCCTACTTGTGGCATTTTTCTCGCTAGTGGCGGGTCACCAAATCTACAAAACGCATTACCACACAACTCTAACATTAAACAATAAGGGATTTGAGCTTCGAGAGGGGAAAAAAGTAACACGGAGTAAATGGTCTAACTTCAAAGACGTGACAATCTACATTACGCCAAAAAATGAGACATGCTTAAGGCTATATTCAAAGGAAAAAACATTGGACCTTCCTCTTTCGAGGATTGGAATCTCCAGAAAAGACGCCTATAACGCAATCAGACAGCTAATAAAAAGAAGATAATTCTATTCAATTACTGGAGTTTCAAC
>JASEET010000043.1 GCA_030019335.1 Candidatus Bathyarchaeia archaeon | reverse complement strand
CTCTTCTCTTTCCTCCTCATAAGATTCTCCCACAACCTCTTCCATCACCTTATAGGGATCCCAAGGCAAAGGCTCAACGACTATTCTCCCGCCCTCAACACGAATCAAAACCCTTTGCCCCTCCTTAAGCGTTAACTCTTCCCTAACAGCTTTAGGTATCACCAACGTATATCTTCTGCCTATCACCGATTCCTCAGACACACACATCACCATACGTAAAATATACAAACTGTCAGATAAAAACATTATCATCAAACTAGCCCTAATCACTTTCCAACCGAGCAGAGGCCCAAAAACTAAGCCTATATATCCACTCAAAACATGCAACAACTCATCATAATCGATAAAGGAAACTACAAATCAAAAGAGCTTTAGTCCAAAAGCTTAGAGGGTTGAATATCTTTAACATATTTTTCTTCTATTCCCAAAACTTAACAAATGCGCGAGCTAGATTTCTTTCGCAATCTCTCTTGCTTTTCTAACAGCTTCTAAATACACCTCTTCCTTTAGCCTGAAGCCATGTTTTCTAAATCTTGGTTTGGCTTAATGCATCAATCGGTTCCAAGAATATTAGTAAAATTCATCAATATCCTTTTTTCGTTTAAACCCAATTTTGCCACATAACCGTGGCCTTCACAACTTCCTAGTGCACCCTAACAGTACCTATTATTTTTTAAGTTTCAAGCCTGAAACCCGAATGAACAATAACCATTAAATAAGACGGAAAGCAAACAACATCTGAGAAATATGACAATCGAAGTTGATTTGAGGGAAATAAAAAGCTTGCTATCAGCGTTGAATAAGAAAATCGACATACTAATTAAGATAGAGAACTTTTATCCTTAACGGTTTTAGCCGAAAAATCCCTTAAAGACTTCCTCGAGAAGGAACCTGACATTTACTCAATTAAAGACATTAAGGTCAAACATCGTTGAAAGGCAAAATAGTTCTTATTCCATTCTCATTTACAAACCTAACCACAACCAAATTGAGGCCAGCGTCAGTTCTGCTTGAGAGCGAAAAAGATGTAGTAGTAGCCTTTATATCCTCTAGACTTCCACGAGAACATGGACCAACACTTATCGTAATCGATGAAACACATTCTGAGTTCAAAGTAACAGGGCTGAAAGTAGCATCTGTAATAAGACTGGATAAAGTTGCAACCATATCCAAAGAACTAATCCTTGGAGAAATCGGAGAGATTGGCATAAAACTCAAGAAAGAAATAAACAAGAAACAACAAAAAATATTTAAAAGTTACACTCCCGCCAAAACAAATTTTTGCCGAATTCCAAAATCACACCTTCATGCCCAACGCCAACGTAAAATCTGTTTTGACATCGTCACGTCTAAAACCGTAACTACAAGCCTAATTGAAGCATAAAATTTATAAGCAAAGAAATCCCTCTTTTGAGTGGGAATTTTAGATGGAACTTAAAATTGGTAACAAGGGCAGGATAACCCTCCCCATTAAACTAAGAATGCTGCTAGGCATCAAAGAAGGCGATTCCTTAACAATTGAAATTACAAGCAGAGGCATACTCCTCAAGCCCAAGGGGCCGTCAGCAAAAGATATATGGGGAGCAGCCAAGCTTGATAAAGTTGAAATCGAAGAGATTGAAGAGGCGCTTGGTAAGGAATCCTAAATGCGCTTCGTAGACTCAAACGTGTTCGTATATCACTTAGCCGCCGACCCCACCTACGGGCAAACAGCCAAGAATTTAATGGAAAAAATAGAAGCTGGTGAAAAATCGGTCACCTCGACACTTGTAATTGCCCAAGTATGCAGCTATCTCAAATGGAAAAGAAGGCAAAACGTAATACCCTTATTCCTATCCTTCCTAAAAAGACTCACCACCCTACAAAAAATTGAAACCCACACGCTAGACTTCGAAGAAGCCAGAAGCATACAATCACAATTCAACCTCCCTTGGTCCATGTGGGATGACATGGTGATTGCCGCACAGATGAAAAGGCTCAACCTAAAGGAAATATACTCAAATGACAGTGACTTCGACAAAATTCCATGGATAAAAAGAACATACTGAAATTGGAAAACCTCTAATAAACTCCTCAAGAAAACAGCGAGACTCACGCAAAGCGCAGACTTCGACACGGAGCACTTCAAACATGGCCTAAGAAGCATAATAGAAAGCAGATCATACACAAAGATATAAGAAAACTCTGACATATTCAACGACGCCTTAAAATTACCGAATTTCAAAAGGTTCCAAACGCCCTGATAATAAGTAGAGTCATAGAAGACACAAGATGCGGAAATATTATATAGTTATATGGTGAAATGGTGAAAAAATGGGTAAGTACGCGACAATTTCTGTTCCTATCGAAGTTAAGAAAGCTCTGGAGAAAGCTAAAGGCAAAGATGAATGGGGCAAGTTTCTCCTCAACTTATATGATGAGGTTAAGAGGTTAAAGAGTAAGAAAGCATTCGAGCAACTCGCAAGTACGCTCACCGAGGAAGATTTAATAGTTATACTAAAATCCAGCGAAGAATTCAGGGAAAGGTTTGCGTTCAGATGAACCTACTTGACACGGACGTAATCGTAGAGTTATTACGGAAGAGAAAATACGAAACCGGAGCCATTTCCAT
>JASEET010000042.1 GCA_030019335.1 Candidatus Bathyarchaeia archaeon | reverse complement strand
ACGTATCTTGCGATTTCCTCAGCTCCAGACTCCATATTTCTCAAGTCAGAACCCTTGAAAGCAGAGAATTGGCAGTGCGTAATGTGGATTACGGGTTTATTTTCAGCGGCTAAATCCTCGACGCATTTCATAGTGTCTAATGCTGTGAGATAATTTCCTGGTTTTCCAAGATTGTTCGTGTGGACATGAATGGTGTGAGGCAAGTTTAGAAGCTTATTTACTTTGCACAGTCCTCTGATGATTTCGCGTGGGGTTACGCCGAAATATGGAACTTGGTCGTCTAGGCTGTTGACGTTGTGTCCAAAGCCCCAAGCCTCTAGTCCTCCGGGATTGACTATTTTTATGACGTATCCCTTCGTTGAAGTTATCATCCACGCCACATATCTTGCGCATTCCTCAATTTTTCCTTCCTTCAGATATTCAAGCACAAACCACCAGTCGCCAAGAAGCGGGTAAGTAGCCTTATCAACCATAGGAGTGTCGTTTAACTCTTCATGTGTATGTTTAGCTTCCAATGGGGGCATCGAAGGATTCATTATCGTAGTGTAACCCATCCTCGCATAACGGTAACCAGTTGTAAAAGTGGACGGAATTGAGTAGCCAACCCCAGACCTTGTTCTAGACGTTTTACGCTCAAAATCCTTAAAGTGATCTTCCGGTCTCAGGAGTCTTCCAGTGTTTACTTCTGAACCAGCTATGTGGCAGTGAATGTCAACTCCGCCAGGCATGACGATCATTCCAGAGGCGTCTATTTTCTTTGCCTTATGTTCGTCGACATTTTCAACGATTTTTCCATCTTTAACTGCAATGTCCATTTTTTCACCGTTAACACCATTAACGGGGTCGTAAACGAAACCATTTCTTATTAGAAGCTCCATTTAAGGTGTCTCCGCTTGTTTTCTCTTTTTTATTTTTCTAACTTCTGAAAGGATTCTTCTCAGAATTTCTTCGTCTGAGAGTATTCCTCTAGGAGGCTCGACAACTTTTTTTAGTGGAAGTGGCACATGGTCCATGCGGTAGGCTGTTCCTCTTGCTTCTATCCCAACGAATGCTGAGGGAAAAACAACGTCAGCCATTTGGGCTGTTGGATTCGAGTGCGGGTCTATAACTATTAGTGGATTCTTAACTAGATGTTCAACGGCTTTTCTCGGGAAATTTGCAACAGGATCAGAAGCGATTATTAGGGCTGCATCTGATTCTTTGCGCAAAAGAATATCGACAACCGATGTTTCTCCGGGGTTATATCGTGGATAGCCTAGTGAAAAGTCTACAGCGTAAGGGTAGCCTGTCTGCCATGTGAAGACCGTGTTCGCGCCCGTAACGTTAAAATGTCCTCTCATGGGCATTATAGCAAATTTTGTTCGCATGTTTAAGTCGCGGGTTAAAGAAAGCGCCGCGTCTATGTTTCTGAGCTTGCCCTCGGTCATTGTAAGTCCAACTCCGAAGAACAGTATTCCAAAACTGCATCTAATTATCACGTCAGCAACTTCTTCCAGATATTCCACTGAAATTCCAGCAACCTCGTCGACGTCGATTTCTTGGTCTCGAATCATGGCTCTAAAGGCTTGGAGGAGCTCATAATCCTTGTTCGGCTCAACTTGAATAAAATAGTCGGCTATTTCAGCGGACTTTGTCCTTCTAACATCGATAACTATTAGTTTTCTACCCTCTTTCAAAATTGCCGGAGGAGGCCCCCTTCTAAAATCTGATGGAGCGGGAGGCTTTTTCTTAAAGAATACTCTCCTAAAGGCGCTTTCAATTTTTTTCTTGCCTATTAAGGCTTTAATTTTGGTTAGGTATCCCCTCCATGCGCTTTTCTCGAATCTTCCCTCGGAAAAGGCCGTGTACCTTTCGATGTGTCTTGGGTGGGCGCTCCAAGGGTTGCTTCCCCAGTAAATAACGAGGTCTGCTCTATGCCGGACCTGTCCAAGGGTGCATGATGGAATGCCGATGTCTTGAATGCTTAAGATTGATGGTCCGTGGCAAACCGTTGCTGTGTTGTCAATTACCCCTCCAACTTCTTCTGTTAGTTCAAGGCCTACGCGTATAGCTTCGCAGCTTGTCGAGCTCCAACCATATAATATTGGATAATTCGCTTCAGCGAGGATTTCAGCAGCTTTTTTTATGGCTTCTTCAAACGAAGCCTTAATGAGTTTTCCATTCTTTCTTATAAGCGGCTTCACAAGCCTATGCTCGCTGTTGTAGCCTAAAAATTTTGATTCACACATGGCGCAGCCGTTTTTAACCTTGACTATTTTTCCGTTTTCAACTGTTAGTTCTATGTCGTCGCATAGGCTCCCGCAAACCGGACACGTTACAGCTTTAACAACTGGCATGTTACTCCTTCCTAAACTGTTCCTTGAGAAGTTCTTTTAAGCTTAGAAGAGGCTTATCCTGGGCAGGCTTAACTTCCGCTGGAATTCCCTTTAAAGAGGGCATCCCGATACTGTGGGTTTCCGGGTCAACCACAGCGTTTGCCCATGGACCATAAGGAATGAAAATTACTCTGGAATGTGGGGTTCTTAGGGATTTTAGGGCTTTGACGACCACTGAGCCATAATCCGTTGAAACTAGAACGTTAGTTTTCTCTTTTACTCCAAGCTTCTTCAGGTCTTCAGGATCGATGTAGCAGACTGAAACACTTTCCATG
>JASEET010000041.1 GCA_030019335.1 Candidatus Bathyarchaeia archaeon | reverse complement strand
AGGGTTGTTAAGACCTTTACGACTTACTTGGAAGGCGAGATAGTTGAATAAATTATTTACGCTAACTGTGGCGATTTCTCCCGCAATTTCCCTTTTTTTTTATCGTTTTTCTGTCCTGGGCTATGTTTTGCGCCGCACATTCCCCAGTTGTTGTTGGTGTTTTCCGTGCTTTCAAGTGCTTGCAACCCCTCGGAACTTGGTAAACTCTAACCAGGCAACGAGTTCATAACCGCGTTTTGTTGCTGCCCTCGATTTGTGTCACTTTAAATTTTTTTAGTGACACTTTTAACTTATGGATTTGTTTCTCTATCGCCCCCGATTTTCCTCTTCTGTCCCCTCAGCCAGTTGTATAGTCGTGACTATCGCCGTGTGTTTAGTCATGACTTTAGAACAACCCAGTTAACTCTATCAGCACCTTTATCATAAGGCTTAGTTTTGGCAGTCAAAAGAAAAATTTTATTGAGGCTCAAAAAAGCCTGAAAGACCACCTATGAAAGATACAAGCGTCCCATTAGACAAATTTCTTCAAGGCAACTAATATCCAAATGATAAAATACCCGTAAAAAATACCGGGGGTAGGTTCTATTGGTTAAAATTTCACGCAACAAAGGAAGGCTTGGCTTTTATGGGACCCATAAGAAAAATTTTACGGGACCCGAATCAGCAAGGCTGAAATCCAGAGCCATAGAAACGAACTAAACTATTGAGGGGTTGTGGTGGTGAAGCAGAAAATTCCATACACAACCACAACTGCAATCGCGGACAGGATATGCCAGAGCTTGGGCATAGGAGAAAGCGAGGTTCTGCGTCAAGCCTTCATGGAATACGCTAAGAGCATAAGTCTAATAACAGAAAGAGTGCACAGTAAAATTTAGGAATAGCAAAAACAAAAGGGTTTATTCGTTTTGGAGTGGTTTTGGTTGCCTGCGTTTTCTAACTGCGACTTTGAGTCCACGCCCTTCTGGTTTGTAAGGCTATAAGGTACGGGGGACAAAGGAGAGTGATAAGAGATCCTAAGCTCCCATCCCTCAACAGCCTTTCCACCTTGTTTTGTTTTCTTTAATTCTTTTATGATGTTTCTTATTTCCATGATGATTATTAAGCTGGCTGGTATTATGATGAGCAGTATGAAGCCTATGGGGGTTCTTACGAAGTAGCCTATGTATCCGATGTAGGGTATGGTGAGTATGAGTTTGCCTATGACGTTTTCTTTTTTCACTGTCCATTGGTCTGGGTCTTCGTTTGCGTCGCCTTTCGTTATGAAGCCTTCATCTGTTATGTTGATTCTGTGGGTTACGGAGTTTGGTTATTAAAGGGAGGCTGCGTTTATCCGTGTTTGCGAGTGCATGTTGTTGAAGACAGGTTTTGGATGGGTTTAATAGGGCTCATGATGGTTTAACTTTTCTTCTTTGACTTTTCTAGGGCATCGGCGATTCTTTCTGGAAGGGTGTCGAGTTTTCCACATACTTCCGCTTGAATGCCGTCAAGCTTTGTACTGATTTCTCCAAATCTTTTCGTGGCTTGGTTGAAGTCGTGGTGTATCCCTAATATAGCGTTACTGATGTCTTTTAATGGAAGCTTTTCTGCAACTTTGTCAGGGAGTTCCGCTATTTGTTGTCTTCCTTGAACTAGCTGTTCGGCGGTGAGGTAGCTGAGGTACCTATCTATTGTTGGAACGGGAATCTCGTCCTCGTATGGTTCTCTTTTCATCTTTGAAGGCACAGGTCTTTCTTTCTTCACAGTTTCATAAAATTTGTTGACTTTAGATTCGTCATCTTCTACTAAAACTTCAACCTTATCCTTGTCGATGTTTCGAGGAAGAATTTTGTCAATGCCGCTTTCCAATGCTTTTTGTGTTAAAAATATTCTGTAACCGACGCCTTGTACCTTTTCTCCCTCTATCACTATTCTAACTTTCTTTATCATCCCAAGAACCAACTAACGAGATTAGAGATTTGTTGTGTAAATATACATATAACGTTTATGCATAACGGTTTAGCGCCGCCAACATGGATAGGCTCTGTCTCGTGGATATCGACATATGATTACGCAGAACATTGTTTTGATCCACCAGGCGAGAACACAGAAAAACGGGCGATCACTCCTAAAGAGGTGTTCAAGGCTAAGCTGCGCCTCGACGCCTGTATTTCAAGGGAAGGTCCGGTTGCAAATGAAGAAGGAGAAACCGCTATTCCAACCCAAATCTCGAAGCTGGATGCTGGGCTTGTTGGAAAGCGAGTCGGCATAAACGGTCTAATCGTAAGTGAGCAGAGTCAGAAGACCCTTCCACACATCATAAATGTTCGCTGTTCACGGTGTTATGAAAACGTGGAAGTCAACTTTTGAAAAATCCGGCCTTTTTAACAGCAATCATCTTCAAGCAACGTGAGGACATCCGTAAGCATGCTGAAGCCTTTCTCGCGGAAGAAGCTGGCTGGAACTGCGGTGAAAAGGCAGGCCATAGAGTGGCGGTTGAAGAATGTGGACACATGGATTATGCGGTTTTAGGCGTTAGAGACCTCCTTGAAGAGATGGAGAAATTTGATCAGCAAGTGTACCAACAAAGAAAAGTGCATTTGATAGGTGTGAAGACCCCACATTCCAAGAAGGTAAAACTTGGGGGTATTTTTGCCGTCGATCCCATCAACCGCGACTTATACGTTTTGGCAGACAGCATTACACCCCTTTAATCTGAAGTTGCAGGCTTCAGGGTTACGGATGAGGACAGAGCTGAATGGTCTAAATGGTTCGATGCCCCCGTGAACATGACATTTCAAATAGCCCCTGACATGGTGGGTCTAGAAATCG
>JASEET010000040.1 GCA_030019335.1 Candidatus Bathyarchaeia archaeon | reverse complement strand
AGCATAGCGGGCTTTGGACCCGCCGACGGGAGTTCGAATCTCCCCCGGGCTACCATCCTCTAGATGCGAATTTATACCATTTTTGCGATCGGCTTCAAGCAACTCCTTCATAACGGCTTTCTTTAGGACATAGCGTAGCTCTTGGATTTCGGTCTGCTCTCTTTCCCGTGGGCTTACGAAGGTTCTGTGGGGCTCGGTTAGGGCTTTCTTGGTGAGGATTTCCTTAAGCGCATCGATTTTGCTGATGCGGGTTTTGGGCTGGATGGATAGTCCGCTGGCGGCGTAGATTCCTCTCAGAAATTCGATGCCCTTCATCTGTATGTCATGATAGGTGCTTATGGTGTGGCCCATCATGTATTCGATGTAATCCCTTTCGACGCCTAAAGCTGCTAGTTGGGTTCGGAAGTACTTACGGATGCTGTGAGGTCTCATGGTGTAGCGTCGGCCTACTTTGCTTCCAAGCAGTCCTGCTTGAGCCATGAGCCTGTGCAGTATGTTGTATACTTGAGAGGGCGTCAAAGGCTTTACGACTTTGGAGTGTTCATCTCGGATCAGTGGGGATTCGTCTTGAATGTTTTCCGGCGGGACCTTGTTGGGCAGTCCACCGTTTCGGCGTGCTTCTAAGTATGCTTTCAGGTATTCTGCTGCTTCTCTGCCTATGAAGGTGTCGTAGTCGTGGTATTTTCCCTTAGTTATGGTGACGTCCACGTGAATGTGAACTGGCACTATTTCTCTTTCAAGGTCGTGTCGGACATGGCTGTAGCAGAGTTTGCATAGGGTTCCAATTCTGAAGGCTCCTAGGGCAAGCATTGAAACTATGACTTTTCCTCTCACGTCTGCTAGGTCTATGAGCCTCGCCAGCTCTTCTGGCGTTGGCGCTCTGTCTCTGCTCACTGTTTCTCTTTTCTCTTAGGAAAGAGAAACATAGATTTTTGGTAGCACTTTTTTCACCGTTTTTCCGATTTCGCGTTCGTGCTTTTGGTTTATGTAGGAGAAAAGCAGAGCAATCGCAACAGCCTTGACGTTTTCTCTTTCCAGTTGTTGCACCAAACTTTCAACTTGGTTCACGTTGAGGGGTGTTAGAATTTCGCCTTTCGGTCCTATGCGTTCCTCAACTTCAAAGCGGAGTCTTCGTGAAATAAGTGTGCGTGGTTTTTGTATGAAGAGGTTGTAGAGTTGATGGCGGCATTGTCTGCCAATTTCGATTATGTCACGAAAACCTTTTGTTGTTATGAGTGCTGTCTTGGGTAATTCTAGGTTTAGTTGACCAAGCAAAGTGTTTGTAGCTATGGTTGTGGCATGAATGACAACCGATACTTCCATACCGCTGGTTTTTCTAAGAAACTCCTTAAAGGTTCTGATGACGGCTCTTGCTGGCTTCCTTGGAGTTGAAGGCACCTTTATGTTTAAAATTTCGCCGCTTTCTTCATTTAGTGCAACCAAATCCGTGAATGTTCCGCCAATGTCTATGCTTACTCGATATTTTACCAACTGCCAACAAACCACGCAGAATCTTCACGTTTTTAAGTATTTACGCATATCTTCTAAGGCAGCGGATGGAACTGGCAAATCCTTCATTGTAAGCAAGCCTGCTGGTGCGTTAATCACTTTTGGAATTGCATTAACAATCATTGCTACGGTGCCTATATCGCCATGTACACATGGCTGAATCCTCTGTTTAATGTTTGGAACCCCTTCGATTGTTACAGCGTCATATCCTTCCTCAGCACCTATGTATGCTTGAAAATCCAGAACTATAACCTCTCTATTTTTCATTACACCTTTTGCCTTTTGCCTCAAACCCGCCACTCCCCCAGCCTTAACTTTTATGTCTTTACTTTTCACAGATTTTTTGGCAATTATTGGCTCAAGTGGTCCAGCTATTATTTTGTCAAGTTTCCACGCTAGGGCATCAGCAATCATTGCAATAGAGTGTTCAAGCCCAACATGGCCTGTAATCTGTTTCTTTTCGATTTTCCACTGGAATTCCTCAACCGTTAAGCCTGCACCTATCTTTTTTTGGAAGGGTAACCGCCTTGTGACAGCGTTCATAATTCTAACTACCTCAATTTTCTCTATTTTTTGGCAAACAGCGGTAAGCGTTATCACAAACGTGTCCATTAGAAAACCAGGGTTTATGCCTGTGCCTAAGACTGTCACATCGCGTTTTTTGGCGAGTGTGTCAAGTTCTTTTGCCAATTTGGGTTTGCTCACGTATGGGTATGACAGTTCTTCGCATGTAGATACGACGTTTACGCCATGTTTTACGATTGATGCTATTTGTGGGCATGCATCCTTAAGGAAGGGTGAGGTTGCATGGACGGCAATGTCTGCCTTTACTTTCGAAAGCACAGAGTCTACATCGTTTGAAACTCTTATTCCAAGTTTTCTTTTCAAGCCTAAAACTTTACCTAAATCTTTGCCGACTTTATTTCTAACGATATCAACAGCGCCTACAATTTCTATGCCTTTCTTTTCTAGTAAGAATTTGGCTATAAGGCTGCCTATGGCTCCAACACCATAAAGAATTACACGTATCTTGCCCATTTTCATGCCTCTGCAATAGGTTAACACCAAATTCAGATAAGTTTTGCATTTTAGATTTTCTATTTCTAGAAAAGAAGACCATTACTGGATTAAAGAAGTTTAGGATTTCTGCTGTTAAAATATTCTAGAGCGCGGAAAAGCGCTTCTGCTCTATTATATTTGGGAAGCGGAAGCAGAATCAAGGCTTTTCTGTCAGCCAGTTACTATTCTCGCTTCCTTAATCATCTTCTCATAAATTGTTACATGCTCTAGCGTTAGTTTTCGATCTTTGCGTTTTTTGCAAGTTTAACTAAAATTTCAGCGGAAGAACGCAACAGAATAGAGGCGAAGCTGGAAGCCGGGCTTTGAGTTAACAGATACAATGTTGTAAAACTTTACAAACGTAAACCTTTATATCCGGGAGAATTCCCTATTCATGGAAGAAAAGTCTCTTGGAGCGAGAGAAAAACGCAAGTAGCTAGTAAAGTTTTGCCGAGTCAAAAGGTGAAAATCTCTCGAGGAGAGATTCATGTTATTAAAGAGAGATGTAAAGAATGTCGCCTATGCATTGATTTCTGTCCTACAGAAGTGCTCCACGAGTCTGATGAGGTAAACGAAAAAGGCTATCACCCACCAGAGCTTTTGGAAGAACCAGAGAGAGGAAAAATCTGCGTTGCCTGCGGTTTTTGTCAAGTTATCTGTCCGGAATACGCAATTTGGGTTGAAGAGAAGAAAGAAGAACCCTTACAGAGGGAGGC
>JASEET010000003.1:152241-201034 GCA_030019335.1 Candidatus Bathyarchaeia archaeon | reverse complement strand
GCCAGAATTGCTTTAACTGTTCAGGTGAAAGATGAACGGTTCGCTTCATCAGCTTGCCCTCACAGCCTGCTCCAAAACCTCATTCACCAAACCAAACAGCGTCTGACCCCTATCCTCAGCAATCCTCACCATCTGCTCAGCCAACCCCTCATCCGCAGCCAACATCTTCCTCTTAACCATCCCTACCACCAAAAACCTCTCTAAACACCTCGCATACCAACCCTTTTCTTCATCAGGATTCGCTCCTTGATCTCTTATCCTTCAAAAAACCAACCGCCTGTAAAACAACACCAACAACCAAAAAACAATACGCAAAAACCGCCATATTATCAACCAGAGGATTCCCTTGAATAAGCAAAAACGCGCAAGTAAGGATAAGCACATCAAAAACAATTATAAACAAAGCCCCAAGATTCCTGATGAAATACCTTTCAATCTTAACAAAGGACATCTTTAATTGGCTCACCCTTCCACATTTTTCCTCATCGTCAATCGTTTTAAATCACTCTCATTAGTCAACTGTAAACTTAACCAATTGACACATTTTGATGCATAGACAATATAAAACTTATCTTTGAGCTGCGCTAAATAAATCACGTAGTCGTTTTATAATACTTTTAATGTAAAATCCGACGACAGCCAAAAATTCTCCAAGTGAACCGTAGAAAATTTGATATATGTAAAGGAAACACACTAACCATTCATTAACAGGCTGATGAACCATTGAGCAAAGCGAGAATGAAAACCAATCCACAGGTAGCAATAATCCTTCCAACGTACTGTGAAGCCGAAAACATCGCAGACATCATCCGCACCATCGAAAATTTAAAGCTTAGTTCCGTGTCAGTGGTCATAGACGATTCAAGTCCCGACGGAACCCAAAACATCGTCAAGAAGCTAAAAGAAAACTACAAAAACATAATCTTATTAAACAGACCCCGCAAGATGGGACTCGGAACAGCAATAATAGACGGCTTCCGCCTCCTTCTATCCCTACCAAAACCGCCCAAATACATAATCACCATGGACGCCGACTACTCACACAACCCCAACGACATTCCAAAACTACTACAACTCGCCAAAAAAGGCTACGACCTCGTCATCGGAAGCAGATACTGCAAAAAAGGAAAAGTCAAAGGCTGGAAACTCACCCGACTACTAATAAGCAAAACAGCTAACAAAATAACACGCATCCTAATTAAACTTCCACTAAACGACTTCACAAGCGGCTTCAGATGTTATTCCAAAGAATACATCAAAATGGCACTTCCAAAACTACATAGCCAAACATACGAAATCCAAATCGAAACAATCAGACAAGCAAAACTTCAAAACTCAAAAATAGCCGAAATACCCATAGTCTTCGAAAACAGAAAGAAAGGAAAATCAAAGCTAACCCTAACCGAAATAGCCACCTTTTCCAAATACATCCTAAAAGTCTTATGGGAACAACTCTTCAAAAGAAAACACTAATAACGCACTTTTCATGCGTTGTTTTGCAACCTACAATCTTAACTTTTCTGCAGAACCTCCCATTCAAAACTATACAATCAAATTGCCAGAAACTGTTAATGCAGTACAAAAAGAAGTTGCAACATAAATCGACCTTCGCTATCCCTATAGTAACTCATCACTATTTGATTCTTCTCCAAAGGACCACCCTTTCTGTAAAGTAACTGGTTACTATAAACCCTTCTCCATCCAGAACTTTAACTACAACAGCCAAATACTTGGAAGCTACGGGTGTAGACGATAAAAACATACCTGCAAACCGAGAACCGTGGAGTCACAGACATCATCTTGAGGATACGTTACCCAACAGCAGACCCAACACACCTAACAGTGAGCATAGTCGAACGTCTAGGCACAATCAGCGAAAAAACTCCACACGACCCGTAAAGTCGCCAAACCTCCCTTCTCTCTTTTTTCCCATTTTTTAACGAAGACAAACAATAGCATCAATACCAAAAGAGGCTTACCCTCTAACCCATAATATGGGCAAACCGTCTAAACCGCTCACACCACAACATCACACAACAATTTCCTATACACACAGAAACAAGGCACTCACATAGACTCACATCCCGCTTCCTTTAAGGTCTTTGATTAGGCTCTCGGCTTTCCACATACTCCCGCCTATCTGTTAATGTTTTGCAGCCGCTTACGATACGTAACGAAGGCTTACGAATTTCTATGCGCAAGGCTTATAAGTTAGGACGGCGAACCATCTATATGGTGAACCTTATATGAGTAAGGTTAAAACAACCATCATAGTGAATGAGAAAGTATGGAACCAATTCAAGGAAACCATATCCTCAAGATATGGAAGCCATAGAAACCTCAGCTCCGCTGTTGAACAAGCCATCAAATGCTTTAACGCCGTAGAATTACTAAACAGTTTTTCCGATGCCATGGGGTTCGATGCCAAAATCTACCCATCGATCAAGGATGTTGAAAATAGAAGACCTAAACTCAGAACATCAGCAGGAAAGATCGTTAGAGAGATGAGAGATGAACGCGAAGCTCATATATCTAGATTCAAGCAGCATCGTGAAGAGGTACATTGAAGAGACCGGCTCCGAAGTCGTTGACATAGTGTATCAAAAAGCCGAAACTGGAACATTAAAATTTACATTTTCACTTTGGAACGTAGGAGAGACACTCGGAGCTTTGGACAGATATGTTTCAAGGGGATTAATTACTGAGAAAATGTTTAAGGTAGCTCTAGCAGACTTTATTTCAGAGTCAATAAAAATGGCCCGACTTCACTCACTCCAAATACTGCCTATAACCGCAAAATGCCTCATTGACTCATGGCTCATCGTACTGAAAAGCCACATATATGAAGCCGACGCACTTCAAATATCCACCTCAAAACAAGCTCGTTGTGACCTACTGTTAAGTGCAGATAACAGGCTTATCCAGACAGCCATAAAAGAAGGCCTAACCGCCATAAACATAGAGAAAGACCCGCAGAAAGCATTGGACAAACTGGTTTAGAATGATTTCAGCCCTAGCGCGCTTCTTAGCATGATTGATAAACATGCCTTCAACGACTTCGAACTCTTCGCACCCTAGATCGGCATCGCCACACTAGTCATAGCCGCAATCGTAACCACAACCATCACCATCAAAAGACGCAAACATTAAAACACCTCTCCTTCTTTCTTTACTGCGCCATGCGACAGACCAGTAGGCACGACGGCGATGCAGAAATCTCACAAAAAACGAAATAATGACTTTTTGTTGCAACAAAAGAAAATCTTAACAAAAACAATCGCAACTAAGTATTCTAAAAACAAACACTTCCAACACGCAAGTCATTAAGAAGCTCCCTCAGCATTATAAACGAAGGATGCATTATTCAAAGAGTGAAGTTTTCGCTCATTCCACACAATTTTCTCAACACAGACCTATCGGTGACCTTTTATACTGGTATGCTAAAAAACTTTAACCACATAAGAGGGAGAAGTCTTGCAAAAAACTATGATAAAACAGTCTCCTCTTGACGAAGATTTTAGGCGACACACATCCGAACTTCTGTCATCTGCTAAGAAAGACATTTTAATAATTGCAGGAGAAGTCGGATCATTCAAGTTCTTAGATTTAAGAATGGCTGCAAAAAAGACTCATGAACGAGGCGTTCGGATCAGAGTATACGCAAACCAGTCATCTGTTGGAATCATAACCAAGCTATTGACGTACGGGGTCGAACTATACCTTGGAGAAAAGAAGGTTAGAGACCATTACCTACTCGTCGATGGAAACTCTTGGATACACTCTGAGGAGCATCCGCCAGGCCAAATCGGATCAAGGAAGGGATACGTTTATAAAAACGATCCAAAGGGAGCAAATAGAATTATCAAGCTATTTAACGAATTAATTACTAAAGCAAAGAAAATAGAAGAACCGAAGTGTGATGAGGATCCATTATGGTTGATTCTTCAAAATTCGACGAGGAATTTCCGCGATAACCGAAAAATTCTTCGTAGATACAACAGTCTTCGTAGCAGCATTCAATGTAAGAGACAAATTTCACGAACTTGGATTAAAGTTGCTAAAGGAAGCTTTTGAAAGGGCATCGTTGCTTTATACGTCCGACTACATCCTTGACGAGGCCATATCAGCTGTTTGGAGCGCAACAAAAAGACGAAACCATATGTTAAAGGTAGATGAAGCTATTCAAGATTCTGGCAAGATCGAAACAATTTCAGCTACTCCACAAATACTGTCTTCCGCTAAAGCCTGCTTAAGAAAATACGACAACCTAACCTTATCACTCACCGATTGGGTGAGCGTAATAATAATGCGAGACAATAACATTCCATATATTCTGTCCTTTGATGCGGATTTTGACAAAGTGAAATCAGCTAAAGAATTTCCTTCGTTACTCGACTTACCGAGCTAAAATACTTTCAATAGTATTCATGATCAGTAAGTTCAGGGAAAGTGTAATGTACTCTTATCCTCCGCCTTGTTGACGGAGCTTGTGGCAAAAGCCGCTAAAGAAGCCTCAAAAAAAGAAGTTGAAAGATGAAAGCAATCTCAAATCTATAATGAGACCTGAAAACTTCCTTAGTTATACTTGTTGAAAACTTTTAGGAAAACCTTTTATTCCTCCAATTAAGTATTACCAATTGGTGAGAATTTGAGTAAGTATACGACTGTCTCCACGAAAATCCCGCAAGAACTTAAAGAAAAAATGAAACAGTTAGAGATTAAACCATCCAAACTGTTACGAAAAGCCATAGAAGACGAAATAAGAAGAAGAGAAGCCAAAAAACTCAAGGAAGACATAGAGAAACTAAAACCAGTACTCAACAAAGTAAGCGTAGAAGAAATAGTGAAAAGCATAAGAGAGGACAGAACACAGAGATGAAATACATATTCGACTCATCAGCCATGTTCAAAGCGATAAAAGAAAACAAAATCGAAATCTTAGTCGGAAACTGCACACTAGAACTAGCCAGATACGAAATGGGAAACATCCTATGGAAAAACTACACCCTACAAGCAAAAGTCACCGATCAAGAACTTAAAAGCCTCGCAAAACTAATCAAACAAACCCTAAACATAATGGAAATCATACAAATAAACTGCAACGAAGAAGAAATATTGGACGCTGCAACAAAACTGAAAATAACATTCTACGACGCGTCATACGTGCACTACGCCAAAACAAAAGAACTAACACTCATAACCGAAGACGCCGAACTGTTAAAAAAGATCACACCATACATCAAGGCTTCAAAACTAAACAATATCACCAACCAAACAAAGTGAAATATAGGCTCAAAGTTACTGGAAGTTTCGAAAGAGACTTCCATAAACTCGATATCTAGCTGAAAAGAAAATTGGTTCGGCTATTAGAAAGCTTGAAATTAACCCTCGTTTGGGAAAACCCTTTCGAGGAGAGCTATCAGGTAAATGGAGCCTAGGGATTGGAGGTTACAGGATTATCTACATAATAAATAAGCATAAGAAAAGGGTCACACTCTATAACGTGAGGCATATATAGCTAAAAGAAACGAGTACTTATTGACCGCTGAAATCCCAATAAAGAACTGCATCCTCATAGTAAAAGAAGATAGCGTTCGAGTCTCCCCGTTAAAATAAGCATTACAGAACTCTCTGAAGAAAAGAGAAAAGCCGTAGAAGAAAAAGATGAGATAGCCGACGAAAAGAATTAGGATGAACTAGTCGAAACTTACGACGGCAAGTTTATAGCCATCTACAAACAGGAAGTCATCGATTCCCACGAAGATGTTGGAAAACTCGTGGAGAAAATAGAGAAGAAGTATCCACTAGGCAGTGTTTCCATCGAATACGTCAGCAAAGAAAAGCTACAGTTGATACTATGAGAATACGAGGCTTCCTGAACAGAGACTTTTATCCACCAGCTCCATCCATTAAAGCTCTACCTATGATGCAGGCACTTTTATACTTAGCTGCTTTTTCACTTCGAAGTATTTAGAAAAGTTAGTTATGGTTACGCCTAGAATTTCCTTGGTCTCTGGGTCCCTCCTCACCACAACGTAGGAATCTATTTCCTCCGAAACAGCCTTCCTAGGCTTGCCAAAGCTTATATAGACCACATCAGCCTCCCTATCGTAGCTCATCACTATTTGATTCTTCTCCAAAGAACCACCCCTTTCCTCACCCTTTCTGTAAAGTAACTCGTTATTATTTTCCCTTGCTCACCTTCAACCTCAGGATGAAAGAAAAGTATGTGACGCCACTGCACCTCACTTAACCTCACCTTTCTACCGTCATAAGCTGTTTCCTCAAGGATGATAGACATACATCTTCATCTTGAATGCCCTCTGAGGAAGAGCTATTTAAAAACTTACTCGAAGAACTCATAAAATATGCTAATAAAGCTACCCAGCAGCCATATCAAAAGCTAAATCCATCTACTCATGAACGAACCCTAAAACTATACTTATACAAAGAATAAAAAGCATTTGAAAACTTCACTTTCCCCCATGCCCAGGTCTTAGCGATGCTTCTGAGAAGGCGTCTAGTTTCCACAAGCCAATTAATAGTGCCTACTGAAAATCAACAAACTATCAATTCTTAACTTGTCGACGGGAAGTCTCATTGCGTTAGCTGGGGGTAGTTCACTGCAAAAAAGGTTTCGTTTACTTCCTTAGAATTCTTACGGGTTTGTCCACGTAGCACTTGGCCGGGTTCCCGTATATGTAAACTTGTTGCGCTCTATATCGAGCCGTCGCAGGTATGATTATGGGCTTAGATATTTTTCTCCCTACGGCAACAAGCTTTTCACCCTCAACAGCGTCACCTACGCCCCTAAGAATCATTCCCCAACAATCCCCTCCTTCTCAAGCTCCTCAACAGCCTTAAAAGCTAACTCGATGTTAACGCCCAAGCTTTCAGCCATTTCACTTACGTAGGCAGAGCCATGACGTTTCAGGTATTCGACTATCTCCCTCTTAGCTTGTTCAACCGTTACATCTCTCACATAAAGAACCTTCGCCTCTTCCATCTCCTCGATAAACCTTCTAACAGCTTCCCTAATAACATCATTTCTAGATCTATACCCAAGCCTACCCCTTAATTCCTCAAGCTTTTTTACAACACTTATTGGAAGAGAAACTGGAATTGTAGCCCTCTTAACAACTTTAGCCTCAGCTACCATACGAGCACCAAACCGTATATCTGCATACAATCATATAAATCTTATGCAGTTATACAATAAGCCTAACAAAGTCAAAGTCGATTATCTAAATGGTGTTTTCCCGTTAGCTCTAAAGTTCCTCCAGCCACTTTGACCTCTCGGAAGTTAGGACATGCTGCAAGCGCTTTCCCAATAGATTTACTATCGAATTCAAAGCTTCGCTAGAAGCCGTATCCACCATTTCGACAACCTCGATTCTTTATTGAAACTAAACTATTGTGACAAATAAACGTAATGGATTACAAATATAGAATGAAAAATATGATGAAAACACAAAATACACTTCAACAAATCTTAATCACCTTTAAATAATGTAATTTACACGCTCACCGTTGATTATGTTGCTTGCATAAAAAACTATGAAATATCACGATACGATATATATCCCATAAGAAATACCCTTTTTACACAACGAAACCCAAAAACAATATGATACACATGGCACATCAACTGCAACCCACAATAACATTCATTTTACCAGTTCAAAACAAACAAATCCTAGTAATCGAACAAATAAACAGCTGCTTCAAATTCTCAGAACAATATCCAGGCACCTGCGAAATACTCATCGTAACAGATGATTCTGAAGAAAAAAGAGCCTATCTCCTATGGTTGGCAACGAAACTAAACAAGATCAACCATCCCCACGTAAGAACAAGAATAATCAGGTACACATCAAAACTCGACATAAACACGTTAATCCAAACAGGAATAAAACACGCTCTCGGACAAAAAATAATAATAGCAACAAACAACTCAGAAAGAATTGAACAATCCCAACTAAAAAATCCGATGACAAGAGGCGATATTCTAATAACCCCACATTTTCTAAATATCGACGCAATCAAAGAAACATTAACTAACTATGAATTTAGCTAAACTTATTAAAAAGCACCTTTCAGATTCTCCCAGTCAGTGTTCCTCTATAGCAACGTTTTTATAAATAATTGTTAATTATTAACAAATATGAGCGACGTTAAACATCACGCAAGTATAGCCGAAGAAAACTTAAAAGGCGCGCAGGAAGAGCTAAAAAACCAAAGATTCTCAAATGTAGGGCTTCTTGTCCTAAGAGCCTTGGAGCAAATGATAGAAGCATGCTCAGTTAAAGAAGGCCTACACTTTCATGAACACCCAAGAACCGCCCATAAAAACCGACGAAATTGGCTCAAAACACATCACCCAGACCTATTGGACATGTGGGAACAGCTTTGGGGCATTTATGGCGCCTTAGGATATGGAGGATTAAACGGCGAAAGAGCTGAAAAGGCGTTGGGCATCCTCAAGAGATGCTTAAGCGAATTAAGTAGAAGGGAAAAGATTGAAATCAGCGGTCTATGAGGAAATAGAACACATTGCCACCAAAATAAAGGAAATAGATGGAACCTTAGGCGTGGTACTTTTTGGCAGCTACTCAAGAGGCGACTATGATGAAGGAAGCGACATTGACCTACTGGTCATTTTCAAAGATAAAAACAAGCTTAGCAAAGGTTCCAAAAAGATGTACGAAACAACAGCCAAAAGCCACCAATTCTTCCAAGTTATAGCCCTAACCCTCAACGAGTTTAAAAAATCACCACTTCGAGAATCAGTATTACGAGATGGGAAAATATACTATGCAAACAAAGAGGTAAAGAAACTGCTAACCCAAACATACAAACCCTACGCTCTCGTAACCTATACCACTGCAAAACTTAACCCAAAAGAAAGAGTACTCTTCACCCATAAACTCGAAGGACGAGGCAAAGGCAGATACAGATACAATGGACTCATACAAAAGTTGGGCGGATACAAGGTTGGGAAAGGCGTAGCAATGATCCCTGTTGAAAACCTAAAAATTTTGACAGAACGCCTAGAGAGAAAAGGAGTTAACTATACCATAAGATATGTCTGGACATAAAAACCTCCCCCACTCATACCACATTCTCCACAAACCCACAAGCGTCAACAATATTCACGTTTTACAAACGGAATTGGAGCAATACGGAAGCCCAAACATGACCGAAAAGTTAACATTTATGAGAGTGGAGTTGGAAAACCTTTCATTAATAATAAATGGAAGCACAATAGAATAGATGTATGGTGAAAACACATGACTAAATCATCCTCGGTTTCAGGCTTATATAAACTCACTCCAAAAGAACGCCTAAAATTTGTCAAAGAATTTGCCGAGTTAACCAATGAAGAATACGCTTTACTACAGAATACTGGCTCCTTACCATTAGACCTAGCCGACCGCATGATAGAAAACATCATCGGAGCCATACCAATGCCTTTAGGCATAGCTGTAAACTTCCTCATAAACAAACGTGACTATCTAATTCCCATGGCTATTGAGGAAACATCAGTTGTGGCAGCAGCAAGCTACGCTGCGAAAATGGCACGGGAAGGCGGAGGCTTCTACACAAGCAGCACACCGCCAATAATGATTGGACAAATACAAGTCGTAGGCGTAAAAGACCCCTATGCAGCGAGGATGCGTGTCATACGAGCAAAAGAGGAAATTCTGAAGAAAGCAAATGAGCAGGACCCTGTGCTCGTTTCTGTCGGCGGCGGAGCAAAAGACCTAGACGCAAAAGTAATCAACACAACGCAAGGACAAATGCTTATCACAGAATTGCACGTGGACTGCCGTGATGCCATGGGTGCCAACGCTGTAAACACTATGGCTGAGGCTGTGGCTCCAATGATAGAACGCCTAACAGACGGACGCGTCTACCTGCGGATAATCTCTAACTTAGCTACAAAACGTCTAGCAAGGGCATGGTGCACAGTGCCTAAAGAAACTGTTGGCGGAGAAGAAGTAGTAGACGGCATAGTAAACGCTTGCGCTTTTGCAGCGGCAGACCCATATCGGGCAGCTACCCACAACAAGGGAATCCTAAACGGTATAATAGCCGTCATAATCGCAACATGCAACGACCACCGAGCAATAGAAGCTGGAGCCCACGCATACGCAACCAGAAACGGACATTACACGACGCTTTCAACATGGGAGAAAAACGAAAACGGCGACCTAGTAGGTTCAATTGAGTTGCCAATGGCTGTAGGCCTAATAGGCGGAGCCGTCCGCACACATCCAATAGCGAAGATAGCACTAAAAATCTTAGGTGTAAAAACTGCCAACGAATTTGCCGAAGTTCTAGCAGCTGTAGGCTTAGCCCAAAACCTAGGTGCTCTAAGAGCCTTGGCTCATGAAGGAATACAACGCGGACACATGTCGCTACATGCAAGAAACATAGCAATAGCAGCAGGCGCAACAGGCGAACTAATAGATGTAGTGGCTGAAAAAATGGTTGAGGAACGCAAAATCCGCATGGACAGGGCAAAAGAACTAATAGAACAGTATAGAGCGATTGAAAAATCTAAAAGGTAGGGCGACCGCATTTTAAAAGCGGCGAGAAAATGAAGATAATACCTGGACCAGCATCAAAAGAGTTAGGTAAAAGGATAGCTAAGCTTTTAAATACAGAAACAGTGCCAGTATTTTTCAAAACTTTTCCAGACGGAGAATCATACATCCGATTTGATGCAGAGACTCTGCAAGACGAAAACGTTGTAATAGTGCAAACTACAAGTCCACCCCAAGATCAAAGGCTTATCCAGCTTTTACTCATGGCTGACAACGCTCTAGACATGAAAGCAAAGAGCATAATAGCAGTGGTGCCATACTTTGCCTATAGTCGTCAAGACAAACGATTTCTACCAGGTGAGGTTTTCAGCATAAAAACCATTGTGAAACTGCTTAAAGACTGTGGCGTAAATAGGATAATAACTGTGAACGCTCACAATCCGAAGGTATTGAAGACTTTTAAAATTCTTGTTGAAGATTTGTCTGCTATTCCTCTTTTGGCAGAGTATTTTAAAGCGAAAGGCTTAGGGGACAATCCTGTTTCGCTGTCTCTCGGCAAAAAGGCTTTGAGCATGGCGACAGAAGCTGACAGCGTTTTAAAGGGTGGATTTGATTACATTTCAACAAAAAGAGATGTAATAACAGGAAGCGTCACACTTGAAGAGAAGGAGTTGCCGATTAAAAATCGGGATGTGATAATATTTGACGATATCATAAGCAGTGGTGGAACCATGGCGAAGGCTTTAAAACTTGTGAAGGCGCATGGCGCAAAAAAGGTTTATGTAGCTTGTGTGCATCCGCTGCTTATGGGCGACGCCCAAAAGAGAATTCTGGAAAATGGAGCTGAAGAGATAATCGGCACGGACAGCGTTCCAAGCCCAGTAAGCAAGGTTTCCATCGCTCCATTAATAAGCAAAGTGTTAACCCGGTAAAGGAGCATAAAAGTGGCTAAACTTTTCTTCCTGCTTTCTGGCGAGCATGAAACTCTGCCAGTTTCAGAATTAAAGACGATACTTGAAGCAGAAGGCTACACTTTTAAAACGTTAGAAAAGCTCGACCAACTATTAAGACTTGAAGCAGATTTAAACTGTGTAGAAACTGTAAAGCGTAGAGCAGCATTCACAAGACTTTGCGGATTAGAATTATTCAGTTGCGAAGCAGAAACAAGCAAAATAGTGAAGGCTACACGTTCCACAAGCCTAAACGAAGTTTTAGGAGAGAAGGAAAGCTTCGCAGTGCGTGTGAAACATGTAAAGAATCACGCTTCAAAAATTGATGGAATGGCTCTTGAAAAAGAACTCGGCGAACTCGTACTAAACAAAACAACAAAAACAAAAGTGAACCTGAAAAACCCGGATAAAACCTTCACTGGAGTCCTAACCGATGAAAAGTTCATTTTTGGAGTCAAACTCGCTGAGATTCCGCCGAAATCCTTTGTTGAAAGACGTCCAAAGAAAAAGCCTTTTTTCCATCCTTCGGCAATGCAAGCGAAACTTGCGAGGTGCATGGTGAACCTAGCCAAGCCTAAGGCTGAAGAATTATTATTTGACCCGTTCTGCGGAACCGGAAGCACGCTCATCGAGGCTGCACTTACTGGCTGTCGCGTTTTAGGCTTGGATATTCAACGTCGCATGGTGAAAGGAACCACTCAAAACCTAGCCTATTTCAACATTAAACCTGAAGGCATTATTGTTGCAGATGCACGAAACCTACCAATAACAAAGGTTGACTGTGTTGTGACTGACCCGCCTTACGGTAGGTCTGCAACCACCTTAAAGCGAACCACCAAACAAATAATTGAGGAAGTCTTAATCAGTGTTCACGGCATGCTTGATAAGGGACGACGAGTTTGTATGGCTGCACCAAAAACATTGAATATTGGCCGTATAGGCACAGCCTTAGGCTATAAGCATTTAGAGTCCCACTTCGTTTATGTCCATCGAAGCCTTACCCGTGAAATCGCCGTTTTCGTTAAGAATTAGCCAAGGATGAGTTGACGATCTTCTTCGGTGTAACATTTTTTCCCCGACCACTTCAAGTCATAGAGGATCTGGTGAGGAAGAGGCTTGAGTTTAGGGAGGCACTAGTTTTTAAAAGAGGTTAACCCATAATAAACTTAAGTAAAGAGGATAAACATGATGAGGGATCTTGAGGAAATAAAGAAAGAAAAAATTAGAAAAATTAAAGCCATCGTTAGAAGAAAAATTCAAAGTGAAAACTATGGGGATTTTCGGCTCTTACATAAAGGGGGAAGAAAAGGAAAAGAGCGACCTTGATATTTTGGTGGAGTTCGAGGAGCCAGTGAGCCCTTTGAAGTTTATTGGGCTTGAAAATTGTTTAAGCGACTCTATTGGAGTTAAAGTAGATTTAGTTATGAAAAGCGCCTTAAAGCCGAGGATAGGCAAACATATCTTGAAAGAAGTTGTAAACATATGAAAGAGGAATTTTTAGATTATATAGAAGACATAATCGAGGCCATGGATGACGCCATGAGTTTTGTAAAAAGCATGGATTACGATGATTTTGTAAAAGATAGAAAAACTACCTATGCCATTATAAGAACCATAGAAATTATTGGAGAGGCAGTGAAAAAGATACCAGAATCAGTGAGGAACCGCTATCCCCAGATACCTTAGAGAGACATGGCTGGAATGAAAGATAAATTAATCCACGAGTACTTTGGGGTTGATTTAAGAGCAGTCTGGGATACGGTCAAAAAGGATATTCCCAATTTAAACCTTCATTTGATAAAATCTTAAACGATTTTGAGCGTTGACTTAGCTTTCAATTCAAAACTTTTATGCAGTAAAATATAGAAACTCGTTTTCAACAACTCCTTAATTATCCTTTTGATGAAATCATCAACTACTAAACCAATAAACAAGTATATACAAAATCATTTCTATAACATTGTTGCTCATAGAAGTCTAACGAGAGCAATAACTGCATTTGAAAAGGTGTAAACGTATGAGTTTGCGTGTGATTTTCCTAGGAACTGCTGGGAGCGTTCCAACGCCTAAAAGAAGCTTACCAGCCATCCTCATACAGCGTAAGGGCGAGCAAATAATGTTTGACTGCGGCGAAGGCGTGCAGAGACAGATGATAAAGGCTAAAGCTGGTTTCCATAGAAAAATGAAAATTTTTATTACGCACATGCACGGTGATCATGTTTTAGGCTTGCCCGGACTAATGCAAACAATGGCTCTGCTTGACCGAGAAAGAAAACTTGAGGTTTATGGACCGCCAGGAATAAAACGTTTCATAGAAGCCATTAGAGAAACTGTGCAGTTTGTCTTAACCTTTCCAGTCGAAATTCACGAGATAGAAGAGGCTAGCGTTGTCTGCAAAGAAGAAGAGTATGCGATAAAAGTGGTTTTGGCAAACCATGTAATCCCAAGCTTGGCATATGCCCTAGTGGAAAAGCCAAGACCCGGAAAATTCTATCCAGAAAAAGCCAAAGCCTTAGGCGTTTCAGAAGGACCCCAGTGGTCAAAACTCCAGCATGGGCATAGGGTAAAGCTACCAGACGGACGAGTTATAAAGCCCGAACAAGTTGTTGGACCGCCCAGACCCGGAAGAAAAATAGTCTACACGGGCGACACAAGACCCTTTAAAGGCTTTGTGAAGTTTGCAGCTGGTGCAGACTTGCTCATTCACGATGCCACTTTAGATGATGAATTGGCTGAAAAGGCAGAAGAAGACGGTCACTCAACACCAAGCCAAGCAGCCAAAAACGCAAAAAAAGCAAAAGCGAAACAGCTAATTTTAATGCATATTAGTGCAAGATATGACGATGCAAGCATACTCTTAGAACAAGCACAGAAAAACTTCAAAAACACGAAAGTGGCGGAAGACTTCATGAAGATAGAAATACCGTTACTAGAAAAATAAAAGCCGCAAATTATTCGTGATATTTTTGACGGAAGACTTCATATTGGTTACAATGATGACAACAATTCCAATTCTCAAAAAGGAGGAACTAACATTTTTCCATGAACAGTGAATTGATGCTGCATCTGGTCAGAGGTTTTGGTTCCATTCTTTAAAGCGTTTCAATATATCTGTTGGAACTGGATTTATGTAATTGAGGTTTACGCGTTTACAGAGTCTTTCAAAATCTGTATCTGTGGTGATGACTGCGCTTGCGCCTTCTTGCAGTGCAAGCGCGAGATAAACGCAGTCGAACACGTCATGCTTTAATTCTTCAGCCAGTTTGAAGCTTTCTGTTATCGTTTGCCTGCTGAGGCAACAATATTGTGGTCTGTCGTATTCTTTTACGAAATGTTTTATTGCTTCTGCGCTTTCCTTTTTTGCGCAACCCCATTTCTTTGTCATCACCCAGTATACCCTAACTGGAAGAATATCCATAATCAGCGGGATAAACGCTCCCATTAACCCTTCCTCGACAACGGAGGAAACATACTGGTTCCCAGGGTGATCTTCAACGAAGAATATTGCCAATGTGTTAACATCAAGCACTTTTTTCTCTTTATTCACCAAAAGTTGCCTCTCCAGCATCCAAAAATGCTTCTTTACCCCATTTGTCCTTTTTAGACTGCACCTTGATAGGCTTAGGGATAATAGGTTTTAGAAGCAACACTCCACTCTCTTCAATTAATTCAAATTCGGTTCCGGCTTTAAGGCCGAGTTTTTCCCTTTCTTTGGAGGGGATTAAAATTCTGCCTCTCTCGTCTATTTTAGTTTTTCCCATCGCACTGCACCCATAGATTTTATTTGTTTTAGACCCATATAAATCTTTATAAAATGTGGGCTGAAAATGCTTCTAACGATGCATACGTTTAGAATAGCTTAACCCAGTAACCTCTTTAGTTTAGACATACTTTGTTCAACATGTTCTATAGATTCCACAACAACAGTTCCTTTGTAGGAAATACTTTTGATTAAAACTGCAGTTTTCTTCCAGTTAATGTTTCCGTGGCCTATGCCTAGGTGTTGGTCGCTTTTTCCATAATTGTCATGTGCATGCATGTGCACAATCTTATCTGCAAAAGTCGTTAGGAAACTTTCTATTTGCCCGTTGATGTTTGCGTGTCCTATGTCTAAAACCAAGCCTATGTCTTCGTTAACTTCATTGTAGAATCTTTTGAAGTCTTCAACACTTTTCATAATGAATGAGTATGGTTCTGGCACGTTTTCTATGGCAACTTCCACGCCATGGTCGCTTGCAAACCTAAACAGCAAGCGTGTAGTTTTCAGGTTTTGAACCCATTCCATGCCTGGGTAAAACATGCTTATGCCAGTTTTTAAGCCTGGGTGGAAAACCCATACTTGACAGTTTAAAGCACCAGCGTTGATTATGGATTTTTTCAGTCTTTTTAGCATGACATTCAACAGTGGTTTTGAAGGTGAAGCTATGTTTATGTCTGCAAAAGGCGCGTGCACCATGTATTTTAAGCCATAAGAATCAGCCAGCTCCTTCAAGACTTGAACTCTTCTCTTGTTTAACGCATGCAAGCCTTCATCAACAAGCTCTATGTAAATTGTTTCCACTTTGTGAAGGTGTCCAGTCATTTTCTGGAAAGTTTCGCCTAGACAATAAAGCATAGACAAACCAATTTCAGGCTTAACCATAGGCTAACCTCAGCCATGCCTAACAAGAACTTTAACCTTTACATTTTCATGCTTATAACCTAAATTGTTAAACAATTGAAAATCCCCCTTGTTAAACAAAACAGCACTTAACCGAGCTGTCAACTCAGTGGAAGACAGAACCAGATAAAGCGTGAATCTTATCTTGAAACTGGAAATGTTTCCCGCAGACTTCCTTTTTCTATTTTTAAACATAGACACATGAGCTACCAGTAGTCCAGTGCTAAAAACTGTTTCTTTGGAAAAAGAGCGACTAACAACTCGTTTACCTTATCCTTGCTAAGCGTGGTTTCCACTTTTATTATTCCTCCCGCCCATGCTTCCTGGGCATTAACCACGCCTAAAAGAACGCTGGCGAGAATGTCTGTTTTTAAAGAGATTTTACAGTCTACGTCGTAGTTTGTCCACATGAACGACCGCACATCTTCGCTGTCTTTTCTGAAAAATCTGCTGCCTCCCTTGCAGCTTATTTGCAACCATCCATTCCAGTCTTGCATTTTCTTAAGGCGACTAACCATGATGGGTGTAATTTCATCGAGAAACTTTGCAACATCAGTGATTGTGTACATGAAAACTCCGTCAGTTTCCACAACAAAAAAGCCTAGTTTAGGAAAGATTTGCGGGTAGTGGGGGTTTCGGATAGACGCTGCGTGAACGACTGCTGCACCCTTTTCCAAAAAATGTTGTAAACTTTGTCGACAAGAAGACATGCAACGGTTTCAAAATCGTAGTTTGGGTCCACTATGATTTCGTTGATTCTTCCAAGCCTTTTTCCTTTCATGTAAGTGGATAAGATGTAACCTACAATTTTTTCTTGCTCATCCAAGGCTACCCAACGGAGATTGTCCTTCTTTCTTGCCATCCGTCGAAAGACCTTCAAACCACGCGCTACAGGGCCCACGTAGTTTAGAACAAAGCATTGGTAAATCCTCTGTAATTGTTCCGCGTCGCCTTGCTGCATTTGTCTAATTTGAAACTGCATTTTACTCATCCCAAATTCGAATCAAAATCTTCTTTAACATTTGTAGGTCTGTTTCACTACCCTTCTTCACTTGCATCTTTTCTTTTTTTATTGCAGCCTCAAATTTTATCGCACCCCACATTATGCGAAACAATGTCTCGACACTTGTCGCTATAACGATATCCGCAGACTTAGGAGGCTTAGATAATCTTTGAAAACTACCATGTTTGAAACGAAAAGATTGCACACCTACATCTCCAAGCTCAAAAACCACGGAACGATTCCAATTTTGGAGTGTTCTCCGAGCAATTTTTGAGAATTTAAGGTGACGGTTGAGACCTCTTATCCATGTTTGGAAAACATAGTCAAAATCAAAAACTCTGATGTACACGGGCCACGTTTCTATGTCGCAAAAGCCGAATCGTTGATAAATCCTGTGCGCTGGAAGCGTAAGACCAGTGTAAAGCGAAGAGTTTGAGACACCCGAATTTCTAACGTATACAAGACATTGCTGGAGCAGATTTGTCATTATGCCTTTTCTCCTATAATCCGAGCATGTGCAAACACCCCCAATTCCACCAGTTTTCACGTAAACACCTTCGCCTAAATGTAGCTCTTTTAACTCCACAGAGACATTACTTACAACCTCGCCATCTACCTCGCCAACAAAAATTCTAGACCAACCCGCAGAATGTTTCTTGGCTTGCCGTAACCATCGTCTTACTTGTCGCGGAGTCGCAGGATCAAAGCATTCGCTAAGAATTTGGGCAAGTTTAACCTCATCTTTTCCCTCTTGTCCTTCACGCACAAGGTACTGCACCTTTTTTCTCAAGATTTACAGTCGCCTCGAAGACGATCAAATTAGAAAAAAGAGAACATTGTGTTTCTTAAACTTTCTTGTAGAGTAATACTGGAAGCAACTGCTATAAAGCATGGAAAAGCAGGGTAAAGCGTGAAACTTTATAGTTGTCTAGGCCTATTTAAACTTGGGAAAACCATGGTCGAAGAAAAAGACATAGTAGAATTTCTCAAAAAACGTGATAGTAAAGCATCGCTTAACGAAATAGCAGAAGGTTTGGGCATACCCAAATATGGACCTAACTCCGCTTATGCACTTTTACAATCTTTGAAGACTAAGGGTGTTGTTGAACGGCGAGGGGAACAGTGGACGCTTATAGCTGAGGTTGCTGCTCCAACTCCATCGCCACCGCAGGTTCCAGCAGCTAAAGCACCGCCACCTGCAGTAGAAGAAGCAGCCACAACCCCAGAAGTTGAGAATCTCATGAAAGCCATGGTAAAAACCCTTGCAGAAGCAATGAAAACCGCAAAAAAACCAACAGACGAATGGGAACTGGCAACAAAACCAATGACAACAAAAATAGAAAGAAAGGAAGAAAAACTAAGTTCGCTTGTTTTAAGACCAGACGAAGCACCAGAAGCCAAAAAACCCTTAGTAGGCTTTCCAACAGGCACCTTCATAGATCACTTCTTCATAACACCAGAAGGAAAAAGCCTAAACGGCATACCAATATGCGGACAATTCGCCATAACAGGCTTGCCAGGTGCTGGCAAATCCATACTTGTCGAAGAAATAGCAGTTAAAGTGGCAGCTTCTGGCGAAAGAGTGCTTTATGCAACAGCTGAAGACACATGGAAAAGTGCAACTCCCCGTTTTGATTTGCAATCTCGCCTAAAGCAGAAGGCAGACATTTTAGGTTTGGACTGGAATAAAATCCGTGAAAATCTGTTTGTGCTTGATACTGTGGCTTATCCGGAACTGCGGGATTGGAACACTTTTGCGGAAACCTACCGTTATGTTGCTGAAAAGGAGAAAATTGAACTGGCCATAATTGACTCTGTGACTGTGCTTGAAGCCTACCGTGGAGCACTAAAATACCGCGTCATGGAGCTAGCCAGATACAATCAAGTTCACGGAGTAACAGCTTTGTATGTGAACCAGAAAAGTAGAGAGATTTGGGACAGTTATGAGATGGCTGGTGGCGTGGGCTTAGCGCACAACCTAGACGGCACAATAATAGTGGATTATGGAAGGGTTTACTGGCAAGACCAGCAAGTTGACTTAGAAGCAAACAGAGGAGAATTCGTCCGCATCGCCCGAGTCCTAGACTGTAGAATGTGCAATTTTGAGAGGAGAAGAATAAAGGTTGACATAACACCAGATGGCTTCCTGAAAGCATTAGAACCTATACCGAAATCGGAAGAGACAAAAACCTGGTGAACTAGCAAAATGTCAATAGTAAAACCGCCTTCATTCAAGGAACTGGTTGAAATCTACGGGAGCCCAAAAAGGGCAATACTCAATCTAATTGAAGCTGGATTATCACCCCAACAAATAGAATGGAAAATGGGCATACCATACCATCGTATACGCCTATACATGGAAGGAATAGAGCTAAAAAAGTGCATGCCATTCTCAAAAATAGTGGATGTCTACGAACGCCTAGCAGTCCTACGTGGGAAAAAGGGGAAAGAAACAGAACTGACAAAATTCTTCCAAAAACCAGAGCTTACACTGGAGATTAAAGCTCGCTTTGCCTTAGGCACGTTTACAGAGGAAAACCTAAAAATTGGACCCGGCTTGATAGAGAGAAGCATAAGTCTAGCAACAGGAGTCCCAATAAGCGAAGTTAAGAAGCTTCTCATAGACTATGGAGAACACGGCGAAGTCACTTACTTGCTCAAAAAACCTAAAAACTCCGAGTTAACAGTGAAAGAAGTCTACGAAGCCATCAGGCTACTGCCTAAACTGAAAAAGATCACAGAACGCGAACTTCATGTTTCCAGCCTGCTGCGGGTGAGCACCCCAACAGAGGCAAAATATGTTGTTAGGCTTTTGCTTGGAGACTTAAAACTTGGCTACCACACACGCACAGTTATCAGAGCCGCATCCAGAGCCTACAAGGTGCCACCAGAACTAATTGAAAACGCATGTGCAATATTGGGCCTAACAGAAGGCATAACACTGGCATCAGAAGGCATCCTCAAACTATCAGAAGTCAAAATACGACCAGGACAATTCATCGGACCCCAACTGGCTCATCTATATGAACCCGACAAAATTGTTTATCCGGCAAGAGCAGAATACAAACTGGACGGAAGCAGACTCCAAATCCACAGATGGGGAACACAGATTTGGCTTTTCTCAAGAAGAGGCATAGAAAAATCACAAACACTGCCCGAAATAGTTGAAACCTCCCAGAAATTTAACGCCCAAAGCTGCATTGTTGACAGTGAATTGATAGCCATAGACGATGCGGGAAATCCACTGCCATTCCAAACGCTACTTGAAAGAACAGTGCCCAGAAAACTTTCATCAGAGGAACTTGAAGAGAGAAGAAGAAAAGTTAAAGTCATAATCAAAGCCTTCGACATATTGTTTTTGAATGGACAAGAACTCCTTAATCTTCCACTTTCTGAAAGACGCAAATATCTCCTAGAAGTTGTTCCAGCAGAATACATTGTCGAAGGCTTTGACTGCCAAAGTGAAGTTGAGTTGATGCGTTTTTATGAAGAAGCACTAAAGAAAAAGTATGAAGGGATCGTTGTCAAAGACTTGAACGCACCCTACGAAATAGGACGAAGAACACACACATGGCTTAAGCTTAAACCAGAACGCGACACAATAGACTGCGCGATAGTAAAAGCCCTATACGGGAAAGGAAAACGTGCAGGCCTATACTCATCCTTCCTGCTAGCGGTTCGAGACCCAAAGGAGAAGAAACTCTACACCATTGGAAAAGTTTCAAATCTACCTGAAGAAACAATGGATACGCTTAGAACAATAATTGAAAAAACCAAAACAAGCGAGGATGATGAAGGCGTTTTTGTAAAACCTTCAATTGTTGTTGAGGCGACATATCAGGAAATCCAAGAAACAGACGAATACACAAGCGGCTTCGCCTTAAGAGTGCCCAAAATAGTCAAGTTTAGAACAGATAAGACAGTTGACGACATAGACACTGTTAAGAAACTTCACAAATTATACGAATTGCAATATGAAAGATACCCCATCCGAACTTTATGACATACGCCAGTTTTAAGTTTCTCTCCATCTTGCCTTAGTGATGGTTGCAACAGCGCAAACTATTGTTGTTGCTATAAGGATTAACCATCGTATAACAATCATTATCACGGATGCATCAAGCGAACCTGAATAAACCCGAATCAAACCAGTAGCGTTCGATGTTGGAAACAGCATGGCTATCCAGCTGAAACTACCAAGCATTTCTTCTGGATAATAGACTGGTGGTAGAAACACCAAGGCTAGACCAAGAATGTTCGAGAGATTATTTAAAGTGTAAACGCTTGCCCTTTGAAGGTGCGTTGATATTAGGAAGCCTAAACTGCTCAATGTCGCCCAACATAGAATTAAAATGATAATTGACCAAAGCAGAGAGGAAAATGTTAGCGCACCCAACCATATAGCAAACACTGTGAAAAATAGTACACCTGGAGCTGAAATTATCAATGGGGCGAGAGCTATACCAATGGCATAAGAGAGCGGGTGCACAGGCATGGCAACTATGATCTGTCTTATTTTTACATACCTATCCCATGTAATATCCTGAATTGCAGCATTCAAACCAATGAAACCTATAGTTCCAACCATTGCACCTATAAGCCCATAACTAAGCTGTCCGCCGAAAACGATTATGAAGAATAATGGGAGGGCGCTTATTAATCCGATAAGTGTCAGCATCAAGGGCTGCCTCTTAAGGTCTGGAAGGGATTTTAACGTAGCAATCACCAAAATATCCTTCACAATTTTGCTGTTCAATCAGTTTCTCCTCCCACCAGTTTTACAAATACATCTTCAAGTGTGATAGTCGCAGTTTCAGCCCTCAACCCTTTCTTTAACGCGGTTCCAACAATTTCTAGGGCTTCATCTTCATCCTTAATATAGATTATCCATTTACTACCAAATTTTACAACTCGATTGTTATTTTCCACAAGGCCCAAACTGTTTAAGTTGCCGTCTACAACAACTCGGAATTTCTCTTTTACGAGACGCTTAATTTGTTCCGGTGTTCCTTCAGCAATCACTGTTCCCTCATGTATTATTGCGAGCCTATCTGAAACCATTTCAGCCTCTTCCATGATGTGTGTTGTTAAAAGTATCGTCTTGCCCTGTTCAACCATTCCCCTTAAAACAGCCCAGACATTTCTCCGTGCCACAGCGTCTAAACCGCTTGTTGGTTCGTCAAGCATGAAAATATCCGAGTTAGAGGCTAACGCTGACGCAATTATTGCCCGTTTTTTCTCCCCGCCAGAAAGCGTTGCACATGTTCGATTCCGCAAGTCCCAAAGTTCAACAGCTTTCAAAGCCTTCTCAGCAGCTTCCTTTGCTTCTCGTTTAGTCATGCCGCGAAGCAGCGAGAAATAGTAAGAATATTCCCAAGGTGTGAAGTTGCCGTACGTAGCCACGTCCTGTGGAACCACTGCTATGTGCTTACGCACTTCGTTAGGTTGCGTCAAAACATCATAACCTGAAACGTATGCTTCGCCTTTTGTTGGTAAGAGCTGAGTGGAAATGATTCTCAGAAAGGTTGTTTTTCCTGCACCATTTGGACCCAGTAGTGTGTATAGCTCGCCTTTTCTGATAGAAATGTTAACGCCTTTCAAAGCCTCAACAATTTCCTTGCTATGATAAACCTTGACGAGGTTGATTGATTCCACGGCTTCCATCAATTTTAGCCTCCTTCTATTACACTGTTTTGACTGGTCACCTTAGTTAAGGCTTCTGAGTAAAGTGAGCACAAGGCTGATCACTTTTCAGCTTGATTTTTCTGGAGGATTTGCGAGTTTTGCTTTGGGATGAACCGAAATGGATTCTAAATATTTCACTTTTCCTTTAATGACGCATCCTTCGCCTATAGTCACGTCTCTTCCGTAAACATTGTCACAGCAAACATTTTCCATGTATACTCTTCCTTTAGCAACGATGTCAGTTGTGTAGAACTTGCCGTTGCGGAGGATTCTGCCAAAAATTGGAATGCCAAAAAGCACCAGGCCTTCAACTCCCTTTTTCTTTACACTTACATTGACGGCTTCGATGCCTTTTCGTACATGCGATTCCAGTCTGTTTAATTCTGCCTCAAAGTTTTCTGTAATGATTTTTCCGTTAACATCAAATCTGCCGTGAAGCTCCACCGTGTTTTTTGCTTTCACGTCGCCCAAAACTTTCAATGAACCATGCACACGCAAAGCGTCCTCTAATTCAACTTTTTTACCAACCTTGCATGAACCTGCAACCTTCATCAAGGAACCTTTCACTTCTCCGCCAACGGAAAAACTTCCTGAAGCAGAAAGGCTCTTTGCTTTTTCATCGCCCGCAACCGACGCGGAACCAGAGAAACACATTTCTTCAGCTTCAGCACTACCTTCAATGGAGACGCTGCCCGAACAGCTTATCCTTCCAACTTTTATTCCGCCGGGTATGCTTCCGCTTCCACTGATCTTTATTTCTTCCGATGAAACGGAACCCGAACCAGAAATGCGGATGTCGCCTATTCCTTCGATGTGCACTTTTCCAGAGCCACTTACACGTGTGGTTGGAATAGCTGTTTCAATAAGCATCTTCTCATACTCCCTCATTCTTTCTTTTCCACTCATATGCTTACCTCCTTATTCAAATCCTCCATCAGTCTTCAGCAAATCTCGTATTTCAGCCAGCAACTTTTTCATCGCTTTAAGCCTCTTTTCAGTTTCCTTTATGACGGTTTCATCGGAAAACTTGAGGTATTTCAGCTCCTTCACCTTAAGCTCATCCCCATTATTCTTGTGCTGCCTTTAGCAATTCTCTGATTTCTTTAAGTATGTCAAGGATGTCATCCAATTCCTCTAGGGTTGCCCGTTGATGAGCACGCAAAAGGTTTAGTTTTTCTCTTTCTGAAGGTTTAATCGTTTCATGAGGGATTTCTTCGCTGCTGATGGTTATACCTATGACTGTTAGGATGCCGGCCACTATTAGGGCTAAGAAAGAGATTATTCCCGCGATAATAAAGTGGAATCCGTGATATACAGAAAAGTATATGCAAACGGTGGGCACTCCGAAACCAAGAAGTATTATGCAGAGCGCTGTTAAAATAGAAGTTCTCATTATTTGTCCGTCTCCTTTTTCCATTGAAAAAGCTTTTGAATGTTTTCGGGAGTTAAAACGAAGTTAAAGTCTGAAGGTGCATAGTATTTTACTGTTGGAAGTCCTTCCACTTTCTTTTCCTCCCTTATTTCTTTCACCAAACCCAGTTTTTTCAAGCCGCCGAGGTGAAGGTAAGCTAGTGGATATGGAATTTTAAGCTCCTTTGCTAAGGCGTAAACATTTTTGGGTTTTTCGCAGAGTGAAGCAATCATTTTCAATCTTACTGGGTTGGCTAATGCCTTCAAGATTTTCACCATTTCTTTGCTTTCAAGCTCATTCAAAGCTCTCTCCTCAACGGCAGTCACATATATAAGAAATTCTGATATATAAACTTTTTCTGATATAGAAAACAAAGCTAACTCTTTTTTTTCATATAATAAACCGAGCATAGGGGTGGAGAAATCTAATGTTCGCGGTTGTCTTGGATTGATTAATACGGCGTCCTAAGGCAATTTCTACAAACTCTTTTAGTGTGTAGTTAGTGAATTCCCATGTTGGCTTTCCATATCTAAGACCGCTACACGTAGAATCTGCATATATGAAGAATTTATTTCCACCATAATAGTACACAGCCTCGTTTACATATCCAAATTTGGGTTTGCTAAGAATTTGGAAAGGCCAGAGCTTACACGCTTTAGGCTTCATACGTTGCAGTCCACATAAATACATGTTTGAAAGGTTGTATGAGAAGACGCATGAACCGTCGCTTCTTCTTTTTATGAACAGCTTATCCAAGCCAGAAACAGTTTTATCAACTCCATAGTTTTTAACGATTTTAAGCCATTCAGGAAAGCTTAAAACGACACTGTAGGCTTTGCAACACTTACCGCATGCAATGCATTTCCAGTCAGAAATGTATCGCCATGGAACAAATAGCATTCTCTCTGCCAACTTAGCCCTACCCTAAATTTCAAAAATTAAATGCCTTATATAAAATCTATTTGCTAAACGGCTTTAACTTTTCCATAATATCCTTTGGAATTTGTGTGGCTTTCCCAGTTTGCTTGTCGGCTGCCACAATTACCACGTAACCATTTGCCAACAAAACTGCTGATTCTTTATTGAAAATTTTGAAGCCGTATTTTATGGATTTTTCCTTCAATTCCTCTACCGTTAATTCTACTTCGAGCAAGTCGTTGAATTTCGCTGGGCTTTTAAATTGGCAGAAGGATTCAACCCTTGGAAGCCAAATTCCCTTATTCGTAAAGTCGTTGAAGCTGAAGCCCAAATGTCCATAGAATTCTTCTTCGGTTCTCTCGAAAAATCTGAAATAGTTGGAGAAATGCACGACTTGTGCGGCGTCAGTGTCTGTCCATGACACTCTAAAAGAGGTCTTGAAAGCAGTGGGTGACATAAGTTTCACTTATGAAAGTTTATCCTTTCTTGTATAAATAAAGCGTGTGTGATGGATATCCAAGTTTCGGGTTTTCGCAGAAATTCTTAACCTTAACTGGTTTCCACCCTATAATTTCATAATCATGAGAAACCACACGAACCCCATGTTTAAGCTCAGTCTCAAGTTTAGGCTTAACCTTCTCATTTGCACTCGTTGTTAAATATAGAAAAACAACATCCGCCGAAGTCAGGTCCACTTTAAACATATCACCATTCACTACTGTTACTCTATCTTGAAGCCTATGCTCATAAACGGTGCTTAATGCCCTTTTCACCAAGTCTTCCCTTAATTCGACGCCAACAGCTCTGGCACCAAAATCCTTCGCAGCCATTATCAATGCTCTGCCGTCTCCAGCACCCAAGTCGAAGAAAACCTCTCCAGGTTTTAATTCGGCGAGGATAAGCATTTGACGGATTACTGGAAGCGGACTTGGAACATAAGGTGCTACAAACAGCTCATGAGCCTCCGTTCACACGTGGCTATTATTTCTGGATTAACCAGATGTTTCGTTCTTTTAAAGATTTTCTACACAATTTTAAGCAACATATGTGGCTCTTTTAGGCTTTGGTCTTCTTTCTTCTCCACATTTCATGCAGCTTTGAGCACATAGTTCAAGGTATTTTCCTTCATCCGTCAATACTGCCTCCGCAGCTTTGCTGCACAGTTCACTTGGCTCTTCACATCCAGTCTCTTTACAAAGGTTTGATATAGAAAGGCATATGTCATGTACATCTTTGGGGTCTAACACAGCACGGTTTGTGCGAACAAGTAAGCACATTTCCCTTGCCAGAACACATGTTTGAACATATTTAATTCTTTTAAGCACTTCTTCTCGCAGTTTTTTCCGACTTATTTCCAAGCTGTTTTTCTCCTCACACAAGTGATAAGATGTTTACGCACAATAAGGTGGTCATTCATTTAAAAGTTATTGTAAGTTTTAGTTATCGCCAGAATCTTTTGCTCATGGCTTTGCGTTCAGCTTCAAGAACCAACTCATAAAATCTATCATTAAGTTTAGGTTCTTCTCTAAGGACTCCTATAACATCTGATGGCCGAACTCTTCTGGTGCATAATGCCACAACAGCAGGTTTTCCATATCTCGCTATTAACTGCGCCGTTTGCAACGCCCACCTCTGCAATTTCTCCTCACCTTTGGTTAACTTTTCGCCCTTCTTTTCGATTAGGGGAAGAGCTTTTTCTTCTTCTATTTTAAGAAGCCCTATTGCTACGGAGCCGCATCTTGGACATTTTGGCTTGTCCGGCAAGTCTTTAACACATATCATTTCCATATAATCCCAACAGTTTGTGCACACGAAATTGCATGTTTCATTAAGTAATCGTGCCTTTGCAGATTCTATTAACACGGCTCGCATCCTTTCAGGAGGAATCAAGTCAGTTTTCATGCTCACCCGTTCAATGCCCACACGGGCAACTGGAGTTGCATTCCCGTAAGTTTCGATTTTCTGCACTTGAATTTCGCCTTCTCGAATTTTTCCGAGAACGTAAACAAGTTTTTCCAAATCCAAATCCTTTGTGAACACTTCTTTTAGAGCTTCTTCGTAGATTGGTGTACCCTCAAAGCTTTTTATCAGTCTTTGGAGGCTCACGCTGCTGAAGTCAGCCCATTTCTTTAGGGCTCCGAAACGTCTTGCTACGTGAATCATTCTTCGCTTGAAAAGTCCTGTTTTCACGGTTGCCCTTGTTAGGCTGTCTCTTACTGCTTGATCTGACATAGCTCGCATTTCGTTAAACAACGTGACCATTTGGTCCGCATTTGCAGCACCCATTGTCTGTATGAAGATGCGGTATGGGTCATGTTGAACTACGATGCTGTATCCGATTTTTTCAGAGAGCAACTGACCCAACAATTGGGCTAAGGCTCTGTTCGTAAGTGAACCGAAGTTGGTATGAATTATGACAAATTGTTCCCAGTCTTCGACTATTATTCGTTTGTCTGTAGGAACTGGAAATCCATCGTTCACATGCTCTATTGTTTCAGCTAACGCACGTAAAATGGTGTCTTTATCAGACGGATATTGCCCATTTAACTTATCAGCAATCTCTTCAGGTGAAAGCCCGTTCTTCATTTGTTCTTCAACAAAACCTCTAATGGAGCCCACTTCCTGCGCCACTTCGAATGGCACTGGAATTTCTTCGCCTATCCAGCTTGGTATAGCCCCAGTGGGGTCGTCAACCGGTTTCACGTGAACTTTTTCTCCTGAAACATGTAGAATTCGCCATGCGGCTCCTCTGATGATGAATTTTATTCCCGGTTTGCCGTATTCAGCCATGAAGGCTTCGTCTAATATTCCTACCGCAGAGTCGCTTGATTCGTCAACCACCAGATATTGTTTCTCGTCCGGTATCATGGATAAGTTCCCAAAATAGTATTCGAAAAGGGCTTTTGCCCCTCGCGGTTTTAGCGCCACCTGATCTTCGAATGACACCCATGTGAAACGTGGAAAACGTTGATGCATGTATCTTAAGATTTTTTCAATGTCTTCAATCGTTAAGTCCATATATGGGTAGGCGTTTCGGAATATTCCCAAGATTTCATCGAATTGCCACTTTCTCCTCATAAGAAGCAAACCAGCAATTTGATGTGTTAAGGCGTCGTAGGGCTTAGGGGGGATTTCAACAGGTTCAAGGTCTTCTTTTAGGGCTTTTTTAGCTATTGCCAAAGCTTCCAACGTGTCATCAGAATCCATTGTGACTATTATTCCTTCGGCTATGCATCCAATTCTATGTCCGCTTCGGCCTACACGCTGTATCAGCCTCGTAACTTGTCTTGGGCTCATGTATTGTATGACTAGGTCTATGCGTCCAATGTCTATGCCTAACTCGAGGCTGCTTGTGCAGACAAGTCCTTTCAGTTCGCCGTTTTTTAGTCCTCTTTCAGCAGCTATTCTGGAAGGCTTGGCAAGGGAGCCGTGATGTATGGAAACTGGGAAATCCATGTCCCAAACCTTGAATCTGCTTGCCAAAACTTCAGATACTGCCCTCGTGTTCGTGAACAAAAGCACAGATTTACGTTTGCTTATGTAGTCGCGGATTATCCGTAGTCTAGCAGCAACTTCCGGATGCGTATAAAGCCTTGAAGAAAGCCTTAAATCTTCGGCTTCGGGTTTTGGAAAGACTATTTTAAACCTCGATATTCTTGCGACTGGAACGCGGACAATTTCAACGCTTCGACTGTTTCCGACGAGAAACTGAGCCACTTTTTCTGGACTACCAATGGTAGCGGACAATCCTATCGTCTGGAAGTCTCTGCCAATAATCCACCTAAGCCTTTCCAAAGCTAGGGACAACTGGCTACCACGCTTGCTGTCAGCCATCTCATGCACTTCATCAATTATTACCCAGCGCACATGCCGCAGGTGCTGACGCAGAATCCAGCCTGGCAATATAGCCTGCAAAGTCTCAGGAGTCGTGATTAAGATGGTCGGTGGACTTCTGGATTGTCTTGTCCTCTCCTTCGTTTCAGTATCGCCGTGCCTAACAGCCAATTTTATGTCTAGATTGTTGCACCACCATTCAAGTCTTTCAAGCATGTCCCTGTTTAAGGCTCGTAAAGGCGTAATATACAAAACCTTTATGCCCGGAATCCTTTGTGGTTCTTGAAGAAGCATGCTTAGAACTGGTAAAATAGCAGCCTCAGTTTTGCCAGTAGCTGTAGGCGAAATAAGAAGAACATTTTTTCCCTCAAGAATTTTTGGAATAGCCTTCTCTTGTGGCTTTGTTGGTTTTGAGAACTCTCTCTTCTCAATCAGCCTTCGAACTGGCTTAACAAGCAAATCAAAAGCGTTTTCCGAAGAGTCTTTCAAGTTTGGATTGACCTCGAATGCTAAGGAATACAGCGGAAAAGCTAGGGTAAAAGCATTTTGGAAGGGTTCTTGTGTAATTGCTCCGTGGCTTAGAGAAGCTGGTCAGAATTCAATTTGAACTGGCAAATGAATGGTATAGAAATACGTGAAGGTGCGAATAAGGAAAAGGGCTAGTCTATTGGTGCGACATGTGCTTTTGTTCTTATCACTGGTGTGTGGGCGTAGTCTCCCCAGCTTCCAGCCACGACCAGCTTATCAGAAACAGCATCCACATTCCGCAGCAAATTCAGCAAATTATCCAAAAGTCTAGACTTCTTTAACGCATCAGCTATTTCACCGTTCTTCACAGCGTAGAGTCCCATCCTCAAAACACTTGTAAAGTCTCCGCGTGTCGGATTCGTCAAGCGAGTGTAATGGAAACGGCGGACAAGCAAACCTTGCTTCGTTTCTTCTATTAGTTCCTCTCGCTTCCACTTTCCAGGCTTAAAGTACGGGTTCCTAGCAAAAGGAATCGGCTCGCCATTGTAGTTTTTGCCTGGAAAAGAGCTTACTCCAACAGCAAACGATACCCTAACAGCGTTTCCGGTTGTCTTTTTCTTGTCGATTGCTCCGTAAAAGCTGTCATAAACGAATTTTTTCAAAAATCCTTTATTGATTATAATTTGGTTTTTCGATGGTGTTCCTTCATCATCCACTGGTGCTGAACCTATACCCTTAGGCATTAATGGGTCATCGATTAAGGTTACCTGTGAGCTTGCGACTTTTTTGCCTAGTTTGTCCAGAAACAACGGGAAGTAAAGCTTCGCAATCATAGGACTTACTAAGTAAGAAATGTAACCAAGTACTCCTACGGCTGGTTCATAATCTAAAATGACTGGATAGGTGTCTTCCTTTAACTTTTGAGATTTCAGCCCAGAAACAGCCATCTCCGCAGCTTTCTCTCCAATATTCTTGGGTTTCAATTCTTTTATGCTTCTTCCAGCAGTTGCTTCAGAACCCTCAGAAACATTTTTGCCATTCTTAGCAGTTGCACTTAAACTGGCTTCAAAGAAAGTTCCCATATTTTTAGCTGAAACCTCATGACTGTTCAACACTAAAGTTTCATAATTCACAACGTTTAACACTCCAGCATTATCCACGATTTTCTTACTGTGCGCCATTGATGCATCCACCATGCCATAAGCAAGCTCAACAGCCTTCTCAGAAGGAAGCTCAGCTAGCTTCTTGTCATAGATTCCAGCAACCTTCGGCATTTTCCCAAGTTTTGGAAAAGAATACTTGAAGGGCAGCTTTCTGGCTTTTGCCGTAGATACAGCCGCATCCACAAGTCTCTCCAAAGATTTCTTTGAAAGGTCTGCTGTTGAGCTGAAGCCTAACATGTTACCCTTAATGACCCTTAATCCAACGCCTATGTCATGTACGCCCTTGGATTCGAAAACAGCGTTGTTAACCAAACGTATGGTAAGCAATTTATTTGAAACCAAATAAGCCTCAGCTTCATCAAGCCCTTTCTTCTCAGCAATTTTTAGAATAGCATCTCCCGCTTCCTTCAAACTTGTTAAAATCGATGCCATGCTATTTCACCCCCAAAATTGTGGCAACTCCACGAATGTACGGGCCACCATTTCCAACGTACAGCGCCTGCATTGGGTCACCTTTTCCACATCCGGGCAAGGGCAAGATCTCAACTTTTTTCGTGACAGCGCTTATGCTTTTGAAGAATTTAGGCGCTATGGATGTTAAGGCTACGTCTCTTAAATGTGTCGTTAATTCTCCGTTTTTTATTTCGTAGGCTTCTTGGGCGCTGATTGTCCAGTTGTAGCGTTTATCATCTATTGATGGATGCCGCATACAAGAGATTAAGTATCCATGCTTAGTTTCTTTAATTAATTCTTCTTCTTTCCAGTCTCCTTCTCCGAAGAAAGTGTTTGACATGCGTATCAACGGAATATACTCAAAAGTGATTGCACGCATCCCAGCATTGGGCTTAACGCCGAAGATGGCGGCGGTTTCACGACTATGCATATGTCCCTTCAAAACACCTTTTTCAATAAGCACCTTCCGTTCAGCCTTCACACCTTCATCATCATATTGGTAGTAGCCTAAAGTTCCTGGAATTGCGGGGTCGTCATAGGCTGTGAGATAATCTGAGCCTATTTTCTCACCGATTTTCCCAGCCCACCAGGTCGTTCCAGCCCAAGCGGCTTCACGTCCGAGAACTCTATCAGCTTCGCTTGGATGCCCAACAATCTCATGAACAAGCAGAGCCGCATAGTCATTGTCAACGATAACTGTGGCGTCTTTTTCAGTTTTAGCGGCTTTGGCTTTTAGCAGACTTTCTGCTTTACGTCCAACTTCTAAGCCTATTTTTTCCATGTCATTCTTCTGAAATATTTCGTATCCTCCAGAATGCCCAACAGTTCTCTCATAAAACTGCGTCATATCGCCTTTCTTAGAATCAGCTTTCAATGAAACCCATGCCAACGAGTTGAAAAAACGAATGTTTGCACCCTCATTGTTTACAAAGACTTTATGAATTTTTATTCCAGTATATTCCGCAAGTCCCCGAACAATTTTCTTGGATGTGTGCAGCTTTTTCTCCCAAGTGATTATCTCTTTTAATTTGTCTTCGAAAGCCATGTTTTCCAAGTCAACCTTTACCTTAGTTTTGTATGAGGTTTTGTAGGTTTTTGCTGGTGCAAGTTTAACCGGTGTTGGAACATGTTTGCTTGACGCTTTTCCCACTTTGAACGCAATTTCCGTGGCTTGTTTTATGCCTTTTTTAGTTAAATCTGTTGTTGACTGGAAACCCCATGCACCATTAACCAATGTTCTGATGCCTATTCCACGCTTGCGATTGATGACTCCACGCTGAACCTTACCATTAGCAGCTATTATAAGCTCGTTGTAATGGTCTTCAAGCCTCGCGTCAACATATTCTGCGCCAAGTTTAGAAGCATGTTCAACAGCAAATAAAGCCAAATCTTCTTCCATAATCCATTCCATCCAGTTACGTATGCCTTTTTAGCCTTTAACTTAAAAGTTTTTGCAGCAACACATCTTTCTTTGTATGAAACATGTTCAAACTTGATGTTCAATGAAAGATTTTCTACCCAAAAACAATGGAAAGTTTTTTATCTATCATCATTAGAAAACATGGTTATCGAAACATATTGGAGGAAATTAAATGGCTAGATGTCCAAAATGCAGAACCGAAGTTTCGAGACCGAGAAAAACATGGAAGATGGCTGGACGCCCAGACAAATCAGGCAAAAGAATGCAGCTAGAAATTGGACTTTTCGACTGTCCAAACTGTAAGAAAACCTTCCGAGAAGTACTGAGCAAAAAGAAGATATAGACGGCTAGAAAATTCTGGCGACCTCCATGCCGAAAAAGCAAACAAGACAAAACCTTTGCCCAGAATGTGAAACACCCGTAAAAGACCCGTATAAGACATGGGAGCTTGTCGCTCCATTTCCAGACAAGAAAATGAGAATCACAGTAACAATCTTTGGCATATACGAATGCCCCAAATGCGGCAAAAAATTCAGGGCTGTTGTAAGTAAAGCCAAACTGGGTACAGAAAGTATAGAGCTTTAGGCTCACAGCCTACAATTTCCCTTTTTATTTTTCGAAAAATAAGAGGTAAGTTTTAAAACAGAGAAGCCTAAATCAACAAGAACATTTCAGCCTAAAGAGGATATAACATTGGCGGTAGCAAAGCTTAAACAAATCTGGGAAAACGAGTATTTCAAAACCGCAATAATGATTGTTCTAATGATAGCAATAGTTTTCGGATTCTGGTATGGCTCGCAACTAGCGTTAAACACACAATATCCCGCGTTAGCAGTGGCCTCTGGCAGCATGTGTACGGTACAGGGTATGAAATGTGACGGATGGTCCCATCCATTTGAGCAAACACTTCACATAGGAGACTTAATCATCGTTCAAGGAGTAGATGCAGACGACGTCAACGATAACTATCCTAACAGTGACATAATCGTTTTTCATAAACCAAAGGGTCAAGATGAATTAATCGTGCACAGAGTAGTAGCTAGAGAGGAGAGAAATGGTATAACCTACCTTAGAACCAAAGGCGATGGGAACGGAAGACACAAATGGCCAGAAATACCTGACAAAGACGAATATGACTCATGGTTGATTTCTAAGGAACATTTGGTTGGTAAGGTTATTTTGCGTATTCCTTGGGTTGGGCATATTGCACTTTTTCTGCGCAATTCTTCTGGAATATTCATAATACTCTTTTTTATAATTATCCTAGTAATCATAGAGTTCATTATTCCAGTGTTTTACAAGCAGAGAAACTGAACAGAAGGAAAACGTGAAAAAGCTCTCGAATTCCTTCTTGAAGCCGAGTCTGCCAATGGCTACGCGGATTTCCACAGCTTCAATATCGCCTAAAACTTGATAGAAACCCTGCTTGTCCCCAGCATACTCCTCCAAAACTTCCCAATTCTTCAACCAAATTGACCAAACAATTTTCACCTTACATTATGTTACTATGAAAGTTTAAGTGATTTCTGGCGTCAGCAAGGAACAGTATTCCTTGTGAACGCCTGTAAGGAACAATGTTCTTTGCAGGGCTTAACAAAGAACAATATCTGAAAACGGACATATCTGAAACTAGTTTAAATGAGAGGAATGAGGAGGTTTCTTTTTTAGAATTGTATAAGTTTATATAATGGTTTGTGTTTATTCCATTGTGGTGGTTTAGAATGAGCAGGGTTCTTCACGAGCCTAAGTTGGATACTATTCTTATGGTTGAGAAGGCTATAAAGGATGCTGTGGAGTATCCGAGTCGAATGGAGTTGTGGAGGTCTTTACCGCGGAAAACACAGTATCAGACTTTTAAGAGGATTCTAGAGTATTTGGAAGCTTCAAACAAGATTGTTTTCAATAAGCGTAGGATAGTGTGGGTTGCAGCGGATAATCCGAAACTGAAAAAGCTTCTTAAAGAAATTAAAGAATGAGTGAGAGATTATTGGTAAATCGTTTTTCTCGGGCCTATGGCTATTATGTAGATGGTTTTGTACTTTTCTGAAACTGTGTAGATGATTCTCAGTTTTCCGACTCGCATGCTGTAGTTTTCCTTTAACTCTCCATGGAGCCGTTTTCCTGTGTAGGGTTGTTTCTCTAAAATGATTAAGGCTTCTCTTACTCTGGCTCTTACATTTTTCTTAAGTTTTTTATAAAATTTTTCAGCTTGGCGTGATAGGAGAACAGTATATGTCAATGGGCTTCTTCCTTCAGAAGGCTGTGTAGCTCCTTAACCCTTCCAGCTTTGATGTCTTCTAGACCCTCACGGATGTTTTCCATCATTTCTGGGTCGCTTAAAATCTCAATCGTTTCTAGAAGTTCTTCCATAAGCTTTGTGACCTCGTCAAGCTTCTGTCTGGTTTCCAAGATGAGTTTTCGGTCACTCTCGTCGAGGTGCACAACCTTCGTCATCAACACCACTGTACTATAGAAATGTGGCTCTTCCTAATAAGTTTGGAGCATGCATAAAAAGTTGCTCATGAAAGTTTTGCGGCTGTGGAAAGTGCTGCAAAAGCGGAAAGTAAGGCGTCTTCTTCTGCCTCTTCTATGAAGCAGTCTAGGTTTATTCGGCTTAATAGTACAGCCAAGTAGGCTTTGGCGGTTAGTTCGTATATAGAGGCTTCGAAGCCTGCTTTGGTTTTCTTAGTGCCTATTTTGTTGATGTAGCCTGATTTTTCTAGGGATCTTACTCGTTTGTTGACGCTTGCGTAGCGGATGTGTCTGAGCCTTTTTCGGGTTTTTACTTCTTTGTGTATGTCGTAGATTGTCTGCGGGCCTTTGAGGGCGAAGACGTGGAAGATTGCATAATTAAGTTTGGCTTCTCTGCCCTTGAAAACTGAGAGTCTTCCACCCTTTCTCTCGCCCTTGTTCACAAACCGTTCTCACCAGCATGGCCCGTTAAAAGAAAAATGTGTAGAAGAGGCTATTTACATTAATAGACAAGTTTTTGTAGTCTAAAACCTTCGAGAAAACGTTTCGGCGGGCAGATATTTAAGTGACTTTTGCGTTTTCGTGTTAAAATTTAACTGTGTGAAGGTTTTTTGAGCCTGTTTTTAGGGGATGTTTTCGGCGTGCCGAAACGTTTTTACGGGGTTAGAGTGATGACTAGAGAGCCATCTTTTGCGGTTACATCCATCTTCAGGTCTTGTTTAAGGAAGGGCTTAACTATTTTGTGAAACCTGCGGGGGATATGCAAGCTCATGCGTTCATACTCGTATGTTTGTTTGCTTCCGAGATACCGTTTCCTAGAAACCCTACATTTGATTCTAACCATTTAGCGTAGTCTCCATGCAAAAATTATGTTTTTGTCTTTAGGCTTCATAAAAGAGAATTGGTGAAACGACACTTTAGATAGGTGGAGAGAGACAAATTAAAGTGAAAATCGCTGTTTATACAATCATGTTAATGTTCTTTAGTCCCCTCTTTGATGATTAAATGTTCTTTTTTCGCTTTTCAAAGCTCTCCGCTTTGCGCTTTGCCCAAGCTGAAATGGGTGGTCAGCGGTAACGTCGGTTATCGACTGCGCGCCTTCATCGCCAAGCGTCACCTTTATCTCTGTCGCCGGTTTGTTTCCCGTGTTCTTGACGGTTATTGTGAAAACCGTGTTGCCTTCTGTGTCCTTGACCAAATCCATCGATTCAACGCTCAGTTGACCCTTAGCCGTTAGGGTTCTAGCTGTCCCGAAGAAGATGCTGTATACGAGTAGTCCTCCCGCAAGTTTCCAACCAAACAAGACTCGCTGCCATGCATCCCACACAACTTTTCTTCACAATCCAAAACACGCAACAAATCAGCCTCCACCTACCAACAACCCTACCCTTAACACACACCTGCCTTTGCACAGCACAACACCAACAAGAAACCTCAATTTCACCCATTCAGAACCTCCAACATCCAACCAGACAGAAAAAAGGGGAGTTGCGGGAGACGTCGCCACCTCGTGGACCTAAGGCTTTATAAATGGTATTTAAGCATTCACTGTAACAAGTGATATTTCATGCCAAAGGTTAAAGCCGTAATAAAGATTGAAAATGTTGTTGCTTCTGCCACTTTAAACCAGAAGGTTGATTTAAACGCTGTTGTGAAGGGTTTTCCAGGGGTTGAATATCGTCCAGAACAGTTTCCTGGATTGGTGTTTAGGCTGAAAAGGCCGAAGACAGCCACATTGATTTTTAATTCTGGGAAAATGGTTTGCACAGGAGCAAAGTCGGAAAAGGAAGCACGCAGAGCTGTTATGAAAGTCATTAAGGAACTAAAAAAGAGTGGAATAATCATCATTGGCAAACCGGAGCTAAAAATCCAAAATATAGTTGCTTCTGCAAGTTTAGGTGGAAGAATAGACTTGGAAAAGGCAACATATTCCCTTGGAAAAACAATGTATGAGCCTGAACAGTTCCCGGGATTAATTTACAGGATGGGTGAGCCCAAAGTTGTCATACTATTGTTTGCAAGTGGAAAACTTGTTTGCACAGGAGCGAAAAAGGAACAAGATGTTTATGACGCGGTACATAAGCTTCATGAGATACTAGAGGAACAGGACCTCATGTTCTATGAATAAACCACTAAACTTCAGCTACTTTTCATTTTTTAATTTGCTTCAAAATGGTTTTCAATTGAGCTTCATCTATTGCCCCAATTTCATATAGTTTGTCGGCTATTTCGCTCATCTTAAGTAGTGCATGAAGTTTTATTCCACTTTCCTCAAGTTTTTCCCTTCCCCCTTCTTCCCTATCCAGAAGCACTACCGCACCGGTTGTTACTCCACCTTCAGCCGTTATGGCTTTCGCTGCTTCTTTCAGAGATAAACCCGTTGTGATTAGGTCGTCGATTACTAAAACACGGTTTCCGGGTGCAATAATTCCTTCTATTCTCCTCTGTCTTCCATGGAGACGCACACCTTTGCGAACGTACAGAAATGGTTTCTTCAAGTTGTAGGCAATTAGGGATGCAAAGGGTATGCCAGCAACTGGAATTCCAGCTATTCTCTCAAAGTTTTTCACTCCTATTTCTTCATTTATGAATTTCACGTAGAAACTGCAGACTTTTTGAAAGGCGTCTGGAAAGCTTGGAACTATCCTCAAGTCTATGTAGTATGGGCTTATTTTTCCACTTGTAAGTTTGAAGGCCCCGAATTGCAGGGCACCTATTTTGTTCAGAATTTTGCAAATCTCAACTTTGACGGTTTCTCTGCTTTTTTCCATAGGCAATGTTTCACGTCCTCTTAGAAACCTGATAAATTTTACCTACCTCGGGAATTAAACATGTAACATTTGGCATTTCCTTTTTGAGGAGTTCGGCGAACCTCTTTAAGTCTGCCGTTGAGCCAGTATGATAGGGGACAACCACTTTAGGCTTTGTCAACCTAGCAATTTCAACACCGGTTTCAGGCGAGGTGCCAGGCGCAATTCCCACGGTGCAAAAGACAACGTCAAGTTTTTCTCTTTTGCCTATGGCTACCATCTCTGGAAATGGTAAACTGTCTGCTGTGTGGAAAACTTTGACTCCGTCCTTGCTTGTAATTATGAAGGATACAGGCGTGGCTGCTGGTGGATGATTACAATTTTCAGCTTTCACAGAAACTTCGCCGAACTTCACTTCTGAACCAAGTTGAATTTCATGCAATTTTTCTGGAGGAATTACGTTCTGCAATCTTTTCGCAGATGTGGGGTCAGCCACAACCATGCATTGCGTGAGTTTATGGATTTCTGAAACAACTGATTGATCTAAATGGTCATAGTGCTCATGGGTGATTAAAACAGCGTCAACGTTTTTGAAATCTCGGGGTTTAACATCCACGGGGTCTATAACTAGTGTTTTTGTGGGGGTTTTAATGGTTACTCCAGCGTAGCGGTTAAGCCACACAAATAGGATTTCGTTTTTTTCAGGGGTTTTTGTTTCGATTGACATGTTCAGTTCCTCACGGTTGATAATTATTGTGTTTGGGTTTTAAAGAACTTGTGCTGCTGTTTGTAGGTTTTGTTGGAATTTGTTTAATGCATGTCAAGACGCTCTGTTTGTTTTCTGCTGTCTTCTTGTTTTCACCTCTATTTTCAACGGATTTTATTAGTAAGTCTCCATTATCTCCACAATTATACAGAAAAATGTAATTAAGGACAAAACTTTTTAACACGTCCATAGATACATTTTAAGGCGAACAAGGAGGACTCGCCTTAGGGGGCGTGTTCTCGCCTAGCCCTAATTGAAGGGCAGAAAGAGAACGAAGTAATGGAGTATGGAAGGTGCTAATCGCATCTATAATCTCCACCTTAAAATAAAACCAAAAGAAGAAAAAGGAAAGGAGAAATAAAAATGAAAGCTGCTGAAAAGACGGAGGAAAAAGCTATAGAGGTTTGTCCTCTATGCGGTTCTAAAATGGAAAAGGGATACGTGGCTTCAAAGATGATTTCATGGAGCGACAAAAAATCAAGAATTTGTCTCTCACGGGACTTTTCGGCGGAGAAAGAATCGTCAGCAGAGGCTATCCTTATCACATAACAAATGTTGAAGCCTATCGATGCAAAAAATGTAAGCTAGTGACCTTCAAATATGGAGAAGCTGGTAATCCAGCAGAGGGTTTGCCGTGAGCAGGAAAACGTGTCTCACGAAAGCATTTAAATGCTTCAATGGGAGAAACGAGATGGGATAGGTGAACTGGTGGATTTAGAGAAACTTTATGAAGTTATTCCGTGGTCAATGAGGCCGGATGAGTCTAAAGCACAAGCTCGTTTTGCTAACATCGTTGAGCTGTTTAATTTTCTGTTAGTCAATCATCAATTCTTTAAGTTTTTGAGCCGCAAAGGATACGCACGGGTGTTGGATGTTATGGCTGGTTCTGGTATTGCTGGCGCTGCTTTGGCTAAGGCGTTGGCGCTGAGAAACTTAAAAGTAAGTCTTACGGTTAGTGATGTGAGGTCAAGCGATTTACAATTAGTGCATGAGTGGCTCAAAGAAGTCAAGGGTGTTGAGGCTGAAACCACGGTTGCTGAAGTTTCAAAAATACATGAAGTCATGCCGGGTAGAGAGAAATATTATGACGTAGTATTGTTGTGGGGGCTTTCAACTCCTCATTTAGATCCATGGGAGATGACGAGAACCTACTCCGCAATTTGTCATCTACTAAGCGATTCCGGCGTCATGGCCATGAATGAAGCCGATAGAATATTCAATATTTTCTACAAGGTGGGCTACAAAGACTTTTTAGTAGAGGGAGAATCAAAGGAAGGTTTAACTGTTGCAACAATCCACGTGGGATATGACGAGAGGCGAGGCATGTTTAAGAGGGCCACATACACACTTCCAAGATTCAAGGAGACCGCCACATTAGGCTATAGATTTTGGGACTTGGCTGGGTTGTCTGCCATGGGATGGCTGTTCTTCAAAGACGTGGACCTAATCCCGCCCAGCACACACAAAATACCAGGATTGCCGCATGTCATACTCCTAACCGAGCCGAGGAGAAAGATATCGCCCAAAGACCTAAAAAATGATCCAACATTGCTACACTAAATCCCTCCTTTTGGATTTGTTTCGCTAGAAAACCTTAAGTTAACGTGGAAACATAGGTTTAAGGGCAGAAAAGAGAACAAAAAAAAGGAATCCACATGGATAAATCGCTGATGAGCACGTTTGCTTTGGTGTTGTCCCCGATTTTGCATCTGGGGTTGTTTCATGCTGCACTAGATTTATTTTTCTTCATTCCGACGGCATCGCATGGGACCTTTACGTCTTTTACAGGAAATTCTTATCATAGAATTTTTCGCTGCACCCTTGTCTAACTGCAAGAGAGAAAACAGAAAACGTTTAGATCATGTTTGTAGTTGGCGATACTTCTTTCCTAAGGATTTTCTTGCTTTCTGAGAAATGATAACTTGAAACAATATGTAATCAGCCTAGCTCTTTAACCAGTTCTTCAATGTTTATGCCTAAACCTTGAGTTATTTCCTTTCGGGCTTCCTCGAGTTTTCTTGCCTCTTCTTTACTTAGCTTTTCCTCGGGCAGAAGCATTGTTCTAAGCCTCAAAAGCTCAAGCCTAACCGTGTCCAGTTTATCTAGCACAAGCTTCAGTTGATTCTTACTGACCATGACGCTCACTTAACCACTTATTGAATTATACAAGAGTGTGTTCCTAAATAACGTTTTTTTCGATAAGGCTTAATAGTTGCTGTTTGCGTGTTTTCATATTCAAGTGATGTCTCATGGTTGATGTTTGGCTTCCTTATGGAAGAACGGAGGTTTGCGTGAGAGTTCCAACGCGAAATTTTTTGGGTTCCATTGAACCGAGGGAGAAGCCTGGAGTACCAGATGCTAGGGCGGAGATTGAAAGGGCTTTAAGGGAGCCAATAGGCTCCAAAACTTTAAGTGCGATTGTTAAGCCTGAACATAAGGTGGCAATAGTTGTGGATGATGCAACCAGACCCGCACCAAGCCACCTGATGGTTCCGCCATTACTTGATGAATTGAACATGGGTGGTGTTAGAGATGAGAACATAACGGTTATTTTTGGTTGCGGCACGCACAGAGCTGTTACACATGAAGAAGCTGAAAAATTGTTGGGTGAAAATGTTCTTAACCGTGTGAAAGCCATAAGCCACGATTGCAATGCTCAAGACTTGGTTCATGTAGGTAAAACTCGGAAACATGGAACAGAAGTCTATTTAAACCGTGTTTTCGCTGAGGCAGATGTGAAAATCTTAACAGGAGACGTATGCCTCCACTATTATGCTGGTTATGGCGGAGGAAGAAAAAGCGTTTTACCCGCTGTTGCTGGTGAAGAAACGATAAAGCATAATCATGTTATGCTTTTGCATCCGAAAGCCAAAACTGGAGTTTTGGAAGGAAACCCAATCCACGAGGACATGGTTGAAGCCGCAAAACTTGCAAAAGTAGACTTCATTTTAAATGTTGTGATTAACAGTAAAGGCGAAGTTGTCAAGGCTTTCGCGGGCGATTTTGAACAAGCATTTTATGAAGGAGCAAAACTTGTTGACGAAATGTACCGAGTAACAATAGACCGCAAAGCAGACATAGTTGTTGTTAGTCCTGGTGGATATCCGGCGGATGTAAACCTTTTCCAAGCCTACAAAGGCGTTGACAACGTCCTTGAAGTGGTTAAACGCGGCGGCGTAATAATTTTAGCAGCTGAATGCCCAGAAGGACATGGAAACCAAGTCTTTTATGACTGGATGGTTAAGTTCAAGGATTTAAAAGCCGCTGAAAGGGAGATTAAGCGCAATTTTGTTTTAGGTGGACATAAAGCCTACTATTTAATGAAAGCCTTGCAAAAAGTTCAGATAATCCTAGCTTCATCAATGCCAGACTATTATGCCACGAACATTTTTAAACTAAAAACAGCGAGAGCGTTAAACGACGCCTTAAACGAAGCATTTAGTGTCGTTGGAAAAAAAGCCAAAATCTGGGTAATGCCCCATGGAAACTCCACACTACCCGAAGTCAAAGCGAAAGAAGAGTGAAAATGCTTACGGCATATTTGAAAAGTAGTACTTTTAAATACGAAAGGGAGTTAACCTAACCGTAAATTCATATTAAAGACAGAGTGGGAAGGGAAAACACAATTGCAGCAGACCTTTATACTGCGGAAGTTCAATGTAAACGACTTGAAACGCGTTACATATATTAACCGTGTTTGTCTACCAGAGAATTATACAGACTACTTCTTCATGGATTTGCATCGCAGATTCCCTGAAACCTTTCTCATAGCAGAGGAAGACGGCGAGGTTGTAGGCTACATAATGTGCCGCAATGAACTAGGCTTATCAAATTTTGGTTTTCGCGGCTTAATTAAGAAAGGACATATAGTCTCAGTTGCTGTTTTGCCCCAGCACAGAGGTAAAGGCATAGGACAAGCCTTGATTAAAAGGGCTATGGAGAACATGCAACTATACAATGCAAAACAATGCTTTCTAGAAGTTAGAGCAACCAACACAACAGCAATTAACCTATATAAAAAGTTAGGATTCCAAGTCACCCGCACAATTCGAAGCTACTATGCTGACGGAGAAGACGCTTACGTTATGAGCAGGAAACTACCTTTTAAATGATACATGAAAAAATTAGATGTGTGAATATTCTGTCTTTTCGTTTAGAAAGTTTATTGCTTGAAGTATAGATTTTGCGAATCCCAATAAGCTGAGAAGCATGGCAATTATCAGAAACAAGCGAAGGTCAACAATCAAGTTTATATTTTGGAAGGTTATGCCCATTATCCCACCTTTGAACGATAAAATCAAATAAAGAATCACAAACAACGCCTTAGCCGCATTAAGAAAATGTTGAAAAATCGTTCCGGAAGTTAGCTCTCCAACAATGATTAAGAAAATGTATACCATAACGAAAGTCTCAACCATCCGCTGGAAACCCGGAACTATTTCTGAAATTGGAGCCAAAAACATTGATAAAACAAAGTAAATTGCATAGAAAAAGACCCCTTTTAGGGTTGCTTTTAGGGCTTTAAACGTGATTTTCTGAAGGCGTTTTTTAAAGTCTTTATTCGCGTCAACCATAGGGAATCACCAAAGGCCCATAACTGAAAAACGGAGTTAGAAAATAGACTTCAAAACATCCAGTTTCAGTCATTTCTGCAGTCAGAACATAAAGTTCTATATAGCCACGGTAAGGGGAGTTTTGCCGAGCTTCGATGATGGTTTGTCCCTCATCCACAAGCATGTTAGTGCTATTGTACATACATATTTGAATGCTTCCAGTTAAGTCGAAGAACGCGTGATTCTCAAAACTTATTGGAATGATAGCTCTTAAGTGGGTTTGGTTAGACACTGTGTATTCGATTTCTCCTAACGTGAAGTTGTATAGTGGTGCACCCCAAGCTATAGAAAGATTTGTTGAGGCTTGAACGGGAATCACTTCAGCAATTCTCATGCTTACTACTTCAAGGATTTTCAGTTCAGTGTTATTGAACAGGTAGTTTTGATTGCTCTGCAACAAATCGTTAACATCTATTGTCGCATTGTGGGTCGTAGTTATTCCTTCACCTTTCTTTATAATAGGGATAAATGTGGTTCCCTGCGTAATTGTGAAGCCTTCTTTGTCTGAAACTTCCGTTGTTACGTTGAAGAAGCCTATGTTGTAGTAGCCTTTGTTAATAATAGTTATTGGTAGGGAAAAGAGTATTTTATTGTCCAAAGTTACGCCTATTTGTGGCTCTCCAAAATCAAACTGTAAATCTTTAACAGAATATGCTGCAGAAACGGAAAAAACAATTAGGATTATCCAGAAAAATGCTGTGGCTATGCCTATGATTCGGATTGGTATTCTCATGACTTATTCCTTTTTCAGAGTTTTGCATGTGAATTAGGAATCGGGTGATTGTTGCGAAGAGTTGTCTTCTTGCGGCGGCTCCTGCTGTGGTTCTGGTTGTTTAGCTTCTTCTCTTGACCGCTCAGTCTTTATTTTCCGGGGGTGGCGGTTTTTGTTTAGCTACCGCTTGTTTTTGCGGAACAGCCTTCGCTATCTTAGGTGCATGAGCGATTAATGTCACACCTCTTACGGTTAAGAGCGACCCTATCCATCCCATTACTCCAAGATACATTATACGTATGCATGTTGCAATCAGAGGCGCCAATGCTTCGCCAAATGTTTGCACTAAATCTTTGGAAGCAATAATCTCTAGGCTTTGAGTTAAGAATCCATAAGCACTTATGAAGGTGAATATTAGAAGAACTACACCTATCACTAGCACCACGATTCCGGAAAGGGTTATTTTGTCCCTAAAATTTTTGAACATTGCTCTGGCCCCGTTTTAATGGAATAAGAAATCGAATATTAAATCTTCTGACACATTAAACAAAATCCAAACTTGATATCAGAAATCAAACGTAAAGATTAAAAAGAAAAATAGTGTTGAAACTATGGCGACAAGCCAAGTTTCTGATAGATTCTCTGTTTGTTTTCCTCAACCTTCTTTTGAACTTCCATGAAAAGGTTGTTTCCATGAGAGTCAATAGCGATTGCTAATGGACCAAATTCCTCAACTTCCAGAACCCACATGGCTTCAGGCATTCCCAAATCAAACCATTCGACAGTTCTAACGCTTCTTATGGCTTTTGCGGCTAATACTGCGGCTCCACCCGTGAAAGCACCATAAACAGCGCCGTATTTTGCCATGGCTTCAGTTGTTCTTCTACCCATTCCACCCTTGCCAATTATCACCCGAACTTTGAAGTTTTTAATGAATTCATCCTCGAAAATATCCATTCTTGTGCTTGTTGTCGGGCCTGCTGCCACAGGAATCCATTTTTCTCCTTCCTTCTTCATCACTGGACCGCAGTGGAAAACTGCTAGTCCTTCAAGGCTTATGGGCAAGGCTTTTCCTTGCTTAAAGTGTTCTAGGGCTCTTCTGTGAGCTTGGTCTCTGGCAGTCACCATAGTTCCAGTTATGTAGAGCACATCGTTAACCTTGAGTTTGCGAATTTCTTCCTCCGAGATAGGCGTCTTAAATTTGTAAACAGCCATCCTATTTCACCTCACCACATTCTATGTGTCAAATATTCAACTTTCCCCGCTGAGTTAATTCGTGCGGTTGCTCTTCTTGCAGCCCAGCATTGGAAAGCAACAGCCGCTGGATAGGATGCTGGATGTCTATATGCATAGTCTATGTGCACGCCTAACGCTGTGGTTTTTCCACCCAACCCCATAGGCCCAATTCCAGTCATGTTTACAGCTTCGAAGATTTCCTTTTCAAGCTCTGCTATTTCCGGGTCTGGATTAGGCTCGTTTAAAGGTCTCAGCAAGGCTTTTTTGGCTAGCTTTATGGAAATATCGGCTCCGCCCCCAATTCCGATGCCTAAAATGTTTGGCGGACATGGTTTTGCCCCAGCCCTTATCACAGCGTCCACAACGAACTTTTTCAGCCCTTTTATTCCTTCTCCCGGAACAAGCATTCCAGAGATGCAAACGTTTTCGGAGCCTCCGCCCTTTGGCATCACGGTTAATTCTATGCTGTCTCCGGACACGATTTCCCAGTTTATATACGGTATCAGCCTTCCAGTGTTGTCTCCGCTGTTTTTCTGTGTGAAGGGATTAACAGAATTTGGGCGAAGAGGAACTTCCACGGTTGCTCTTCTCGTTGCTTTTGTTAACGTTTCTTCAATTTTGTCAAGATTTTTCACTCCAGCTCCAGCTTTAACATAGAATATTATTGTGCCCGTGTCTTGGCATATTGGAGCTTGATGTCTCTCAGCGAGTTCAACATTGTCCAGAATCGCTTTTAATTGGGTTTTGCCTGCTTCACTTGTTTCCTCAGCATATGCTTTTTGCAGTGCGTGCTTAACATCTTCGGGCAGATAGATCACGGCTTGCTTTAGAAGGTTAAAGCCGACTTTTTCCACAATATTTGCCGTTTCCAAGGATGTTCCTCTCATTTACCAGTTTATGATGAAACAGTGTACTTATAACTTATTTAATACTTTATTTGGCTTTACTGATCGATGCAGCCTAGAGCTGGGTCTAATATCATTGACAAGAAATGAAAATTTGGATGGCGCCTTTTAATAGCTCAACTAGACGAGTTGATCAGAATCGTGTATATAGAAAGGTGTAAGGTCTTTACGAGACGACGGGAACTCATGTACGTTTTCATAATGCCCCTAATTTTCATACTTATGCCGTTGATGCAGTATTTGGGAATGTTGGGTGAACCTGTTGCGCCAGAGGGTTCTCCGTTCCTTCTCGCTTGGATACTTCTTGTACCTGGGGCATTAATGGCTGTTATGCTGGGCACCATGATTATCGGTGAGGAAGGCGGGTCTGTATGGCTTTTCTTTTCTTCACCCATCACCGCGCGCAGCCTAGTCAAGTGTAAGTACGCCTTTGTAACCATCTTTTCATGCATAGCAATGCTAATGTGCGGCGTTGTTGGGGTTCTAATCGCTCGTCCTTCGCCAGACATCGCCATAGTATTGTTGATAGAATCCATTCTGCTAATCTTCGCTTTAGGCGCAGTTTCCCTCGGAGCAGGAATAAAGGGAGCCGACTTCACCGAAGCTCCAAGGCCTAGAATGGTTAGACCGTTAACGGCCTTCGTTAACGTACTCTTATGCTTAGTCTTAGCGTTGGCAATATTCTCTCCCCTCCTTCCACACGCAATTACGATGGAGTACATACCATTCCCGTACCACTACCAAAAATAGACCTCTACGTCGCAGTTTCCATAAGCGCAGTTATAGCCGTCGTCGTAACCTTTGTATTCCATAAGATAGCCCTCAAAAACGCAGAAGAATTCTTACTCAAGGCTGAAATGTAACAAGAACATTAGACAGTTCGTTGTTTAAGCTGTTTTCTTTGTAACATCTGACTTGAGGAGTCTGTAGACAGCTACCAGAATGAAAATTATGGCATAAACTGCTACAATTATTGCCGCCTGTTGAAGAGCTTCCCTAACCAAGATTGCCTCTGAAACCCCTCTTATCCTCGCTTCAATGGGTATTAAAGGGTCATTAATCAAATTAAGAAAAACGGTGCTTGGTATAGTCATCAGTTCCCTCATGAGAAGCGATGGGAAGTAATTTGCGCCCCATGTTGGAATGCCTCTACTTAGGTAAAAGTATAGATATTCTTCGGTCGTAAGGTAGAGCTGGACTAGGAGCTGTCTTGTGATTGATGAAGCAACGAGTATGACGAGGGCAATTAGCATAGTGAGAGTGCTTCTTCTAAGGACTTCGCTAAACATGAAGGATAAACAGAAGAAAATGAGAGTTGAGTAAACGATCGCCAAAAATATGAGTGGAACATACTGGAGACCATTTTGGGGACCAAAAAACCAACTCGCCAGAATGACTCCTACAACGGTTGTTAGGGCCTCTACTAAGGCTAGCAATGAAAAACCGCCCAGAAACTTCCCAGACAAGTACTCAACTTTCGTGATGGGTTTCGAGAGCAGTATATCGGCTGTTCCATGTTCGTATTCTTCAGACATTGTGCTCCCGGCGATTATGATGGCAATCAACTGGACGAAAAGACCTTGACCCTGTAACACTCCAAGAATCCACATGAAAGGTTTGACCTCTTCTGTCAAAAACATAGTGTCCACTGCAAACCGAGAATAAAGTGCCAGTATCAAACTTTGAACTGCTATGGCTAGAATTATTAGGGTGAGAACCGACTTCTTGGCTAGGGCTCTCCTCCACTCGTAGCCTACGATGACGGTGATTCTCCGGAGGGCGCTCATGTTTATTGACCTCCTTTCAGGGCGCGTAAATAGGCATCCTCTAAAGTAATCTTGTGAAGATTTAAGCTTAGGAGCACGCCTTTTCGCTTGAAGATTTCTGAGGAAATTTCGCCTCTCAAGTCCTTCTTCTCCTTCAGCTCTATTCTTAGCTTGTTTCCCTCCGTCTTCACGTCTTGTACGTAGTCTAGTTTTTTGAGAGCTGAAACTATTGTTTTTGTTACTTCTTTCAGTTCTGCTTCTATGACCCATTGTTGAGTGAAGGCTTCTAACACTTGCGTTATTGGGCCGTCAAAAACCATCCTTCCCTTATTAATCATTCCTACGTGGGTGCAGATTCGTTGAACTTCATCTAAGAGATGGGATGATATGAAAACGGTTTTGCCTTGTTTTGAAAGAGTTGTGAAGAGGTTTCTGAAGTGGGCTGTGGCTTCTGGGTCCATGCCGATCGTAGGTTCGTCCATGATAAGAACCGTGGGGTCGTTGATGAGGGCTAGGGCCACCGACAGCCTCTGAACCATTCCTTTACTGTACTTTCCAATCTTCTTGTCTCCCCATTCTTTTAAACCAACGAGATTAAGGAGTTGTTTAATTCCCTCCTTCCTATCCCGCGCATTCAACCCAAACATCCTACCCATGAAGTCAAGTAGCTGCATTCCGGTGAAGAAGGTTTGAAGGGTTGGCAACTCCGGGGCGTATCCAACGCTTTGAAGCGCTTGAACCGGATCTTTTGTTGGGTTGACGCTTGCTATTTGAACCTCACCTTGATCTGGTTTTAGGAGACCAAGCATGGTTCTTATGGTGGTTGTTTTTCCCGCTCCGTTCGGACCGAGATAGCCATAAATCCAGCCTTTGCCGACTGCGAAGGAAACTGAGTCTAGGGCTTTGAAGTTTCCATAATACTTGGTTAGGTTTGAAACCATTATGACCTGTTGAGACGCCAAAGTATTCACCGAGTTTTAAACATATTTTTGCGTGAGGTCCCTAATATATTTAAGAGTTAAGGCTTTACGGGTTGTTACATCTCTAGCGACTTCTCA
>JASEET010000003.1:35389-152234 GCA_030019335.1 Candidatus Bathyarchaeia archaeon | reverse complement strand
CCCTAATATATTTAAGAGTTAAGGCTTTACGGGTTGTTACATCTCTAGCGACTTCTCAGCCTTCGCCTAAAAGTAGCTAAAATAGTAAATTGAAATTGATATTGAAATGAGATGTTTTGAATGTAATTAATAGTTATTTCTTCTATGATCTCTTTCCTCGACCGAAGAGGCGCAGGGTAAAAAACCTCCCAAAGTTAAAGGCTTCGAAAAGTTCTTACAAAGACTATGAAGATGTTTCGGGTTTATCACTTTAACTTATCTCTCCGAGGATTAAACGTTATTATTCTTCGTGTGTTTTAAATATGGCTTGACTTAACTGTTTCATGAGTTATGAGAAGGGAAAAGAGTAATGGTTGAGGAAGAGGAAGGCGTAATTAAAAAGAAGTATGAGTTTTTAGAGGATCTTCCTGGAATTGGCCCGGCTACCGCTGAGAAACTGCGTGAATTGGGGTTTCACACTGTTGAGTCTTTGGCTATGGCCACTGCCCGTGAGTTGGAGCCCGCTGGCATCGGCGAGAAAAAAGCCTTAGCTATTATTAGGGCTGCCCGTTCTTCTATCAGTGTTTCTTTTGTTCGGGCGGATGAGCTTCTTAGGATGCGTGAGAACGTTTTGCGTTTGACAACTGGAAGCAAACCCTTAGATAGACTTGTTGGTGGCGGGTTGGAAACGCAAACTATAACAGAGTTTTACGGGGAATACGGAAGCGGCAAGAGCCAACTTTGCCACCAACTATGCTTGCTTCACGATGAGAAAATCATCGTAATCCAAGAGGGAGAATATAAAATCAAAAAGATCGGTGAGCTTGTAAGAGAACGCCCGGATAATTGTTTTGCTGTCGGTTTCGATCCAGAGACAATGACAATTAAAGCTACCAAGATTACAGGCTTCTTTGAACGTGACGCGGATGTCTTTGTTGAAATAACGTTGCAAGGCAACAAAAAAGTGTGCGTAACGCCTGAGCACCCTTTTTTCACACTTAATGAAGAACTAGATATGGCTTCTATTGAAGCGAACAAGCTTAATATAAACGATTTTGTGGCAGTTGCATTACGGCTTCCAGATTTGGGGGCTGTCAAGAAAGATCCAAAAACACTGTGGCTGGAAGGGCTTTATATAGCAGAGGGTTCCGTTGTTCATGGAAGTAGAAGCTCCAAATGGGTGCAGTTTTCAAACAAAGGCTACATCCGCAATAAATTACTCACAGAATATAACGCAAAGCCGATGGGTGTTGGCGCTATTAGCATTTACTCGGCTGAACTTGCTTCTGAGTTTGACAGCCTAGGAAAAATTGCGACTGACAAACATTTTTTTGATGAGGATTTATCTTTATCTCGTGAGCAGCTCTCCATTCTGCTTGACGGATACCTTCAAGGAGATGGGACAAAGGGCGATTTTCCCGCAACAACGACAAGTCTTAAGTTAATTGATCAACTTCAACTAGCCGCCTTAATCTTAGGCAAACCAACATGGATCTATAATAGAGGAAAAGGCAACCCGCACAGATTTGCAGGAAAAACCATTCGATCTTCACATAACTCATATGCAATTTATGACTTTAAACGAGCACCTTGGATTATACCGTCTACGATACGCTTTAAACTTAGAGAGTTACTACTCACATTGCCCAAAGGAAGACACCGACATTATCTATTCACCATGTTAAATAATTGTTTACAAGGAAAGCAAAACATTCACCGGAAAACACTACTCAAATACATTCTTGAAGTTAAAAAGCACGCCTGCCCCTCACTCGTTAAAAAGTTCGAGCGCCTATGCTCTTCAAACATAGGATGGTTAAAAATAAAATCGATCAAGAAGGTACATAGATTCATTAAAGTCTATAATATTGAGACCAATAGCCAGAATTTTCTGTTGTTAAATGGAGTTTTCGTGCATAATTGTGTGAATGTGCAGTTGCCTCCTGATCGGGGTGGGCTTAACGGTGCCGCATTATACATTGATACTGAAAATACTTTTAGGACTGAGCGTATTGTTCAGATGTCTAGGAATTTGGAGCTTGATCCTGAGCAAGTTGTTAGGAACATTGTTTATGCTGAGGCTTACACTTCTGACCATCAGATGTTTCTTCTTGATAATGCTGACGAAGTGGTTAAAGAGAATAACGTGAAGCTGATTATTGTTGATTCTTTGACTTCACATTTTAGAAGTGAATACATCGGGCGTGAGATGTTGGCTCTAAGGCAGCAGAGACTCAACAAGCACATGCATAAACTTATTCGTTTGGCTAGGGCTTTTAATGCTGTAGCTGTTGTAACCAATCAGGTCATGGCTAAACCTGACGTGTTTTTCGGGGATACTATTCATCCTATTGGCGGTCACATTGTTGCGCACACAAGCCACACGCGGATTTATTTGAGGAAGGCTGCTCACGGTCCAGTAAGGATTGCCCGTTTGGTTTCCAGTCCATATTTGCCTGAAGGAGAGGAAATATTTAAAATAACTGAGAACGGAATAGAGGATGCTTCCGAAGAGGAGAAACCCAAGACTCGTAGGCGTTAGCTATGCCCATCTCGTCAGCTCTAGTTACAAGGTTCTTTCAGCTTCTGGTTAATAGAAAGTTTGCCGAGGCAGAGCGTGAACTGGAGAAAATCAAGCCGAGGATGCATAAGACTGAGTGGAACAGAGGGTATTTCAGGGCTTTGTCTGGGATGTTGCTTTCGCATAAATCCAATAGTGACGATTATGCCTTCCTCTCGGAACTAGATTTTAGTAATAAGGAGACTTTGTTGAGTTATAAGCGGGAGTTTTTGGGGCATGTGAGGAACAAGCTTCATGGAGATTTTGACCGCGGATTTTTCTCGGCTTGGGCTGATTGCATGCGTGTTCTTAGCAGAATGGCTACTGCGAATAACCCTAAATCGAAGGGTGCTGTGTCTGAGAAGGGGAAGCCCAAGACTTTGGGGACTGATAAAAGTCAAGCAACCATAGAGAATTTTCTTAAAAAGTAAGCTGTATGTTAGGCTGCCGCGATTATTGTGTATAGTAGGACCCAGAAGACTAGCCATGAGATGAAGTAGATGCCTATTCCTGTTGTTAGCAGCTTCTGCGGTTTTTCCACCTTGTGCATGAATTTGAATTTTATGATGTAGTATGACATTAAGTATGTGACCAGCGCCATTGATATGCCGTTCATGAAGGTGTTGAATGTGAATTTTGTGTTGGATATTGTTCCTGTTGCTAGGCCGTAGCCTATGCATATGAGGGCTGCTGTTATGCCTAGGGCCAGTCTTAGCCAGTATATGATTTCTAAGGTTTTCATGTTTTCAGCGCCTTTGCATTTTATATTTTGGATTTAGATTTAAAGTTGCCTATTTATAGTTTGGTGGTTATTACCTTTTTTTGGAAAAGTGGTGTGGGTTGAGGAGGAAGAAGGAGTTTACGAATTTTGATGTGGCTGCTGTTGTTCGCGAGTTACGTGGGGCTATTTTGGATTCTCATGTTAACAACGTTTATCAGTTGGATGCTAAGACTTTGCTTTTCAAATTGCGTAAGGCTGACAAGCCTGTTTTTCAGTTGGTTTTTGAGGCTGGTAAGCTGTTGCATTTAACTTCTTATACTGCGGAGAAGCCTATGGTTCCTCCTGCTTTTTGTATGGCTTTGAGAAAATATTTGCGGAACGGCTGGTTAGTCAACATTGAGCAGCACGGGTTTGAACGAGTTGTTGTTTTCACTTTTAAGACTAAGACTGGCACAATAAGGCTTGTTTTGGAGCTTTTCGGCGACGGCAACATTATTTTGGTTGGTGAGGATGGCATGATTTTGCATGCTCTGAGTTATAAGCGTATGCGAGACCGAAATATTCTTCGTGGGGAAGCTTTTCGTTTTGCTCCTTCGAGCGGCAGGAATCCGCTCAAAGTTGACAAAGAAGAGATGTTGGAGGAGTTGAGGAATTTTGGTGATGTTGATGTTGTGCGGGCTCTTGCAAGGTTTTTGAGTATTGGTGGTGTTTATGCTGAGGAGGTTTTGTTGAGGGCGGGGGTTGACAAGAAAAAGCCTTGTAACGCATTAAGTGATTCTGAAGTATGTGCCATTTTTGATTGTTTGCATGTTTTGCTTTCTCAAGTTACAAGCGGCAGTTTGGAGCCTTGCATTGTTTTGGATGAGGCTGAGGGTTTTGTTGATGTTGTGCCTATGAGGCTTAGACGTTATGATGGGTTTAAGCATCAGCCTTATAGCAGTTTTAATGAGGCTTTGGACGAGTTTTACGCTAGGGTTGCTGTTTTGGAGAGGGCTGTTGCTGCTGTTGAGGCTGAGGGGTTGAAAGGTGAGGCTGATAGGCTTAAAAGGATTATTGCTAGTCAAGAGAAGGTTTTAGTTGAGGCTGAAACTAAAGCTGAGAGAGACAAGCATATCGGTGACGTCATCTATGCTTACACCAATGAGCTTCAAGCGTTGCTGGAAAGGTTTTCAGCTGGTAAGAGAAGTGGAAAGGAGTGGAGCCGGATTGTTTCTGAGGTTTTGGCTGAGAAGAAGGCTGGTTTGAGGTCTAGTGTGTTTTTTGAATCTTTTGATGTTAAGCGTTTGGTGGTTAATGTTTGTGTGGATGGTTTGCGTTTTGGTTTGGATTTGCGTAGGGATTTGTTTGCTAATGCCTCAAGGTTTTATGAACGGAGTAAGCGGGCTAAGCGAAAGTTGAAAGGCGCAAAAGCTGCTTTGGAGAAATCGCGTAAAAAGTTGGCCGAGGTTGAGGCTAAGCTCAAGATGGCAAAAACTTTAGAGAAGGTTAAGCCCGCCAAAGCCTTGGAAGAGCTTGCTGAGCGTAAGATTAAGCCTAAGAAGTGGTTTGAGAAGTTTAGGTGGTTTGTTTCTTCTGAGGGGGGTTTGGTTGTGGCTGGTAAGGATGCTGTCAGCAACGAAGTTTTAATCAAGAAATATACAGAAGCTGGCGATGTGGTTTTTCATGCCGATGTTGTTGGTGCACCTTTTGTTGCTGTTAAAACTGGAGGTAAAAAGCCTAGCGAGCAAGTTTTGCGTGAAGCCAGCGAGTTTGCTGCCGCTTTTTCTCGGGGTTGGCGAGAAGGCTTCGCTAGCGTGGATGTTTACTGGGTTAAGCCCGAACAATTAAGCAAGGGTGGACCTTCTGGCGAATATGTTCCTCGTGGAGCTTTTGTTGTTCGTGGCCGGCGGAATTGGTTGCGTGGCGTTTCGCTTAGAATAGCCATTGGTGTTGTTGTTGAAGATGGCGAGTTTAGATTTGTTGGTGGATCTGTTGACGCTGTTAAGGCTAAGACTAATGTATATGTGATTGTTGTGCCAGGGAACCTGAGTGGTAAGGACTTGTTTAGGCGTGTTTTGGCTGTTTTAGCTGGAAAACTGCCTAAAGAACTGCGGGAAAGGGTCTTGAAAGTTTCTGTTGAAGAGATAAGAGAATACATACCATACAACAAAGCCAGAATTCTGGAAGATTAGTTTTCGTCAAGATGTAAATTTAAGTGTGGTTGAAACATAAATTATTGTGAACAAAATAAAGCTTATTAGAAAATTTCACTATTCATAAAGAGGATGTGAATGGTAAATAAAATTCTAAAAAAGACGGAGGTCCTCCGAGGATTTATCCATATTCCGACAGAAAGCAGGTTCGAATTGGTTGGAAGCATTCACTTGCCTTGTCCTACCATGTTAAATGGTAAACCTGCTAGACTTGACAAGTACGGGAGACTTTGGTCTCCATATCTGAAAAATAGATTCTCGATTGGTACCAGAATAGAACTTACTAAGGCTGAAAATGGGTACCAAGTTGCATTGAGTAAGAGTGAACATAAGAGTTTCATCTCTAAAATGAAGCAAGAAGAGGTTATGTCAGTTAGCAATGACTCAGAAAGCGAAACAAACGTATATTATAAAGTCCTTAAAGGAGACTGCCTTAAATATCTTGATGATGGCGCTATTAATAATATTCACCTTACTTTTCTTGACCCCCCGTACAGACAAGGAAAGGATTACAGATTCTTTGATGATGATCAGCCCGCTTGGAAATACTGGAGCTGGTTGAAGGAGATTTTACATAAAGTATATGACGCTACAGCAAGTGGTGGAGCCATTTATTTTATGCAAAGGGAAAAGAAAGCTGAACATGTATTAAAGGTGCTCAGAGAGACTGGCTGGAAATTTCAAAACCTTATTGTTTGGAAGAAGAAAACATCGGCTGTTCCATGTGCTTTCAGATTTTCTAAGCAATATCAAATCATTGCTTATGCTACTAAAGGTGATAAACCACGAGTCTTTAACAAACTACGCATAGACTTGCCCACTCTTCCGGGACATAAGTATGAGAGGGAAAATGGAATTTTCCTTACCGACGTATGGGATGACGTCAGGGAATTAACTTCGGGATATTTTGCTGGAGATGAAGCAATAAGAGATGATAAGGGAAATAGAGTTCATACGCAGCAGAGTCCTGTAGCGCTACTCCTAAGAATAATTCTGTCGTCTACACTGCCAGGGAATACTGTCCTAGACCCCCTTGCTGGAACAGGAACGACTTTAGTAGTTGCATATCAATTGAAGAGGAATTCTATAGGAATAGAAATAGACCCTGAGCATGTTAAAGTCATTAAGAATCGATTGAAATCTCTAAGACCTGCTGATGATATCTCTAAATACTATGATTACTACAGATTTACGCCGAATTTAAGAGAAATTTGGCCAGTAAAAAGAGTGATCACTGAACAAAGGAGGCTTCTTTAAACGTCTATAATCGATGCCAAACAACTTTTTACCAAAGTAATAACCAATTTGAGGAAAGGCACAATTAATCTTCATTCTCCTTTGGAAGAATTTGTGATAAGGAAATGCGGAAACGATTTAGCTTACATAGACAACCGCAGGGATGCCAAACAAAAATATGGTTTTGATTTCTGGCGTAACTTGAGCGCAGATCGACTTAAAACTCAAGGAATAGAAAAGAGACTGTTATATTCAGAGTCACAACAGTTTCCCGACTTTCTATTTAAAGTGAGGAAGCATGGAGAAAAATACATTGGCGGTAGCTTAATAGAATTAAAAGATTCTAAAAATGGAAGTGTTGCTTCTTTTAACTCAACGATTCCTACGAAACATAAAAGCCTAGAAGAAATAGACGTAATTAATAGTAATAATTTAGTTTCAAGAATTGCTGCAATTAAGGACGGCACACTCGCTACCAATGACCGTTATTTCAAATTTGAAAGAAGATGTTTTTATCTCGTAAGAACACGTAAGGAAAGCAAGAAGGTGAAAGTTTCTATAGTGGATGGTTCCTTTTTTGAAACAGTCCCAAAAGAACATCTGTTTTATCAGATGTTTCTAAACGTTCTACGAACGCACATGGAAAAGAAAAAAATAGAATTTTCCAAAGAAACATTAGAAAAAGTTGAGGAAGCCCTTTCCCACATTACTGATCAAACCATAATAGCAAGTTCGCAGATCATAGAAGGGGCGTCAGTAAGACCTAGACTAAGAATCATGGCTGAGGTACATCCAGAAGGAAATCCGCATAGCAAGCTCTATCCTGAAATTGCAGAAGAGAGCTTCAATCTAATCCTTCAGTCATCACCTCAGATAAAGAAACTAGAAAAGGAACTACCTGCTCAAATTCCTGAAATTGAAGTTTTCTCTATTAGTCATAAAAGAAACGGGAAGCACACAGTTTTCCAATTTAGAAGAGGAACACGACTAAGTAAATTTTTGTAATATTATACTACACAGAAAAATAGTTTCATTAGCATTTATCATCTTTCCCCCATCCTAACCTCAATCTTGATTAGATAAGGAGCGGGCTAGACAAATTCTCCCTCCTAACATAGGTTTCTATGGAAAAAATCTATAGGGGTATCCTAAAGCTTTGCGCAGAAAATTCACCAACATTCTGTATGCTTATATCTCAGGTTCTAAATAGAATAGACGCAAGTAATTGGAGAGATTATTGAAATGTGTGAGTCTAAAAAAGAAGAAAAATACGAATGTTGCGGTCAAACCTTCAAAACAAAAGAAGAACTAGAAGCCCACAAAGAAAAACACCACAAACCATGCTGCCGCTAACCTAACCAAACCAACCTCGAGACAAAACACCCTCCATCTTTTTTCAAACAAATGTGCTCTATTCTTTTAGAATAACATAGGATGTCACATAGAAGAACGCAAAAATCACGGCTGACATCAAAAACGGAGCCACAAAACCCCACATCGATATAAGAAAACCAGACAATGCCAAACTCAAAGTATTTCCACTGTGAAGCCCCATCATCAACAATCCAATGTCAATCCCATAAGACTCTTCATTTGTGATTCGTGACAATATTCCCTCTTGACCAATACTCAGCAAGCCTTCAACAGCACCATAAACAATCACAAGTATACCAGCAAACACTGAACTTGAAAATCCAAGCAATACGAGCGTGAATGTGTAGAACATGCCACTCAGAAGTATAAGCTTCTCCATTTCAAATCTCCTTGCAAAAAGATATGAGAACGAACCAGCCAACAAGACCTGCAAGCCAAGAAGCATCCCGATAATCTCAGCATCAAACCCATTTGCACTCAAAAACAAAGGAAATACAAAGCCACTTCTAAACCCGAAAGACAATCCCATTACAAAAAACAAAATTAAGAACCTCTTGAAGACCTTCTCCTTCTTTCTAAAATCCAGAAAATGCAAAGCCTTCGCAACACTAAACCTCTTCTTTCTTCCACCAACCAATAACAAAGCTGTAGGAAACACAAAAGCTCCAACCAGAGCACATAACATCAGTGTTCCTTCATAGAAAAGCCAAACTATAAAAAACCCAGCGAGTAGGCTTCCGACAGCATAAGAAACATACACCGCCGTTCTCAGATGAACCAGAATTCTCCATTTTCTTTCAGTTTTCTCCAGAAGGAGAGCCCTATTCACCGCCCACAACGAACCATCTTTAGTTCCTTCCATAACCTTGCCAAACACAAACTCCAAAGGTGTGCGAGCTAAATAGTAGATTTCACTCGATATAACGCCTAAAAATCCATTTAAGACAAAGAAAAGCGTTCTACCCCAAAAATCAGAAACGGTAGCGAAGAACAATCTTCCAAGCTGAAAGATCATGGTCAATGATGCAAAAACCAGTCCAATAGTAACTATGTCAATATTCCTTTCCTTCATCATCAACGGCAAGGCAATACCAAGAATGCCGCTAACAAAGGAATTCAAAATCTGAATGAAGATGACAACCCTAACCTGATTCAAACATCTCCCCTTAAAACTTGTCTACTTATCTCTTACGTTTAAAACCATTACTGCTTCACACAGTGTAAACATCAATAAGAGTACTATATCTCAAAATTCCATTATTTAGCCAGTGTAAATGGGCTTTGGCTTTTGGTTGTTCCTTGCTTTCTCCTCCAGTCGGCGTTGCAAGGCTATATGCTTTACTTAGGAGGTGATCCGGCCGCAGGTTCCCCTACGGCCACCTTGTTACGACTTTTCCCCCCTCACGAAACTCGGATTCGACGCAGCCCAAAGGACCACGCCTCACCCGGACTTCGCTTGGGTGGAACGACGGGCGGTGTGTGCAAGGAGCAGGGACGTATTCACCGCGCGATAGTGACACGCGATTACTAGGGATTCCATGTTCACGAGGGTGAGTTGCAACCCTCGATCCCAACTACGGCAGGCTTTCGGGATTTCCTTCCCCTTTCGGGGTTGGAACCCTCTGTACCTGCCATTGCAGCTCGCGTGTGGCCCGGGGGATTCGGGGCATACTGACCTGCCGTGGCCCGCTCCTTCCTCCGCCTTGTCGGCGGCGGTCTCCCCAGTGTGCCCAGCTCTATGGCTGGTAGCAACAGGGGATGCGGGTCTCGATCGTTGCCTGACTTAACAGGACACCTCACGGCACGAACTGGCGACGGCCATGCACCTCCTCTCAGCTTGTCTGGCAAGACCTTCAATCTGGCCTTCAACCTGCTGTCGCCCCCGGTGAGATTTCCGGCGTTGACTCCAATTAAACCGCAAGCTTCACCCCTTGTGGTGCTCCCCCGCCAATTCCTTTAAGTTTCAGCCTTGCGGCCGTACTTCCCAGGCGGCAGGCTTAACAACTTCTCTGCGGCACCGGAGCGGCACGTAGCCGCGCCGACACCTAGCCTGCATCGTTTACAGCTGGGACTACCCGGGTATCTAATCCGGTTCGCTCCCCCAGCTTTCATCCCTCACCGTCGGGCGCGTTCTAGCCGACAGCCTTCGCCACTGGTGGTCCTCCCGGGATTATAGGATTTCACCCCTACCCCGGGAATACCGTCGGCCTCTCCCGCCCCCTAGCCAGACAGTATCCCCCGCAGCCCAACGATTGAATCGTTGGATTTAACGGAGGACTTGCCCAGCCAGCTACGAATGCTTTAGGCCCAATAAGCATCCCCACCACTCGGAGAGCTGGTATTACCGCGGCGGCTGACACCAGTCTTGCCCTCTCCTTATTCCCCCAGCTGTATACACTGGGGAAAAGCCATCCTCAGCGGATGGCACTCGGGATGGCCCCGTCACGCTTTCGCGTATTGCGGAGTTTTCGCGACTGCTGCGCCCCGTAGGGCCTGGGCCCTTGTCTCAGTGCCCATCTCCGGGCTCCCGCTCTCACGGCCCGTACCGGTTAAAGGCTTGGTGAGCCGTTACCTCACCAACAACCTGATCGGCCGCGGCCCCGTCCTTGGGCGACGCCTAGAAGCATGCCCTAGACGCCCTTTCGAGCGAGGATCCATTCCAGGAGTTCTCACCTGTCAGGGATTAGCCCCAGTTTCCCGGGGTTGTCCCTGTCCCAAGGGCAGGTTAGCCACGTGTTACTGAGCTGTGCGCCGCGCCTCCACCATGGCTTGGAAACGCACGACTAGCATGTCTTAGTCCCATCCCGATAGCAGTGGGGTCCGGCAGGATCAACCGGAGTTAGAGTGCTCCTGGCTGATCGCGAGCCAGACGCTTATCTATACAGCCACAATGCCGACTGGATTTGGAGGGAATAACCATTTAACGCCAAAGCCCAATTCAGACCTAACGCATGTAAGCATGTCAGGTCCACATGATTGTCCCCGCAACTGGAGGCCAACCATCCTCATTCTCTAGGGCGATTAAACGCCTTTACAGTCGGGGTTGAGCCGCCGCCGGAGTGATTGCGGGGCTGGCTATCATTCGCCAAGACGAATTTGAAGGCGTCTCAGCCAATATAAATGTTTCTTTACACCCTAATATACGTTATTATCGCGTCATCAACAATCCTCAAGCACAACCATCAACTCACTTAAACGGGTGATAGCTTTATCTGGCTTAACCTCTGCATTTTCTTCCATATGTCTTCTCTTGATGAGAACAGTCTTCATCCCAACTTTCTTCGGACCCATAACATCCAAATCCAACATGTCACCAACAAAGACCGCCCTTGAAGCTTTTACGCCTAAAGCCTTCAACGCCTTTTCAAAAATTTCGGCACTAGGCTTACGTCGATTAATTTCACCACTAATCATGACAACAGCAAAAAACCTTTTCAAACCAAACTTTTCCAACAACTTCCAACCGCATTCTGGAATAGCAAAATTTGAAATCAATCCAAGCTTGTATTTTCCATGCAGTTTCTGCAAAACATCAAGGGCATCCGTATCCAAACTTACATAACGCATAAACTCGTCAGCAAAAGCCATAGTAGCCCCTACGATAACCGAGTCAGAAACATCAAAATTGTAGCCCAACCTCTGTAAAGTCTGCGAAACACGGAGATTAAAATGAGGTTCCTCTAAGCTTTTGCGTGATTCAGAATAAAAATTGTCTCTAACTTCAAAATAAACCCGCTTAAAATCCTCAAAAGAAACGCTAATGCCATTCTTGACCAAAAAATCGTAAAGCCTCCTTAAAGAAGGTGGATAATAAGCCTCGTGCTTTTCAAGTAATAGCAAAGTATCAAACAAATCAAAGAGCACAGCCTCAACTCGCATCTCTACACCCTCGAACCCATAGTTTCACTCCAAACATAAAAACAGTTTTGCAACAAACAATTAAAATCGTATTTCATCTAATCCTTACACAATTGAACGAAATCACATATACTTTTTATCCCATGCAAAACTTCTTTATTCCCACAGAAACAATTATTCTCAAAAGTGAAACATAAATCCGAATATAAATGACAAATATGTATCATTCTTCAAAAATGTATAAATATCCAGTTTAAAACATGGTTTTAGGATTCCTGAGGAAACTGTGGTCATGGAAGACTTATCACGGTATTACACCTTGCTCAGAGACCCAGCACGTAGAAAAATAGTTGAGATTTTGGGAACGCAGGAAAAAATTGGATTTAAAGAGCTTCGTGAGACCCTAGGCTTGGGTGTCGGCACAGTTTACTACCACTTGGATATGCTTTCAGACTTCCTCACACAAGACAAGCAACGCAAGTATAGACTTAACGACCGCGGAAAAATGCTGCACAGAATTTTGAAGGAAGGAAATGTTCCGCCAACACTAGAAATAAGCGAAGCCTTCAGCCACCGTCTAGCAAAATGGCTTTTCTTGTCACCCGTTTTCGCAAAAACAGTCAAACCATTAAGATTTCTGCCAGTTTCGATAGCCATACTGCTTCTAGGAGCCTTAGGCTCAGCCCATGCAAAACTAGATCCGGCCTTATTCTTCTATTTCAAATATCCAACATACAGTTTCACAAGCATAGCAACATTATACATTTTCAACTGGATAGGCTTATTCCTCTTCGCAGAATTCTTCACTTATCTGCTTTATAGGCGAGTTGGAAACGACCTTCAACTCTTTACATGCCTTGGCTTAGCAGCGTTTCCGACGGCAATTTTCCCGTACATCTACCTTTTCATTTCAGAGGCTATACCCCAATACATCTGGTTCATACTAGTAATTTGGAGCCTACTGCTAGTCTCTGCAGCCTTCTGCTTCGGAAAAGGCATAAGATTAGACAAAGCCATAGTTGTAAGCCTAACAGCCATGTACCTAAACATAGCCTTACTGTTCATGCTTGGACGCTTTACCTAGAAGTTCGAGTTTTCTAGAACCCTAAACAAGCGATATTCGGGTTTTTTCGAAACGATTTTCTTAATAAGCCGTTTTACACAGTTATTTTCGGTGAAAAACCGTGAAAATGAAGAAAAATCAAATATTGGCTTTGAGTTTAGCCCTACTCATAACGTTGCCTATGGTTGCAACATCAATTTCCATAGCAAACGCAGAAGAGGTAGCAAATGATGTTCAAGGCTGGCCAGTGGAACCAAAAAGAGAAGGTGTATGGTACAAGTTTGAAACTCCTCTGGTGACTCTGCTTTTCCCTGCAGGCGGAAAGAAACCGATGTTCATATGGTGGTACACAAACGATACAAGTGAAATATACGTAGTAAAATTCAAGGGAGTAATCGAATACCTAACCTTTGACGCACCATACTATATTAGGCGCTACACTGCGGATGGCCTAACAATTCAAGAAAGATTAAGAGAGATGTATATTTATCCAAAAACAAGCCAACTTCAAGCTCAATTACGTGAACAAGTCAGGAATAGAATTATGGAGAATATTATTAGTTGGATAATTGGTTTGCATCCACCATACCTGCCATTCAGCGGATGTACTTGGGAACTTGAAGGCCCTGAGCTTGTAACTAAGGAAAACACCTCTTACTGGGCTTTCAACTTTACACTGAAAAGTGTGCCGATGTATCTCTTCAGCTTTGCTGTGAACAACATACAAATTAAATGCAGATTTTACAACACAACTACAACAGAAATAATTGATGAAAGTCACAACTATACAGTGGCGGCTGGACAACTGAAATTCGACTTTGTTGTAAGTAATTGGGAGTGGAATCTAAAGAAACTCGAAGCTTTTGTAGACTGGCTAAAAATAGGGTATCCAGAGTACAACATTGATATACCAATAAATAGAACAGGGCTGGTGTTATGGATGAACATGGCATCGATAAAAATCGAAGACTTAAACTATGCTGAAAATGAAGTTCAAAACCAAACTGAAGGCATTATTGAAACTGAATCTCGAATGCAGGCTGCTATGATAAATGATCAATATTACCCGGTTAATGAAAACAAAACTGCCCTTGGAGAATACGAAAGACCCATTCAGTTAACTGAGCGTTTCAGAGAACGTGTTAGAATTCATTTCACACGAAAAGAGACCACAATGGCTGGTTTCATTGAGTTTGTACCATGGGCGAGACTTCTGAACGAAACAGGAGACACTGTCGACTACGTTAATGTCACTGCATCTTACATTGCTGCAGGCGCACATCTGAGATTGTTCATTTGTTACCCATACTTCGGCAACTACACATTGGAACACGACCCGACGATTGGATTAGCCTTAGCTCCACCAATTCCAACATTAATAACGCCAGAACTGCTAATAGTATTAATTGGGGCCACTGTAATTATTGCCATAGCTGCAGCCGTAATAAAAATACGAAAGAAGCCAGTTAACATATTAACTGTCCAATAACTCCCTTTTTCTTTTTATTTTTTGGGATATGTCACTGGTGGAAATAAAAGTTTTTATGGTGTATTGCTACACAATATTTAGGATGTTGAAAACTCATGAATGTTATGTAGAAACCTAAGAAATCCGCTGGCAAGTCATAAAAGCCATGCTGGACGAATTCCCAACCTTAAAAGAAAAAGTTAAGACTTATCTGAAAAAGCAAAAAACAAAACAATAATTCAAGCTCTGTTGATGCTTTATTGCCTATTTTACTTTGAACATTTCTTTCTGATGCATTTCCAGTAAATAGCACAGAAAATTTTTGCTTGCAGTTTTAACCTCTTTTGAGCAGATGGGCAGGGGGAATCTTAACGTTGTTCTTGCTATTTTCATTTTCAGTTTTAAGCAACTCTGTTATTTCACGATAGCGATGTAGAAAATCCATGCCTTTCTCGGTTGTTCTGTACATCTCTTTTTCATTTTGCACGACCTTTTCCAGTAAGTTAATTTTTAAAATGAACTTGAGATAATCCTTAAGTTGTGTAAAACTTAGGTTTGCCCTATACATAATCTGGGTTTTCAAAGTTCCCTCTTTTGCTATTTCCAAAATTTCAGCAATTATGTACAGCTTGTCTCTCCTTTTTGGAGAGTTTGAACCCCATGGATCCATTTTCTATATTCCTCTTTTAGAACTTTTTTCTATAATGGAGAGGGGTATGGAATGTTTTAAGTGGTGTTTCGCTCACGTGATTATTCCAAGAACAGAAATATTCTAGAACAATCTTCTAGACGTTAGGAATGTTGGAAAGACTTTATTTTATCCAAAACGAAATAGATAGAAAGGTGAGAAAATGTTAGTTGGCTTAATTGCAGATACACATGACCGTTTACCCATGGTGGATAATGCTGTTAAAAAGTTGAATGAGGAAAACGTTGAGCTTGTGCTTCACGCCGGAGATTACGTGGCACCCTTTGTAATCCCAAAATTTAAGGAGTTAAAAGCGAAGCTAATCGGCGTTTTTGGCAACAACGACGGCGACCGTGAACTTTTAAAGAAGAAATTCAGCGAACACAAAGGCTTAGAGATGCGTGGAAACTTCGCCGAAATAACTGTTGACGGCTTAAAAATCGCATTGCTACATGGAAACGAAGAAGAGCTTTTGAAGACTTTAATTAGTAGCGAAAGCTTCGATGTTGTTGTTCACGGGCATACGCATAAGGCTGAAGTTTATCGAAGAGGTAGAACTTTAATTGCGAATCCAGGCGAAGTCTGCGGATATTTAACTGGCAAATCAACTATTGCGTTGTTTGACGCTGTTAAACGCGAAGTAAAGATAGTTGAACTGTAAGTGTAGAAAACATCCACATAATATCTATCCTTTAAAAAAGGCTTTTTTAGGTTTTTGAATAGTCTTGCTCTTCTAATACACCCACGACGAAAAGTTTGTTTTGAATTTTTTCTAATTTTTCAGCAAGAAAAGAGTTTGCGGGATACGTCTTCACTAGATTTTAGTTTCTCGGAACCGTTGTATTCTCTCAACAAACGAACATCACTCATTGATCTTAAACATCTCACTTGCCTACCAAAGTTTCGAAAACCGTCGCGTGCACGAAATCTTCTTTTTGCGAAGACAACAGCAAGAATTGAGGGAACCATGAATAGTGTTAAAATTGTGGCCGATGGAAACTCTGGTATTATTTCTACTTCGTGCTCTGAGTGAGTATAGTTGATGTGTATGTACGTGTTTATTGTGTCTGTCCAGTTTTTGAAAGGCCACAGCTCCCTGTTTAAGAGAACCATATAATTATCTTCCCACAATTCTTGAACGATGATGTTGGGTATGGTTACATTGCAAAACCCCGCCATGCCCTCCAAGCCAGAAACATTAAAGCTTACCATTTCCTGAATGACGTCTATTTGAAAGTTTGAAATTGCGGAATTGCTGATGACTTCGATGTTGAACGGCGAAGTCCACATGGTTTGTGCAGCCCTCGTTAAGTTGATATACTGATATCCATACTCTTGGCTTGGCTCTATCTCTGTTCCTTCATGCCACTCATTAAAGGAAGTAATCGCATAACCGTCGGGGAAACATGCTTTCGCTATCGACCAAAATAATGTGTAGAAAGCCCCATTCTTCCTACCCACAACATAATCAGGTCTATTGGTATCGTTATATCCAGGCATCACTGTAGCCACAAAACTCTTGTTTTTTAAATGTGCCACATTGGAAGTTTGATTATAAACATGAAAGATCTGTGAAAGATGCGGTAAGATGTCAACTGGACTATACATATGCATGCCGTCAGTAAAATTTAGAAAATAATCCACGAAGTCCTGAATTCTGTCATAGTAACCAGTAAAATCCATGATGACGTAGGGGTTAAACCCTCTTTCCCTTAACTCATCAACCACAGTTTTCCAACCGTTATCAAAGAAGGGGTCAGGGCTAACGATTTCACCTTTAGAATTTTCAATGTAAAAGTAGTCGACAGCTGCCCACTCGCTGCTCCAATTAATTATGCCACCGTCACAGGATTCCGCTCTTATGTAGACGTTCTGACCAGCGTACTTCGATATGTTAAAGGTTAAATCATGCCAACCATCAGTAAAATTAACTGTTTTGTCGTACAAAGTTTTTTCTCTTGTTTCATTTCTTATTTTTATTCTAAAGCCGACATCTGACCATACTTCAGAATCATTTCTTATGTCAGAAATCCCTACCTTTAAAGTATATGCTTCATTTAGCTGGAGAAAAATGGGGTTCACACTTTCAACGTATCCTATACCATCCCTATAAGGCTCGATTATGAAGACACCGTATCTTGATGGTTCTCTTACATCTTCAGATAAACTCCAATACGCACTGTTACCGTCTATTTTCCAGTACATTTGCGGGTTCAGTTGATTACGTGCTCTACCATATACGTAAATTACTGGTCTCTCATCTATTTTGTACCAAGCGCTACTATTAGCATAGTTATTTAAAATATACACAAGGTCGTTTATCGTTTGATCTACACTTGATGTGTTCTCATAATAAATTGTAAATTTGAAATTGTTTTTTTCACAGACATTTTTGATGTGCAATGTAGCGTTATCCGTGAATGAATCTATCCCCCACCATGAAACTATGAAGCCGTCAATCCCCGCCTCCCTAGCCATACCAATATGTACTTCAATTAAGGTTTCATTATTAGAGTCGTAAAAGTCCGAGAGTGGGTGATGCGTTATTCGGGTCTCATTGTCCGGCGGCCAGTGACGCCAATATCCAGAGTGGTCGAGTGTTCCATACCAAGGATAATAAAATGCAAAGGTGCCCATCTTTGGTTTTTGAGTGGAGAGAATAGAGATTATTACACTTGATGTTGTTTCAGTGTTTACGTCTCCAAAAAGTGTTCCGTTTGCAAAGTAATTTGTTACTATTCCGCCGTCCGTTTCCCTTTGCAAACTCCAGATTCTCATAACAAGCTCAAATTCAAACGCTAACCTTTTTCCGAGAACGTTTGAAGTGTAAAGCAGCAGTGCAAGCTTGTAAGTTGTATAAAAACCATCGACTTTTGTTGCAGTATCGTTTATGCCTATTTTGTCCCACATGCCTGTGGCTAATTCAAAATACTGATTTGCGGCTGTGTCGTTTCCTTGCCAATGACAGGAGAGAGCCATAAACAGCAGCCTGTCCGCGTACTCTTGCCAGTCAGACATTGTTGTTCCGTTACATATCTCAGTTTTGACGGTATAATCGTTGTTTTGCAATGTCAATACGTTACACGTGCGATTGGGAGTTGGTATGACATCGCCTATGAGTGCCTCCTGTATAAGGCTTATCGGCAATCCCTCTGAGTTAGTCGGCAAGTTGTGAATTATTGCCTTTTCCTTGAGTTTGGCTTCAACTAAATTAGCAATTCGTCCAGCTTCAACCGCGTTAAATAATCTTGACTCGTTAGCCATCATCAACGCTTTCCAAGCCCAAAGGTTATCAGAAACAAGCCAATATATATTCCTCGCTACGTTTGGAGCTTCACGGCAAAGACTCAAACTTTTGTTAAATTGAGAATTGATCAGAAAGTCTACTGCCTTTTCAACCCTTGTAAGCAATTGTCCCTCACTTTCAGTCGACCAAACATTAAATGTAAATGTTAGCATGATGGTTAATAACAGTATCAACGTCATTCCAGAAGTTGTTTTCTTCATTTTCATTTTTCCCCAGTCTAGTCTACACAGCATTTACCGAATAGTTGTATTTCTTTTTTCTTAAATTGATTCTTCTGCCTTCAAGCATAAAAATCCCAGAAACGAGTTTAAGGTAAACCTATTTAATTTTTGTTGTATGGCTGTCTTTTCTGGTTCGCTAGTTTAAACAGCTCTATTAACTCTTTGTCGCTTCCTCCGTTTCTCATAGGTGTTAAAATGTCCACGAGGTTGTCGTTTCTCATCAGGCATGGTTTTAATTTTCCGTCGCTTGTTATGCGTAGGCGTGTACAGTGCATACAGAATTCTGTGTTCTCTATTGGATGCACAATTTCAATCGTTACATCTGGCAAGTGATAGATGTGACGGTTTTGCATATGCCTTCTAGTTTCTATTTTCAATGCTTTTTGCCTTAACACGGCTTCGTATTCATCTAACAATTTGTGATGCGCAGAGTAGTATGTATCGCTTATGTTTATTGGCTCAAGCTCGATTAACTGTAGGATTGTTCCAGTTTCTCTGGCAAAACTAATCATTTCTGAAACGTCACGGTCATTTATGTCTTTCAAGATGAGCATGTTAAGTTTAACAGGGTAAAGCCCAGCATCAACAGCGGCTTTAACTCCTTCCAAAACATCTTCTAATCTGCCACCGGTCAACTTACTATAGACTTCCCTGTTGAGAGTGGGAAGGTTGATGTTTACACGTTTTAAACCATTTGCATACAATTCTTCAGCTAAAAGAGCAAGTAATGTTCCATTAGTTGCCATGGAAAGGTCTTGTAAGCCCTGTATAGTTACGATGCCTCGAATGATTTCCACAATGTCCTTGCGTACTAGTGGTTCTCCACCCGTAAGCTTAACCCTAGAAATATCTAAACCAACGGCGATTCTGACAATGCGAACAATTTCGTCAACAGTCATCTCCGCAACGATTGCTTCACGAGGTTTTTCTTCGCCTTCCCTGTGACAGTATGGGCATCGCAGATTACAGTCTTGTGTGACTGCTACGCGTAGATTTAGGAGCGGACGCCCGTAGTTGTCTTTCAATACCATCGTTATTCCCGTGCATGCTTAACGATGTGAGCAGTTTCCGGCAATATAAGCTTTTCAAAACAAAGCTTAACAGCATCAGGCGATCCGGGAATGCAGAAAAATGCTTTACCCTTTGCTACGCCAGCAATAGCACGGGACAAAACCGCTGCAGAACCAATCTTATCAAAACTTAAACGCCTAAAAATCTCGCCGAATCCTGGCAAAACTTTCTCAAAAAAAAGAGAAACAGTTTCAACAGTGACATCAGAAGGAGCTATGCCAGTACCGCCACAAAGAACAACAGCGTCGACATCAGCGGAGTTTAGTGCATAACGAATGCCTTTTTCAATTGAAGATTTATCATCTGGAATTATTTTTCGAAATGATATTATGTGCCCCACGTTTTTTAGCAATGATTCAATCAGGTCTCCGGAAACGTCTTCCACATGCTTACCCTTTTTCGATTCTTGATAGCGGGATGTGCTACAGATGAAAATTCCGAACTTCAGCTTTTTAGGTGCTTCAGCTTTATGTTTTTTTGTGCTTTCGCTCACTTGAAACCCACTTTTAAAGGCTTCCTTTAACCTTTTTTGTAACACGAATGTTTTTGATAACTGTGGATGGATATTGTCCTTTCGCATCCTTCTCATATTGTTTAACCATATCCCAAACTGTCAAAAGACTGACTGCGGTTGCGACTAGGGCTTCCATTTCAACCCCAGTCTGGGCTTTCGTCTTAACAGTGGAAACTACCTGCACAGAGTCATCTAAAACTTCAACTTCAACTTTCACGTTTGTCAATGGTAGTGGATGGCAAAAGGGAATCAAGGTGCTTGTTTTCTTAGCGGCTAGAACTCCCGCAATCTTAGCCGTGTAAATGGGGTCTCCCTTCTCAACCTTTCCTTCTTTAATTAAGCGTATGGTTTCAGCTTTCAGCTTGATTGTTCCGGTTGCTGTTGCTTCACGGAAGACTTTCGGTTTGCCAGTTACGTCAACCATTGTCATAAATTAGTCGCCTCCCTCTTTTTCTTCTGTTTTGAAGTTTGAGAGGGAAAGCTGTCTTTTTTCATTTTCGTCCTTATCTTTTTTAGATTGTGTAGGAACCTTGCCTGAAAGTATTTTTAGGCTTTCTTCTTGGAGTTCCCGCATAATCTGCTTCATTTCACCAACCTTCTTTTCTAAACCCATCAGTAAAGCTCTAAATTCGTCAATGCGGCTTAAAAAATACTTGATGAGAGGTTGAACCTCTTCTGAGGCTTGTATGCTTATTACTGGACCTTTCGTTTCAGAAGCTTTCTTAAAGGTTAGTATGGTTTCTATAAGCGGAGAAGGATTATCCCTAACCTCCCGCATCAAAAAAAGAATGTCCGAGCCGTCTGTCGAAGCTTTTCTCAGTTGCCCGAAGGCTAAACGGGAATTTGCAAGCGGGTCCGGCGTGTTTTGAAGCAGAATATCCTTAAAGGTTGTTAGGGTTTGCGCGAAGTTTTTGCACATGGATTTTATGGTGTAAGCCTTTTCTGGTTTAAGAATAAGCATAAGCTCTTCACTGCTTCCTGCTAGATCTTTTAGGCGGTTAATGTACTGTTCAGTTTTGTTTAGCAGTTCTGGTGGCGGAAGCTTTTCGAAGAGCACCCCGCTGGCTATGTCGCTTGCAACCTTCTGCAACACCTCTTCAAACTCGCCCACTTTTTCGTTGAACTCCTCTCTAATCAAAACTTGCACCACTTGTTAAGATATTAGTTGCCTATTGCTTATTTGCATGTTCCCAAGCTTCCATAAAGTTTTGTACAGCCCTAGCTTTAGGTGAACGTTCATTAAACCTGTATAGGCGGATTCTACCAAACACCTTATGTTGGACAACGCCTTCATCTTCTAGAATTTTCAGATGCTTATTCGTTGTTTTGTAGTTTACGCCGAGTCTGCGGGCAATCTCCGAAACGTTGAGCTCACCCACTTGTGCTAGGATTTTTAGAATCTTAACCCGGAGCTTTGAAGAGAAAACATCCTCTATGTTCATGGCTTTTACGCTTCTCCTTTTTCTAGAAGCATGCTTAGCTCCTTCTCCAACTCGTAAGCTGAAATTCTAGGTAGATAAATAAGTGTTGACCTTCCACGTGAGCCCGTCGCTGAAACCTTTTTCTGCACGATTCCTCGGGCTGAAAGCATCTGCAAGTATTTCCATAGTTGCGTGTGGCTATGCGGATGTACATCAAATTCTTCACAGACAACAGCGTAAGCCCGTTCAATCTCAGCTAAAGAAGCATAAGCTTTCTGACTTCCCTTAAAAAATCTGGCTACACCAAGCAGAAACAGTTTCTCATGTACGTTTAAAAAGGCTAAATCACTTTTGCGCATAACAGCGTATATGCTTGAAGCAGCTTTTCGGACACACTCAGGCGTGACAATGCCTAAATCTTCAGCATCCGCGTATTTTCCAGCTCTCCAAAGCAGTTCGATGCCGAGGCGGGCGTTTCCACCCTCAGAAAAAGCGAGTTCAGCGATTAGACTCACGGTGTCTTCTGGCACTGTTAAAGGATTAAAGGCGAGTGAAACGCGGTCGTTGAGAATGTCCATAAGCTGCTGTTTTGAGTATTTCTCAAGGCTGATTATGTTGGATTGTAAAGTGCTCTTTGTGCTTGGGTCTAACCGTTCAATTATTTTTAGGTTTCGCAAAATGCATATAAGCGACAGTCTTTGAGGCTTATTCGCTCTTATTTCCTGTAAACGAGTGAGCTTGTAAACTGCTTCGGAGCCTTCCCTCTCAACAAGGCTTTCAAATTCGTCCAATGTTAAGATTACGTAGGTGTTTTCCTCGTCTAAAATTTGTAAGAGAATTCGTAAAAGCTCTTCAGCGGAATAGCCACGTCTCGGAAAGTTCGGATGGAAAATGGAAACTACATGATGCAGAATGAGGAAGAGGTTTCCCCGATATTCTCGGCAATTAACATGAACATAACGTAGGCTTATCCCACGCTTATTTGCTTCACGAGTGATGTCAGCTCCAAAACGTTGGGAAAGCACAGTTTTACCCGTACCAACATCACCTGTTATCATAACCCTTTGAGTCATTTTCTCTGGAAACTGCAATATAAAACTGAAAAATTCCATTAGCAAGCGTAGTTCCTTATCTCTGTGAGGAAGCCTGTAAGGAACATAGTTAATATCAAGTTTTGTTTCATCTTTAAACACGCTTCGATATTGTGGCACTCGGCTAACCTCAAAGAAATTATGCATAAAGCTTTGTTATTCTTTTCCCTTAATATCTAATAATGCCTTCGTCAATGCTCGAGAAAGCCTTCGCTTTCTATCTAACCGAGATTTAAATCCAGAATATTCAAGTCCGTGGTAGTTTGGATGCGAAAACTTCTTAAGCAAGTTCCATTTCCATAGCGATTGTAAATGAGTGGTCGGGGCTAGGTATTCTTTGGCATCATTTAGACGCCTCACAAAAAACATGTTAATCCAATATCAACATTTTGGCCGTTTTGATGAACATCTTGCTGGTTTTTACTCGCTAGCCTATGGCAACCCCTACATCTACAAAGACACATATTTAGTCTACTACGACAAATACAGTAGAATATTATACTTGAGTCTGTTCGAACTTCACGAGAGCGAAAATAAACTCAAATGCATCCGAGCTGCTATGAGACTGTTCAAGCCTGAGAAGCTAATAGTCACTTCCCCTCAAGAACTGCCTCTAAACATAGGAAAGTTTCACTGTGTAAAAGGCGACTATGATAAAGACTATCAAATCTACGTTCCAGATTTTGATGAAACCCTAAAAGGCAGGAAACTCAAACAGCTACGATACCGAGTACACAATGCCGAGAAAAGAGGCTACCGCCTAGAAATCGGCAAAAAGATGACCCCTGCTCATTTTCACATTATCGCCCAACACGAGCAATTGAAGAGGCTTGATTTATACGATAGTCAACTTTACCTAAGTATTTGGGAATACTTGCAAAAATTCAAATCGCCCCTTCTCTTTAACGTCTTCTCTAACGGCACGCTTATAGGCTTCGACTTGGTCGACTTTTTCCAAGATACCATGACCATTCCCCTTGGATTTTACACAGATGCTCCTTCACTCGCAGATTTTATTGTATTCAAGGAGATACTATATGCTAAGCAAAGAGAGTACACTTGGCTTGACTTAGGATGGGCATGTGACTCAGGCATTGAAGAGTTTAAGAAAAAATGGACTGCAATCCCAAGGTTTCAAATTTGGGCTTATGAATACATGAAAGATAACAACAGCGACGAGGCGCGCTTTCGGAAAGAAACTGCAATTGTATGTCATGGAAATTAAACCCGATGAGCTCGTGCTCTAAATACAAGAGACGTTCATCCATGATAGATGCAGAGAATAATTGTTGGAATAAGACGAGGAAAAAAGCGAAAAGAAAAATTTTAGAATTACGAGAAGGAATATTGATTAGAAACGCCACCAAGGATGACCTAGAAAAAATATTAGAAATAGAAAAGGCTTCATTTAAACACATCGATGCGTTTCCTCCAACTCTATTCAAGAAATATCTAAGAGAATTAGAAGAAGGCTTCTTCGTAGTATTAGAGAAACCTAATTCGATAGTAGGATATGCTATTTTAGGAGAGGAGGATGGTAAAGGTTATTTGCTATCAATAGCAATACATCCGAAAAAAAGGAATCAGGGTTTTGCGACTTCACTGTTGAAATTCTTAGAGTTTAAATGTTATGAAAAAGGCTTGACTAAAATGACATTGGAAGTCAGAGTGAATAATAAAAAGGCAATCGCAATCTACAAGAATTTAGGATTCACTGAAGTAGGAAAGAAAAAAGGCTTTTATGAGGACGGAGTAGACGCCTGGGTCATGGAGAAACGCTTGCCAATTTGGATGGGTCTACCTCCTCAATCTTCTATTATTTAGAATAATTAACCTCTGTTTTTGTTCGCTTCAAAATCCAAAAATAAATCTTCATTAGAAACGTGGGCATTGGACCGCGTGTTTCATGATATTACACTGGCGCTTTCCAATGTCAAAAAGCCGCAATACCATGCAAAGAGTTTTGTTATTCTTTTAACCTAAACACATCAATTGTCCAGAACACTTAAATAACCGCCCAAGGTCCCGCTTGCCGAAAAACAAAAAACTAATAAACATAGGCTGTTAACTTATTGCAAAATGATTCCGAAATATTTCTTCCTAACAAAAGGCGTGGGCAAACATAAGGAGTATTTACAATCCTTCGAGTTAGCCTTGAGAAGTGCGGGCATACATCACTGCAACATAGTCAATGTTTCAAGCATAATACCACCCGGTTGCAAACTCGTCTCAAGGGAGAAAGGTCTAAAGATGCTAGAGCCGGGGGAAATAACTTTTGTTGTTCTGGCTAAGAATTCAACGAATGAGCCGCATAGATTAATTGCAGCATCAATAGGCGTGGCAATTCCATCGGGCAAAAACAATTACGGTTATCTTTCTGAACATCATTCCTTTGGGCAGACCGACGAGGTTGCAGGAGATTACGCGGAGGATTTGGCAGCGACAATGCTGGCTACAACAATGGGGCTTCGGTTTGACCCGGAAACCGCTTGGGACGAGAGAAAACAACTGTTCAAAACCAGCGGATTAATCATCAAAACAACCAACATAACACAGTCAGCACCCGGAAACAAAAATGGCATATGGACAACAGTCATTGCAGCAGCCGTTTTTGTACCCTGAAGATGACCGCTAATACTTGTATTTCACTTTTCATTCCAAAACAATATTAACAATAAGCGTCAACGCTAAATAGGTGAAACGCTCTTGCAAGAAAAACTTCAAACACCACTGATAATCGTCAACTTCAAAACATATTTGGAGGCAACAGGCGATAAAGCCCTTAAACTTGCCAAGAAAGCTGAAAAAGTAAGCCTTGAAACTTTTGTTTCAATAGGAATCGCTCCGCAATTCACGGACATAGCAACAATTGCAAAAGCTGTAAGCATCCCAGTATTCGCCCAACACATAGACCCAATTCAACCGGGCAGCCACACGGGACACGTGCTTGCAGAAGCAGTTAAGGAAACCGGAGCAACAGGGACACTAATCAACCATTCTGAAAGGCAGCTCAAGCTGTCGGACATTGAAGAAATAATCAAAATAACACGCAAAAAAAACATGGTTTCCGTTGTTTGTGCGAACAATCCAGCCATAAGCGCAGCCGTGGCAGCCCTAAAACCAGACATTTTGGCTATTGAGCCACCGGAGCTTATAGGCACGGGAATTCCGGTTTCAAAGGCAAAGCCTGAAGTTGTCACAAACACAATTAGGCTCGTTAGAGAAATCAATCCGAAAGTTGTAATACTTTGCGGGGCTGGCATAAGTCACAGAGAAGATGTTGCAGTAGCGTTGAAACTGGGCACTCAGGGCGTGTTGGTTGCAAGTGGCGTTGTGAAGGCGAAAGACCCGTATACTGTTTTACGTGAATTTGCAGAAGCAACAAAGACTTAGGAGAGTTAACCTTTGAAAGTTGAAGCCGAATGCGCCGCATGCATAATTAACAGAGGGGTTGCAGAAGCCACAGAAGCTACAACAAATCCGGCATTACGTTTTAGGGCGATGGTTGAACTGTTACGGTTGCTAAGCAAAGAGTTTAAACCCACAGCAGTTCCAGCAGACTTAGGCACGAAGAGAGACCGCCTAATAAAAAGAATTACAGGTAACAACGACCCATATAAGAGAAGCAAAAGGATAAGCAACGAAAAAGCCATGAAACTTTTGCCGTATGCCAGAAAAATTGTTGAAGAGGGTTATACGCAGCAGGACAGGTTTAAAAGGGCATGCCTATGCGCCATAGTTGGCAATGTGATGGAATTTGACATTCCAGGCCACAAATTCACATTTAGCAGCCTAAGAAAGCTCTTCAGAAACGCTGGAAAAGACATGGTTATAGACGACACTAACAAGATTTACGAACTAGCCAAAAAAGCCAATACAATCCTCTACCTGACGGATAACGCTGGCGAAATTGTTTTTGATACCTTGCTTGTTGAACAACTGAAAAGCATGGGTGCAACCGTAATAGTTGGTGTTAAGGGCGGACCCATACTTAACGATGCGATTTTGGAGGATGCTGACGTTTCTGGAATGAGCAAAATTGCCGATAAAGTTATCACGACTGGAACGGATGCTGTTGGATTAGCCCCAAAAGAGTTCTCTAAAGAAATCCTTGATGTTTACGATTCCGTTGACATGGTTTTTGCGAAAGGGATGGGTTATGCAGAAACGTTAACAGAATACAAATTAAAGAAGCCTCATACCTTGCTGTTTAGGACTAAATGTAATCCTGTAGCAAACTTTTTCGGCGTGTCTAGAGGAAAAAATGTTGCGAAGTTGATGCTGTAAATGAAGTTGCCATCCATAACTCTCAGTAGAGAAACACTTTCAAAATTTGAAGAGGCAATCCAGAAGGAATGGATTATAACAAACGGTTTAGGCGGTTACGCATCTTCCACAGTTTTAGGCATAAACACAAGAAAATACCACGGGATGCTTGTTGCAGCCTTTCATCCTCCGATAGACCGCCGAGTATGCTTAGCAAAATTGGATGAGGAAATAAGCATCGGAAACAATGTTTATCCGCTTGGTGCCAATGAGTTCCAAAACGGAATTTTTCCGCTTGGATACCTATTCCTAAAAAGATTCTCAATATCGCCCTTTCCGAGATACGTTTATGCAGTGCAAAATGTTGAGGTTCAAAAAACAATTTTTATGCCTTATGAGAAGAATGCTGTTATAACCATTTACAACATTTTGAATGAGAGTGGGGTTGACGTTAAAATTCGGGTTTTTCCATTAATAAACTGGAGACATTTTCACTCGGTGACGGATAGATGGAAAATTCCGTGGAAATTTGTTCAGAAGCAAGAAAACAAAGGGGTGGACATACGTTTTGATATCCCCCGGTCTACACTAATGATGACGATGACTAATGGATATTATTTTGCTAAGGGAAAGTGGATTGAGAAGATTTACTTCCGAGAAGAAGCCAAACGTGGAGAAAGTTGTCTAGACGACTGTTATCAGCTCGGACGCTTCGAAATGAACGTGAAAGCAAACAAAAATGAAAAATTTGCAATAACTGCAGTTGCGGAAAAAAATGAGGATGATACACGAAAAGTTTTGGCTGAAATGCCAGCCACGATGTATTATGTAGAAGCCTTATACGAGAAAGAGGTGGAACGCCGTGAAAAACTGTTGACGAAATTTCACGAAAAACATAAAGGCGTCACAGCAAACGACTGGTTAAACTGGACTATTTTGGCCACAGACATGTTCATAGTCAGGGGAATAAACGCTGAGAAAAACTCTGTGATTGCTGGTTACCACTGGTTTGAGACTTGGGGGAGAGACGCATTCATTTCTCTACCTGGACTGATGCTTACAACTGGAAGGTCTGAAGATGCGAGATGTGTTTTCCTAACATTCAAAAACTATTGCAAAGACGGCTTAATTCCCAACTTTATACCAGACCAAGCAAGACAGCCAGCCTACAACGCTGTTGATGCAACCTTATGGTATGTGAATGCAGTGCTGCAATACTTAAAATACACTGGCGATTTCAAATTCGTTCAAGGGCAACTTTGGGAAAACCTAAAAGCAATTATTAAAAACCATGTGAGAGGAACAGCTTTCAACGTACATGTGGACAGCGACGGCTTAATTTTACACGGTTCTCAACTGACATGGATGGATACAGCAATAGACGGCCAACCAATAACTCCAAGGGCTGGAAAGGCTGTCGAGGTTCAAGCATTGTGGTATAACGCTCTAAAAATCATGGAACTCTTAGCAAAAAGATTCACAGAGAAAAATGAAGCTGAAAAATACGCTCAGATGGCTGAAAATGCAAGGAAAAGTTTTGTTGAAAGATTTTGGAACTCGGAAAAGGGCTATTTGTTCGACGTTGTAAGCGAATATGATGAGGATAACTCGTTGAGACCTAATCAAATTATTGCGGTTGCTTTAGACTTCACCATGCTTGACAATGCCAAAAATGAAAAAATCGTCGATGTTGTGCGTCGTGAGCTTTTAACACCTTACGGCTTAAGGACTCTCGCAAGAAATGACCAGAGGTACATTGGAGTTTATGCCGGAGACAGAAGAAGCAGAGACAAAGCCTATCATAATGGAACAGTTTGGCCTTGGCTGCTAGGTCCGTTCACAACAGCATTTCTAAAAACCAAAGGTTACATCGAATATAGGCGTGAATATGCTCTAAAGAATTTTCTTTTACCCTTGTTTACTGAACAAAATTTTAAGGCTGGACTTGGAACCATAAGCGAAATTTTCGATGGCGAACCGCCACACATGCCTAGAGGATGCATTGCTCAAGCATGGAGTGTTGCAGAACCATTCAGAGCCTTTGTGGAAGACGTTATGCAGTTTAGACCAAAACATGAAAAAGAAGTTTTGCAAGGCTCAAAATGAAATTGTTTTTCTAAGACTTTCCGCTGTAGCTTCTGGAGTAACGGTGTTTATGTACATGCCTGTGCTTTTTTCGAACCCGGCCCAAATCGCCAGTTTGGGATAAACCTCCAAATGCCAATGATAATACTTGCTTGCGTCTTTGTTTATGGCTAGGTGAAAACCAAAATTGTAGGGTGGATCATTCAACAACTTTTTTAATCCATTAAAACATGCCTTCAATGTTCCAGCAAAGATTTTCACTTCGCTCCGTGACATTTCAAGCGGCGTGGTCTCATGCCTTCTTGGGAATATCCAAAACTCTAATGGATTAACGCTTGCCCAAGGAGCAAAAACCACAAACCCAGAATTTTCAATAATGAGCCGTGGTCCATTAAGCTCTTTTTTCAGAATATCACAGAAAACACACTTCTTGTTTTGATTCAAGAATTTTCTGCTTGCTTCCAGCTCCTCTTCCACGACCCTTGGAATGAAAGGTGTTGCAATTATCTGGCTGTGGGCATGGGAAAGCGAAGCCCCAGCCTCCAAGCCGTGATTGCGGAAGATGGAAACATACTTCACGTAAGGTTTTGCTGAAAGTTCACGAAGCCTATCTAAGTAAGCATTAATAACGTGCACCAGCTGCGAAATTTTTGCGTCTGCAGGATGCCCATCATGAACTGGAGATTCAACCAAAACCTCGTGATGCCCAACAGCCACAACCAAATCATTGCTTTTCATAATTTGTCTTCGGCTAGTCTTTCCTTTCGGAGGGGTAAAAGCTGGATAAAGATTCGGAACACAGCGAATCAGCCAATTTTTATGTCTGAGACCATTTTTATCTTTAGCTTTTCGAATTCTCTTGCCTGACTTGAGATATACTAGAATTGCTGGCGGAGTCATGTGCTCATTGCCGGGACAAAGGGGACAAACACCTTTTTTGGCTTTTTTCCTTTCTTTTTTCGCAAAGTCTGTAGGACGGCGCCCACGTTCCGTTGCAATTACAACCCATCGGTCGAGCAAATAATCCTTGCGAATTTCGTTAAAGGACATGGTTGAACATCCAACAAAGCTAGAATAGACTGTAACGACATTTAGCGTTTTTCCAAGTTTAAGGCTGAAAAGGCGGTGGGTCACTGAGGTTCGACGCCCAGAATCCGCCGGACCCTCAAACCCTACGCTCGTACCCGCACCCCCCTGAGCGCTGAACGTCCAGACTTAGGTTGCTCCCTCCCGGGTCTGGCCAGGTTCGCCTGGTAAACATTGAAGACGGCTTCCCTACGGAAGCTGCTCAGCGACCGCCAGCCCCAAGGGACGGATAGTCATTGTTTCGGAAATGGGGGTCTCAACAGCCTTAGGCGCCTCAGCCTCGGCTTTCGGCCCGTCGTGTAGAGGGTTTACGGTTCAGGGGACCCCTAGCCCCCCGCCTAAGACCCACCGCCAAGAGATTCTGATGGCTTTCACAACTATAAAACTTTACTAAATGGATTCTAACCGCAGTCGCTCATCAATAGATTTTAAGACATTTATCAATCCACTCTATGTATTCTGAAGAACCCTCAATAATTGGCAATGCAATAATTTCTGGCACCTCATAGCTATGTAAAACCCTAATCGTTTCTGAAAGCTTTTCGAATAGGTCTATGCGGGACTTCATTAAGAGAATGTACTCTTCAGCTTTTTCAAACTTTCCAGCCCACCAAAAAAGCGATGAAACTGGACCAATTATGTTGGCACACGCAATCAACTTTTCATCAAGTAAGCGATGTGCAATTTTCTCTGCTTCTTCTCTATTCGCGGTTGTTACTATCACGGCAACGTAAGAGTGTTCCAAACGTTTCAACTCACAAAACTTTACTAAAAGCTGGCATTGTTTAGCCGAAAAACACGCTTGCTATGTCATAAAGCTGTAAATCCACAGTCTTCCGTTTACCAACAACATCTTTCAACGGGACAGAAACTATCTTGTTTCCTTTGAGGGCAACCATATGTCCAAATTTTCTGTCATGAACGAGGTCTATGGCTGCTATTCCATATCTTGTGGCTAATATTCTGTCGAAGGCTGTTGGAGAACCGCCACGTTGAAGATGCCCTAAAACTACAATACGGGTTTCGATGCCCATGCGTTTTTCAATTTCCTTTCCAATATAGTAACCTACACCGCCTAGGCGAACGTGTCCAAACTCGTCTACGCTTTCGCCATAAACTATTTCTGCTCCACCTTTCGGTTTAGCTCCTTCAGCAACAACAATTAAACTGAAGTTTCTGCCATGTTTTTTCCTGCGCTTAATATACTCGCAGACTTCATCCACGTCAAAGGGCTTTTCCGGAATTAATATAGCGTCTGCACCTCCAGCAAGTCCAGCTTCTAAGGCAATCCACCCTGAGTACCTCCCCATAACCTCAAGTATGATGACTCTATGGTGGGCTTCAGCTGTTGTGTGAAGTCTGTCAAGGGCTTCGGTGGCAATGGCGACTGCTGTGTGGAAACCAAAGGTGTAGTCTGTGCCAGCCAGGTCATTGTCAATTGTTTTGGGCACGCAAACGCATTTAAGCCCAAGCTCACTCATCTTGTAGGCTACGCCTAAAGTGTCTTCGCCGCCAATAACAACAACAGCGTCTATACCAGCTTTTTCGGCGTTTCTCAGTATTTTCTCCGCTTCCCTTTCATGTTTAAAGGGGTTTGTCCTTGAAGTGCCCAGGATAGAGCCTCCACGGGGAAGAATGCCAGACGCAGCCTTCAAATCTAACGGTAAGAATTCGCCTTCAAGAAGCCCTCGCCATCCATCTCTTATGCCAATAATTTCATAGTCGTAATGTTGGATTCCTTTTCTAACAACCGCTCGAATGACAGCGTTAATTCCGGGAGCGTCTCCGCCTCCGCTTAATATTCCAACCTTCATTTCACATTTCACCTAGGATGTTTTTCCAGAACTTCCAAATAAACGCATTTTACCTTTAACAACCTCTTTCATAGCTTCTTTGGCTGAACCTAAAATTTTCCTAGGGTCAAACTCTTTAGGCGAGTTTGTCAGAAACTCGCGTATGGTTGCGGTGAAGGCAAGTCGCAAGTCTGTGTCAATGTTTATTTTTGAAATTCCCAAAGAAATAGCCTCTTTAATGTGTTCTTCCGGAATTCCCTTGGCTCCGCTTAATTCAGCCCCATATTTAACAGCTTTCTCAATAATCCATGCTGGGACACTGGAAGCACCATGCAAAACAAGCGGCACATCAACCTTTTCCCGGATAAGCTTTAGTCTTTCAAAGTCAAGTTTAGGTTCACCTTTAAACTTGTAGGCTCCATGCGAGGTGCCTATCGCAACCGCAAGGGTATCCGCATCAGTTCGTTCAACAAATTCTTTAGCCGCGTTAGGGTCGGTCAAAACGGCTTCTTTCTCCTCAACGGTTGATTCTTCTATGCCAGCAAGTCTTCCAAGCTCAGCCTCAACAGAAACTCCTTTTATATGCGCCAATTCAACTACACGCTTCGTTAATGCAACGTTTTCTTCAAACTTTAAATGAGAACCATCAATCATAATGGATGTGAAGCCAGCGTCTATGCTTTTAGAAACAATCTCAATGTCTTTGCCGTGGTCAAGATGTAGAGACATGGGCACTGGAGCGGATTCCGCCGCAGTCTTAACAATCTTTTCAATGTAAGCCAAACCAGCATACCGAACAGAGCTTGGCGTAACAGCAACTATAACAGGCGATTTCTCTTCAACAGCAGCCTCAACAACAGCCAAAAAACTTTCTAGATTACTGATGTTGAAGGCTCCAACGGCATAGGCTTCCCGCATGGCAGGAAATAGCAAATCTCTGTTTGTAACAAGCATAACCCTTCACGCAAATGATATTAGCAATCAGCATTAATGGCTTTTACGCAGAACTACAAAGATTTTGTGTAGCGTAAATTATAAAATCAAAACTTTGAAAGGAGAATCTCACCAGAGCCAGAACCATAATTTTATATAATTTATCCCATCACATAACGCAAGTGATCTTAAATGAGTGAAAAACATGCGTATGTCGTCATGATTAAGGAGAAATGGTGGAACGAGTTCTGCCGACTAAATAGAGCTGGCAAGACAAACCATGCATACGTACAAAGCGGCTCGGCACCTCCGAAAAACGCTAAGCTCATATTCTTCTACGTTGTCAAACCAGTAGGCGAGATTCAAGGTTATGCAGAATTTCGAGAACGTGTAGTCGGAGAGACGGATACTATGTGGAAAGAATACGGACGCGAATCTTGTCTATCTGAAAATCAATACGATGACCTTTTAAGGGGAGCAAGGAAAGTGTCGTTCATCCGGTTTACAAACTTGCACGAGTCATCCAATCCGATACTGTCAAACGACATCTTAGCATCCTTAGGGGTTAATAGGCTTCCCAGAAGAGGCTTCTACATAAGTAAAGAAGTCGCAGACACGCTGATCAAAATAATGGAATAACATGGTTTAGGGGAGCCCCTCCCCTATCAAAATGCCTATTTTCCTTACATTTTTATAACCGGGGATGTTATTGAAAAGATTAGAACAGAACTTCACTTTAGAACAATCCTGTCTTAGCTAAAGTAAACATTTTACTGAGCAATATGGTGAAATTAACTATGTTTAGTTTCACAATGAATCAGCCAGTTTCTTCACTTTCTGTCTTATTTGCTTGAAAATCTTTTCAGTATGTCCAAGCGGTAGGAAATATGGATCGTCAATGTTCCACACAACTATTTGTCTGCACATTCTGGACACCTGCTTAAGACAAGCTCTTTGTGTCTTGGTTTCATAGCTACGATAAGGTCATATTCGCCAAGTTGCTTGCTATCTAGGCCTTCCGGAACTTTCTTGAGGTATTGTTCCGCGTTTTCTCTTGCTAAGTATTTCTTTACCTCTTCTGAAGTTGGAATCGCGACGTGTATTCCTGCAGAGTCTACCTCGATCTCTGGCTTAAACTTCTTCAGTAAGGCTTCTGCTACAGGACTTCGATAAGCATTTCCCGAACACACAAATAGTACCTTCATGCCGGTCACGTTGGTTTCTAAGTTTCTATTTTATAAATCAAGTAGAGATTTTATAAGCTTCTAAATTTTTCTTTAATTTAGAAAATTATAAGGTTAGAAAACTACTTTGCTCTTAAGTCGGCTCCACATTCTGGACAGAACTTTGAACTCACCGGGATACGAGCTTGACATTTAGGGCAGATTAGCACAACTGGTCTATGCACTGGCCTGTAAATTGGAACGAAAGCGACAACAACTCCGTAGATCATCTATCGACCTTCAATAAAATATGAGCGATATTCTCTGACAAAAAGTTTGCGTATTTTAAGTTTCTAAATTGTAAATTAATCTAATTTTATAAACTTCTAAAATTCTTTCTTTGCTTAGAAAGTTAGAAAGTTCATTTATGCCTTAACTCTAGTCTCTTTTAGCAGAAGCAATGGTAAAGCAGACAGCCCTATAGTGAAAGAGGAAGCATAAAATGGTGCGAACATGCCCCAACTGTCCCAAAGGACACCGCTGAAAGCATTCCCCATCAATAGCCCTATCCAGAAAGTCGCCGCCGAAACCCCATTTACGAGACCCCGCTTCGAAGATGGTGTAGCATCCATCATAAGAGTTTGAAATGGAGACCACGAAAGATTCAATATGGCGCGTGACACAAACATGAAAAGAATTAATTCTAGCGTGTTTCGAGAGTGAGCAAACAACAAGAAAAACGGAGATGAAGCCACGAAAGTTACAAACATGACCTTTCTTCTGTCGAATAGATCACTACACTTGCCGCCTGGAATTTGCACAATTATAGAGGCAATTCCAAAACCAATGGCGTATAGAATGCCTATAAACGTGTAGCCTACATGAAATTTTGAATCGACGAAAACTGGAATCACTGGTCCGGTCACACCTATACCTAACCCTTGAATTATGTTAATCAATGAGAACAGAATTACTATTGACAGATATTTATCAGTCACATCGACTTTTTCATTCTTGTTGTTTATACCTTTTACTTGCGGCTTTCTTCTCGTCTCTTGCATAAGAAGTGTAAGAGGGAAAACAGCGAACATCAATAGGAAACAGGCAAAGAAGGGAAAGCGTATACCGAACAAATCTGCAGCTATACCGCCAACAAAGGGGGCAACCGTGGAGCCCACCAGCCAAGAAATGTTCGTCCAACTGTAGGCTGAAGCCATAGTTTCGGTTGAGGAAACATCCGCTATTATTGCCATCGGACTGGTAAGTATAAGCCTGTTGCAAAACCAGACAGCATAACCCATGGCACTAAATCCACCCAATTGTTAGCAAAAGCGTACATTAGTGGTGGAAAAGCAGCTAGTAATGTGCCCAGTGCATGTAGTCGTTTTCTACCGTACTTGTCAGATAGAAATCCGCAGAGAATTTGCATTACTGCCGCGACAGCACTGGAAGCAGAGAACACGAATCCGAGTTCTGTCATAGATGCGCCAAGAGAACTTTTTATGTAAATCGACCATATTGGACTGATCAGATCAATGGCTAGGGAACTCACTAGGAAGATTATAGAAAGGATTAGGATGTTTCTTCCGTAAGCCATAAATCGATTCAATTTCGTTGCCCCTAGCCAAATTAACCGACCACTCCTTCGAGAATGGCAATCGTCTATTTAAGAATTATGGACCAATGATTTCTCCTTAATCCTCTCAACCATCTTCCATGTAAATACTCACCCTAGACACACATTCTCGCTTTCAGTTAAAGCTTAATTATACTTTAACTCATAAGTTGTGAAAAGACAGGTGAAAAAATTGAACGCAGATGAAAAGTTCGAAAAATTAAGCCAAAAAATGCTTGACAAGTTCTTGGAGAAGAACCCTGACTTTGCCACTTATCTCGGGTTACACGAACCCTACGACTACTTGTTGCCAAACGGTTCCACTGAGAGACTCGTGGAAAACCTTCGCCTAATAGAAGAATGGATTAAACGCTTAAACGAGACTATAAGGAAAGAAGAGCTAAACGAAGAACACAAAACAGATTGGGAAGTAATCGAAAAAGCCTATGAACACTCTAAATTTTCATTCTATGAACAGCGAATGCACGAGCTAAATCCGGACGCCCTAGAAGAAATAGGCGGACTAATCTTCATAATGTTTACCCGAGACTACGCGCCCCTAGAAAAAAGAATAGACGCCATTGCAGCCCGAATCGAGAAAACTCCAAAATTCTTAGAAGAGTTCCGTTCCAGATTTGAAAAATCACAGCCAGTAAAACTTTGGACTGAACTAGCCATAGAAAAAGCCCAAAACATGGGGGGCTTATTCCAATTTGTAATCTACGCGACGAAAGGTAAAGTTTCAGACAAAATCCATGAAAAGCTAAGCAAGGCTGTCGAAAACCTTCAACCTGCGTTTAAGGTACACATGGAATGGCTTCATGGCTTGCTTCCAAAAACCAAGGAAGAATGGGCTCTGGGCAGAGAAAAATTCGAAAAGCTCCTTCAGCTACGAGATTTAGGTATGACTTCAGACGAAATCTACCAGCTAGGCGTAAAATACTTGGAAGAATTGAAAGACGAAAGAGAGCGGCTTGCGCAACAAATAGCTCCTGGAAAATCAGCGGAAGAAGTTTTGAAGATAATAGAGAGCAAAGCTCCTAAAACCTTTGAAGAAGCGTTGGAATTTACTAGAAAAACCATGGAAGAGGCTAGACGTTTCGTTCAAGAAAACAACCTCGCCACCGTTTATCCTGAAGATGTATTACTAGTAAAGGAAACGCCAGCTTTTCTTACACCAGTGATTCCGTTTGCAGCTTTGATAATGCCAGCCAAATTCGATAAGCCCCAAATAGGCATATACATCGTAACCAGACCCAAAGACCCAGCCAACTTAGGCAAACACTTGAACTATCCGTCCATAAAGAACACGGCTGTCCACGAAGCTTTTCCCGGCCACTTCTTGCAAGGCTCCATTTCCAACCGTGGAAGCTTCGTTCGCCTATTAGCCCAAGGAACCGAAACCGTTGAGGGTTGGGCACACTACTGCGAAGAAATGATGGCTGAAAGGGGTTTTATAACCGATTTGGAGACGCGGCTCATACAAGTTAACGATACGATTTGGCGAGCCGTCCGAATAATCGTAGACGTCAAACTCTCGAGGGGTGAAATGAGCTTCGAAGAAGCTGTCGGAATGCTTGTAAAGGAAACCGGAATGTCGAGAGAAGCTGCCGTTGCTGAGGTTAAACGATACACACAGACACCAAGCTATGCACTTTCCTACCTTCTAGGAAAACACCTAATCCTAAAGCTAAAAGAAGAAGTGAAACAGAAAATGGGCGACAAGTTTGACGAAAAATTCTTCCATGACACCATAACCGCCAACGGGTACCTACCTATATCCATGCTACGCAAAGTCTTCGACCAAAAATAAGCAAACGCAGATGGTTCTTCCTAAACTACCTAGTTATGTCAGAGGACTTTATATCCCTAGACAGCTTGCTAACTTGAAAGTTAATGAACTGAAACGGTATGCCCATAGATTCTCAACCTCTTTGCATCATAAAATAGTAAGCTGGAACAAAAATAACAGAGCGTAGGCTCTATTGCGTTCTTATCTTAACTATTGTTTTGCTGAAAATTGGTCCTCCGCCTATTTTCTGAGTTGTGTCATGTGCTATGGTGTTTTGTGGTTTTCCATTTATATCTCTGCATTCTCTTGGCGCCCATAATACTCCTTTTGGAACTGAACTTGAAATTACTGCTTTAAGCTTTATGCTCCCAGTTCGTTGTATAACTCAACTGTATCGCCTTCATGAACTTCGTAGTTTTCTGCGTCTTCTGGATGGATAAACACTGTTGATGGTATTCGTCCATACACGTCTTGGAACTGGGTATGCGTGTATTTCTTAACTGCTGTATTTAGTAAAATGAATCCTTCATTTTTAGGTAATGGATACTGCTTTGGCAAGGATGTTAAGCCAAGTTTCTCAGCTTTTGTAGCGTAGAACTCTATTTTTCCTGTGGAAGTTTGATACTCATTTTTCGGTTTCATTTTCAGCTTTAACATTTCTTCCTTTTTCATCCGAAGTGTTTCCGTTTTCAAATGCATTCGCTGATGCTTTTTCAACTGTTTTCCAAGGGTCTTCATGCAGCCATTCTTGCTTAAGATTTAGTCGCTTAGCTAATTGAGACGCAATCCACAGCTCGCTTTTGCTTTCCCCTAACGGTTCAATCACTTTCTGAGATTTTTGGACATATCTGTGGCTGTACGATATTACTATGTCTTCTTTTTCAAAAAATGTAGGCGCAGGCAAGACTAGATTTGCATGTTTGGCGGTTTCGGTCCAATGAGTGTCGTGTACAACTACGAACACATCGTTTCTTGTTAATCCGTTTCTTACTGCGTTTTGATTTGGCAAAGTTTCTACAGGATTCATGTTATAGATGTAAACGAACTTGAACTCGCCGTTTTCCAGATGCCTACCCAAGGCAACTTGACTCACAACTTTGACTTTCTTATTAGTCAAAGATTCACCTGTTAGATAGGATAAGTTTGTGGTCCAGCCGTTGCTGTTTGTGTAGTAGAAACCTCTGTGTAATCCGATTAACGCTGGTATAAGTGAGATTGCCCTTACAGATTCGGCTCCGTAAAGGCTTTTTTGCAGGCCTATTCCGATCATCGTTACATTGGGTTTAAAGTCAGCATATAATTCTGCCAGCTTCGCTATGTTATCCCATTTTAATCCAGTATATTTCTCAATTAGATTCGACGCTCCATTTGGATGTTTCCTCTTTTAATTTATCAAAACCATGAGCATATTTTTGAATAAAATCAAGGTCAACAAGATTATTTTCAATTAAATGTTTCATTACTCCGTAGGCTAATGCGACATCGCTTCCGTGTTTAGGTTGAATCCAAATGTACGCAGATTTCGCTGTCTCACTCTGTCTCGGATCTACGGCAACTATTACTCCGCCATTCTTTCGGGTTTTCAACGATAATGCATAAAGATGCGGGGCACTTACAGCAGAGTTGAAACCCCAATAAACAGTTAATTTCATATTTGGAAGCTCACCCGGCTCAACGCCGTAGGTTAAACCGTAGTGAAGCGACAGCGCCTCATGTCCGGATTTGCTGCAAATGCTTAAATCTGTTTGGCTAAAGCGTAAAATAGTCTTTGAGGTAGATGCAAAGTGAATAAGCCCATGTTCCCATTATAGTCTAAATGCAAAACAGAATCAGACCCAAATTGTTCTAACGCATATCTTAATTTTTCAACTAAAAGGTTAAGCGCATCGTCCCACGAAATTCTCTCAAAACTACCATTAGGCTTATCGCCAACATGCCTGTATGGATATAATATGCGTTCACTGCTGTGTGTTCGTTTAATATCCATGACTCCATGTGGACAAAGAAAACCTTGGGTAACAGGATTATCCTTATTCCCAACAATCTTAAACGGCTTATTGTCGCCATCTAGCAGAACTTTCATAAAGCAAGCATCATAACAATCTCTAGCACAAACAGTTTTTATACTACTCATAGACACAACCAAATTAAATTAGTTGTAAAATGCTAAAAAGGTTAAGAATCCTTAATTTTCTAAAACATAATTCTACTGTTTTCCACGGACCGGAATGATCAGTTTGCATGGAAACTGTTTACCTTGAAAGTTGTTTAAGGATAGAAGAAGCCAACACGTGCACATTGAATTTTCTGGTTTATGCATTTGCACTTATGATCTTTTGGTTTGAAATTTGGAAACATCTTCTTTCTTATTCTTATCATTCAAAAATAGCGCGCGGTACAAGCATAAAAAATTGCTTATTAAAGAATAGATACAATAAACAGGGGGTAAAATGATTGAACACAGTTGAAAAGGAGAAGCTAGCTGCACCCTGTGGTCTATATTGCGGAGCCTGCATTGACTATCCACGGTTCACAACTGAAAGCCTTGCAAGCATCGATTACTTTCTGTCTATCATTCTTGTCTTTTCTGTAACTAAACAGATTAATAGACGTCTTTTCTTTACCTGGATTTCTCGTTCTCGATTTCACCGTTATTTCCAGTCTCTTTTTACTTCTAGGATTATACGTAATTACATCTATACCTGTATGATCTACAATTGATACCTCAAAACCAGACCTCGAAAGCCAATTACAAACAAGATGCTCTCCCAGATTACCAATTATTTTCTGATGACGAGAACTCTTTTCAATGTCAATCTGTCTTTCAGGCATAATCAAGTCTTCCTGTCACAATGGTTTCTAAGTTTATTACTCTATAACTAAGTTAAAATTTTTATTGACTTCTAATTTCAGTTGGAAAGTTAATGCATGTGCACAAATGGACAAGTTTCACCAGGACTCGTAAGTATTTAACTGTAAATCTAAATTCTTTTTAGCCACTCCATTAGAGCAGCGTTAACCAATTTTTCCAAATGCCTTTGCTCCTCATTAAGCTGTCTTACCTTTTCAGATATAAGACCAGACTGAATACCCCGTGCTTCACCTTCGCCAAGCAATGCTTCATGGACGTAGCTTGATCTTCTAGAGTATACACAATTCAGGAACTTCTCGAGTTCTCTAGGTAGAGGATATTGGAGATTCCTTTCAAAGAATGCCTTGAATTTCTTCATTACATCTTTTTTAGAGGACATGATCTATTTGCGTCCTTGCAATATCCGCTCGTGTATTCGTCGATCATCATGGATTCAACTGCAGATACGAGGGAAAGAAGACTTACTGTTGGATAAGACATCCAATTTTCACGGGCAAACTGATATGAGAAACAAGCATTCAGAAATTTTTCCCTTTCTTCTTTTCTTAGACAGAATATTTTTTCGTGAAGTTAGGAAAGTCTGAAGGTAACTTGAGAGAACCTGGTTCTTTCGAAAGACTATCGAAAGAAAACAAGGGTCTTTGAACTTCGAAAAACTCTCCTTTTTTTTGCCATCTTATCGGCGTCAAAGGTGGTTTCCAAAATACTTTCGTCGAATTCTTCAACTGGATGATGTGTGCATGGACCAAATTTCATCATGTTTCCGTGACTTTGACTAGACAATCTTGCCCATTCTCTAGTGGAAAGGACCAACCATGCGACAAATGCTTTGGCTATTTGTGCTGCTTTATTCATATTTACAAAGCTTCTTCGAACTCTTTCAGAGGAGTTAACAATGCCTTTTTCATCTAACCCGTAGAAATTAAACTCTAAGACAAAGTTTGAGCAACCAGTTTGCTGGTTTTTAGTCGTGAGGAGACAAGGTTTGAGAATGTAACCTTCAACTTTGTAGGTACCATTAAGTCTATTGAAAAAACTTGCATCTACCGAAAAAACAGCATGATATTCTGGCATTGCCATCACTTTCTAAGTTTCTACTCTATAATCAGTTTAAAATCTTATAACCATTCTAGTTTTCTTTTGTTAGAAAGTTATAAAATAGAAAAAGTTAGATAAGAATCTGATAGGGAGAATTGGGTGTGAAAAGGTTAACTTTCTACGTTGTGGATGTGTTTGCAGAAAGAAGATATACTGGAAATCAACTCGCAGTCTTTAGAAGGGCAAGGGCATTACCTGATACTGAAATGCAGAGAATTGCCAAGGAAATGAACTTTTCGGAGACGACTTTTATTTTGTCAGATGAAAAGCGAAACGGTGGATATGGTGTCCGCATTTTTACACCAGAAACAGAGTTGCCCTTTGCTGGTCATCCAACACTAGGAACAGCTTACGTGATACAACGCGAGATTGTCAAAGAACCTGTCGAGATTATAATCCTGAATTTGAAGGTCGGGCAAATTCCAGTCACGTTCAGCTATAGTGGAAAAGATGCGGATATTTTGTGGATGAAACAAATACAACCGACTTTTGGCCAGACTTTCGATACTGAGTCGATTTCCCAAGTTTTGAGTCTAGATGCTAAAGATACAGACAACAGGTTCCCCATCCAGGACGTTTCTACAGGCGTTCCCTCTATCATCGTTCCATTGAAAACATTAGGTGCTGTGAAGCGAGCTAGGATAGATAGAGACAAATACTTCAAGTTTATCAAAGACAAGCAGGCGAAAACAATACTAGTCTTTTGTCCAGAAACTTACAACAAGGAAAACGACTTGAATGTTCGATTCTTTGCTGATTACTATGGAGTCCCAGAAGATTCAGCCACAGGGTCTGCGAATGGTTGCTTAGCAGGATATTTGGTTAAGCACTGCTATTTTGGAAAAGACCAGATTAACATCAGAGTTGAACAAGGGTATGAAATAGGGAGACCTTCTTTACTGCTTTTGAAGGCAGAAAACAGAGAAGGAAAAATAGATGTGTACGTCGGCGGAAGGGTTGTGATGATTGCCAAAGGAGAATTTGTTTAGATGAGGTCAATGTTATTCTTCAGATTTCAAAGACCTTCGCTTCAGCAACAACCGATGTAACTTTTCTATTCGCTCTTTACTGATGTAACCTCTGTGTGGACGAAAACCTCCTGAAAACCCTTTCGGAATATGCAATAGCTCATGAATCAACGTCTTCTCCTTATCCTTTTCACTTAGCTTGTCATAACGTTCAGAGATAACTTCAATCACGTAAGTTGGTGGCTTTCTTAGCGCTTCTTGCCATATCTTTCCTAATCCGTGGATACGAGCAATCACACGTTCAGATTTTGAACCATAGCTTCTGTAGCAATACACAAATTGAGGTACAACGTTAAAAAAACCAACTTCTCTGCGATTTCATCCACCAATTTCTTGACATCAGATGCTTCAACGTATCTTATTGTCAAATTTGATGTCTCTCCTTATTCGATTTGAAGTCAAAGTCTCTAACCTTCTACTTTATAACTCAGTCAAAAAGTATAAACTTCTATTTTTCTTCTCTGTTAGAAAGTTATAAACTTAGAAAGGTTCATCTTCATACTAGTTAGAAAAACAGAGAAATCCAAAATGAGAAAGAAAACCCAAACCAATACCAGGGACACGGTCACCTTGCCATGTGGCTGCAGTTATGAAGACAAAGGATGGCTATTAGTTCGCGTATATGAATGTGAACGACACAAGCGAAAGCGAACAAGAAAGCGACCGTGTAGACCTAAAGCCGAATGTGTAAGACCTTAGAAAGAGGCGTCATTTTTTGGGAGTCTCAAAATTTGTTTTTTCTTTCGATTTTTTCTTATTTATTATATTATATAAGAAACTTTCAAAAGAAAGGGTTTTGATTTAAGAGTGCTTGCACTGTGTCGTGTATGCGAATATTGACATCTATCGAAACTGAACGAGTAAATGCGTGCTATGTTTCAGCGCGAAATGTTTCTACTTTTTTGTAAGCGTTATTTCCATTGTTGAAACCATTCTCGCCCTGTTTTCGCCTTCTCTCGGTGGCATTTCCTCTGTTCCTATGGAGATTTTGCTTACTTTTAGGTCTTTGATGAAGCGGTTTCTAGTTATTTCAGCCGTGTCAACAGCTGTTGTGATTGCTCGCCCGCGAGCTTTCAGAGTTATTTCTTTAGCGTTGGATGCTGAGAGGCTTGTGATGATCGCCATAACATAGCTCATTGCAGGTTTCCTTCCAATGAAAACAATTCCTGATTCTTTCGCCATTTTCCATCACTCCTTTTATTATTGATTGTTGCGTATAATGTTGCATGTCTACACTACTATCTAGACAATTTGCAGCAATACCGACAAGCTTGAAATGACTTCTCTGATAATATTTCACGTAAAAGATAGGTTTAAATCAAGGATGCGAATGACATGACACCAAGAAGTGTTAGAAAGAGTAAATCTCATCAAAATCTCAAGCTTTTGCCGAAATCAAATCAAAACTCAAAGTTTAATAATTCGTTTAGGTGGCGCGGGGTGCGGGATTTGAACCCGCGCGGCCCAAAGGACCACAGGCTTAGCAGGCCTGCCCCCTACCAGGCTAGGGCAACCCCGCATAGTATTGTTTTTGTTGATAGAGCTATATTTACGTTTATTTGGGTCAATGGTTGTTTTAGGTCTGAAGAGTTGGTCAATGGTCAATCCTGTTATTGTTAATTGCTCTTTAATGTGTTCTATGGTCTGTTGATGGTAATGGAATAAAGGCTTTTTAGTGTTAGAGTCTATTCCGTCATAGTGTCTGATCCTGTAGTAACGATTACCCACCTTTTGAAGCATGCCCATCTGCGAACATTGCTCACATCGTATTTTTACCAATACGTACCACCTTCTTTAATGCTGTTCAACTTACGTTTTCCAAAAGTACATTGGTCAATCTTAGCTTATAACGACCATTAAAGACCAATCTTCGATGGTAATGTGTGAAATATCGTTATTATGTCATAATACCTGGTAAACTCACAACCAGTGTGCAGTAAGAAGGCTAAAAATAGCCTAACTGTTACATCTTAGCATTCATGACCTCCCTAAATAAAAATGACTATTCAAAATATGGAAGGGTCTTACTATCCAATAACATATGTGCTTCGTTTTTCATTATCCTCTATGTCATTGTTCCATCTTTAATTTATACCTGGTAAAAGTCTAGTGGCTTCCTAACATCCACCTAGAAAACTTAAACTGTTGGAAGCATAAGAGATTGTTTATGACGTAATAGCGTGTGATTTAATACCAGGTATCAGCTTTTCTACCAGTAGAATGTTAAACAAGAGATACTTGGTTTCTTAAACGTAACAGTTAGGAACTAGATAGACATGCCTAAGGCTAGTAACCAAATAAGCCCAGAACAGACCCCTTTAAATAATAGAAGGCTATACTTTATCCAGTATTATATACTTATATGCTGGAAATGGTTATTCGGAAAATGCTATTTTGCCATGTGATTTTCACACATTCACCATTGAGAGACGTAAATTTTGGTCAGAAATTTCGAAACCTTTATATCTTCCTTTACCCTTTAATTAAAGCAAGGAAAACTCTTCAAAAGCCTAACAGGGACTTCAGCGTCTCTCTATTGTCTTCTAAGAAGAATAAAAAGATTCTCTAAGCAAGAAAGAAGAGATTTTTGACTTATTCTTTATAAGCTCCAGTTTCTAGTCACGATAGTCAATCTTCACCAGGTAAACTCTTGTATCTTAAACTTACACGATAGAAGATCTCCTCTTTCGCTTTTAATTATTCATTATTTTGAGTTTTAAGGGTGTGTTAATAATTGAAAGAAGATTTTGAATATAGATATCCTATAAAGAGAACTCGCTATACACAATCTGTTAGTAGACTTTTACCACATAGAATTGGACAAATATTCAAAGAATTAGGTTTTAAGACATGGATGAATCCTGGACAAACTAATGGTGTTGATCTCAAAGTATATGATGATGAAGATCAATTGATCTTAGTAGTGGAAATTCTAAACTGGTCCCCAGTTTGTGCGCTACCACATGAAAGAAAGAATAACATAATTACCAACTTGTCAGGGCATAATTGCAAGAAACTCTTAATCTACACATGCTTAGAAAATGAAAGTATTCTAGAAGATCTTTCAAGCTATGAAGTCTCTCTTCTGAAGATAGGCTATCAGATACTGCCTTGGTATTTTTACGAGTTTTTCTTAGAAAAAGATCAAATAGAATCAAGAAGAGTAGATTCAAGAGAAACTAAGGAGGATATTAAATCGAAAATAATCGAATATTTGAAGTCTTTCAGCATTGAGATCCATGCTTTAACTTTTGAGAATCGTGAAATAACGGTTACAGGTTTGTAACTAAAACTTGAAAAGAGGTGATTTTTTGAGAAGAGGAAAAAGGGATAAAAGAAAAAATGCGAAGACAAAGATAGAATGCTCTGATAAAATTTTAGTAATGTGTAATCAGTTCAAACCATTTTATCTATGCTTAAATGCTCTTTATGAAAATTATTGAATGATTGTATGTTTGATATTTGTCCAGATTATCCATGCTCAGAGGAGAAATATAGCAGATGTATGGAAGAAAATGGACATTGCTTCCAAGGATACTGTGAAAATGAAGCAAATAGAATAATAGAAAATCTACCTATCTTCATAAACAAATATGGTCAAAAGATGATAATCTGTAAATGCAAACCATTAAGAACCTTAGGTAGTGTAGTGACAGAGCGAGAATACTTGAATGATTTTTCTAAGTTTGAACCATGTAGCTATCGTTGTAAAGAGGTTATGAGAGGCTGGAAATTGTTCATTGGAAGAAAACATGAGAAGGCTAAGACAAGAGAGAAAATACAAAGGAGTTTTAGATTATTTTATCAAGGGAAGATTTCTTAAAAAAAGAAACCAAAAGGACAGTTAGGAGAGATTTTGTATGTTTCTAGGTATTCCGAGGGAGAAGTATGAGAGGCTGAATGCTGCTGTGAAAGAAATGAACACACACTTCCATAACGCATTCAACATCAAATATTACATGGTTAAAACAACATAAATAAGAAGTTTTGAACATTAAAGTTAAAAAGAGGAGGAAAAATTGAGCGGTTAAGCGTTTAAAGGCTTATTTCCGAAGCTTCTTAGGTTTCCCCGGCCTTGGCGGTTTTTAGGCTGAGTGCGCGCATCTTGTTTATCTTATATAATTACTTTAAAAGATTTCTATCTTTCTCTAACCAATCGGTCTAGTTTTGCCTTCCAATCATAACCTTTAGACTCCATCAGTAACTCCATTCCTCGTTTAATTGCCTCTGATAAAGAGGCAAATCCATAAGCCTCTGCGAAGTCTAACCAAACCAAATGTAGCGTACGGGGAGTAATAGCAATGTTAACTCTTTTGGATTTATCCAATTTCACATCACCATGTAAACATTAACCAACCATTAAGTAACAACTGTGTAATGGCTACTTAATAAAATATATGTGGTCGGTTCTTTAATTAACTAAAAGATTTGAATGATATCGCATGAGAATGGCGACTTGTTAACTCTTCGGGAATCTAGCGAATATTGTGGTATTCCAAAAAAGTACCTCAAAAACTATGTGTTCAAAGCGGGTGAATTGAAAGCTACTAAAATAAGAGGACGATGGAATATTTCCAAGCGAGAGCTTGAGGAATGGAAGAGGAATCGTGACCTTAGACTCACAAGGCTCTCGATGGAAGAGTACTTCAAAGCCTTTGAATTTGCTGTAAGAGTATTTTATCAAAGTGGAGCTGGAACTGTTGAATGGGGAACTACTAAGCGAAGAGACGTAGGAGAGTTCATTGCAAATCAAACTGAAGGAAAACTAGGCGAATTAGCTTTTGCTAAATTCATGCATGATCATTTCGGAATTGGGATCGAGTTAAGTTTCTTAATCGAAAAGGAGATTCCAGGTCAAGATATAGTAAAAGTGATACGAACTGAAGATGGAACCAAAATCGCAAGGAATCCCAAGATCAAAGTTTCCATCAAGACTACTAAAATGCAGAACTTCAATTTGTGGGTTGTTGAAGAGGACATTGAAAAGTCGGATGTTTTTGTTCTTTGTCGTGTTGAACTTCCCTCAGACCAACTTCTTCGTATAGTTCGAGATCATGAGCAAATATCCCCCGTTAGGAATTTGATTCCTGAACCCAGAGAAATCATAGCTGAAGTTGCTGGTTTTACTTGGGGAGAAGAACTACAAGCAAGAGGAGCAACTATGGAAATGACAGGAGCAAATGGGAAAGTAGTTCAAGTGCTTAAGAGACCTCAATTTATAATGCTATCTGGAGAACTTAGAAAATCAAAGGAAGATTGGGAGTCTTTGGCAAACGCTCTTTAGACCTTTTTCAATTTTTGAAAAAAGGTTTCACTTCTTAGATCGTCTAAAGAAACTTCATATCCATCGTCTGGTTTCTTATAAAATTCTATAACGTCGCCAGCTTTAGCAAAGGCTTTCACATATTCTATTGTATTTATCAATTCTTCTCGAGTTCTACGCCACCTATTGTGATTGTAACGCTTCCTCTTGGAAATAATTTAGCTATATCCTTGGTTAAATGAACTGTACGATTCTCAATTTCGTTCTTAGTCAACTTCTTCTGAAAAATTAATTTCAACTTCAGCACCACACTTGAGTTACTTCTATTAGTTCATAAGATTTACGGTCTTCGATTTGAATACCATTGAAAAGCTATCGCTTCAGTTAGTGTGCTTTCTTGAAGAAGATTATGTGCTCGGTTGGAATAGCTCCTCTCATTGATGCTTTCCTTAATCCAACATCTATGGAATTGATATATTTCAATTCAACACTCTTGCCTATGTCTTCCATAATTTTTCCTAATTCAATTACTGCAATTTCACTATCTAATTTTACAATCTGTTGCCTTCCGATCACCATGACAAGAAATTTGTTAGATGCAAGAACATCAGACATTTGCTTAAAGGAATCATAAATGTCAATAAAATACCTGTAAAATGCTGTTGCCTTCGACTTACGACCACCTTTAACCATTTTAAGAAGGATTGATTGAGCGGAGTCTGGAAGAGACAGAAACTCGTCACTTCTTTTCGTAATATTCTGAACTAATGTCGAATTTACTCTTGGTGAACCGATATGCATTTTATCTAAATCTAAATGGTCTTTAATCAAATCAAGTACGTAGAGAGCGTAAACATGCTCACCTATATAATCAATAGCAGTGCCATATGGCGGACTTGTTATTATGGCATCGACATCTTCTCTTCCGAAATATTCTAGTTCTTCAGCAATTACACTTCTAAGGTTTTTTATGTCGCCAGTGCAAATTCGAGCTTCACCTAGTTCAATGTTGCTTATTTCCTTCTGGAATCTCCAAAAGTAGTAAACAGAGTAAAACATACTCCATAAGCGATCACTATAGGTCTGAACTATCTTCTCTGGACTTTGCTTCTTTAACATGCTTCGTATCCAATAAGCTAGAGCTAGCTCACAGAAATCCTGTAAGTCATCATCTTCAAGACTCTTAATGCAGCCCTTTATCACTTTAATACAATGGAGTGAATCTTCTCTAACTCCTCTCATAAGGGAATTTGGAAGTGAAACTTCCGCAATTTTTGGAAGATGTAGGAATTTTGATAAGGATTCATTCTTAGTTGAAGAATCCATACTGTAACGTATATCTCTAAGGAGACCCTCGATTTGTTTTTTGAGCCATTCAGCATCCCAACGAAGAGAAAGAATTTTGATCTTTGTTATCTGCGTGAAAAGAGGTTGCATATCAACGCCTATAGTATCTATTCCATTAAGAACCGCCTCTAAATTCATAGTTCCGCTTCCACAAAATGGGTCCAGCAAAAGCTGTCTTCTAGTAAGCTTTATGCTATTTATAATAGCTTTGACCATTCTTGGAAAGAATTTCCCTTTGACTCCGATAAAATGTGTCAAATAAAGTTGAGGAGCATCACGAGCATCAATAAAGTCTTCTATAGTTTTGAACCATCTAGAGGAAGCTGATGAAAATGGTCTCTTGAAATTTTCTTTGAAGTGAGCTATACTATTTTCAAACATTCTATCTGCTTGAGATACTTTACGAGCCAAACGTGCGACATAATGTGAGGGTTCATACAAGACATGCATTGGGATAAATCTAACAAGTACCTTGGGGTATGTTTTCTTTATAGTGAACAACTGCGCAAAAGGCGACAGGTCATAAGTGCTTGTTTCATCTCTAAAAGCTACTTTCTCAACCTTTCCTAGGACTGGATGAAGAGCTTTCACATGTTCAAGTTTGTCTGAGGTCACAAGAACATAGAAATCTCTGAAGTACGCTAGTCGTGACACAAGGTTCAAGCAATTCCTAATTTCTGTTTTTACTTGATAACCTTGAAGTGCTCCACAATATGGTTGACGTGTAATAATATCTTGAACTCGAAATCCTTTGAAAGAGACAAAATCATTTAACGGATCTCTGCAAAGAACATCAACGAAATTCTCTATGAGCTCTGGAGACATCTCCATGAGACCTTCTATTTCTTCCTTTGCAAGAGGCAACTCTGAATCATTTTGGATGTCATGCTTGAGTTTGAAGTAATAGTGTGCTTCAACGTTGGACGAATTTGTTGCAGTCGAATCAAGCGGTTTATTCAGTGTCTCTTTAATCATTTTCATTCACTGTATGTTTCTTTGTTTACTTGATAAAACTTATCTCGGCTTAATAAATGTTGTGTAATAAGTGTGTAATGGAAGTAGTGGAAGCACATCTTACTTTTCAGATGATCAAGAAAGATTAACTCTTAAGCGAACAATTATATTATCGGTTTGAGATCATGACTAAAAGACTTAGAATGAAATGTTCTTATTGCGGTCATTGGAATAGAGTTTCAGCAACCGAGATTTTCATTGAACGAAACACTCTTGATTCTAAAGTTAAGGCTTACATTCGTTTTACGAGCCTTTAGAAGTTGTTAAATGTAAGAAATGGGGAAAAGTCGTAGCAGAACCAAAAGAACTGATTAGAATCACAAAATCCGAGGCATCATAGGTCATTTGGAAATCAATCGAATATTCTTCCACAAGTCATAAAAACTGAAACAGAAGAAATAATCATGTAGGAAACTTCTACCATTGCCTGATTGAAATCATGGGTGGAGAAAATTTGTTGGAGAATCAGTGTGAGTGGAATTTTGATGGGGATCTCTCATAGTGGCATTCGTATTGTTTGGCATAGAAGTAGATTACCCAGATTTGCCTTTTCCTATTGCGCTCATATCTGTGCCTGTCAATGAGACCATTATCCTAGGTGTTATGCTTTTGTTTGCTAGGTATAAAGGTGCGAGTTTGAAGAAGGCGAGTCTAATTTGCCTCCTAAATTAGAAAAAGGTGAGTCTTAGAATCTTGACGATTGTTTCTGTTGCTGCGGTGCTTCTTTTCCTAATGGGTGTAGGCATTTCCATCGGTGAAGAAATTGTTTTTGGTCCAGATCCCATGGCGGAACTCCTTGAGAAGTCTTTGATGCCCAGAGACTCTTTTCAGCTAGTTGTTATGATTGCCCTCTCTAGTTCTGGTCGGACCCTGTGAAGAGTTGGCTTTTAGAGGTTTTGTTCAGAAGGGTTTTGAAAACTCGTTTGGGAAGATAAAGGTCTGTTGATTGCTTCTGTTTTATTTGGGCTTATACATGGTCTTAATACTCTATATGCGATTGTTCCGGCGTTTGCTGCTGGTTTGGTTCTTGGCTACGTGTGCAACAGACTGGAGGAAACACAACTGCTTCAGCTTTGATGCATGGGATAGACAACTCAATAGCCATTGCAATAGCGTATTTTCTTACCGCCTAAAGACATTACTTATTTCAGACTTTACTTAGACACCCTTGATATTCATAGTTGCCACCGGCAGTCATAATATGTAAGTACATATGTTAGGCCTAGTAAATAGTAGATTCAAAAAATGGGAGTTCTTAACACATTTAACTTATTGGTAAAAATGCTAAGTTATGATAAACAAAAGGCTAAAGGTTAAATCAAAATTGTTTCACAAATATTAATAGATGTATGAGGAAATGGTAGAAAAATATTTTTACTTCTCCCTTTCTCCCCTCTACCATTCTCCTCACGAAGAGAACTTTTCTAAGAGCTTTCAGTTACATATAGCTTATGGAGAAATCTTCTATTGTTATTGGTGTATGTCAATTTCCAACAAAGGGTTTACGCAATTGGAAATCCCTTCGGATTGGCAGGGGTCCAACGATAACTTCGGGGGGTGATAAGCTCACTAAACAGGACAATAGAGTCTAAGAGGGGATTACTAGAAGACCTTGTTCAAACCGATGCATCCGTAAATCCTGGAAACAGCGGTGGCCCCCTCGTGGACCTTGAAGGAAAAGTTGTCGCAACAAACACTGCCATAATTCCATTTGCTCATGGAATAGGATTTGCCATTCCAATAAACTCGGCTAAGAGGTGTACTAATGAAATAATCACTACTGGAATTTCTGAAAGGCCTTGGCTTGGAATAATAGGTTTAAGTCTTACTGAAGAGATATCTCGCTATTACGACTTGCCTGTTGAAAGAGGTGTTCTTGTAACAAAAGTTATGGATGGAAGCCCCGCGCAACGCGCTGAAATAGCTGCTGGCGACATAATTTTGAGACTGGACTCCGTATTAATCCATCGCATTGAGGACTTGCTTAGAGAGATCCATAAAAGAAGAATTGGAGAAAAAGTGAGCATTTCTGTATTTCGCAAAGGACGAGAGCAGTTTTTTGAGGCTACCTTAAGCCAACTGCCCTAACACGTTCAGTAATTTCTTTATGAAGACAAGGCTTAGAGCAGGTTCTAGGTTGTTGTAGACTTCTATGGCGCACTTTTCATTCCGTTCTATAATGAGTTAGAGAAATTAGGGAATAAGATTCTGAACTGTCTCCAATAGTTATTTTCTCTTTTTTTCCAGTAGATTTTCGAAGGCTTGGACGTTGCTGTTGTTGGAGGAGGAAACTCTGGACTAGAGGCTGCACTTCAACTGATTAAAATCGCTAAGAGCATTTATCTCTTAGAGAGAGGATCACAACTGAAGGCCGACACGGTGTTGGTCGAAAAAGCGAAGGCCTCAGAAAAGGTGAACATCTGGACCAATACTCAAGTTAGAGAGATAGTTGGCGATAAACTTGTCACGGGAATTAGAGTGCAGAGAAACGGGAAGGAGACGCTACTACCAGTTCAAGGAGTATTCGTAGAGATAGGGTCCGTTCCCAACTCTGAAATAGTTGGCTTCGTTGAGAAAAACCGTTGGGGAGAGATTACCGTAAACTGCGAATGTGAAACTAACATTCCAGGATTATTCGCCTCAGGAGATGTTACCAATGTTCCGGAGAAACAGATAGTAGTAGCTGCCGGAGAAGGATGTAAGGCGGCTCTATCAACCTTTAGATATCTTTCCCAAAGGCAATAGTTTTAAGTCTTTAGCTCAGTGCTCTGCTTAATGCAGTCCGTGTGTCTCTCAAACATATCATCCAGTATCTTCTTTAGATGTTCTTTAGGCATGAAGCCCACAGCTTGTCCCACGGATCTTCCCTTACAGAAGAACAACAAAGTTGGCGTACTCATAATTCCGTGACGTATCGCTATCTCCCGATTACTTGGATTCTGTAAAACATTCAACTTGACAAATTTGATTTTATCCTTGTATTCTTCGGCAACCTCGTTAATTATTGGATCAAACCTAATGCACCAAGGACAGCGATTATGCCAGAAATCAACAACTGTTAACATGTCAGACCGCAAAACCTCTCGCTCCCAGTCATCCGCGTTCACTTCTAAAACGCTTCCCATAACCGATCACACATCAACTAATCATAGAAGAAAAGAATTTAAACGCTTTTGTCCCTTATCACTAGTTTATTCATGTAGAGGCAAATACGATGGCTTCTTGCTCCTTTTTCCTTTCTTCTCAGGAAATACTTTCCAATGGGTGGATGCTTCTAAACTCTGTATTTTTATGTGATTTTGTTAGCTGGATTATTTTTGTGTTTTGTGTTGACAATGTTTTTACCTTTCAGAATGCTATTAGAGGATAAGGTGAATGTTAGGTGAGTTTGTCTTCGTTGAGTGATTCTGTAAAGCGGACAAGTGATGTACTTAGACTCGGGGCTTCGATGCAAGTTTTGGATTATGAGCAACGTTTCTCATCACTTAAAAACCTTTACGATGGCTTGCTTTCAAACCTTATAAAAAGAGGCTTTGACTGTAAAGAGGCTTGGGAAGCCGCAAAAAAGTTTTTCGACGCCTCTGGTGTCCGTTTTGCCGGTATAGATGGAACCATGTATTCGCGTCCATTGTTTGACATGGTGATTTTCTTCGGCGGCGCTTATGCCTCAACCGGCACCATAACTTTTTCAGAAAATGACAAGCCACAGGTTAAGTACGACGAAAGGACAATTCAGCAAGGCGCTGGCATCTCAAGCGTTGTACCAGTTTACATCAACGAGATTCCAGACATAGACCAGACTTTTTTTGAGGTTAAGCAGCCGGAGGAAGTCAGTTTAGGCAAGCCACTAAAGGATGAAGCAATAATAAGTAATGCAACGATAGCGAATTGGATAATGACTTTCGCCGAGTATTATCTTGCTTACAAGCTTGCCACAGACCTAGACCAGAACATACGCATCATCCTTTTGGATAGAAGCTTGTCCATTGAACGGGCAAGTCTGCTTTATGATACTTCAAAGCGTGAGTTGTGGGAAGCGAAAAGCAGCATAATTGGATACAAAATTGATGATGAACCCATCGATGTTAACGACTTAACCATCGCAAGACAGTACGTTTGTAATCAAGCTTTAGGGTTGCCGCCTCCAAGAGCGGACTATCTCCGTTACGCATTAATTCACTTGGCTAGGCGGAGGGAAACCTTAACCGAGGAGCAAAATCTAGCCGAATTCGGCATAACAGACGAGAAAAAAGTCAAAAGGGTAAAGCGATACCTTAAACACTTGGTTAAGAGAGGCATTTTAAACGAGAAGAATGAGACTTACGCTTTGAATCCTAAGTATGCAACAACTTGGGAACGCATCAGAAAGCTTGTTACAAGCCTAGGCGACCGCTTCTTTTTCACAAAAACATCGGAAACAAAAACAGCCAGTCTGATGAAAATCTTGAAGGATGGAAAAGAGCATTGGTTAACAACTCTTGACATTGCTTTTCTTACGCTTTTCACGTTGCACATGCTTATGGAGGAATGCTGGAACAGACGCATTTTGCTTATAGGAATGACAAAGGATACCGCTGCGAGGGACTTTAAACGACAGTTAATCCCGATAATGCATAATGAGGGCTTATTGAAAACGGCTATTTCGCAAGCAGAGTTCGAAAAACTGCCAAACACAGACCGTATGATATTGCAGTCAGCCAGCATCTTCAACACGGAAAAAATCAAGCCGCCATGGAGTCTAATAGAATATGACTCCGCATTCAGAACCATGGTTCCAGACAGGCAAAACCGCAGGGGCTACGTTTCAGGAGCCATAAAAAACAAAATCGGTCTCGAAAGGACCTTTCTGAAAACTTATGTGCAGTTAAGCCAAGCCAAAACAGACCCATTATTGCGGAGCAACGTCCTATTGATAGACCGCTTGGTCTATCCAGAATACGATTACAAACCTGAAAATGTTGTGGAGTTTTGGAATGAACTCAGCGATGGTACGAAAGAACTAGTCGAAGTGATTCTGTTCTTGGACAAAAACGTTCCAAACAAGCTTCAAAACTTGACTATGAGTATTTTGGTTGCCATGGCTCCGTCCAACATTCCGGAAGCTTTCGGCCACAACAAACCCTTATTTATAGCGGATAAGGTTGCGAAGTGGAATTACAGCCAATTCAAATGTATTGTTGATACCACAGCGGATTGGATACTCAATAATCATAAATTGAGAAAGTTCATATTCTATATGAGCACTTTCAGAGAGAGGAGAGCTACAATTGAAGCCGCAAGAAGAGAACACATTTAACAGTTTCTGCTTCACAGATTTCAACCGCAGATTCCACGCAAGACTAGCCGCTGTCATCCCAAAATATTTTGGCGGTGCCGAAGAGACTAAGCTTGCAGGCATAAGCGCCCGTTACCAGTGCCGCATAAAAGTTGAATACCAAAAAGACTTGATGGGGCTTTTGGAAGAGGGCATGCTTCTAGCTGTTAAGAACTTTAAACAAGTAGGGCTTGGTGAGGAAAGGTATACACTTATGGAGATTAGCCGAGTCTGGCCTGAACATTTTGGCTTGCGGGGCTTGTCCGACCATGGTTATTATCCTATGCAGTTTGAGATTATTGAGCAGTCTGAAGAGGATTGGCAGACAGACGACAAGTCCACAATGATGATTCAGATAAACGCTATCCCCATAAATTACGACTTGATAATAAACAAGAACAGCGAATTCGGGTTTGTCAAGGGCTTTTCATATCCAGTTGTTGGCAGCCCAGTCTACCTTTTAAACAGCGAAATGATAAACCGCATGTATAACCAGAAGATAGCCGAAAAAATTGGTATAGACCCGTCTAAAACCGTGGAAGACGCCAAGATTGACCCGAGGCTTGGATTAATCAAAATGTTTGAAGCAAGCAAAACAGTTATCCCAATCTATGTTGATTTTGAGAAGCTTGTCCGCTACCACTTCGGAGTTTTTGCCTTCACAGGAGGCGGAAAAAGTAATCTGATGTCAAACACTCTTAGACGTATTCTGCTACACACAAACAACACGAAAGTCATAATCTTTGACATAAGCTGCGAATACCTATTTCTGTTGCTAGACATACTGGCTGACCCAACGATGCCCGCAAAAGTCGTCCTCGAACACAAAATCGATTCGCTTGAACAATTCTTCAACTCTGTTGTCAAACCACGAGAATATGAAGCAGATGAGAGAATTAAAGCTGGATTACAACTTGTAATGGAGCAAGGCAAAGTCGCCTATTACACAAGGCCTAAACAGAAGATTCCAACATACAGCCAATTCATAGAGGAACTCAAAGACCAAAGGAAAGGCTCTACTGATAAACCACATTACATGAATGCCATAGACAAAATACACGATGCTATACTTGAATACGTAGAAGAGCGGGGCTTAAGCGAGAATCAAGAGGTAAATGAAGAGTTTGTGAGATATATAGATCAGATAGCCATAGAGACCATAGAAGAGTTTAAGGTTCATGAAAAAAGCGGATTATATGCTTGGGCAACCACAAGAACCTCGCTGATTGATAGGATAAAGAAAAGGCATGAAAAAGAAGAGAAAGAGACCGGTGGATTGACTGCTGAGAAAATCCGAGAACTATTAGAAAGCAAAACAAGACTTGTTTGCGTTTCAATCTCAGACCCCTTCATAATAAAAGACCTCGTCATAACATTAACGCAAGATCTGCTTGTCCGCAGAAAACGCAAATTCCAAGTTAAGCCCTACATTCTTCTGGTTTTCGACGAGGCACAAGAGTTTATACCAACCCTAAGCGGCTCGTCAGGCATAGATGCCAAATGTTCTAGGCATGTGGAAACTTTGCTTAGGCAAGGAAGAAAATACGGCTTAGGAGCATGCATAGCCACACAACGCATTGCTTACCTAAACACTAACGCCTTACAACAGCTTCACACATACTTTGTTGGCACTTTACCACGACCATATGACCGAGCATTAATCAGCGACACATTCATGATAGACAAAGGCATACTAGAAAAAACCCTTGAATTTGCACCGGGCGAATGGCTACTATCAAGCTACATAGCAACAGGCATAGAAAACGTGCCCATATTCATAAAAGCAGACAACTCAGAAAACGTAATAGAAAAATACCTCTCAGCCCGCAATCCACAGAATTAACGACATAAACTTGAGATTCAGATTTCAGGGTTTACCGACTCTAAGGAACTGTTTTCCCCAAAATACCAGGTACTAATGCTAAGCACTAAAGAATAGACTAATGCAGCATTTCGCAAACTCTCTTTTTATATCTATACTTTGCAGTTACCGTGTCATGAAACGTGTGAAGTCCAATTGTGTAGCGGTCAAGCGTGATTTGGGTTCTAACCATATCAGGAATGTTAAGACCGCTATTCAATAATTCCAAGTTCCACTTCAAGTCTCTTAACGTACTGTGGAAAAATCCATCTTGGTGTACTTCTCTGGACAGAACCTGCAAAGCCGAGTATTTGTGTCCAGTCTCTTGTCTTTCCATCATAACCCAAGACATGTTTTCCAACAACTCGCAAGTTTCTTCCTATACTATCTTTTGCTAACTCACTAATTCTCATCGCGTGCGTGAGTAGTTTACTTCGGGGATGTTTTTTACCAATGACGATGACACTGCTTTCCAGAGATTTTGACTGAGCGTAGAGACGATGTTCAATAACGTGAGCATTCTTAGAAAGCTGCTCGTTATACAATTTTAAATATTCTTCTGTTTTATCCTCGTCAAGACAGTAAAACGTATTGCCTCTTGGACCCGCAAGTATCCTATTGTGAAAATGTGATGTGGATCCTTGGGTATCTCCGGCCAATTTTTGAGACCCGCTGTAAAGATGAGCAAATCATTTTCTTCAAGTTTCTCAAGTGCTCTCATCTTTGGTGTGGGTTGACAACCTCTGTGTCGCCTCGTAATGCAAGTTGGGTTATCTCCATAGGTCCAGCTACCATCAAAAAGCGGGTCATGATGGAAAGTTTTATCAGCCAACTCTGGTCTTAGGAGGAAATCAGACCAGTAAGAACCAAACTCGTGATTTATTTCTCTACATTTACGCTCACGATATTTTTCGGTTTTAACTTCATCCCAGCCTACTATAGGAATATACTCAAATCGTCCGTCTCGAAACACAAGTCCAAAATCTCCTCCGGTATCTTGATGTGAATCCATGCCAACACGCAAAAGCAATCCCTTCATGATTATCCTTCACCACTTATACCTTTATTGGATTTAATTTCTGCTTTAAAGTTAAATATTTTCTGGTGGTATCTGTCTCCGCATTTTCCGCATGACCACCATCCTCCTCTGGCCGCCATGAAAACTCCTGCTCCGCATCGCGGACAGAACGGATTAGTGCGAATAAGTTTTCCGTCCTTGATAATGTAGTGTTTTACCATCCATTCATCTCCGAAATTTTCAATTGTTTCTTCTTCCTTAATGTCTCAAGTTCGGTCAAGCTATATGTGTAAATTACAGATTTTTCCATTTTCTCCTTTTTCCACTCCAAATACAGGTGGAGCTTCTCTTCCTCTTCAGACCGTGTCAAAGCAACTGTTATGTTGCCAAGGTTGAAATGGAGCATGCCAAATTCAGCTTTCCGAAAAACATTGAGTAAGCACTTCCACTCAACCTCCCTAAATCCTAACACTTTCTGAACTTCCTCCAAGACGGTGAAGCGGTTCTCAGGAATTCTCTCCAATTGCAAAAACCATGTCAAATATTCAGATTCTTTCATGCATAACGCCTCCTCAAATTAAAATAGAAAGTCTCCGATGTATGTTTTTTCCAAACCTTCGACAAGCTTCGCCATGAAGAGAAAAAACACGAAAAGACGCGAACAGTATACAAAAGAAAACATAATTTAAACAGATGTGTTAATACGAACAGAAAAGATTTTAGGAATTAATGCTCAAAAAATGGAAGAATTTAGGCGTTTATGCTATTCCGCATTTTTTGAGTAGTCGTTGCCATCTTTCGTCTGTTATTCGTTGGATTTCTTCGAGCATCTTTCCGAATTTTGGAGTGAACAGGTGTCTGAAGCGTCCTTGCATTTGCAAGTATTCCTTTACCGGCTTCTTTCTCTCAGGTCTTAGGGCTATAACTTTGTTTGGTGCTGATAGCTGGTATTCGCCGTTTATTGCTTCCCATAATGGGAATATGCATGTTTCCACTGCTAAGCGTGAAAGCTCTATGGACTTAGCTGGGTCGCTTCTCCACCCTCTTGGACATGGCGCAAACACATGTAAAAACGCTGGACCGTTAACTTCTATTCCCTTTCTGACTTTTACGAGCAGGTCTCGCCAGTAATATGGCGATGCTGTAGCTACGTAGGGCATATCATGAGCCACCATAATATCAGCAATCGGCTTCTTGTTTTCCAACTTTCCAGGTATGACTGTGCCAGCTGGCGAAGTAGTTGTGGATGCTCCTAAGGGCGTTCCACCGCTTCTCTGAATGCCAGTGTTGTGAACCACAATTCCATCGGCAATGAAGTTATGCTCTCCTTCCACTCTTAAGTCCAAGGTGGGCTCCTCACCCACATACCTTATACACTTTACTTTTTCCATCTCAAAATGTTCATTTCCTATTAAGAAATTTTGATACCCGTATTGAGCCAGATATTTCTTTATATTCCATTTTCTTCTTTTACTAAAGCATATATAGCCATACTCTGCGTCTTTTAACAGCTTTCTACCCACACATTTTGTTCCTTTCTTCTTTTCTTGTTTGTGGATTTTTCCAACTCTGTAACCCATTGTTTGCAATAATAGCCTTAAGCGTCTAAGAAGTTCGCGGCTTGCAGAGACGTAGCGTAAACTGTTACCTATTCTATAGCCATCAGAAAGCATCAGTCCTTGAAGGAATGCCTCTTTTTCTTCATTTGGAAGGGTAAATATCCAGCTTGGGGTTATTTTATTCTTTGCCCCTGAGCCAAAACCTAAAGAATCTATAAACCTGGCGAGGTTTACTGAGTGCGAATAAACATACATTTTGTCGTTTGTTTTTATCTCATTACCAAAGATTTCGGAGTGAAGCTTGGTTAAAACTTTTCTTGATCTTGAATCATCTGGTAATGCAAATCCAACCTCACCTTTTTTCGGTCTTACCCATCCATCACCAACATATATTCCGAGATACTTCATCAAGTCTGGACTAGAACATTTAGGTATGTTTACTTCATTGAGGCGATTAACTTTCCAGTCCCCCTTCCTTATTTTTTCGAAATTAAATTTGAACGATTCACTACTGTCCAAGTTTTTCAGTACAACGACCTCATCCCCAACCTTAACTTCGGACAAGGTTTTCCAAACGAAACCATTTTTTCTCCCTCTGCCATTCCTTTTTAAAACAAGGAAGGGGTGGTTCGATGTGGCTTTTATCGAGTGATGCAAAGTCTCCAATTCGTATATCCCTCTCGTACCGTTATCAAAGATGCCAGTGCACTTCTTCAGAACGGGTTGGTAACTTTTCTGGTCGAATGCGTATATTTCATCTCCTTTCTTTACCTCTGTTATTTTCTTCAGCCCATCTTTTGTCATTATCAGTGATTCCCTGCTCAAACAGTTCATGTAGGCTTCATTATCATAAAGCACAAATAGAAAATCGTGTCCTCTTTCCACTGCTCCGGAAAGCGCCTGTATGCCTATGTCATATGTGCCTCCGTCTCCAGCAATAGCGATAACGTCTATTTGTTCTGGCTTTATTCTTCCTTTCTTTTTTAGTATTTTTAGGGCTGCTTCGATTCCTGATGCGTTTGCAGCGGCGTTTTCAAATGCTGTGTGTAGCCATGGTGTAGCCCAAGATGTGTATGGATAGATTGTTGAGACTACTTCCATGCATCCAGTTGCGTTTGTCACTATTGTGTGTCCTCTCACAGCTTTCATGATGAGTCTTAGGACTGTTGCTGGTGCGCAGCCTGCACATGCTCTGTGTCCAGACATGAAGAGGTCTGGTTTTTCAGCTATGTCTTTTATTGTAAATTTCCATTCAGAAAACATACCATCTCCTCCTTTACTCCCTTAATCCTACATATTTTATCGGTTCTTCAACACGTTGCGTCTGAATTATCCTCCGCAGGTCTTCGTAGATTTTGCGTATTTGCTCTGGGCTTGTGTCTCTCCCACCCAGCCCGTAGATGTAGTTTATCACGTAAGGGTGTTTATCTGCACCGTAGAGAACGTGACGAACTTCGTGATAAACTGGTCCACCGTTTCCTCCGAAACTCATGGCTCTGTCCATCACAGCTATTCCCGTAACATTTTCAAGTGCCTTGATTATTTCTTTGACTGGTAAAGGTCTGAAAGTGCGAATTCGTAGCAGTCCAGCTTTGACGCCTTCTGCCCTTAATTCGTCTATGACAGTTTTCACAGTTCCAGCGGTTGAACCTAAGCATATTATAGCTATTTCGGCATCTTCAAGATGGTACTTTTCGGCAAGTCCATCCCCGTAGCTTCTGTCACTTATTTGTGCATATTTATCATGCACTTGCTTAATCATGTTAAGCGCATTCTTCATGGCTTCTTCTTGTTGTCGTTTAAACTCGAAATAGTAATTTGGTAAGGCTATAGGACCCATAGTCATGGGGTTTTCTGGGTCAAGCTTGAAGGGTGCAGTCTTTCCTTCATGTGTAAGCACTTGGGGCAATTGGCGAGTCCCAACAAACTTTTTGACAACATCGTCTGGAAACACATTCACATTTTCAAGCGTGTGGCTTAAGGTGAAACCGTCTAAACAAACCATAACTGGCAAGAGAACTTCTGGGTTTTCAGCTATCCTAAAGGCTTGAATTGTTGAATCATATACTTCCTGCGCATTCTCAGCGTAGATTTGTATCCAACCGCTGTCCCGTTCAGCCATGCTGTCTGAATGGTCACCGTGAATGTTTATAGGTGCTGACAGGGCTCTGTTGACAACCGCCATAACCACCGGAGCGCGGCATCCTGAAGTTACAAACAGCATTTCGTGCATTAGAGCCAAACCAGCTGAAGCAGTAGCTGTAAACGTTCGTGCTCCTGCAGTTGCAGCCGCAAGACAAGCGGTCATAGCGCTGTGTTCCGATTCTGTACAGACGAATTCTGTTTCAACTTCGCCGTTAGCCACGTACTCACTGAACCTTTCAACAATTATGGTTTGGGGAGTTATAGGATAGGCTGCTACAATGTCAACATCTGCTTGTTTCGCAGCGTAGGCAACCGCTTCGTCTCCGTTTAGGGCTAAAACCTCTTGTTTTATAACACTCTTCATTTCGGCATACACCTCTACTCAAGTTTCATTTCTATTGCCTTTGTTGGGCATTCGTTGGCGCATATTCCACAGCCCTTGCAGAAGTTGTAATCGAATTCTATGTCTTCTTTTTCAGGTTTCCAATGTATTGCTCCATCTGGGCAGAAAAGCACACAAAACAGGCATCGGGTGCATTTCTCCAAGTCTCTTATAGGCTTGTATGTTTTCCAGTCTCCAGTCAAAAACTCAGTACTGGGCTTCCAGCATACACCAGCTGGCGAAATTTCTTTCCAACTTTTTTCTTGAGATGTCACTCAGATTTTACCTCCTTGTAGGCTTCTTTTACCACAGCGACGTTTTTCTCGGCAATATTCTGTCGGAAACGTTCTTTAACGACTTTTTCGATGCTCTTCAACTGGACTATTCCAGTTATGCGTGCGACTGCTCCTAGCATAGCTGTGTTTGTTATAGGTCTTCCCAAAATTCTCACGGCAATTTCTGTTGCTGGAACAGCCCAAACCTTGCCCTTATCCGTGTTAAGCACTTTTCTCATGTCAGCGGGATTTTCCTTTGAGTTAATTATGATTGTTCCACCTTCGTTTAATCCCCTAGCGACTGGAACCGTTTTTAACAATGTTGGGTCCAAAACAGCCACCACATCGGGATTGTAGACCGCACAGTGTATTTGAATCGGCTCATTGCTTATTCTCGTGAAGGCAGCTACTGGCGCACCCATTCTTTCTGGACCGAACTCTGGAAAAGATTGAATGTACTTTCCTTCGTAGATTGCTGCTCGCGCTAACAGCTCGCTGGCTGTCCATGCTCCTTGACCGCCTCTGCCGTGCCATCTGACTTCTAAGATTTTTTTCAACGGGCTTTACTCTCCATTAACCTTTCACCCTAATTGGATAATCTAACATATACATTTTTCTAACCGAACCGTCTACTCTCTCTATACCTTCCTTAACTCTAATAAATGGAGCATTTTCAAACTTGACGGAGTCTCCTTGAAGAAAACAGAGCTGTCTCGCCTTTTCATCACCATAAGCGAAAAAGTGTTGGTTGCGTTGCTGGACGGCATGTTGCGGAAAATACTCAACAAAAAGTCAATGTAACAGCCGAAATATTTGGATCTAAGTACACAAAGAATGTTGAAAAGAGAAGAATAGCACACGGAAAAAGGGAGGATTTATAGAAATTGGTTAGCGAAGAAGCTATTATTCATCATTAAAGAAAGAAGCATGATTTTAAAAGAAACATAGAGACTGTTAAGTATGGAAGTATGCATGCACACACATGGCTTTCAATTCCCTTTTAATGGGATTTCTCTTTGAATCCGACCCCGTTTTTGCCTCATTTTGGCTTGTAAGGGTTGAGACTGTTAGTTTCAGATATGTGTTCTCGATTATTATTAAAATGTAGTTTGCTTTATAAAGATAATCGATTTTACATATTTGCTAGTGGGTGAATGCTGTTGTACTTCTTATCGGACATCGAGCACAAGTATTTGCTTCATCAGCTTTTGCCGACTGCGCGAGAGGTGGGTGTTAGCAAGGAATTGAGGGGATGGAGCTGGTATCAGCCACCTCTAAAACCCTACTACGACAACGTTAAACTTCCCATGTATGCTGCCAGCTCGAAATATTGTCCTACAAACCGCGACGTTTATCTTCGCAACGTAGAAAAAGTTTACCCGCGACTCAGCACTAAAGTAGCATTGGGAAAAATGTTTCATGGTGTTGTCAGCGATTGTTTACAAGCTTTTCTTCAGCAACAACCCATTGATTTTGAAGGGTGGTGGCAAAAGATACGTTGGGCTGAAATTCCAGAAAAACCCGAAAACGTAAGAGAGCCGTCAAAAAAGGTTTGGGAGTTTATGTCGAAACTATGTGAAGCAAAACTAGCCGAAGTTTCTAGCAGACAGCCTTACGCTTCAAAGTATGATGTTGTTGCTTCTGCATTGCCATTTCTTATTGAGCACAAGATTTCAGGTGAACTGCTAGGTTTAAGCGGAGTGCTAAGTATAGACTGTTATGACTATCTGCGAGCTATTATGTTTGACTTAAAGATGGCTAGGGAACAAGAAGAGTGGTATAGATTGTCGCCGGTTGGATACGCTATGGTTTTTGAAAGCGTTCATGAGGTTCCAGTGGACATCTGCTGCGTTGTGTATCTCAATGCTGAAAATGGTCGTGTTAGTGTACATAAAGACTTGTTTTTTGCAAGTGATGAGTTACGTCAATGGTGGATTGAAGAGAGAGATAAAAAATTGGAGATTGTTGCAGAAGGAAGAGATCCAGGTAAGCCTACGCGTTCTCAATGTAAGGAATGGTGCATGTTCTTTGATGCTTGTTACGGATGAACATGTCCAAGTTATGGAGATTATTTTATGCGGATCTTTTTAGATGAGTTTGGCATTTTCTTGGGTAGAAAGCGAAACCGTTTCGTCATCAAAAAGGAAGGGGAGAAAAAGGAGATTGTGGCTGATGATGTTGACTCGATAATTTGTTGTTCTTCAGGCGTAGCCATGTCGGCAAGCGCGTTGAATTTAGCAGTTAAGAATAATATTCAGGTGGTTTTTGCACGCTATGGCGGGTGGCCTTACGCTGTTTTGATGCCTGCATCTATGACTGGTTCTGTTAGAGCTCGTAGAGAACAGTTTATAGCTTATAATGATGAACGAGGTTTCATTTTGGCGAAAAAGTTTATTGCGGGGAAGCTTGTGAACCAAGCTAATCTTTTGAAGTTGATGGCGAAGAATAGGCGTCAGACTAATCCGGCGTTAGCGGAAAGGTTTTACAATGCGGGCAAAGCCATTGATGAAACGAATGGGCGAATAGAGAAAGAGCATGGCTTAAGCATTGATGAGAAGCGTCAGCAACTGATGAATATTGAAGCGGAAGGTGCAAGAATTTATTGGGATGCTATTAAACAGGTTTTGCCGGCTGAATTGCAGTTTAGTGGAAGAGAAACTCGAGGGGCTCGTGACCCTTTTAATGCGATGTTAAATTTTGGTTATCAAACTATTTTGTTTCCTGAAGTTTGGAAAGCCGTGAGTTATGCGGGATTGGATTTTTTCGCTGGATATTTGCATGCTGATCGTCCTGGGAAGCCTTCTTTGGTTTTGGATTTGATGGAGGAGTTTAGACAGCAGGTTGTGGATAGAACTTTGATTGGGCTTATTACAAAGAATGTTCTTAAGCCTAATGAGATTTTGGCTGTGGAAGTAGTTGAGGAAGGACGCGTTCTAAGCAAAGAAACGATCAAGACTTTGCTGACGAGTTTTCAGGAGCGTTTAGATATGAAAGTAATGTTTAATGGACAAAAAGCGTCTATAAAACATTTCATTTATCATCAGGCTAGATGCGTAGTTCGATTTCTTTTGCGTGAGGGTGATTATGTGCCGTTTTGTTTAGGTTGGTGAATGTTTTGCGGTATGTGGTGATTTATGATATTACAGATGATAATTTGCGGGCTTTGGTTGCTGAAACTTTGAAGGATTATGGGTTGCAGAGAATTCAGTACAGCGCTTTTATCGGAAGTTTGCGCAGAAACAAGTTAAACAGTCTTACCGTGGATTTAAAGAATTTGATTAAGGATTTAGTTGAGAACGTGCAGATTTATCCTATATGTGATACGTGTTTCAAGGGAAGGCGAGAGATTGGGAAGCCTAAGAAGTATAAGCTTAAGGAAGAGAAGGAAAAAATAGCATATTTCTGACATAGAAATGGGCGAGGGCGTAATTGTTTTTAGTTCTGAAAACCTAAAGTGATTTGAATGTACCTCCACAGAATCTTAGAAAAGCAGAGCAAAAGTCAGCGTATTCTTCGCTTTTCTTCTGATATGCATAGCTTTATTTGTGAAGGAAGCTTATCGCAAGGTATTTATGTATGCATGTGATATCGTTTGAATACGGTGGTGACGTTGACGCTTAAACCTCTAGCGGTAAGAATATCTGAAGAAATGGAGAAGGAAATTCTTGAAATGGTTGAACGTGAAAAGTTGGACAAGGCTACGGTTGTGAGAATCCTCATTGAAATGGGAATTGTGGAGTGGAGAAAACAAACTGCATTGGAGTTGTTACGCGATGGGAAGGTAACGTTTGCCAAGGCTGCGGAAATGGCTAAGCTTTCGCTTTGGGAGTTCGCCGATTTTGTGAAACATCGCAATGTGGAGTGGGTTAGGTATACGCCCGAAGAAATAGAGAAGGAAATTAAGGAAGCGTCGGCAGTGGAGTCCAAGTGAAGTCACTTGTTTTTAATGCTACGCCACTAATTTACCTTACCAAAGTAGGGTTAAGGAAGGTTTTTAAGGGTTTAAAAAATGAAAAGGTGACATCGCCAGAGGTTAAGAGAGAAGTTGTGGATGAGGGAAAGCGTAAAGGCGTTCCAGACGCTATCGTTTTGGAGAAAATGTTCGAAAACAAGGTGTTTAAGGTGGTTGAGCCTAAGGATGGGGGATTATTGTCAAGATTATTGGAAACAAGGGGACTTCATGTGACCGATGCGGAGGTTCTAACAATTGCCAAGGAACGTAATGGAATAGCGGTGATAGATGATGAAGTGGCTAGAAAGACCGCGAGGATCTATGGAATATCCTATGCTGGCACACCATACATTTTGATGAGGGCTGTCGTAAAAAGGCTTATTACAAAGGAAAGAGCTAAACAAGCGATAAACGAGATGATTTTTGCATGCTGGAGATGTAGCGTAGAAACCTATGTCAAGATTACAGAGGCTATAGAGAAATTTTAACAACAATAGGGGAGGAAGTTGCTGAATGTTTAACAATTTTTTTCGTATACCTATAACATTAAGTGTGGTTTTGCATGTTAGCACAGGGAGAGGGCGCGTTGCTTCGGTGTGCCATTTATGAGGTCTGATGGTAAGTTGAAGAATCCGAAAGATACAAGTTGGTTGAGAAGAAGGCAAAGGTTGCCTACTTCGGACGTGGCTGAGCCGTTCATCTCTGTAACCGACGTTAAGCATTACTTGTATTGCCCTAGAATCGTTTATTTTGACAGGGTTTTGCATGCTACGCCTCAGTTTGGTTCACAACAGGAAGAGAGTAGGGAGTTGCATGAGGAGTATATGAAGAAGGAGTTGAGACGGAAAGACGCCATATATTATTCGCCTGAGTTTGTGGGTGCGGAGAAGTTGTTGTTTACGTCGCTTAGCTCGTCGTCGTTGGGGTTGCGGGGTGCTCTTGATTGTATTATTAAGACGGAGAAGGCGGAGTACATTCCCGTGGATTATAAGAAAATGCAGTCTAATAAGGGGCGGGTTTGGATGGATCATAAATATCAGTTGGTTGCTTATGCTTTGCTTATTGAGGAGAATTTCGAGACGCAGGTGAGGAGAGGGTTTGTTAGCTACTTGCCGGAGAAGCTGATAGTGAGGTTGGAGATAACGCCTACCATGAAGACTCATGTAAAGAGGATTATAGGTCATATAAAGAGGATGATTAGAGAGGAGAAACTGCCGCCAATACGAGTAGCTAAACACAAATGCACAGGAGGATGCGGACACAAGCAAGTATGTAAACAATTTTGAGAATGAAGGTTTATGGGTGTAGAGTTGTGGTGAAGATAACTCTAACAAGGCATGCCAGGGCAAAACTTAGAGAGCGAGCTTCACCTTTGGATATGGTTAGGAGGGTTGTTGAAGCGCCTACCCATAGGTTTTATGATGTTATTAGCGGCGCAGAGGTTTCTATCGGGGAAGTTGAATTTCATGGCAGACGCATAGTTCTCGCTGTAGTCTTTATAAGAAGGGGTAAGCGTATACGTGTTGTGACAACCTACCCGTGTAAAAGGATGTTAGAGGAAATAAAGAGGAAGAAAAAGTTGGGAAGATGGATAGAGCTGGTGAGTTGAGATGAAGGTTTGGTACGATAGGGAAGTTGACATTCTTTACATCTCCCTCAAAAAGGGTCCAGCATATGACTCAGAAGAGCTCAGTCCAGACGTTAGAGTGGAATACGATGAAAAGGGAAAGCTCATAGGGATTGAAGTGATGAACGCAAGGATCAACGTATTTAATGCCATAGCCAAGGAAATCGCAACTCACCTCAAAGAAACAATAACAACAAAAATACCCTAACATAAGAAAAACTACCGCCGATAAGAGAAGCACCGCAAAAATGCACATGAGAATGCGGACACAAACAAATATGCAAGTAGCCGTGAGACAAATAGTTGATTTTGAACAGTCATTCGAAATAGGCGTTTAATAATGTTTTTCTATAGTATATGGTTGAGTTTCCGTGTTTTAGGGTTTCAGAGGAGCCACTGAAAACTTCTTTGTAGAATTACATCGTCTTGTTAGCCAAAAAGTTGTTTGATGAGTTTGCGGCAGCTTTCTAGGGCTTTTTTAACCTTAGGATAGATTTCCTTCACCGTCGTTTCGTATTGCTCTGTTGGATACTCGTAGGGATATCGAAATTTCGGTCTTCCTCTCGCCAGGCTGTCTGTGACGTCGGCTATGGCTTGGATTTGTTTGAGGAACCATTTGGGATACTTCTCCTTTATTTCGTATAGAAATCGCCCTACGGCATGGATCTTTGGATAATCCGTTCCATAAGCTATTAAAACAGCCTTCACCGCGTATTGCATGCATTCTTGAAAGTATTTTAGTGCTCCAGCGTAGTCTTCACTCTCTAAGCTCATAAGGGCGCTTCTGAACTCTCGTTCCGCGCTACTGATTGCTTTTTTAGCTCGATCTCTATTGACAGCCATCTGTCTATCCCAAGTTTATTTCTATCGGTTCTCCAGGTGTCACGTCGGGCTTCAGAATCCAGCAATAAGTTCCGTCCGCATGCTCAACCCGGATGGTTCCTAGAATTTTGAGCGTCTCTTGAAGCTTTTTCATTAACTTCTGAAAGAATCCTTCTTTGTCATAGAGGACTGCTCTGTGGAGAAGCATGTCTAGATAGGTGAGCTGAAAGGTTTCGGCGTGGCTTTTGTGCAGCGATGTTGTGGTTACTTCAGGATACCCGTAGAATCCATGTGTTTTTAGCAAATGATCAGAGGCTTTATACTCCCACGTGACTTGAAAGCGTTTGAAGAGGTTTTCTTCACGCCGCCAAATGTTTGTTGCGTCGTCTTCAAGGATATAAAGCATGTCTATGTCACTTCTACCTGGTTGGAAGGTTTTTTTTGTCGCAGAACCATAAAGAACGAATGAGATCAGTTCATCACCAAACTCCTTAACAAAGAGGTTAACAAGACGTCTTAGCGAGATTCTCATCCACCTATACCTTATTTTAGTGAAATCCTCATCGTGAATCCACCTCTGCTTAGTTTTCTTTTTTAACTCGGCGATTTTGAATACTGTATCAAAGCCTTCATTGGTAATCTTATAGCGTGCTTCGACCTTCTGAATTAGACCTTCCGTCTGCAACTCCTTCAACCTCCTAGTTAACGTTCTCGTGTTGGCAACAACCTTGTTTAACTCGTTAAACTTAGCCTCCCCCGTAGAGAGTCGACGTAGGATGTCAATTGCTCCTTCTTTTGACAGCGCGTTTAACCCGAACATACTGTACTCAAGTAAAGTAAAACATCGAAAGCCATTAATAAAGCTTCAGATGCATCCAATTAGGAGCCAAAGGCATAGAATCCTAAGCAGCGCAAAAACCAAGAAAGCGAAGAAGAAGTTACTACCGATACAAAGAGCCAAAAAGAAATGCATAGGAGGATGTAGACGCAAACAAACATGCCAGAAGAGGTGATGCCCACCCCAACTCAACATGCAATGTGCTAGTGAGTAACAAAGGATTAAGTTAAACTCTGAAATATTTATATTATTTAAAATAAATAATCAGCTTTGAGAATGGGAGATAGGGAAGTGCGTGACAAGTTTAAAATTACCATTAAGGCATCCACTCCAATTAGTTGTGAGTTTAGAAATAAAGAATTGGTGGAATATTTTAGAAAGTATTTTAATGAAAAGAAAATTCAACCTTGGAAACATCAAGCAGAGGCATTTCAAAAAATTATTGATGGCAAAACTGTTTTCCTCGTTGCTGGAACAGGATCTGGTAAAACGTTAGCTGTTGCTCTACCAATTTTTTTCCTTATAAAAAAGAATAAGATTAAGAAAGTTATGTTCGTGTATCCTACTAGGGCTCTCATCGAGGATCAAATGAAAGTCTTAGAAAAATTATGTGAGGTTTTTGGTTTTGGCAATGAAGTTATGGGGGAAATTAAGGGTGGTATGAATAGAGGGGAATTATTGGAAAACCTTTCAAAGAGGATTATTCTTGCTACACCAGACGAAATATACTGGTTCTTTAGGAAGAATGTGAAGTATTCTTCTTTTCTCATATTTGGCTTGTCGCTAGTTGATACGTTTGTATTTGACGAGATACACCTTTTCCGAGGTCTATCTCTGCAAGCATTACTTCTTTTCATGAGAAGAATACAGGTCCTTGATGAGAGAATAGGCAAGAAATGGGCGTTCCATCATCTCTCCGCCACTCCGCAGAGAAGGTTAATGAATGAAGCTCAGTCTCACGTAATAAAAGGGGAAGGCAAAGGTGGAGAGATTACACTTGTAGCGATGAAGAAGAAAGGATACGTCACAGATGATGTAACGGACATACTTGAAAAACTCGGTCGGTCGATTAATTCTAAATCGAAAATTTTGGTCGTGTTAAATTCCGCATCAAACGCTCATAGACTGTTCTACAACTTGGGGGTAGGGTTTCCTCCAAAGGACCTACTGAAAATGGTGAAGACGAATGAATCTAAGGAGAGACTAAAAAACTTAATAAGAATAAGGGTGAGATCGATACCAAAGGATTTACGTGAAAAATATTGTGACATCATATTTGATTTCCTGAACCCCAGTCTACAAGAGATTGACTATACAGGTGACGTGAAGTTCAAGGCGGAAAAGGCTACTTGGATGGTAAGTAGGCATCTTTGGTTCTGTTACAGACTTTATCGTAAATTCTGTGAGACTAAGATATGGGAGGGTATGTATCGCAACTTCGGAAAGCCCATTAAAGATGTGATGGAATGGTACAGAGGGCTTGAAGCTAAAGGGGATCAAATCAAAGATGCCGTCAGCAAATTAACAGATGATATTGGGAAGGAACTCTCTTCAGAGGATTGTTCTCTAAAGGAGTTCTCCTTATGTCTTCAGATGTTATGTCCTCGTATTTCCCGGAGCGTAATTCATCACGTCGAGAGTTCTATAAGAGTAAAGGCAGAGGATGTTCCACATTTAACCGTGATCTCTTATGTAGAGAGCAATAAAGTGAAGGAAAGGATGATTCCCCTCTCTTTTATCGAAAGACTTGAGAGCATCTCAGAAGAGGACAGAGAGAAGCTAAGAGAAAGAACATGGGAACATGGGAATGTTGATTACGCTATAAGAAGGTTCAAGCTAGTTGATGAGAAGAAGGTTCCTTTGATAAGGTATAGCGGTAGCATGAATCAGAAAGCTAGGAAGGGATTAGTAAGGATTTTCGACGAGATAGGTGGAATACTATTGTCGACATCTGCGGTTGAGGTTGGAGTGGACTTTGACTGCAACATACTAATTACAGAGGAATGTGACTGCTCCTCATTTATACAACGACTTGGAAGGGTCGCAAGGAGGAGTGAGAAAGGCAAGTGTTTTCTCTTGCTGTCACCGGACTCTTATGATCAAATGAGAAGCGAGTTTAGGAAGAAGAACGTTGAAAGAGAGGAATTTAACGAGCACGTGAGGAAGGTGCTTCCGTTTAAACACTTTATGAGTGAATGGTCAGAGTTTGTTGACCTAATTCACTATAATATCAACGAACAGATTGGCGTGATTGGAAGGTACTTAAATGGTAAGATGTTTCCAACACAGACAGAGGAGTTCTCAACTGTAATTCGTAAACTTCGCTCCAATAACATCAATTTAAGGAGTTATGGGTTGAGACAAACACTACCCGGAGTAGGACTGAAGGGTGGCGTCTCAAAAGACCTATTCTACATACTAAAGTATCTGGACAGCAATGATTTGTTCTTCTCCGCTTCACCATTCAAAATAGCGAGTTCCGATAAGTCTTTCGACTCTATAATCTTTGAAAAATCGAAGTATGAAGAAATCATTCCAGACATTGATCGGATTTTAAAGATGAGTAAAATTCTCTTGGTTATAGATGGTGGGATACGTCTAATAATAAAGCCTAGCATAGCCAGCGAGTACGATGCTCTTTATGAGTTCAAAGATTCTCCTGATCTGGTGAAAGAACTTGAATTAATGCCAGATTTAAGTGAGAATGAAATCGGGTGGCTTATGAGAAAAAGATGTAGTAAAACTGATGGAATTCTTTTGTTGTTTGGTGATCTATTCTTTAGACGTGTAAGAAAAAGTGGAGAAATAAGGGAGGAGGTTGTAGATCGTTACAGAATTCCAATACACATTCCAGATCAGATGTACATTCTCATGTTTAAGGGGTATGTGGAAAAGGTAAAAAAGGAATTGTCAAAGAGGGGAATGCTGGACTTAGAGGAAATACACTTAATTTTTAACAAGTACGGGATAATCATAGAGAAGTTTTTTGGAGCATCATATATCATTTATAATATGCTTATGGAGGTGTTTAAATGAGCATAATTGAGGAGTTCAAGAATAAGTATGCAAAGTCAGAGCCGCAAGTTAGCTTATTCGATCACAATCTCGGTGTTGCAAAAATAGTAAATGAGCTACTTGGGAAAATGAAATGTAGCAAAAGAACAAGAACCGTGATTGTCCTATCATCCTTCCTCCATGACATAGGGAAGCTAAATGAGGAATTTCAGACCATGTTGAAAGGTGGAAAGCGTAGTCTACTACATGAATGTTATAGCACGAACTATTTGCAATATGCCTTAGGCGGGGGGCTCAAAAATATTATAGGTTTCTTACGAGAAAACAGCATTGGAGTCCCGTTGGACTATGATGAGTTGAATTCTGAAGATAAAGATGACATCTCAGCCTTTATAGTCTCTCATCATTCCCGTTTCTATTTATCCATAGTATCTGAGGAACCTAATCTAAGTGAGAAATATAAGGTTAGACATTGTTGGACTCTTTGGTATCCAGATGAGATTAGAAAAATTACATTAGCCGATCTGTTGTTCAGGTACCACCCATGTGGAGGGTTCATCACGTTAGGTGATTATATCCACTCATGGTCATTGGAGGAGAAGACGAAATATCATCCTCTAGTTGAAAGGATGATTAAAGGGTGGGAATGCGGGGAAGAGCAAGAAATCGAGGAGTCACTTGAGGTGTTTAAGGAAACACCAAAACATTTAATGAGGCTTATTTTTGAAGAGGTCTGTGAGGCGATGCGACATGATAGATGAGAAAATAATTAAAAGAGCAAGAAGTATGGCAGAGAGAGGTACTGTTGGAAAAATTGGTGATTACATCACCATCAGGGTTTCAAGTAAGGTCGTGATGAAAGATGAAGTTTATCTGGGGTACCTCTTGTTAAATAAGTATTTAGGGAGACTTTTTGAGAGGGTGATCGAAAGGAAATTTGAGGGTTTCCGTATATACTCTGACCTTGAAAACTTCTATTATCTTTGTCCATACAGCGAACAACTAAGAAAGTTGCCAGAGTACGCTAAGAAACAGTTCAGAACGGATCTGCCACTCATACTCTTTTGCGATGAAGAGGATACTGACAATCTGGAGGTTCTCGGGTACTTCAAAAATCTCATAGCACTCGGCCAATTTAATTGGGATGTATTTCCACTGTATATGATGCCAAAAGAGTATAAACAAGACCTAAAGCATAAACTAAAGACCATTCTAAATGACTTAAGAGAAAAAGAGGACTTCCCAAACTTTATTGGCTGTCTCTCATACTTCTTTTCAGCGCTGACAACTCCGCCCTTCGGTAAGGAAATGCAATCCCCGGCATGGTTTCTATTGAGGTTCTATTATGATAGGATAAAGAATGAAAATAAGAAAGAGAAGTTGAAGCGGATTCTTCAACATTGTGGACTAACAAAAAGCGAAATAGAGAACATGCCGCATGATGTAGGAAGGCTGATGACGAAACTAAAAGGAGAATTAAAGCGTCTAAGTAAAGGCGCCATGAATTCTATGATGAACTTCTTCTTGGATGACGTTTGGGATCAACTGGGCTTCCCACATCAGGGTTGGAAGTTCACAGAACTAAGTAACTTTGATGATGTTATTGATTCTTGCATGATCGTATCTCCATACTTTGTTATAGCAAAATCATATGTAGGAAAGGAATGTAGCATCTGTGGGTTTGGACGCCCAACAATTAGTGACACAAACATAATGTTTGGTGTGGGGAAGGAAAGATATTGTAAGTTATGGGAGAAAGGAGTAACAAAAATAAAGGGGAAGAAACATCACAGGCTTGCTTGTATAAAGTGCGGATTAGCATCCTATTTAAAACTCAAGTTAATCGGATGTATGTGGACTCGTGTTGGTGGGGGGAAGCGAAATCCTCTTCCTCGCAGGTTTATGGTAATCCTACACATAGGTCAACATAGTGAGAAGGATGTTGATTATCTTAGCAAGATGTTCGTGGCAATACATGAAAGAGTTAGAGAGTTTCATGATAAAGTGGGAAAACTGAGAGAGTTAAGGGAAGTTGTTGAGAAACTGACGAGGAAAATAGGGGAATATAAGAATCTTAAAAGGTTAAGGGAACTCAAAGAAGAAAAGGAGAAGTTGGAAGTTAAAGCTAAAAAGTTAGGAGATGATGTTAGAGTGTTGCGGATGTGGGTTGTTGAAAACGTTCCTTTAATACTACGAGAAAGAGAAAGAGGGTGGAGGGAAATTGAGAGAAGATGTATTCCCTTCTATATAGGGAAAGAATATGGAATATACGCTTTTCTGTTACCCAAAGCCCCATCAGGAATTGTTGAGGGAAAAGACTTAGAGTTTTATCAAAAGAGATTTGATGAAAGCAGAGTGGTGATCCTCTCGACGATAGGTTACCTATCTAAGATGTGCAAATGTGATGGCGATTACTACTACATGTGTCTGCCAACTACAATGTCTATGAGAAGAACAATTCACATACCCGGCTACGAATGTTCTGTGGACAAAGCAATAAACTATTATGCCGTGTTAGTTAATCTCGTATCGGATCTCTATGGAGCAAGAGAAGGGTTAGACAGAAAATTCCTGCTTGCAGAGAGATACGCCAAAGATCCTATTATTGAATTTACACATTTCCTGAGAGAATGGAAGCAAAAGAAAAGGTATTATAACCTTAAGCAGGATTTTAAATACGACTTTAATGCAATAAAAGGATTGTTAGGAGAAGATTGAATTGAAAAACGTAGAGTTTATAGAAAGTTTGGCAGAGAAGACATTTGACACATTAGACAAATTACGGATTCTTCCGCTGTCCATATTTGAAAGCCCAACGACATACGAGAAATATCCAAGATTGCTAAGTGAATCTTTACTTCGCCGCAAAGAGGTTAAACTTGCATTTAAAGAGTGGGAGACAAAGGTACTAAGGGATGCCAAAGTATCAAAAGATACCGCTTTAGGCGCATTAAAGGACTACGAAAAATTTCTTTTAGAAAATCCTCAGAAAGTGATGGAGAACTTTGATTACTTTAGTCGTACCAGTTATTCGTGGGCACTTGATTACATCTCGGATAGGAAAATAGTGGGTGAAGAGTTTAGGAAAGCAGGAGATGCTCTAAAGAAAAATGTGACTGAAGTTTGTCAAAAGTTATCTACAGACGAGGCTATTAAGGAAGTTAGGAAAATGATCAAAGACATCATACCAAAGGAACTAAGCGAAGACAAAGTTAGCGAGAATATTAGATTTTTAATTAGACATATACCATACTTTGCTAAGAAAGAGGAGGAGAAAAAATGAACATCACAAAGAACAGGTTTCGTCCATTAGATGATGAATTAATATTCGAGAAAGGAAAACTGAAAAATCTGAATCCGATCTTTAAGGGAAGAGTCTTTACTGTTGTTGGCATAAGAAGGACTACTTCAAGATTTATGCCAGTGTCACACTTGGGATTTTCAAATGAATCCTACGTAGATAAAGATACGGTGTTGGGAGAAAAAAGGGCTGTTTTCATTGGGAGGAAACAGAAGGCGATAGAACGAAGGATGCACATGAAAATTCTTAGAAGAGAGTTTGAAAACCTTTATGGGAAGAGTTGGAAGGACATATGGAAAGAGAACTTTACGATGGAATGTGAAATACCCAATAACTTATGTGTAGTATGCCCAAATTGTTCGCTTTTTGGGGCTTTAAGAGCGGGCGAACATGCATGGTATTCAAAGTCTAGATACTTTGACACGTATTCCATTGAGCCAGCATCAACTTGTATAGCATCTAAAGAGTCAGATGAGGGTATGGGATTAGGGAATCAAGTTTATGAAAGCCCTGAAGAGGCTCGTGGCGCAGAGACATTCTTCTACTACGAATATGTGAAACCGAATACGCACTTCCCGTTTATTACGATGATCCTAGAGCCAACAGAACTTGACGTAAGTGGTTATCTCATTGCTCACAGCCTCGCAAATAAACAAGGGTTTGGACAGTACTCCGCCGTTCAAGGAAAATTTGACTCTAAAATTTTAGGCGTAGCTTTGGGGTATCCAAAGTTTTCAGTGGTAGACATGCTTAATTGGGTGAAAGAGGGCAAAGAGGAAGGCAAAGATTGTTATACAGGGATAGCGGAGAGGTTAACGGCAGATGTGTTCTTATGTGAAGAGGAAAACTCCGTTTTTCTGGGGGAAAACGTGAACACATTTGTAGGCGAGAGAAGTACCTTCGAGAAGTTTAGATCACTATTGACGAAGTACAAAAGTTTTCTAGAGGAAAAGAAAAAAGAGTAAACGGCAATGAAGCTTTACGCAGCCCCGCTTCTGCTCACCAGTGCTGGTTACTTCATAAGTATTAGAAGTGACTATGCATCTAACTATATTCCTCTTTACTACATCTCAAAATATGCCCTTGCCTATGCATTCACACGTACAGAAGCGTTTAGACGTCCCTTCGGTAAAGGAGATGTATTTGATTGGAATAAATACGTAAGGGCATTACCAAGAGACAAATATCCAATTTATACAACACCTGCTATACCGGTGAAAACAGAAAACAGCCATCTAGAGTACATGACACCATCAGAAATCACGCTTGATAGACAGATATTCAATGTACGCCCAGAAAGCCCTTATGGAAAGATGCCTGATAGATTTCCAAAATACGGGACAATAGAATATATGAAACCATGCATTGAATTTATGACATTTCTCTTCTCAGAGAACAAAGACATCATAAAGAGGATTATAGATGGTAGGACCTATCTCATCGGATTTAAGAGGGTAATGTTCACTGTCGAGGAATTTCCAAGAGGCTCCAAGATTGTAGAAACTTGTCCCAAAGATAAAGGAGAATTCGACACTAATTGCTACATTGAGCTAAGGATAGGATCAGAAATTTTAAAGAATTTTGTTACATATGAAACCTATGACATTTCAAAAAGAACGATAGTGTTTAAAGGAAGATTTAGAGGAAGAGCATATCGCGCATTTTTTCCATTTAATGACGGAGTAACAATTAACATACCAGCGGTATATATTGATGAGTTTTATGGCGAGAGGAACAAAATCGATGTATCTTCTCGCATTTGACATCTCACCACTAGTTGATGCAAAAATTCCATTTTCCGGTCCTTGCATTAAGGCATTTTTCATCTCCTTGTTAAGAAAGATCAATGATTACCTAAACGAAAAAGTACAAAATGTCAAAGGCATAAAACCGTATTCTATTGCACCACTAAGTCTAGATAATTGCTTTTCTTTCCACTTGGCTAGAAAAAGTCTTATCTACAATTTCAGAATATCTCTCCTAAATGAAGAGTTTTTCTCACAACTCATAACTCCAATCTTAAATGCGCTGCCAGATACTGTTGATATAGATGGAAAAAAATGGCTTATAAGAAGAGTAAGCTTGGATAAAATTGCTTTTGAAAGACTATATGAAATCAATTCAATAGATTCAAGTTTCCGCTTAAATTTTCTTACACCGACATATCCCTGGAAGTGCTATGCAGAGTCCCACGGGTTTCTTCCCACGCCGATTAACATCTTCTATAATCTAATTGAGACATGGAATGCCTTCTCACCCATAAAGTTCAATAGCGAAAGCTTCAGGGATTGGGTGGATAAAAGCATGGTGATCTCAAGCTCTCAGCTGAAGATCTGGAAGCATGTCGATATTAGTAATGCGGAAGAGCCCACGGTTTTTACTGGTTGGTGTAACTACAAAATCACGAAAAGTGAAGATTACAGCAAGAAAGAGCATGGAAGATGGCGTAACTCGATATATGCTCTTGGCAGGTTTGCTGAGATTGCTAACGTCGGCGAAAACAGAACGGCGGGCTTCGGCGTTGTAAAGTTCGCACCTAGCTTGGTAAATAGCTTACAGAAAACTTCAACTTGTTAAATGTATCATAACAAAAACAGTTTCTTGGCAATTTATTAATTGTTAAAGCATTACGGAGAAATGCGTGGTCAAGGTTTCGAGACGAATTTTGTTGTTCCGAATCCTCCTGCTTTGTTTCTGTCCACATTAGAGTATTCAGTAAAGTCTTGTAAAAATCTGTGTCATATAACCCCTTCACATTTGGCGATATGCATATATATACTATGAGAATTATGATATATGTGATTATTATGACTACTATATCAGTTACAGATGATGTGAAAGAAAAACTGCTGAAGATAGCTTCTGAACTTCAAATAAAGCTTCGAAGGCGGGTTAACCTTAACGAGGCCCTCCGTTTTTTGATAAATGAGAGGGAAAAGAAGCCGCAGTTGTTAGATGAAGCCTGCAAGCCTACGCCTGAGGTTGAGGAGGCGTTTAAAGAGCTGTACTTGGAGAGAAAACTCGATGAAAAGAGACTTGAGCGGAAGATTGGCGTTGGACACAAGCGCACTGATTGAGCTAACATTTTTAACACCAGCAGGCTTTAAACTTAAGGAAGCCCTAAAAGATGGGCTTGTTGAAGCCTACACAACCGAGTTAAGTATCGCCGAGCTTAGATACATACTCTGCCGAAGGCTAGGTTTAACCGAATCAAATGGAAAAGCGAATAAACTCTTGGCGTCTCGATACATTTCCGTTGAAGATACGCACCCTCTCATCAATGACGCCTCAAGATACAAATGTGAAAGAGCCATCTCACTAGCGGACTGCTTCTGCTTAGCGTTAGCCCGTAAATCCTTTTGCAGAGCCCTTTTTGCAAAAAAAGAAAAAGACTTAGTTAGGGAAATGCAAAGGAAACCCTTCGATGTAGAGATACTTTTTCTCGAAGACTACAAATAAATCAGCAAATGCCCCTTAACAACACATTTCGAAAAAGTATCACCGGGTATGATTTCTCCATGTTGGGCGCCTAAAAGCACTGTTAGGCGTTTGAGTCGTCAATACGCCGATTCTTATTCTATGTCAATTTGTATCGTGTTTGTTTTTGGGGATGTAGAAATAGTGATGTTATCCTCTGTGATGCTGTAGAAGCTACTTAAAACATGAGGCAGTAAGAGTATAATTGAATCAGCAGTTTCTTCAACCCTAACTTCCCCTTCCCAAAGCGCTCGCTTCGCCCATTTCTCAACTGGATGAAAGCTTATTCCAATAGTGTGCCGGGATAGGGCGTATCCTCTCAAGGACGCTACTTTAGGAGCGTGAGGCAACATATCCTTAGGGATTTCTATCTCGTTAATTTCCATCTTTATGATCTGAGTCATGCTATTCTCGCCTTACATGTATACCATATACGATATACTCATGTATTAACCTATTGTGCCACCTCTCTCTAACATAAATCTCAACTGAAACATGGGAAGCTTTACCTTTCCTTACGCGATAACTTAGCTTATACGATCCGTCTCGAAGATACGTCTTCTCATCTTCTAAAGCGAACAAAACCCTACGTCTAACAAAATCTTCTGTAATGCCATCTTTAAGATGCTGAGAAATTTGGAGAGACGCCTTTCCAACAAGCCTAACAACTTCAAAGGGTTCAGACATAAAAACTCATCCTTTAAGGGTCATAGCAAAGTTATAGACATTTTACTCCTTCCAAGCTGATTTCCTAAAACCCTTTCGGTGGAATCTCCAATCAATTATATATCATTACTCATCAGGTGACCCAAATGAGATGAAGGCCCTATTTCTTTTCACGCAATTGCACGACTCCGAATCCTCCTGTTCTGTTTCCTCCTATGTTCGAGTATTCCGCAAACTTTGCCAGCATACATGTGACTTTGCTCCATTTGTCCTTGACTTTCACCTCATATGTCGTCCACCCCATAAAGCCTGTAGCCTTCTTCCTCCCCATATACACCAATTGTGTCTTTAGTTGATGCTCCGCCACACCTACATTCTTAGTCAGCCACTCCTTATACTCCACATACTCTTCTTTTCCATATTTCTTCATGGTTGTGTAAGTGTTCCATAAACGCATCAAATTCAGAAAAATCTTCGTAGGCTCCGGCCACAAACAGTGAAAACTAGTTCCCAAACTGGCTAAATATGTAGCAGTTCGAAAGTATAGTCGAAAGGCGTCAACTGGCTTTGCCTCTTTCTCCATCTCCGAATAATCCTTAGACTTTATGGACATGCTTGCAAATTGAAAACCCGTATCAATAATTGTGACGGTGTTCTTCTGACGAAAATAATCTATCACATAGTTAGCAAACTCGTCTTTCAAAAATCGAAACCTAACTCGACACGGAAAAGTTGGATCCAACACATAGCCAGTACCCGTCTTAGCCTTCGACCTAAAATACAGAGGCGTCAAGGAATAAGGTTTCAACAAGTTAGGCTCATGCAAACTCTGCGAAACCGCTGGGTTCACATGGCGAAGAATGTGCAAAAGAAGACCGCGAGAAACATAACCAGTAAAAAACGGCAAAACAACAGGCTTCTCAGCATACATCTCCAAACCAACTTCAACAGGCAACCCAGTCAACTCCCACCCAATGGGATTTCCACATACGCAACCAAAAAAAACATTAAGAAAATGCAGACTTAAAACTTTCTAAAAACAACTTCCTCTAATCCGATTCACGTTTTCTCATGAAATAAAAACTCAAAACCTTTAAACTTTAAGTCTTAACGCAGAAAACGTAGGGGGAAGGGGATGAAAAAACAATAGGGAGGTATCGTTTCAACGTTTTCTCCGTGAGACGTGGATAGCAAAACAGCGGCTAAAACATATTTGGAGCCTAATAGGCGAGGTATGTTGAAAACGATAGGGGTAGGTACCGTTCAAATTTCCTGCAAAAGCTTAAACTTCAAGAATAAGCTTCCTCAAGCCTTTAGAGAACGCTTTCGATTGGAGTTAATCCTTCTTTCAAAAACAACAAAAGGGGTTTTGCGGGAAACATCACCACAGTCGCCATTTTCTAAACAAAAAGGAAAAACGAACGTAATAGTTAAGGAATGTTTTAGCTAAAAGTTAAAAATGGAAGTCTATCATTCATAAGAAGTAATGAAATCTTTCAGAATTTCTTTCACCGGCATTTCAAAGAGTTCTCGCATAAAGTTTAGCAGCTCTCTTCCTTCCTTTGTTATTGAATACTGTTTGACGGGTCTTCTGCCCCTCTGCATCCATTCTCCAGCAATTAGTTTGTTTTCTTCTAACTCGTATAACAGAGGGTACACAACACCAGAATGAAACTTCTGCCCAGTTAACCTTTTCAATTCTTTAACTATGCCATATCCAGACATGGGTTTCTGACTTATCAACCAAAGGATTATGACTCTGCTGAAACCCCTTACGGTAGCCTTAACTAAGTCTTTCTCCAGTTCCTTCATCAGCGGCTCTTCCCCTTCAATTATCAATCAGTATCACACTTGCTCACGCATCTATAGCTCAATTCCTTAATATAAAATGTAAACGTCCTGTAATGAAAAACGGAAACATTGATATATCAAAATTTAAACTATACTTTAGAGAAAAATGATTAAAGTTAGTGACGCATTCCTACGTGGTCTTGAGAAGCCAATCATACTGTGGCTTTTGTCACGAAAACCCAGACATGGCTACGAGCTTATCCTCGAATTTAAGAAATTAACAGGACGAAAGCTAAAGCCAAGCATAGTATACCCGTTTCTTCACAGGTTAGAAAAAGAAGGATTTGCTGCTGCAGAATGGGTTGAAAAAGGAAAAAGAAAGATAAGATATTATTCGTTAACTAATAGTGGTGAAAATCTGCTCAGAAAAGTACGGAAAATATTCAACAAACCAATCAAAGAAGTTCTCATGGACTTAATTAACAAGAGAAAAACTTCTTCTTAGCATGTTCTTCATAACAAACATACAAAAAGAAAAGCAAAAGAATCAGAAACAAAAATATCCATGGCAACATTTCAGATAAAGCATTATCAAAACTCAAGAGTCAACCAGCAATTACTAGAAATGGATTTTCTTTCTTTGAAGCTTAATTCCATTTATTGTTTTATCGAACACTCCAGAAATACCCCTGAACTTTTCATGTGTCTCTTTTAATCCATCTAGTGATATTTCAACATAATCAACGCAACTTTTTAGTTTTTTACCGATACTTGGTGTTATTAAAGTCCCGTTTGTTGCAACAGAAACGTAAAAATCTCTTTCTTTCGCGTAGTTTGCAATTTCAAAGAAATCTTTTCTGATTAATGGTTCACCACCAGAAAAAGCTATTGCTACTACACCACAATCAGCTAATTCGTCTATCAGATCTTTTGCTTCCTCAGTAGTCAGCTCATCTGGCATTGTCTCACTGATTGCGGAAGCGTAAAAATGTTTGCATCTCAAGTTATATGCATTGGTGAACTGCCAGACAACGAGAAAAGGAGCGGCGGTCGTTTGAGGAGTTTGGATGCCGAACTCGGCTATTCCCTCCAAGGTATTTCTTATTCCCCTCCTGAAAAAAGGCTCCTCAGAGCCTCAAAAACCTCTTTGGTATCCACCCCAAAAATTTCGGCGGACCTCTTAATCAACACATTAATGACCCATGAATAGAAACTGCAAGTGAGGCTGCACTTTGTGCCGAAGACCGAATGTTCTAGAGCACACTCTATTATCGGTTTTCCATTCTTCCCTCTTTTGACGCTCTTATTTAAGATCGCTCTGACTATCGGGTTGCCCAACCATCTCCTTATGTTAGCAATCGCCAAAGCCTCGGACATTTGATCACCTCAGCACTTTTCCAAAAGTTTCCACAATTTTTAATATGACAGAAAGGATGTTATGGCAGTACCGATGAAGGCAGAGAGAGCAGACCTGATTTTGTGACTTGTTCTGTTCATGCTTGAAACCTTTTTCTAAGCCAATCTCTTAGCGTTATCGAGGCTATTTCGCAGTTTCTCCTTCACTATCCGTTGGAACGTACTGAATTTTTCCTGTTATCGCTATTGCGCCTATTTCAGTGCCCCCAATTACAATCTTCAAATTCGTATCAACATTCCAGTTTCTCTTTTTCGCCAACAAAATCTCTACCAAATCTACAAGGGTTTTCTGGGTCATTTTCACCACAAAGTTTAAGTTAGAATATATCAAAATTTAAATGTTTTGGAATGAACAATATTCATTTAAGGAGCGACCAACAACCGTGAGCGATAAAATACTATTAACTGCTGACCGAACTTTAATGAGCGACTACCATCACAACGAATTTATAGGGTTCGGGACGTGCGCTCCTCCAAACGTAATTCCAGACTGGCTTTACAAGTTTCTTTTCTTCCCTCCAATCAAAACAAAAGACGGCATACCCATAGCAGCACCGTACGGATTAAGAAAGATTGAGGCTCAACTCTTAAGCGAAGGCTTCGACGTATTAACCGTTGATCCAGACCACATTGGAAAATACATTGATGAGGCAAAGGTTTTAGGCATAAACGTCATGGACCCCTTCGGCCTAGGTCCAGCCTCAAGCACCTTCGCCTCTATCTTAAAGAGGGAGCCATTTCTGGCACAATATTTCCGTGCTTTATTAGCTAATCCAGAGATTAAAGAAGCGAAAAAACATGGGTTAAGGATTATTGTTGGTGGTCCTGGTGTTTGGCAATTTCGTTATAGGTTAAAATTCGTTGAGGAGTTTGGGATAGACTGTATAATCGAAGGAGAGGCTGAAAAGGTCATTGGGAAGATTGTTTGTGCGGCATTGAATGATGAGAACCTCCCCCAGTATTATGAGGTTGGTGTCAAGGAAACACCCAGTCTAGAAGAAATACCGGATATTGTGAATCCCTCAATTAATGGCTTAACAGAGGTTGGTCGTGGTTGTTGCAGGGGGTGTGAATTCTGCAGCGCGACTTTAAGGCCTCTGCGGTGGTATCCGTATGAGAAAATACTGCGGGAAATAGATGTAAACATAGAAGTTGGTCATATAAATTGGTCATGTTTCCACGCGGAAGACGTTATGCTTTACGGTTCCAAAAATACCTTGCCAAACGATGAAAAACTCATCAAACTCCACGAACTGGTTGTGAAGAAATGTGAAGGCATAAGCTGGAGCCACTGTTCCCTAGCAGCTATAGCGTCAAAACCGAAGCTTTTCTCGAAAATAGCTGAAATTATACTGCAAAAGCAGTCTTGGTGGGGTGCAGAAATAGGAATAGAAACAGGTTCACCAAAGCTTGCGAAAAAAATCATGCCGGCAAAAGCGCATCCCTTTAAGCCAGAAGAATGGCCAGAAGTTGTACGCACCGGCATGGGTTTAATGCACGATAACAAGTTGATTCCAGCGTGCACATTAATTGTAGGGATTCCTGAAGAAACAGAGGAAGACTTAATTAAAACAATCGAGTTAATGGATGACCTTAAAGGTTTTAGAAGCCTAATTGTGCCTCTATTTTTTGTTCCAATGGGTAGACTAAAAGACGAGGACTGGTTTAAAGAAACGGAAATGAACGAACTACACCGAGAACTCTTAATCAAATGTTTAAAACACGACTTTTACTGGATAGACAACCTAATCGACTTAGCGTTTGCTGGAAAATGGTCTGCAAAACTTATACGCCTATTCTACAGGCTTTTCGGTGAAATAGTCATGTATAAGGCAAAAAAGGCTGGAATCAAATAGCACATTAGCTAGCCGAAAAACACCTGACACTAGAAATAACTAAACTTAAATATCACTGGAAAACTCAAACTCATAATGCAGATGCCGCCGTAGCTCAGCTAGGTAGAGCGGCTGGCTGTTAACCAGTCGGTCGTAGGTTCGAGAATAAGGAGACAAATCCTGTCGAAAATCCTACCGGCGGCGCCACGATTAAACCAGCGTCCTTTTCATTTTCTTTTTCTGAAAAACCTTCTAACTCTTTTGTGAAGTCATCCCATCAATCTCGATCCAGCTGAACTTCCCCCGGAGGGTCTCCGGGTAGTACCGCCTCCAGTCATAGTCAACTTGTTTTCCCCATTCGCAGTAGATTCGAGGGTCAATGTAGCTCTTCAGGGATGTCGCGAGGTTGTAGTCGCGGGTTTCCTTCTGGGTCTCTATCCTGAGCTTCAGCTTATCCATCGCCGCTTTGTCACGTTGCTTTCGACTCTCAAGCGCATGCTTTAGCTTTTTCATCCAATCTGTGTGCTTAGTCTTCAGCTCCTTGAGGCTTTGCTTTTGGCGCGCCACGGCACCTCGCTGAAGTCTAACGCGTTTCTTCAGAACGTGAATGGGTTTACCTTGTTGCTTCCTATCGGCGAGTTGCCGCCGATAAGCCTCCAGCTTCTCTTCCATCGCCTTCAGCCTTTCCTTTTGCTTCCTCAGCCTCTCCCTGTATCTCTCTTTCCGCTCCTTAGTTTTCCGCCTTAGCTTCTCTTGGGCATCCTTCGCCCGATCCTTCAGAGCCTTGAAGCGATTCTTCTTCTTTTCCAAAGATGATTTCCAAGTCTTGGGGATGGTACGCCGGTGGTTGCAGACCTTAGCGGCCTCGAGGTTCGCCATCGTGGCGATATATTTCTTCACATACTCAGGGTCTTCGAGTTTGAAAGGAGCTTTTTCTAGCTTCGTCTCGACGGCTTCGGACGCATAGCAGGTGCGGAAGACCTTCGCTGAAAGACCGATCATCACCTCATCGAGGAATTCGCTCACATGTTTTGAGCCGATGCCATCGAAAAGTGTGGATGCCGCGTTTGCTGTGAACTCCTTGAGGTTTCTGATGACATTATCTGGGAGTTCGACCCTAAAGACATGAGGTACAGAATCCTTTCCGAGGAAGTTGAAGGTTACAGCGCCATCGCCGTTGAAGCGAATATGCTCCGGTCGGAGGGTTGAGGCACCGACGGTGTCCGCCTCGTCGGGGTCCTTCTCGTCGCCGACTCTGATCTTCAGCTTATCAATAAGGAAACAGACGGTCGCCGTCTTCCTCCGTCTTAGATCATCAGCATCAAGGTTCTCCCAAATGTGCCTTTGGATCCGTACAAGGTTCTGACGGAGCTCCTTCGCCTTGTCAAACTTCTCAATATCCTTCCTCTGCTTCAGGATGCTGGACTCGGAAAACCAGACGTATTTCGTCTTGCCGGTGAGTTTATCCCGCCATTGTGCAATCCACATGGCGTCAGGTTGCCAAACGATGTCGCCCCAGTTGCCCGGCGGTCTAGGAGCATCCGGCGAGAGGTTGAGCTCGATGTCCTCCTCGCGAGGCCCCTCCTTCCAACGCCCCCTTAGTGGGTGTTTCCCTCGGCCTATGAAGATGGAGCTAGGTTCGACTGCGTAGTTGGCCACTTCCAACTGGACGCCGTCAACCCAAGCATATCCGTAGCGCTTCTTGTTCGCCTCCCTCTGGGCTTTCCTCTGAGCCGCCAGTTGTCTCCTCTCCTCCCTAGAGAGGTTAGCCTTCCTGGCTCGCTCTTTTTCGACAATGGAAAGGATCTCAGAGTAGTCGACGTCGCTGGATTTAACATTGATACCAAGTTTTTTTGAGAAGTCACGGTGGAAGTTCTTAGCGAAGACAGAGTCCTCGACATAGGGAGTTCCCACTTTCTTAGCCCAGGCGAGAGCCATTTCCTCCTGCTCCAACGTCAGCTTAATCTTCTTCCCCCTTACCTTGATGGTGAGACCCTTTCCTTCGTATCGGGGTGGAACTAGGACGCCGTTATGGTGTAGTTGCTTCATTCGGTTCTCCGCCTGATTAGATTCTTATACGGGGAATGGAGAAGACTTAAACCTTGCTTTCCTTATAGGCTTTATGTTATGAAGCATCTAGTGCATAACCCATTGAGAACAACGCAGGGTACTATTCTATCCTAATTCTTCTATTGTAGTTTTCGTTAAAGCTCTTATATCGTTAAATTGTGTTAGTTCTCCGTAGCCCACAAGTGTTATTGCTGTTCCCTCGCGTCCCATTCTGGCAGTTCGTCCAATTCTATGGAAGTATACTAGCGCGTCTAATGGAATGTCATAGATTATTATGTGAGTTATTTCTTGAATGTCTAGGCCTCTTGCAGCAACGTCTGTTGCAACAAGCAGTTTTAGTTTTCCTTTTCTGAAAGAGTTGACAATGAAGTCTCTTTGCGGTTGAGTGAAGCCAGCATGAAATGGTTTTGCGTCGTATCCTCGCGCCCTTAACCTGTCTGCTAGCATGCTTGTGCCTATACGCGTTCTGCAGAATATTATGGCTCGTTCTATGTGGTTTTCGTCTAAAACGTTGCATAGAATTCCGAATTTGTTTTTAGGGTTTACAACCATGTAATACTGGTCTATCTGTGTGAGCGCCATTTCGTCTTTACTTACAAGTATTTTTTTCAGGTTTTCTCATGTACCTGTCGCATATAGTCATTACTAAATGGTCTATTGTTGCAGAGAAGAGGCTTGTCTGCCTGTTTACTGGCACCTTTGAGAGCATGTATTCTATGTCATCTATGAATCCCATGTAAAGCATTCTATCAGCCTCGTCGAGAACAACAATTTTCACCGATGCCAGATTTAGTGTTCCTCATTTCAGATGGTCTATTAGGCGGCCTGGTGTACCAACAACAATGTGTACGCCTCTTTCTAGTGCGTGGATTTGTTTCTGGATTGGTTCACCACCGTAAACTGGTAAGATTTTAAATGCGGCGTATCTGCTGAGTCGTCTTATGTGCCCTGCAACCTGTATGGCGAGTTCACGTGTTGGCTCTAAGACTAAGCCCTGAATACTGCTGATGTTTGGGTTTAGACGTTCAACCATCGGAATTCCGAAAGCCGCTGTCTTGCCCGTTCCAGTCTGTGCCCGTCCAATCACGTCTTTGCCTTCAAGTAATGGGATTATGGCTTGAGCTTGAATTGGGAAAAGATTACTGAATCCAAGCTCTTCGATGCCTTTCATAACTTCTTGACTTAGCGGTAAATCTTTAAAGTATTGTATTTGCATATATTTCATTTCTCCTGTCACAAAGTTTTACATGTAGTTTTCAAAAGCTTCAAAAGTTTCTTTAATTTAAACATGGATTAATGTGACAACCCCACTAAACAGTACCCCTCATATAAAAAGGTTTAGCACGCACATGTGTGTGTTTGATGACATTGATTTTGTAAGAAATGATCTGGCGCTTGCCTAAAATGTTCGTGTATGCTTCTCTTTAATTCTTTTCTCCGCAAGTGCCGCTGCTTCGTCCAGAATCTTTTGCGCATCTTCTTCCGCTACGTTCATTTGGATGAAAGCTTCAAGAAGGATCTTCGCAATTTCGGGAGGCAAAGGTTCCTTCAAGCTAATATAAACTTCAGGCGGTTCAAGTTTGCTGTGAATAACATAGTGAATTTTACCCTTTATCGCCATCCGCTTTATGACCTTTTTCATTCTTTCTGAAGAGTAGTTAAATTTCTTTACTCCGTAATTGATTATGTCGCTTTCCTTTGTATTTCCAAATTCGTATAAGTATGAAACAATTTCTTTTTCTGTATCCATGTAGTTCCCTCAGATAACAGTTCCTGTTCACCGTCCCTTTCAATACTATCAGCGCGCCAGTCTACTTTACAAATTTCCTCGGATTCCTTTTAAATCTCTTCTTGCATTTCACACTACAGAAATAATATGTCTCTCCTCCATAACTGATCTTGAATTTAGATGTCTTTTCGTCCAGAACCACGCCACAGACAGGATCCCTAGGCATTGTCGCGCTCTTCACTCCAAACACTAATGAATACGTATAGATGTGCTGTCTGCTTATTATGATTAATGGTTCTAGAAGTTTTCTAGTTTGCGCGCGCGTAAAGCTACTGTGTGTGGATTAAAGTGGAAACAATTAGCAAAGCATAAGTTGTACGCGGTAAGGTTATGATGTGTGAGAAAGTTGCCTCGAACCTACGTTTGCCGAAAATGTGGAAGAACATATTCTCGTAAAGAGTATGAACAGAGTCGGTTTTGTCGTAGCTGTGGAACATACTTGATGTCGGAGAGCAGGGTTTCTAAGCTCTCCAAGAGAGTTGGCGAAGCAACAGTGAAAGGAAGGGTGAGAGGCAAAGTTTCGGAGGGGAAATGGCTTCCTGAAGGCTACGAAGCACGGAAGGGACAGATGGAGTTTATCGAGGAAGCATCTAAGGCCATTAAAAATAAAGAAGTTTTTCTGGGAAGCGCTCCCTGTGGTATAGGTAAGTCTCTGGCATCCCTGCTAACTGTTCTACCCCAGCTTGGAGAGAACAAACTTCTGATTTGCTTTAGAACCAGAAGCCAACTACACATTTATCTTAAAGAGTTGAAGGCGTTGGGACGTAATCTCTCAGCCGTATCCTTTTTCAGCAAACAGGACATGTGTCCGCTGCGCATAAAAGGCGACCTCTCCTACTTTGACTTTCTCGAGGAGTGTCAGAGGCTGAAGGATAACTGTGAGTCTAATAAGCCCTATTGCAAGTTTTATTGGAACATAAACAGAAAGAAAAAGGAAGCTGAAGAACTGGCACTGGACTGCGCCCGAAAAATTCTTGCTCCGAGGGAGGCGGTTAGGCGAATGTCTAGGCAGGGGTTCTGCGCTTATGAGGCATTGAAAAAAGTTCTAGATCGTGTCGACATTTTCCTTGGAACATACCACTACGTCTTCAATCCTCAAGTTAGGGGGGCATTACTGAAGAGTTTCGGAGTGGGCATGTCTAACGTCTACCTTATTGTGGACGAAGCGCACAATCTTCCAGCCTTTTCTAGGGAGCTGCTTTCTGACCGGCTGACACAAAACACAGTGGAAGGGGCTCTCAAAGAAAACGAAACGTTCGAACATGAGACTCTGCCGTCAGTTCAAGAGTATTTGAACGTGTTAAACGAGGAAATTTTTCAACGCGTCCAAGAGACCTTAGAAAAGGAAGAGCTTAAGCAGCTTAACCCCCAAGAAGTTAGCGACTTGTTTCTTGATCAATGTGGAGTATCTGGTTCCGAAACCGCAGAAATCCTTCATGAATACGGAGAATATGTGAGAGAGACGCGGCGCGAGCTGGGCTACGAGAGGATTTTCAGCTACAACCATCGAGTGGGCGAGTTTATGAAGAGCTTCTTCGAAAAAGTTGGAACGAAGTATATCCATCTGATTAGGAGGGATTGGAGGGATAGAACCGTTTTAGAAGTCAGGAGCTTCGATGGGAGGGAGATAACAGATCCTGTTTTGAGTCAGGCGCGGGGAAGCATCCTGATGAGCGGGTTCCTCTCGCCTCCAAAAGTCTACAGAGACTTAATGCTTTATGACCAGAGTGGCGTCTATCTCAAAGAGTTTGATTCGCCCTTTCCGCCTGAGAACAGGCTGATTTTAGCTGCGGAGGATGTGTCGTCAAGGTTTGAAAAAAGGACTAACAGGATGCTTGAGAAGTGGAAAGATTACATTGAAGCCATATCCGAGGCGAATGAAGGCAACATGGCTGTCTTCTTCACAAGCTACGGATTGATGCATACCATTCTACCACTGATCAAAACCAACAGAAAAGAAATTGTAGAACAACGTAAGACTAAGAGAGGCGAGGTGATGGAGCAGTTAACTAGGTCAGCCGACAACATATTGTTTGGGGTTATGGGCGGGAAGTTCAGCGAGGGAATAGACTATCCAGATAACCTCTTAACATGTGTAGTAGCTGTGGGCCTACCCTATGCAACTTGGAACGTGTACCAAAAGGCTTTGATAAATTACTTCAATCATCAATTTCCAGGAAAAGGCAGGACGTACGCTTACTTAACCCCTGCAATACTTCGCCTAATTCAGACCTGTGGACGCGTCCACCGATCAGCTAATGATAAAGGATGCATAGCAATCCTAGATGAACGCGTCACGCGCCCAAACATCAAACAACAACTCCCAAGCTACTACCAGAAGGAGATGAAAACTGTAGGAAGCCCAATTAACTGCGCCGAACAAATAAAAAAGTTCTGGGAAGAACGCCACAAAAATTGTGATAATGCGTAAAAACAAAAAATTTATGGGAAAACTTCTTTTCGGTAATCAAATCAGAACATGGATTTATTGGTTTAGTTTTATGATAAGAAAGAATTATTGGGGGCTGTTAAATGCAACATTGACAATGCTTGAACCCTATGCTGGCGTATGCAGTTTGTTGTATAAGGGAGTTTCCGAGTGCATACGGAGCGTTGGCGTGTTAGCTGATATTGGGCGTTTTTGTATGTGTTTATATCCACACTCACATTCAAAGCCGATTATTTTTCCTCTGCTCGTATTTCACGCCATTTTTTGGCTTCGCATTGGGCGTTTTGTTTGTGGATTCTCTACAGTATTTTTGCTTCGTTTAGGGTTAATGGTGCATAGTGTTTCGCTGATGTGAAGTACCATGTTGTGTAGACTGCGAAAGATGCCCATAATGTGGGCATCAGTATTTCCAAGTTGTTCGTCAATGTTTCCAACACATTTACCAATATTTCCCACTTTTTTCACCATGTGTATTTGTATTCTACAGATATACAATATGTCTTTTTTTAGATATATATACTATTAATAGTATATCGTACGATATAAATATTATGGAAAATTTTAATAGGAAATGCTGCTCTAAAACTGCTGAAGCACATCCTTCTTCTCCATAATATAGCCGCAGTAGTGACACTTCAGCAGTAGTGGGTCCTCACTTTCAACGTAAAATTTGGTTTGCACAGGCTCGTTGCTGTTACTTATACAAGCTGGATTAGCACACTTAACAATGCTCTCAATAAGTTTTGGCAGCTTGACTCTCTGCTTCTCCACAACCTTATAATCACGGATAATGTTAATGGTCGCATGAGGAGCCAACAAAGCAATCTTATGCACTTCCTGCGGGTTTAACTCCCTACTCTCAATCTTAACGATATCCTTTCTTTTGAAACGTTTACTCGGCACATTAATCGCGATAGTGATAACCCTTTTTTCCCGCCAAGTTATCCCCAAAATCTTCACAACATCCAACGCATGTCCACCCGTGATGTGATCAATGACTGTGCCGTTTCTAATTTTAGAAACATGTAATACTGTTTCGCTCATATAGAACTCCTCTGAGAGGAGGATATACTCTAACAGAAATAAAAGATTTTAACTTCGCTAGAATTTTGCAACGTTTCCCATGTGATAAAAAGTTATTTAGGAGTTGTATAGAGTTGTTGTGTTGGGTGTAAGTTTGAAGTTTGAAGGCAGAGATGTAATATCAATTAAGGATTTTTCTCGTGAAGAAATTGACTACATTTTGAAAATTGGACAAGCTATGGAGTCCATAGCCGTGAAAGGCTCAGACATGCTCAGAGGGAGAATTCTTGCAACATTATTTTTTGAACCGAGCACACGCACACGGTTAAGCTTTGAGGCAGCCATGCACAAGCTGGGTGGTTCAGCAATAGGTTTTGCAGAGGCAGAAATAGCTTCAGTTAAGAAAGGTGAAAATCTCGCGGATACTGTGCGTGTTGTAGAGAATTATGCAGATGTGATAGCCCTAAGGCATCCGCTTGAGGGTGCGGCGAGACTTGCTGCGGAATTTGCGAAAGTGCCAATTATTAACGGCGGTAGTGGTGCGGAAGAACATCCTACGCAAGCCCTCCTAGACTTGTATACTATAATGAAGGAGAAAGGCGAGATTGACGGGTTGAAAATAGCTTTGATAGGCGACTTGAGATATGGAAGAACCGTTCACTCACTTGCCTACGCACTTTCCCTATACAACATTGAATTATATTTGGTTTCGCCGGAGTCTCTTAAAATGCGGCGGGAAGTTCTTCAAACAATAAAAGAGAGAATATCGGTAACGGAAAAAACAGATCTTGAAAAGATAGTTCCGCTTGTAGATGTTTTATATGTTACGAGGATACAGAAGGAACGTTTTCCAGACCCGGCTGAATACGCAAAAGTTAAAGGCTCCCACAAAATCGACTTGGAAACTTTAAGCAAAGCCAAAGAAGACCTAATAATTCTCCATCCGCTTCCACGAGTTGATGAAATAGCCGCTGAAGTTGATAATACATCGCATGCACGCTACTTCCAGCAAGTTTGGAATGGCATAGTCGTTAGAATGGGGCTCTTGGCTCTAATATTAGGTGCAGTAAAATAACATGCGAGTTTCTGTTTAAAGTTTATGTTGATGCAAATCGATTGAAAACTGTTAGTGTGCTTGTTGCTCCGCATGAGAGACATTTATGTAATAAGCCGAACCAACATCTTTTGCAGTTGAGACAGTAGGTTAATTGGCGGTCATATGTGAAAAATTCTATTCCATAGTCTTCGACAATCTGCTTTGTTAGAGACATAAGCTCGTCTGGACTGTGTTCAGCTTTTCCAAGCTCTATTACTGTTAGACATCCACCAGCATGCAACCCACGCAGTTTCCGTTCAACCTTTAAAAATTCTTGAGGAATTTCTCCGTCTTGAAGGGTTAGCTTGTTAACAGTTGAGTAGAACGGCTTTTCTCTCGTTCCTGAAAATCGAACCTTCGCGATGCCGTATCTTTCAATGTCTAACTGTGCCAATCTTTCTGAAGCTTTAAAGCTTGGTAGTAGGGCTGGTGTCAAACGTTTTCCACGTCTCTTACCAATTTTACGTGTGAACGCCAAAATGTGTTGCGTTATTTGCTGCGCAAACTCCAAGGCTTTTCCATCATCACAAATGTTTTTTCCATGAAATGCTTCCGCCGCTTCCTTTAATCCTACCAAGTTTATCAGACGAGAACAGTATTCAAGTCTGAAATATTGGTCGCCGTCAACGTTCTGCATCAGAAATGGAAGTAAACCTTTGCCATTCTGTTTAAGCGCTCTATGCTTAATTTCCAAAGCACGCGTTGCCATCTCAAGTCTCTTTTTCAAAATTTCAAAAAACTTTGTCTCGTCTCTTTTAGACTCATACGTTATCCGCGGCAGATTGATCGTCACACATCCCAAGCTGCCTGTGCGTAAAGTGTCAATTTCCCAGTCTCCCATTAAATCCGCCCTAAGCCTAAAGCCAGAAGCTGAGAAAACACTGTTTTCTGGCTCTTTCCCCAAAAGGTTTGCAAAGTATGGGATGCCTTTTTCCGTCGCTAGGCGATGCGCTTGCAAAAGCAATGTCTTTGCCTTTTCATTTGCAAAAGTTTCTGGATGTATCTTTACAATAATTCTTGGATTAAGCAACGGTTTGTGCACGCTTTCTTCGGCGAAAATTTCGAAAAGAAGAGATGCAATAAGTTGACTCTCTTCGCTAAAGTCACCATAATTATCTAATCTCTTACCAAGAGGCCCGATGGCTTGTTTCTCGGCCATGGAATCTGGAATCATAAGCTCCAAGCCCAAAGAGACGGAAGGCACGTGTTGGTTTATGTTCGAAATGAATAGGCGTAAAGCCTCTTTAATCTTTGAAGACTCTATGCCCTTTACAAAGGGGGCGAGAAAAACATTAAAGTAATCAAGCGTTTGTGCTTCGCCCACTTCTTTAGCGGAATGCAGAAGAACATTAAAGGTTGTGGATAGAGCAGAATCCAAGCTTTTAGGCGGGGGATAAGATGGTTGAAAAGCGTTTATTTTCTCTAAGTTTAAGCCATTTTTGAAGAAAAATCTTAAATCATGCATTATTTCGCTTGGCTTTAAAACCCAGTAACTTAAACCGTTGATGTGTAGCAAACCGGATAAATTTGCGTCTGCGATGTCTCTTGGGAATATGTTTAGAAGCATATACTCTTTAAGAACTATTTCTCCAGCAGTCTCATGTATGGAGGCTGACCCTTGAGAAGCTTTACTTTTTGTCTCTACAAGAGTGGAGATGTCGTAAACTGGGAGTCCTAAACGTGTGAGTTTATGGCGGTATTCCTCTAAACCTTTCTCGATTAAGACAGTGTTTACAACTTCTCTTACAAGGGGGGCTGTCAAATATTTCGTTTTAGATTTAAGCAGCCGTTTCTCCACTTCTTTGGCTACTTTTTGAGCTAACTCCGCAGGCATGTTTGCTTCCCTTGTAAGGGAATCTGTAATTTTGTTCGCATCAAATTCCTCTAGTGCAGAGTGAGAGGTGCGGACAAGCGTTTTTCTTGGCTTAAAGGCTTTCTTTGCAATTTCCTCTGCAACGTCAATAACAATCTTACCTAACTCGGTTAAACGATACTTCTTAGCTTCCACATCTGCCTCAATTAAATCTGCTTTAAGCAGGAACTTCAAGTGATAGGCGAACCTTCCAGCATCTCTGCTTGGATTCATTTTCAGCGAACTCATTAACTCAGTATAGGAAAGAGGTCCCTTATCAAAAAGCAAGTTTAAAATTTGCAGCCTAATAGATGACGAAATAGCTTTCAGAACCTTAACTCCGTGTAATCGACGTGAATGAGACAAGCCTACTAAGCCTCCAGTAGTAGATATTATGAGGGATAAGAGTTTAAAAGTTAGGGAACATTTATTTTTAGGCTTCAAAATGAAAAGATAATGCATGGGGCTGTCGGCTAGCTTGGTCTAGGCTTGGAGACTTGGGCTCTCTAAGTGCAGCCTTGTGGCTGTGCGGGAAGGACCCCGGTTCAAATCCGGGCAGCCCCACCATTGTTTCTTGCTGGTTTTTTGAAAAGCAGCTGTTTTCAGGCTTTTCTCTAAGCTGTGTAGAAGCGTGGTTTTGAAGGGTTGGGACGGTCCCGGGACGGTCCTCGATACATAGTTGGGACGGTCCTATCAGTATGCCTGTTAAGTAATCGTTTAAGCCCATGTTGCTGGCTTTTGCTTTGGACCTTAGCAGCTCTGCAACCTCTGTCTTTAGCGATATGCCCGTGTAGCCTTTCTTCGGCATGTTTCTTTACCTCCCTTGCTTTTTTTCAGCCGTCTCGTGGCTCTTACGGACGGTTCCCGTCTTCGGGTCCTTGTGGTCATCCCCTCAGGGGCTTTAGGCTTTCTTAGCTCCGACACCGCCGAGCTTTCGCAGCCGCATCCTATCTAAGGTAGGCGGCTGGCGTTTATAATTTCAACGTATGAATTGTTGAAGCGTGTTGAGTCATGTCAGAATTTAGTTATGCGTAATATGCGGAGTTTTTAAACAGGCACTATGAACACTTTATTGAGGGGAGTTTTCTGTCTGAGGGTGGTTCTAATAGGAAGAAGCCGAGGCTTTTTGACAGGCCTGAGTGCAAGAACTGCATTTTCAAGGGTGGAAGCTACTGCTGGAACCAATGCCCATACAACATCTGGCGAAGGCGGTGACTAAAAATCGATTCGTGCGGGTCACATATAGATGGAGTCATGATGAGGTTAAGCTTGTGAATACTTGTCTATCCATTGATTTAGGATGGTTTGTAGCTCGTTAGCCAGGTTTATGGCGTTGTTTAATCTTGAAGTGTTGACTCCTGTGCCTGTAAATGCTTCCGAAACTTCGTGTCCCATTTCACTAATTTTTTGCGATGCTACCTGCTTGAGTTCTGCCATGGCATCCATAGCCAAGGAAACGTTGCTTGAAACCTGATAAAGAACCTGAGGAACCGTGGGTGGTTCGGGGATAGCTATTGCTAAGACGCGAACAACGTCCTCGATAGGCTTAAGCGAATCTCTATGCTGAGGGTTCAGTTCCCTGAGAGTCCAGATACTCTCCAAAGCTCCTTGAGCTAAATCTACATATGCATAAATGCAAGTGTCTATCCTTTCCGGCTTTTGAACGTTCAAGAAGAACGTAGCCCTACCTAAATTCCCTGCGAAGGCTATTCCGGCTTTCATGGACCCTCTGTAAATTTGGCGTGTGCTGCTTTGAAGCAGATACAGTGATAGATGCTCAAACATACAGACGCTATGAGGATCACTGCTAAGGCATACTTCCATACGTTTCTTTTCTTCAATTCTGCATACGAACTCATACTCATTCACCCGTCATCTTATAATTTTGCTGGGTTATGGTTGCTTCGCTCCGCAGTATGGGCATTCTTCTGAAGCTATCGGGATTTCTCTGCCACATTCTATGCATTGTTTAAGGAAAGTTTTGGGTGTCTCCCTCTGCTTAGGCACAAGTTGCGCAGAGAAGGTTTCTATGCTGCTAATTATTGGAGCAATTTTAGAGTCAATTTTAGGTTTGATTGTTTTTGCTGGAATAAAACAGAGAATCCCAGCGAAGACTCCGCAGAGAAGAATTGCGGCTGTATTTTGCAGCTGGGAATCGACAACATAATCTCTTACTATAAATCGTCCATCATAGCTTGGATGAACTGTGCAATTAATTTTAGGACCGTAGTCTGCTTTCTCTTCAAAGTATAACATAACTGAGAGCTCTAATCTGTATCCTTCGACTCGAGCCCGCTGCATATGAGCCCCTCCCATAGCGATCCAGGAAGACTCGGCGACGCTTCCCCACGAGAAGAAGTTCTCAATCCTTATGGTGTTTGATGTTCCATCAGCAATCGCTATAGGTTGTATCCGAGTTCCATGAGAAAATCCAAGCCATTCGCTCGGTGTTGGTGCAGCTATAAAATCGAGGCGTGTGTAGATGGATCCGTTCATGTTAACTGGTTCATCAAAGGACACTTTGATTCTGCAATCCCATGTTGGAAAAGCATACACCCATCCAACAGGATAATCCGCCTCAAAAATAATTGGTTGAGGATAGACTGAGCCTGAATAACCATAGCATACACGTTCCCCTTCGACCCAGAAGCCTTTCTTAAGGGTTATCATGAAATCAGTGAGTGGGACGTAACGATTGTGAAAAATGCCACCCCTCGGGACGCTTGCAAGCGAAAACGCCCCAAGCAGGACTACAGCAATAGAAATGAGTATGATGATGTTAACAAATATCCTCCGCCTTTGAGGCTGATTTTCGGCTGAGGCGGAAAATAGAAGAGCCGTTCCTATGGCGAGGAAGATGTATGAGGAAAAAGTAAGTAAAAGGAAGTGCTGATCGTTGATTGCTAAACGTTGGAAGTATGCGAAAATTCCGAGCATGAGAAGTGAAAGTAAAGCTCGGGGACTATAAGTTGTTACTTTAGAATCTTGCAAGCTCAATCTCCTCTTCCACTAATACAATAGATTTTAAACTCGATTAAGAATTATAACTTTTCTTGAATCTACCTTTCCCAAAATAGGTAAACTTTTGTTTGCAATAGCATTCCGCAGATTTTAATCAGTTTAGCAAGCTGAGGCAAGTCTGCTTTCATGATTTTAGTCTTGAAAAGTTTTGTTTCTCCATAGGGTTTATGTGGGAAAAATCCCTTGAGAAACCTTACATGCTTATGTGTTATGAAAGCTTTTCGCACATGCTTTAATTGTTCATGCTTTAAAGTCTGTAGCTTCTGCAAAATGTATTTTCGGCTTCCCAACAGTTGAATGTTAAAGCCTAACTTCTGCAGTACTTGTGCAATTGCCAAAGCCTCTTTTGGCGGTGGCTGCTCAGCTATTTTCTGCATACCAGCCTTCTCTGCAAAGGGATTATACTTAGCCATGACAGCTGGCATTTCAACGTATGGTGTTCCGGCTAACTGTAAGGTTTCATGGACAAGTTTTGCACCTAAACCTATGGTGCGGTATTTTGGATGCACAACAACACGGCTTATAATGCTCAGCTTCTCGTTCAGCTCTTTCATTGACATGTTTGGGAGAACGTGTCTACGCCCGAAACATGTTGGAGGCGGATAACAATAAACGATAACGCCCGCACAATTCATCTTCACGTTTTAAACAGAAGATTTTGCGAGGAGCAGCGATGCGGTGGCTGCGGTAATGGAAGCCTGCAAGCTTTCTCCGATTCTGGATCGTGCCCTTTTCTATACGCGGGATGTGAGCTTTTTGGAGAGGGCTCCTCTGGCCAGGAGGTACTCGGTAATGATCCTTTATTCATACTCTTTCAGTATTCCGGCTTTCTTCAGAATTCCCTTCGCTTCTGGAAATTCATCTTTGAATCGTTCAGCGGTTTTTAAGTGGTATTGTCTTGCCTTATCTGGCAACTTGTCCCATTGCTCATTAACCATAAGCAGATATTTTCTGGTCTTTATTTTTTCTTGTTCCTGAACCTCAATTTGCCGTGTCGTTATGGGTTTTAATTTTCTTTCTTTTTCCTTCCTTTTCTCTTCAACTACCTCGAGGAGTTTTCTGCGATAACCTTTCTTGAATGTTTTATAGGTTTCGTCGTCGATGTAGCCTTCAGCATGTAAGCTTTCATTTAAGCAGTCAAGAATAGCCGCGCTTTTACCGACTTCTAAAGCCGCCATCTTCTTTATTAATCCCATGAAAAGTTCCGTTGGAAGAAAAAGCATGTGAGCATTAGGTCTTTCCTTCTCACCCATCAAAACCACTTCCGAAAAAGAAAGAAGTAATGTGGATGAATGATGTACTGTTGTCATGTAGTTTCCCGTTAAAGACTGTTAGACAGTTAGACAGACAACTGTCATTAAAATAATAAAGACTGTTTAAAGCTTCCTTAGAAACCGTTTTATTTTGTTTGTCATCTAACGTCGTGTTGGATTCGCTCCTCACTTACTCTTTAGCCTCTGTTTTTCCAGCTTTGCTCTTTTTCATATACCAAGGCCAAAAGTTAGGTTCGACGAAAGTCTCTAAGAATTCGAGAAGGTCCTCTTCACTGATTTCACCCCTTGGATCCACCAGGATAAGCCTGTTTGCAGCTAAAGTGGACTCTTCACCTTTTTCAATGGTTGCTGGAAGAATCAAAGCAAGGCTATATCTTCCATGTTTAATATTGCTTCTTCTATCTTTCAACCCCATTTTCGAAGCCTCTTTAAGTGTTTCTTTCGAAAGTTTTATGTGGTACTGAAGTTATATAAAGATACAGAATTGGTATTGAGGTATCAGCATGAAGGGAAGAAGTGTATGGAACAAGCCATCCGTTAGAAAGACTGATGTTTACAAGTTGCTTATCAAGCTCGGTGGAAAAGCCCGCTGGAAACATCTCAAGGCTCACCTTAAAGATTTGGGCTGGGGTCCGACAACGCTGAAACAAACTTTAGATGAGATGGTGAAGGAGGGAAGCATAATCAAAGAAGCGGTTGCTGGAGATAAAGGTCCTGAAGTCTGGTATAAAGCTCGGATTTGGGCCTCTGATGGTTGGAAGAAGTTTGAAGAATTTCTCGACAGAAGGAAAGCTGCCCCTTCATTTGAAGAGATGAGAAGGATCATACGCGAAAAAATGCAGAAGCTTGAAGAGGTTGAGAAGGAAGCTTTTTTGAGGGGACTGTTGCGAGATTTCGTGGAGACTGCGGATGAGCTGTATAAGGTATCATTCTGTTTGGGAATTGATGAACTAATATACAGACCTGAGGGCGCCGGCGTAATCATTGACACGATTTTCGAAGTTTTAAAAGAGGAAACAAAGAACTTTATGCGATTTTTCCTTGAATATCCAGAGATCAGCGCAGGAGTAGTTGTTGACATATTAAATGAAATAGGTGTTAAACATGCCGCCAAGGAAGGCAAGAAATAATTCACAAAAATTGACTCAGCCTTGATGTCTTCGCCATTTGTAGCATGCTTTCTCAAGGGGGTCCACTGTTAAGCGCCAGAGGTTGCACCATGCTCTTTTTCTTGGTAGTCCTCTGTTTTCTCTTTCACGAGTGCTCATAGGCGCCTTTAACTCGCTGAGCCTTTTTCTCAGGTTTTCTGTTATCTCCATTTTGATGCTGGAGAAGCGACATTCACAGCAATAGGAAGTCAGAAGGCTTTCCCCTCAGCTTTTTGGCTTATTTCTTTTAGGCGCCTCGCCACCTCAACGCCTCTATTGGTGAGTTTATTAATTTTTCTTGGCGGTATGAGTTCGCTTTCAATCAAGTCTTTCGCTTGTAGAATGTTAACCATTCCGCTGCACCACTGCTCTGTTATGCCCACTCTCTTAGCAATGTCGCTATTTTTTAATGGACCATTCTCTAAAAGTGTAACCAGAATCCTCTGTTGGGTTGTGAGAAACATGTCTATTCATGATAAAATAGGCTTATTTTAAAGTGATAAGCAATTCTGATGATTGGTCTGGGTGGCTGTTTCCTGTAATGAAAGGCTTGGTTGATTTTGAAGAATGTTGTTGGTGGTGACTGCTACAAAGGTTCAAACGGCATAGCAGGCTATGTTGAAAAATACCGGGGGTAGGTCGTATTGGTTGAAATTTCGCGCAATAGCAGTTTTTAACGGTTATTCCTTTGAGAACGAAAAGAAAAAACGTTTTGGACCTAAATCAGATATGCTTTGGAGTTTAATTTATGTTCAGACATGTTATTGATTATGAAAGACGGCTTCTTCGGCAGCTAAAAAGAAAAATCTTTTGGTGGTCAAATCGAGGTCTTCAGCTTGCATTATAGTCTGAACTATTGCTGTGTGCATAGTTTGAACTAAAAGCCAGTTGAAAACATCAACTTCAGCGAACCCAGTGTTAGAATCCTGACAGAAGTTTAGCCAACAAAACATCAAGAGAAAGGATAATAGACGTCTACTTCGAGCCTGACAAAGTTTTATGCGAATAATGCGAATCAACCAGCTGTAGCCACGTCAAATTCGCCTTAAGCCTCGAAGTCCAGAAAATCCTACGCAAGAAAGGCTGGATAATAAAAAAGGAGAAATAATGCGAAGGCCATACTAAATGAAGGGGTGTATGAAGCCTTTAGCACGGAAAGAGGTAAAATTCAAGGCGGAATATCCCGGTGGACACAGTTCTTACCCTGATGATTGGGTTGTGCCTGGAACAATCTTTGTTTCGGCTGGTTATGTTAAATTTAAGTCCGAGTTTGCGTCGCCAAATGTTGAGTTCGGTTTCCCAGTTGAGAAATTGATAAACGTGAAAATTAGGCTACCATGCGGGTCAATTGGGGAAAAGCTTGGGCTTTTGGATGGCTTACACCCTTACTTGGTAAAGAGAAGTATGTTCAAATAGCATATGAAGGGGAAGATGGAACCCTTCAAGTTGTAGATTTCGACTTCCCTGACGACTCACTCGACCTTCGTAAAAACAAGTTTGTGCAACTTCTCCAAAACATGAGGGGGAGGCACCAAAAACAAGTATAAAAGCGGAATCAGCGATAAAAGTACCATGTTAACGGAAGAGTATTAGAAGATGATGCAATGGTATTCAAAGGGGAAGAAATCAGTCATAAACCCTAAACACTTCGCTCCTAAAGACCTAAATTTTGTAAAACTCGGGGTAATGGTCTTTGTTAAACGAGTTTATGGATGGATGAGGGCCGCGGCTAACAAAGTCGTTATTGAAAAAAGTGAAGGCGTAGTGGGTGCACTCAACTTCTTCACCACAAAGGATGGACTCGCAGTTTTCCACTCGTATTTTGGTGCACCTGCAGCTGTTGGGCTGGCTGAAGCATTGATAGCCGGGGGCATCAAAAAGCTGGTAATATTTGGTGAAGCTGGGGCTATAAATCCAAAAATCAGCATTGGAGAATTACTGATCCCGACATTTGCAATAAGGGAAGAGGGTGCAAGTTACCATTACTTACCTCCTGGTGTCGTTGCAAAACCTTCCCAGAAGCTTCGCGGGAGAGTTAAAACCCTACTGAATAAGGCTGGCTTTCCATATGAGGAAGGCGGCGTATGGACAACAGACGCCCCCTTAAGAGAGACACGTGACAAAATTCTGAGATGCTCAAGTCAAGGGGCGTTCGCTGTTGAAATGGAATGTTCAGCATTGTTTTCCGTTGCTCAGTACAGACGAGTAAAATCCGCAGCCCTGCTTCTAATAACCGACGAATTGCATGGTAGAGTTTGGAAGCCAGCCTACGACGACCAGAAGGTTATCAATAATGAAAGGAAAATAGCAGAAATTTTAACAAAAAATTGGCTTGAACTGCTCTGAAAAAAGGATAATAAGGAAGAGAAATAGTAGAAAAGCATAGTGACCGCAAAAGAGGTTGTTAGTGTGAGCAGGACCATATTGATGGGCATCCTTTCTGAAATGCTGAGGATACTGTAACAAATCTTCTGGTTAAGGAACTTGAGAAATATGGGGTTAAGGCTGAGACTTTTCCCACGATCTCCACACCGGGTGGTATTAGGAAGCCTGATGTTTGGTGTGTTAATGCTGGTGCTTATCCTGTTGAGGCTAAGTTCGGAGAAGGAGATTTGATTAATGCTATTGCTAAAGTTCAGAACGATTATCTTAGATGGTATGATGTTCTCGGGATCAAAGGTGGCTTTGCGATTCTTTACCCTGAACACCTCTCAAGACCCATGGCTTCTGATGTTTTGGCGAAGCTGGCATACGAGGTAAAGTTTAAAGCAGTCGCTATGTTTCCGCCAAAAGATACGCGGAAAAGCTTCACCGTATATGAAGGGACTTTGCCAGAAATTGCTAAGATACTGGCTGAGCATGTTCTCACTCCACCGGAGTATGTTGAACCCAGCACAGGCTACATTATTAAAGCTTTGAGAGACTCTGCAATATACATAACAACTACGTTGAAATACTTGTCGGGGAAAGAGCTTGAGGATATCTTCGGTGGAAAAGAGGTTTTTAAAAACATACTTCAATACGAGGAGCAAAAATATCCTGTTGAAACTCTAAGACTCGCTTCAGCGTATTTGCTGATTAATCAGCTGCTTTTCTATCACGTCCTATCCAGACAAATGCCCAATAAATTTCCCGAAATAGACGCGGACCTTATCAAGCGACCCGCTGACCTAAAAGACTATTTCAAGAACGTTTTAAACGTGAACTACAGAACAGTTTTCTCTTACGATGTGGCGTCAAGGATATTGTCGGGCTTCATAGACCAAATTAAAGCCATAATCAACGTTATCAAGGGTTTGGCGCCAGAAAAGGTCGGTGGAGACCTGCTTGGCACAATATTCCATGATTTGGTTCCCTTTCAAGTTAGAAAGAGTGTTGCAGCTTTCTATACGAATGTGTTGGCAGCCGAGCTTCTTGCGTGGTTGTCTATTGATAGGCATGATGCTAAGGTAGCTGACCTTGCAGTTGGGAGTGGAGGTTTATTGGTTGCTGCATATAGAAGAAAACGACATCTTCTGGAAAATGAAAGGAAATTCACTGCGGATGACCATAGAAGGTTTGTAGAGGATGAGCTATTAGGCATAGATGTCATGCCCTTTGCGGCTAATGTTGCTGCATGCCACTTGGCCCTTCAGTCTCCGGAATACTTTACTAACAGGGTTAATGTTGCGATATGGGATTCAACCGAACTTGAAGCCGGCAAACGTATACCGTCCATAGCGAGCTTAAAATTAGTATTGAAAGGTCAAGCAGGCCTTGAGATGTTCACTGAACCTAAACCTGAAGCAAAAGGCGTTGTAAGTTTAACTGGCGAGATTCCTGAAGAGATTAAGCTGGAAAAATATGATGTTATCATAATGAACCCTCCATTTACGAGGCATGAGAGGATTCCTGAAGACTATAAAGAGGTCTTATCCAATAGGTTCAAGGGTTATGAGCCGCATCTCCATGGTCAAATGGGATATTTTGGCTACTTCGTATTACTGGCTGACAGATTTCTTAAAGAAAATGGAAAAATGGCTTTAGTTTTGCCAGCTACAGCCTTACATATTAGGTCAGCTGAGGGAATTAGAAGGCTGTGGTCAGAGAAATACCATGTTGAATACATAATAACTACGTGGCATAGGCTTGCCTTTTCTGAAAGTGTCGTTTTTAGAGAGATTCTTTTAGTTGCAAATAAAACCAAGCCGCACTCTAACGCTGTAACTAAAGTTTGTGTGCTGAAGAAGTTGCCTGGGAGAATATCCAAAGCAAGGGAAGTTGCTGACAGAATTAGAACTGTTGAACAAGACTATGAGGATGACGAAGTTGCTGTTAAGATTCGTTCGTATTCAAAATTAACCGCGGATATAGCGGATTGGCACAGATTCATTTCCCTTAGCGACCTAAAACTTGTAGATCTCTTGGAAAAGTTGTTGTCTTCCCAAAAATTAACTCCTTTGTCCTCTCTGGCAGAAGCACAAGAGTGCGATCTAAGACATTACAAGTTCAAGGATTTTCACGGTTTTATTTTAAAGGATGCTAAGAGGATTCAAAGAAAAACTGACCATTGGTTCTTAGATAAAATCAAGAACGACTCGTTAGTTGTTAGACATAGGAAACTTATGCATACTGTGGAAATTCCCTTCAATTGCATTGCAAGAGCACTCAGAAGATTTTCATACATTAATACCATTGACGTAAGCGACAATTCAGACTATCTTATTCTGAAGTGGTTTGATAAAATCAAAGAAATGGCCAGATACCTCGTATCTTCGAAGGACTTAGCTGCTTTTAACAAAGAGACTGTGGAGTCGTGGAACAGAAAATTTGAAAGAAAAAAGGCGCATTTACTTTTGGGAAGGAGATTATATCTATCCTCGCCCGGAACTTGTTTAATCGCTTTTCGTTCAGAACAACCAACTGTAGGAATTGACCTCTGGAGTCTTTGCAACATAGAGAAAGAAGATGCAAAAATTCTGTCACTATGGTTAAACAGTTCACTAAACATCCTTCTGCTCCTGTATATGGGAGTTGCCTGCGAGGGACCTTGGATGAAGATACACGACTACATGCTAAACAGCCTTTTAGTTCCAAATCCAAAAAAGCTAACCAGGAAAGAACGAGAGCAGCTTTTAAAGGTTTTTAATGATGTAAAGAACGTTTCCTTCCCAAGCATTACTAACCAGCTTAAAAGCGAGATTGAAGCCAGAAAAACCATAGATAAGGTATGGCTTAAGATTTTAAATTACAAAGGCGATGTGGATGAGCTTGTAAAGAAGCTTTATGCTTCAATATCTCAAGAAATAAGAATTATTGATGAGCTCATATGCATAGAAAAAGAATGAGGTAAAGTGAATTTGGAAGAGTCTCTTCAGAAGTGGCTGAAAGATAAAGCAACATATCTGACGAACTATACGCTGAAGCTTATTGAAGAGGAGTGGCGCGGATGCGGGCTTGAAAATCTGATTCTAAAGGACCTCTTCAGCCTCTGGATTCAAGTTCAAGCTGAAGGGTTGAGATGGAAACCTAATCTTGCCCAGTTCTCAGTTGAGAGGTCCACCAACTGGGCCAAAGCCATGGCCGAAAGATACAATAAGTCTGTATGCCATTACTTAACGATGACCTTGGAGCGCGACCACATAAAAAACTTTTACAAATCCATGAGCAAATGAACCTAAACCATTAATATCGACCTAACGAGATTTTTTAATCATTATCTCAGTAAGTTTAAACCGTAAATAGACGAGGAAGAGAGTTTAATAGGCGGTTTTCTTTAAGGTCCCTGTTTGTTTCTTCCAGAACTCTATTAGTTCGGCTATGACCTCGCCCATGCTCCTGATCTTGCCGTCACGCCTCCGGAGCTCTCCACGAACAGCCAACAAACGCCTATAAGTATCCCAGCCAACCCAAACCTCAGTCATACCCTTCTCTTCAGACATACAAGACTTAAGCGAGAAACCGTGGGCAAAATGTGTTACGAACACGGAAACCCGGATTTTTCTTTTGTATCCTAATTGCACATGATGTTGTAAATGTCCTTGCGAGTCTGATTTTTCTCTGAACGTGCATTAATATATATTAAATTTTATAGACTATGAATGTGGGCTTGATGGCTAAAATATTCATGATGAAACTCAATGAAATACAACCCAGTCAGCTATACATTAGTTCTGAAAAGCTGTCTGAAGTAATGAAAACGTTTGACCCTAACAAGCCCGAGTCAATGGAACCCATACCAATCAAGAGACTTGAAAATGACGTTATCTTTGTGGATGGTCACACAAGGGCTTTTGCCGCTTTCCTACATAGCTTTTCCGAGGTTCCAGTATATTGGGAAGATGAAGAACTCGACTGGGATGCTTATAAAATCTGCACGGAATGGTGTAAGAAAGACGGAATCCACACAATAGCCGATCTCAAAAACAGGGTTGTGCCTCAAAAGCAATATGAAATATTATGGTATAAACGTTGCGAAAAAATGCAACACGACTTAGAAACAAAAAGAAAACGGATGCGCTCCCACGAAAATTCCAAAATCGCTCAGGAAAAAGGTTTTTAGTTGAACATGTTGGTGGTGTCCACAAAATCCTTTTTGCTTTAAGGGGAAGAGTTTCAATAAGCGTTAAGGGGGTTCGTTTAGCGCACAAGAATTGCACACGTTAAGCTTATTTGAAGAGTAAACAACCTATGGACTATGGAAATCTATAAACATCCACTCTATTATGAAGTTGCATTCAGCTTTTTTGACCCAAAAGAGCAGGTTGACTGTTTTGAGAAAATAATTGAGAAGTTTAGTAAGGTAAAGGTTAAACGTTTTCTTGATGTAGCCTGTGGTCCAGGCCTGCAATTGCGTGAGATTGCGAAAAGAGGTTATGAGGCTGTTGGACTGGATTCGAGCCCTGAAATGTTAGCATATTTGCGGCAGAAAGCAAGGGAGGAGGGAGTAAGAATAGAGACCATACAGGCGGATATGTATAACTTTAGGCTGAAGCAGAAAGTGGATTTCGTTTTCATAATGATGGGTTCCTTAGTTGCAGGATCCAACGACAAGTTTCTAAGTCATTTAGATTCTGTGGCACATTCTCTCAAGAGCGGAGGACTTTACTTTATTCAGAATAAAGCTGTGGACTGGACACAAAATGCAGAACAAAGCTGGACTATGGAAAGAAATGGAATAACGGTGAAAACAACCTTCAGCACTCGTTGGAAAGATATACTCAACCAGATTTACACAGAGAAAATTATACTTGAAGTAAATGATCATGGACAACTATTAAAGTTTGAGGATGAAGAGGATTTAAAGTTCATTTTCCCACAAGAGTTCAAGGCACTCATAAGGCTTAACGGAAAATTCGAGTTCCTGGGCTGGTGGGAAGGAACCGAAAGCACATGGCATCTCGACAGGCCCCTTGAAAAAGCTAAGACCCCAAGCAACATTAACATGGTGCTTCTAAGAAGAAAGTAGCCTTCCAATTACCGTTCGCCTTCTTACTACTTTTTCTATTGTTGGTTATGTTGGCTCAATTTCTGACGTATTAAGTCAAAATGAACCTCAAAGCTTTTTGCCGAACACTTGCGATGTAAATGAGTCGTGAAACCAAAAATCACATTCAAAATCCATACTTCGAGATAGAAACGTGTGAAAGGCTTAACTCTGAAACTTTTCCTTTGTGGTATCAGTGGCTAAATGCAGGGACTGCCGCTTCATAGACTACTTCACATCCGAAGACAAACACTGGTGCCACCAAAACAAACGCTACATAAACCCAGAAGACAGTATATGCGAGAAATATAAGCCGAAAATAAAGGGACCATTAGACAAGTACATCTAACTAATAGTTCTGCAAGCAAGCGGCTGGCCTGGTCATCCTTACGGCATACATGTGCACTGCCCCAAATGCGGTGCAGTAGTCGCTCAATACATAGAAAATAAAAAAGGGGAGTTTAGGCTGCTAAGGTTTCGTTTATTAGGGGTTGTATTGCCTTTAACGCTTTTTCTCTGATGCCCGCGAGTATATCTGGCCTGTAATAGTGACGTAAGAAAATGCTCTGCTGAATTCGACCGTGTAAGAGGTCCACGACCTCTGATTGTATACCGTTATTCCTCAGCGTTGTGCCATGTAACTTTCTGAGACCCATTATTTTATTCGGCAACCGCTTTTTACTAAGCGCCTTCTTTAAAGCGTTGGGCGTGATTTTCGGCTTCACTCTTTTGATGAGCTGTAGCACGTCGTCGGGAACGAACGATATGTAAGCGTTTTTGCTTCTCCGCAGGAAGAGTTCCGGATATTTGAAGTGCTCAAGCATCTTAAGATCCATGTTTAGGTAATCATCAAGCCTTTCAGCTTCAGCTAACTGCGACAGTAAACCCGCAGACGTGCAGGCTTCACCTGGTCTAAGCCCCGTTGCGGCATTAAAGATTAAAACACTTGAACATTTCTCCGGCAGTTTTTGAACAGCTTCTCTCAGCCAATCTTGGACATCTGATAAATCCGTGTTCATTATACTTAAGAAAACCTCTATCTGACTACGCCGCTGCCACTTCAAATCCGCCTCTTCAACCATAGTCTTCCAACGCTTATACACACCCAAATACTTCGCTAAATTCGCCAAAGCAGCCATAGCATTCCGCCGCTTACCCTTCGAGAACCCGCTTAAGACACTTGCCTTCCCCTCAAACAAAACGTAACTGTAAGCCTTTGCATAGTTTCGCAACTTCCGCGCATACGCCTTTGTATGTCCACTCTGACACCAAACCTCAAAATCGTTCCACCCAATCTCCAGACAAGAGTTTAACTTTGGGTTCTTTGGAGACTTGGGCTCTCTAAGTGCAGCCTTGTGGCTGTGCGGGAAGGACCCCGGTTCAAATCCGGGCAGCCCCATCAAATTTCAGCGTGCTCTAGCCACTATGTTCAGGCTCGTTAAAGGATTCATTGGTTGTAATGTTAAAAGACTTCCATAGCATGCCACAGTCTCCCAGCCCGCCTTTCTAAGAAGAGAGGATAGTTCGCTGAGGCTGTAAATATGGTGTTCGATCTCTACTCTATCTATGAATTTCAGGTCCTCTCCACGTTTATTGTAAAATGCCCAAGAAGACGCTATCCGTGAGGTCGTTGGATCATACTTTCTATTCTCTAACATGACAATGTTGTCTACTTCCGTGTAAGCAGTAGGGGTAAACTTCAGAAAGATGAAGTCGCTATGCGTGGTCTCAGCGATAAATAGGATTGCGCCTTCTCTCGAAAGTTCTCTGGCTTGTTTAAAAATGTTCAGATCATCCTCTTGCGAGAAGTATCCAATGGATGTCCAAGCGTTAACAACCACATCGAAAGGCTCCGAAACGTCTCCAATGACTTCTTTTAGCTTTCTGACATCCCCTTCTAGAAAAGTTACCGAGCTGGAAACACCATGCTCTCGGGCCTTGTTCCCAGCATCCTCTATGAAGGCTTTGGAAATGTCCACTCCAACAGTTTTAAACCCTTTCTTAGCCATGTAAACTGAAATTCGTCCGTTTCCGCAGCATAGATCAAGTAAATTGCCTGACGTAACCCCGTAGTCGTTAAGCACCTTTACCATTCCGTTCACCAATTCCTCAGTCCGAGGCCAGCGTTCATTCATAAGCTTTAAGAATAAGTCGGAGCGTTCAACAAACAACTTTTTAATCCAATCACTCATATTTTGGTATAAACCTCATGTTTTTCTAATATACATTTTGGAAAAAATTGTTTTGCGTTTTAGGTAGGAAGCGAATAATACGGACAGCTTCACCAATTCGTTAAGTCTATCAATTAAGTGGTTTTCATGTTAAAAATTGCTTATAGATTGGATGCCCTTCAAACCGTAGTGTTGTTTCTGATTTTTCCACGGTTCCGCTTGGCAGCCTCATGCAAATTGAGTTAACAATTGCTCCGTTTGAAATAAAGCGGACACCATCTAAGAGTTCGCCTTTCGTAACGCCAGAGGCTGCGAAAACTAATTCCTTGCCTCTAGCCAGCTCATCTTCGTTATAAGTTTTGTCTACATCAACGCCTTCTATCCTCAGCCTATCCAGACGATTAGGATCATCTTTCTGGTCTCTCCAAACCTTCACAAGCATGGTGCCGCCCAAACATTTCACAGCTGTTGCTGCAATAGTTGCTTCAGGTCCAGCGCCAGCGCCTATAAGAAGGTCAACTCCAGAATTGGGAATACAAGTAACAACGGCTGCCGCAATATCGCCATCAGGAATTAAAATTATTCTCACGCCTAGTTTTCTTAGGCTCTTCAGAATCTCTAAATGTCTTTTGCGTTCCAGCATTATAACTGTGAAGTTTTCAAGGGGCAAACTTTTTTCCCGAGCTACTACACGCACAATTTCTTCGACGGACATATCTAAAGAAATCTTGCCAACTGAATGGTAATCAGTTGCTACTTTGAAATAGTATCCGTCGTCTGGAAGCATTTGAAAACAACCAGCGGGCGCACAAGCAAGAGCGGAAATAGCGTCTTTTCTGCCTTTAGAAGCCGCGGTGCTGCCGTCAACAGGGTCTATGACAAACTCAACTTTGGGACCTTTTCCGGTTCCAACCTTTTCTCTACGTATAAACGCTGGCGCATTGTCTTTAGGTCCTTCGCATGAGATAACTTCGCCGTCAACTTCGGTTTGAGCTAACACCGCTCTTGAAAACTCGATTGCTTTCGCATCTATCAAATTTGGATTTCCTTGACCAATATGAAGTGCTGCACCAACGGTCGCAGCAGCAGTAATTCTAGTCAACGAAGGAGCTAGAGCTCTAAGAGAAAACAAAGGTTGTACGCTCCTAACACGTTAATAACTTGAGTTACTTGTAAATCCTTTTCGGCTTTCCCAATAACTGCTCATTAAGTTGTTTTACGCCTAATCCATTTTGTTTCGGAAAGATTCGCATCGAATTTTTAACCTTTGTTCCGCCCTTTTTAACAAGCTTATCTTTTAGTAGAATGTCGGAGTCTAGGTCTGCGTATTGTATGTTTTTGATGGCTGCGGCTAGGTGGACTCCTGCGGCTATGCCTATTCCGGATTCGCCCATGCATCCAATCATGCACGGTATTCCAGCAGCCTCGGCAACAGCAGCTATTTTCCTGCCTTTTAGTATCCCTCCGCTTTTCATCAGCTTAATGTTCATGAGGTCTACGGCTTCCGCTTGTATTAAGCGTAAGGCATCTTCAGGTGAGTGCACACTTTCGTCAGCCATTATTGGTATCGGCGAGTTTTTTCTAACTTTTATTAAGCCTTTGATGTCTTCTGCTAGGACTGGTTGCTCGGCAAACTGAATGTTAAATTTCTCTATTTTGTTAAGGACTTGTATGGCTTGTTTTGGTGTCCACCCTTGGTTTGCATCAATTCTTATCTGTATATTGCCACCAACTGCTTCACGGATGAGTCTAATGCGTTCAACATCTTCGGCGGGGTTAATTCCGACTTTCACTTTTAAGGCTTTAAACCCTTTCTTAACAGCTTTAACAGCGTCTTTAGCCATCTCTTTCGGAGGTTTAATGCTTAGGGTTAAGTCTGTTAAGACTTCTGTGCGATAGCCGCCTAGAAGCATAAACAGCGGTTTACGGGCGGTCTTCCCAAAAATGTCATACAAAGCCATGTCAATAGCTGCCTTTGCAGCGGGTTTTCCCTCAACAATGGAATCCATAGCCTCAATGTCTTGTTCGATTCTCAAGGGACACATGCCAATTAGCTTTGGCGCAATCTTATTAAGAGTCTTGATAACGTTTTCTGCGGTTTCGCCAGTTACTCTCTGCGATGGTGAAGACTCACCCCAGCCAACCACACCATAATCCGTAACCATTTTTACTATGACATTGTGGCTTTCAGTGCTTGCCCCCGGAGCGATTCTGAAAGGTTCTTTATAGTCCAAGGTAACATGGTAAACTTCAATTTGTTGAATCCCCAATCTAAGGCACCAGAAACAAGTTTGCATGTTTCTGTGGAAAAGCTTTACTGAAGCTCTTCGGCTGGTGTTCTTTTACGTCTTCTCAATCCCTTAAACTTCAGCTTTGCTGTTAGAATTTTCTCAGTTGCAAACAACCGCGATGCAATATACATGATAACCAATGTGAAAGCAGCAACATAAACGATGCCCAGCACAGCGGTCCAATAATCACCCATCGTGACCGCTTTAGCCGCTATAATTGGGTGACAGTAGGGAATTGCGTAAATGAAAATTCTTAATGCAAGCGGTAGGGAGTTAACGTCCAAGTACATTAGGAGAAGTGATGGGATAAATATTAAAGGATAGATGAAACCGACGAGGGATTGGGCGCCTCTCACATCTTCTGAAAAGGCAGATATGATTACTGCTAGTGCCAAAGCTGAAAGCAAAGTCACGAAAAGCGAGATTCCCAAAAGCAGGTAACCAAAAAGTGAAGGAACAAGCCCTAGAGACGCTAAATCTAACGATGCACCAGTAGGTATAGTTGACATAAAAGACCCCATATAATAGTTAAAGCCAAACATGTACGCTAGAGCGCCAACACCCGCAACAATGATCGAACCTGACAGTTTTCCCATAAGAATCGAAAAGCGATCCATTGGCAAAGTTAACAATGTTTCCAAAGTTTTCTCTTCTTTTTCCATGGCTACTGAAGTTGCAGCTATCTGCATGGAGTAAGTAAGCAAAATCATGATGGTGATTGGCATGGCAATGGACTGTGAAATCATCAAACCCGAAAGCACGCTTGGGTCAACACCCTCCATAATCTCTCCTTTAATGATAGCAGATTTTTTCGAATGCACTACATCGGGAGCTATAGCTCTGTTAAACTGATACACTAGATTATCAATCATCGAGGAACCGACACTTTCAAACATGCCGGTGCCAGAAAAAACCACATAGAAGTCTACAGAAGCAGTAATGTTCGAATTGACTTCGATATGTTCAGTCATGTTTGCACTAAAGCCACTGGGAATCTCTATAAACTGTGTGGTGTTATATCTTGACAACAAGCCTTGTGCTAAGGCTTCTTTTGGAGTTGTATTGTTTTCAACAGAAACTTTGACTGAAGAATTGAGAAAGTTTATGAAAATTTCGGAGTAGTTTCCTCCGTCATTGTTTAAAACTAGCACAGAGGCTTTTTCGGCTTTTTCTTGTGCAGACTGGATTGAGTAGCTCATGATACCGCCTAAAACTGGAAAGATTATTAGCGGAACAATGATCATTCCCAACAGTATTTTCGGGTCTCTGATTAACTCTTTAAGCTCTTTAACAAGGATATTACCGAAGCCCTTAAGCAAGCCCAACCACCTTCGCAAAAACCTCTTCCAAATTTGCGCTTCCAAACTTTTCTTTCAGTCCCTGCGGCTTTCCTTCAGCAACAATTTTACCTTTATTAAGCAGCGCAACCCTGTCGCATAGGTGTTCAACTTCAAGCATGTTGTGGCTTGAAAGCAGCACCGTTACACCCTGCTCTTTCACATACCGCTTGATTATCTCTCTAACATGATAAGCGTGCAACACATCTAACCCGCTTGTGGGCTCGTCTAAAACCGCCAGTTTGGGTTTCAGCATTAGGGCTCTTGCCACAAGAAGGCGGCGTTTCATCCCTTTGCTGTAGGTTTTGGCTTTATCCTTTAACCGTTCGCCCAAGCCAGATATTCCGGCTGCTTCCTTAACCATTTTTCGGAGTACGCCCTTGTCTTCGGTGTTGAACTTAGCCATAAACTGGAGATATTCCCATCCGGAAAGGTTTCTATAGGCTCCAGCCTCCTCTGGAAGGTATGCTATAATCTTACGGATTTTCGCAGCCTCGTGAACAACGTCTAAATCAAAAACCTTCACAGTGCCGGAAGTGGGCAACAATAAAGTAGAAACAATACGTAGGGCAGTTGTTTTTCCAGCTCCATTAGGACCGATAAGACCGAAGATTTCACAAGATCTCACCTTAAGGTTCAAGTGATTTAAAGCCCGTATGTTACCAAAATCTTTGGTTAAGTCACTCACTTCAATGGCAATATCCAAATTTAATCACACCAGTATTCGTACACTAATCAAAATCCCCATACAAAAAGCTTTCCGATTTAACATCTCCTTCTTAAGATAAAAATCACAAAGACAGCATAATCAAGTGTTTCACCAAAAACACCTTAAAACGCGGTTTTGCAGATTAATTTCATGCGTAAGATTTCTTTCTATTTTTATTTTAAGCTACCTATGTACATTAATTTTGAATAGTGGGGCCGGCCGGATTTGAACCGACGACCTTTACCCGGAAACAGCGCTTGGCTGTTCCTACGGGTTTCTCTAACCGCTCCAGAACTTCTTCATCCCATGGTGGTCCGTAAACCCGTGTTTGTGCTTCTGGAGCCCGTCTTTATGCTGAGGGGCTACTCCAACCCCCCAGTGTCATGCCTGTCTAGACTACGGCCCCTCTTTTTAGGCATTAGATTTACTGTAGAGGATAAGATATATGCGTTATTCCTTTTGATGAAAAATGGTTGAGGTTTTACAAATGGATGTTTTATGGTTGAAATAACATTTATTATTTTGCTACATTTTGTATCTTGTGGAAAATACTTAAAGTATTTATGGATAGTGTTGAATAACATGTTTGTTTCCAGAGGTACTCACAATGGGAAAAGAGTCTATAGCTGATTTGCCTAAGAAGTTTGTTCTGTACGAGGATTTAGATGGAACCATCTACGATGTTGAACTGCCCCTAACTTCAAATGTTGACCCTGAGGAGCTTAGAGAAAGCCTTGGTTTGCCATCGTACATTGACTTAGATTATTTTCCGATGAGAAGCGCAATGGTTACTCTTTGGGCAGCTGTGAACGCGCCTAGACTTCGTGAATTGCATCCGCATGTCTTTGAGAAAAGGGTTAGCAAGAAGCCCATTCCAGCCCTGTTGTTTGGTGGGGCAGCCGTCAAAATCCATTGTCGAAGTGCGAATGCTGGAGGAGCTTTGGCTAGAGCTATACATGATACGGATTTCATAGTTCCCAAGAAGCAGGGAATGGATTTTTATAAGCTTCTTTTAAACATGGACGAGGCCTTTGGGACGCAGTACAAGTCGTTTGCAACCGCGAACGATAGGCGTTTCAGCACATGGAGACATGGTGAAAGATATAGGCTTACCACGATTAATGGCATAACTGAGGAAGGATTTCCGACAATAACTGTGGTGGACTTGTTTTGTGATTGTGTAGATTTAAGGCATAAAGTAAAAGTTAAGGATGTGTTTGGGCGATACAGGGAAAATCTGTATACTGTAGGCTTAGAGCATTTACTGCTCACTAAAGCTCAATTTATCTTTGACGTGCCAAAAGAGAGGAAGGAAGAACTCAAAGAATGTGGACAAGATTACAGGATTTTGCCATATCCCTATTATGCGGAAGACAAGATTATTGTTGGAATGGAAGAGAAAGATATGAAAGACGTTTGCGCAGTCTTTTTAGACCATGAAATTGGAAAGGGAGCAGAGGAAATAGATCCGCAGGTAATGAGAAAAATTTTGGGGAGAGACAAGAAGTTTGCTTTAACAGCGACGCTTAACCTTAGAAATTTGGCTGAAAGGCAGGATGCTCTTAGAAAATGGATGTCGAAGAGTGATGTTTCAACAGTAACTGATAAGGTAGATGCTCTTCTGAAAGAGTTGCCAACAGTTAACAATAAGTGGAACAAGCCTTGGTGGAATACCGCCGTTGAAACTCCAGTAATTGAATAGAATTATCTTCTTTTTATTAGCTGTCTGATTGCGTT
>JASEET010000003.1:20262-35384 GCA_030019335.1 Candidatus Bathyarchaeia archaeon | reverse complement strand
CGTTGAAACTCCAGTAATTGAATAGAATTATCTTCTTTTTATTAGCTGTCTGATTGTGTTATATGCGTCTTTTTTAGAGATGCCGATTCTTGAGAGTGGTAGATCTAATATCTTCTCTTTTGAATATAGTCTTAGGCATGTTTCACGTCTTGGTGTAATGTAAATTGCTAAATCCGTAAAGTCAGACCACTTCCTTATAGTCACTGCTTTTCCTTCTCGGAGTTCAAATCCCTTAGCGTTCAATGTTAGAGTTACATGGTACTGTGTTTTGTAGATTTGATGACCAAGTATAATTGAGAAAAAGGCTAAAAGCAAAAGGGTTAATGGTTGAATTGCTGTTGGAACATCACCAAAGAGCGCCGCCGCAATTAACATTAACGTGCCTAGAGAGAACGGTATGGTGAAGCTTTTCAGGTAATCTGGCAAATCAAAGGCTTCAAATTTCGCCTCAGTCAATTTCAACTGTTTTTGGAGAGCTTTTCCGAGAACATTTTTTGATGAAACAGCATTTTTTGAGGTGAGACTGTAAGCTGCCACACCCACTCTATTATCAGCGATATTCTCTATAGCGTTTTTTAGAGATTTTTCAACAGGCTTGCCTTGAACCAGCCCAATAAATATCCAATCGTCACCGACAAACTTGCTTTTACATGATATTATAAATTTTCTCAAGAACTTTACGTCAATTTCGGGGGATGTGTAAAAGAGGAAGTGAATTTTATACTTTGGTGTCACGAGGGTTGAGAATACTTTTGACAGGAAGAACCCTTTCTCTTCTAGGCCTCCTGTGGCATAGATTGGGATTGTGAATTCGCCTATTTTATAGTCTCTGCGGATTTCCTTGAAGTTGGCTAGCCATCTTAGTTTTCCTTTGGCCAGTCGTTCTTCCATTAGATCTGTTATGAAGTTTAACTCGTACACGTAGAACACCAAATAATAATATTTATTGAAGATAAAAAGGGAGAGGGTATTTAAGGCTATTCTGGTGGGATGCTTAGGTAGAGGGTTCTTACGTCTATGCCTCTTGTTGTGTTCTTGTAGAGATGGTATACGTATAGCAATATGCCAATTACGATGCAGAGGAAGAAGCCAGCACAGCTATATATTTCGTCGCCTGCAGGATTCAAAATCCATGGCGACTCCCTTATGAATATGTAGAGGCAGAAGCCTGAGAGTATCGTTGATATGAATCCTAATGTTACCACAGTGCCTATTGAATGCCTAACCGCTGCTCTGTCGTAGATTTCTTTTCTCTCAAGTGGAAGCAACATGCATGATAGGCAGAACAGTGTTAGGAAGAACGCGTCGAATATGTCGGTTCCAACGACACCTGCAAATGCGAAATAGGTTCCCCAATCCGCAACGTTTGACTCAGCTATACATCCAAAGATTCCACCGACAGCGGTGATTATTATTGACCAAACTGGTGCATGCCATCTTTCGCTGACGTAGGCGAAGCTTTCAGGCAACATCCTGTCAAATGACATGGCGAAGAAGGTTCTAGACGCAACCAGCAAGAATGGTGGTATGTCGTTTGCAAGCCACAGCACACCAGCCAACGCTATCAGCCATGAAAGCCAACCCAAATCCATGCCTCTGGCAATCAGGGATGCTACTCCAGTGCTCCACGCAGCTTGGAAATTGGGAATCGTCGCTGCTGCATCTTTGGCCGCTTGGGGACCGTAGCTTAGCCAAGAGTATGCTTGGAAGAAGCTATAGTCATGACCACCAACTGGCGTTACAGCCACGTTCATACATGCTAATGCTGAAAGTGATGAAGCTGCTATGTAAATTATCAGTATTAATAATCCAGCTGACACAACTACCTTCGGAAGTTTTCGGTTTGCCTCTTTCACTTCACCAGCTATAAAGGTAGTTGAATACCATCCCATGTAAGCCCAGAATGCTCCAGGCAACGCGTAGGAAAAGGCATCAAAGAAACTTGGTATATCCGCCGTCATACCAGTGTTTATTGCAAGCGTTACCATATCGTCTGGTGTTGCACCCATAACGTCTTGCACTCCAGTTGCTAGAAGGTCTGGATTCATCACGCCGGCAATCCACATGGCAAAGAATCCTATTGTAATTATAGCTGGAATCCAGAACATTACGTGCATAATTCTGCCGTAGAGTTTTGTGCCTAACAGAGCAAGTATTGCGAACACCCAGACAACCACCATACCTCCTATGAAAAGAACTGCAGGACTAAAATCTATGACCGTTGGTGCAAGTGCAATGTTGTAGAATATCATGATTGCTTCGAAACACGCGACGCCGATAAGTCCATAGGAAAAGGCTTCTGCAAGGAACATGAGCCATCCTGACATATACCCTAGTATGGGATGAATCACCCTTGACATTGTAACGTAGCCGCCACCAGATCTTGGCATTGCAGCTGTAACGTAACCGCTTGCATAACCCGTAATGAGCACGATTATGCCGCAGATGAGGAAAGCCCAGAACATCGCTGGAAGACCTAACGGAAGCAAGTCATTTGGTATGGCCATTGGACCAGTGAATTGGAATGCTCTTTTCTGCCAACCCAAGCCAACGACGTGCGAAAGGATAATGATTACACCGAGCATAAAGCCGATTTCTCTTACTAGCCCTGTTGCCTCTCTTGCAAACAATCCTGGTTTACTTGAAGCCATACGTTTTGTCACCTAAACCTTTCTTTTTAGGCTTAACTACATTTAAGATTTTCCATAAAGTTTAAACTTAAATACCGCTTTTAATCTGAATAAACATGGAAAGAAAGTTGGGGCGATTCAATTGTCGTTTCTATTTAAAGGAAAAAAAGCTCAAGTGACGAGAATTCTTTTCGTCACAGATATGCATGGTTCTGAAGGAGTTTGGAGAAAATTCCTGAACGCTTCAGCAATGCTTAAAGCGGATGTGGCTATTTGCGGCGGAGACCTAACAGGAAAAATGATTGTCCCCATTGTTGAGCGGAAGGACGGAAAATACGCCTACTACCTCATGGGCGAAAACCGCATAATAGATTCAAGCGGATTGGAGAAAGCCTCCAAAGACATTAAGGGAATAGGGTACTACCCATACTTGACCAACGAAAGCGAATATGAGGAAATGAAGAAAAACACTGAAAAAGTGGACCAAGTATTCCACGAAGTCATGATCTCGACGCTAAAAAGCTGGTTGGACCTTATTCCACAGAAGGTTTCAAGCGAAACAAGAGTTGTTGTTTGCCCGGGAAATGACGACAGATTCCCAGTAGACGACTTGGTCAACAACCACAAATATGTAATTAACGGAGAAGAAAAGGTAATAGAGGTTGACGATTCTCATGAAATGATAAGCTGCGGCTGGGTAAACCCTAGTCCATGGAAAACATCAAGAGAAGAGGAAGAAGATAAACTCGAAGAAAGACTTGAAAAATATATTTCCCATCTGAAAAATGTTGAAGCATCCATATTCAACTTCCACGCTCCACCATACCAAACAAAACTGGATGAAGCACCACTCCTCGACGATGACTTAAACCCCGTTATTCAAGGCGGAAGTGTCGTTATGGTTCCAGTAGGCTCAAAAGCTGTTAGAAAAGTAATTGAGAAATACCAGCCTTTCCTAGGGCTTCATGGACACATACATGAGGCGTCGGGCTCGATGAAAATCGGCAAAACGTATTGTGTCAACCCTGGAAGCGAATACGCTGAAGGAATCTTAAGGGCGTTCCTAATAGAGTTCAAAGGCAACAATATTATTAGGCTTCAAAGAATAGAGGGTTGAGGAACCAGAAATGGCTTGGCTTTTAGAAAAGGAAATTAAAAGAGAACTTCCGAAGGACTGGAAGGGAATAGTTCCCACAGAAGTGTTTCTCCGCGAATCCCAAGAAATCGTTGAAAAAGCCAAAGAAAAAGGTATAATCCTAAGGATTTTAGGTGGACTAGGCATAGCAATACACTGCCAAGAACATAAAGAGTTTGCGAAAAAATTGGGTAGAGTAGGAACAGGCGTTGTTAAAGGTCAAGAATACAGCGATATAGATTACGTCTCCTATCGCAAGCAAAGAGAAAAAATCAAGGAATTATTCGACAAAATTGGATATGCAAAAAGAAGGGCAACCCTTTCAACAGCCGCGTCAGAAAGGCAAATATATTATCATCCGAAAGGCTGGTTCTACGTAGACATCTTCTTCGACAAGCTATTGGTGGCAAACCACCCAATCGATTTTAGAGGAAGACTTGAACTTGACCATCCAACAATCACGGTAACAGATATGCTTCTTGAAAAAATACAGATGTGGGAAGCTTTCAGCATAAAAGACCTAAAAGACTGCTTACTCTTACTAAAGGCTCACGACATCAAAGAAAGGGGTGAAAAGGAAAGCATAGACGCCTCACATATAGCTAAACTGTTATCGCAAGACTGGGGATTCTGGTACACAGCCACAACAAATCTAAAAAAACTCAAGAAATTCGTAACCGAGCTAGATAAGCTAGGTTCAGAAGTGGAAATTAAGCCCAAACAGATTGAAAAGAAGGACAGAGAGGACATAGCTCGAAAGATAGAAAACCTTTTGGAAAGAATAGATAAAAAACCTAAATCCTTTGGATGGAAGATGCGGGCTAAAGTTGGCACGAAAAAAAGATGGTACAACCCTGTTGAACGTCCCGAAACGGTGGGCGGATTCGGAATATGGGAAGCCATACTCAAAGAAGAAGATTAACCTAAACCATATGAACATGATTTGGTGCTTAAAACCGCCGCTATAAGCGAAAAGTTAATGAGTGAAGACTTAACGTGTATTTTGGGGTTTGCCGGCCATAGGGTGCGGGACCCACCTGATCTCATTCCGAACTCAGAAGTTAAACCGTGCTCCGTTCCCGGCTGTAGTGCGGTCTTCGGCCACGCGAACCCGGGAAAGCTGGCAGCCCCGCCTTAATTGTTAATTTAGAGGAGAATTACCCAAAATTTATAACTGAGCACTGATAGTTTTTCGAGAGGTGAGTTAGTGAACGAATTGGCGACAACGACAGCTTTACAGAATCAGCTACTGCAGGAACCGTTCGGAGAGTACTCATGGATTCTAAACATACTCTTCTATGCTATCTTCATAGTTTTCATATTTTATGGACAAAGAATCCAAATGTATATCATGCTTAGAGAGGTTGAAGGCTCCCTTTATAAACTGAGATATATAAAGGATGAAGGTCGAAAAACCGCAATAGAAACGATAAAAGAGATTGGGAAGCCACAAGCAGACCCAACGGCTAGAGTTGACAGATTCCTAGAGTACTTCACAATATCACCGCAAAGCCTAGACCCAGCGGGCGTAGTTTGGAAACTTGAGCATATACTGGACGTTAGGGACACACGTTTCAAAGATGAAGTAAAACTGATGGCGCCAGCGGCAGACGAAACCCAAGCAAACAATTTGGAAAACACCCTTGAAGCGGCAATGGCACTTAACTACATTTACAAGATAATACGGCATTTTTATTTACTTGGTAAAAAAACACTTAGCCTCTACATCATAATGCAAATACAGATGATACTGCCTCTTGTCATGCGGGAAGCAGAAGCCTACGCCAGTGCATTAAAAGCCTTTGCATACGGCCAGCCAATAGGCGACGGAGCAGGTGCACTAGTAGCAGCAAAACTAATGCATGGAAATGAAATAAGAAAAATACCTAAAGACTGTGTTGTTGCAACCGTGCCGATAGAAGGACGCACAGCACACGTTATTAAGGCTGAAGGACCCGGAGGAAACGTGGGCAAAATTGGAGAAGCAGTCAAGATAATCATTGAAGAAAATGAAGGAAAAATTGCCACAATAATCATGGTTGATGCTGCTTTGAAACTTGAAGGCGAAGTAGTGGGAGAGGTGGCTGAGGGTGTTGGTGCAGCCATAGGCGGACCTGGCGTTGACCAGTTTAAGATCGAAGAATCCATTCTGAAATACCGCATTCCAGTAAACGCCGTGATAATAAAGGAGGATATTGGTGATGCGGTTTCGCCGATGCGTAAAGAAATTTTGGATGCTACTGACAAGGCTATCGAAAGAATAAAACAGGTTATTTTGGAAAGAACGAAGGAAGGTGACAGGGTGATAATTGCTGGAGCAGGCAACACCATTGGTATTAGCCCATAGAGGATGAGTGAAATGAGTAAAGCTTCATCACCCACAACGACCAAAATCTCTTCATTCATGTTGATGATAATATTTATAGTTTTGGCACTGTCGCTGACAGCCATCATCCTAGCCATCAACGCTTGGTACACCCCCGGCCAAGAATTAACTGCTGGATACCTACTGCTTATAGGAGTTTTAGGTGTAGCCATGTCCACATACATACTGTTCCAAACGAAAAAGCGAATGTTACGTTTAAAAATCGAAGCTCCGTCGATAACAACCACCATTGAATGCAGAAAATGCGATTTCAAAAGCATTAGAGAATTCCAACGTGGAGACTACATTTTCAAAGAGGTTGAACCGTGTCAAAAATGCAACGTGAATATGTTGATAACAGCGATTTACAGAGAAGTTAAAGAAAGAAAAAGAGAACGATTCCCTTTCTAGGTTAGAACAACGCATCCTTCTTTGACTATAAGAACGGTGTGTTCAGCCTGAGCCACTGGTTTTCTGCTGGCTTCGATGAATATGGGATAGCCCATAAGAGCTTTTGAAGATAAGAGTTCACGAAAGGCTTCTCGATAATGTTCTTTCGGCACTGCACCTCGCAACCAACGTTCAGCAAAGGGTAGAGTTCTAAAGTTTTCCTCAATGTGTTTGAGGAGTTGTTTTGCATATGGGTTTTTCAGAGACTTGTGCTTGAGAAAACGGAAAATTGTGACTTCTTTATCGTTTTCAACCTTGCCTACCGCGTTCGGCAATGTTACGAAAGGCTCGATGGCGTAGATTTCGCCAAGCTTAATTTTTGAAAAAGATAAGTGTGAGACATTAGGTAGGGAAGTGCCAGCGTGCACAAGATAACGTCCAACCTGATGCCCAGTTAGGTTCGAAACTGGCTTGAAACCGCGAGATTTTATGGTTTTTTCAATCATTGCGCCAAGTTTTGACGTGTGCATTCCCGGATGGATGTTGTTTATGGCTGTTTTCAGAGCGTGTTCGGCTGCTTCCACGAGGCTTACGTATTCTGGGTTGAAGCATACTGTGATTGCCGTGTCGGTTACGTAGCCGTCCACATGGACACCGATGTCTACTTTAACTATGGATTTTTCAGGGATTTTTCTGTCGTCATTTGGCGGAGATGTGTAATGTGCTGCTATTTCGTTTATTGAGACGTTGCATGGAAACGCTGGTTTTCCACCTTTTTCCCGTATAAGTCCCTCAGTTTTTTCGCAAATTTTAATTATTGGCATTCCTTCGCGAACAAAATGTTTTATTTCTTCGCGTGTCTCACGAAGAATTTTTCCAGACCGTCGAAACTTTTCAAGGGCTTCCTCGTCATAACCGTTCATTAATGTCACTTGTTTTTATTAACGCTAACCGTGTTATGATTTAAAAGGTTTAAAGGCGTAGGCAGTGTTCAAAATTGAAGCAGCAAATAATATGTTTTAATTGACTTGTGGCTTGATGGAAATTCAACATCACCAATAAAAGCATTACAAGACTTTTCCGGTTTTGGCGCAATCGGCAGACGAGAAAGCTACCAGTTTTAGCTTATGTGGACTTTAAAGTTTAGGCGTGAAAACTTTAGATTCAAGGGTTGCGAACTCGCTCCCGCCTAAGTGGAAAATCATCTTCGCTTTTTCTAAATTGTACCCCTCTGTAAAAGCATTCTTGTCCGCGTAGGCTTCAACTATCTCGCCAACAAATATTGTGTGGTCGCCGGTTGTAAATTGGCTATGAAGCTTGCATTCTAAATGGGCTACACATTCTTTGATTATTGGCGGTTTCACTTTTTTAGCAGGCAAAGGTGTTAAACCACCTTCTTTGAATTTGTCGTGTTCTCTCCCGCTCACCCTACCGCAGAAAAGTGTCTCCTTTAGTATGTTCATTGTTGGAATGTTTACTACAAACTCCTTTGTCTCCTCAATAAGAGAATGGGAATGTCTTCTAGGCGCAATGCTTACGGCAACCAACGGCGGATTAATTGATGTGGGCATGGCCCATGCCAAAGTTATGATGTTTGGTTTTCCGGTTTTTCCAGCGCATGAAACAAGCACTGTATGCATTGGATGAAGAAGTTTGTAAGCTGAAGAAGGGCTGATATTAACTTTTTCTTTTTCCGACATATCTAAGCCACACCTTAACGTTTGATATAGAATTTTTCTATGATGTTTCTTGCTTTTTCCCGTTTCTTCTGGTGTTCAGCGAGGAATTTGTTTATTCTTTCTGTTAGTTCAGTTTTGCATTTGCCACATAATATTTCGCCGGCCCTGCATTGCCTCTCCCTTTCAGCCAGTTTCTTATCGTCCTCTTCGAACAAGTAAGCAAAATATTGGAATATTGTGCATATGTTTGGGTCGCCTCCCAGTTTCCTTTGTTCTTCAACAGTTGCTCTTCCGCCTGTGAAGGCATTCCATATCTTTTGCTTTACAACTTCCGGCGGGTCCATTGTGAATATGGATGTTTCTGGTTCTGAAGCGCTCATTTTTCCGCCTTTTCCAAGTCCGGGTAGGAAGCGGCAGTGGATTTGTGCTGGTTTGTAGTAGCCGAGTTTTAGGGCTATGTCGCGGGTAACTCGCCAATATGGGTCTTGGTCTATGGCTGCTGGGATGAGGGCTGGAACATTTTCACCTGTTAATTTTGCGTGTAGGAAGCATGGTACTGCTTGGATGGCTGGCCAGAATATCCAGCCTATGTTCGTGCTGTCTTGGAATCCGAAGGTTGCTCTTGCTGTTGAATAGGTTATGCGTTTTGCGACTTCTAAAGCAATGTCATAGAGTAGGGCTATGTCTTTCACATCAAAAATTATGGAAGTGTTTTCCGGTTCAAAGCCTAAGGCAATTAAGTCTAAAGCATTTTCGTAAGCAAAATTCTTCGTCTCCTCAAGTTTCAGTTCGTCCTCTACCACAAATTTCTCATCGTCAGTCATCTGGAAATAAAGCCTTGTTTTAAACTTGTCTTGTAAATGTTTCGTGAAAATCCATGGGACAAGATGCCCTATGTGAACTGTGCCTGAAGGACCTCTACCAGTGTATAATACGAATTTTATTCCCTTTTCGTATAGGTCGAGGATAACGTCTAAGTCACGATGCGAAAAAAAGAGTTTCCTTCGCAGTTGGAGGTGAAGTCTGCCTGTATATCTCGCTATTCTTTGCCGCAACTCTTCTGTCAAAGGCTGGGTGCCGAATTCACGTATTAACCGTTCATAATCGACCCTGCCCCTAACTTCCCAAGGAGTAACAACCATCTCATTTTCCTTTTCGTCAACCAAACGGGTGCCGCCTATCGTTTTAGCTCCTTATACAATTCATGAAAAAGGTATTAAGTTTTGTGCGGACAAGCTGAGGCGGTGTCTGCGATGCCTCTTCTGGAATAAGCTATAAATATGGTTTCTTCGTTTCTAATTCTCGATGGTGAAGTGATGCCTCGCCAATTTATGTGAAAGGGCAAACTGTTTCTGGACAAAAGCCAGCGAAGAGCATGCATACTTTTATTAAAACCAGAACAACTACTTTACCAAACTTAACTTGTTCCATCCACGAAGGGAAACGCTATGATTGAGCTTAGAAAGCATGAACGCAAAACGCTTTTAGCCATAGAAAGACTGGGTGGAAAAGCATCAGTTGAGCGGATAATAAATGAGAGCGGATTGACTGATGCAGCGGTAATGCGTGCAGTCCTAACATTACAAGAAAGAAAAGTTGTGAAAATCCACAAAGAGAAACAGACAATTGTAAAGCTTAACGAAGAAGGAAAATTCCACGCGAGAAAGTGTTTACCGGAAAGACGCTTAATTAATGCTTTGAAGAAGTTTGGAGAGAAAGCACCACTTAAAAAAACTGTTGAAAAGGCTGGTTTAGAAAAGCAGTTTATACCAATAGCCTTGGGTTGGGTTCAAAAGAAGAAATGGGCACTCTTGAATACAAAAACAAATATGCTACAAATATTGGGAAAACTGGAAGAGGGAAAGGATGAAAAGCTACTGAAGCTTTTAGGCGAAAAAGAACAAGCAACGGTTGAAGAGTTAAGCCCAGAGTTACAAGCAGCCGTCCAAGTTTTGAAGAGAAGAAAACTTTTGGAAATTGAGGAGAAAACGAGAAGAGTCATCGAGATAACAAATGCAGGCTGGACCGCAATAAAAAAAGGAATCAAAGTTACAACGGATGTAACCCAACTTACACCGGAGCTCGTAATCAGTGGGAAATGGCGGAAAGTAAAACTTCAAAAATACAACATAAGGGCTCCAGTAGCAAAAACTTGGCCAGGCAAAAAGCACCCTTACCTGCAATTCCTTGATGAGGTGAAAGAAAAACTTGTCACCTTAGGCTTCAAAGAGATGGTAGGCCCCATCGTTGAGACATCATTTTTCAACTTTGATGCTCTTTATACTCCTCAAGACCATCCAGCACGAGAAATCTTCGGCATATACTTAGTTAAATACCCGAAATATGGCAACTTGGACGCCTACGAGCATATTGTGGAAAAGGTTAAAAAGACCCACGAAGACGGTTGGAAGACAGGCTCAACTGGATGGAGGTATAAATACTCTGTTAAAGAAGCCAGACGTTTAGTTTTGCGTGGACATGGAACATGCCTTAGCGTCAGAACACTCTTGAGCAAGGATTTGGAGATACCGGGTAGATACTTCTCGATAGTTCGCTGCTACAGACCGGAAGTAGTGGACAAGACGCATCTCACAGAGTTTAATCAGGTTGAGGGCATAGTGGTTGATGAGAATTTAACGCTTCGGGACCTCTTGGGAGTTTTAGAAAAATTCGCTATTGAAATAGCTGGGGCAGACGAAGTTAAGTTTAGACCAGATTACTTCCCATTCACAGAGCCAAGCGTCGAGCTCAGTGCCTACAAGAAAGGTTATGGGTGGATTGAATTTGGAGGCTCAGGAATCTTCAGGCCAGAGGTAACTATGCCCTTAGGCATCAAGGTGCCTGTTATCGCTTGGGGTTTAGGCATAGACCGCTTATTCATGATGAAAGCTGGAATAGATGACATCCGCTACATTTTCACGCAGAATTTGGATTGGATAAAGAGAAAGGGAGTGGTTTAATGCCTACAATAGAGGTTGATTATGCAGATTTTGAAAGAATGCTTGGGATAGAACTGCACAAGGACTTGGAAAAACTCAATGACATATTAGCCTTTGTTAAGGGTGAAGCGAAACCCTTCGATGAAGAAGAAGGCGTAATAAGCGTTGAAATTAAGGATACAAATCGTCCAGATATATGGAACATTGAGGGCTTAGCTAGGGCTTTACGTGGGTTTTTAGGCGTTGAAAAGGGTTTAAGACGGTATACCGTCGGCAAACCATTAGCAGAGATTTACGTTGACTCAAGACTTAGGGACATCCGACCTTACATAGGCTGTTCGATAGTCAAAAACGTCAAATTAACAGACACCATAATCCGCGGGTTCATGCACTTGCAAGATAAACTTGACCAATCATACGGGAGGAACAGGCGGCGAACATCCATTGGACTGTATGATTTCAGTCTCATAACCACACCGCTTCACTACACAGTTACAAAACCAACCGAAATCAGCTTTGTGCCACTAGGCTTCGAGGAAAAATTGAATTTAAAGGAGATTCTGGAGCGGCATCCAAAGGGGATAGAGTACGGCTACATTGTAAGCAAGTATCCTGTTTACCCCATACTACTGGATTCAGAGAAAAAGGTGCTTTCGTTCCCACCAATCATAAACTCAAACGATCTGGGAAGGGTGACGGAGAAAACAAGACATATTCTTGTTGAGGTAACCGGCACGATGCATGAAACAGTGCTTAACACCTTAAAAATAGTTACTTTATCCTTGATCGACCGTGGAGGAAAAGCCTACTCAGCAATAGTCCACTATCCACATGAAAATTTGGAAGTTGTAACGCCTAAGCTTGAAACATGGTTCATGAACTTGAAAGTTGGATATGTAAACAAAGTTTTGGGTTTGCAGTTAACAGCCAGACAGATTGCTGAACTATTGGGTAAAGCAGGATTTGGCGTTGAAAAAATTGGAAAGGGTCAGGTGACCGTGCGGGTTCCGTGTTACAGAATTGACGTGATGCACCCAATAGACTTAGTAGAGGACATGGCAATAGCATATGGATACAACAATATCAAGCCGTTATGGCGTAAACTGCCAACAACAGGTGGTGTAAAACTTGAAGAAGGCTCCTTTAATGTTGCAAGGGAGTTGATGGTTGGCATGGGATTTCAAGAGGTCCTCACTTATACGCTTACAAACCCGGAAACCCTTTTCAAGAAGATGAACTGTAGAAAAGAGAGGATAGTTGAAATAGTTAACCCTAAGGTTCAAACCTTAACGTGCCTCAGAAACTGGCTCCTCCCAAGTCTCATGGAGTTTTTAAGCAACAACCTTCACATTGAGTATCCACAAAAAATCTTTGAGTTAGGCACTGTCATGCTTTTGGATGAGAAAAGAGAGACAAAAACTAAGGACGAGGAAAGGCTTGCCGGGGTTATTGTCCATGCAAACGCCAGTTTCAGCGAAATCAAATCAGTTTTAGATGCTTTCTTCACGAATTTTGGTTTGGAATGGCGGATAAAAGAAGCAAAGCATCCAAGCTTCATTGAGGGGCGGGTTGGCACTGCAATTGTTAACGGGAGAAACGTTGGAATTATGGGGGAAATTCATCCAAAAGTTTTGGAGGCATGGAACTTTGAAAACCCCGCAGTAGCCTTCGAACTAAACATGGACAGAATAGTGAAAATAAAGCAGACCCGCAGAGCATAATAGGAACATTTAATTTTCCCAGTATACCATGTTTGTTTAGCGATGACTCTGAGAGCTTTTCAATCCCACCGGAACTCTCCCTTGTGGAGAGAACCATGTCGACGGACTCAACGGAAGAGGCAAGCGCTACGCTTGCTGCTTGTGATGGCGGGTTTACCCAAGCATGGGACACGGTGGGCGCGGGCGAAAAATCCCACGCCGAGAGAGCTTAACCTAGGGGAGCGTACGGCTCTACAGTGAAGTTAAGTGATAGGTTACGTGGGAAACAAAAACGCCCGCGAAACAACTTTTAAATTAAGGCGTGACAGCCGGATTCAGTTGCTACAAAGAAAAATAATGATGTGTTCGCTATTAGCGAACATTTAAATACAGTAACGAACAGGACTCTTCATCTTTAACGAGCATGTTTAGATTTTCTTCTATTTTTCATGTTGAATGTTTCTAGCTGGGATTCTGAGTTCAGAATTGTTAAATGTTTGTTTCGATTATTTGAAAGGTGTGGCTGAGTGTGAATTGATGGTGGTTTGTTTGGAATGGTGAGTTTGACGTTTTATGGTGGTGTAGATGAGATTGGTGGAAACAAGGTTCTTTTAGAGGATAAGAAAGCCAGGGTTTTCTTTGATTTTGGTCAGTCTTTTACTATGGGCTGTGAGTTTTTTACGGGTTGGCTTTCGCCTAGGGCTGTCAACGGTTTGGGGGATTATTTTGAGTTTGGTTTGCTGCCGAAGTTGAAGGGTTTGTATGCTGAGGGGCAGTTGCGGTTTACGGATGTTCGTTATGTGAAACCGAGGTTTGACGCGGTGTTTCTGTCTCACGCTCACTTTGACCATGTAAATCATATTCAGTTTTTGGATCCGGAGATCCCGGTGTATCTTGGTGAGGGTACTAAATTGTTTTTGGAGGCTATGGAGAAGACTAGTGGTTTCTGTGATTATGGAGAGCATCGGTATGGGACGTTTCGGACGGGAGACAAGGTTAAGGTTGATGGCATGGTGGTGGAGCCTGTTCATGTTGATCATTCGATTCCTGCTGCTTACGGGTTTTTGATTCACACTTCTGAGGGGGTAATTGTGTATACTGGGGATCTTAGGGTTCATGGTCCCAGGAAGGATTTGACTGAGGAGTTTGCAGATAAAGCGCGTGAATGTGAGCCTGTGGCCATGATTTGTGAAGGCACTAGGATGGTTGATGTGGAAAGGCGAAAGAATTATTCTGAAGGGCAGGTTGAACGGTTAAGCGGCAAGATTGTTTCGTCCACGGATAAGATTGTGTTTGTTACTCGTTACAGTCGTGACATGGATCGGTTTAGGAGCTTCTATAACGTGGCACGAAATAATGGTAGAAAGATTGTGGTTTCTCCGAAAACTGCGCATTTGTTAGGTAGGCTTGTGGAGGACAAGCGTCTTGATCTTCCTGACCCGTTGCGGGATAAGGATATTTTGGTTTATTTTAAACGGAAGAAGTCTGGAGGGTTCAGTGAAGGGGATTATTATGTTTGGGAGCGGGAGTTTATGGATAAGATGGTGACGCATGAGTTTGTGCATAAAAATCAGAGCAGGCTGGTTATGGATTTGGATTTTTATCAGTTTGCAGAATTAATCGATATTAGGCCGGATGCGGGTAGTCATTTTATTCATAGTATGAGTGAGCCTTTTAGTGAAGAGGACATTGAAGACGTGGTTATGCATAATTGGCTGGATCATTTTAAAATGCGGTTTCATCAACTTCACGCTTCTGGACACATGAACAGAAAGCAAATAACGAGTCTAATCGGTTATATCAAGCCGAAGAAAGTTTTTCCTATACATACGGAAAACCAACATCTCTTCAAAAAACTACCGCAAACAGTTCAAACTGTAGAATGTGGAAAAACGTATAAATTGAAGTAGAAAAAGTGAGGACAATCGCACGTTAAGGTGCATTACTTATTCGATTTAATGTTTTGACTTTCTAACAATAAGTAAAGTTGTTGTTCCTTGTGGTTTAGCTTTTGGTTGTAACACTTCCACTAACTCTAGACTTGGGAGAGAAAGGCGGAAACTCTTTCGCTTGGCTTTAAATAGTTTCGCTATTAACGAAACAACTGTCACGTGAAACTATTTCAATAACTAGCTTTTAGCTTTTAGAATCGTTTCGACATCCTTGCCATACCATTCGCAAAAAAGTTCTATGCCTCTGCGATACATCCGCCTTGTAGATTTGTTGCTGAAGGAATCGAGAAACTCCGCCATGCTTGAAGGTTTAGGGCTATGGTTGCTTTCTG
>JASEET010000003.1:0-20255 GCA_030019335.1 Candidatus Bathyarchaeia archaeon | reverse complement strand
CTGAAGGAATCGAGAAACTCCGCCATGCTTGAAGGTTTAGGGCTATGGTTGCTTTCTGTTTTATGAATTTCAAATTTTGATGTTATATCAATGTCTCTTCCATTTCCTCGTCACTTTGTACAGCTTTCATCCAAACTCTCTTACCACATTCAGGACATTTTAGGTAATGCGACCTAGGCATATTCAGCCCAAATACTCTTTCTTAACTCAGAAATTTCAACGATGTAATGACATTGTGGACATTCAAATCTGAGATATCGGAGTCCACAGAAAAAATCTTTTATCCATGAACTTTTTCCCATCTTCTTACCTCTCATAGTTTCAAAGTAACATCATAGCCTTGTTTCAGGAGCTTAGGTAGCAAATGAATTCCAAAAAACCTGTTCCTCCGATAACAAAAACTCTCATGTTGTACCTCATTATTAAAGGCAAAAACTTTTCTCATTTGTCGGCAGGCGGGTTCTGTTCAAATAAAGGTTGTTCATTTCGGTTGTTCATCTCGGTTGTTGTAGGCTTTTTCTATTAGAGCTAGCCATTTATTTCCTTCTAGTTTGAGGTTGATTCCCGCTTCTTCGGCCGGTGTTTTTCCGTTTAAGCTCATGTGTGGTCTAATGAAGTTGTAGTAGATTCTGAGTCCGTTTATTAAGTCTTGTCCCGTTATCTCTCCATCCATGCCCCTCATCACCTTATCCCTCTCTCTGATGGTTCCTTGAAGCCTTTCCACGATGTTGTTGTTTACAGGGTCTGTAAAACGAAATAAAGTCATATTTTCTTGCTATAGTTGAACGATGTATTCAAATTGAGCGGAGAGGTTTAAAAGAGCCTGTCCCAGTTCCCGCTGATGCTGAAAAGGACCTAATAATGTTTCCAACCCGAGTGACTGAAAATATGACAGCTGAAAAGATGAAGGTAAAGTTTCCAAAGTCGATGGTTGATTGGTAAAAGTATGGGCGTATGAGCATGGGGTGAACGTCTTGTTTTATGACATGAACCCTCAAATCCGATTCACGTCTTCTCATGAAACAAAAACTCAAAACGCTTAAACTTTAAGTCTTGACGCAGAAAACGTAGGGGGAGAGGGTATCAAAAACGATAGGGAGGTATCGTTTAACCAGTTTTCCGCAAATTTTAAAAAAGTAAAAACAGCACCCACACAACCTAACTTTTAAGTCTCACTTTTACATACAACCTTAGAGGCTAACAGAACGCTGGCAGGTAAAAAGCTTGGACACAGAAACAAAAATCGAACTAATCTGCAAACCCCCAACAGAAGAAGTCCTAACCATAAAAGACCTAAAAAACCTATTAGAAACCGAACAACACCCCATAGCCTACAACGGCTGGGAACCATCCGGCCTCGTCCACTTAGGAACAGGCGTCATCTGCGCATACAAAATGAAAGACTTTGCAGAAGCCGGAATACACTTTAAGGCTTATCTTTCCACATGGCACGCCTGGCTAAACAACAAACTAGGCGGCAACCTCCAACTAATCAAAAAAGCAGCAGACCTCTTCAAATATTCATGGATAGCCCTAGGCGTCCCAAAAGACAAAGTTGAATTCATATACTCAGACGAACTTTACGACGACATAAACTACTGGACAAAAACAATAACAATCGCAAAAAACCTCACAATAGCCAGAACAAGAAGAACCCTAGAAATCGCTGGAAGAAAAGAAACAGAAGCACACTACGTCTCAGACTTCCTATACACGCCAATGCAGGTAGCAGACATATTCCACATGAAAGTAAAAATCTGCCAATTAGGCATGGACCAACGCAAAGCAAATGTAGTAGCCAGAGAACTCGGCGAAAAACTCGGATTCTGGAAACCAATATGCGTCCACCACCACCTACTACAAGGCCTAGAAAAACCAACAATTTGGCCAATCCCAAAAGGAAAAGAAAAAGAAGCCCTATCTTCAGCCAAAATGTCAAAAAGCAAACCCGAAACATGTGTATTCCTCTACGACTCACCAGAAGAGATAAAACAAAAAATAACCAAAGCCTTCTGCCCAGAAAAAACCATAAAATTCAACCCAATCTTAGATATCTGCAAACACATAATCTTCAGAGAACGAAAAACATTAACAATAGAACGACCAGCCAAATTCGGCGGCACAGTAGAATTCCAAAACTACCAAGAATTAGAAACAACCTACAGGCACGGCAATTTGCATCCACAAGACCTAAAAAACGCAGTAGCAGAAGAACTAACAAAAATCCTCGAACCCGTCAGAACATATTTTAAAAACAACAGACAAGCAAAAGAATGCCTAAACATCGTAAAAAACACTGAAACAACCAGGTAAAAACCTTGTCAACATGCCTCAAACAGAAAGAAGAAAAAATTCTACAAATCTTAGAACGTCTAACCCAAGAAACTGCAAAAGGAACACCCATAATCGTAGAAGGAAAAAAAGACATCGAAACCTTAAAGACGTTAGCTGTAAAAGGAAAAATAATCTCCGCAAAAACCGGCGGAAAATCATTTCTAGACGTTATCTCCGAAATAGAGAAAAGCAGAGCACGAGAAGTCATTTTATTATTGGATTTCGACAGACGAGGAAAAGAATGGACAAAACGCCTAAAACAAAACCTAGAAAAAACAAAAATAAAACCCAACCTCACATTTTGGACTAAACTCTCAAAACTCGTGGGAAAAGACGTTAAAGACATTGAAAGTTTAGCCACTTACATGGAAACCTTAAAGAGGAAGATTTGTAATTCATAAAACTAATAAAGAGTAACAGTTAATAAAAAATCTCGTGACTTGAGAGCACAATTCTCTCATCACGCGATTAAACTAACTTAACCTAATCATCGGAGGTGCACGCTTACGGGATCATCACAAGCATTTACCGTAAAGTATGTTATACGCGCAAAATTCGAAATAGAAGGCGTAGTTGAAAAATCAGATGTTATAGGAGCCGTTTTCGGACAAACAGAAGGCCTATTCGGACCAGAACTCGACCTAAGAGAACTACAGAAATCAGGAAGAATAGGCAGAATAGAAATCGAATTGCAATCCAAACAAGACAAAACCACAGGCACAATAACAATTCCAACAAGCCTAGACAGAGTTTCCACAGCCTTAATAGCCGCAAGCATAGAAAGCATAAACAGAACAGGACCATGCGCCGCAAAAGTAACCCTCGAAAAAATCGAAGATGTCAGAGGAGAACGCAGAAAAGTAATAATTGACAGAGCCAAGAAAATCCTACACGAATGGACAATTGAATCCATGCCCTCAGTAGACGAGATATTCAAAGAAGTCGCAGAAACACTGAAAATCGTAAAAGTGGAAAAATATGGACCTGAAAAACTGTCAGCCGGACCAGAAGTGGACAGTGCAGAAGAGATAATCATTGTTGAAGGAAGAGCTGACGTAATCAACATGATGCGATGCGGAATATACAACGTCATAGCTGTAGAAGGCGCAAAAATCCCAGAAATAATAAAAAAACTTTCCAAAGAAAAAGAAGCAACAGCCTTCCTAGACGGAGACAGAGGTGGAGACCTAATTCTAAAAGAACTTCTGCAAGTGGCAAACATAAAATACGTTACTAGAGCACCCAGAGGGAAAGAAGTTGAGGAATTAAACTGCAGAGAAATATTCGAAGCACTAAAAAACAAAAATCCAATTAAAGAACTATATAAACCAAAAAGGGAAAAGCCAAAGATAGAGGCCCCTAAAGAATTTACTCAAATAATAAAGGATGTAGAAGGCACTTTAGAGGCTGTTCTCTTAACCGATAAAATGGAGCAAATAGAACGACTGCCAGTAAGCCAACTAGCAGAGAAACTTCAACAAATAGAGGGTGTGGACACAGTTATCTTCGACGGAATCATAACACAAAGAATCGTCGATGTAGCAAGCAAGAAAAACATAAAGAACATTATTGCTTCACGCATATCAGATGCAGTCAAACCACCATTAAACGTTCAGCTAATAAAATTCTCAGACATAAAAGAAAACACATAACAACCATCAAAAACCACAATCAAATGCAATAGAAAACGTCAGCTTCCAAAAAAATCTGTAAGTCTCCTAGTTTCCCTCTCCTTCACCCCAGATTTTAACAACTGCTCCTCAGATATACCAAAACTTCCAAGAATTCTAACCGCAGCAGGCACAACCTGCTTAGACACATAATATTCAATATCCACATCATCATACGAAGCAAACACGTGGGGCTTAACCCTCTCATATAAGCGCCCCGACCCAACAACCACCACATAACCCACTTTATCACCTACCGTAAGCTCCCAACCCTTCTCCTTCAACATCTTCGCAGCCTCAACATGAGAAGCCCTCACAGCATACTCTTCAACAGGCTTAGTCAAAGTCTTCCAAATAATAAGATCACGATACGGAACACGCCTCTGCCAAAGCTCATAAATAAACTGCCGCACAAACTCAACAGCCTTCTCAGGACACTGCTCCTTCAAAACAATTTCCAGAATTCTCTCCTGCACCTTTTTAGCTATAGCCGCCCAATCTCCACGCACAACCTCCAAACCCACAATATCCAGTCGACCATCAGGCAGAAGCCCAGCATAACGTTTTTTGGCTTCCGTAAAGAATATTCTCACGTAAACCTTGTCTGGTTTAATCTCTAACCCCAATTTTTCTCCAATTTCCTTCGATACTTCTTCAATTTTTTCCGAATCATGTTCTATGAATAGGCTGTCAGTATCCCCATAAACAACTTTTAACCCGGCTTCTTCAGCCATCTTCGTTGCCATAAGTATCGTATGTCTCCCCCAAGCTGTTGCCGCTTCAGCCACTGGCTTTACAAACCACCTTGCACCTATCCATCCAGCATAACCATAAGAAGCATTAGTAATCACCTTCACAGCCTTCTGACGCGCATCCAAAACACGATATTCAACACTTTCAGGAACAGCCTTCTTCAGTTTAGAATGTATCTCACCCCGCACCTTAATAAGATATGATAAAACTTTCCTATAGATTCCCGCTGGCTCCTTTCGGAACCTATGCTTAACCTCTGGAGCCGCATAAACCCCACATGGCGGGATAGGTTCTTTCGGCGACACATAAGTATCCGGAGACAAGTTGTAAGCTATCATTATGTTTGGATACATAGCCTTAAAGTCTAAAACAGCAATGTTTTCATGTAGCCCAGGCTCCGGCTTAAGCACGATGCCACCTACATACGGCCTATAGGGCTTCTCAACCCGTTTAGGCACAAGCTCACCGATTTTATGAGCGTGCTTTATAAGAAACCATTCAACTCTGAAGCCCACGGCTGCTGTTCCAACATGATCAAGCGGCAGACTCACAAGACTTGAGAGCTGCATAGCAAAGTCTAGAATAGCGTCAGTTATCCCCATGATACAGCGAGTGTTATCCACAGAAAACCTCTTCAGAGCCTCGCGTTTCTCCTTATTGTCCCAGTAATCAGCAAAGTCAACGTCTTCAATCAAAGTGCGCTCTGCAATCTTCATAACGCCCAAATAGTCTGCCAGATTCTCCAAAGTCCTAACCTTAACTTCTGGAAACTCATCCGCAAAATCGAACAGATCCATATTAGCCCGTCCAGTTAATGAAACATGCCCATAAACACTTCTATGAGGCTCCGTTCCCGCCCTATCAACAGACAACTTCAATCCAAGTTTTCTACATCGCTCCTTAAGGTAAGGCCAGTCTTGTCTGTTCACACCATAACCAACAATAAGGTCTGGGTCAAAACTTTTAACATAACTCATGAAAGCTTCTAGGACCGACCTGTCGCTTTGGTCTTCTGCTAAAAACTGTTTCTGTTCACCCTTGTTTGTTGCAACCGAAATCATGACAACGGGGTTTCTGTCAGGTTTTGGAGAACCCTCTCTGCTATAGCATATTGTTGAGAAGCCTAAAATCCTCAATTGTGGAACTTCAGCCTTTTCACGAAGCTTTGGAAAAGATTTAGCCATGTAAACCTTATCAACTTGAACACCTAAAGTGTTTGCTTCTTCACTCACTTCTATCTCGTGCCATCCACACGGAACAACATCGTTATCAATTAAGTAACGCATAGAACACCGAATATCCTCTTCGAGACAATCCTTTACACCTTCGAGTTTCCGAAGAACCCTACCACATTTTAATATTACATCAGGATCTCCGCAGTAAACCTTCAAGGCTTTCACAGGTTTTCCAAAAAATTTGCGTTCAACAACCTCAACCTTCGTTATAAACGGATACTCACCCTTTCCAGCTTCAATTTCTTCAACAACTTTCGCCGGGTCCACATTCTCCTCAATCACAGCATAAAAATACGCAAGAAAATTCCTGTCAATAACCAGCACTCTATTTCCAGAATCATCAATACCCCAAAGCCAAATTTCAGGCGTATTATTCTTAACTTCGTAATTCACGTCTGAAAGCCAAAACGTAACCTTCATGGTTTGTCGCCTTCAACAATGAATATTGAAGAAAGCCCACTTTTAACACTTTTTAATAGGGTGAAATATAATATTGAACGGTTAAGTATTAGCGAAAAAGGGGTCAAGGTTTTGAAAATTATAGAAATGAATTTGAAGAAAGGTTTTGTGAAGGCTATTCCAGAAACGTTTGATGATTTATGGCACTTATATAATATTGTTTACAAGGATGATGAAGTTTACTCACACACAACACGTGAAATAAAACCAGACGAAAAATATGCAAGACCCAGACGTGGCCAGCGGGTTCCAGTCTTCTTAGGTGTTAAAGTGGAAAAGATTGCTTGGGACAAGCTTTTAGGCAGGCTTAGAGTTCATGGAACCATTTGTAAAGCTCCGGAAACCGTTCCAATTGGTGCACATCACACGCTTAACATTGCCCTAAACACGCCAGTAACCATTGTCAAGAAAGAATGGGCTAAACATCACATTGAAAGACTGAAAAGAGCAAGCAAAACATCAGAAAAACCCATAATAATAACTGCCATAGACGACGAAGGCTACGCAATAGCCACAACAACCCAGTACGGCGTCGAAGTAAAAGTAGAAGAGAGAACAAAGCTTCCAGGAAAACTTGAAGCTGAAAAGAGAAATGCAGCCAAAAACGAATACTTCAAAAAAGCCCTAAACACTCTGCGCCAAATCTGGACAGCAACACGCAGCCCCATAGCAATCATCGGCGTAGGCTTTGTAAAAAATGACTTTGCAAAATTCTTAGAAAATGAGGCAGCAGATGTTGCCAAATCGGTTGTGGACGTAAAGAGCGTCAACAACGGCGGGGTTGCCGGAATATACGAGGCTCTACGCTCGAGCGTACTCTTGAAAACCATGAAGTATCAGCGAATCGTTGAAGAAACGGAAACAATGAAAGAAGTTTTAAAAAGACTGGGGAAAGGCGAATCAAACATTACTTACGGGCTTGAAGATGTTAAAAAGGCAGCAGATCTAGGTGCTGTTGAAAAACTTGTTTTGGCGGATACCATGTTGCGCGAAACTTCTGACGAGAAACGGCTGCTTCTCGAAGATTTAATGAAAACTGTGGAGCAGAAAGGCGGAAAAATAATGGTTGTAAGCACAGAGCACGAAGCCGGAACAAAACTCATTGCTTTAGGCGGCATAGCCGCACTTCTCCGCTTCTCATTTCACCAAAATCTCTATGGATAATAGCTTAATTAGTATGCAAAGCATAGAAACAGTTATCGTGTCGAATTACAAAATAAAACCATATTCTCACATGATTCGGGATGAAAAATGGCGGAGAGAAAACCTTCAATACGCATCCAAAACATAGTTGCATCAGCATCCCTCAACCAAACCATAGACTTGAAACTGATAGTTGAAAAGTTTCCACACACAGAATACCGTCCAAAAGTTTTTCCAGGACTAGTCTTTCGATTAAAAAAGCCGAAAACAGCCACCTTAATATTTGAAACTGGAAAAATGGTTTGCACAGGGGCGAAATCAGAGAAAGCAGCAAGGCAAGCAGTAAACAAAGTGGCGAAGGAACTGAGAAAACATGGAATACCCGTTAAAAACAAGCCGGTGATTCAGATTCAGAACATCGTTGCGTCTGCAGAATTAAATGGAGAAATAGACTTGGAAAGTGTTGTTTACAAACTTAAAAGAATTATGTACGAACCTGAACAGTTTCCAGGAGCAGTCTACAGAATGGAAGACCCAAAAGTGGTTTTTCTCATATTCTCAGCTGGAAAACTCGTGTGCGTAGGCGCAAAAAAAGAGCAACAAGTCTATGACGCCGTAAACAAACTTCAAAAAATACTGGAAGAAAACGAAATCATTTTTTATCCATAAAAGAACATTTTAAGACAAACTTGTTAATCGCCTACGAACTGCTGGGTTCTGATCTGCAAGCCTTTTCAAAGCCATCTCAAAAGTTTCGTCCGCAGACAGTTCTTTCTCTATGAAAACTCCTGTTCTACCAACATCATCCCTTCTTAAAAGAGCGTGAACACGATCCAAAACAGCTTCAACAGATATCCCAAGCAATTTGGCAACTTGCTCTTCACATCCGACAGCTGTGCTTTCTCTGTGCCCTCCCTTGGTGGGCTCAATCAGCATCAAACGTTTGTCTACCCCGGGAACTCGCAAGCCATCCCTCAACTGTTTAAGTGAGACCTCCCCGCCAAATCTGTAGAATTCTCTTTCAACCTCACGCATTTTCATCAACGGAAATGAAACACTTGTGTTTTCACTTGTTTCGATGTATGCTTTCATAGCATAGGTTGGTGTGGCTTGCACAACAAAACGCCTATTTACAGGTATGCACGCCTGTTCAAGAGCGGTTTCAACGATAAAAGACGACTGTTGATATGGTATAAAAACGTCTATGTCACTCTTTTTGGTAACATCTCCCCTTGCAATACTGCCATGCACTACGGTTCCTAAATGGAATTTTTCCAAAGCCTCCATTATCTGCACGGTTTTCTGCCTAAAGCGTTCAAGTAAAGCCCAACGCCTAACACTATAAGTTATTTCTCTGTATTCCAAGCGCCTCAAATGTCTCTTCGCCATAGCCTTACCTCTCTCAAAAGACTATTGTATCCGTGTGTTATTTTAGTAATTTCCATAAACAAATCAAGACTATGTGAACCTTAATGAGCACTGTCATCTGCACCATTTGCAAACAAAGAGAAGCATTCTTTTTTAGACCGTACTCTGGAGAAAGCCTTTGCAGACGATGCTTTATCAAATCCATTGAACACAAAGTTAGGGCTACCATTGCCAAATATAAAATGCTAGAGTATAACGATAGGATTGCTGTGGCAGTTTCAGGCGGAAAAGACAGCTTAAGCCTACTGCATATTCTAGCCAAAATAGAACAAAAATATCCAAAAGCATCACTTGTTGCAGTTTCCGTTGATGAGGGAATCAGGGGATACCGCGACAAAGCCATAAAAATGGCGGCGGAAAACTGCGAAAAACTCGGCATAAAACATCACATTGTCTCTTTTAAGCAGCTTTACGGCTACACATTAGACCAAATCGTTAAGCGTCTGAAACGAAAAGGCGGTGATGGACTAACACCATGCGCATACTGCGGTGTTCTACGAAGAAAAGCAATAAACATTGCCGCAAGAGACGTCAAAGCAGACAAGTTTGCAACCGCCCACACACTAGATGACGAAGCACAGACAATTCTTTTGAACATTCTTCACGGTGACGCATTACGAATAGCAAGAGAGAAACCCATCACAGATGAAGTACACTCAAAGCTTGTGCAGAGAATAAAGCCCTTCTGCGAAGTTCCAGAAAAAGAAACAGCCCTTTACGCTTACATAAGAAAAATAAGATTTCAAAGCATGCCATGCCCATACGCTTCAGAAGCCATGAGAAACGATATACGCATTTTTCTGAACAGAATGGAACAGAAACATGCTGGAATAAAATTCACAATTTTTAGGTCAATAGAGAAAATCCAGCCAGCACTGGAAAAAGCTGTTAGAAAAGAAGGATTGAAAGAATGCAATAAATGTGGGGAACCAACAACCGCAGAGATATGTAAACCATGTCAAATGCTTAGACAAGTAAGCTGATGTAACCGATATTCTAATAAGAAGAAATAATTGAACAGAAAAAGTATGAATGAGTTAACTGCGACTTTGGCTTCAGTGACCATAGTAAGTCTGATATCCTTTGTAGGAATAATCTTCATAGGCTTAAAAGAGAAATTGCTAAGACGCATTTTGACGGCTTTAGTGAGTTTTGCTTCAGGAACTCTTTTAGGAGGAGCATTTCTTCACTTATTGCCAGAAGCAGAGACAAAAGTGGGCGCGGAAATAACGTTTTATTACGTTATTATCGGCATTGTTTCCTTTTTCGCCATGGAAAAGTTTCTTTATTGGCGACACTGCCACGAAAAAGAATGCCCAGTTCACATGTTTGTGTATCTTAACTTAATCGGAGACGGAGTTCACAACTTTATCGATGGGATGATAATTGCTGCCACCTTCATGCTCTCTTTCGACCTTGGCGTTACTACGACGTTGGCGATGATTTTCCATGAAATTCCACAGGAAATAGGAGATTTCGGCGTCCTAATTTATGGAGGCTTAAGCAAAAGAAAAGCTTTAACTTACAACTTCATTTCAGCTATAACTGCAATTTTAGGTGCGATGGCAACTTACTTTTTAACGTATCTTCAAAGCATAGAGACCTTGCTTGTTCCCTTTGCCGCTGGCGGCTTCATTTATATCGCAACGACAGACCTTATGCCGGAACTTCACAAAAAATCTCACACAGGTGAGTCGCTGATTCAATTTCTGACCATTTTATTGGGTATAGGGTTAATGGCTTACCTTAAGATTGCCCTTGGCGGCTAACACGTTTCCGTTTTAGAAAAGAAGCTTTTTTTTAACTTACGCAAAGTTACCGAAGCTTCATAGGCGTTTTGGGCTGATGCAACTTTTTTAGCTTTGTTTAAGTCCACCTTGAAGCCGCAGTAAGGACATGTTCTTGTTTTCTGTCCAGTCATAGCTAGTAAAAATCCGCCGCATCTGCTACACACAACGATTAAAGTGGACGTCATGTTTTGCACTATCCGAAAACCTTTTCCACACTCCGATAAATAAGGCTAATGCAAGAGGAGAACCAATGAGCACCGGAGAGAAAGCAAAGCCAAAAGCACGGTTAAGTTTGATGGAACTGGCTACACTATACTTCAGAAAGAAAGGATACAAAATTGAACGCGAAATGACAACATTAGACGGCTACAGCGGAATCTCAAGAAAATTCGATTTAATAGTTCAGAAAGGACGTTTAGCGCAAGGAGTTTGGATTAGAGACTGGAAGAGAACCATAGGCGTGAACATTGTAATAAACCTTGACAAGGCCTCTGAGGATGTGGGCTTATCGAATCCCATAATCATTGGTGAAAATTTCAGCGACCATGCAAAATCTTATGCAAACAGAAGAAAAATAACACTGTTAACGAAACAGCGAATATCCATGAGTTTAAGATAAACCGTAATTAAATTCTTAAAAACTCCCCTAACAAGCCTTCACTTTCCAGTTTTCCTAGCCAGTCCACAACGCCGACACGACACTTCTTAGAACCATTCAAGATGCCCAAAATCTCGCCGACAATTTCTTCCACGCTTTTACCTGAAACATCCAACTCACAGACTATTCCTTCTCTATGAACGTTTAAAGCATCAACCAAGCAAACATCCAAAATCTCAGAAGCCAGATTCTCCCAAAGCTTACGCCCAGAAAAACCACACTGCTCCATAAACTTTCGCAATTCTACAGGGTCACGTCTCAAAACAAAAACATAAGTTGTAAGCTCTTTAGGAACACCGCTGACAGCATAATGACCATCAACAATGATAACTTTTTTATCACAATTCTCAATGATTTCACAGATTCTGCGACGCATACGATCTTCATCAACAATTATGGAGCCTCTCTCCTCATCCCTGCCCAAAACAAGATTTTCATGCAGAGCCAACTCGGTTAAATTCACATAAAAAGCATCAAGTTTAGAAGCAAGCAAGCGAGCAATCGAAGTTTTTCCAACGCAAGGTGTTCCAGTCACTAAAATAACACGCTTATACATAACTTAGCTATCCACCTAACACTCATAGATAAGTAGGCAACAAAATAAAGCTTCCAAAATTCTTATTGGGCTCGATTGCATTATTTATATTTGGGCTGGCGAAGTTGGTGTGTGGCTTTCGAGCCTCATACAAGAGGCTTGAGGAAACTCCGCCCACGCGTAGAATTGCAACGTCCACAAGGGCGTAAGGTGAGAGCCTTGGCTCCGGAGCAGAAACGAAACGTCCATCCAGCAGGTGCCAATGAAACATGCTAAGTTGTTGAGAATGTTGGATGCGAAACGGTGAAACGGCCGTCCTGCAAGTGGAAAGGGCAAACAGACGCTAATGAGGAATCTACCCAAAGCGCGGGTAGCCCGATTAGTCGAATGCCACATCGAACAGAAGGCGGGTTACAACCAACACGCCAGCCCTTGTAGAAAGCCAGTTGGATTTCTGAAAATCCTAGGGGGGAGGGGGTATAAAAAAGCTATAGTCAGACGAGATCCTATTACGTAGCATAAAGAAGAGTGAAGGAAAATTTTAAGTTGGGACTAACCCTTTCTTGTCATTGATGTAGTGTTTGGCTAAATCCCATGAGGGGAGTTGACGAGTATGCCTGTTGAGATAGGTTTGGAGATGTTTGCTGAGAAGCCTGTGGTTTTTGCTTTGCTCCTTTAAATTTACTTTCATGAGAACATGTCTGAAACATAATCATAGGCATGTTTATGTCGCCGCGAAGAATTTTTGAACACTTATGCGCCCGGCTATTAGGAACACGCAAATTTTAAATGTTTAAACAATAATAAGGTCTGGAGAGTGGGGCGAAGATGGAACTGAAGCTTCTAAGGGTGAATCTTTCGAAAGAAACCATTAAAGAAGAGAAAGTGGACGCGGCGACAACAAAAAAGTTTGTGGGCGGCCGTGGAATCGGAGTGAAAATACTTTTCGATGAACTTAAGCCCGGAATAGACCCGTTAAGTCCAGAAAACAAGCTTATCTTCATGACAGGTCCCGCTACTGGAACGGCGTTTCCGGCATGTGGAAGATTCCACGTAATCACTAAGTCGCCTCTCACCGGAGGTATTGGCGACTCAAATTGTGGCGGTGACTGGGGACCAGAACTTAGGTTCGCTGGATTTGATGGAATCATTTTTGAGGGAAAAGCCGAAAGCCCGGTCTATCTTTGGATTCACGACGGTGAAGCTGAGCTGAGATGCGCCGAAAAATATTGGGGCAAGGGAATCTGGGACACTGAAGATGGCATCCGCGAAGAACTGAGCAACCCCAAGGTCAAATTTGCCGGCATCGGACCAGCCGGCGAAAACCTCGTGTTAAACGCTGCAATAATAAATGATAAGCATAGGGCCGCTGGCCGAACTGGTGTTGGAGCGGTTATGGGTTCCAAAAACTTGAAGACGGTAGCAGTTTATGGGACAGGAAAACCCCAGGTCGCCGACCCGGAGGAATTACAAGCAGCTGTAAAGAAAGCCCAAGAAAAACTCGAGAAAAGCGCTATTACAAATGAGTCGCTTCCAACTTATGGAACCGCTGTTCTAGTCAACATCATCAACGAGTCTGGAATATATCCAACACGCAACTTCCAGACTGGCGTATTTCCAACGGCCAGCAAGACGAGCGGAGAAGTTATAAAAGAAACTGTTCTGGTTAGGAAGAAGGCTTGCTGGGGCTGCCCCATCGCCTGTGGACGAGTTAGCCGCGTAAAGAATCCGCCTTACCAAACAGACGGTGAAGGACCAGAATACGAAACCACATGGTCTTTAGGAGCAATGTGTGGAATTGACAACCTTGAAGCCATAACTAAGGCACACAACATTTGTGATGAATTGGGCATAGACCCTATTTCCTTCGGAAGCACAGTGGCCTGCGCTATGGAACTTTACGAAAAAGGCTTAATACCCAAAGAAAAGCTCGGAGGACTCGAACCAAAGTTTGGCAACCCTCAAGCAATAGTGGAATTAGCTTGGAGAACCGCCTATCGAGCTGGTTTCGGCGACGAAATTGCACTTGGAGCTAAGCGTCTAGCAGAGAAGTATGGTGCTCCGGAGTTAGCCATGCACGTTAAAGGTTTAGAATTGCCCGCCTACGACCCCAGAGGCGTGAAAGGGCACGGTTTAGGATACGCAACCTCAAACCGCGGCGGATGCCACCTAAGAGCTTACATGATCGCCCCAGAAATCGTGGGCGTTCCAGAAAAACTTGATCCCCTCAAAACAGAGGGGAAGGCGCAATGGGTTAAAACCTTCCAAGACATCTTTTCCATCTGCGACTCACTTGTAGTATGCAAATTCTTAACCTTCGCCTTAAGTGCCGACGACCTAAAGGATCTCACAAACCCAATAACAGGATGGAACTGGACCACAGACGACCTCTTAAAAACTGGCGACCGCATCTACACGCTTGAACGCATGTTCATAAACAGGGAAGACTTCGACCGAAAAGATGATACACTTCCACCTAGGCTCTTGAAGGAACCGATGCCCGAAGGCCCAGTTAAAGGACACGTTGCTGATTTGGAAAAGATGCTCGACGAATACTACAAGGTCAGAGGCTGGAAAGACGGAAAGCCCACGAAAGAGAAGCTAAAGGAGCTAGGGTTAGCTTAAAATATCCCTTTTTTCTGTGTGATCTAAATGCCTAAATTAACAATTCGCTCCTTTGCTACGTTAGGCGAACTTCTCCCCTCAAAAAATATGGAAGTTTCCACCTCAGCCACAACTGTTCAGCAACTCATAGATTTCATCGCGAAGGAATACAACCCAAGGTTTAAAGAGCAGATAATCGACCCAAAAACAGGCAAGGTTCACGGACTCTACAAAATATTCGTTAACGGCCGAGACATCGATTTCGTTGATAGACTAGAAACGAAATTGAAGGATGGCGACAATGTGGCCTTTTTCCCGCCAGTAGGCGGCGGATGAAACATTTCCTTATCCGACTTATTTCTACCCCTCTTTATCTCCAAGCAACCCATCACACACTCTTCAAAGGCTCCCCCCACGAAAGGCATAGTATCACCATCGACACAAACATAATTCTCTTAACAATCTTCTACTCATCTAAGAATTCGTCGTTCCAACGCTTGCAGATCACCCACATAAGCCTTGGCAGGTTTAAACCGTCTGGCGGTCGTTTGGGAATGGGCTGCCTCACAGGAACATACTTCTCCCTAACAACAAACGAGGTTAAATCAAAATCCTGCCTTGTCTCAAACCTCTGCTCAACAGCAATCAGCCCCAAGGTTAAGAGCACGCGGCGAATCTGACGGTGAAAGCTTGTTTGCCTATACCTAAAGCCCTCTTCAACCTTTCCAGCCTCCAAATCCCACACAAACTTACTCAACTCACTACGAGTAAGCCCGCCACGCTCCTTCAAATAGTCAAGAAAGAGCCTACAAGCATGCTGCGCCCTCTTCTGCGCAAACAAGAGCTCGCAAATGTCCTGCTCGCTTGAAACAAGTTCAATTTTTGTTTTTCGAGTCAAAACACTTAAACTCACAGAAACCCTCCAAAAGCCACAAAAACCCACAACCCAACATCATTTCCAGACTTAAATACAAACAAGCTAGTTAGGCGCCAACACTACAATGAGTTGTTCGCTACGTTGCAAATGAGCGAGAACAGCTTGGATACACTCTTTAGCGGAGTACATCATAAGGCAAGCGAAACCGTAGCCCACGGATAAACCGTGAAAATGTCATGTTAAAAGACTGCGAAACATGGAGATGCCGAAAAAATGAGCCCATATGAAAAGTATGGGAAAAGGATTCAAATCACGTTTAGAATAACCCCTGTAGCCATGGACAGGCTTGAGAGAGCAGCGGCTCTTTTTCGCATGACGCCTGGTGAATATGCTAAGGCGGTTCTCTATCGGGATCTGGGAGTTTTCGACGAGCCTTTAGACAGGCGACGGCGCTCTTGGAGAAGGCAGAAGAAACGTTTAGAACAGGAGCTTGAAGAAGGCGAGGAAGAACCGCTGGAAATCGAAAAACACGAAGATTTCTAGGCCAGAGCCCTCCCGGGGTTTCTGTGCAGAAAACTTGTCGGACTCTAGCTTTCAAATACCCCTACCCCTCTACTTTTTTTTGCAAGAACCATTAGCCTAGGCTATAGGCTCAGACCCTACCCCCTAGGTTTTTGCTTCAGAAATGCAGAATAAAAAAAATATTTTTTTAATCATGCGAGAGCATTCTCAAGGACCATGGCGGAGTACATCTTAACATGTACGTCGCAAAACGGAAAGAAGGCTAGGTGCTGCCGCACCTAATGGGATTCGAACCCACGCAAACATGCCCGCTTCCATTCTGCAGCTTGCCCCGGGGCAAGTTTCAATCATGCTTTCGACTTCGCGTAAACATAAGCCCCCATGGGAATCCTGACAGCCGTTTTCAGTGCCTATGAAATTCTCCATGCCCCCAGGAGCCTTCGACCTTCCAAGCGCCTATTCCGCATGAACCATGTATGTCGCCATTATATAGGGCCCCAAGATAACCAGACGTCCAACCTTCAAACGAAACTGAATGTTGATTCTTGTAAGAGGCTACGGTTGAAAACTCGATTGCAACTGAGAGCATGCCCTAACAGGTTTTCTGAAAACAAGTCTACACTACGTACATCCCTGTACGTAGTAATGGCCACAAAAGAAAAAGAGGGGGTTTTGCGGGAGACGTCTCCACTCTCAGTGGAGTCACAACCAACACGCCAGCTCAACATTACAGGATTTCTTTTGCTGCTTCTTTGTAGATTCCTAGGTCATGTTCCGTAAATAAGACAAATACTACTTTGTCGAGTTTGTCTTCTTTCTCTAGAAACTCTTTCACCGTTGTTAGGGCTATTCTGCTTGCCTTTTCAATGGGATATCTGTACGCGCCTGTGCTTATTGACGGGAACGCTATGGTTTTTAATCCTTTAGACACTACTAATTTCAGTGAGTTGTGGTAGGCTTCTGCCAAAAGTTCTGGTTCGCCATGTGTGCCTCCATGCCAGACCGGCCCAACAGTGTGGATGACGTATCTAGCCTTTAAATTGCCTCCTGACGTTATAACAGCCTTTCCTGTTGGGAGACCATCGGGCCATTCTGTAGCCCTTATGCATTTGCATTCTCCAAGTATTTTTGGTCCGCCCTTCCGGTGAATTGTCCCGCTTACACCTCCGCCTTCCGTGAGGGCTGGATTAGCCGCGTTCACTATAGTGTCTGTATCCATTTCGGTTATGTCTCCCTGAACCAGACAGACTTTTGCTTTACCAACTTGAAATTCGTCACCAACCATTTCTCTCAGCCCCAATAGTTTCTAGCGAAACTTGACTTCTTATGGGTTTAACATTTTCTTTCTTCCTTATGCCCGTTTGCATATCTCAAGGCTTATAAGAAGAAAATAGCTATTTTTAGAAAGGCGGAATTTGAAATGCTGGATTTCGGCAGATTGGAGGATTTCATTTTTGAAAAGATGTCTAAGACTCACTTGCCCGGATTAAGCATGGCCATTGTTAAAAATGGGGAAGTGGTTTATAGTCGAGGCTTCTGCTTTAGGGATTTGGAGTACGGTCTTAGGGCTACTCCTGAAACGCTTTATGGAATAGGCTCTGTCACCAAGTCGTTTACTGCGCTATCCATCATGCAGCTTGTGGAAGAAGGAAAGCTAAGCCTAGACGAGCCGGTCAGCAAATACGTTCCTTTAGACCTTAAATCAGTGGAAGAACCAGTCAAAATATGGCATTTGATGAGCAATTCTTCCGGCATACCAGCTTTAGCCTATGCTGAAGCTCTCATTCGATATATGACAGGGGCTGGCGACAAGTGGATGCCCATAGCAAGTTGTGAGGACATGTTCACCTTCATGAGGGAAGCAAACCAATGGGCTTTAACCAGGCCTGGTGAAAGATGGTTCTACCTAAACGAGGGCTACGTAATCCTAGGATACATCATTGAGAAGCTTTCAGGCATGCGTTATGAAGAGTACGTGAAAAAGAAAATTCTTGAGCCTCTGCAGATGAATAGGAGTTTCTTCAGTAAGGAAGATATAGAAGCAGATTTGGATGTGGCCACGCCCTACATAATCACTAGAGATGGAGAATGCAAAAAATCTACATACCCCTATGGAGTCTCCGCGGACGGTGGACTTATAAGCAACGTCCTGGACTTAGCCCGCTACATAATCATGTATCTCAACCGTGGAAAATACGACGGCGGCACTTTGCTGTCTTCGGAGCTTATAGAGAAAATGGAAAAACCTAGGATAAAATTGCCTCTTCAAATATTCGGCGGAGAAGCCTACGGCTACGGCCTACACATAATTCCCAACTTCCTCGGCAACAAATTAGTGGGTCACGGCGGCTCCGTGCTTGTGGCAACAGCCTACATGGGATACATTCCAGAGAAAAGGATAGGCGTAGCACTTCTGGCAAATGGAAGCGGATACCCCTTATCCCAAATGGGTCTGTATGGACTAGCCCTAATGCTTGGCGAAAACCCAGAAAAACTTCCGTTCATCAAGGTGGAGAGAACCTTTGACCAGTTAACTGGGCTCTACGAGACTTATAAAGGCACAATGAAAGCACAAGTTGTCAGCAAGGAAGGCATTCTCCAATTGGAAATCAAGGACAAATACACAGATATGATAATACCCTTAATACCAGAAAACATAGAGGGCGAAGTGAAGACCTTTTACACTGTTCAGGCTGGCGGAAAGCTTCCAATCGAATTCATAGTTAAGAGAGACAAAGTAGACTTAATTTATGAACGGTACAGACTGGAAAAGGTTGGTAAAATAGAGTAGTGCTGAGATAATAAGCCATACCCCAAAACTCACCAAGAGTATAAAGCAAAGCGTGTATTCATCGTGCACTCTTTTAGTGGAAATCCGTGATGCCTTTCATATTATTCACTTATATCCTTGACTTCACCCTTCGTCAGCCTTATTATTTCAGAGGGCCTTATTTCCAGAAGAGTGTTGATTTCCCCGCCGCCGCCAATCACCTTGTCAAAACGCATAACCTTTTCGTCAACAAAAGTTCTTATTCGCATTTTATGTCCCACTGGAGGTACAGCGCCAACATCATAACCAGTAAACTCTTTCACTTCAGCGGGATTAACCCTTCTAACCCTTTTGGCTCCACAAGCCATTGCCAGCTTTTTCTCGCTTACTCTCTTATCTCCAGTAACTATACCTAAAACTGGCAGACCAGCATCGTCAACGAAAAGTATGCTTTTGATTATTTTTTCGCGGCTCACGTCTAAACGTCTAACAGCAGCATCAACAGTCATCGTGTGCTCCTCAAACTTAAAAAATCTTGCACTAACGCCTATCTTTTTGAGGTATTCCTCCAAATCGCGAGAGGACATGCTAGCACCAACATTCATTGCGTTTCTACGTTTTTATAAAGCGTTTTTTGAAGTTTTATTATTTCTGTGGACATGTATTGTCTAGGAGGCAGCAGAAGATCCTTTAACATCGGATCTTTATGTGGTGTTTGCCGTTACAAAGAAAGGATTTTCTCTTGAGCTGCTGCTAATCCTGCTCCATAACTAAACTGGTATCCCAGATTCCTCAACGTCGCTTCTATGGCTCCTATCGTAGACATTATGTCGTTTTGGCTCACGTTTCCCATATGGCCAACCCTAAAGCCTTTCCCCTTTAAAGGCCCAAGAGTTGAAGCAACCACAATTCCGCGTCGTCTCGTTTCACTTCGGAATCTGTTATCTTCGATATTCTCCGGATAGTAAGCGGCTGTAACGGTGTCGGCTACGCACTCTCTATCCGCTACGAGTTTCAGATCCAGCGCATCCATCGCAGCCCTAAAGGCTTCAGCGTGAATGTGATGCCTTCTAAACTTTTTTTCTAATTCTTCGCTAAGCAGCAAATTCAACGCTTCAGAAAGGGTATAAATCATGTTAACCGACGGGGTGGCAAAATACTTTGCCGGATCCCCTCATAACGGGCAACCAATTTGTGAAGTCGCCATACCAGAAGCCCACAGGGCTTTTCCTCTTCTCCAAGAACTTCAAAACTTCATCGCTTACGGAAAGCAGAGCTAAGCCTGGCGGGGCGCCTATGCACTTTTGTGAGCCAGAAGCACAAACGTCTATGTTCCAGTCGTCAACTCGAACTTCCATTCCGCCTAGCGAACAGACAGTGTCAACAATGTAGAAGGCGTCGCTGTTTTCCATAACAATTTCGCCTATTTCTTTAATTGGATTTGCAACGCCGGTGGATGTTTCCACATGGGTAACTG
>JASEET010000039.1 GCA_030019335.1 Candidatus Bathyarchaeia archaeon | reverse complement strand
TATATTAAATCGTGACGCAACGCTATGGACTCCTAACGTAAGATTGGGAAGTTCCTTTTTTAATTCTCGAAGTTCGTTATAGGTCGAGATGACTTTTTCAAAATTTCCAGGAACTCCACGTATTACATCATGTTTTTTGCCTATACCGTCAAGTGATAGGTTCACTATAACTGCAGAATTGCGATATATCTCAAGAATTTTTCTGGTTTTGTATTTTATTTCGGAGGGCAGTAAGCAATTTGTGGGTATTATTAAAATTTGGGGGTGACAATGTTCATACGCGGCTTCACAGATGCGAACTAAATCATGTCTCAAATACGGTTCTCCGCCACTAATAGTAATCCACACAGCATTTCTTCCTATGTTCATAAAGATTTTCTCAAACTCATCGGTCTTAAGCTCCTTGTCCTTTAACCAAGGTTTTTCCCTATAGAGCGACCAAATGTAGCAAGTTTGACACCTGCTGTTACAAACATTTGTTACGCTTACAGTTACACTTAGCGGGAGCATCTTGGGAATGTGAATTGTTCTGAAAAGTTTGTATCCGAGAACCTTAGAACCCAAACTAAGGGTATTTATATTTAACACATTCCATTTCTCCGATATTTTAAAAGTTTTACGCAATCCCTTATTCCATATAGTTGGACTGCCAAACTCCGGTTCGATCGCCACGCAAATAGTCGATTAAGCCAAGCAAAATTCCCTTAATCCAAAAATAACCCTTCTTCCCCAAAACCAATAGCAATGGACAAGCGATCGGTAAGAGAACATAAAACAGCCTTATAAGATAGGGAGGTTGAGTATAAGCCAAAGCTTGGTATATGCCAGTGACTGTTTTCCTTTTGTAGATCTCCTCTTTTTCAGCAGTTTTAGTTCTTTCTGTTTCTGTATAACATTCTTCACAAAAAACAGACTTATATTTAAGCTCCAAAACTTTAAAAAGCATATAACTATCTTCTGCCTTACAAGGTCTAATAGGAAGAATTTTCCTCAACACGTCATGTCTTATTAACATCAATTCACCACTGGCAGTTATCGGAAGTTTCCTCCTTATGAGATCGAGAATAACATAAAACAGCCTTTGCGGGCCCTCTTTAACAGAAACTCTTGCAAAAACTAAACCAACTTCTTTACGCTTGAAATGTTGCAACGCGGCTTGGAAATTATTGATTTTCGTATCCACATCGTTCAGAGCTACGACATCGGTATACTCCGGTACGAATCTAGCACCAAAATTTATAGCATCATATTTTCCTTCTGGTTTCCGGTACAAGACGTTAGGATGGTTTAGACTTCTACCGCATACAATTAAATAGGGCACTCCTAGAGTTTTCAACTCCTCAATTTTCTCATCAACATACTTTTCATCCCTCGCCAAAACTAGGAAGAACGGTTTCATAATTTTGCCAACCTACAAAAAGTTTCGACTGAAAGATTCTTTTTCAACACAGTGGCTACAGTTGCAATTTCTCTGACAGAATCCTTCCTAGAATTGTAAACCCATGCTTCAACTTTAACTTCTTTTCTCCCAATCTTTCACAGTAACGGATAGGTATTTCCTTAATTCGATACCCATTTCTCTCAACATAATAGTTTAGTTCCGCCTCTACATCAAAACTCTTAGCCTTAGGCTTCCAGTCCCTCAAGATTTCCCATCTCACAACCCTTAACCCGGTCAACGGTTCTCGCAACTTCACTCCATTCAACAAATACTGCATGAAAGCAAGAAACCTATTATCTGTATAGTAGGCGTTACCCATAGCCTTCAAATCAAAACTCTCATTAAACCTATTCCCAGTAACCATACCCACATCAGGATTCTCCTCCAAAACCTCAATCATCTTCGGAACATACTCAGCCGGATACTTATAATCCGCATCAATAAACACCACATAACGCGTACCAGCATTCACATGCCCAACCGCTTGTGCAACCGCTCTCCCCTTACCCCTACCCTCCTACATCACAACCTCAGCACCCAACTCCTTAGCTATCTCAACCGTCCCATCAACACTATTACCATCAACCACAAGATAGAAAGGACCTCCAACGCCTCCCTAAGCTCCCGCAAAGTAGGACCAATACCCTTCTCCTCATTAAAGGCAGCAATAATCACCCCAACATCCGAATTGCTAACCTTCTTCATTCCAAATCTCCCAACAATTCCCTAGGAACAAACCACATGGACAAAATGTAGACGAGCTAAACCTGTGATTGTGAACCTCTAAATTCCTCTAACTACATTGCTCTCTTTCATAGACCGCAAAAGTTCACGACAACTCGACCTAACAGCCTCTTCACTACTGAGTGATTCCTAATACACCCATTTCGACACAAGGAATTTGGATAGACTTATATGAGCCCTTAAAATACCGTTATACTGAGGAGGTTACAATGGTCACCCGCACGTTTACCGTTGTCCTAGACCCCGCTGAGGAGGGAGGCTTCGTGGTCAAATGTTTAGAACTCCCCGTTGCCAGCCAAGGCGAGACGAAGGAGGAAGCCCTAGCCAACATTAAGGATGCCATCGAGGGCTATCTAGAGGTTAAAGCAGAACCCTTCAAGAATAGGGTCAAGGTCGAGGTAGTTGTCGAAGCTCCCCCTGCTATCTTGGCGTAAGGTCGTCAAAGCCTTGACCAAAGCAGGTTTCCACGCTGCTAGGCAGAGGGGGAGCCACATAATCCTCGTCAAAGACGAGTACATTGTACCAGTCCCAAAACATAGGGAAATAAAAAGAGGCTTGCTGCTGGAAATTATAGCTGAAGCAGGCTTAACAAGAGAAGAGTTCCTTGAACTCCAAAAGAAACCTAAATGATAATTAACATGCTTCAAAGCTTGAGTTATCTCGCCCGCCCAATCCAAACTTCTTCTAAATTCTCGTAGCCACATTGTTCTCTGTCATGGATCGCAAAAGTTCACGACAGCCAAGCCTAACAGCCTCTTCACTACTAAGCGCCGGCTTCCAACCAAGATTGAACAATTTATCTGCAGAAAGCAACATCGTCTTCACGTCTCCCATCCACCCCCGACCGCCGTCAACCCCGCCAGTAAACCTAAACTCCAAACCCTGCAACCCCATCTCCTCACAAACTATTTCAGCGATACGTTTAACATCAACCCGATCCAAAGAACCAACATTATACACTTCAAAAGCCTCTTTCTCATCAAGAAAAGGTTTCAAAGCAAGAAAAACCGCGTCAACACAATCCTCAACGTGCAAATATGACTTGCTCTGACTTCCGTCACCCAAAATCTCAAGCACTTTCGGATTCTCCTGAAGCTTACGAATAAAATCCACAATCACCCCATGACGAGACCTACCACCAACAATATTGGCTAGACGAAATATTAGGCCTCTAATACCAAAAGTGTGAGAATAAGCGCTAATTAAGGATTCACAGCCCAGTTTAGAAGCACCATAAACAGAAATTGGCAAAAGTGGACCATAATCTTCCCCTGTCGGAAACTCAGCAGGCTCACCATAAACCGTAGAAGAGGAAAAAAATACAATTAATTTCGTAGCACTACTTTTCCTCATAGCTTCCAAAACGTTGAATGTGGTCAATAAATTTTCATGAAGATGAACTGAAGGATCGATTTCAGCCACGCGAACCTCCGGATTTGCAGCCAAATGAAATACAACCTCAACATCTTTAACCGCCCTTTCAGCGACAGCCAAATCTTTTAGATCACCCTGAAC
>JASEET010000038.1 GCA_030019335.1 Candidatus Bathyarchaeia archaeon | reverse complement strand
CCGATCTCGAAATCTATTTGCAACTTAGCGTATTTGTTGAGTAGATCGTTGTAAAGGTGCAGTAGTTTGGAGGAAATTATTGTAATGTTGTGAGTGCTGTGGGTGTATGTGTTAAGGTTATGGATATTTTATCTTCGAGGTTGCAGGCTTATTTTGCTGGCATTCTCTTACTAGCGTTTAGTATGGTTAATCCGATGATCTTTCCTTCTTTGAGGCGGATTATTACTCCTTCCTCGGTTATGTCTGAGTCATCGGCTTCTTGGGGTTCTCCGAAGCTTATGTAGAAAACGTCGCCTTCGGCGTCGTAATCTGTCGTTATTTTGCGTATTACCTTGGTTTCTTCCATAGTACTCCTCTTCTAAGTAACTTATATGGCTTGGATATAAAGAATGCTGTTATTATAAAACCTTCCTCGTTTAGCTCTCGGTAGACGACGCAGAGATATTTTGGGCTTTTAGGAGATGTTTCACAAAATCTTAAGGCCAGATATTCGCCAAACCATCCTGAAACTATGTAATCTGGATTTTCTACAGCTCTCTTAACTTCATTTACGTACTCTTCTCTTGCGCCAAACTCTGGATGATCTATTAAGATTTTGTCGAGCCATGTGGCCTTAGCCAAGCGTATCCTTCTACCAAATTTTGACCTTGCAATGAGGGTATTAGCTTCTGGCGTTTCCTCCACTAATCGTACTCTCCATCTTCTGGCTTTAATGCCAGACATACGAGTTTGGTGTTGATAAACTTGGTGTCAATTGCTTCCTTTCAGTTCTTTGTTTTGCTTTATTTATGAAGTTTTGGATTTTGATTTTTTGCGAATACATTTTTGAAGATTTTGTGTCCTTTCTTTAACTCTATCGGCGGGAAGTCCCCATCGTTCACGGTGGGGATGAAAGCCGAAATAACCTTTTATAGTCCATGACGGCTAACCAAAAGTGATGCAGCTAACTCAGAAAATCAAGATTCACCCTACCAAAGAGCAAGAGACTATATTATGGGTTTTGTCGGAGAAGTGCCGGCTTATCTACAACTTTGGGTTAGCTGAACGAAAAGAAGCCTACAAAAACACGAGAAAATAAATTATCGCATACAACAGAACGGTCTTACCTTAACAAAGAAAGCGTATCCTGAATACGGAATTGTTTATTCAAAAGTATTACAGATGACACTTAGACAGTTAGACGCGGACTACCGGTCGTTTTTCGCGTTGAAAAGGAACGGGGACAAAACTGCGAAATCGCCAAGGTTCAAAGGCAAAGACGACTTCACAACAATGACGTATAACCAGAGCGGGTTCAAAATAGAAAAAGGCAAAGTTACGCTTGCCCAGTACTGCAGCAAAACACCATTAACGTTTGAGGTACCTGAAAAGTTCGTGTTTGGCAGGGTGTTTCAGGTTTCAGTATTCCATGACGGAGACGACTATTATGTTTCCGTGGTTTATGAGAAAGCAGCGATGGCATATGTGGATAATGGATTGTATCAAGCTTTTGATTTAGGCGTTACCAAGCAATCGGCTGTCAACTCTCATGGAAAGTTTGTCGTGTTCAAGAATTCGCGACCTGACAAATATTGGAACCCAATAGTGGATGCGCTTCAGTCGAGAAGAGCCCATTGCAGGAAAGGTAGTCGTAAATGGAAGCATTTTCATAAAGCATTGAAGAAGCGTAAACGGAAATGTAGCAACCAAACATGGGATTTCCAGCATAAACTCACCAGAAAAATCGTGGATAACACGAGAGCTAACACGATAATCGTGGGTAACTTGAACGTTAAAGGCATGGCGCAATCTAAACAGTCATGTTCTGGACTGAATCGTTCTACCCAAAATAACGGGTTTCTGAGTCGTTTCGTCTGGTTTCTAACCTACAAGGCACAGCTTGTAGGTAAAAAGGTAATAGAAATCGACGAGCGGAACACGTCAAAGAGGTGTTATGTGTGCGGCAGAGAGCATGATATGCCTCTTTCGCGGCGTGTTATGGAGTGTGATTGTGGAAACGTGGTTGACAGGGACAGGAACAGCGCTGTAGCCACCATGCTGCGTTTCTTATCACAGAACGCCTTGTGGACAGGTTACCAGCAGTTTGTTGGTAATCTGCGAAAGACAGGTCTTCCAACCCCAAAGTTGGAAGTTCACTCGCAGGAAGCCCTACCCTTGAGGGTAGGGTAGTTCACTCAAAACGTCGTTTGGGAGACCTTTGATGGATATGCCTATAGCGAGTAGAAGATAAGTGGTGTCTAGTAGTAGTTTCAAGTTTCTGCCTTCTGTGGTTCCTTTTATCCGTTTCATTAATGCTTATTTGTTTTGCAGCTCTTAACTCCGGTGTAGTATGGGAGATAAATGGTGAACTACCCTACCTTGAAAGGTAGGGCTTCGAGGCTCAAACGAGTTTTGTCCCATTTGATGACCTTCGCCAAGTTCACGTTGGCACTACTCCTTCCCAAAGGTCGGAGATACGTTTCGAGGATATTCACTGCTCCGTTCACGTCAGCGTTCATAACTAGACCGCAGTTGTTGCAAATATACAATCCTCTCGTTTTTCTGTTCCTCTTTCTCACTTCACCGCACCTACAACACGTCTTAGACGTGCCTCTCTCGTTCACCTGCACTGACAGTATGCCTTCACGCCTTAGCTTATACGCGAGGGTTGCAGTGAACCAGCTAAAACTCCAAGCATGATTCTTCTGATTATTCACCCGACCCCAACTACGAGCCTTCATGAGCTTCTCATGCTTCCGAGTATCCGACCTTAACTTTCGGATATTATGCAAATCTCCCGCAACTACAACATTTACGTTGGATTTTATGCAGTCATCAACTATCGCTTTCGTCTGTGCGTGAAGAACGTGCCTGATTTGTCGGGTTCGTTTTCTCGACAGTTCTGATAATCGTCTACTCCACTTCTTTTTTCCTTTGCTCTGCGCCATAACTATGCTTTGAACACGACAAATTTCCTTATTGAAGTATCGTTGGGTGGAAAGCAAACTTTTGCCAGTATAGATTCGTGCTTCGCCATTTTCCTTCACGGTTGTTGCCGTGTTGATTACGCCTAAGTCGATGCCCATGACCTGACCACTCTGTTGTAGCGGCGGCTCTTCTAGTCGATACACAATATTTGCAAAACCATTCTTCACTTCGACTCGCACAACGTTTTTCTCAGTTATCTTCACTTTAGGCTGAAGCTGATAACTCAGGCAAACATGCATTCCTTTCTTAAGGGTCAACTCCATTTGAGCATCCCTTATTGTTATAGCGAATTTTGTGAATGTCACGGTGCTTACGCTACTTTTCTTTCTGAATGAAGGCGGGTTTGCGGTGGCGTCTACTTTGCGCAGTTGGAACCATGAGCGGTATGATTCCGATAGTTTGTGTAGCACGGCTTGTGCTGTGTGGCTGTGTACTTGCCGGCACCAAAAATCGTCCTTGAACACTCTTTGCAGTTCATAGTAGCTTGGAATTTTGCCTGTTTGTTCCCATTGTTGACGGCAAAAGTAATTCGCTTTATTCCAGATTTTGGTGCAGATATTGCCGACTTCCTTGAGTTCGGTAAGTTCTGGAATTTTAGCCGTCAAATACATAACAACAACTTACCTATAAGAGAGAAGTGTAATTTGCTTGGAGTTCAGAATAATCCAGTAACCATTCCTGATAAGATGTGTTCAATATGCTGTATCTTTCTATTAGTTGGCTGTAGTTGTTTAGAAGCGTGCTTTGGTTATTCAGGAGTTCATGGTATGTAGAGTT
>JASEET010000037.1 GCA_030019335.1 Candidatus Bathyarchaeia archaeon | reverse complement strand
TGGGATTCAAAGAGAAATCCCATTAAAAGGGAATTGAAAGAGTATGCGGAACGGTGAACACTATTGAAATACCTTCAAGATTCAAAGAGAAATCCCATTAAAAGGGAATTGAAAGAAGTATCATTCTGGCTGTGTTACGTAGTATCACTTTGTGGATTCAAAGAGAAATCCCATTAAAAGGGAATTGAAAGCATTTTTCACCACGCTTAACCTATTATGCATAAAAAGTGATTCAAAGAGAAATCCCATTAAAAGGGAATTGAAAGACAATCTCTTGAAGTTTTGCCCGTTTCTCTCCTTTCACGGATTCAAAGAGAAATCCCATTAAAAGGGAATTGAAAGGACCCTAGTTCTGGAATGCGCATTGAGTATTGGAGCAGAAGATTCAAAGAGAAATCCCATTAAAAGGGAATTGAAAGCTTGTAACTTTGCTCGTTATTCTTGGCTTGGCACTTTGATTCAAAGAGAAATCCCATTAAAAGGGAATTGAAAGTGATATTCTGGCAATCCCCAATGATGAAGCAGAACTCGGATTCAAAGAGAAATCCCATTAAAAGGGAATTGAAAGTTAAACCGTATTTCACCTTTAACTTTGAAACATCCCCAGTGATTCAAAGAGAAATCCCATTAAAAGGGAATTGAAAGTTGAAAATCCGAATCGGTTGACTAAATAAATGGAGAGTTGATTCAAAGAGAAATCCCATTAAAAGGGAATTGAAAGTTCCTATGCCCGTATCCTGGCGCTCTTCTAAGATTGTCTATGATTCAAAGAGAAATCCCATTAAAAGGGAATTGAAAGTCTTCCACCTTACTTCTCGAATTCTTCACCAAACTTTTGATTCAAAGAGAAATCCCATTAAAAGGGAATTGAAAGCTCTTCGGGTTTCTTTCTAATCACAGATGGTATTATCGTGAGATTCAAAGAGAAATCCCATTAAAAGGGAATTGAAAGCTAAACAACTCCGCTTTTATCGTGTATAATCCATAAGGATGATTCAAAGAGAAATCCCATTAAAAGGGAATTGAAAGTTTTCAAGCCAGGCGGCGAAGTGTGGTGGGGGGGCATGATTCAAAGAGAAATCCCATTAAAAGGGAATTGAAAGTTATTTCGTTTTGCAGTTGAAAACCACATCGAGGACATCGATTCAAAGAGAAATCCCATTAAAAGGGAATTGAAAGAATCCATAAGGCTTGTTGGAAAAAATAGCCTCGTATTTCGATTCAAAGAGAAATCCCATTAAAAGGGAATTGAAAGATATTGACGTAACCAAGGCTGAACAGGTGGCCCTTTGGCGATTCAAAGAGAAATCCCATTAAAAGGGAATTGAAAGCTGTGGCGACTGCTCCCAAGTTATGAAAGAGATTCCTTCAGGATTCAAAGAGAAATCCCATTAAAAGGGAATTGAAAGTTTGGTTATTTAGTTTTTGGCTGTTGGTTTTTGGTTGTGATTCAAAGAGAAATCCCATTAAAAGGGAATTGAAAGAATTCTCTAATTTTTCGCATTAACCACATACAGGCATTGATTCAAAGAGAAATCCCATTAAAAGGGAATTGAAAGTTTTCTTTATTCATTTGATGAAATAGAAGATGATTCTGAGATTCAAAGAGAAATCCCATTAAAAGGGAATTGAAAGCTATTTTAACGACCGAAGACAGTTTTCAATACTATGATGATTCAAAGAGAAATCCCATTAAAAGGGAATTGAAAGTAATGTATACCTCGACGTGAACCGTTAAGAATGAACATAAGGATTCAAAGAGAAATCCCATTAAAAGGGAATTGAAAGCCAATATGCCTTTAATGGACAAGCAATTGCATCAGACCGAGATTCAAAGAGAAATCCCATTAAAAGGGAATTGAAAGTTTAGGAAAAGAAGCCGAAAAGAAACCGTTATACATTTGATTCAAAGAGAAATCCCATTAAAAGGGAATTGAAAGCTTCAAACCCTTTCTCTAGAATCTCACATAAGACTTCAGATTCAAAGAGAAATCCCATTAAAAGGGAATTGAAAGCCAGCAGTAAAAACCATGTGGTCAGCATTAAAATCTCCAGATTCAAAGAGAAATCCCATTAAAAGGGAATTGAAAGCATCATAAGACAAACCACGATGAGAACTATTAAGCTCAGAGATTCAAAGAGAAATCCCATTAAAAGGGAATTGAAAGGTTGTTAGGGTAGGGGTAAACTGTAAAAAACACTCTCTCTCAGATTCAAAGAGAAATCCCATTAAAAGGGAATTGAAAGCATTACAAAACTCAATAAGCTCCCTATCCATAACAGGATTCAAAGAGAAATCCCATTAAAAGGGAATTGAAAGTGTTAGTGTTGGCGCTCATAGTTTTAACCACGGGAACCGTTTGGCGGATTCAAAGAGAAATCCCATTAAAAGGGAATTGAAAGAAACCGTAAGTTTCGATTTGTACATTGACAAGAAGGAGTGAGATTCAAAGAGAAATCCCATTAAAAGGGAATTGAAAGGGTCTTCAAAAACTCCGAAGGGTTGAGTGTCGTTATAGGATTCAAAGAGAAATCCCATTAAAAGGGAATTGAAAGTGCTCAGTGGAATGCAGACTTTCTACTGCCCACCGTGTCAGATTCAAAGAGAAATCCCATTAAAAGGGAATTGAAAGTCACTTCTTCGTCTGTTTCAACTCCAAGCCTAAGCTTCGATTCAAAGAGAAATCCCATTAAAAGGGAATTGAAAGAAAAGGCGCAAATCTGTGTTCTGGACACTAATCCTTGGGGGATTCAAAGAGAAATCCCATTAAAAGGGAATTGAAAGTGGATTGAAGCTAATGCTACGCCTGAAAGACTTACACTGATTCAAAGAGAAATCCCATTAAAAGGGAATTGAAAGACATAAAAGTCGAGTCCACGCATGCGCTCCGGAATCGACCGATTCAAAGAGAAATCCCATTAAAAGGGAATTGAAAGAGAAATCTTTCGTACTGCCTTTTGATGATTTTTTGGTTCTGATTCAAAGAGAAATCCCATTAAAAGGGAATTGAAAGGTGGCGCTTTTAAGATTCCCAATAATTACGTTAAGAAGTTAGATTCAAAGAGAAATCCCATTAAAAGGGAATTGAAAGACGTTTCTGTTTCACTTGAGTTAACCAACTGTTGAAAGATTCAAAGAGAAATCCCATTAAAAGGGAATTGAAAGAGAATATCCAGAACTTAGACATGAAATCTCAAACGGAAGATTCAAAGAGAAATCCCATTAAAAGGGAATTGAAAGGCCACGATTTTATAGCTCTGTGAACCACATAACCGACAGATTCAAAGAGAAATCCCATTAAAAGGGAATTGAAAGATGTTGTTGCTGTTGTTGCTGTTTGTTACAATTTCGAAAGATTCAAAGAGAAATCCCATTAAAAGGGAATTGAAAGTTACTTGACGCAGTTGAATAAACGAGAAACTCACCGTTTTTGCGATTCAAAGAGAAATCCCATTAAAAGGGAATTGAAAGAAACACGGATGCTCTGGGCAAGTTGAAAGTGTTGTTGGAGATTCAAAGAGAAATCCCATTAAAAGGGAATTGAAAGTCAGTGTCTAGGGCAACCACATAATTTACTCCTTCCTTTGATTCAAAGAGAAATCCCATTAAAAGGGAATTGAAAGTGAACTGGATGGGTTGCCGTGTAAACCTGGTTTAAGGATTCAAAGAGAAATCCCATTAAAAGGGAATTGAAAGTCTTGCTGCCGCAGGACTGGTTCGTTCCCAATTACGATACCGATTCAAAGAGAAATCCCATTAAAAGGGAATTGAAAGTTGCCTCTTCAGCCATTTCTTCTTCTTCTCCATAGGGCAAGATTCAAAGAGAAATCCCATTAAAAGGGAATTGAAAGCAGGCTCGTAAACTTTGTCGCCATCATAGTCCGGCACGGCGATTCAAAGAGAAATCCCATTAAAAGGGAATTGAAAGTTTATACGCCTCAAAAAGTGCAGCATTAAATGCGCCGATTCAAAGAGAAATCCCATTAAAAGGGAATTGAAAGGCCAGGTCCTCATGGTCCTTCTCGCTAAAACTGTACTTGTAGATTCAAAGAGAAATCCCATTAAAAGGGAATTGAAAGTTGAAGGTGTATGAGGGCTTGGGTTTAGCCTCAACTATGGATTCAAAGAGAAATCCCATTAAAAGGGAATTGAAAGCTTTTAGGTTCAAACTGT
>JASEET010000036.1 GCA_030019335.1 Candidatus Bathyarchaeia archaeon | reverse complement strand
GGGTCTGCCCAATTTGGGGAGCAACAAAAGATCAGTTTGAAAAAGTGGAATAAAATGAAGTCGAGAAAAATGTTGGAGACGCAGTTTTCAGCGCAACAATCAACAAAACTGGCACTTTAAAGTTTAGGGCGTTAAAAGTTGGAAGCGAGACAACTCTAGCACAAATTGTGAAGCTGGCTCGTGAAGTACAATTAAGCAAAGCACCAATCCAGAGACTTGCAGACAAGGTTGTTAACTTTTTTGTTCCAATAGTTGTTGTAATTGCTATTGCAGCATTCGTAGTGTGGTATCTTGTCTTCAATAACGGAATGTTAGCCCTAACATGCTTCGTTTCTGTCTTGGTAATAGCCTGTCCATGTGCACTGGGCACAGCAACACCCACAGCAATCATGATAGGGGTCAGCAAAGGAGCAGAAAATGGGATTCTAATTAAAAACAGTGCTGTTCTGGAGATTATCGGAAAGCTTGACACGGTTGTTTTCGACAAAACAGGCACATTAACCAAAGGCAAGTTAGAAGTCATCGACATTGTTGCAGAAAACAAAAAACACATTCTAAAGATTGCTGCTGTTGCAGAGAAAAGGTTCGAACATCCAATTGGCGAAACAATTGTTAAGAAAGCTGAAAATGAAGGAATCAAAGTCTCCGAACCAGACTTTTTTGAAGCCCTACCTGGACTTGGTGTAATTGTGGAATTTAAACGTAAGAAAATCTTGGTTGGAAACCGTGGATTGCTGAAAAGTAACAAGGTGTCAATAAAGAACTTGGAAGGCGACATTGAAAGGTTGGAGAAAGAAGGCAAAACAGTTTTAGTTGTAGCCATTGACGGTAAAGCAGCTGGATTGTTAGCTGTTTCTGACACCATCAAAGAGCATTCTAAAGAGGCAATTGGGACGTTGCGGAGGAACGGGTTAAAGGTTGTTATGCTTACAGGCGACTCGAGGAAAGCGGCAGAAGCCATAGCAAAGCAACTAAACATTAATGAGGTTTTGGCTGAAGTTCTTCCAGCCAAAAAAGTTGAAGAGATAAGGAAGCTGCAACATGAGGGAAGATTTATTGCCATGGTAGGTGATGGAATAAATGATGCACCAGCCATTACACAGGCAAATGTAGGCATTGCCATTGGCGGCGGAACTGATATCGCCATGGAAGCCGGAGACATCGTTTTAGTTAAAGATGACCCACGAGACGTAGCAGTCAGCATCAAACTAAGCAAGAAAACGTTACAGAAGATAAAACAAAACCTGTTTTGGGCTTTCTTCTATAACATGCTAACGATTCCCCTAGCCGCAGGCATTCTCTATTCATCCCTCGGCATTCTGGTTAGACCTGAAATCGCAGCGGCAACAATGATACTTAGCGACATAACAGTTGTTGGAAACTCGATGCTGCTAAAAAGATGGAATCCCTAAAAGAGTTACAGATAAGTTTACCGTGGGAACGCCTAAATTTTAGTTTGTTGTGTGGACTTTTTGATGTGTTTTTCACGCATAAGGGACTTTTCTTCTATAGCTGTTGCTTTTCGGAGTTCTTGTATGTACCATCTTCTTTTGTGGGAGTAGTTTATGCCGGCAGCTATGCCGAAAACTATCAGAGATAACCCACTTATTGTTAGGGCTAAGCCTAAAACTGCTCCGGCAATCGGCTTAGTGTGGTATGGAATGAATAGGAACCACCCTTTTTCCTTTATTTTCAATTATGTATTTTCAATCATGAAGACATAAAAGGCGCAAAAGCCACAGACATGAAAACAATCTTCGTTCCATCACAGTTTTACGCCCTTAAAAACTTACATGAAAGCCAACAGAAACCAGACATAATTGTAAAGAACCTTTGCGAACTTTGCAAACAATTTCAAAAGCCCCAGAGCTCTATCTATTAACAAAAAGAACATATTTGGCTCCAAATAAAGTTCCTATGCAGAAAACTATAAAAAGTCTATTCGGCAGTTTGCACGGAAATTCTGCAACAGACCACTTTTATGTCAGACATAAAAATTTTAATTGTCCGACAATGAGATGCGGCCGCCGGGATTCGAACCCGGGTCGCCGGCTTTCTCCAAAGAGGAAAAGGCGGATACTGGCATTATCAGCCCATAGAAGAAGTAGTCACCATATAATATCTACATTTTCTTTTTTAGCAACGGCCTGAAGGTCTTTATCCCCTGTTATTATCGGGGATTTTGCCCTCTTAGCGATGGCTATAGTTATCGAATCGCAGACTGAGAGGCTTCTCTTGAGTTTAGTGAGCAACTCATCGCTTTTGAATCGGATTTCCGCCGCCATCAAGGCCACATTGTTTGATAGTTCTGCCGTCGAAAAATATGTTTCTAAGAAGCCCAAAGTTTCTCCAGAGGTCTTAAAGATTGGTGTTCTTCCTTTATAGAATTGTAACAGAAATTCGTAGGTAATTACCGGATGGATTACCCCCTTGAGTTTTCCGCGTCTGACATTCTCTAAACACCTATTTGCCTTAGACGTTATTTCTCCAGTCGCCTTTGCCATTAAGGCGTAGGTGTCTACGATCACCGTTCTAAGCGTTTCTCCCAAGCCTTCTCATCCTCATCTAGTTCCTTCTCGATTTTTTCAGCGGTAACTAAGCCCTCAGCGCATCCGTGGAACTTCTCCCACTTCGTATCCTTCATTAGAACGATGGCCTTCTCTTTTAAAAAGACCTCTAAGACATCACCTTCTACAATGCCGCTCTTGTCTCTAACCTGCTTAGGAATAACTATCGTTCCTCTAGAACCAACCCTCACTTTCAAACGATTCACCTCATCAGACAATAAATTCAATCAGACTTATATTTTTATCTGAGAAAACCCTTCTTAAAATCCTCAGGAGATGTAGGCATAATCTTAAGTACCATTATCCTCTAATGGTGCGGCCGCCGGGACTTACATCTCTGGAGGTGAATGTGTACTATTCTGTTAGTCTTAGCTCCTTGACAAACAGAGTTGCCACTGATATGTAGCCCGACACATCGCGGTAGTTATTAAGTTCTTGGATCGTAACTTTTTTGGTGGTAAGGCGTTCTATTTGTCTTTGCAACTGGCTCAACGGTTGGGCTTCCCACCTTGATAAACCTGCCATGACTGTGACTGATGCAGTCCAATGCCCAACGCCCTTCACCTTCATAAGCTTGTTTATTAGCTCTTCTGTAGGTAGGAATTCCCACCGGCCTAATGTGCCATCAAGTTCAAGTCTCGCTATAACAGCTATGGCTGTGGCTTTCGCAAGGCTTATCGTAGCTCTTTGTTTGAGCGTCTTCTCGTCGAAATTAGTTATCACGTCTGGCTTAGGGAAGTCGTAGACTTCAACACCATCGTTCTCCATCCACATGCCTCTACCAAAGCTCTTAACAAACCTTGATGTCATAACCATAGCGGCAGGCAACCCAACCATCTGCAAGAGGACGGTTTTGACCAGTCCAGTGTAGAGAAGCCTAGGAGGTATGGATAGTTTCGGAGGCAAAAAGCCTTTAGCAAGCTGATACTTCTCAGTTAACTCCAACTCCTCTATTGCTCTCCAGCCCTTTTGGAGAACAGAAGAATGATTTAGGTTCAACTTCGTCTTAACCAATTCGACAACATGTTCCTCATCTACCTCTCTCGAGGGAAATGTTACGCTCAAAACACCTTTGTCCAAAATCACCTTCACAGGAACAGAATTGAGTGGCTCAACGATTCTCCTAACCTCATATGTATTCATGTCTTCCTCAACAATGCCCAACCTAACTAAGATTCTAGCTATATGACTGTCAACTGGAAAAACTTGTCTCTTGAATAAAGTCATCAAGATAACATCAGCGGTTTTCTCGCCTATTCCCTTTATGGATAGGAGTTGTTCTCTGACCATGTCAGGGTCCGCTTTCAAGAACTTGTCCATACTTCCATGTTTGGTCACCAACTTGGCCAGTGCCCTAGTAGTTGCTGCTTTTAGCTTCAACATTCCGATACTATGAATGATTTTCTCAACCATTCCTTTGTCTTCAGCTACACTCTCCGGAGTTGGGAAGACCTTAACAAATCTTCCCATGGCTCTGATGACCATCTTGTAATAAGTCCTCGTGCTCAATGCTATGGCCACCATGACGTGGAATGGATTGTAAGAAAGAAAATAAAAAAAGCCATAATGTGTATAGCGAAGAGTTCGAATAAAGCCTTTGAAACAATAACGAAAACCAAACATGCAAATAAGGCTAAGCTTATCATGGTTCCAGAGGACTCCATACTGAGTTCGTCTCATGATATAAACGCTAAGTCAATCCTTTACTTCTGGGATGTCGATTCAAATGTCCTAGAACCAAATACCAAAGTTAGGATTGCAAAACTACGCGATTGGGCCGATGAGGACATAGAAATCTTTAGTCAAATACACAAAAGGAGCTGGGGTTTTTTCATACCTCCTCGGAAAGATGACCATGTCGTTTTGCTGGCCTATTTAGAAGATACACCTGTAGGAATGGCTTATCTCAACAAATACAAC
>JASEET010000035.1 GCA_030019335.1 Candidatus Bathyarchaeia archaeon | reverse complement strand
TCGAGTCTCTTTAGACCATTACAGTAGCCGCTCATCTTACGGTCCACTCTAACCCGGGGTCTCAGAGGACTAGGTTTAAACAGGAACCTTCAGCCAACCACAAACTCAACAAGCACCACAGAGAAATCGGTTGCCATACTTTCTAACCCCCGCACCAAATTTGCACGATTTTCGCGCAATAAGTCTAGATTGGCGTCACACAATTTCTCTTGTTCCTCCAGAAGAATAGTTGTGTTCTTCAAGCAGAGCTATAAGAAAGGCCTTCCCACAATAAAATATTAAGGAGACAAAAGAATGATACCAACCATCAAGCTAATCTTAGGCAGCATCATAGCCTTAAGCCTCGGGCTGGTTGCTGCTTCGCCCATTCTCATCCCAAACCTTGCGCTAACAAAAGTGCAAATCGAAGTCGATGTCGTATACGCCTATTTTGGCGTCCAAAACTTTACCAGCAACATAACAGGTTTGTGGAGAAACTACAGCAGCCTTTGGGAGAACGACCTCCACATCATCAGCTACCTCTTCGTCCTAAACGTCACAAATCCCACAGACAAACTACTCATGCTGGGTGAATTCACAGCCTCAGCAGCACCCCAAATCCAAGTAACCCAATATCCTAAAGGAGAACTATCAATCGCCCAAACAAACACCATCGCATCAGCTTTCAGAGACCTAAGCCGATACTACCCCGGCTGGTCACAATACTGGCAACCAAACACCTCAAGACTAATCGCACTATCAGGAACAATAGAAAACTCAAACATTGCTGCCCACGACGCCCTACGAACAGGAACCATATACCTCTTTGGACGAGCAGAAGGAAAAATCTACGATGGCGGCTGGGCAAACGGATACAGCCTCAAACACATCCAACTGCAAAAAATCGGAAACGAATACCTCTACAACACCCTCCTTAACAAGAACCAAATACTACGATTAAGCCAAGATGGCATAGACGTATTCATAGAAACGAGGCGCTAAAAAATGCCCACCACCACCGACGAAGAACTTGAAGGCACCACACTTAAGGTGTACGTCTACGTGGTTAAAGGAGGTAATCCCGTAGGCCCACGAGACGTGATGAGAGGGGTAAATCTCAGTAGCCCCAGTGTGGCATACCGACACCTTCAGAAACTCGAAAATCTAGGCTTGCTGGAAAAAAACACATATGGCCGATACGTTGTGAAAGAAAAGGCGGGCATCAGGGGGCATTTTTGGATCGGCCGGAGCTTGGTCCCAAGGTTAATATTCTACTCTTTTTTCTTTATTGGCATCTTAAGTGTTGAAATCACTATTATTGCAATCCGTTTCTATGTCCAAGAGCCATTGCAAACAGAATTCATATTCCTTACCTTCATAACAGTAGTAGCCATGGTCCTTTTCCTTTTTGAGGGAATAATCCTGCATCTAAGAACCAAGGCAGATTAAATCATTTTGTTCAATATCTAGCAACTATTATGCGCACGCAAAACGGAACATACATCAACCTAAACACGCCAGTTGAAGTTTATCCAGCAATCCGCTATGTGGATTTGGAAGTTGATGTTTGCATTCAGTCAGATGGCACAAGCAAAACACTAGACATGGAAAAACTTGAAAAAGCCTTGGAAAAGGGAATTATCAGCCAGAAACTTTTTACAAAGCTCAAAGAGACATTGCAGAAAATGTCAGAATAACTTGCGTTACGCCATTTCCTTTTTGTTGGTAATTATCATACTTAGTAAAAGTGTCACGATGAAGTATGCAGTCATGACGATGACACTGATGAGAAAGTCCGGATAAAAGATATAGATTTTAATTGGACCTCCGGTGTCAATGATTTGAACTCTTTCAGCCGGCGGGTCAAAAATATACGTAATTATGCCAGATGCGTGTGTTGGTAGATACCATGGTTCATTTCCGGTAAATGTTAGAACAAAACCAATGATTGGCAATATGAGGAAAAGCGTGAAGAAAGCCAACAGTGTTGCTCCCATACTACCCTTTAACACAGCGCTGAAAAGGAAAGTTAGCCCCAAGACACAGCAGGAAAACAAAACTGCATAAGCGAAGGATGTAGCTGTTGCGGCTGGAATTGTACCATAAGTAGCCCACATGGATATTACTCCAATTGCGTAATAGAATCCCACAGCCAACACGGCAATAAATTTTCCAATCACCAAAGAAGTGCGCTTAACAGGGTTAGGGAAAAGCATGTAGCCTGTCTTTTGTTCAAACTCTGAGGCGATGGCATCTCCGGCAAAAAAGGCGCCGGAAACTATGACAATCAGGCTTACGTAACCATAGTAGGTGGAAGTCCATTGTTTCACCTCTGGAAAACCAACGTTCAAACCTTTGAGCACGATTAGTGGTAGCATTCCAATAAGTGCAGTAATGAAAAGCACCGCGTAAAGACGCTTTCTTCTTAAATGCCCTAAAAGCTCATATCTGACGACTATCTTTATCTGCTCGAAACTGCTAAATCTCTTGCTATCCATTTCTGCCATTTTCAGCTTCCCTCCTTAACAAGTTGAAGATAAACCTCTTCTAAGGCTTCCAAAGAAAGCTTAAAGGAAACCACTTGAACACCAACATCCTTGACAAGCTTCGCCAACAACTCTGCTTGCTCAGCCTCGCCTCCTTCGAAGCTTATTGTCAACCTTTTTTCTTCAGTCGAAATTGCCCGCACGTTCTTTAATTTTTCTATTTTGCCAATTTGCTTGGGTTCTAATGGACGTAGAAGTTCTACATAGATTTTCTTGGCTTTGAAGACGTTTTCAAGGTTTTCAATGCTATCGTATGCGAGAAGTTTTCCCCTATCAATTAGGGCCACGCTGTCACATGTTTCTTATACTTCGTGAAGCATGTGCGACGCCAAGAAAACAGTCTTGCCTTCCTTAACTATACCTTTGATTGTTTCTCTCATCTCATACATTCCGCGGGGGTCAAGTCTGAGAGCTGGTTCGTCCAAGATTAGGATTGGTGGACTGTGCAGTATAGCTTGAGCGACCCTAGCCTCTGCTTCATTCCACGGGAAAACTTGCTAACTTTCGTGTTCATCCACTCAGAAAGTTTAACGATTTCAAGCACCTGCCGAATTCTCTCTTTCAGGTCTAGGTCTGTCATGCCGCGAAGCCGGCCCAAGTAACTTAAAATTTCCACCGGGGTCAAATACGAATAGAATTCTGGCGTCTCTACTATAGTGCCTACGTCTTTTAAGGCGCTAATCGGCTCCTCAATTGTGTTGTATCCGTTGATGTAGGCTCTTCCGCGTGTGGGACGAATTAGGTTGCACAATATTTTAATAGTAGTAGATTTTCCAGCGCCATTAGGACACAAAAAACCAACACAGCGTCCCTTCTCTATTTTCAAGTTTAAATCATTTAAAGCCAGAATCCTGCCGTAATACTTAGTCAAGCCTTCTGTAATTATGGCTTCCACGGTTATAGCCTTCCAGCACCTCTTTTACCTTAGGTTTGTACGCTAGAGTTATTAATCTTTTTTCAAGTCCCGAAGAGTTACCAGAACCCATCGTTGAAAAGTTTATATCAAGGCGTAACGACGATTAATGTTTTCGTTCCACTTCTTGCAGATATTTTTGGGACTAATAAAAGTCTTCTTTAAATCGCAATAGTATTTGGATTCGATGGATATAAAACGGACGTGACGACAATTAACGCAGCGCATCCTAATTTTTACCCAATTATATTCGTCAACCATTTTTGCAAGGGTTCGCCCATACTTTTGTGTTATTTCCTTTATAGCGACATCTCGTTCACATTTGTGGCTTTCCATGTAAGTTGTTATAGCTTCGTTTACCTCATATTTCATTAAAGGGACAAATCCATAAGCATATGAAGTTGCATCGGATTTTAACCCATAACACGTGCATATTGCATTGTCCCACATAACCAACAAACTAGGGCATATTAGATGAAGCATTTTTGATGCTGCCACGCAACTGAATCTGTTTCCTAATGAAGAAAACTTTGCGAAAAAACTTTCAATAATTTCCACGTGCTTTAATATTTTATTACCATTTACCATCTTTGTAGCATTGAATTCGATATCCTCTAATCTTTCGTGCTCCAGTGCATCCATCAATGGAATGGTTTGTTTAAGACAGCTTTTTATTTGCGTGGCTACAACATTTGATCTTGGGATTCTGCATGCCCATTGGTTTAGAAAACCTGTTACGGTGTCATTAATCTAATCATTTGAAACCGTATGGAGGTTCCGACAACCTATCTTTTCGATTTTTCTAAGCACATCATTGTAGAATTTATTGTAATTCAAGTTTCCAAAAAGATCCGCTGCTATAAATATAAATCATTGCAATGCACTTAATGTCCCCCATGTTGCTTTATTTCAATAGCATATACCGCGCGATAAAATGTTTACGGGCGTTTCTGCGATGTCCGCTTGTCTTACCCTCTTTTATAGTCACTCGGTTCTGCTCTCGATAATTCCCTTAACCATCCTCTACCTCTCTAAGAATTCGTCGTTCCAACGCTTGCAGATTGTCCACATAAGCCTTGGCAGGTTTAAACCGTCTGGCGGTCGTT
>JASEET010000034.1 GCA_030019335.1 Candidatus Bathyarchaeia archaeon | reverse complement strand
GTCAACCTAGGAGGTTTTATATGAGAGCAGCATATGTTTTAAGTCCTTTACCGGTTAAATTGGCTGAAAGATTGGGTGAAAGAGGGCTGAAGTTGCCAGAATATTTAATCAGTTGGTATCACTCTGTTACGCAATAGAACTAAAGCGCGCACAGAATAGCGTATATATTCCTATTTAACACTAAACTTGGGATTCACAGTTTTTAATTCTATGTTTATGAGTGTCTCTAATAGGATTGGTGACGAATCTAAAATGAATCCACCATCTACTTTCAGAACTTTGCTGAAGTGCAGAGGCTACTCTGATAAAGCCATTAAACAAATTTGGAAATGGTATGATTTTGCTGAAAGAAGAGGAGTCAATTACTAAAAAGGGAAAGTTGCGCATATTTGTAAGAAAACTAAACATTTTCGCTTAAAACGGGCTACATTAACTAAACCAAGTGAAATGTGCTTCATTAAGGAGAAGGTTAAGGTTAAGCATGCTAAAGATTAAGCATACATATAACTTATTAAGACTCACGACACAGTATATCGACGGGTATCCAACCTCACACCATGCGTGAAAGAGAACAACAACATCACGGTGAAGAATAAATGCCTAAAACTTCCGAAACGATAGAAAAACCAGAAGTAGGCATACTGATAAAAGGGGAAGGTAAAAAACCAGCTGTTTTCAGAGAAGTCTACCCCATCCAAGAACCTTATGTTTATGCAGCAATAGTCAAAGACCCTGAAACACAAAAAATAATGTACGAAATTGTAGAACCAACGCTGCAAAAAAATGAGGAAGAACGACTAAAGGAAATAAAGACGTTTTTAATGGAAGAGGTGGACGTAAACCTAAAAGAAATAGAAACCAAGGAGAAGGCAGAAAGCTATCTGAAAGAAAAAGCAAAGGAATTAATCAAAAAATACCGCATAAAAGTTTCAGCAGAAGCTGTAGACAAACTTATATACTACATAATACGCGATTTCATAGGCTATGGAAAAATAGATCCTTTAATGAAGGATCATCTAATCGAGGATATATCGGCAGACGGTGTAAACATACCGATTTATGTTTGGCATAGGATATACGAGTCGCTGCCGACAAACATAATATTTAAGGATGAAGCTGAGCTAAACTCTTTCATAATTCGGTTAGCATACTTATCAAGAAAAAACATCTCCATAGCATCTCCAATGTTAGACGCATCGCTTCCTGATGGAAGTCGTATACAACTGAGTTATGGAAGTGAAGTCACCAGAAGAGGCTCAACGTTCACGATTCGACGCTTTAGAATTGACCCATTAACAATTTCAGATTTGATAGCATTCAATACTGTTTCCTCAGAGATGGCAGCGTACCTTTGGTACGTTATAGAAAACAGAGCGTCAGTTATTGTGGCTGGCGGCGTTGCGGCTGGAAAGACGACTATGTTAAACTGTTTGTCCATGTTCATAAAGCCTGAAATGAAGATAGTGAGCGTAGAAGATACGCAAGAGCTTAACCTTCCACATGAGAACTGGATACCATCAGTTGTAAGATTAGGTTTCGGGCATGAAGATAAAAAGGGCGGAAGCATAACACTGTTCGACTTATTGAAGGCGGCGGTTAGACAAAGACCAGACTACATTGTTGTAGGCGAGGTCCGTGGAGAAGAAGCTTACACGCTGTTTCAAGCAATGGCAACTGGTCATCTTGGAATGAGTACAATACACGCAGAATCGGTTGAAGCCGTAATAAATCGTTTGGAATCCGAACCGATGAACATTCCAAGGCCGCTAATAGCAATGATGGATGTCATAATGGTTATGGCGAGAACAGAAATTGAAGGAAAACCAGCGAGAAGAGCAACTACAACAACAGAAGTTTTAGAGCTTGACCGAAAAACGAATAGAATATTAACCGAAGAGGTTTTCAGCTTGAACCCAAAAGAGGACAAGTTTGTTTTTTCCGGCCATAGCAGTCTCCTAGAGAAACATGTGAAAAAACTGGGTATCAGTGAAGAAAACGTCAAACGTGAGCTACATTGTAGAAAGATTGTTTTGGAATGGATGGTTCATAAGGGCATCCGTTGCTACACCGATGTCGCAAACGTGATTCGAGAATATTATGCTAACCCGAACCGCGTTTACCAAAAAGCTAGGATAGGGTTAAGATGAAAGAAAGTAAAACCCTTGAAAAACTTAAGAGATTCTTTGATGTTTTCAAAACAAGAGTTAAGCCGAAAGTGTCACAAGAAAACCCCCATTCCATAGCCTATAGGGTTATCGGAGAAAAAACTGGTCGTTTTTTGCCGCTTTTTAAGGATTTAGACTTAAACCTGCATAAGTCTGGTTTGAAGATTAATTTCAAGGCTTACGTTAGCCTAACAGTTTTTGCCACAGTCTTAATCTCCTTGTTTGCATTAATTTTTGTTCCATGCTTGTTTGCCTTCGTTTTTTATGTGCCGTTTTTCCCAGCGGTTTTGTTTGGAGTTGGTGGGAGCCTTTTCGCAGTTGCATTCTCAATAATTGGATTTTATGTTTACCCAATTTATCGTGCTGACAAGCTTAGAAGGGGGTTAGAGGATGAGTTGCCGTTTACAACTGGCTATATGGCGATTCTTGCGAGCGCTGGTGTTTCTCCAGAAAAAGTTTTCTATTCACTTTCGAATCTCAGCGTGCCTTTGGCTGTTTCCGTGGAAGCTAAAGATGTTGTCAGAGACGTAAATCTTTTCGGTTTGGATATAATCTCTGCTTTAGAGAAGACTTCGAAGCGAACGCCTTCTGAGCGGTTCCGCGAAATGTTGGAAGGATTTATCTCGACAATCCATTCAGGCGGAAATCTGGCGGCTTATCTACGTGAAAAGTCTAGGCAGTACATGAAACTGAAGAGAATCAGCCTACGCAAGTTTTCTGACACCTTGTCCATTTTATCAGAGTTCTACGTGGCTTTGCTTGTCACAGGACCTTTGCTTCTTGTTATTATGCTTGCGGTTATGGCTATGCTTGGTGGGGGCAGCCTAGGCATGCTGAGCCCAGACCTCTTACTCAGCATAATTACCTATCTTGGAATCCCGGTGGGTTCCATAATATTTCTGATAATTTTGGATGCTATTTTGCCCAAATGGTAGTGAAAAATGCCAAAAATAGAAAGACACGTGAAAAAAATTGCGTGGATTGGCTCGTTTTCCTTAGCCGTAATCATAATCTTGTTTGGCTGTTTCACTTTTTGGGGAAGCCCGGCATTCGATGAGTTTGTTCTCTTCGCTGTTATGGTTGCTGTTTTACCTCCAACAGTCCTAAACTACGTGGATTATAGGTGGAGAAAAGCCGTAGATGAGCATTTGCCCGACCTTTTCAGAAGTATAGTTCAAGCCCAAGAGACGGGCATGACTCTTCCCCAAGCCTTGGAGGAAGCCTCTAGGAGGGATTATGGTCCGCTTACGGCTGAATTGAAAAAAATGACTGCACAGATTTCTTGGGGACTGCCTTTTGAAGAGGCGCTCCTATCTTTGGAAAGACGTGTTAACACTGTGCTCATGCAGAGAACAGTGCCGATGGTAATTGAGGCAAGCCGTTCTGGAGGGCATGTGGAGAGAGTTTTTGATCCGATGGGTAAGTTTATACAGACAACGCTTCTGCTTGATAAGGAACGGCGAAACCAGACAAGACCATACATTGCAATAATTTATGTGGCTTTTTTTGTATTCTTGTTCACAATTATACTGCTTTTCAAGTCCTTCTTCGCGGGCATAGAGAACTTGCCAATACTTAGGTCAGCAGTGATAGCGCCCGAAGAAATGCAGCGAATGTTCTTTCACATGACGACAATCCAAGCCTTCTTTGGAGGACTTGTAGCTGGAAAAATGGGAGAAGGAACGATAAACGCTGGACTAAAACACAGTCTAATCCTCATGCTTTGCGGGTACATAGCCCTAAAACTTTTCTTGTGAGATGGAGAAAATGGCGAGAAGGCTTAGGAGATTTTTCCGTGATAGACGGGCTATAACTCCTGTGTTAAGCAACCTTTTGCTCACGGTTGTGGCTGTGGCTGCCATGTCGATTGCTACAACAGCTACCTATGTGATTACAACTAATCTGCGGGAAACAATGAGCGAACGCATTATCATAGAGGATTTATGGTTTAACAATTCAACCGAGGGCGTGCTAAATATCAGCGTCTATCTTCGCAATGTTGGAAAGGGTGCTGTTCATGTTTCATCCGTCTACATCAATCACACCTCCCAGCCTTTCACTTCATCTTTCAGTTTGGAAATAGATGAGCACGGCTGGCTTAACATCTCATACAGTTGGGCTTCCGGCAACCTACACTATATAGATATTGTTACAACTAGGGGGACACATGTTGGAGGCTATTATAAAGCGCCTTGAGCACGATAAGCGTGGAGTAAGCAATGTAATAGTCGTCATGCTAAGCCTGGTTCTGATAGTAGTTATAGTTGCCAACGTGGTACTCTGGAGTTACCAAATGAACCAGCTAGACTGGGAGAGAACGCAAGAGAATATTGCTATCCTCGACGTTACACCTATCAGAGAGGCCTGGTCGTACAATCCTTCGGGATATGCTCCTGGAGGATCAACAAGCTGGTTGTCTGGGGA
>JASEET010000033.1 GCA_030019335.1 Candidatus Bathyarchaeia archaeon | reverse complement strand
ATTTTAGGTCTTTGAATCAGAATTTTAGCTATTTCAACCCTTTTACGCATACCGCCAGAAAACGTATGAATGGTTTTGCGTCGATCTTCCCACAATCCAAGTTCCTCCAAAATCCATCGCACTCGCTTTTTTCTTTCATCGGCAGACAGACCGCATATCTTGGCGTGCCAGTTTAGAACGTCCCATGGTGTGCTGACCCACAAAAGTTTCGGATCTTGAAAAGCTATGCCAATCAACGTTCGAGCTTTATCAGGCTCGCGTGTTACATCATGAGGACCTATAAAGGCTGTGCCTTCAGTAGGCTTAATAACAGTTGTGAGCATAAGCAAGGCGGTTGTTTTTCCAGCCCCGTTTGGTCCTAGGAGCCCCAGAATTTCTCCTTCTTCAATTTCCAAGTTTAGATGATCAACTGCCACTAAGTTTCCGAACTTTTTTGTAATGTTCACAATGCGTATTATCGGCGGCATTTTTACACCTAACGCTGAAGCAGATACAATAACTAAGCGGATAAATAAGATTTACCATGACAGCAAATCCAAGGCTGTATCCTCAGCCTTTTCCATAACGGCTTGCTCATCCAAAGTTTTCACTTGTCTGTTCTCCATTAAGATTTTTCCATCAACGATGACAGTATCCATGTCGTTTCCACGTACAGAGTAAACAATGCTTGCGTAAATGTCATGCAAGGGTTTTAAATGCGGCTTTGAAAGGTCAATTAGGATTACGTCGGCTTTTTTGCCCACTTCAAGTGAACCAATTTTTTCGTCAAGTCCCAAGGCTTTAGCCCCATTTATTGTCGCCATCTCTAAAACTTCATAGGCTGACAAAACCGTTGGGTCCAAATAAAGGAGCTTTTGAAGCAAGGCGGCAATTTTCATGGTTTCAAACATGTCAAGGGTATTGTTGCTAGCTGGACCATCTGTTCCCAAGCCCACATTAACACCTAAATCGGTTAAATCCTTCACTTTTGGTGCGCCTAAACCAAGTTTCATGTTAGCCACAGGAACATAAGCCACATTAACACTACGCTTAGACAAAATTTGCATGTCCCTCCTTGACAAATTTATGCAATGAGCGGCAAGGACATGGCCTTTCAAAAAGCCTATTTCATCCAAAAATTCAACTTCGCTGGAACCATATTTCTTCTCAAATTCCCTAAACATATCTTTCGATTCAGCCAAATGTATATGCAATCCAACATTTAGCTCAGAAGCCTTTTCCCAAACCTTTACAAGAAGCTCTGGACTGCAACTGTAAGCCGCATGAGGCCCAAGCATTACTGTTATCTTGCTATTAGTGTATCCACGGAAAATTTTAGCAAAATTTATGCTTTCATTCAGCATTTTTTCGCCTAGCGCCTTGTTTCCAGCTTCAATTATGCCTTCCGCTAAAACACCTCTTAATCCGCTTTCATCTGCAGCTTTTGCAACCATATCCTCATGGAAATACATGTCAGCAAAGCATGTTGTTCCACTTTTGATCATTTCTAAGCAGCCTAAAAGGGCTCCAACATAAACATCCTCTGACTTGAGTTTAGCCTCTAAAGGCCAGAGGGTTTCCTTAAGCCAAGCATCCAAGGGTCTGTCTTCAGCTATTCCGCGAAAAAGGGTCATAGGTACATGTGTGTGACAGTTGATCAATCCGGGCATGGCAACTTTTCCCTTTGCGTTTATCTTTATCTCCGCCCGTATGTTGGTTGCAGATGAATATTTGCCGACAAAAGTTATTTTCCCATTTTTTATGGCTAGGGCACCATCCTTTATGAAGCCTTTCCCGTTCATTGGCAAAATGGTACATCCATAAATAAGTAGGTCTACTTTTTTCAATAGTGCACCCTTTATGTAGATAGG
>JASEET010000032.1 GCA_030019335.1 Candidatus Bathyarchaeia archaeon | reverse complement strand
TATCGACTTGGAAAATCAACGCATAGCCCTAAACAATCCACAGAAAAAAAGTAGACCCAGAGTCTTCAAAATATCCCCAAAACTGACAGCCATGCTAAACGCACTTCCAAAAACAAAAGAAGGCCCATTCAGAAGCTGCTACACAAACCTATACAGAGACTTCGAAAACCAAAGAAAAACAATAGCCAAAAAACTCCAAAACCCAAGACTACTACGCATAACATTCCACACATTCAGACACTGGAAAGCCACAATGGAATACCACAAAACCAAAGACATCCTACACATCATGCAACTCTTAGGCCATAGAAACATCAAAAACACTCTCATATACACGCAACTGGTAAACTTCGAAAACGACGACTATCACTCAGCCACAGCCAAAACAATAGAAGAAGCTTCAAAACTGGTAGAAGCAGGATTCGACTACGTATGCACCTACAACGATATCATGCTCTTCAGAAAACGAAAGTAAACGACTATACTAAAGTCCAAAACGATATAGGAAAAGGTTTTTAGTTAAGCTGTTATATGAAAGTCTGCAAGTAGGTTTAGAATACTGTGAGGTAGATATTAATGTCTATGTTTGCGGCACCAGGCGCGTATGACCGTGCCATAACAGTTTTCTCACCGGACGGTCGGCTTTTTCAAGTTGAATACGCAATGGAATTGGTTAACCGTGGAGCTACAATTTTGGGGATAAGATGCTCCGAAGGAGTTGTCTTAGGGGCAGAGGAGACTGTGGATCCTCTTGAAGAGACGGGATCTTCTTGGAAGATTTTCAAAATTGATGATCACATAGGAGTAGCAATAGTGGGTTTAAGTTCAGATGCCCGTATTCTCATAGACCAAGCACGGATATATGCTCAAAGTAATAGATTAACTTATGATGAACCAATAGATGTGGAAGTGGCAACTAAAAGAGTGTGTGACATAAAACAGCTTTACACACAACACGCAGGTGTGCGACCTTTCGGAGTATCAATAGTTATCGGTGGAGTTGATAAAACTGGAAGCCACGTGTTTGGGACGCACCCAAGCGGAACATTTAAAGGCTATAAAGCTAGAGCAGAAGGCGCTGGAAGAGAAATCGTAACCAACATGTTAAAAGAGGAATACCGCGAAGAAATGAGCCTTGAAGACACCATAAAACTTGGAGTAAAATGTTTAGTAAAAGCCTTAGAAGCGAGACAGCTTCCGCCTAGAATAAAGATAGGGGTTATTCCTTCCAAAACTAAGAAACTAGAAATGCTCAGCGACGACAAGATTGAAGGTTACATGAAGGAGTTAGGTGTAGGTAAGTGAAATGGGGATGGGTGAAAAATACACTATTGCACGTTTTACAAAGGATAATGAACACTTCGAAGTTCTTGTAAAACCTGAAAAAGCATTAGACTACCGCGTGGGAAAAACGTCAGCAATAACAGAGGTTTTGGTTGCTGAAACCATATTTTCAGATGCAAACAAAGGCACAAAAGTCTCAGAAGAAGCCTTGCGAAAAGCTTTTGGAACAACGGAATCACTCAAAGTAGCGGAAGTAATCCTAAAGAGGGGAACAATACAGCTGACAACTAAACAACGTAGGAAAATGATTGAGGATAAAAGAAAACAGGTAATAGCCTTTATATCAAGACAGTGCGTTGACCCTAGAACAAACCTTCCCCATCCGCCATTACGCGTAGAACAAGCCATGGAACAAATTCACTATTCAATAGACCCTTTTAAACCAGTAGAAGAACAAGCAAAGGAAATCATCAAACTTTTGCGGTCTATTCTACCATTGAAAATGGAGCAGGTTTCAGTGGGTGTTCGCATACCAGCAGAGTACTCAGCCAAAGCCTACGGAACAATTAAGGGATTCGGAACAATAAAACGTGAAGAATGGCGTGCAGACGGTTCATGGCACGGAGTTTTAGAGATGCCAGCAGGCCTGTACGGTCCATTCCTGGAAAAAATCGGAGAGATCACTAAGGGAAGCGCAGAAGCGAAAATGCTCTCCTAAAATAGTTTATTATGACTGTTGGATGTGTGAATTATGCCGACATTTTTTGAAAGAAGACAACTTGTGACACCTGGAGATTTGATTGCGGAAGGCGAATACATAGCTGGTGAAAACGCGTATAAAGAAGACAACAAGATTTATGCTTCAAGAGTAGGGCTTGTGGAATACGAAAATAAAAGAGTAAACGTTGTTGCATTAAAAGCCTTCTACATCCCAAAAGTGGGAGACACCGTCATAGGAACCGTTATAGAAGTTGGTTTCAACGGGTGGATGGTGGACATACACTCGCCGTATCTAGCCATTCTAAGGGCGTCAGATGTCCTGAGCAGACCGTTTAAACCACAGAGAGATGACCTATCAGAAGTTCTCAATGTAGGAGACTTGGTAATAGCAAAGATAGTTGCCTATGATAGAGCACATGATCCACAATTAACAGTTGGCGAACCCGGACTAGGGAAAATAACCCGTGGACAAGTGATAAAAATTACTCCAACGAAAATTCCCCGTTTGATAGGTAGAAAAGGCTCTATGATATCCATGATAAAACAGGAAACAGGCTGTCACATAATCATTGGACACAACGGAATCGTGTTAATTACGGGTAAACGCCTTGAAGATGAACAATTGGCGATGATGGCTATCCATAAGATTGAGGAAGAATCCCACACAACTGGTTTGACAGACCGTATAGCCCAACTGATTAAGAAAGAAAAAGAAAAGGCGAAACAAAAGGAGGAGATTAAAAGTGAGCCAAAAACTTGAAAAATTAATTGATAAAAAAGGTTTAAGGTTAGATGGAAGAAAACTCGACGAGTTAAGGTCAATAAAAATTGAGGTAGGTGCATTATCAAACGCGGATGGTTCAGCCTACATCCAGCAAGGGAAAAATAAGATTCTGGCAGCTGTTTATGGCCCAAAAGAATTACATCCAAAACATTTAGCACTCCCAGATCGAATGGTTTTAAGATGCCGCTATCATATGGCACCTTTCTCTGTTCAAGAACGCAAATCACCAGCACCATCAAGAAGGGAAATAGAGCTCTCAAAAGTCATTAGAGAAGCCCTTGAACCCTCTATTTTCATCGAATACTACCCACGAACATCCATAGATCTTTTCATCGAAGTTTTGCAGGCTGACGGGGGAACGAGATGTGCAAGCATCACAGCAGCGTCATTAGCTTTGGCAGATGCAGGTATTCCGATGCGGGATTTGGTGGCGTCTTGTGCTGCTGGAAAAGTTGATGACACAATAGTGTTAGATTTAATGGATACTGAAGACAAGGTAGGAACTGCTGACGTCCCTGTGGCTTTGATGCCGAATCTCAACGCGATAACGTTGCTGCAAATGGATGGAATATTGACTCTTGAAGAATTTGAAAAAGCTGTAAATCTAGCCCTTGAAGGATGTCGAAAAATCTACACAATGCAAAAGGAAACGTTAAAAGCTAAATATATAGGCGTTAAGGAGGTTGAGGAATAATGTCATCCATAGTTGTTCGTGTAAAGCAGAAACAGATTGCACAGTTAATCGCTAAAGGAAAACGTTTGGACGGTAGAGGCTTAACAGATTATCGTGAAATAAAAGTTGAACAAGGAGTAATCGAACGTGCGGAGGGCTCAGCAAGAGTTCTTCTTGGAATGACAGAAGTTATGGTTGGGATAAAAATTGAAATTGGCCAACCGTACCCAGACACGCCCAACGAAGGTGTTTTAACAGTAAACGCTGAGCTTGTACCATTGGCGTCACCAACCTTTGAGCCTGGACCACCAGACGAGAATTCAATAGAGCTCGCCAGGGTTGTTGACAGGGGAATAAGAGAATCAAAAGCCATTGATTTAGAAAAATTGTGCGTTGAGCCTGGAAAGAAAGTGTTTATCGTCTTTGTGGACGTTTACGTGCTTAACCATGATGGAAACTTAATAGATGCTTCAGCCTTAGCTGCCATTGCTGCCTTACTCAACACGAAAATGTTTAAGTATGAAATTGAAGAAGGCGAAGTGAAAATTAAACCGGGTCATACTCCGCTTCCAATAAGGAAGCGTCCAATAGCAGTTACTTTCGCAAAAATAAGTGACAAACTTGTTGTTGATCCATGGCTTGAAGAAGAACAGATAATGGACGCTAGGCTCACAATGACCACTGACGATGACGGAAACATATGTGCAATACAGAAAGGCGGAAGCGGATGCTTCACACAGAAACAAGTATTAGAAGCCGCTAAAATAGCCAAAGAAAAAGCTGAAGAAATACGCAAAAAACTAAAATGGTGAAAACTAAGTGGGAAAAAGAACCAAAAAAGTGGGGCCAACACGCGGGCTAGGCTCCCGTTACGGAGCCACCGTTAGAAAACGCTACATAAAAGTGGTCACGGAAATGAAGAAGCCTCACAGGTGCCCGCAATGTGGGCTTCCACGAGTCAAAAGGGTAAGCGTCGGCGTTTGGAAATGTAGAAAATGCGGGTTCACATTCACTGGAGGAGCGTACACTCCCACTACAAAGCTTGGAATAGTAGCAAAGCGTATAGCTAAAGGGGCGCCCGTGGAAGAAGTAATAGTAGAAGAAGAAACTGAATGAGTGTTCGAACCTTAACTTAGTGATTCAGATATTGGTTAAGAAACCTCTAATACTGTTGACCACTTCGCGAAGACCCACAAAAGATATGAGAACCTTTTGTAAGGACCTCTCATACGCTTTTCAAAATATTGTGCGAATAAACCGCGGCAAACTAAGCTTGGAAGGAATAGCTGAAAAAGCATTAGAACTTGACGCTGAAAAAGTGATGATCATTGACAGATGGAAAGGAGGCTCTGGGAAAATGCAACTTTTCAGAATAAGCGAAAAAGGTTTGGACGCTGTTTCCCCCATAATTTATTTAGGTGGCATAAAGCTGCGAAGGGACTTCATGGAGAACACGACCAGAGGAAGAAGAATAAAATCCATTGCAATCACAGTTTCGCCAAAGCCCCTCTTAGAGACTAAAAAATTTGGAAATGTTTTATCAGACTTTTTCGGCATCCCAATTCTATCGCCTGAGGAAGCGGTCGATAAGAAGTATGATGCTACAATGCAGATATTAACAGACCCTTCAAACCATATAATCATTACGTTTAAGCTTATCCCAGAGCTTGTTGAAGTTGGTCCTCAAATTAGAATTTCGCATTTGATTTGGAAGTTGACCAGATGAAGGCAAATGCCCTTGTGCGTTTGAAGTTTCCTTCTGAAAAGTATTTAGAGATAGTTTTTAAGGCTTTGGAACCAGAAGTTAGGAAGCCTCCAACAATGCGTTCTCAGACGATTTTGGAGAAAGAAGGCAACTTTTTGGTTTTAAGGATTGAAGCTAAGGATACTGTTGCTTTGCGTGCTACGGTAAACGCTTATCTAAGATGGATAAATTCTATGACGAAGGTTCTAGAAATTTTGGAAACGTCATAACATTTGCTCATTTTGATAAAGTCAACATTCTACATTCTTTGTGCAAATAAACCTCAGGGATAATGAATATCACACATTAAGATTAGTATCACTAGAAAGTAAATATTCAATCGTTATAAGCCACTTGGTCAGAAAATGCTTAATTAATGGCTTT
>JASEET010000031.1 GCA_030019335.1 Candidatus Bathyarchaeia archaeon | reverse complement strand
CTAACCGCAGCTGAGAATGCTGCTTCTGCTATAGGGCATGTAGAAGGTACGATAACCCCCTTCCCAGGTGGTGTTGTCTCATCGGGCTCAAAAGTAGGTTCAAAGAAGTACAAGTTCATGCATGCAACGACGAATGAGCGGTTCTGTCCTACATTGAGAGATAAAGTGGAGGACTCAGAGATACCCGAAGGCGTAAATGCGGTTTACGAACTAGTAATAAATGGGGTTAGCGAGGAAGCGGTTAAGGAAGCAATGCGTGCGGGAATAAAAGCGGCGGTGAAGGTTCCGGGCGTAGTGGAAATAACAGCCGGGAATTTCGGTGGTAAATTGGGGAAATACCAGTTCAAGCTTAAAGATGTGTTAGGGCTCTAGCAAGTCCAGCGACATTCTTCGACAAGGAGAGGATAAGATGAAGCCTACTCAGAGGCAAGTCCTCTTTCTTCCTCTATTTTTTTGAGAACGTCCTAACTGGAAGCTCTTCAATTGATATCTTCCTACTTATTGTGCATTCCGGTGCTGTAACTTTAAAAGAACAGATTGGATAACTAGTAAGCATCAAAAGGTGGCTCAGACGAATGGAACAAATGCCAGGGACCGACGATATAAAGGATGACCTTTCAGAATTAGAAAAGCTCATTGGACACCAGTTTAAGGATAAGGCGCTCTTGGAAGAGGCGATTACCGCGGGGTCATATTTGACTGAACATCCCGAATCCTTAACTTATCAAAGACTCGAATTCCTGGGAGACCGTGTCATCAGTCTGATATTAACCGAGAAACTTCGTGCGTCAGAATCGCTCGACGAAGGAAAAATGACCATCCTGCGATCTGAGTTGGAAAATAATCAGAGAATGGCTGAATACGGCGAAGAGATTGGACTCAGAACGTACATCAGAGCAGGCGAAAAACGAGAAAACATAAGTTCAAAAGTGATTGCAGACGTTTTTGAGGCTCTTTGCGGTGCGATATATCTGGATAGCGAGGAATCGGTTAGAATGAATGAAGTAAAGGAGTTCCTCCAGAAATTTAACATCTTTGAGAGTATAAAACAGAAAATGTATACTGCAGAAGACTTCCTTCCAATGAGAAACCAGTTTGAGAATAAGTTCAGGGAGCGGTACCGCTGTAACCCAGAAATAGAATTTACATATAGGTCAAGTGGAGAGGAGCACCAGAAACGGTGGAAAATAGAAACGTGTTCGATTAAAGATCCCCAAACTGGAGAATATATCGAGTTACAAGGAGTGAAAAGTGATACGTGGTTTACCTCAAAAAAGGATGCTGAAACTGACGTCATTGAGCAGGCGTATAGATATATGGAAAAGAAGGGGTGGAGCTTAAAACAACAACTTTTTTACCTTCGGTAAAAACCTTGGCTAAAAATTTTTCTTTTAGCACAAATCTTTTCTTAGAAAGAAAAGCTTTACCAAAAGAATTGAATTGTATTCTTTCTTAGCACAGGTTCTTTCTCGTAGAAAGAAAGTGTTTTGTAAAAAGAAAAAGTGTAAAGAAAGCTTGATCAAAGAAACTTTTTACCCACCACATAGCCGTATAGCCGGTATCCAGTCCTCGTGTTTCTTCCCGTTCACATCAAACCTTTTCTTAAAAAGAAAAGCTTTACCAAAAGAACTTAACAGCCGGTATCCAGTCATAATATTTCTTTCCGTTAGCATCGGTAAAGTTCGCGCACGTAGTTATTCCTCCTGTTGCATTAAACGGCGATTCATGGATGATTTGTGGATATGAGCCCGTTTTTATCGTAAAGTAGTAGGTTTCGTTTTCATAGAGCGTAAACGTCTTGTTAAATGATATGTTCTGCCAATCACCCACGCAGCCATTCCATGGCAGTGTTTCGATACTCCATGATTCGTTATAGATTTTTGCGTATTCAGTGTGCCCGCCGGTGCCTGGGCAGGGATAGGTGTAAAGTTTGCTAATGTTGAGGTTACTTGAGGGAATGATGGTGCCGTTGTGTGCCAGAGATTCGTTTCCAGTCAATCATAAACCCTTGGCCTTTTATCAATTTTTATTATACCTATCAAGTTGTTCCTATAATCCACTTCATAGAGTATCCTGTAATCTCCAACTCGTACTCTAAATAAGCCTTTAGAGCCTTCAACCCTTTTTGTATCGTGAATAATTGGATCTTCCCTAAGTTGTTCTATTTTTTCTGTTATCCTTTTGACAAGTGCTTTGTCAGCATTCTTTAAAAATTTCTTTGATCTGTTGGAATAGCCTACAGTAAACATCATAAACCCAACTCTTTTTTAAGCTCTTCGTGCGATGTTAACTTTCCTTCTGATTTTTCTAGTTTATACTCTTGCAATGCCGTATAGTCATCTTCCGTCATTATGCTGTCTATATCAACCATATGCTTCTTTATCTCCATCAATTCCTTCTTTACAAATTCCAGGTCTTTGTGTATTAGTTCCAATGTTGCATCCTCCATTTTATCTCACCTCCTTTCTTGCTCTCCTTTTGGCCATTTCCATCTTAGTTGTATCAACAAACCTTTCTTAAAAAGAAAGCTTTACCAAAGAAATTTTTTATGACCATAGCCTAATAGCCGGTATCCAATCTTCGTGTTTCCGGCCGTTCACGTCCACGAACTCATCACACGCAATTACTCCACCAGTTGCGTTGTATGATGACTCATGGATTATCTGCGGATACGAGCCCGTGCGGATGGTGTAGTTGTAGGTTTCGTTGGCGTAGAGTGTGAATGTTTTGTTGAATGTTATATTGTGCCAATCACCCTGGTAGCCATTCCATGGCAACGTTTCGATACTCCATGATTTGTTAGAGATTTTAGCGTATTCAGCGTGGCCGCCCGTTCCTGTGCAGGGGTAGGTATAAAGTTTACTGACGGAAATATTACAGGAGGGGGTGATGGTGCCGTTGTGCGTGCCTGAGATGCTGGGATAGGGATTTGCTGAGGTGCGGGTGTCGAGGATGTTTTCTTCCAATTCAGAAACCGTAATTACTTTAAAAATAGAATCCTGCGCTCCATCATCATCTGTTATTGTTAAGATCACGTTATAATCCCCGGCCAAAGAGTATGTGTGGGCGATTGTCTTACCTGTTCCATTCGATCCTTCGCCAAAAATCCATTCGTAGCTTGTTATGTTTCCGTCTTTATCCACTGAATTTGAAGCGTTAAATGTTATCGTCTGATTTACAATGGGTTTATCGGGTGAATAAGTATAGTTTGCGATCGGCGGTTGGATCGTAGTATTTTTTTCAAAATACGAGTCACCATCAGCATCTATCCGTACAGTAACTCCTCCTTCTCCTTGGGAAAGAACCGTCCAATTAATAAGATATTGATGAGTCTCATTTAGCCGTATCGAGATGTTTGTTATAGAAAAATAGCAACTTGTTCCATTTTTTAAGGAAAAGAGATTTAGGCCGTAAGTTCCATTGTCCGTCCCTTTCACTTCGTAAATATAGGAATCGGTAGCATTAAATATCACAACAGATTTTATTCTGTCACCATAGATGGAATTAATAATATCTTCTTTTACATCTCCACTCATTACCCCAGTAACATTACCATTTGAATCATAAACCAATAGTTCAACGGGACTCAAAGCCCCAATTACTTCCCAATCTAAAAGTTCTGGCTTATGTTTTTGGAGTACGGAATATAAAATCGCTCTATTTCTGTTTTTCAGCCCATATCTAAACATATCTAACTGATTTTGCCTGATTGCATCTCCGTATACTTCCCAGCAATGCTCAAAATAATCTTCTAAGACAACAAGTCTCCTTGCATATTCTTCCTCAGATTCAAGAAAAGCTCGAGGTGGAATGCGGTAGTCCTGAGTCTGAGCCTCACCATCTTTGGTAAGAACCATCTCCCAAGCATCTTTATGCGAAGCACCACCCTCACGTTCAAACAAGTACAGGTATAGCGCCTTGCAAGTCATAGTGGCTTTTATATTTTTCATAGAAACACTTAATTGCGCCACATCGTAACTTAGTAAGACAATGCTAGCACCCGCACTATATGGCTCTCTAAGGGCTCCTTCAAAACCAGTCCTAGCTGCCTGATCGGCAACAGTACCCCAACCTGTGTTGATATCCAACATTGTATTAAAAAACACACTTGCCCTACTGCTGCCTCCGTGAATCCAAATATCTTCCACATATCTCATCTCCTCTATGGCATTAAGTAAATAAACCCCGTAGGTCAGGCCCGGGGTTTCCTTACTTATTTCTTTATCAAGAGCCCTTTTAAAATCGCTATCCCGATACATATATAAGTCCACATTACTACCGCGATTTGCCATAATGTCGCTGAAAGGATCAGCCTTGTCCTTCTCAGGATACGGATAGGGAATGCTGTAAATGTTTAATTCTTGCTTAATTTTTTTTAACTCTTCATCTGTTATTTTGTGTTTCTTTTCAAAATACCCCCAGAACTTTTCTGAATAGGAGTTTTCATTTATGTTAATATCCTTGACAATTTCACCTAGTGCCCCACAATTATCGGTGACCCTTAACCTAACTTGTTTAGTACCCCTTGTTTCCCAGTAATAAGTTATTTTTGGATCTGCTAGACGATCGTTGAAAAATCCAGTATTACCCATGTCCCATTCATAAAGTACAATATCCCCGTCATCTTCGGAGTTTGATGCATTAAAAAATACCCACTCACCAACTTTTGGATTTTCTGGGGAGAAGGTGAAGGATGCTTTTGGGGGTTTATCGTTAGAGAACACTACAAAATCAGCTGCTGAAATGTCATTTCCCCCGAAATTTTTCCACTCACTTGGCACTCCATGTTCATCAACTGTTCGTGCTCGCCAGTGATAATTCTCATCAATTAATTCACCACGAGAAACAATAGCTTCATTCCCGCTTTCAACTAAAGCACTTTCGAAAAGTCCACCCTTCGTTTCGTCAAATTGTCCTCCATATTCATTAAGGTTTCTTAACTCAATTTGGAGACATACCTTATCGCCATCAGAATCGCTCACCGTGCCTTTGAAATACACCTTCCGTTCGTTTGTGGTACCGCCAACAGAAATAATGGTCGAACAATCAGATTTGAGTTGGGCTAAGTTGTTTGGTGGATTTGGTGCGTGATTTTCTTGCGTAACTCCCACTTGGAAGTAACGGTTTGATGAGACTGCTCCCCATCCTCCCTCGCTGTTATAAGAGTTCATATCCCAGCGATACTTCTTCCCGTTCTCCAAATAGCCGCCGGGTAACGATAACGAGGTCCCGTAAAGTGGGCCATAGTGCTTATCACTTTCAAAAACAAGATTGGCCGAACCGTACGGATACTCACTGATGTAGAGGCCGTAGTAGTCAGCACCGAATACCCCCGTCCATTGGAAAGTTGGTGTGATGGTAGAGATTTCTGGTCCCGGTGGAGAACTTGAGCCCGGTGATGTTATTGTCGGTGGATTTGGGGGCTGATTCGGTTGTGTTGATAAAGCCAGTCCATCTTCTGCACACCAGCCTTCATAATCCCCAAATCGTACATACCACCAATAATGTCCATCCTCAAATACACCATTATCTGCGTGTTCGAGTACTCGTCCTTCGCTTCCTTTTGGTAAGGGTGATGGTGGCGTTATTATATACTCATCACCCAACTTATGGGCACTTCGTATATTCAACCCCGATTCGTAGATGACTTTTATGAAGTCGCCGGTTTTGAATGTTGTGGAATGTCCCGTCTCTGTAGTAAAGTTCCGATGTGCGGAGAATGCTCCTTGCCGGGTAACGCTGCTTCCGCCCCACTCATAAGCCTGCACCTGCCAGTAATAAGTGGTTCCCGGGCTCAGAGGCGTACTGGGCGTGTAACTCGTTGAGGTGAGGCTCGTTTTGCTTATCACGCAATTAGGACAAGTTTCAGAATTGGTATCAGTGGGCAAATAACTCTCGCTCGTTGCCACCATCAACCAGTAGTGGGTGGCACCGGAAACGGCTGACCAGGAAAAGGTGGGGGTGGTGGATACGCCAGTCGCACCATTATTAGGCGAGGTGAGTGTCGGGGCTGGCAAAAGACTCGCTGCTGTAGTGAAGCTCCGATGCGCGGAGAATGCTCCTTGGCGGGTAACGCTGCTCCCGCCCCATTCGTAAGCCTGCA
>JASEET010000030.1 GCA_030019335.1 Candidatus Bathyarchaeia archaeon | reverse complement strand
AGCGATTGTAGTGATCATGGTTGTTCTGATCAAGTTGAAAATTATTGAGTTGTCCCTTGAAGAAGAGAGTATTAAGTAATGCTTCATAAGACATAATATTTAATAGACCCGAAATATCAATAAAATGTGTAGGAGAAACGTAATGCCGAAGCTGCGACTTAAGGAGACACTAGCTAAACTAAAGAAAATTCGAATCAAAGTTAACATTGGAAAACGTGAACAGGTGGCTATTCCACCAGCTCCGCCAAAACCCATACCTAGAGGATTCAAAGTTGTGGAGAGGCATCCTCTCTACGAACCATTTGCTCACGTTGCCATAGTGCAAAACCCAAAAACTGGCGAACATAAGTACATATTAGACGAGCTTCAGCTTGACCCGCTTGAAAGAAATGTTTACAACCGCATCTTGGAGATATTACTTGCAGAAATAGAATCGCCAAAAGAGGAAATCCTTGATCCTAGAGAATTCTTCGCAGAAGAAGCTAAGAAAATTGTTGACAAGTACCGCATAAGCTTGGGTTGGCTGCCAGACGTTTCATGGTACAAGATTCTTTATCATGCTGAAAGAGACTTGGTGGGCTTCGGTCGAATCGACCCGTTGATGCGGGACCCAAATATTGAAGACATTTCATGCGACGGGGTTAATAAGCCGGTTTACGTTTGGCACAGGAACTATGAGAGTATTGAGACGAATCTTGCGTTTGAAAGCGACGAAGAGCTTGACAACATGGTTGTTAAACTTGTGCATATGGCTGGAAAGCATGTAAGCTCAGCCTTCCCAATAGTAGATGCTTCTCTACCTGGCAAGCACAGACTGGCAGTTTGTTACAGACGTGAAGTCACACCTTTCGGAACAGCTTTCTCCATTAGAAAATTTAGAGAAGATCCCTACTCGATAATAGATCTAATAAACTTGGGTACATTCTCCGAGGAGATGGCAGCCTATTTCTGGCTATGTCTCGAAAACAGAGCTTCAATAATGGTTTTGGGTGGGACGGCGGCTGGAAAAACTACAGCACTGAACGCCTTAGCTTGTCTAATCAAGCCTGGAAGCAAAATAATAACCATAGAGGAAACAGCGGAGCTTAACTTACCGCATGAAAACTGGGTTTCGCTTATCGCCAGACAAAGCTATGGTTTAGGCGGAAGCAGTGTCGGCGAAGTAACACTGTTTGATCTCGTGAAAACCTCAATGAGGCATCGTCCAGATGTGCTAGTTGTAGGCGAGGTGAGGGGGCAAGAAGCCTACGTGCTTTTCCAATCTTTAGCCACAGGCCACGGGGGCATGTGCACAATGCACGCTGACAGCCTAGACTCGGCAGTCAAGCGTTTAACGCAAAAACCCATGGACATCGCACCTGCTTACATTCCATTGATGAATATTGTTTTATCGGTTCAAAGGGTTCACTCAACAAAAGGCGCAGAAAAAAAGGCTTATAGGCGTATAATCAATGTTAATGAGATTGCGGATTATGAGGATTACAGATGCGTTTTTAAATGGCACCCAACAAAAGACGAACATTTACCAGCATTCGACAAAAGCACGATGTTACCAGCAATTTCTGAACGGGTAGGCGCCAGCAAAAAGGAGTTGTTGGCTGAGATAGAGAGACGCAGAGATGTTTTATACTGGATGCGCGAGCGCAACATAAGAAGCTACAGGGATGTAGCTGCAATAATCGCGGAGTATTACGCTAGGCCAAAGACAATTTATGAAAAAGTTCTTGCAGAAGAAGAGGTGGAAGTTGTTGCTGTTTCTGGAAACCCTTGAGGTGTGGTCCTTCCGCCTCCTTGGGAGAGCAGCTCCATCCTTTCTAAAGCATGTTGTCGAGTTTAAGAATTATCTGGAACGGGCGAAAATCAAGATATACCCGGAAACATATGTTTCATTAATGTTTTTCGTCGCATTGTTAACGCTTCCAGTATCGATAACATCCATAGTGATTCTGTATTCTTATGGCTTTATCCCAATCATCTTTTTGGTGCCGTTTCCATTCTACGTAATGATAGGGTTTATGTTAATACCCATATCCAGAGCTAGCGAAAGGGCAAACAGTTTAGAAAGGGAGATGCCCTTTGCAGCCACCTACATCAGCGTTATGGCTTCCGGAGGCATAGCACCTTACACAAGTTTTAAACGACTCGCAGAGGTTGAGTTGATGCCTGCGATGAGAAGTGAAGCGAGAGAAATCACAAAAGACGTGGAAATCTTTGGGATAGACCCGCTGACAGCCATAGGAAACGCAGCAAAGAAAAATCCACTAGATGTTTTCAAGGATTTCCTCTCTGGCTATGCTTCAACAGTCATCATAGGTGGTGATATCAAGCATTTTCTTGAAAGGAAAGCTGAAGATATTTTCAAGGCTAGGGCTATGCGTGTTAAGGCTGCGGCTGAACGGCTTGGAATGCTTTTAGAAACTTTCATTATAGTGATGGTTTTGATGTCTCTCTGCTTTTATATTTTGTTTAGCGTGGAATCCATTTATAGCGTCGGCATCTCAACGTATTCTGGTATAATTCTCTACACCTACCTGTTTACACCAATGCTTTCAATTATGTTTATTTACTTGGCACATGCTATGCAGCCTAAAACGCCCATGACAGAAATGCTTCCATACAAGGTTTTTGGAGTTTGCAGCGGAATAGCCATGGTATTGTTCTTATCGCTTACAGACTTCATGGGATTAATAGAAGTTCCCTTCTTCAGTTCGCTTCAAACGGTAATGGATTTGCCAGTGGCAATTGCCATAAGCTTGTTTGTTACAACAGCACCAGCCGCTGTGGTTCACAGTAAACTTTCAAGGAAAAAATCCAGTACGGAGCAAGGCATCAACAGTTTTCTAAGGGACTTGACAGAGGTTAGGAAAACTGGTTTATCTCCTGAGAAATGTATTGAAAGCCTTGCTCTACGTGACTACGGTGAATTTAGTAAGGAGTTGCGTAAAATAAGTTCTGAGATTTCGTGGGGAGTTTCCGCTAGAAAAGTGATTATGGATTTTGTTAAGCGGACTCGAAGCTGGATGACTCAGATAGTTATGTTTCTATTGGTGGAAACAATTGACGTTGGCGGTGGAACGATAGCGATGGTTGAGTCGCTTGCAAGGTTTAACAACCTGACTCAGGAGGTTGAGAAGGAAAAGAAAATGGCTGTTCGCCCTTATATAATGATGCCGTACTTCGCCGCAATAATGCTCGTGGCAACGACGATAATGATTATAACGTTCACGGGGCAGACGTTAGGGGTTGCAGAAACAGCGCCTGCTGACAGTTTAAGCTCATTGATTGTGACGTTCACAACTGCGAGTATTTTTCACAGTTACTTGATAGGGTTGGTGGCTGGGAAAATAAGCGAGGAATCAATTTCTGCGGGTTTCAAGCACGCAGCAATATTGGTTGTAATGGCTGTGGCTGCAGCGAAACTCATGCCAATGTTCATAAAGTTGTAAAAGAATTCTCCTTTCACTAGAAATTGCTATCAGTAGCATTTACATTGAGTCCATAATCGCCCGCTTATCCCATGTTAAGGCAGAAGCTGCTAGCGAAAGTGAAGTGAAAAGCGAATTGATCTCGATGAGAAACATTGCAGTTTTTACCCAAGCTCTAATCTACTTGCATATAAAAGTTTCTAACGTGCGTGCACCTCTTCTAGGTCGGGTTCATCATATGATCCAAATAGGCTCTGGATAGAGGCGTGAGGCTGTGGGCTGAGGGCGCAACCATGAAGGAAGCTCAGGAAAATCAATGAAAGCAATAGCTGTTGAAAGCGAAATAGAATGGTTACCATGAGTTAACCTTATAGTTCGTGTTCGATTAACGTGGGCGTTAATTAGGATTCCTTAACAATGCGGTATAGTAAGAGGGCGATACGGCGACATCGCGCTGAAGGAGGATGGAAAACGTGGAAAAATGCTATTACGACGGAACTCCCCTAGAAAAGGGATTCGCTACTTTCAAAAGGGCAGGATTGGAAATAAGGCAGGAGTGCCTGAAGTGTCCAAAATGTGGAGAAGAATACTTCACAGAGGAGCAGACTCGAGAACTCCAAGAAAAACTTAAGCAAGTTAGAGCGGAAATCGCCTTAACTCAGGTCCCCGACAATCTACTTACAGTGCCAGGAAAAATCCTAAAAGCTATATCCGAACGTGGCGAAATGCCTGTCTCATTGATAGTTGAGGAGGTCGTGAATGATTATGGAAACCCGAAAGTGGCGAGGACAGCTGTAAGCAGGGCGCTGAGACAGCTTGAAGCTCAAGGCTTGGTGAAGGTTGAAACGAGTAGGGATAGGCGAATCAAAGTTTACAGTCTAGCGTAAGGCGTTATGAAGTTCACAGCCATCGAACCGCCAAAAATGTAGTTCAAGGAAAGATTACGTTAAAAGGGAATTGAAAGAGCGGATGATAGGTTCTGAAATTTTTTCCTCACTTTGATAGGCATTAACTCTGTTGGAAACTCGCTTAATCTCGTAGAGATTACGCCAGCAATTTCGACTAAGCTAAGTGGTGAAGTGTAACCTTCATAGTCAACACCCAACTTGCTGTAAATTTTTCTTGAAGATTTACATCACATCGTTCACTAGTTCGCATCGACGCAATTGATGCCATGTTTTGAAGTAAGCATATTCCTATAACTTTATATAATACTTTTTTGGTGTTATTATTTCGGTGTACTGAATGGGTAAGCAGGTTACGGTTACCGCGAAGATTCCAGCAGAGCTTAAGGAGAGACTGGCTAGGTTAGGGGTAAACGTGAGTGGAATGATACGTGAAGCTTTGGAGCGGGAGGTTAAACGTGTGGAAAAGGAGAGGCTTAGGGAACTCGCCGAGGAGGCAGGGGAAATTCTCCAGAAGATTCCGGCTGAAGAGCTTGTTCAGGTTGTCCGTGAAGGTAGGGAGGCACGCTGACCAGTCCTCTCCTGCTCTTCGACGCTAGTAGCATTTTCACACTTGTTAGAGAACTTCGGGGGAAGGCTCTAGACGTGCTTTGGGAAAGCTCCACAGTGTCTCTCGCCTACTATGAGGTTGGAAATGCTGTGTGGAGGGAGTGCTTCCTGCTCAAAAGAATTATTCCAAAAGAAGCTACAAAACTCCTAAAATCTATCTTCGCGATACTCCAGGCAATGGATGTGGCCGTGTTAGAAGATGAAGAGTTAGGCACTGCCATCCTCAACATGGCAGGCAGGCTGAATATCACATACTACGACGCAGCCTATCTAATCGAAGCGCAGAGACTTAACAAAACCCTTGTTACAGACGACGAAAAACTCACTGAGGTAGCAAAGAGTGTAGGCGTGAAAACCCTAACAAGCAGAATACTCCGTCACTAACAGCCTAGATCGAGGAAAAAGTAAAAACAAAGGAGTTATTTTTCATTGGGAGCATCTGCGACCAGACTTGGAACGGTTCAAGCCAAAATCTTCACTAAAAAGGGACTGAAGATTAACTAGGTAGAGCGCGTAATTATGAACGTTGTCTGTTTTGGTTGATGCAATGTGAGAGCACTAGGATTACTTGTACTTGCTTTCATTCAGCTATCTTAGTTATTCGTACATTGTTTTTGGGCATCTAAGCGCGCTGGGTTATGGCGTACAATACCTCTAAGTATATGCATATATTGCAACGAAGGGAATGTTTTGGGCATATTCACTTTCGTCTTGAAAGGTTCCGTAAAGTAACAAATTGAGAGCGCCCAAAGTGTTCTGTTGTTGTGTAAACCATTTACCAGCTTGTTTTGCAAAGACAAACAACTTTGACTCGCCCCATGCCAAAGATATTGGAGAATATGTAGCATCGATAGATCCGTCTGGGTTGACGTTCGCAATGTACCATATAGGACCGTTGAGTTGCCCAGGTGAGGCTGGAAAAATTGACCACAATACGGATTGCCCATGGAAAGTAATCGTTTTCTTGGATTGGTCAAAATTGGTTAAATTAAAGCCAAAGGCGATAGTCTCGCCATATGGTACTCTGAAAGTAGGATTGCCAGCAGGGCAGTTAACCAGTTTACCGCCACTGATGTTGTAATATCTGAATGTATCAAAGTCTAGTGCTAGGGAGCCTATTCCCTGAGCAAGTTGCGCTACTATGACCGCTTGTTCTTTCTCAAGTGGTATTGTGTTCCCTCTTGCGGTAACAAACCACGAAGCGAAATTGTGATTTGGATCTGCTCCAGGTATGGTTACTGTCAACGGGCTTGGCTCTACAAGGTTCAACACCTCCCCAGGAGTCAAGCTCAGACTTAAGGACTTGTTAGTGTATCTTTGGATGGACGTGTCGAGAACCCACAGGTTTATTATCTGGACCGCTATCGAACCAGCATTCTTAAGCACGACCTTGACTGTAACCTGGTCTCCTGTAACAGAATAGTTTCCTGCTGAGGCAACGACATTTTCATTTTGGCAGTCTGCCTCTTCCTGATTTCTCGCTCTCACCGCTTCGTTATAAATGGTATTTTGAGAAAGTGTCCATAGGAAAACGCTGGTGGATAGAAACAGCATCACAAGCACCATAAATGTTGTTCCAATCACAGAAGAGAAACCTTTCGAATTAGCTATTAATTTTCTAAATCTTTTCCTAAGGGACGAATGTATGGTCAAAGGTAGACCCCCTTCCAGTTACAACTCGGACCGAGTAAGTGCCAGCATCAAGAGATAAAGAAAGCATAAAGTATCCTTCCTCACCCCTATCCAAATCTTGATCTGCAATTTCTTCACCACCATTAAAGTGCATTAAGGTAATGTTGGAAAATACTTGAAACTCGCCAGAGCTCTTGCTAATGTAGACGGTTTTCACAGTCACATTGTCTATTGTTCCACAATTCAT
>JASEET010000002.1:145354-209618 GCA_030019335.1 Candidatus Bathyarchaeia archaeon | reverse complement strand
TGAAAGCCGCCGAAGCCGTTCTAGAGCTTTACAGTAAAGATGTACAGGTTACAAAAATTCAAAGAGTCTTCAGCGCTGGCGCCTTTGGCTTAAAGAAGAATAGGCGGCTTGTTCCAACTCGATGGAGCATAACAGCCGTAGACAGCATAGTCTCAAAAGAGCTGATCGAAAAAGTTAAGACTTTTCCGGAGATAAGTGAATATCGCGTTTACGAGTCTCACTACTTAGATAACATTTTTGAAGTTCTGATGATTCCAAGCGCTTGGAGCTACGAGATCATAGAAGCATGGTATCCCGGCACTGTCTGGAATCCCCATGGCAGAAGCGTTTTCGTGTATTCAGGCTGGGAAGGCTACGACGGGAGAACAACCTACGCGGAAATAGGCGGATGCTACTATGCCGCACGCCTAGCAGTTTGTGAACAACTCGTAAAAGAAAGACGACAAGCCGCAGCGATTGTTCTAAGAGAGGCTCATCCCGGTTATATCATGCCTGTTGGCGTCTGGCAAGTGAGAGAAAACGTGAGAAATGCAATGCGTCAACAACCACTTAAATTTAACACTTTAAAAGAAGCACTTCAAAGAACCGCTAGGCAATTCGATATTCCACTCCAACGCTGGATAAGGAAAAGCGAACTCGTACAAAACGCTTTATTTCAGAAGCGGATCACAGACTTTCTGTTTGGAAAGAAGTTTTAACCAGCGATAATGTTATTTTCTCACCACAAACATTATGATGTGGGAATAACTAAATGTCACATTTCACTCGGAAACAGCGTTTAATAATAGCTCTTGGAGGCTTCTTATTCTTTGTCGGTTTTATGGTTTTAGCCATGGTTATTCTTGCTGCTATGGACATCATTGACATCGCAAATCTATTGCAATTTGGTTTTTTGAAGGAAATCTTGATAGTTATCGGTGTTTTGGATGTTGTTGCTGGAATTTTGCTACTTCGTTTTACCTCCTACTAGTCGCTTCCCATCAAAAGAAGACCAGCAACAACGTTGACGACTCCTAGGAAAATGGAGAGCACGATAAAGAAGGCTTTGGCTTCTGGGGAATCAGCCATTAAAACGGTATTTGTTATAACCAGATAAATTGAGGTGATTAGTAGAGATGCGCCGACTAGTACAGGTAATGGACCGAATTTTCTGCCGATTCTGCGAGAAAGTTCAAGAACTCCAAATCTTTCTTCCTCTAAGGCTTTTCGCTGAGCTTTTATGGTGGCTTCTTCTGGGCGAACTGTAGGTCTGAACGGTGCGAAAATCCTTATTTCACGTTTCTTTTTCTTCTTTTTCTTTTTCACAGTTCTCCAGCGCCTTATACTATGTTGTTCTCATTCTAGTTTGAAACGTTTATTAACTTAACTGTGGCGTTCCTTTTACGACTGCGCACATGGGACTTTAATAGCACATTTAAATTAACTTGTTATTTGTTCTGACTGAAACCATTAAACGGTGGAAAACGTGCCTCTGGAAGTTACGCGATTTATCCTTCCATTTTGCGGTCAAAAGCTTCAGAATATTTTGGAAATTGCCCCAGCCGCCTATAAACAAATTAATTATATACCACCAAAACCATAACTTTCAACTATGCCAAACAAATACACCAAACTCCTACTGCCCTACGCCACTCTCTCCGAAAATCGTAGAGAGCCTTTCACAAAGGAAATGGAGAGATCTGCCATTTTTTGTTTTGCTGAGCTGGAGAGAACGAAGGGCGGGGGTTTAATTATAAAGCAACCAACGGAAAAACTAGCTTTTATAGCTGAAGTTTGTTATCCATTCTGGCTTATCCCTTGGGGTGAATTAAGTCTTCTTTTTGACGGGTTAAGCACAACAGCCTACGCTTTAACCTACAAAGTTATTCCGAACGTGAAGGCTTTCATGGAAAATGCGGAAAGAAGTTTAACGACACGGGAAGCTTATATGGCTTTTCTATCCGATAACGTTAACTATTTTCAGACATCTAACAATGAAAAGGAAATGGTGATACCTAGCCTTATCACGGACCCAAATCTTCTTGAGGATTTTACCTTATACTTTTCTGAAGCTACACAAGTTAAAGCTCCCTCATCTGACATGGTAGTGTTGTCGCCGACAATAGATGAATTAACCGTCTCATCCATAAAACAAGAACTTGAGAACTTAAAGTCCAAGTTTGAGGAAGAGGTTAACATTCTTTACAGAAGCATGAAACTTCTCAACACAACGACAGGCAATTTCATTAAAACAATTCGCAGCGAGATAAAAGCGGTTAAAGAAGAATTTGCGGAGGAAATTAATAAATGTGAAAGCACCACAATGCAGAAGGTTGACCAGATACGCAAGGAATACGATAAGCAATTAACAAAGCTTTCAAAGAACTTTGAAAAAAAGATTCTCCCTCTACATCAGAAAAAAATCAAGTTTGAGAAAATTAAAGAACAAACGCTCAAAAGAATTGAACAATTTCAAGCAGAAGTGAAAACGTGTGTGGTTAATAAAGACGTTGTTGGTGAACGAAAATGGAAAGAAGCAATCCGCGAAAGCAAGGAAGACCTTTCTGAACTGGAAGCAAAGGTCAGAGAACTTGACGCAAAGATAAAAGAAACGGAAAATGAGAAATCACTTGAAATTTTTAAACTAAGGTCCGAGTGCGAAACTAAAGTTGAGGAAGCTAAAGAAGATCTGCTGGAAATAGAGGCTTCTCGCGACGCTAAAATCCAGCTTCATAAGCAAGAAATGGAGAAAATGGAGGAATTAACCTCAACAATAATTGAGCAGATTGACAAAATGGCGAAATTGAGAGAGGCAACCCTTGCGGAGTTTAAGAAGTTGGGGATTAAACAAAAACGCAGAAAATGGGTCTTAATTCATATGCCTTTCTATCTCGTTTGTTATCAGTCTGAATCAAAAAAGCGTTATGTGCATTTCCCTCCCTCTTTTGTAAACAGTGTGGGTTTTTCGGTAAAGCTTAAGGGAGCATTAGGTAAGGTGAAAATTAGGCGACTTCTTGTTCCTCGTTTTAAAACTATAGTTTCGCTTTTAAACAAGTTTCCTCTTCTAATCGAGCAAAGCGCAGTGTTTGAGAGGGAGATAAATGAGGCTGGCGCTCAAGTTGACATATTAAAAACAAGATTTATGCGTGAATTGGTTAGGAACGGACTAGAACAACTCAGAGAAGAAGGCTGGTTTTCAGAAAAGGAATATAAAGCTTTCAATCAAAAATTGGCATAAACCCCTATTGGAAAAACGTTTATCCGTAATGTGAAGGCTCCCTCTTAGCGCATGCGCTATTTTATTTCAACTTATCATGTTTAAAAACACAGGTCAACCTTTAGATGAGTCAAATATCCTATCAAACCGTAGAATGGGAGAGAAAGAATCTCGGTTATGTCTCCAGTTGAGATTGGAAAGTTTCCAAATGCAAAAAACTCAATGTAAAAAGAAACGCCCCATATATTATTAAGGATTTGAAGTTATGGAAGGTTTCGGTTGTCTTCCATCTTAACCGCATCACACAAAGAAAAGCCCCAATGAACAGTGGAGCAAACAACAGAAGAGCATATTTCTTGTACCATGATAAATCTTCAGTTGTATCTCTTACATCACGATAAATCTTCCTTCTAAAGACTGAAGGCATGTCTGGAAGAAAATTGCTGTAGAAGAAAATCAATATGCCACAAAACATAGAGTCCAGAGCGTTCTGTCCAAAGAAATAGAAATTCGCACAAACATAAAAGAGGCTTGCCGGCAAGACCACCCATTTGAACACTCTAATCAAAAGGTCAACATGCTCTAAAGTTTCACACTTCATATACCAATAGGCGAGTTTTGACCTAGCCTTTCGGTTTACGCTCTTGAAGTAGTGCAACACAGAGCCGTAAAAGACCTTGTATGTTAACCGCCTTAATCGCGACACAAAACGATAAATCACTTCGGATATTTCGTGCCTAGTATTTTTTCGTTCTGAAAGTTTCTCAGAGAGGAATAGCCAGATGAAAACGCCCACGCATAGAACAAAAATATAAAGTATTCTTGAAGATTGTAGAACACGATTGTCCAGATTATCGTTGCTATTGTAAGAACTATGAAAGCCAACTTGAACTTGGACACTTTCAATTTTATTTCTCCTTTTCCGCGTTTTGTTTTCTTTCTACCCTTTCACTTAGGAATAGGCGGTGACACGCCTCCAAAATATTCAACTCTGGCTTAAATTTTAACATTTTCATTTAAACTACCTAGCGCACGCTCCTTTTAACCATGTGCAGTAGCGTTTAAGATACCTGCTATGATGGAGATTGCGCTGATAACTAGTATGATGTAACTGGGTATATATGGCAAGATAGGTGACACAAAACATGCCTCAGATAAACAAGTTAGCAACACTAAGGAAACGCCTATGCCCAAGCCGACTCCTCCTATGGCAATCTGTAGACGATAACGCCCCATCATTCTAAGATAATACGTCATTAGAACTAATGTCGTTAACCCGATACCAGACACCAGCGCACTTGCAGCGTTAACATCTCTTAGGAACATGGGAAACACAAGAAGTGTAACGGACATGATGACCCCAGCTATGGGCGTGAAAGGGTACAGCGGAGTCTTGAATGGTCTTTCCATGTACGGCTTCTTCTTCCTAAGCTTTAAAAGGGAAAGGTTAACCAAAGCAAAAACTAAGAGCGATCCGAAGCTCGCTGCATATCCAAGAAACTCTACGGCTCCGATTGCGCTTAAAACCATTATGAAAAGTGAACCAGCAATAATTGCGACGTAAGGGGTTCCAAAACGTCGATGAATCGAGAGCAAAACTTTAGGCAAGTATCCATCTCTACTCATTCCACGAGCGATGCTTGATTGAACCGTTAAGGATGTACCTAGAGCTGATAAGCTTGCCACCATCCCAGCAATCGCAAATAGGGCGCCTCCAACTCCAGGCAGGACGTTTTCAGCCGCAAGGTTAAGAAACGGTGCTGGTGGACGAGTCTCTTCCAGCGGAATAACTCCCGTTGCTACGTAGGCGATACTAGCGTAGAGAGGTATTATTAACAATGCTGACAAAAGTATGCCTTTAGGGACGTTTTTCCCTGGATGTTTTATGAAGGCAGCACTCGCTATGAGGGCTCTCATTCCGAAAAACATGGGAAACATGTAAACAGTAGCTGCAAAAACTCCTGGTAACCCCTCAAGCGGCTGTTTTGGAAGAATTTCTAATGGGGTCAATTCACGCAATAATCCACTAGCAATAAAAATGGCGAATATGGCTATGAATGCAAAAACTATGAAGATTCCAGGCTTTTTTGCTCCTTTGATTTCTGATGTTGCAAGGATTATGACAACTGCTATGGCGATTAATGGCATTTGAGCTAACATAAAACTTTCAATTTCAGGGACAAAAAGCGAAAAAAGATATGCGAGTTGTTGGGTGAAACACACGGCGGCCAACGCTGCAGCGAACACGCTGGCGAGCCATCTGAAACAGCCAGATATGAAAGCAATGTATCCGCCATAAGCAGTCTTTATATAGGTATATTCACCGCCCACTTCAGGCATGGCTGCCCCAAGTTCGCAATAGCTGAACATGATTAACAGATTTATCAGCCCAGCTAGCAGAAGAGCTGATACTATGCTGGACCCAGCCAAGTGGAAGTAGGCATAATCTAGCAGCACAAAAATTTCAAAGCCTATGGCACCACTTAACCCCATAATTACCGTATTGAACAATCCAAGTTCCCTTTTTGTTTTCAACAGGCACAGCTCCTTTTATCGTGACTCTAACCATTCATGAACAAGAAACAATCCGCTTATGATTGAAAAAAAGCCGAAAACGAAAAGAGCTAATATATGAAGATAGAGGGATTCCACCGCCGCGTTTAACGATGTCTGAATGTCAAAAAAGTTGAAATAGATGCCACAGGCAAAGATGACTATTAACACAGCTACCATGCTCTGCATTATGCCAACTATCACCGTAAGAGTTCTCCTAAACTTCATCAGTCAAACGCCGACCAAACCTTTTTAGTAAGTAATAAATAAATATGTGGTTAAGCAATTTGTTGAGAAGTAGAACTTGATTTTACCTGAGTTTTATTGAGGGAGTTTCTGCGAATTTTTTGAGTAGGTTTTTGCGTCTTTTTGTATGCGTGAGTTTTGGGTTGTGTATGGGATGACCCAATGTGCTATCGAAATGGCTGGTGTTCCACATGTGTGAATCCAGAATGTTCTTGGTTTTGCCTTTGGATAACGATAAACTCTTAACCCTAATGCTTTTGCCACTCTTTCAACTGACGGTGCATCTTTCATTCCTAATTGGAAGTGCGGTCTCTGAAAATAACGTCTGTAATGGATGTTTATTCTGCCTGTTCTGTGTAAGAATGATTTGAGGCTTCCTTCTCCTTCTATCAGACCTGAGACATGTTCTTGTTCTGTTATGGGTAGTTGTTCCACAATTAGTTTTGGTATAGGGTATGCGATTTCTGGAACTCTTTTCCAACCCTTCACCTTCATCCTTATATGGGGTGGTGGTCGAATAGCAACTTGTGAAGTTGATTCGACATAGATTTCAGAAGGCATTGTTATTTCAAGAACGTCTGGAGCAATCATTCTCTCGAATAACTCCTGGGGTTTAACTGGGTATGCTCTTCCAGCCTGTGCACATGCGAATCCGCTTGAAAGTCTCCTTCACGGCTACCTGACGTTGCCCAGGCGTCAAGTCAGGGTCAACCCCAACCGTCTGGATGTAGGGCTGTATAATCCGCATCCAATACTGCCAGTTGGTAACCCCAGTCTCAAACTCTCGCTCCCACACTCTACCGCTAGTCTCAGCCTCAGTAGCCTTAGTCCTCATCTTACCAGCAGTGCGACCAATGTCCAAACCACGGGCTATTCCTCTTCTTCTTTTTCCCATCTCAATACCTCCATGCCTTACAATAATGTTAAACTTCAAATAAATCTTATGTGAAAGGTAAAAGTGGAAAAAGAAAACAAACAAACCTTACACCAAAAACCTCCTAACCTCCCCAACCCAAACCCCATAACCTTTTATAAAACAAAAAGCCTTACCAAAACCAAAAAACCTTATACGCCCAAAACCAACCTTAAACCCGAAATATATTTAATTACTGCGGAGTACAAAACAACAATGCTTTGAAATGACAAAAGTGGCTTTTAAAATGTCTGAGAAGGAAATCATTGGCAGGTTGAAGCAAACCGTGGGCTCTAAGCATGTTTGGGAAACGTTAGTTCCTAGGGCTGGAAGAGTCTTCGTAGGAATTGATAAAAAGAAACTCAAGGATGCTATTCGCTTTTTGAAGACCGAGGGTTTTACGCATCTATCTGCAATAACCGGGCTTGAAACTGAAGACGAAATTGAACTTCTTTATCATTTAAGTAAAGAAAATGTTCTGTTAACAATTAGAGTTAGGTTGCCGCTAAATGAAACTGTTATTCCTTCAATTACTGATCGTTTCATTTCTACCATGCATTTCTGCTCTTAGCTCAATAAACTTCGTTAGCGAATTGATTAACTTCTGGTCCTCTACCAATTCTCCAGTTGGGTATGACCGTGGAGCACAAGATCTGATAATTGAGAACGGTGCCCACTTAAAACGTGGAGGATGACTGGAAAACCGAGTAAGACTGGTGAAAAACTTCAACTAACTATAGCTCTCTACAAATGCAGCAACTGCAAAAAAACATTTAGGAAAGTAGTCAAGAAAGAGAAAATCAAAATCAAACCATAACATGACTAGTGTGCCTTAATCAAAATCCACTGCGCACATTCGGCTGATAATAATGCTAGCGACTTAGAGAGAGCGCTTCAGTGATTAGAGTGTATAAACAAGTCTGAAAGTGTGTTAAGTATCCCTTTTATATTCGTAAAGCATTTTCGAACGGTCGAACCCTGCTAACTCGTATTCTTCACTCATTGTAATAGCGTTTTTTGGACAAGTTTCCGCGCATTGTCCACAGAACATACAGCGGTCAACATAATGTTTAATTTCCGCCTCCAATCCTTTTCCAATCATCTTAATGGCCCCTGAAGGACACACATCAAAGCAGAGTCCGCAGCCGATACATTTTTCCATGTCCCAAATTGGACGGCCTCTGAAGTCTCTCGGCAGGGTTAACTTTTCGTAGGGATACTTCAACGTGGCTGGCCTTCGAAACAGCTGTTTTAACGCTTCTTTCACAAAAGCCAATTCTTCACCCTCCAAGACCAAGCTGGATTAGGATAATTTGCAAGGCTGCAAGCGGAAGCAGATATTTCCACATTCCAGAAAGCATCTGGTCTATTCGAAATCTAGCGAATACTGCTCTCAGAAGGGAGAGTAGCATCACAGCGAAAGTGGTTTTCACCAAGAAAATAACAATTGGCGGAATCAACCAGAATTGTTGGGAGCCGCCTAAGTAAAGCGATGTGATCAAAGCGGATGCGAGAACAAGCTCCAAGTCTCTTCCGAGTCGAAGCAGCGCTAATTTTCTTCCGCTGAACTCTGTTCGCCATCCAGCCACAATTTCGGTTTCAGCCTCTGGGATATCGAAGGGAACAAACTGTAACTCGGCGAGGAGGCATACTGTGAATACGGCGAACCCGAGAGGCTGCAATAAAATCAGCCAAAAATTAAGTGATTGCCATTCAACTATTCTGCTTATTGACAAGCTCCCTGCTGCTATTGCCGGGCCAACCATAACTAAACCCATTGGAATTTCATAACCTAACATTTGAACCGCGGCTCGCATGCTTCCGATCGTGCTAAATCTATTTATTGAACTCCAGCCAGCGAGAAAAACGGTTATGATTATTAGTGTGAAAGCGAAAATGACGAAAATAAGGTCTCCTTCAAAGGATATAAGGCTTGTTTGACTTAAGATCGGAATAACGAAAAGCGTTGTTAGTGGCAAAGCAAAGTAGAAAATCGGGGCTAAAATAAACACAAGCTTGTCAGAAGCATGCGGCGTAATGTCCTCTTTTGAAAGCAACTTAAAAAAATCTGCGATGGGTTGTAGAATGCCGTGAGGCCCCGTGTGTAATGGTCCATATCTGTTTTGCAGTCTTGCAAAGAATTTTCTGTCAACCCACTCGTAGAAGAAGGCTAAGGTGAAAAGGAATAGGGCTCCTGGAAAAACTAGGATTCTTATCATTGAAACTATTGTTTCTGCAGTCATTTTTTTGCATACTTCCTTCTCAACTGCTGCATAGTCCAGACCCATTCTTTGTTCTTTTTGACATCAACGAAAGCCATGCGGTCCATGCAAGCAAAACACGGGTCGATTCCGGCTAAAACTATGGGTATGTCAGCTACATATCCGCCTAGAAGCATCTTGCATAATGCGGGAATGTTTCCAAGCGTTGGGCTTCTCACTTTGTAACGCTCCGGCTTCGTGGTTCCGTTTGACTTAGCATAATGAATCAATTCTCCTCTAGGTGCTTCAACTCTTGAAACAACTTCTCCTTGAGGAACCTTCATTGGAACCTGAACCCTAATAATTCCTTCAGGCATGCTGTCTAAACCATAACGGATTATTTTTATGCTTTCTAACATTTCTTCGCATCGAACCAGTATTCTGCTTAAGACATCGCAACCGTCATGCGTAATCACGTTGAATGCGATTTCATCGTAAGCCGCGTAAGGGTCGTCAACTCTCACATCGTTTTTTATGCCGCTTGCACGTAAAGTCGGACCGACAGCACACAAATCCACAGCATCTTTCGGCTTCAAAATACCCACGCCAACAGCTCTTTTCAAAATAGTCTGCTCGGTTTGCACAACATTCAAATAATATTTAAGTCTCTTTTCCAACAAATCTAAGCCCTTTTTGATTTTCGACACCATGTCTGCATGTATGTCTCTCCGCACTCCGCCTATAGTGTTCATGGCATAATGTATGCGGTTGCCCGAAATCATCTCAAACATGTCCAAGACCGTTTCACGGTCTCGCCAAACATACATGAAAAGCGTGTCAAAACCTATTTCATGCGCAGCTATACCAACCCAAAGTGCGTGACTGTGGATCCTTTCAAGCTCGGCGATTATTACACGGATGTATCTGGCTCTCGGTGGCGCTTCCACACCTAACAGTTCTTCGATTGCCTGCGTGTAACATGTGGTATGTGCGTCCGAACAGATTCCGCAAATTCGTTCAGCTAAGTAGATGTTTTGTATGTATGTTCTGAGCTCAAAGGCTTTTTCTACTCCACGATGGTTATAGCCTATACGCGGCTTAACATCTACAACGATTTCTCCGTCAACTTCGAAAAGAAAATTTCCGGGCTCTTTTAAAGCTGGATGCTGAGGGCCGAAAGGAACTTTAATTATTGAACCATAACTCAATTTCTTTCCTCCCTTTTACTCTTCTTAGAAGTTATTTCTCTAAGGTGTTCAAGCTCATGTTCTTTCCTTAACGGATAAACGCCTTGGGGCCATTCTTCCGGGAGCACTAATGGCGATAAGTCTGGGTGTCCTTCGAAGTTTACTCCTAAAAGGTCGTGAACTTCACGTTCATAAAGAACTGCGCCTGGAATTAAATCTGTAATTGTTGGGATGCTTGGGTTCTTCTCCGAAACGGTAAGCCTTATTGAAAGCACAATTGAGCCTTCATGAGCCAGATGATATATTACTTCTATTTCTCCACCTAAATCCACGCCAGTTATCGTGGACAAATGTTTGAACTTTAAATCTTTCACTAAGTATTTCATAGCATCTTTTAACGCATCCTTTTTTATGTAAATAAAAATTCTCCGCTTTTTAGGAACAGTTGCTCTAACAAGTTTTTCTTTGAGAAAATCCTTCAGTTTTTCTACGATTTCATTTTCCTTTTCCATGTCCTTCACTCTTTTTTTATTTTTTGAATTAGTTTTGAGATTCCATCAATAATGGCTTCAGGTTTTGGCGGGCATCCTGGAACGTAGGCGTCTACTGGAAGCACTATGTCTATTCCTCCGTGGACGTTGTAGCACTCTTTGAATGGTGCTCCGCTGATTGCGCATGTACCTGTAGCTATGACATGTTTCGGCTCTGGCATTTGCTCATAAATTCGCACAAGCCTATCTTTCACTTGAAGGGTCACTGGACCTGTAACAACAAGCACATCTGCATGTCTCGGGCTTCCCTCTAACAGTATTCCGAAACGTTCCAAATCAAACCTTGGCGTAAGCGCTGCTGTAAGTTCTATGTCGCATCCGTTACAGCCGCCTGTATTAAAATGGATGATCCACGGGGATTTTGTGCGGGCCCATTTGAATAAATTCATTTCACCCTCGCCGCCGTAATGGCATTAAAATTACAACAGCCATCAATACGATGAGCGTGTAAACTATCGGGAAATAACCCGGCGTTTTTAGCGATGTGGCAAGAGTGAATGCGAAGATGTCAAAGATGAGGAAATAAACGGCGTAAATGAGGAATTCTTCAACGTTCACTTGGAACTTTCGTGGAGGGAGGTCTTCGCCGCAAGCGTATGGAGCACCCTTGCCCGCGGTTTTTTCACCTTTCGCTGCAACTATCCACCCTACTAAATAAAGGATTAATGCAACGACCAAGGATAGAAAGAAGACGACCGGCAAGGAAATCAGCAAATCGTTATACATTGGATCACCTTTCTCATCCTCTTCTTGAAAACGCTCTACTTAAGAGTTGCTGGACACGTATAAGAGCAAAAGATTCTTCCATATTCTTCCGCCATCTTAGATTCGAGTCTTCACGTAAATTTTATAAGAAGCCATTTCTGTTAACCTTCGTCGGTATTTTATCTTTTATCGATACAAGTTACATGGGGAACAAGTCTTGAAGGCACTGGTGTTAGCCGCGAAAGGTGTCTTAGAGGAGAAGTTTATACTCTGCATGGCGGATCACATTTTCGATAGTAGAATAGTAAAAGCACTGCAGTCCATAAAACTGGCAAACACCCTAATCCTTGCGGTCGACAGAGTAGCATCACAGCCTGAGGACACAAAGGTTTTGGAAGAAAATGGTAAAATTGTAGATACAGGTAAGTCGATTGAAAAATCGAACTGCGTCGATACAGGGTTCTTTCTCTGTTTACCTCGTGTATTTCACTATGCTGAAAAAGCTGCTGAGGAAGGGAAGGGAGAGCTCGCGGACTGCGTTAAGCTCGCGGCATTGAATGGAGAAGCTGAGGTCCTTGACATTTCTGCCCTCTCGGGTCTGGTATCCGAACTCCGTAAAGAGATGAAACCGTATTGGGTAGACATTGACACGAAGGAGGATGTGAAGAGAGCTAAAGAAATGCTTGTGAACCACATGTCGAAGTCCCCGTCTGATATGCTTGCTCGTTATGTGCATCGCCCGATAGAGAACAAAATCGTTTATCATCTCTCAGACCTTGGAATAACCCCGAACCAGATCACTATACTTGTGAACGTAGTTGCTTACACCGTCACCTTTCTCTTTCTGACAGGCTATCTGCTGCCTGCCTCCATTTTAACGTTCCTTGTGGGTCTGATGGATGGTTTGGACGGAAAGCTGGCGAGGGTTAGAGCGTTGACGTCAAAGCTCGGCTCTATGGAGCATCCCTTTGACGCGCTCTATGAATTCTCTTGGATAGCGGCTCTCTCTGCGTATATCTCTTTATCTTCTGGACAGCTGGTTCCAGCGTTGCTCGGGACGCTTATTATCCTTCTGATAGCATTCTACAGACAGTGCTACGATCGGTTCAGGATGTCCACAGGAAGAAGCCTAGACACCTATGGGAGGTTTGACAAGGTCTTCAGAAGGGTGGCTGGGAGAAGAAATCTGTATAACATCCACATTCTCTTGGCGGTGATCCTCGGAGCGCCGTTCTATTGTCTTGTGAGCATAGCGCTCCACGCGGCGATAACTGCGGCAGTGTACGCCTATAGAGCTTGCTTACATTTACACGTCTCGGATAAACTTATGAAACAAACGCCTTAGATACCACAGCAACGCTACACACTCTGTAGTGATTCTTAAGGATTCGTAGCTTTCTCAGTGGAGTCCAAGTAAGCTTGTTTTGTCTTCATCTCTGATGATACACTCTAAACAATTCCTTTGAATTAGCTTTAAGAGCGAGAATCTATCTCGAAAATCTTTTGAGAGCGTTCAGAATTTGTAATATAGTTTTTAATTAAAATGAAAAGATCGAGCTTCGATGCCTCTTGATTTGTTTCAACCGATATTAATGTTTTCTATGGTCTTTCTTTAGCATGATTAATCGACGGGAGAAAGATTAAGCAGTGGTTTTATACTTTCTTTTGAGGAGGGTTTCAACAACTTCTCTTTTCTCGTGTGCAAGGTCTGTTAGACTTTTTAGTAGGCCCCTCTTTGATGCATCCCATACCTCCAAGGCTACTAGTTCACCTTTCTCGTCGAACCCTAATACTACATCGCTATCTAGCAGCTTCTCGTCTTTTATGGCGCCCTCTTTGAGCTTCATTGATAGGATGTCCGCCTTTGGATCGTATTTCAGGACTATATCCATCTTCCACTCCCTCTTCTTCTGTTTACTATGTCTTTAAGCTCGCTGCTGTATATTACCGTTATGACTATGAAATCGCCATTACTCTTCTCGTGAATTACCGCTATATCACGACTCCAGCTGATGGCCACAAACCTATTTGTTAGGGAATCGTATAACAGCTCATCCGGGTTTCTTATTATTTCCGTTACTGTCCGCCCTGTTATGCCTAGTTTACTGAGTTCTTTCAGGAGCTTATCCTTTGCATGATCTGTGAAAATAATCATTCCATTCACGTTGTGATATACACAATCTCAGCTTTATCAAGATATGCCTCTTTATTTCTGAAGGATACGCTTTAAATAACTACTTCGGATTAGTTTTAAGAGCGACGATTTCTCTCGAAAAATTCTTTAAGAGCACTCGCACATGTAATACAGAACTATGAGGGGTGAGCTCTACGTTTAATGGTTTGCTGCAGATCGCGATGATCGTTTTAACGGTTTTCCTAGCGTTGTTGACGGTTGAACTAAAGGATTTGCTTCACGCTGCTATATGCTTCTGCGGGATGTGCATTACTATAGGAGCGTTATTCTGGCTGCTCAATGCGCCGTACGTGTCTGTCTTTCAACTCTTGGTCTACGCAGGCGCCGTGATCGTTCTCTTTATAGCGGCAGTTATGTTGACGAAAAGAGAGGAGGAAACGTAAAAGTGGAAATAGATCGAATCAGAATGGCGGGATTAACTGCTGTCATTTTAGCAGCCCTAATTTTTTCCATGCTTATACTTGAATATGAATTTCCGGTCTTCAAGTACGCAGAACCGCCCACAGAACTTGTAGAAAACGAAACAGCGATAATAGGGCAGGAAGTCAGCGAATTTCTGTGGAATTTTAGAGTGATCGACCTGATCGCACAGGCATTCGTCTTGTTTGCCGCGGCGGCTTGTTGCACAGCGTTGCTGAGAACTGAGGAGAGGAAAAAGTGATTCAGCTTAATTATTACATTGCATGCGCTGTTGCCCTGTACATCATCGGCATGTATTGTCTAGCTTCAAAGCGGAACATGATCAAGCTTGTCATGGGACTTGAAATCTTGGTGAACGCTGCTCACCTAAGCTTCATTGCTTTTTCTGCTTACAGAAGCATAGGCTACATAGATCCGCTTGGCCACAGCATCGTTATTATGTCGATAGGTTTTGCAGGATGCGTCACTGCTTTAGCATTAACGATCGTTACTTACGCTTACAAGCATTACAAAACTTTAGATGTGCGAAAACTGAGGCGGCTGAGGTGGTGAGCCAAACGTTTCCGTGTGCTCCACAGTCTCGTCATATCACTTCTTTAGTCCGAGACATGTCAATGTTGAAGAGAGGCTGAACATGTTTACCCTGCCCCTAGATGCCCTTCTCATACTTATGGTCGCAACCCCTGCGGTGGGGTGGGTAGCATATAAAAAGGGTTATCGGAAGGTTCCAGGCATCTATGCCTCGGCAAGCCTCTTGGTAGCAGCCTACTTTCTCTACGGATTATACAAGGAAGTGGTTGAGAACAGCATAGTCTTAATAGTTGGTCAACTGCCTTTCAATCCTCCTCTTGAAGCATGCCTCGAAATAGACATGCTCAGCGTTTTCATGGCATTCCTCTACATAATAATTGGATTGTTCGCCACGGCTTATTCCATAAAGTTTATGGAACGCGACTCAGGATTAACTGAGTATTACACGCTTATGCTGGGCATGATCGCGGGCATGACTGGCATAGTTTTCGCAGGCGATTTTTTTACATTGTTCGTTTTCTGGGAGCTTATGTGCCTAACATCTTATGCTCTGGTTGCGTTTCGAAAGCGAAAGTGGGAGCCCATAGAAGCTGGCTTCAAATACCTCATTATGAGCGCTGCAGGAAGCGCAACCATTCTTCTCTCCATGTCCTTTCTTTACGGTATGACTGGAACATTAAACTTCGCGGCTCTTGCAAACAGCCTTACTAACACCACGTCTGAGGGATGGCTTTACATAACGCTAGCTTTGGTTATCGTCGGCTTTGGAGTTAAAGCTGCCATCGTTCCATTCCACACATGGCTTCCTGACGCTCACTCAGCCGCACCAAGCCCTATTAGTGCTATGCTTTCCGGCGTCATGGTGCAAACGGGCGCTTACGCTCTAGCTCGTGTTCTCTTACTCGTTTTCGGTTCGATGCAGCCAGCGTGGCAAATGACGCTAGCAGTTTTTGCGGTTCTGACAATGTTTGGCGGTAACATAATGGCGTTGTTGCAAAATGACCTCAAGCGTTTGCTTGCTTTCAGCACCGTTGCCCACATGGGTTACATTCTTTTCGGATTTGCAATCGCCTCTCAAGAAGGACTGACCGCGAGCTTGTTTCACGTAATTAATCATGCAATTATGAAAACCCTTCTCTTCCTCTGCGCTGGAGCCTTCATTCGTCAAACTAAAACACGATATCTTGGAAAACTCAGAGGAATAAGTAAGACCATGCCAATAACAAGCGCATCTTTCGCTATTGGCACAATCGCTATTGCCGCTTTCCCACCCTTAAACGGTTTCTGGAGCGAGATGATGATTATAGCGGCAGGAGTAAGAGCCGAAATGATAATATTTTCAATCTTAACACTCGCTAACATGGCTTTATCAGTCGTTTACTACTTCCGCCTTATTCGCATAATCATATTAGAAAAGCCTACTAAAGTATCAGAAAGAGCAACCAAGGCTCCTGTCTCAATGCTTATTCCTATTGCTATTCTTGCGTTTCTATGCATTTTTATTGGAGTCTACCCTGGACCCTATATCGACGCGTCTTCAAAGGCTGCCGAGGCAATGTTAAACATAGAAGTTTACATTGATGCTGTGCTTGGAGGATTATGACTAGAATAATTTTCCACTGTTTTCTCACAAAGTGTTGGTTCCTTATCTAACACCTACGCTCTTAAAATGGAGCTGATAGAAGCCTTAACACAAGGTCTGGCCAGATTCCTACAACCACCGCAATCACAGCCAATACAATTATTGGAATACGCATCAGCCAAGATGGCTTCCTTGTGTTTTCTAAGTTTTTTGGAGTGGTTCCGAAGAATGCTCTCCACAGGAACCATAGGTAGTATCCAGCGGTGATTGCTGTACTAACTACAGCGATTGTGGTGATGAGAATCTTTCCAGAGAAGACTCCTCCTGAGAAAATCATCCATTCGCTCCAGAAACCGTTTAGGGGAGGGGTTCCAGCTAGAGATAAGGCACCTATCAAGGATGCGGCACAAGTTATAGGCATCTTATCGGCTAAGCCCCCAAGCCTTCTGATGTTGCGTGTTCCCGTTTGATGCATGATTACGCCAGCACACATGAAGAGAAGACTTTTACAAACAGCATGGTTCACCACATGAAAGAGGGCTCCGGTTGCCCCAATGGTTGAGTATACTCCAAGTCCAAAGAAGATGTAACCCATCTGGCTGATACTGGAGTATGCTAATAACCTTTTGATGTCCGTTTGAGCAAGAGCCATAAGTCCTCCATAAATCATGGTGACGACGCCGAGAATCGCCAAAGTATCTGATGTCTGTAATACTGTTTGACCAAACCCGGAAAGAAGAATCCTTGCGAAGGCGTATGCTCCACACTTAATCATGACGCCGGAAAGCATAGCACTTATGGGTGTAGGGGCTTCAGCGTGTGCGTCTGGAAGCCATGTGTGCACTGGGAAGATTGCCATTTTCACGCAAAACCCGATTAATAACAGAACAAACACTGTAAGTATACTGGTTGAAGGGATATCGGCTGAGACTCGTGGCAATTCGGCGAAATCAAAGGTGCCGGTGAATACGTAGATTGACAGTATTCCCATGAGCATGAAAAGCGCTCCGATGTGCGTAAATATGAAGTATTTGAATCCGATGGTTAACCGTTTTTTAGACACTCCCCACGAAGCTATCAGGAAATAAGATGGTATCAGCATCAGCTCCCAGAAGAGATAAAATTGTATAAGGTTTGCAGAAAGCATTACCCCAATCATGCCAGCCATGAAAAGCAACAGGTTCGCGTAATAGCCGGTTTGCCCACGCTTATTCTCCATGTACTTGATGGAGTAGAAACATGAAAGAGCGCTTACAACTGCAACGATCAATGCAATAGGAAAGCTGACCATGTCAACCATAAAGCCCAATTTAAGGTTAATTGACGGAATCCAAGCATAAGTATCGTGTATGAGTCTCTTTTCGATAACGTCTGTTACCATAGAAAGAATCATACAAACGGACAGCGATGCCGCTGCAGTCGCTATCCATCCGACATACCTTTCAGCATACTTTCCAAAAACGTAGATGAAAATTGCTGAAATTATTGGAAGAATAATTGCCAACAATGAAGCATGAAGGATCAGGCCATTTTCCTCCTAGGGAATGACTCCTCCAAATAGAAGCAGTAGAACTATTAATATTATGACTCCGACAAAGGCTGTCAGCATGTTGTAAGATAACACTCCTGTATGCGTTTTTCTGAATCGTCGAGTAAATGATGTGACAAAATGAGCTAGAAAATAGTTTAGTGCGTCGATGCCTCTAAGCTCCGGATATTTATACATGACACGGGATAACCGTCTAAATAAGCCTGCAACACCATAGTTCAATCTGTCAATACTACGCTCTAAGTGTTTATGTGCGATGTTGGAAAATGCGTTGGTTCCATCTGCGACCTTGTGGTAAAGCGTGTTGATGTAGCATCGCTTCCATAGAAAACCATAAGCTTTCCCTAAGAATCGGTGTTCCTCAATTAACTTAACTGGGTTGACTCGGTGCGCTACGTATAACTGGTATGCGGGATAGCCTCCAACTGCTACTGCTACACATGTTAAAACTGTACTTATGGAGGGAACGATGTACATCAGAACGTCGACAATATTGCTGAAAGTTAGTGTGCCTAAGAGAGGTAGGAGAAACTTGTTAAAGCTCGGGATTAAAAGAAGTGCTAGGAAATCTAAGAATGCAGTTATTACAAGAGTTGCAGCAAGTGAAATTCGCATTAAAGATGGAGGCCTTCTGATAACCTTCTCCTCCGATCCGTAACTCTCCTTTCTGAAGACGAGTCCCATCATTCTAAGCGCGTAAAAGGCGGTTATTCCAGCTCCGATTATTAGCAGAGCAAAAATTACGTAGCCCGATATCATCAGCATGAATTGTCCTTTCATGCCAGCCTCTCCCGCAAAATCCCAGGCGATTGTTTGGATCCAGTTCGTGCACCAAAAGCCACTTAGCGGCGGTATGCCTCCTAGAGCAAGAGCTCCCACTTCCATGCTTCTGTGCGCGATTCGACTCTTGAATCCGCCCATATGGTGCAAATTGTCCGACCCAACTGCGTAGGAAATGTAGGCTGCAGTGAGGAAAAGCAGTGCTGAGAGGAAGGCGTCCACTGTAAGAAGGAAGGTGCCGGCTAAGTATCCCCAGCTCATGTCGGCCATTAATCCTGCTAAACCAAAAGCTGCCATCATGTATCCGATCACGCTTGAAATGCAATACGAGAGGACCTTGAATATATTAGCTTGGACCATTGCTATAAGAGCGCTAATCACAGCAGTGAGTGCACCCACGAACGTCATGACTAGAAAGAAGTTAACCATGTCGCTGTATCCCATGAGGGAAGCTTCATGGAAAATTGGGAGAACTCTAGCAATAAGAAAAGGACCAGCCAAACACTCAGTTAGAGCGTTGAAAGAGGAAGGTGAGGCAGCTAGTGCGTCCGGAAGCCATTCTTGCAAGGGAAACTGAGCTGCCTTTCCTACAGCCCCACCAAAGAACATGAGGGCTGTAATAAAAAGCAAGCCAGACCTTGATAATTCTCCCATCCAGTTGTTGTTTTGTGAGAGCTCCATAATGTTAAGAGTGTGAGAGTAGGCGTATATTATCAAAATAGACACGAGCAAGAGCACGTCTGCAACGTGGAGGACGAGGAAAGTTTTCAAGCCTATATGCGCCTTTTTGGGGTCTTTGTACCAAAAAGCTGCAAGGCCGGTGCAGCAGATTCCAACAATTTCCCAACCTATGAACATGAAGAGGAGGTTATCTGCCATCACTATCACTACGTATCCGCCGATGAAAAGCTGTATGAGAAACCAGAACCTAGCCAAACTTGGCTCTTCTTGCATGTAGGCGACGGAGAAAACTGTAACTAGAAATCCTATACAAGTAATTACACTTGCCATAAGCACGCTTAATGGATCAATGTACACACCGACTTGAATAATGCTGTTAGAAATCCATGGAATCGTCAAATCGGGCTGAGCTGTTCCAAAATAGATGTCTGGGATCATCGAAAAAGAGAAGAGAGCACTCATTCCGATGGACAACACAGCAAGATAACTGCTGAATTTTCGACGAATTGCACCAACTAACGGTGTGACTGCGGTGCCGATAATTGGGATGAGCCAGCAAAGCCACGGTGCATACGGAAGCAACAAACTTCTCCTCCAGAGTGTCATCGGAATATAGATTCCGGAGTTAATAGTTTAAATGTTCGTTTCAATAAAAAGGTTGAATATCAACATGCCATAAACCAGGAAAAGGTTCACGATCACAAGAACTATTACATCTCGTTCCGTTTGTTTCTTGAAGAATTTTTTGCATATTTCTTTCAAAGATGGTAAAGCTGAGAGGAAAATTTTACTCATTTTCTTAAAAGAATTCTCGTGCGTATACAAACATCGCCTAATGTTCTAGTCGCGCCCTTGACAAGTTTAGAGACTATGAGGAAGCCATTAAAGGAGAGGATACCGTTGCAATCGTAGCTTGAAATTCTTCTCACTCTTGAAATAGGTTGCGACACTCCTCTTGTTTGGTGAGGTTGGCAAGGGCTTCAGCGTAGATTTTTACCCTTAAGGATTCAGCATCTCCCCGTGCCGTGTCTTTCAAGTGCTTTTGCCCGACGATTTTGAGCTGCTTTAACATTGCCAACGCTAATTTTTCGAGGGTCCCTGATGAAACCTCGGAAACGTGATGGTATAGTTGGAAGACGCTAAACATCCCCCTTAGATGCTCTATTTGTATCCGTATGAAGTATCTTTGAACGTCCTTTGGTATACTGTCGGGATCGATGATGATTAAACCTGCTATGGAAGTGTAAAATTTTTGTAGGATGCCGTGTTTCTCGGCCTCAACCTTGTCTATATTTATGAGCTCTGCATCTATGAGTATGTGTAGGTGGTAGCCGACGGCGGCTCTCGTCAAACCCAGCTGTTGAGAGAGCTGAGTTTCTGTCATCGGGTATTTGCTTAATAAACGCAGGATTTCTGCCCGCGTAACGTCGGCAAGTAATCCGATAGTGTCAGGATCATCTACGATATAGACAGCTTTTCTGGGCTTAGACGTATCTTACGCCTCTCCATCAGCTTTTCAGGATCCAAGTAACATTCTAAACATTTAGATGTCATAATTTAGTTATAAGTATTAAGTCGATATAAATTATTAAAACGTTAATAGCGTTTAAATAATAGCGCGCACTCCTTTTCTGCTTACAGAAGGGTAGGCTACATAGATCCGCTCGGTCACGCCATTGTGATCATGTCATAGTGTTTGCGGGGTGCGTCACTGCCGTAGCCTTGACAATCGTGACCTACGCCTACAGACATTATGGCACGTTAGACGTTCGAAAACTGAGGCGGTTAAGGTGGTGAAAGTCTAAACATGTTTACCGAACCTTTGGACGTTCTCCTCATATTCATGGTCACAACGCCGGTGGTTGGATGGATGGCATACAGAAAGGCGTATCAAAAGATTCTGGGCGTCTATGCCGTCTTGGGACTCTCAGTCACAGCCTACTTTCTCTATGGAGTGTACAGGGAGGTGGCCGACAAAGGCGTCGTCCTAATTGTTGGTCAAATGCCTTTCAATCCGCCTTTGGGAGCATGCCTTGAGATAGACATGCTCAGCGTTTTTATGGCATTCATTTGCACGATGATTGGCCTAGTTGCTGTCGTCTATTCAATTAAGTACATGGAACGTGACACTGGGTTAACAGAATATTATACGCTCCTCTTAGGCATGATCGCTGGCATGATGGGTGTTGCCTTTGCTGGCGATTTCTTCACGCTGTTTGTCTTCTGGGAGCTTATGTGCTTGACATCTTACGCTCTGGTTGCGTTTCGAAAACAAAGATGGGAACCAATAGAAGCCGGGTTCAAATACCTCATCATGAGCGCGGCCGGAAGTGCAACCATCCTCCTCGCTATGTCGTTTCTCTACGGTATGACCGGAACAGTGAACTTCGCGAGTCTTGCAACCAGCCTTAACAATGCTACACCTGACGGATGGTTGTATGTAACGTTGACCTTGATCATCGTCGGCTTCGGAATCAAGGCAGCCATCGTCCCATTCCACACATGGCTTCCCGACGCCCACCCAGCCGCTCCAAGCCCGATAAGCGCCGTGCTTTCAGGCGTGATGATCGAAACAGGAGTCTACGCACTTTGTCGAGTTTTATTTGTTGTTTTCTCACCAGCTCAGTTCCACTGGGGAATGGTCATTGCTGTATTAAGTGTCGTTACAATGACTGTGGGAAACGTTATGGCCCTTCTGCAAAGTGACATCAAGAGACTTCTTGCATACTCTAGTATTGCACAAATTGGATACATTTTAGTTGGAGTAGCAGCCGGAACCGAGTTAGGGTTGACTGGGACGACGTTTCACATATTTAATCATGCCCTCATGAAGGGGCTTGCCTTTTTATGCGCTGGTGCATTCATATTTAGAGCTAAAACAAGAAATTTAGATGAACTGTCTGGAATTGGACGAAAGATGCCCATATCCACTGTAACTCTCTCCATAGCCGTCTTTGCTCTGGCAGGTATGCCGGGACTAAACGGCTTCATGAGCAAATTCGTTCTCTTTACGGCAGTCATTCCAGCGGGAATGGCGTGGCTTGCAATAGCCAGTGTTCTAAACAGCGCTTTTTCTGTAGCATATTATCTCCGATTAATCCTCATCATCATTCGATCTCCACCAACTGAGAAGGTTGCGGCTGCTAAAGAAGCCCCGATAACGATGCTTATACCAATGTGCGTTATGGCAACATTTATTGTCCTTTTCGGCGTGTGGCCTGAACCCATCCTAGCCTTCGCGCAAAGAGCCGCCAGCTGCCTTATAGACTAACCAAGGTGTTAGATGTTGCTTGGTCACCAGATTTCAACTCCGTTCATGCTTTTGGCACTTTTCCTCCCAATTGTTGCGGGCTTAATTCTCCTCCTTGCCTCTATTCTGAGCAAGAAAATCGGTAGAAGGAACTGCGGTATTATCTCGTTCGCTGCTTTGGTTACCTCCACAATTCTTCTCTTGTTAGTGTCCTTCGAGGTCCTTAAGCAAGGCCAGCCTGTCTATGAGGCTTACCACATAAGGGTCTTGACTCTTTACGGAGATTTCACTTTGTTCGCTGACTGGCTAGGCTTGCCTCTTGCAATAGCTATCGCGTTTCTCTCTTCCCTCTCTTGTTTATATTCAATTTCCTACATGGACAGTTTAGAGATTGTGCACGTAGAGCCTGAGATGGCAAAGTACTCGATCGCCTATAAGATGGCTTTGAAAAAACCAGAGTTTGTACCGGAGCGTGAGCCCGGAGTTGTTCCGTCTGTGGAGGCGTACTTTGCCAACCTTTTGCTGTTTGCCGCATGCATGCTGGGAGTCGTGTTGTCAACAAACCTTGTTCAGTTTTTCATATTCTTTGAGCTTTTGATAATTCCAACATTTTTTCTAATCTATGTTTGGGGCTCTGGTCCCTGTAGGCTGATGGCAATCAAATACTTCCTATACATGTTTGTGGGCGGGGCCTTACTGTTAGCTGGAATATGTTGGATTTACGCGTTAGTTGAATCCCTCGATATTCTCAGTCTACCAGCGCTGATGGTCGGAGTTGACCGGCAATCTGCAGTTGCAATAGCAACCCTGCTGTTTATCGGCTTCGGAATGAAAGCGGCCATCGTTCCACTTCACACGTGGTTACCCGATTTTCACGCGGAGGCGCCTACACCCATTTCCCCACTGTTAAGTGGAGTATTGATCAAATGTGGAGTTTATGGTATTGTACGGATTATGCTCCCATGTTTCCCTCTGCTTATGGGAGGAGCGGGGAATGGAAGTGCCCGTCTCTTTCTTCTAGCGATCTCACTGATTACGATGTTGTGGGGGGCGATGATGGCGCTGACGCAAACTCAAATCAAACGCATCTTGGCTTACAGCTCCATCAATCAAATTGGATACATTATGTTAGGTCTCGCTAGCGGAACGGAACTTGGGATTTGCGGCGCTCTGTTCCACATAATCACGCATGGGCTGGCGAAGGGAATGCTTTTCTTATGCGCTGGTTCGATCATCCATCAATCTCACGTTCGAGACGTCGATAAACTCGGTGGATTAGCGAGAAACATGCCTGTTACAGCAACAGCTACATTAATGGGCGGGCTGTCTATAGCCGGAACTCCTCCTTTGGCGGGCTTCGCCAGTGAGTGGATGATCTTCGGCGGCGTGATGCAAGCCGGATACTTCCCCCTCGCTATAGTAGGGCTTTTGTCGGTATTGTTAACCGCGGGCTACTACCTATGGACGGTTGCAAGGGTCTTTTTCGGAGAAGAGAAAGCGGAGTTTGAGAATGTGCGTGAATCGCCCTTGACAATGATAATTCCCATGTGCATCCAGTGTTTCTTGCTCGTTTTATTAGGCATCTATCCACAGTTGGCGTTGCAGCTCATTCATCCCGCATCGAGACTGCTATTTCAAATCCTAGGGCTGACATAACAGTGTCCATTTGTTGACTCTGCGGCTTGGCTCCATCTGGTAGCCCCAATTTTGGAGAATTATTTGTGCCAATAATCACAAAGATTCGCTGCGCGGTATGAAGGTTAGAGCTAAATCATGAGCAATTCTGTAGGTTTCAACTTCTTTGTAACGGGGTCCACTTGATAGCCAAGGGCCTCCAGAGATGTGGCTCCAAGGATTGGAGTGTCTTCAGGTTCGCCAAATATCACTGGTGCTCCAGCGCGGCTATCACGGTACTCAACTATAATGACACCGATGTCACCTTCGACGATGGCTCCGCCGTAAACCTTCAGCTTTCTACGCGTAATGGGCTTTAAGCCTAGCTTCTTAAGCGTACTGCGAGGTATCGAGGTGAAGATGGCGCCACTGTCCACTAGCAATTCAACTGTGTCGGATCTAGCTAAATCGGCAGGGCTGTATACGCGGACCTTGACATAGGTGAGACCCATATTTGTCGCTTCAAGTAAACCGTACTTATAACTTGCTTATTAGCATTCTCCAGTGCGCACATGCCACCGCATTTAATGTAAATTGCGACACCCTCCCCTCAACCAAAGCCAGGGGGCTTCTGGCTTTTCATTATTGTTAGGTTCCAATTTTCGGGTGGCTACAAAGAAGGCTCTTCAAACAAACCATACAAAACAGATGTTCAATGATGGTCGGTCTCCATAAAAAGAATTGCCAGCAGGGGCTCTCTTAATAACATCTATTTTTTGCTGGTTATCAATGGACTAATTCTTCCTCAGACAGTTCCAATCGTCTTATGATTGCGGGCTCGTCTCTAAAGGTCCTGCACGTTTTTTCTCCTAGATGATAACGTACACATATTTCTTCGCCTTTACGGTAAAGGCCGCGTATTTTGCTTAGCGCTTCGCGTATGATGGGGTCGTTACGGTACATTGTCACGGGTTCCCCTCCGGTTTGCTTCTCCAGTTTCGCGATCCGTCTAGCGATTTTTTCAGAAAGTTGGTCTATCTCAACCTTAATATCTTCTACTTTCGTCGCCATCTCCTTAGCCATCACTTGCTTCCTTGAACCTCCTAGTGGCTCCTTCTCGTGCACCACCATATCTTCCTGATATACTTCAGGGAACAAAAGCATTTAAACCTCTTCTATAAACTTATATAATGATTAAAAAAGTTTAAATTAATCAAGATGATTTAAATCTCGGAGTTGAAAACATGGTCGAGACTAGAAGAGTTCAGGAGATCGGTAAAAGCCTTTACATCTCGCTTCCGAGAGACTGGACGAAGCATATGCAACTGAAGCGGGGTGATAGGGTAACCTTAATTCCGCAACAAGACGGTTCGATATCCGTCTACCCTGAGGTAAAAGAGGAAGGACCGAGGCAGATAATCTTAGACACCAATGAGGAATCAGGGCAGTCTCTTAGAAGGAGAATCACGGGTGCCTACGTAGACGGCTTCGACATCATCCAGCTCAGGGCTGAACACAGGTTTACCGATAAACAACACGACATCATCCGGAAGATAACAGAGGATTTGTTCGGGCTCGAAGTGGTCGATGCAGCATCAAATGTTGTGACAATCGAATGCCTGTTAAAACCGACTTTACCCATCGAAAAGACGATACATAGGATCAATAACATCGTAAAGTCGATGTTTGACGAAACAGTTTCAGCCCTGAAGGAACAGGACATCAGCCTCGCTATAGGCGTACCCAGAAGGATTCGGGACATCAATCGGCTTTCCTTCGTCATTTACCGTGCGCTTCGAAGCCTAATTCTGTCTCCGAGACCGGCTGGACGAGGAGAGATGAGTTTGATAGACTCCGTCGACTACCTGCGCGTCCTTCACAGAATAACCAGTACAGCTTACAGCATCAAAAACACATCAGAAAGTATTGTCGAAATGGGCAAACGAGCGCTTCCGACATCTATTTCAGAACCTTTATCTGAAACGTGCGCCCTCACACAGAAATTATATGACTGGGCTGTTCAAGCCCTCGTGTCCAAGGACATACCGCTCGCTAATCGCGTTCTAGACATTAAACCTGATTTCGAGAAACTGTGGAACCTATGTTTGAAGGCAAACAAGAATTCGCAAATTTCTAGCTTAACCTTCTCATACGCTCACAGAATCATTGATAACCTTAAACAGACGTACACTTACGCCGTAGAGATCGCTGAGATCGCTATAGACCGAGCCGAAGCCACTAGTATGGAAACCCAGAACATCAGAACGTAAAAAGCGTAGATTAAGTTCAACGCTCAATGAGCACCGGCACCATGAAGGGCTCTCTTATAGAGCAAACTCTCCGGATAGGAGCATGAGAATCAACAGCAGCGTTGCCCCTAACATAACTAAGATCATGTTCCAAGAAAGCTCTCCTGTCTGCATTTTCCTAAACGCTCGATAAAACTTCTCGATGCATTCCGCTACGAAGTAGTTGAAGGCGTCAAAGACTCCGACCTCAACGCGTTTACATACTACCCTACAAAGCTCTTTTGTTCCATCTGCAATCTTGTCGTAAAGCGCGTCGATGTAGCATCCATTCCAGAGAAATTTATGAATCTCCTTTAAAAATGGATGCTCTTCGGTTAACTTAACCGGGTCAGCTTGGCGGGTTATGTATAACTTGTATGCGGGGTAGCCGCCGATCGCTAACGCTACACATGTTATTATGAAACTTGGTGAGAGGAACGCCTTTCTTAAAACATCGATGAAACCCCCATGAACTACACTTTGGCGCAGGATGGATGAGAAGAATTCATGAAATTCTGTGATGATAAACGGCGCCAACACGCCTATAACCACGGTGGCTAACGCTGCAACTCCCATGGGAACCCACATTATAGATGAAACTTCCTTAATAGGCGCTCCTTCATCTTCGATCTTCTCTACGTGTTTGCTTTTTCCACCAAAAACCATACCCATCATACGAAGGATGTAAAAAGTGGTGACTGCAGCGGTGACCATCATAAGAAAGTACAGTCCATAAGCCGAGAGCATCAGGGTAAAACTTCCTTGATTACCAGCCTCTTGCGCAAGCTCCAATATCGCGCCGTAGATAGATTCTTCACTCCAAAATCCGCTTAACGGCGGAATGCCAATCGTGGCAAGAGCACCAATACCCATACATATAAACGTGATGGGCATACGGGCTCTGAGTCCGCCCATGTCAAACATATCTTGGGACCCAACCCTATGCAAAACTGCTGTTCCGCAGAGGAAGAGGAGCCCTGAGATGATGGCGTCGGCCATCAGATGCAAATTGCCAGCTAAATATCCAGCGGCTGGATCGATCATTAACCCGCCCACGCCCAAACCCACCATCATATAGGCGTACTGACTGATGATGGAGTACGCCAAAACCCTCACAAGATTCCTTTGGACCATAGCCATACTGGCCCCTAGTAACGCGGTGAACGCGCCGATCCATGCCACGGCCAAGAAGAAGAGGGTCAACTCTCCACAGCCCCCGATGAATAAAGCGTCATGGAACATAGGAAGAGCCCTAGCCACCAAATACCCCCCTGCCAACACCTCTGTAATGGCGTTAAACGACGCAGGCGTGGCAGGCATCGCGTCCGGCAGCCAAACATGTAAAGGGAACTGAGCAGACTTCGATATGGCTCCTCCAAAAAACATGAGAGCGGTTATGAGCAATAAGCCGGATCTCGACAATTCTAGCATCCAGCCATTGCTGTCTTTGAGAGCCATGAAGTCAAAGTTTCCGGAATAAAAGTACATGATCAAGATGGACGCCAAGAGAAAAACGTCGCCGACACGAAGCATCAGGAACGTCTTCAAACCATAGCGAGCATTTTGTGGATCCCTGTACCAGAAGCTGACTAAGGCGTAACAGCACACTCCAACAATTTCCCAGCCTATATACAGTTGAAGAAGGTTGCCCGCCATCACCACCATACTCAATCCACCGATGAAAAACTGCGTCAAAAACCAGTATCTGGTCAAGCCCGGATCTCCGCGCATATACTCTAAGGAAAAGATCAGAACCAAAAGTCCTATGCTGCACACTAGGCTTGTCATAAGCACGCTTAAAGGATCCACTAATACTCCCAGATTTATACCGAGAGAACCGACCCATTGAGTCTGCCAATCGTAGGGAATAGGACCTAACGTTTTCCCGCTTACCCAGTCGACCACGTTTCCCGTGAAAACATCGGGTATCATGGAGATTGAAAAGACGACGCTAGCCGCGGCAAACGCCACCGGCGCATAGTTCCTGAGCTTAGAGTTAATTCTGGCAAAGATTGGCGTGAATACTGCTCCAATCACGGGAATAAGCCAGCAAAGCCATGGCGCATACGGAAGCAACAAACCATCCTCACAGAGCGTGCTGAAACTAATGATATTGCACTTAGTAGTTCAAATATTTATGTCGATAAAAAAGCTTAACTCAACCTACACTCGCTGACGGAAGCATGAGCTCAGCTTAGGTCTCTTTCATGACCTAATTGCTCGCCACAGTTTTGTAAATATACTTGGTTCCTGGCCTTCACGTCGAAAAGTTAACCGAGTTAATAACGGAGCGATCGTGATCGTCACTATGGATAAAACAACCAGTGATGCTAGGAGGCCCTCGCTAAAAATTCCATAGGCAGCGGCTATGCTTGCCGTCGCCAAGGTCGTTGACATTTTGAGGAATAGTCATAACACCCATGCCAAAGCTGACCCTCGACGGAAACTTTGCAAGCCGAGCCCCCAGAAAACCGCTCACCGACTTGCTTATTATCAAGGAGGTAATAATTAAGCAGGCTAGAAGAGCGTCTTGAGGAGCGAAGAGCGTCTCTATGTTTGTTGTCATCCCCAGATTGAGTAAGAAAATGGGAATCAAAAACCCGTAACTGAAAGCAAAGACCTTCCCTCGGAGTTTTCTTCGTTTTCCTAACATATCGGAAAGGGTTAAACCAGCTAAGAACCCTCCCACCATAGCGTGAACACCTATCCCCTCCGCCATCAACGCTACAAGAGATAGCGTTATAAAAACTGACCTCAACTGCCCTGCAAAGGCATCCTTCTTAGGCCCCCACTGAAGAAGTAACTTCTGAAGTTTGGGCATTAAGTAGAAAACGATAACTAGGAAGAAAAATACGGCGACTGGAAAAAGTGGCAGAGGTATCGGAGAGACCGGCATTATTGCGTGAAGGAAAACTGCAAGAAGAACTAGACTCAACACATCCTCAATAAACATCGCAGATATTATTGTTGACTTAATTCTTGACTTAACCTCCAACTCTCTCAACGTTACAATGATTACTCCGATGGAAGATGAACTGAAGCAAGTTCCCAAAATTAACGATCAAAAACGTCTAACCTTAACAAAATCCCAATGAAAAATCCTGTGGCGAAGGGGATGGCAAAGTTTAACACAGCGAAATACGCCACATTTTTTCCTGCCTTCTTTAAAACTGAAAGCTTTGTGTCTAATCCAGCGGTGAACATGAGAAAAACAAGCCCCAAGGTCGCAAGGAAATCCATAATCTCTCCAGGATAAACCACTCCCCAGCCGTATGGGCCCAAAATGATACCTGCAAGTATAACAGCGTTGACCCACGGTATCTGAAGCTTTCTAAGCACCCCTGGAAAAAAGAACGACGCAGCGATCCAGATCAAGAACAGAAGGAAGTACTCCATGGTTATGACCACTCAAATTCATGTTTGCGCGCGCATTTTCATTCGCTCTCTAATTAGTATCTAACTAGAACTTTATGAATTTAAACTACTGGCAATAAGAACATTTCGTACTCTCGATTGATCGAAAAAGTACAGGGAGTCGAAGGAAGAAGTAGCGCGCGTTTTGATTGCCATAAAGGATAAATGTGTGAATATTTTATTCACTAATATCCAAATGGTGTGTGTGGTATGAACAAGTTTTTTGAAACTTACGCTAAGCTGATGTCATCCTTCGGTTTCGATGAAGAGTTTAACAGGGATCAAGTTGAGAAGGGAACCGGGTTAGGCCATCACATGAGCAGAAAGATTTTATCTGATCTCGTTAAGAGCGGACTGACGTTTAACCGCTCTGACAGAAAAGACCGCAGAAAGGTCTGGTACAAATTAATTCCACTGGAAAAGTGGTTAATATATCGGGAACAGGTGGGCAAACTCGGCTTACCATCGAGCGTCAGAGGCGCATTAAACGAGTTTGGATCAGTCACATCTCTTGGTATCCGTTCCATAATCTTGTTTGGAAGCTATGCTAAAGGCGAGCATGACAGCTTAAGCGACGTAGACGTGTTAACACTCTCAGACTGTGCGGATCACGAGCATATGGTAGAGGAAAAGGCAAGAAAAGCTAGGCACCGATGGAGAGCACGTTTGGAAGTTCATTTTCTACCTTCTGAAGAATTTTTGCGTCTTTGCCGCGAAGGCAACGCATGGTTACTATGTGTATTCCGCGACGGCATAATTCTACATGATGATGGATTACACGTAAACGGTATGGGTCTATGCAAGTTTCCATCAAGAGAAATCTTGCGCAGAGAGCTAACCGAGATACACGCCATGTTTTGTGAAATGGACAGACCGGAAGACGTGGACTTTGTGTATAACTTGACCAGAAGGTTAATGACTATTGGTTTAGTCTCTAAGGGAAAGCTGCCGAAATCTGGACGTTCGCTAATCAACGAATTCAAAACAATGTACCCACATGTCCAAATTGCGATACCGAAACCATACCTTATAGCCAAAGGGCCTGTTCTCCCCTTCGAAATGTACGGGCAAGTTAGATCACTGTTTGAACAGCTGTATGAGGAGTTGAAGACGAGTGTCGGTTGAGTATCTGCGTGGGGCGCTAAACTACTTAACCTTAGCTAGAGAAGACATCGAAACCAAGAAGCCTCTACGCTACATTTCATGCGTCAATCATGCCTACGCGTGCTGTGAACACTCAATACAGTCTTACCTCCTATCACAAGGTTACGTTGAGATCGAACGAATGATAGGAGAAGAGCTAATGGTTTATGCGGAAGGAAAGGTCCCATACCTCACGGCAAAAGACTGGAGAAAACTCGATGACCTACGAGTCTTACGAGGAAAAACCTACCACAGAGCGTATACACCCTCAATGGATGAAGCCAGAGGAGCCCTCGACCTAGCCGAAAAAATTTGCAAATTAACAAAGGAACATGTAAAATAGGGACGGTACGGCGGATTTTACCACCCTCCTAAAATTCCAGCCATACACAATCAAGGAGACCAGGTGTTATTACCATTGGCGAATAGTCTCTGAGTTCATGATGCGCTGAGGCAAGGAGTGGCGTAAGCATAGCCCCGATCATTGGAATGAGCCAGCAAAGCCATGGCGCATACCGAAGCAACAAACTTCTCTTCAGAGTGACATTGTAAGATAGATTCCGGATTTAATGGTTTAAATGTTCGTCTCAATAAAAAGGTTAAGCGTCAACGGACGTAAAGAATATTAAAGCGGCACCTACGATGCCAGCCATTTGTTAAATCAGCCTTATCACTTGAATGGGTCAAAACAAACAACTCCAAATATCAAAGCGAGCATCAACATCATCGACTCAAAGACAAGCATACGAAAACCCCTTCTACAATCTAACTTCTCTAACCCTTTCTCATCAATAGCGTGTAGGTGTACTGCTGCTCTATAGGCGTACGTAATAGCGGTTATGGCTGAATGAAACAGAATTCCGATCAACGAGTAGAGAGGCACTCTTAAGATGGCTCCTACCAAGATGTAAACATTGTAGATGTTTCTTCTGCCAGCAATTCTGCTAAAAGCACGTTCGAACCCTCCATAAACATCCAAACTCACGCCCGTAGCCCTGCTGAACTGATCGTAGCAAAACCTGTAAAATGAGATGAACGTTACTGATAAGGCTACGAGCATGAGCGGTAGTAGACCTTCGGTTTGGCTTAAAAATAAACCTAGGGCTATTAGCCATGAAAACTCGAATAACAAGTCGAACACATGCTCCATCCGTCCAAGCTTTGTGGTTTGCCCACGTACCCTCGCCAACTTGCCGTCCAATCAGTCCATGACGCCCACAACAAACGTCAAGACCGAGCCGACTAGCAGATGGCCCGTAAAGAATAAAGCGGTTACGATGTATGCCAGCACGTTTGTGGCTATCGTAAGCTTGTTCGGAGTTATCCATGAATCAGCTATGCGTTGAACAATTGCGTTTTCTGTCGGGCGATTAAAATAGTGAGCAACAAAATCAGACGCGCCACGACTTTTTTGGGAGCGTTCGACGAGCAACCTTTTGGCACGTTTAAAATCTTCCTCCGTATCTACATCCACCCACCAGCGTCCACTAACATCAAGTACATGAGCTTCTTTATTTTGGGCAGCAAGTCGAACACAATCAGCAAGTTCAGATGCTCCCTGTTTCGCGGCCTTCTCTGCATACGTAAATATTCTAGGTGAACAGAGAAAAAAGCCCGTGTCCACACAATCCAAGGGATTTATAGACTTGCCGATATCAAGGATCACTTCATTATTCTCTAGCACTTTTGTGTCGTCAGGTGAATATCCAACCCTATCAACAGCTAATATTAGACTGCCCTTAAGATGAACATTAATGAGATTTTTCACAATCTGCGGGTCGAAAAGGTGATCACCCATACAGAGAACGAAATTCCGTTTGAAGAATCCCCTCGCGACTAAAAAAAGACTGTAGGTTTCCCTTTTCCCAATCCCTTGCTACTACATAGTGAATATTTAATTCGGCATAATTCTCGCCTATGTGTTCACGTATAGCATCTCCCTCGTATCCGATGACTATGTAGACCTTTTTTATTCCTGCTTCCTTAAGCCCACGGAGAACTCTTCCCAAAAGCGGTATGCCCGCAACCTGAAGAAGAGGTTTGGGCCCAGCATATTTTCTCAGCCTACTCCCCTCTCCAGCAGCCAAAACCAATGCGTGAATTGGGCTACCATTCGTGTCGTTCATAGTGCTTTCCCCTTATTAAAAGGGGATATTTTGCTGATAAGTATAGCCCTTTTGGGCTAAAGGTATGTCTAAAAAGCAATATTTATAGATTTATTAAAGACTTATTCGAAAATTAACCGAAATAATTACTGGCAAAGATTATATATTAATTGTCTTAATATGCTAAAGAGGTGTTGATGATGTACGACCTTGTAAGCCTACAGATAGCTTTCTTGGAAGATCTATGGAACATGTTTGTGAATATGATTCCTGGAATAGTTGGAGCGATAGTTGCGCTGATCATAGGTTGGATAGCGGGACGAGCTTTAGGCAAAGGTGTATCCAAAATTCTGGATAAAGCTGGAGTCGATGACGCACTGCGCAAAACAGTCATCGGCAAATCAATAGAAAAATCAGGAATAACATGTGTGCACTTCTTCGACCTTATTGTGAGATGGTTTATCTATTTAATAGCCATTCTAGCGGCTGCAAGCATACTGAATATAGCGGTTTTAAGCGACTTTTTAAACAATGTCGTTTCCTACATACCGAGTTTCATCGCAGGCGTATTCATCCTACTCTTCGGCTTCATAATTGTCGACTACTTCGCTGACTTCTTCAGAACCTTCGGCAGAGAAGCAAAAATAGAATTCACAGGCATAATAGCCAATGGCTTAAGACTGCTCCTATACTTCGTGATTATAATAATATCCCTAAGTGTGATGCGCATAGACGTCACCATCCTATACATCTTCGCCACAGCCCTAGCATGGGGCATAGCGGTCGGAGCCGGAGTTGGAATAGCCATAGCAGTTGGATGGGGCTTCAAAGACGTGATAAGAGAGAGAGCTGACAAATGGATTAAAACAGCCACCGAAGCAGCGAAAAAGGCAGAAGCAGCTGCGGAAAAGTAGAAAGAAACGAACCATCCACCTTTTTTTCTTTAGAAGCACTTATTCATCTATGAATACTGCTTTATTGTTTTCTAAGTTTCATCAAGTCTCTCCCATTCTAAGGGATGCGGTTCCAATCCGTAACTGCCAGGCGTCAGAAAAACTCTTGGATCTATTAAAATTCTTAGGTCGTCTGTTTCTACAAATGTTGCCATAGAACGGACGCCGAAACTGTCAAAGGCTAGGGGAACAATTCTTCGAATCATTATTGGTTTTTCTCCGTGAAAAATGTCTCCAGGTTTCTTGTTTCAGACTTTCTTAAAATTTCTGCGCATTTTTTAGGATCTAAAGCTTTAAACTCTAATCCAAGGGTTACTAGCAATCTCTGAACATCCTTCGCAATGTTCGGAGCTACAAGGATTCCCCGCACTTCACGATTTACCTTACTTTTAATTGCCTCAACATATTTGACAAGTTGAAGCACCGCCTCCTTTCCCGCAGTTTTACGCTTAATCTCCACAACAACAAGTTTTCCATTTTTATCTTCACCATAAACATCCACAAAGCCCGGTTCAACCTTCTTCTCATAACTTATAAGCTTAAAATCCTCCTCCAAAAGCGAAGGTTTTAACAGAATCGCTTTTTGCATGTCTTCTTCACTTGCATAGAGAGCGAACTCTCCAGAATCCACTAGACTTAAAGCAGAAACCATGTGAATTCTATCGAAAAACACCTTAACAGACTCAGCTGGCTTCCGCCTTACACCTCTAATTTCTAACACGCTGTTTTTGACTTGAACGTGAAAAACACAGCCTGGAGGCTGCCAGTTGACAGGCTCATAGCCGACTGAACGATGAACAAGAAGGGAGCCGTCCTCCTTAATTATCAAGATGCGTTCACCAGGCTCAAGCTTCGACCTCGCCCTACCTTGGTAACGCACCCAACAGTTGCCGATGACAAGCAGTGTTTTACGTTGAGAAATTGCTTCTCTAACAGTCTTTTCTGCTTCCGTAATGTCAGGACCTACTAGAACTATTAAGGGCTTGGAAACTGACACTGCATTTCGCCAATAGTTTTTAGAAGGCTTATAATACATAAGATTTCTGAAGAGTTTGCCATGAGTAGATGGAATAAAAAACGCGATGTGATGCAGCATTACGATTTAACAGCACACATTTATGATACGCAATATGCTGAGGAACAAACTGCAAAAATTGAGGCAGCTATGGAAAGCGTAAACATGGAAAAGCAAGATTTAGTTTTAGATGTTGGTTGCGGAACAGGGCTCTTATTTAAGTACGTTGCAAACAAAGCGAAAACGATTGTTGGGTTGGATATCTCCAGAAAAATCTTGTTTCAAGCAAAGAAACATGCAAAGACATTTCCGAATGTGCACATAATATGGGCTGATGCTGACAACATGCCTCTAAAAGAAAACATCTTTGACTATGTTCTCGCTGTCACGCTAATCCAGAACATGCCAGACCCTACTAAAACCTTGAATGAAGTTAAACGGGTTACAAAAGACAATTCTGTGATTATTGTTACCGGCTTAAAAAAGAAGTTCCCCATAGAAATTTTTGAAGGCTTATTGCAGAATGCTGGCTTAAACATCATTGCCTTAAAAAATGAAAACTTAAAGTGTCACGTGGCGGTTTGCACAAGATTTCTTCATTGAAATTTTACACATTTTAAGATTAAACTATTTATGAAGGTAATATTCTATGTTCAGGTTTGGGTGGTGTTATTAAGGTTTGTTTGGGTGTGGTAGGTTTTTTGTGTGTGTTGTTTTGTGGGGTTTGGGTGGGGTTTTTGGTGTAACTTTCGGCACTTATTTGGGAGCTAAAATTATGAAGCATGAACCGAAGACGGAGATAACCAAGTATATCCAGAACGAGATTCCGCATCTGCTTGAAAGTCCAGAGGCAAAGGCTAAAGCCCGTGAGCTAGCCCGCACCTTTATACATGAAGTATGGAACATAATGATAGAAGAGTTAGGGATAGGGAAATGAGCAGATGCGTTCATGGCTACCTGAAAAGGCTGTGTCCACTCTGCAAACCTAAAATTTCAAGTTCCAACCCCGAAATCACACCTGGAAACGCCAGATGGGTCGCCTTATTAATGGACACCGAAGGAAGCATAGGATAGGTCACAAGTGTTATTGGGCGAGACCGCATAAACAGAAGATGGAAATATCAATACCCCTACCATTTTCCTTACATGTCCGTTGGAATGTCAGAAAGAGAATCAAAAGCCACCATAGGTGAAGCCGCAAAAATTCTCGGAGTAAAACCAACCACAGTGAAGGGTGCACGCAGAATCTTCATTCGTGGAGGCAGAGCCTTAACATCCATAGGCTACCTAAAACCATACCTAGTAAAATTTAAAAGAATGGCACCTATTCCAAACCATATTCAAAAACCGTATTACAGCCCCAGCAAAGACATTTAAAACAATAATAACCCAACTCTTCGGCGAATATGTAACGGCAGAAGAAGCAACCTACCGAATGAGTTTGATGACAGAAAACGAGTTCACCCAACTCATCAAAAAAGCCAGAAAACTCGCAGACCAATACCTACCCAAGATAAAAACTTTTTAAGCATCCGCACTTTTTAAGCACCCATTCAACTGTAGCTCTCATCGTCATGATGTGACTTGGTGGGTTGATGGATGCCTCTCCAAATGCTAAAAAGGGACACGGCGGAAGCATTAACATTAGAATGGTTTTTGCATGTCAGGAATTATAGGTTAATCCTTGACAAAAACTTATGCGTAGGATGCCAAATCTGCACTCTTGCATGCCCGAAAGAGGCTATTAAACTTGAAAAACAACCCAAAATCCAAGGAGAAAAGGCTAAACACGCAAAAATCAACATAGATTTAGAAATATGCAATTTCTGTGGGATATGCGACATACTGTGTCCTTATGGAGCGATAAACGTAACCGTAAACGGGGAACACGTTCTATCGGTTGTTGAGAAGGAAAGCTTCCCACAATTGATTCGCAACATTCAAGCGGATACGAGTAAATGTCCAGTGGACTGTGTGGAGTGCGAAGAAGCATGCCCCCTAGATTTAATCAAGGTAACAAGGCTAACGGCTGACGGAAAAGTTGTTGAAGACATAGATTCCTTAACCGAAAAGGAAAAGGCGGAACTTCAAGTTAAAATCGACATCGAAAAGGAGCGTTGCCCATGCTGTAGAATCTGCGAATTCAAGTGTCCCGAGGCAGTCATGCGTGTGCGAAAATTCTTTCACGGAAAAATGCTCATTCACCCGGAAAAATGTCCAGAGAGCTGCACAGACTGCTTGGATGTCTGTCCAATCACGGGTGCACTTTTCCTTTCTGACAAGGATAAAAAGGTGTATGTAAACGAGATGTTTTGCGTTTACTGTGGAGCCTGCAAGGTTGTTTGTCCAGTTGATGAAGCCTTGGAGCTTAAACGAACTAAGATAAGCCATACACCTGTTCGTTCTGGGGCGTGGAACAAAGCCTTAGAAAGGTTAGCTTCACCAATTGAGATGACTAAGGAGTTGAAGGCGAAGGGTTCTCAGAAGGCGATGGAATCCGTTGAGAAGAGGTTAGGATGGAAGGCGACGTAAATGGCTCAAAAAGAAGATGAAACCGAGGAATCACGTATAGGGGTTTTCATATGCCACTGCGGCCTAAACATAGCCGGCGTATTAGACATAAAAGAACTTGTTGAATTCGCAAAGACCTTGCCAGACGTTATTTACGTGAAAGACAACCGCTACACATGTGCAGACCCGGGACAAGATGAAATTAGAAAAGCAATAAAGGAGTATAAGCTTAACCGTGTTATTGTGGCGGCATGTTCACCACGGCTGCATGAACCCACATTCCGAAGAACAGTTTCAGAAGCAGGCTTAAACCCTTTCCTTTTTGAAATGGCAAACATCCGCGAGTTCTCATCATGGTGCCATCCAAACACACCGAAGGAAGCCACCGAGAAAGCTAAGGACCTAATATTAATGGCTATTGCAAAAGCGAGGCTATTGCGACCACTTGAGACAATGGAGGTTCCAGTAACCAATAAGGCGTTAGTCATAGGTGGCGGCATAGCTGGAATGAATGCTGCTTTAGACTTGGCTGAAATGGAATTCAAAGTCTACTTGCTTGAAAAGAACGAGAGCATAGGCGGACACATGGCACAACTAGACAAAACCTTTCCAACACTCGATTGCTCCTTGTGCATCGAAGGTCCAAAAATGGTTGATGTTGGGCGTCATCCCAATATTGAGATAATAGCGTATGCTGATTTGTTAAGCGTCAGCGGTTACATAGGCAATTTTAAGGTTAAGATTCGGAAAAACCCGCGGTATGTGATTGCTGAAAACTGCACGGGGTGTAGCGAATGCAAAGACGTTTGTCCAATTGAATATCCAAACGAGTGGGACATAGGCCTAGGCGTAAGAAAATCCATATCTGTTCCCTTCGACCAAGCAGTCCCGCTTGTTTACACGATAAACAAGGATTATTGCATTGAATGCTACAAGTGTGTTGACGCTTGTGGAGCAAGACAAGCCATAAACTTTGACCAGCAACCCGAAGAAATAGAACTAGAAGTAGGCACAATAATTGTTGCAATAGGCTATGACATATACTTACCATATGATAATCCGCTTTACGGATACGGCAAATACACAAACGTGATAACATCTCTCGAATTTGAAAGGCTTATACTTGCTGCTGGTCCAACAGGCGGAAAAGTTGTTAGAGCCTCAGATGGACAGAAACCCCACAGCATTGCCTTCATCCAATGCGTTGGCTCACGTGACATAAACAAGTACCCATATTGTTCAAACTTCTGCTGCATGTACACTTTAAAGCATGTTATCCAGCTTAAAGAGAAATACAAGGAAGACATAGAAGTCTACGTTTTCTACATGGACATGCGGAGCAACTTTAAGGGTTATGAGGAATTTTATCAACGTGCAAGAGAGCTTGGCGTAAACTTTGTTCAGGGAAGGGTAAGCCGCGTTTTTGAAGTTCCCGAAACAAAGAATCTGATTATACATGCTGAGGACATGGCGCTTGGTCAGCCCATAGAAGTTGAGGCTGAAATGGTTGTTTTGGCGACTGCAGCCATACCAAAGAAAGGTACAGGGGAAATGGCCCGCATCCTCAACTTGACATGTGGAGCAGACGGCTTTTTCATGGAAAGTCACCCCAAGCTTAAGCCCATAGACGCACCCACGGACGGAATATTCCTAGCCGGAGCATGTCAAGGACCAAAGGACATACCATACAGTGTCTCGCAAGGTAGCGGTACAGCATCAAGAGCAGCAACAGTGCTTTCAAAACCAACATGGAAGATTGAGCCAATAATAGCCGTTGTAGACCCAGACAAATGCAGAAACGTCACTACGAAGTGTGGAATATGCGCCCAAAAGTGCCCCTATGGGGCAATAAAGGCTGAGGAAGGAAAACCAGCCCAAGTGATTACAGCTATGTGTCACGGATGCGGAACATGTGTAGCAGAGTGTCCAGCAGACGCCATAACGCAAATGCACTTCACAGATGCCCAAATCTTCACTCAAATAAGAGCCGCCCTAAAAACAAACCCTGAAGACAAGATTTTGGCGTTTCTCTGCAACTGGTGTAGCTATGCAGGAGCAGATCTAGCAGGCACAAGTAGGTTTGAATATCCGCCAACAATAAGACCCATACGAGTAATGTGCTCGGGAAGGGTTGACCGAGACTTCGTTTTAGAAGCTTTCAGACTCGGCGCAGGCATGGTTATGATTGGTGCATGTCATCTTCCGTACGACTGTCACTATATTAATGGAAACTGGAAAATGAAGGCTAGAATGGATGCGTTGACGCCGATGCTGCATAAGCTTGGACTAAGCCCAGAAAGGTTCCGTGTAGAATATATCTCCGCCGCTGAGGGAGTGAAATTTGCAGAAGTTGTTAGGGAAATGACTGAGCAAATGCTTGCCTTAGGCAGGGATAAAATCAAAGCCGAAAATGAGAAACTACGCCCCATATTAGAAAAAATGCTGAAAAGAAAGAAAATCATCTAGCTATTCATCTATCTGCATAAACTTATGAGATTGGATAAGTAATCGTAAACCATGCCAAAGCAAAAAATGATAGATTTACTATACGAACTTATGAAAAATTCTAATCGAAGCGACAGAGAACTCGCAAAAGTTGTTAGGGTATCCCAACCCACAATAACGCGGATGAGAAAAAACCTTGAAAAATTGGGATATATCCACGAATACACCATAATACCCGCTCTTGAAAAATTAGGATTCGAAATTATAGCACTAAACTTCCTATCAGTAAGCATAACGCCAGAACAAGCGAAAGAAATTCATGAGCGCGTCTTGAAAAACCCGAAAATACTCTTCTCAAGTTCAGGTGAAGGTCTTAATGGAAAAACCCTTTTACTAGTTTCAATTCATAAAAGTTTCACAGATTTTTCAGCGTTTACCCGTAAGCTTAGAAGCTTTCTCGACTTAAAAGTCGTCTCGATGGAAAGCTTTCTAGTTTCACTCAAAACAGATGTGATTAAACATTTTTCTTTTAAAGATTTGGAACGAATCTAATCAAATATAGTTCAGAATCATCCGTATGCTGATAAAATTATGCCGAAGATTCTGCGAAGGTTTCTGCTGGAAATCTTTTTAGAAGTGTAAGCTCCTAACTGGGCGCCGAAGATTGTTCCTAAGGCTAGGAGAATAGCATACTCACCATGTATATGGCCTAATGAGAAATGCTTCGTTACACCAGCTATCGAGGTGAAAATCATGGTGAACATGGATGTCGCCACTGTGACATGTATTGGCATACACATGGCTAACGTCATTATTGGCACTAAAAGCGAACCTCCACCAATGCCTAATAATCCAGATGAAAGTCTTCCGAAAAAACTTAACATCGCACCTAACAAAATTTTCTTTCTAGACTCAAACAATGCTTTCTCGGAGTATGCAACCGTGTAATGCGTGTTTTTTTCAGTTTCTGAGCGTTTTGATTTGGGAAAACTTGATTGGAAGATCATCCGTAAAGCAACGAAAAATAGGAAGACTCCGAAAATTAAGCCTAATAGCCATGCTTCTATAATTGAGGTTAAGTATGCACCAAGGAAAGCCCCTGGAACGGTTGCTATTGCTAAGATTAGGCCAGTCTTGTAGTATATTCGCTTTTGCCTTGAATAATTTATAGTTGAGGCTAACGAAGTGAAAATAATCGTTGTTAGACTGGTTCCAGCTGCATAAGCTGGAGAAAAAGAATATAGCAAGGTTAGTAAAGGCACTATGAAGACGCCGCCTCCGATGCAGTCATCGAGGCGACTGTTCCAATTAGAAATCCAAATATGGGTAACAAAATTTCCATCATTGTATACACAAACCACTTATTAACGGAACCTTTTCTTTACGCCTATGCTGTTTAAAGAATTGTGTTCTAAAGATATTCAATTATTAAAGCTTTAACATACTTGGCTATTTAAATGAGAAACCTTTTACACGGTCTTCTTTGTTTTCCCAATACTCTCGTGTTCGCAGATACTGAATCTTTGCTTTCAAAAGGTCCATGTAAAAGTCATCTTCCTTCTGATGCATCTTTCCAAGAATTCTGAAGGCAGTTTCTGGACCTACCCCTTTAACTTCCAATGCTATAATTGCTTTTTTACCATAACTTAATACCAAGTCAGCCGTGCGCCTTGCGTGGGTTAAATTTTCCAGTTCTTCTTCTGTTAATTCCTTGTCTCCAAGTCTTTTCTTCAAAATTCCACGTATGACTGATGGGTTCTGATTTGGACGTATGAGTGCCAAAAGTTTTGATTTGCACTCTTTACATGAAGGTTGTTCCGATAAACTTCTAATTTTCTTTTGAGTTGTCCATTTGCCACATGACATGCAGAGCAGAGTCGCTGTTCTGGCTTCTATTGCCCTTTTCATTCTTTCTAAATTGCTTAATAGAACCCGCTCAGGAGCCATAAGCTCTGAAATGTCCGAATACTTCGCGAGTATGTGATATGCTAGAGGCGTGGGCTTTTCCAAACGGTGTATAGCACTGACCTTTATACGGCCACTTTTAATACCTTTCATGAGTTTCTTTACTTGCTTAATGTCTACTTTTTCAAGCATTGCTTCCCGCAAGGTCTCATCGAAAATCGGCGTTTTCCTGAACCGTTCCAAAAGCTGCTTCAACCTATCAGGATTCAGGATAGTCTTTCCACGCGGTAGTGCCCCGAATCTCTCAGCAACGAACTTCATCTTGTAAGAGAAAGGAAATCTGGCTTCCAAATAGTCACAGAAAGATTTTTCCACATCCCCATCAGATAGGTGAAAAAGAGTTGTGGATAATTTTTCCAGTTCCTTAGCGTTCAGTTTTCGAGGCGCCTCAATAAGGATTCTGTAGCCATCACTTCACCATCCCGTTATGAGCTCTCGGTCTGAAAGTATGGCGTCAAAAATGCAGCCTAGGGTGCGGTTCACAATCTCGCCGAAACAAGCATGAATTATGACATATTTGTCAAAGACTTCTAGGAGAACATAATTATGTGTTGGCAGTGGGACACCCTGTTGTAGGTGTTCATCGATTTCTCCAACGGCTTTGACTAGAGTTGACTTGTCTGTTGCAAGTTCTTCTGCAAGCTTTTCCACCGCAACTTCAGCTTTTCCTGTTTTCTTCAACTCTTTTGCAATTCTTTCTCGCATTTTTCCTGTTTCTTGGGCTAGGTTGAAGGGCACCGGAAGCATTTCTCCGTCCCAGCCGGGGATTGCTGCCAAGGGATCTTCTGAGGGAACTACGTAAACAGTGCCTGTTTCGTCTTCTATCTGGACTATGCGCCAAACCTTTCCTCTGCAGATAAAGTTCAATCCTACACGAACTCGCAAAGCCATGAACTCGTCGCCTAAGGTACCGATTTTGCGATCCGAAATTATGTTTACAATTGGGTAGCGTTTCTCATCTGGAATCATGGATAAGTTTTCGTAGTAGTAACGCCTAGTCTTCTGAGTTCTTCTCAAAACCTTTCCTTCTTCTTCAATCCTTAACTCGTTCAACCAATCTAAATAATCAACGACATTTAAGAGTTTGTCTTCTGTAAGATTTCTATAGGGGTATGCTCTTTTCAGTATGTCTAAAAGCGTTTTTAATTCTATGTTTCCCTTGTCCAAGAGTATTCCTGCAGCCTGGTGAGCCAAAACGTCTAGAGCGTCTTCATGGATCAGAACCGGCTCCAGCCCGTGTTTGTAAGCACTTCTTACAGCCGCCATCGATTCCAGAGTGTCATCAGGGTAAGCCGTGACAATAACGCCTTCGGAAAGTCTGTCCAAACTGTGACCGCTTCTTCCAACCCTCTGAATGAGGCTGCTGACCTGTCTCGGCGAAAGGTATTGAATAACAAGGTCTACGTTGCCTATGTCTATCCCAAGTTCTAACGTGCTTGTACAGATTATCGCTTTTAAGGTTCCTGATTTGAACTCGTCCTCTATCTTTGCGCGCTCTTCCTTTGACAAGGAACCGTGATGAACAGCTATGTCGAATCGCTTAAGCTGGTTAAATTTGTGGCCGAGCATCTCTGCGTTTTGTCTGCTGTTTACGAAGATTAGGGTTGACTTGTGAGTGTCCACAAGCTCTGTTATTCGCTTTATTCTCGCCGCTGCCTCTGGCGATGTTCTGAGTTTTCCAGCTAAATCGTAATCGTCTTCTTGTGGGCTTGGAGTTTCTACCAAGTATCTGTAGCCCTTTGGCAGGGTTGCTTCAACGACTTTGACGCTTCTGTAGGTTCCAGCGATGAATTTCGCAACTTTTTCTGGATTAGCCACAGTTGCTGACAAGCCGATTCTTTGAAATTCTCTTCTGGCAATCTCGTATAAGCGTTCTAATGCTATCGTTAGCTGAACTCCACGCTTGCTTGATGCCAGTTCATGCACCTCATCCACGATGACATATTTGACTTGACTTAGGTGCTGCCTCATACGGGAGCCCGGAAGGATGGCTTGAAGGGTTTCAGGCGTCGTGACAAGCATATCAGGCGGGAAAAGAGCTTGTCTCCTACGAAGTTTTATCTCCATGTCGCTGTGTCTAACTTCAATTGAAATGCCAAGCTTGGAGGCCCAGAATGACAGACGCTTTAGCATGTCACGGTTTAAGGCTCTTAAGGGCGTAATGTAAACTATTGATATGCCTTTCTTCCCATTCTGTTGAATGAAATTGGAGAATATCGGCAGAAGAACAGCCTCTGTTTTCCCACTTCCAGTAGGTGCAATCAAAAGCACATTTTCTTCAGCCAAAATTGGCGGAATAGCCATTACCTGAGGTAAGGTTGGCTCCGAAAAGCCTAACTCAGCTAGGGCGTCACGGATTGGCTTGTCAAGTAAATCGAAAACGTTAGAGTTTGAGGTGTACTTGTGCATTTTTGAGCATGCCAAAACTATATTGTTGAAAGGAAGGTTTATCCTTTACTTAAAAGCCAACGGAAAAGAAAGCTTCAAACTTACATTTTCACAGTATGGAATTGGAATTGAAACTTTCTCCCTAAATTTGCCATGGGCAAGTATGCTGTCAAGCTCTTCCATCAACGGTTCTTTTCTAGAACAAAAAATTACTTCATTCCGCTATTTGTCCAAATAGTTAATCCTCTAGTTCTTCCCTTATGAATAAAATGCAGAAATGAATGTTCTCCGACTTGCAAAAGACTTAAAGCATTCGATCCATCCAAGGCCGGGGAACCATCAACTTTTCCAACATTCTTCAACACGATATTTCTATCTCTTTTAAGAATAGCTATACCTGCGCCGTGGCCACCAACAGGCTTTGGCTCCCTTAGGTGTCGATGCACCTCCAATTTCTCGAGAACTTTAAAGATTTTGACCAGAGGTATGGGCTTCGTTAATGCGAAACCCAAGATGCTGCACATTCGACTATCTCTCCTGTACTATGCACCCTAGTTTTCTTCAAAACATAAATAACTTCGTTGTGCACCTTATATTTTGGACGATGAGGTAATCGAGGTACCATGACTAGAAGTGGATGATTGTTTTTCCACCACTGAGTCCGGAGGTTTTCTAATTGTGGAGTTTCAACTACGAATACGAGAAATAAAGATATGAAGAGAGATTTGTTATGGTTCTGAGGGTCCTGTGATGTATGCCCAAACGCTTACTAAGACAAGTGTCAGACATGCTCCAGCGAATCCTGAAACCAGAAATCTTATTTGAACCAGTTCTGGTAGTATCGTTAGCAGTGCTGGAATCACATAGTCAGCTGCCAGTTGAGCTATGATTCCGGCCATGAATCCTAAGAGCGCTACTAGCCCGAAAATCTTTAATCTTTCACCCAATTTTTTCACCTTTGCTTACATTTGAATTCTAAGCTCCTTTTTAATCTAACTTACACGTTTTTGTCTATTACAGTGAAAGCAGCAAGCATGTCTTTTCATTGTAAAATTAAAGCTCAAAACGGTTTTTACAGGGCTATATAGCGCTGTGTATATACGTGAATGTTTTCAGCATATTAACAATGTATAAGATTTGTTTAAACGCACTGTGATCTTTGGAGGTATTTAATTTGTCAGAAAGATTTGCTAAAAAATGGGAAGAGAGACGCGACGAACAAACCTTCACAGAACGAATTAAAGAAACGGTGAGACCACCAGGTCCATTAAAGCCAAGACTCGACATAGCTGTTAGACGCATAGAACTGCAAGTACAAAAACTAGACCAAGCTAGCGAAAGATTTAGTCAACGAGACAAATCCATATTCGCAAGAATTGTAGATGCCTACACAAAGCATGACATGGCGCGGGCAAATGTATTTGCCAATGAGTTAGCTGAGATAAGAAAAATGGAAAAAATGATAATGCATGCCCGACTTGCCCTCGAACAAATTACGTTAAGATTACGAACAGTATCAGAACTTGGAGACGTGGTTTCAGCACTCGGTCCAGCAGTAGGCGTTTTAAGAGCGGTTAAATCAGGAATGGCAAACATTTTCCCAGAAGCGGAAAGGGAGTTGGGGCAAATAGGCAACTTACTAAGCGGAATAATAGTTGACGCTGGACAAAGCACAGGAACGACAATAAACTTTGAAACAGCTAACGAAGACGCCCAGAAAATTCTCACAGAAGCAGCAGCAGTCGCAGAACAAAAAGTCAAAGAGAAATTCCCAGAACTGCCAGCAGGAATCCCCTCATTGCAGTTAGGTGAGAAAGCCCCTACAGAAACATCCTAAACCCTAATAACAGAGGTAATGCTTATGACACAAAACTCCAATCTTTTTCTATCCGTTGGTAAACAAGTAAAAGATGAATATGAACGCATAATAGGCAAAGTTGCTTCCTTTGCGGTAAATCCAAACGGTAGAATCGATTCAGTCTACATCGAACAAGGCGACGGCAGATTCATAAAACACCCCAAGGAAAGCCTAAAAGTTGAAGGATCAGAAGTAACTCTCCTATCAAAAACAAAGATGGAAACTACAACCCTTTGTGATCAGATTCCCCTAATATGGCGTAAAGACCAAGCCCTAAAAGAGCTTGTAGAAAAAAAGAAGATCTCACCTGAAGTATACGAAGACATACACAACAGTTTTGAGGGTGTCTTGAACCAGCTGAAAAGTGGAGCCCAAGCTCTAATAGAAAAAATCAATAAGGAAACTGCTAGGTGTGCCCAAGAAATTAAAGAATTAAACTATGCGCTTGTTCACCTTGAAATCGAACATGAAATAGGAAAAGTGGATGAACAATCCTACCAGACGGCTTTCTCAACAATACAGGAATGTCTAAAAAGGGCTAACGTGGAGAAAAGCGACTTAGAAGCGATGAAAAATAAGCTTTCAAACATCCTTTTAGGAGAGACCCAACCGCAGACAGAACAAGAAACTGAAGAAGAGACCATGGAGGAATCGGCTCAAGAAGCCTCGACTCTCCCGTCTCCGAGTCTTCCAGAGCCGCCAGTAGTAGTCTACGTGAAAGAAGTAGGCGAGTCCGGCATCTAAGCTGACACCACGTAGCGGGCGGAGGGAGCTGAAATCAAAAGATTCTTTCGTACAAACCCTCCACCACGGGAAGTAATCGTTAAGTCAATGCGTAAACTGAAAATTCAACATTACAAACTTGAACAAGTATCTTTTAGGCTGAAGGAAAGAGACAAAGTTCTATTCAAAACGTGTGTAAGCGCCCTAAAGAATGACAATAAAGATAGAGCAACAATATGCGCAAACGAAATGGCTGAAGTCAGAAAACTAATAAAGTTCCTCTACCACGTGGAACTCGCAATTGAACGCGTAATCCTCAGACTTGAAACAATAAAGGAACTAAGCGATATAGTAATCGACCTGAAGCCAGCATTAAAAATGCTTCAAAGCGTTTCAAAACAGCTTTTCGAAGTCTTACCAGACGTTTCATCTGAGCTAAGCAAAGTTAATGACGTGATAAGTGAAACGCTTTACTCAACAAGGATAACAGCCGATGAATCAATAATTCCAGTAAACAGGATGACGTCAGGTGGAAAAGAAATACTGAAAGAAGTCTCGAGCTTCCTAGAACAGAAAGTAGTTGAAACGCTCCCAGAACCGCCCGCCGCTATCCTAGAAACTCCAGAGCCAGAACAGGCCCCTGTTAGGCAAATGGTTGCGTTAGCGGTTGCTTGTTCGCAAACTGTTGGTCAAGAAACCGCTGGAGCAGCAGATGTCTCTTCTCAAAGCCTCTTTTCTTATAAAAAAGCTGAAATTCAAGAACTTTCGTTAAAAGTTGAAAAGCCCCCACTTGAAGATGTCCTCTTGGAGTATGTTAAGAAGAGTAAGGGAGAAGTCGATTTGATGCGTTGCTCCATTGAATTGAATGCTTCTTATAAAGAAATTGAGAAAGCTCTGCAAACCTTGGGGGATAAGGGTAAGATAAGAATCGAAACCAAAGCCAAATGAGAAGGTGAAAGTTTATGGATGCTCCACAAGAGCTTGAAAAATCCGCAACCAACTACGCGTTAGAAGCCGTCCGCCTAGACACGCAAGGCTCAAAAGGCATGGCAGTAACGATGTATCAAAGAGCCATAGAAAGCCTCCTGAGACTTGTCCAATTATATCCGGAATACAGCCTAAACAAAGTCTACATTCAAAGGGCAATAGCTTATCAAGAAAGAATAAAGGCGTTGCAGGGTGCATCGGCATCCATTGAACCGCAAGCAGAAACCAAAGGCGTTGTTGAGGATGCAAAAACCACTGAAGGCGTAAAGGCAAGCTATGAAGAGCTCATAGTTAAAGAAAAACCGAACGTGAAATGGGAGGAAGTTGTCGGACTTGAACACGCCAAAAGAGCAGTAAAAGAAGCAATAGTCTATCCTGTTCAGAGACCAGACTTATTCACGTTGGGATGGCCTAGGGGGATTCTACTGTTTGGACCGCCAGGCTGTGGAAAGACACTGCTGGCTGCAGCTGTGGCTACAGAAATAGATGCGACTTTCATTTCGGTTGATGCCGCCTCAATAATGTCCAAATGGTTGGGTGAAGGTGAAAAGAACGTTGCCAGACTTTGCGGTTCAGCTAGGAAATCAGCGTTAGAAGGGAAACCATCCATAGTTTTCATTGACGAGTTAGACTCTCTCATGGGAAAACACTCAAGCGAGGTTGGCGGAGAAGTTCGTGTCAGAAACCAATTATTGAAAGAGATGGATGGCATCATAGATAAGGGTAAAAACCTTCATGTTTATGTTATTGGAGCAACAAACAAGCCGTGGGACTTAGATTGGCCCTTCATAAGAAGGTTTCAAAAGAGAATTTTGGTGCCACTTCCAGATCATCACACTCGCTTAATGATGCTCAAACTTTACACAGGCAATTTGCAGCTTGCTCCGGACATTGATTTGCATGAGTTGGCTAGGCTGTCAGAAGGATTTTCTGGAAGTGACATAAGAGATGTGTGTCAAGCGGCGCATTTAAAGGTCATAGGCGAATTCTTTGAGTCAGGTCAAGCCGCTAACAAGTTAGCTAAGCCGAGATTGTTGAGGATGAATGACTTTAGACAAATACTTGAGGAAAGAAAACCAAGCGTTTCCCTCGACATGCTAGCCCTATACAATAGATGGTTTGAAGCCTTTAAGGCTCTATAAAGGAGGTGAAGAATCAAATCTTTGAAGAGCCGCCAGAAGGTGGAAAGGTTTGGAGAAAGCGTCTCTTCTATTTTTGAAGAGTTCTCTCCTTTCTCCCCTCTCAGATAAAAACTCCAAACCCCACAATCAACCGCGAAGAGAATCATGTGGCGGCTCTCTTAACGTTTATCTCAACAACTTCATTGCCTTGAACTTCAACGTCCCTTAAAGTTGAGAGCATAGCCAAAACCGCTTTTCTTATTATTCTCTGAACAAAAGGTTTCAAAGCCAGATTTTTTCCATCAATCTTGACTATCAGCTTTCCATCATCTTTTTCCGACAATTTTCTCCACCATATCCGCAATTTTTTCACTATTTTTCAGCACATTTATGTATGGGACGTTCAGATTTAGGTTTTCTGTTGAGTATGGACCCGTGAAAACCAATATAGATTTAAAGGTTTTTGAAGCCTCGTAGGCTTCCGTAGCTGACTTTACAGCCACAATCTTAGGTACATTCGGGTTTTCGCCCACAAGCTTTCTAAAACCCTCTAAGAAAATCACGTCGTTACCTCTGCATTTTTGCAAAATATCTTCAAGCGAAAGAACTGTCGCATTTAGTTTTTCAATGGTGGCTACTTCATTGGATGCTACACTAACAATTGTTTTGGCTCCAGACTGAGCAAATCTCCAAGTGTCTTTTCCTTCCGTGTCTATTGTGAAGTTTGGTTCAGGAATATGTTTTACTGTCGCAACTTTGTAGCCTCTTTTTGTCAGTTCTCCCGTTAAGACCTCTATCGTTGTTGTTTTTCCAGAATTTTTGCTTCCGACAACCGCAATAACCGTTGTTTTCAATTTTCCGCCTCTTTTATTTCATTTCTTCCATGAAGATTTTCTCCAACGTCTTTTTATTTGCATGCAGTTTTTCTGAAAGGGCTTTCACCCATTTTATGTATGCTTTAAAAATATTTTGCAGTATTTCTGCTTTCTCTCTTCGAGATAAGTCCTTTTCTTCAGCAAGTAATAAAGAAAACCATTTACCTATGTCTGAGAGCTGATAAGCTTTAACCCATACGATACGTCCCTCTTTCTCAATTTTCTCCATGCTCTCTCCCAGAACCCCAAGCCTAGTTAACGACTTCAAGTTTTCAATAATCGTCTTATTTGAATAAGCAAGTTTTCTTACAAGGTCTTTCTGGTAAATCTCATTTGAAATACCTTGACTAAGCGAAAATTTCAAAATATCAACAGCTGCCTTTGAACCGAAAATAGCGCTTAATATTTTATTTTTTTGTTCCGATGGAAGAAACACTACATACGGATGTAAATCTTTGTTCAACTCGCTCACTTTTAAATGCTCTATCTCTAACTTATTTTAAACATTACGTCTCTCCCAGTTAATTAGCACGTATTGCGGATGCCTAGATAATTGCTTTAAGCAATAGGTTTTTTAACATTTCAACTACATTCTATCGAGGTGTTTAAAGACGACCATTGCAAAGAATTGGGTTCCTACCGATGGAGACATGTTCGTAACAGTAGATGGATTTATATTCAATGTTTTTGGATACGAACATCCAAGCGGGCGTGTTTTCTCTTTCCTAAAATATGTTCCATATAGATTCAAGACATTTTTCCGTGTTTGCTTCTTAGAGAGAACCTGGAATTATGGTGGACTCAGGCTTTTCCGCGCGGAAAAACTCTACACAGCACAAAATTATCAGATGTTTCTTGAAACTTTTCGGAATAATTTCCCAAATTATGTGTATTTTTGCCCCTTCAGAAAGAAGGAGGTGATTAACGCTCCCTTAAGCTCTATCAAAAAGGTTTATGTTCCTAGGGAATGCTTGCGTTTTCTAACTAAAACTAAAAGTAAAGATAGTTTACAAAAAATGACATTGGACTTTATCGATCTGCTATCTAGCGAATCGGGTGTTGCCATAGAAGATTTTGGTGTTCACGGGTCCGTTGCTTTAAACATGCACACATCTAAGTCGGACATCGACATCGTTGTATACGGGTCGCGAAACTTTCGCAGGTTAGAAGAAGCGATAAACAAGCTTGTTAAGGCTGGAACATTAAGCTACGTGTTTAATAACCGTTTAGATGTCGCTAGACGATATAAGGGGCGATACTTAAACAAGATTTTCATGTATAATGCACTTCGCAAACCAGAAGAAGTTAATTCAAAATATGGAGAATACACATATACGCCAGTTACTCACGTCAAGTTTTACTGTACAGTTAAAAACGATGACGAAGCCATGTTTCGTCCAGCAATCTACAAAATCGAAGACTACAAACCAGTCGATTCGGCTTCAGCGCTTCCTAAGGAACAGACTCCAGAGTTTGTGGTTTCTATGATTGGATGCTACAGAAACATCGCAAAAAAGGGAAGCAAAATTAAGGTTTCTGGAATGTTGGAGCGAGTTGAAAACCTAGAAACAGGCGAAGTCTTTCACCAAGTTGTTGTTGGGACTGGCAAAAATGAGGAAGAATATATTTGGCCTCTTTAAGGCTTAGAGACCGCGACGCAATAGTCACAAAGGAAGACTTAATCTTTCGTGTTTTTGGCTATTCTCATCCGCCAGATGCCTATATTTGTGACGTTGAATATGCACCTTCGGAAATCTTCAAGTCAAACAATCCGAAAGCTTTCAGAAGCCGAGGACAGCGTGTTTTCTACAAGTTTTATGAGGATGAAGGCTTAAAGTTTGTTAAAAAATGTCATCCACAATACTTCATTTTTCATGATATGCTCCGTACAAAAGTTGCCGGAGTTAATCATTCTGATGTTGTTACGGTGAAAAAACCAGAGGAAAAGCTAAGGAAATTAATAAAAGTAGAAATTAAAGACGAGCTTCTTATAGCTTTACATGATGTTCTAGAATTTACTACGAAACATTCTAACTTATCAACGGAAAACTTTGGTGTTTTTGGCTCCCTACTTCACGACTTTTATCATCCAAAATTTTCTGACTTAGATTTGACCATTTATGGCAGAGAAAAAGCTGCTAAACTACGCGAAACGTTGCTGGAATTGTATGAGGATAAGCATTCGCTTCTCAAGAACGAGTTCGAAGGCGATGAGCCAATTAGAGGAAAGCCTTGGAGATTTCGAAATTATACTTCCAAAGAGTATGTTTGGCATCAGCAGAGAAAATTGATTTACGCACTGTTTAACAATGAAAAAAGTGGAAGAATAATCAAGACGGAGTTTGAGCCAGTAAAGGACTGGAAGGAAATCCATAATGAATATGACCCTAAAGCGAGAATTTCGCAGAGGGGCTGGGGCAAAATGGTTGCACGCGTAACAGAAGACATTGATGGACTCTTTATTCCATCAATTTATGGCGTCGAGCCCTTAGATGTTTTGTATGGAGCAAAGTGCGCTGATGAAGCTAGACGTATAGTTTCTTTCATGGAAGAGTTTCGAATGCAAACATGGAAAGATGAGAAGGTTTATGTTGAGGGAAACTTGGAAGAGGTTGCGTCCCCAAAAGGTAGCTTCTACCAGATAACATTAACATATTGTCCAAGATACTACGAGCAAGTCTTAAAAGTTATATCTTAACAAGTTATGCCAGCACCATGTAGTCTGATGGTTTGTTCCCAATCAGAAGCCTAAAATATTCACGATTTTGCCTGTTGTCTATAACATGCTCAACTTTTCCCTGGGCAATTACTGTTTCGCTTATTCTTGCTTGTTCGCAGAATCTACCGCGGAAAGAGGCTATTTCTTCGATTGGATGTGGGTGAACTCCCTCTAAAACTTCTACATTTCTCAGTTTGTAGCCGCATGGCGTGAAAATTGCTTCTGAATCATCCTTAATTTCAGCTTTAATCCTTGCATATCCAGCATTCCTATATTGTACAGCACCATACTTCTCTTGAATTTCGCTCCAATCCTTAACAAATCGTATAAAATAGTCTCGACCTTTAAACTTGCCCTGCAAAACCTTTCGAGATTCCGTCCTTATGAAATCTTCAAAAGATACTCGTGTGTCTCGAAGGCGGAAACGAAAAAGTTCTCGCAGTTCTTTCATGGAATAGGATTTCACAGCGGATTTAGCGTCCTGCTGTAACGCCTTTAATGCTTCGTAAACTTTGCGGCAGTTTTTCGTTCCATAAATTACCGGGTCAATGTCTGAACTTAAAGTGTGCAATTTGACCAAAAGCGAACCTGAAATCCCCATCTTATCCCAAGAGGTGTCTGCATAATCTTTTAAGCACTGGCAAAATTCTAATGCACAAAGTTCCAACTCGTCTAGTTCTTTGCTGCGGCGAAGCTCCTGTAGACGCCCAACAGGGCTGTAATATGTCTCTATATTTTCTGAAGGCACTCCACATAGTTTCTCGTCAAAAACAGAATCGTAGATTACGTATTGTGGAAAATTTTTCTCAAGGAACTCGAAACGTGTAGAAAGGGCATAAATCTTTTTGTACGTTATGCCTTCCTGTTTGCGGTTGCCGGAAGGTTCTGGAATAAAACGAGGAAAAGAGATTACTTTATCTGGAGGATGAACTAACCCTTTTACATCAAAAATTATTCCTTTCAAATCTTTGAAAAGATCTCCTTCAATGGGTTTAATTTTCGTAGGCAACATGAACGTACAAGTTTATAGTTTTCGAGTTAATAGATTTGCTCTTTTTAGCGCGAGAATTAAGCCGACTCCAAGAATGGTTGCAACTATTGTGAATAATATTCGTTCTAACGCAGAAACAGGTATCATGTACATGAACAGAGATGGAATATCTGGTAAACCAAGCGGTTTTAAGAAATACTCATCTATCACGAAAAACGGAATAAAAATGTCAATGACATTTATAAAAATTAGATTTCCCAGCATATGGTCTGATATTATCCCGCAATAGCTTGACAGAGACACTGAAAGAACAAAGGAGCTTTTGCCTATCCCAAACAAACTATAAACAATTATGATTCCACCCACAAAAAACATTGGCAGAGACAGATAAGGAAGAATCCATAAGTCACTCGAATACGGTCTTGTGAACATGTAGGCCAACACCATAATTATGATTCCTCCAAGGAGACAATATGGTTTCACTTGCCAGCTTCCTCCTTCCACTTTTCCCTTCTTGAATGCATTTGCAGTCCAGTCTCTCGTAACAAGTATGAGAACGAAACCCCCTATGTGAAGTATAGGATAAAATGGGGCTTTCTGACCAACTCCGGTGAGATACCACCCTAAAATTAATAAAACTAAAACAATAGAAGCTACCAGCCATCCTTTAATTTTGTTTTCGTTGTTTCCAAGATTTTTCTGTGTAAGAAAACCAGCTACCAATGCGGAGACTGCTGGAGAAAATGAGGTAAGAATGTCGAAGGGGCTTCCTGCAGTTATTAATCCTCCGATTAGGGCGGCTAGAAAGCCAAGATATGGACCGATGATTAGTCCATAAATTGGTGCTACAGCAGCGTCAAACTTGATGTTTGCACCAGGTACTCCTACTATCGGGATTCCAGGAAAAAATTTAATAACGATTGTTGAAAAAGCCGCGAGAATCGCCATAAAAGCAACATCTCGTGAGGAAAGTTTAAATTTCAAAGGACCACCCCTGTAGTTTTCTTCATTGCTGTGTAGTTTTTTACACAATATTAATAAAACTTTCTACGCTAACGATATGGGTGAGGGATTGCCTTTGCAAACACACCGACGCAGCAAGGCAAAGCATATTTCAAAGTGTCTGGAACTAGCTATCCTCTTTGAAGTTGGAGCTGATAAACCTGGAAATGTAAATTTAGTAGTTGGCTTTGAAGGCACACGTTATGAGCATTTTCTTGCTTCCGCTGTTGCTGCAGCGCCCTCTTTTGAATGGGCTGCGGAACGAGGGATTGCGGTTTCACGAGGAGAAATTCACGTTAGTGATGTAGGGCTAGGTCACATAATAAAGGATTGTGTAGCGGATATTAATGCTTGGCAGGAGGGCGGTAACACATTGCTTGGCACCGTAATCTTACTCTCGCCTATTGCAGTCGCAGCTGGGATGACTCCGGCTAAAGAAGAATGTATCTTCGAAATTCCAAAGTTAAGGGAAAACTTGAAGCGTGTTGTAGAATCAACAACGCCGGAAGACGCTGTTAACATTTATGAAGCCATAAAAATCGCTAACCCCAACGGACTCGGCAAAGCTCCAGAACTTGACATTAATGATCCAAATTCTAAAAGAAGGATACTTGAAGAAAAAATATCGCTCTATCAAATATTCAAAATAGCTGAAAAATATGATATGGTTTGTTCTGAATGGGTTAATAATTATCCAATAACCTTTGATGTTGCCTATCCTTCTTTAATGGAAAACATTAGGAAAACGAAAGAGTTGAACGTGGCGATAGTTCACACGTTCTTAAAAGTTTTAGCTGAGTATCCAGATACCTTTATAGCAAGAAAAGTTGACATAGAAAAAGCCAGAGAAGTTTCTTCCATGGCGAAGGAAGTTTTGAGGCTTGGGGGACTTGAAACTTCGAGAGGTAGGGAAAGTCTCCGTAGATTTGACCATGAACTTAGAAAATCGAGTAACCTTTTGAACCCTGGAACAACTGCTGATATAATTGCGGCTGCTTTGGCTTTAAGCGTTCTCAGCGGATATAGACCGTAGTTTCAAAGGCGATTTTTACTCTTTTTCAACCCATCTTTTGTAGAGAAGAACTCCAACCGCGTATAGGATGATTGCTGAAATGATAAGCACTACCATTGGCTGGAGTATGTCGCTTAACATGGCGTTTCGAATCATTATGTCTCTTACCGCTTGGGCTGCGTAGGTCATCGGTATGGCTCTGCCAACTTGTTGGAGATACTCTGGAAGGTATTCTAGTGGGAAATACATTCCTATGAAAAACTGGAGCACTATGCCTATCGTTGTAGCTGCGCCTGATGCCTCTTGCGGAGACCTTCCAATACAAGATATTAGTAAGCCTATGGCTATGCCGTTCATTGAACCTAGAAACACTATTGGAACTAGCAATGGGATGTTCCAGTTTACTTTTGGACCGAGCAGAAACACTGCTAAAACCGCTATTATTAAGATTGATATGGTTGTTTGAAATAGAGCAGCAAGGGTTTTGCCAAAAAGCATGTTTAATGGGCGAATTGGTGAGGCTCTAATCTTTTTGAGTGTGCCCCTTTCCCTTTCATATACTATTGCGCCTGTGGAGGCAACCATACTCGAGAACAAAAGTGGATAGCATAGCACACCTGGAACAATATATTCCTTGTAGCCTATCCTCTGCTGCGTTATCGATGATTCTTCAATCACAGATATGGGCTCCGTGTAGTTCTTGTTGAATTCTCTATAAAATTCTGCGAAAAATGTTCTTATTCCATCTCTGACCAATCGGGCTGTGTCTGGGTTGGTTTCATCTACAACCAACGATACAGAAGCAGGCATACCAGTAGTGAGGTTAAAGGCAAAGTTTTCAGGAATTGTTATAACAGCACGTATGCTTGTGGCATTTAACGCTTCTAAAGCTTCGGTTTTGTTCTCAAAAATTTTTACGTTAAAAACTTTAGTTTCGTTAAGCCCCGATATTATATTTGCAGCTATTGGTATTGGTGTTGTTTTGTCATCATTTACTATTCCTATGTTTGCGGTGAAGGGGATTTCTCTTCCGAAAATTGCAGTAAAAAGCAAAAGCATCAACACTGGAAAGGCTATGGTCCAGAAGACTGTTCCCCTTTCTCTAAAAAACGTCTTAACATCTTTTTTGGCTACTCCTATTATCGGATCCACTTCTATTCCTCCGTGAGTTTTCTTCCAGTTAATTTTATGAAGACGTCTTCCAATGTTGGTTCAACAATCTCAATCTTCTCTGTTAAAATTCCTTGTGAAATCAGCTTGTTTGACACTTCTGGCATAATTTCCCAAGGGTTCGTGACAAAGATTTGAATTTCATTGTCTCTAAGTATGTGGCTATACTTATCAAGAGGCTTTAGTGCCTTTTTTGTTTGGGTGTCCTTCACTTTTATGTGTATTGAGGCTTCTCCACCTATTGTCTTTTTCAAAACATGCGGCTTGTCAAGTGCAACTATCTTTCCCTTGTCCATTATTGCAACTCTATTGCAAAGCTCATCCGCCTCATACATGTCGTGAGTTGATAAGAGCACGGTTTTTCCGTGATTTTTTAGAGTTTTTATTAGTTCCCAAAATTCTCTTTTAATGTTTGGGTCGAAACCGACGGTAGGTTCGTCTAAGATCACAATGGGCGGGTCGTGAATAATTGACGCTGCAAGGTTCGCACGCCTCTTCATTCCGCCAGATAACTGCTGAACCTTTCTGTTCAAAAACTCTCCGACACCCAGAACCTTAGAAGAAAAGTCAACCCGTTCCTTGAACTTTTTACGATTAAGCGAATAAAGCGAAGCGGAAAAAGCCAAATTTTCAAGCACGCTTAACAAGTCATAAAGCAACGTTTCCTGAGGGCAAAATCCAATCATACCGCGAACTTTGCGGGAATCCTTAACCAAATCAAACCCTAGAATAGTTGCTTTTCCTTCATTGAACCTTCTTAAGCCGCAAAGTATCTCCATCAATGTCGTTTTTCCAGCACCGTTAGGACCCAAAAGTCCGAAAATTTCTCCTTCCTCAACGCTAAAAGAAACGCCATCGAGAGCTGTGACTTCACCATAATGCTTCACTAAGCCCTCAACTTCAATAATCCTTTTTTCACCCATTAATCATCAGCCTTAATTTATCCGAAATGTTCCGGTGATAGCGTCCCTAATTTAAAAACATTTCTATCTCTTCTATGTTAGATAAAAGTTAATTAGGTTAAAATCATGTTACCTTTCAAATATATGCTAAGATTTATGGTGGAGAAAATTTTAAACCAACATGCTGAGGTTAACGAATGAGGGAGAATCCAAAACTGCGGGTAACGTTGCTTACTGGACGGACGATAGAGCAAGGCGTGGGTAAGGAGCGTGGAAAAGCCTCAAAAGAGTACATGGAAAGTGTTTCAGTCTGCTACATCGATCCTGAAGACCTGAAGAAGCTTGGAATAAAAGAAAAGACCAACGTTCTCGTTTCAACGGATTATGGATCAGTGGTCGTTAAAGCCATAAAGTCTCTGAGAGGTCCGCATCCTGAGGTAGTTTTTATTCCGTATGGTCCGTGGGCGAATGTTGTGGTTGATCCGGAGACTCATAGTGTTGGTATGCCTTCTTTGAAGGGGATTCCGGCAGAGATTGAGCCTGCTCCAGACAAGCCGATTTTGAGTCTGGAAGAACTTCTCGAAGAACAATTTGAGAAGAGATAACATACAAGTTATCAGGGCTGCAACACATAAACTTTAGTCTCCCTATAGTTTTTGATTGAAACCTAGCTTTTCACTTTCAACTGGTTTTCCTCACCGAAATGAAAGCATCAGACTCTTCAGAAAACCAAAAAGAATTAATGGCTAGTCTGAGAGAGTTAAAGCTCTAAAAATGGGGTATGTTAAACGAAAAATGACCATTGTTAAGGCTGTGACATGTCCAGTTTGCGGAAGCCTATGTGACGATATAGAATTGACAATCGAAAACGGAAGAATCGTCAAGGTTAAAAACGGCTGCGCCATGTGTGAATCCAAATTTTTGAGCCATAATAGCGAGCATAGGGTTCTGAAGCCTCTGATAAGAAAGAATGGGAAACTCGTCGAAGTCTCACTGGAAGAAGCAGTAAAAAGGGCTGCTGAAATCCTAGCTGAGGCAAACTACCCGATACTCTACGGATGGAGCTCAACGAGCTGCGAAGCCACACGTGTAGGCCTCGAATTGGCAGAAGAAGTTGGAGGAGTGATCGATAACACAGCAGTGGTTTGCCACGGGCCCTCAATCCTAAGCATCCAAGACATCGGCATTTCATCGTGCACTCTCGGGCAGATCAGGCATAGAGCAGACCTTGTGGTTTACTGGGGCAGCAATCCATGGAGCGCCCATCCAAGGCACATTGAAAGATATACGGCTTTTTCGGAGGGAAGGTTCCAGAGAAGCGCTTGGAAGGGATATTTAACAAAAATTAAAGCTTCAATAGCTAAGAAAAAAATTGAGAGTGCTCTAAGGAGAGTTTTCTTCAGGAGAAAGCCTTCTGTTCCGCCGCAGCCTAGAATGGAGCTTCCACCGGCGATGTTTAAGGAAGGGAGAAAACTAATAGTCATTGATGTGAGGAAGACAAAATCTGCCGAAATAGCTGACTATTTCATGCAGGTTGAGCCCAACAAGGATTACGAGCTCCTTCAAGCCTTTAGAGCCCTGATTCGAGACCAAGAAATCGACGTTGACGAGGTTGCAGGGGTTCCAGTGGGATACCTCGAAGAGGTCGCAGACTTAATGATTAGGTGTGGTTTTGGAATCTTATTTTTTGGAGTTGGGTTGACGATGAGTAAGGGCAAGCTCAGAAACATCGATGCTGCGCTTTCTCTGGTTCGAGACTTGAACATGCGAACAAAATTTGTGATAATGCCCATGAGGGGCCACTTCAACGTTGCCGGGGCAAACACTGTTTTTACTTGGCAGACGGGCTATCCTTACGCTGTTGACTTTTCACTGGGATATCCTCGATACAACCCTGGAGAAACATCTGTAACGGATGTTCTTTTACGCGGAGAATCAGAGGCATCTTTAATAGTTGCCTCGGACCCTGTCGCAAACTTCCCAAGAAAGGCTGCTGAACACCTCGTCAAGAATCCGTTAATAGTCATTGACCCCCACATGAGTGTTACAGCCCAAATGGCTGATGTCGTTATTCCCTCAGCATTCGTTGGGATAGAGGCAAGCGGAACAGCCTACCGCATGGACCACGTGCCCCTCCCGCTCAAAAAAGTTGTTGACCCGCCTAAGGGTGTTCTCCCAGACGAGGAAATCTTGAGGAGAATTCTCTCCGAAGTTAGAAAACTTAAAAGAAAAATGCTGGTGGAGGCAGCATAAATGGAGCTTCTGATAAAAAACGGTTTCGTTTATGACCCCATTAACGGTGTTAACGGCGAAAAAATGGACATCGCAACTAGAGATGGAAAAATCGTTGAAAATGTTAACGAAAGCAAAGCACTGAAAATAGACGCTTCCGGAATGATGGTTATGCCTGGCGGAGTAGATATTCACTGTCATATCGCTGGGTCTGAAGTAAACACTGGAAGGCTTCTAAGGCCAGAAGACCACTTCAGGGATTTTGAGCGAAAAACTCCTAAAACAAGGTCCGGTGTTGGCTACTCGGTTCCTTCCACTTTTACAACTGGTTATCGTTACGCGAGAATGGGTTACACCACAATAATGAACCCTTCCATGCCTCCATTGGAAGCCAAACACACCCATGAAGAGTTGAACGACACCCCGATGCTTGATAAGGCGACTTATCCGCTTTTAGGTGACTGGTGGTTCGTGCTAGAATATCTCAAAGATGGTAAAATCGAGGAATGTGCAAGGTACGTGGCGTGGATGATGACCACAACGAAAGGGTACGCCATAAAAATCGTTAATCCAGGAGGATTAGAAGCCTGGGGTTCTGGACGCAATGTCAGCAGCATAGACGACCAAGTTCCATACTTCGGCACAACTTCACGGGAAATCATTCGTGGGCTATGCAAAGTAAACAAACTCTTAAACTTGCCCCACACGATTCACGTACACACAAACAACCTTGGAAAACCTGGAAACTATCTCACAGCTTTAGACACGATGAAGTGTGTTGAGGATTTAGCATCAGGGGATAAGCCAGCAATCCACATAACGCATTGCCAGTTCTGCGCCTTCAAGGGTTCAGACTGGAGAACTATAAAGTCTGGAGCAGAGGAAATCGCAAAATACGTTAATAATCATTCCCATGTAACTTTAGACACGGGTCAGGTAATATTTACGGACACAACGACTATGACCGCGGACGGCCCGTTCCAGTACGGTCTTCACGAACTAAGCGGAAATAAATGGGTAAATCACGATGTAGAAACCGAAACAAGCTCCGGAATTGTTCCCTTCCGTTACAGACGCAAAAGCTATGTGCACGCGATCCAATGGTCAACGGGCCTCGAGCTAGCCCTCCTAGTAAGGGATCCCTGGAAAATTTTTATGACAACGGACCATCCAAACGGTGGTCCATTCATCTATTATCCGAGAATCATTGCTTGGTTTATGAGCAGAAAAGCCAGAGAGACAACCCTCAAGAAGATTAATCCGCGGGCAGAGAGCAGAAGTCTCCTTCCGTCGACAGATCGTGAATTGAGCTTTTATGAAATTGCAATAATGACAAGGGCTGGACAAGCAAATGCCCTAGGACTTAAAGACAAGGGGCATTTAGGCACAGGGGCAGATGCAGACATAGCCGTATATAACATAAACCCGGAAACAACAGATCCTTCTAAAAAGTATAGGACTGTTAGAAGAGCGTTTGAAAACGCTGCTTACACTATCAAAGGCGGAAAAATAGTCGCCAAGAACGGAGAAATATTAAGGCATGTTAAGGGAGCCACCATGTGGCTTGATGTGCAAGTGTCCGAACCCATCAAAATCACTGAGGAGATGAAAAGGAGATTCAGGGAATACTGGACCGTTGAATACGAAAATTATCCGGTAACGGAAAACTATCTAGAAGTTTCACATCCAACAACCATAAAAGCTGATGTCTGATGATAAACCTCTACCCCTTAAAAGAATTTGAGTTTCCAATAATAGCCGAATGCATAAACCCAGACATTTTCCAAGACAAGACTCGCGAAGATATAGAAAAACTGAAAATTTGGGAAGGGAACAGACAGAGAAAACTTGAAGAACTATTCAAGGTCAAAGCAACCAAAACAGAAGATCAAGCAGAGGAAACAACCATAACGATTCGTGGTGACGTCAGCAAAGTCAGGAAAATTGGAGCAAAAATGACCAACGGAGAAATAGTAATTCATGGAGATGTAGGCATGCACTTGGGCGAGGAAATGGAAGGCGGAACAATAACTGTCCACGGAAACGTTGGAGGATGGGCTGGCTCAATGATGAAAGGCGGAACAATAGAAATCCACGGAAACGTTGGCGACTATCTGGGCGCACCATACCGCGGAAGCAGCAGAGGCATGCGTGGAGGAAAAATAATCGTTTATGGAAACGCTGGAAACGAAGCAGGAGCCTACATGAGGAAGGGCGTAATCAAAATCTACGGCAACACAGGTCAATTTGCTGGTTTGAGGATGCACAACGGAACAATCTACGTTCAAGAAGACTGTGAAGGAAGGGCTGGCGCATGCATGACTGGCGGAAAAATAGTTGTAGGCGGATTCTTAGAGTCTGTTCTGCCAACCTTCACAATCGAAAGCGTAAAGAAAAATGTCAAAATCGAAGAAAACGAGAGGGTTGAAGGTCCCTTCTACCTTTTCCTCGGAGACCTCACAGAAAACAGTAAAGGCAAACTTTATGTGTTAAAAGAGAAAAATCCCCACTTAAGCCATTATGAAAGGCTTCTCTAAACCTAAAACAATAGGAGAAATTCCGTTTGGAAAATGTGTTAAGCGTAAACCGTTTGGCATGGAAACTATTAGAGAAACTATGCAAAAACCCAGATTTTTACGGAGTGAAAGTTGAAAAAACAAGCTCTGGAACAACAATTGTGGATGCTGGAATAAAGGCTAAAGGAGGGTTTCAAGCAGGAAAAATCATAACAGAAATCTGCATGGGCGGATGCGGAAAAGCAGAAATAACCTACAGAAAATACGGGGAACTAGAACTTCCATCAATATTCGTTTACACAGACCACCCAGTCCTTGCAACCTTAGGCTCCCAGTTTGCAGGTTGGCAAATAAAAGAAGGAGACTACTTCGCAATAGGCTCAGGACCAGCAAGAGCCCTTGCGTTAAAGCCGAAGGAAATCTACGAAAAAATTGGATATAGAGATGATTTCGACAAGGCAGTTGTGGTTTTAGAAACCGACAAGTATCCCTCAGCAAAGCTGTTGGAACGTTTCACAAAGGAGTGCAAGATTTCTCCAGAAAACTTGGCAGTGATTTTGACTCCCACAGCCAGCATAGCCGGCGCAACACAAGTTTCAGGCAGAATAGTTGAAACTGGAATTCACAAACTTGACAAGCTTGGATTAAACCTAAAAGTAATCTTATATGCGTGGGGATGCGCTCCTATTCCGCCTATCCATCCGAAGTTTATGCAAGCAATGGCGAGAACGAATGATGCAATCCTTTATGGAGGAACAGCCTATTATGCTGTTGAATATGACAATGAAGAAAAACTAAAACAAATAGTTAATGAAGCTTCATCTAAAACCTCTAAAGCATACGGAAAGTCTTTCATAGAAATCCTCAAAGAAGCAAACTACAACTTCTACAAAATCGACCCAAACCTCTTTGCACCAGCCGTTTTAATCGTGAACGATGTGAAAACTGGCAGAATCTTTAAAGCTGGAGAAATTAATGCCGAAATACTAACAAAATCTTTAGGTTATTGGAAATAAAACCGAGGTTCACAACTCGTTTACTTAAGTTATTTTTACACCTGATTTTACAGCTCTCGCCACGAAATAGCCTAGGGGAATAGTGTAAAGCGCCAACGTGGCATTAAAAATCGCTACAAGCGGAATCATCATAACTATTGCTTCTTCAGGCATACTGAATCCAATTGGAGGTGGAAAACGAAGGAAGGCCCAGTTTACGAACGCCATGGTTACCATCCTAAAGATAATTCCTGACGACGTGATCAAAATGCTCAAAGAAGCTTCTCTAAACTTCTGAGAATGACGTTCGGCAAATTTTTTTACTATAATTATGCCCAAGAGCATACTTGATATAGCTACTAAGTTATAGAGTGGTCCTGTGGGAAGTTCTCCTGGAAATACAGCCAATAATACAAGAGTGTTTAGTACAGCTATCGTAAACCCTACCACAGCGCCATAAAGTAAGAATGCAGCAACGATTGGTATTTCCCATATTTGGTATATAAGAAACGGCGCATATGGTGCTGGAATCTTTATAGGTGATGACAAGTTAAGAGTGACGGTGAGCGCAGCGAATATTATTATAGATGCGATTGTTTTGGTATTCATTCGCAACCCTTAAATTAGTTGAAACTCATATGTGGAGGAGTAATTATTTAAGAGTCGCTACTCAAAAAAGAGTACAATTATTACAAGAAAACTTGAAAAATAAATATTAGCTTACACGTATTTGTTACTGGGAAACTCCTTTGTCAGAAGCTCTAAAATTTTCTTCAAAAGA
>JASEET010000002.1:0-145255 GCA_030019335.1 Candidatus Bathyarchaeia archaeon | reverse complement strand
TGTATTTGTTACTGGGAAACTCCTTTGTCAGAAGCTCTAAAATTTTCTTCAAAAGACGTTAAGGATTGGCTTGAAAGGGAGACTGGTTCGATTTTTATTCCAGTTCATGAAAAGGCTCAAAAACTACTTGATGAAATGAGAAAGAGGCTTGATAGTGTCACAGACGTTTGTAAAATGTTGTTAGAGAATAGCAGAAAAGAGATTGAGAAAAGAAACATGAAGACTTATGGCAGAGCCAGAGCATTAAACAAGCTGGCACGCCTATTTCTTGAGAGAATAGGACAGACTGAAGTTCCAGACAAAGTCTCCTATGACAGCTTCCACAACTTTGTCCAAGAAACTCGAAAAGCGTTTATAGTAACCGAAGTTGACATTAAAAACTGGTTTCCGAGAGTATCACCCTTCTTCATCATGGATAGAAGGAAATTTCTAGGAGTCTTCGAAAAAGCGAAAGAATCCTTGAAAGAGCTTCAAAATTTTCTAACAAAAGAGTATGTTAAAACTAAAACCTTAGAGGAGACCTTCCAACTCATCGACAGTCTTTTAGCCCTTGAAGGACAGCTGGCAGATTTAGAAGCTAAGAGGAAGAAAATCGAAATCGAAGAGGCTTCAATTCAAAGGGAAATAGCTGAAACACAGCAGAAAATGACAGATTTAAAAAATAGAGAAAGCCTGACTCAACTAAATCAGGTAAGCACAGAAATGAAAGAGTTAAGAAGGAAGTTGAAACATAGTCTTCGGCATCTCCGAAAACCATTAATAAAATTCCAGAGGCTGGTGTTCCGTAAAGGCGGTTTAACACCGGAAAAGTTGGAGAAACTCAACCACTACATTGAGAGTCCTTTCGATGCTTTTGTAGCAGAAGAAGCAGGATACCCGATGTTAAAGCAGATTCTCAAAAAACTAGGTGGCTCAATGTCTGAGGGAAAACTGAAACTGAAGCATGATAGAAAACGAAAAGCGGAGCAAGCCATAGACAGAATACTTAACAAAGATTCTTTAGATGCTCTTCACCAAAAATGCAAGAGTGCAATTGTTCGTAAAAAGCAGCTTTCAACCTCAGCCGAAACGGCAAAGATAAAAGGAAGCCTCTTAAACCTTCAAGAAGAGCTTAAGAAGTTGGAAAGAAGAAAGAAGCTGGCCGAATCTGAAGGAAGCGCTATAGAGCGAACCTTTAAGGAAACACTGGAGAAACTCCATACCCAGAAAAAAGAAATAGAGAAGAACGTTTTTGATTTTATGGGCAGAAAAATCCTTGTTGAATGAGTTTAAGGTGTAATAGTTGGAGACAAACCTCGCGCAAATCGTTAAAGAAGCCCTGGAAGTTCAATGTGAAGAATTTACTCGGTTGGTTGAAGAGACTGCGCAACTACTCGCCAAAGAAAATGGGCAGGTTGGAAACTTCAACATTATGGGGAGACTTGTTAAAATCAAACCTTTAGGCGAAGCATTAATAGTTGGCGACTTACATGGAGACTTCGAAAGTCTAATCCAAATCCTAAAAGAAAGCAACTTCCTACAAGAAGTGAACCGAACCAGCAATACTGCTCTGATTTTCCTCGGAGACTACGGCGACCGCGGCGTTTACTCAGCTGAAGTCTATTACATCGTCTTAAAGCTGAAGCTTCTATTTCCAGAGCAAGTTATTTTGATGCGTGGGAACCATGAGGGACCAGAAGACCTTCTAGCTTCTCCACATGATTTGCCAACGCAGTTTAGTGCAAGATTTGACGAAAAATGGAGGGATGCCTACTCAAAAATTCGCGAACTGTTCAGATGTCTCTATAATGCAGTGTTCGTAAAAGATCGTTATCTGATGATTCATGGAAGCTTACCATTACAAGCAAAAACATTAGAAGACTTGGCGTATGCACACATCAAGCATCCGAAACAAACTCTCTTTGAAGATATGCTCTGGAGTGACCCAACCGAAATGATTAAGGGAGTATGTGCATCGCCCAGAGGTGCTGGAAAACTTTTTGGAGAAAATATAACAAATGAAGTGTTAAAGAGATTCAATGTCAAAATTCTGATAAGGGGACACGAGCCGTGCAGAGACGGCTTCAAAATTAACCATAAAGGCAAAATTTTAACTTTATTTTCACGGAAAGGTCCACCATACTTCAATATTCGCGGTGCTTATTTGAATGTTGAACTTTCCCAAAAATTCGAAAATGCAGAGCAGCTAATCCCATACATCCACAAATTTTAGATAGGCTTTGCACAGAAACTTTAAGAACATAATTCCATTAGCATTTTCACAGATTAAAACACAATGGGAGTTTCATTTTTTGAAAATTGGAATTGTAACACGAAATGAGAACTCTTGGAGTTCAACCCAGCTTCGAGAAGCACTGGCTAGACGCAACATCCCACACGTATGCTTCAGCTTTCCACAGTTGATTGCGCGTGTCGGATTTAAACCACACCTAAACATAGGCAACATTAGCATCACAGAAGAATTAGACGCCTTAATAATTCGCCCAGTTGGACGCGGCTCCTTGGAGGAAATAGTTTTCAGAATGGACATCCTCTATCGCCTTCAACGTTTAGGCTTATACGTCATAAACCCACCCGAAGCAATTGAACACTGCGTTGATAAATATGACCTTCTAGCAATCCTAGAAGATAATGACATACCTGTGCCGCGTACAGCGGTAACCGAAAACGTTGACGAAGCGTTAAAGGCTTTTAATGAACTCGGCGGAGACGTTGTTGTTAAACCAATCTTCGGATCTAGAGGAATAGGCTCAACAAGGGTGAGGGACCCAGAAATCGCCGCCACAGTTTTTAAGGCTATAACGTTTTATCATGGCGTAATATATCTTCAACAATTTGTGCATCACGGCTTTTCTGACATTCGTGCCTTTGTTGTCGGCGACCGTGTTGTTGCAGCAATGAGGCGAGTTGCAAACACCTGGAAAACCAATTACAGTCAAGGAGCCCGCCCACTGCCTATGGAGCTTGACAGAACGCTTGAGGAAATGGCTGTTAAATCAGCAAGCCTTATCGAATGCAAGATTGCTGGCGTAGACATTCTGGAAAGTTCTAGAGGGCCTCTCTTTGTTGAGGTTAACAGTCAGCCTGGATGGAGAGGCTTACAATCAGTTACAAAAGTTAGTATTGCTGACGAAATTGTGAGGTTCATCATTTCAGAATTAAAGAAGTGAGCATTATGTTGAAAGTTGAAATCGTTAAGGTTGATGTTTTAGCTAAAAAGGTTCGCAGAATGACAGATTACGTGGCAGAAGAGAAACCGCTTCACATATTTTTAAACAAAATTCATTACGCAACCATTTCTTGTTCACCCTCAAACCTGAAAGAACTGACAGTTGGGCATCTGCTTTCGGAGGGAACAATAAAATCAATCGAAGAAATCGAGGAAATAAGCTTCAAAAGGAAAGACATCTGTCATGTTGAACTAAAGCCAAATATCGACCTAGAAAAGAGACTAAAACTTTCAAAACCCTTTTCCCGCGTGATTCTTTCAGCATACAGCAGTCCATCACCATATCAACTTTCCGCAAAGCTTCCTAAGATTAAATCAAACTTGACAGTTAAAGCTGAAATAATCCTAAACTGTGTCAACCGCCTAAATTCCATCGCTGAGACTTTTAGAAAAACCGGTGGAGTGCACACCGCCGCAATTTACAAAAGCGACGGGAATCTCGTGGCTTTCATCGAGGATGTTGGCCGCCACAACGCTGTTGACAAGGTAATCGGCATGGGAGCCATAAACAAAACTAATTTTAGTGAATGCTTTCTTGCTTTAAGTGGAAGGTTAACAGGCGACATAGTCCTTAAAGCAGCAAGGGTCAGCTTACCAATAGTAGCCTCTTTAGCTGCAGCAATAGATTCTGGCATTGCAATTGCTGAGAATGTAGGCTTAACCTTAATCGGATTTGCACGAGGAAAACATATGAACATTTACACTTTTCCGGAAAGGGTGTTATAACTTAGTCAAATCGTAGAGTTGCAAGTCTATTTGGTGGCCGTTATTTTCCAATAGTGTGGCCTATCCTTTAGGAGTTCTACTTTTGCTTTAGCGAAAGGGGCTAATAGCTTAGAAATCTCACGTTTTGTAAAGAAGTGGTGTAGTTCTTCAAAGTGTTTTTCTTCAAAAGCTTCTAAAATTCGGAAGGTATTATTTTCCACCCTCTGACCTGTTCCGTACCTGGGATCCTTCACTGAAACGAGGTTTGTCAAGAAAACGCCGTTTCTCTTGAGAGCTCTGTAAATCTCATTTATAGTCTTCACAATGTCCTTCTTTATAGCATGGTGTATGACGCTTACACTGATCACAGCATCGAAACAGGAATCACTGAACGGGAGGTTAGTCATCGTTGCCCGAATAAATGATACATTCGTAAGCCTTTCCTTCCGAACCCACTCGTTTGCCATTTCTGGAAAGCACTAGTGGCTCTGATTAGAATTTTGTCTTTTCCAGTTAAAAAATTAATTTGGAAAACGTTGCATTTTCTGAGAACCGCTTTTAACGTTGCAGATGAAGCTTCGCAGAATTGAAAAAATAGTTACGAGTGCTAACAATTTTTGCTTTCAGTTCTTAATTAAGCAGCCAAATTAAAATTAAGCAGCCAAGTTCACCCACTTAATTAGATATTTTGAGGAGCCGTATTAACCTTCTATTAAGGACAATTAAGGCCTAGTTTTTTCCCTAGCAATTTTTCGATTACCAAGTCCGCAACCTTTTTCCCGCTGAGAAGCATCCCGCCGAAGATCGGGCCCATCCTCGGAGTTTGATGCAGGGCTGCTACAGCCATTCCTGCAGCATACAAGCCAGGACAAACCTCACCAGTTTTTTCAACCGTCAACTTTTCGGCTTCTGAAGCCCACATCGCCTTTTCCCCTTTAACGGACAAGCCCAACTCTGGAATCTTTCTCAAGGCTACCGCTAGAACCTCAGCATCGTGGCCTGTGCAGTCGACCACTGCTTTAGCCTTAACTCCCAATGGATCCACATGCATTTTCGACGTAACTATCGATGTCCATTGGATGACGACGCCGACTATCTTCGGAGGCTTTCCCCCTCTAAAGATAACATCTTCCACGGTCACTCCGAAAACTATTTTTGCTCCTGCATCAATAGCGCCGTTTGCTAGTTTTGCGATCAACGTTGATGTGTCAACTGTGAACAAGCCCTTCTGAACCCGTTCGAACGGACATCTTATCTCCTCCAATATTCCTTCAGCCGGGGACTGAACAACAAGCTTATGGAAGTGCATTCCACCTCCGCCCATTCCACCTCCGAAAGAAAGCCTCCTTTCAAAAACAACCGTTTTTAATCCTGCCTTTGCCAAGTATATGGCCGCGGTGAGCCCAGAAGGACCCGCTCCGACTACGACCACATCCGTTTCCGCCAAATCGACCCATTCTTGAGCTGCTTCCTTAACAATTGTCTTTGTTATAGTTGCCTCGTCTACCTCTTTAATCTTGAGACTCATGTGCCCACCATACTCCTAGACTTTTCTTTCTTTCCTATTTCCCTTGCAAGCTGCACTATAAGTTTTGCCAAATCGCAGGCTTGCTCACCGAAAATGACTATCATCGGCTCTTTACCGACATCGCCTTTATGATAAATCACATCTGGACCTTTTCCAACCTTCTTAATGGCCTCCTTTACACCCCAAGGTACAGTTGCCCCCTCAACTCTTTTGATTTCTTCAGGTTCCTTTTTTCGATCGTAAAATGATATTGTCATACCCCACTTTTCTAGGATTTTAAGAATATCATCCGAAAACTTCAAGTTGATCGCAGCCACCTTGCTTTCGTCATGCTTGATGATCTCGAGTATATATCTGGCTAAGTGTGAGGAGCATCCAAATTTTGGGTTGCCAACAGCCCTAGCGCCTTCAGATGTTTTTACGATTCTTCCCTCTATGGCAGCCACGTCATCAAAGCTTTCTGCATAAGGAATCGCCATGGCAATATTCATGCCAACTTCCGGCACAAGCATCGCAACTTCAGTAGTTGCCTCAACTAAAGCCTTAGCCTTCTCCAAGCTCATCAAAACATTGTATTTTGAAGATTCGCGGTAAAGATGAGCCAATGGATTTACTGGACCATAACCCTTTCCAATTTTTAGTCCAAACTTTGTACCCAAAGTCGCGACTTTCTTAGCGTTTTCAACAGCCGCCGTTATTTCCATTTTCTTGGCAAGTCCAGCCGCAATAGCTGCGGAAAAGCTACAACCAATCCCATGGGTGGTTTTAACATCAAGTCTTGGAGCACTAAAAATTTTAAACTCACCCTTATAGTAAAGGAGGTCGGTTGCATCCTTCCTTTCTAAGTGACCGCCTTTAATTACAACGGCTTTGGGTCCCAGTTCAGAGATGTTCCTAGCTGCAACCTCTGCATCTTTTAGACTTTTAATTTTCATATCAGCGAGTTTCTCAGCCTCAAACCTGTTAGGTGTTATAACTGTGGCTTTTGGCAGAAGATAATTTTTCAAAGCATCCATAGCTTCATGTTTCAAGAGAGGTGCTCCAGACTTTGCGATCATAACAGGGTCGACAACCAACGGAAACTCGTATTTTGAAACTTCTGAAGAAACAGTTTTGATCATTTCCTCTGTGTGAAGCATTCCAGTTTTTCCAGCGTCAATACCTAGGTCTTCAGCCACCGCCTTAATCTGTTCTCGAATCATTTCAGGCTTCAAATCTTCAACAGCCGTAACCGAATAAGTGTTTTGAGCTGTAATAGACGTGATTGCTGTGGTGCCATGGACACCTAAAGCTGCAAAAGTTTTGAGGTCTGCCTGAATTCCGGCTCCTCCTCCAGAATCGCTTCCAGCAATTGTAATCGCCACCGGGATTTTGCCTTTCACCTTTTCAATTCTAGACATTTATGTTTTCTCCTAAAACTGAAGCTTATATTTGTCATGGGCATTGGCCTTGAGCTTTTAACGCCTCTTTCAAGATTTTTATGGCACAATATTCAGAACACATCGAACAAGTTTCTGGGCTTTTCAGTTTCACTCTGCCACGAATTTTCATGGCTTTTTCCGAGTCTAAGGCATTCTCAAATTGTTTTTTCCAATCAAGGTTTGCTCTAGCTTTCGCCATGGCTAAATCACGGGTCGCTGCCTTAAACCCAAGTTTTACAATATCAACAGCATGCGCTGCTATTTTCGTAGCTATTACCCCCTCCTTGACATCTTCCAAAGTTGGGAGGCCTAAATGCTCAGAGGGTGTCAAGTAACATAGAAAATCGGCGCCTGCAAGCCCAGCTATTGCTCCTCCGATGGCTCCGACAATGTGGTCATATCCAGGTGCTATTTCAGTTACAACGGGACCAAGTACATAAAACGGTGCGCCTTTGCATACGGATTTTTCAAGCTGAACATTTGCTTCTATGTCGTTTAACGGTAGATGTCCTGGGCCTTCAACCATAGCTTGTACGTTTGCAGCTCTTGCTCTCTCTACAAGTTCTCCAATGATAAGCAATTCTTGAACCTGATGCCAGTCTGTAGAGTCGAAAATGCATCCGGGTCTAAGACCGTCTCCAAGACTTAAAGCAAAATCATATTCTGCAGCTATTTCTAAGAGATAGTCGTAGTTTGCATATAACGGATTTTCTTTGTTGTGGTGAAGGATCCATGCAGCGAGAAAAGTTCCTCCTCGGCTTACAATTCCCATTAAGCGAGGATGCTTAGCAAGTCGTTTAACGATTTGTTGGGTTACTCCGCAATGTACTGTCATGAAGTCAACGCCGTCTTTAGCATGTTTTTCTATGGTGTTGAAAATGTCGTCTTCGGTCATGTGCATGATTGATCCTTTTTTCTTAGCAACTTCTATGGCTGTTTGATATATGGGAACCGTTCCGATGGGCGCATTAACGGTTTTTAAAATTGTCCTTCGTATTTTATCCAAGTCACCGCTTATGCTCAGGTCCATGATTGTATCTGCACCATATTTAACCGCGATTTTTGCTTTTTCAATTTCTAAGTTAAGATTGCACAAATCGGGGCTGGTGCCAATGTTTGCGTTAATTTTGGTGCGTAATCCTTTGCCGATTCCTATTGGATGAACGTTTTCGTGTTGAACATTACGGGTTATAATTACTGTTCCTTCTGCCAATCGCTGACGTATACTCTGAGGCGACTCTTCCTCATTTTTAGCAACTATACGCATTTCTTCCGTTATTCGTCCTTTCTTTGCAGCTTCCATTTGAGTAGCCATTCTAATCCATCACTCCAAAATCAAGAAAAAGCTAGGTTGCCTTAACTTACGAAGGCCGTTAAATTCTGTCCTCACTTAATGCTCACTCCCTACGCCGGTATTACCCGGATCAGGTTCTAAGGGTCGACGGTGTTCAACCGTCCTCTCAGCCGGGTCACAATCCCAGCTCCCCCAAACCTTTGAAGGATAACTGTTATTTAGCCGTATATTTATCTTTCCTAAAGTCAAAGCAGAATTAGGATGTTGCAATACATGAAACAGCCGCTGCCTAAGGGATTCAGCATTCATGAAATTGAACGTAAGTGGCAGAAGAAATGGGAAGAGATGGGTGTTTACCACTTTGACTGGGATGATAAGACGCGCTCAACATTCAGCATTGACACTCCGCCGCCTTACCCATCAGGCGAATTCCACATGGGACTCGTCCTCAACTGGACATACTTCGACATAGTAGCCAGATACAAACGCATGAGAGACTACAATGTTTATTTTCCTCAGGGGTGGGATTGCCATGGCTTGCCTACCGAGGTAGAAGTTGAGAAGTTGCATGGAATTAAGAAAACGGATCTTCCACCAGACAAGTTTCGAAGGCTTTGCGAGGAGCTTGTGGGTAAAAACATAGGCGTTATGAAGGAAGCCATTACCAATCTTGGATGCTCAATTGATTGGACAACGGAATATAAAACAATGGACCCTAACTATTGGAGACGCACCCAACTCTCTTTCGTCATCCTCTATAAGAAAGGGTTCATTTACCGTGGAACGCATCCCGTAAACTGGTGTCCAAGATGCGAAACTGCCATAGCGGACGCTGAAGTGGAATATGAAACAAGAACCGCACAACTACATTTTATTAAGTTTAAACTTGAAGACGGCGGTTTCCTAACGATAGCCACAACAAGACCGGAACTAATCCCAGCATGCGTAACCGTGGCTGTAAATCCCCACGACGAACGTTACAAACAGTGTGTGAGGAAGAAAATTCATGTACCAACCACAAACAGAACGGTTGAGGTCATAACTGATGATCTCGTAGACCCAGGATTCGGAACAGGTGTTGTGATGATATGCACGTACGGAGATAAAGCAGACGTAAAAAGCGTGGCGAAACATAAACTACCAGTCATAATGTGTATCGATGAAAGGGGTAGAATGACTAAAAACGCTGGAAAATACGCTGGAATGACGACTGAAGAAGCGAAAAAAGCTGTAATTGAAGACTTGAAAAAAGAAGGGTTATTGGAAAAAACTGAGACAATAAGTCAAGAAGTAAGCGTTTGCTGGAGATGCCACACTCCGATAGAAATCCTTGAAAGAGAACAATGGTTCATGAAAACACGCATCCTCACTAGCCAAGTGGAAAAGAATGCTTTAGAAATTAAATGGTACCCCGACTACATGAAATACCGCCTAATAGACTGGGCGAAATCGCTTGACTGGGACTGGGTAATATCGCGACAAAGAGTATTCGCAACACCAATACCGATATGGTACTGTAAAAAATGCAACGAAATAATTCTCGCCGAACCGAATTGGCTACCAATAGACCCACGCATAGAAAATCCAAAAATCGATAAATGTCCAAAATGTGGCTCAAAAGAGTTCAAACCAGAAAGAGATGTGCTAGACACGTGGTTTGATTCATCCATAACATGCGCGGTTCATGCTGGCTGGTCCGACAGAGAAGATTGGCGGAGACTCTTTCCTGCTGATGTACATCCTTCTGGTGTGGACATCATTCGTACTTGGGCATATTACCTAATGGTTAGACATTTGGCTCTCTTCAACGAAAAACCGTATAAAAGCTGCTTAATCAACGGCATGGTTTTAGGAACAGATGGACGTGCAATGCACAAATCATTAGGCAATTACGTGACATCACAGGAAGTTTTGTCAAAATATGGGGCGGATGCAACGAGACAGTGGGCTGCAGGCGGTGGAGCCACAGGTTCAAACATACCGTTTCGTTGGCCAGACGTGGAATATGGAAAACGCTTTCTGGTTAAGCTCTGGAACGCTGCAAGATTCGTTAGCAACCAGTTAAAAGACTACGTAGTTGGCGAAAAACACGACTTACAGCTCTTAGACAAATGGATTCTGAGCAAAGCTGAAAAACTAACACAAAAGGTTACCGACGCCCTAGAGAAATGTCAGTTCAACATAGCCGTAGAAGAGGTACGCAACCTCACGTGGCATGTTTTCTGTGATTGTTATATAGAAGCCGTAAAAGATAGGTTGTACAAGCCAAAACTCTATGGAGAAGAGAAGAAAAAAGCAGTACAATACACGCTATATACGTGCTTGTATAGAATTATGCAGCTTCTGGCACCTATAACACCACACATAACAGAGGAAATTTATCAAATGATTTACGCCGAAGAAAAGGGCTACAAAAGCATGCACTTGTCTCCTTGGCCAATGCTAGATGAAAAACTCATGGACGAAGAAGCTGAAAAATGCGGAGACATAATAACAGCTGTAATAACCGAAGTTAGAAGGGAGAAAGCCGAAAAGCGTATGCCATTGAACACGCAAATTAAAAAACTGACAATTTACGCTGGAAGAAAAGACACGGCAGAAACAATCACAGAAGGGAAAGAGGACATAGCTGGCACATGCAAAGCTACAAAAATTGAAGTTATAGCTGAGACTGGTGAAGGCAGAGAAGTCAAGCCCTATAGAAACATCCGATTTATCGCCGAGTATTAATTATTCGGTTTGGAAGCGATAATGGTGAAAAAAGTTGGAATAATAGGATGCGGTGCGATAGGAACTATAATCTCAGGAGCAATTGAAAAAGGACTTGTTAAGTGTGAGGGGTTAATTCTCTATGACCGTAACATGGAAAGGGCTGAGAAAATCAAAAATTCGTTACATGTTCCCGTCACGGTTGTGGAAGACCTTGAAGAGATGCTTAAGCTTAAACCCACAGTCATAGTTGAGGCGGCTTCACAACAAGCAGTTAGAGATTACATAGCCAAAATTTTGGCGGAAAACATAGAATTGATAGTTATGAGCGTGGGAGCACTCCTAGACTTAAAACTCAAAAGCAACAAAATCTATATCCCCTCAGGAGCCATCGGAGGATTAGATGCTATCTCTAGCGCTGCAATAGCTAGGATAGATGAAGTTGTTTTAACAACGAGGAAGAATCCGAAGGCTTTAGACATGGATAATAAAGAGGAAAAAATAGTTTATGAAGGATATGCTGAAGAGGCTGTTAGACGTTTTCCGAGGGAAATGAATGTTGCAGCCACGTTGGCTTTGACCACCCAGCCTGAAAAAGTGAGGGTGCAAGTAATTTCTGACCCGAAGGTGGACAAAAACGTGCATGAAATCAAAATCAAATGGAAATATGGAGACATGCAATTAAAATTTGTAAACGACCCACATCCAGAAAACCCAAGGACGAGCGCGCTTGCAGCATGGTCAGCAATAAAATTACTGAAAGAAATCTTGGATAGATCTCCCTAAGAATTTAAGGTTTAATTCCTGTTCCTACGTCAACCCAGAGTTTTTCACCTGTTTTCTTGTAACCAATTTTTTTCGTAAACCCTAATGGCTGGGTAATTGTCTGACCTTACAAATAGTGCTGCTGTTTCCGCATGTTTCAACGCTTCTTCCGTCACCGCTGAAGTGGCTAATGCTGCGTAACCCTTGTTCCTATGGTTTGAATGGGTGTAAACTCCACCTATCATCCAAACTTGCGGTAGCTGAATGAAAGAACCAGCGTAAGAAACCAGTTCGCCATTTACGAGAACTCCATAGAGCGGCATCTTACTTATCCGCTCAATGTACTTCTTTACTGTTCCCCTTGGGCGTTCTTCTCGGCTTGAAAGAAGCATAGCAAGCTTAGAAGCATCCTCAGTGCATAACCTACGCACAAGTTTCGACTTGAAAGGTCTCGTTTAACCCCTCTTAACTAACATCCAATCTTCAACGTAATGCTTTGCATTTGAAAACTTGCTTTCTATTATTGGTAGAAGATTCGGTGGGGCATGCATAATGAAGCAGTTTTCAGGTGCATACTCAATTAATTTTTCCACAGTGTCATTTTCGCATTCTAAAACCACTCTTGGAAACTCTAGAGCGGTGTAGATGAGAATATATCCCTTTAGGTCTCCATTTTCAAAAGCCGCATACATAGTTGTATGCTCTGGTTCGTATTGAATGTCGTAAAAGGCAAAAACATGTCTAATAACGTTTAATCTGAGGAAATCGATTACACGCTGTTTATTACTTTCGTCAATTTTCTCAATCCTGAACATTGACTTTAGCCACATTGTTTAATTTCTTCTACAAGTTTGTCAATTTCCTCTTTCGTGTTATAAAAGTGTGGTGAAACCCTTATTCCATGAGCTCTAGCAGAAACAACTATTCCTTTGCGACTTAACTTCTCCACCACTTCCTGCGGTCTGTCTATCTTAAAATTGACAATTCCCGAGCGATATTGTGTTTCTTCGGGTGTTTGAAGTTTCAACCTCAAATTTTTAACAGCCTCTATTAAACGGTCTGTTAGCTTCAGTATTCTCCCTTCGATTTTTTCGATGCCAATATTCAACAGCATTTTTAACGCTTCTGTCGCACCTGTGAGACTTATGAAGCTTGGTGAACCAACTTCGAAGCGGCTTGCAGTTTCCGAAAGCCTCAAGCTCCAAATATCCCATAAATCTATTGTTTCGAAAACCTCTGGTTTTACACTTGCCCAGCCAACGAACGGCGGCTCAAACTTTTCGATAAGCCCCTCTTTAACATAAAGATAGCCTGCACCCGGTGGACTCAAAAGCCATTTGTAGCATGCGGACATAAGGAAGTCAACATCATCTCTTTTAACATCTATTTGCATGGCACCAGCCGATTGTATCGCATCAACGATTAGGTATGATCCGTGTTCATGGGCTATTTCGCTCAAAGCCCGCAAATCATGGCGAAAACCATTAACATATTCAACGTGGCTTACGGCAACAGCCACAGTTTTATCATCAACAGCCTTTTCCACATCCTTCAACAAAATTTTCCCGTTAACATTCTTCACGTAATGAACTTTCACACCTAAGCTTTTACGCAACCAAGGATAAACTACTGAGGGGTACTCCAAATCTGTTGTGACGATTTTTGAACCTGACGGATAATGAAGCACGTTTGCAGCTATGTTTAAGCCTACGGATGTGTTTTCGACAAAGGCGATTTCTTCGGGTTTTGCATTAATCAGTTTTGCGAAGAATGGTTTTCCGCCGTCGTTCCATTCAATCGAAGTTATTCCGAAATTCGAGAATTCATCAACGAATTTGCGAACAGCATCCGCAACTGGTTTTGGAAGTGGAGACTGCGCAGCGTGATTCAAAAACACTTTATTCTTGGTTATTGGAAATTGTTCACGAATCTTCTCTATATCCTCCATGCAGAGCTCCGCTCAACGCTTTGTTAGAAATCTAAATTAACAGCATCAACTATTAAAGTTTCGAGGTCTATCCTAAATGAGCGAAGTGATAGTTGTCACAACGCCAAATTTGCCAGGATACGAAATCGTCAAGGTTTTAGGCCCAATTCACGGGTTAACGGTGCGAACCCGAGGAGTTGGTGGAAAAATAGTTGCTGGCATCGAGGGAATTTTTGGAGGAGAAGTAACAGCTTACACTTCAGAATGTGAGAAGGCCAGGAGAGAATCGTTAAACAGGCTTATCGAAAATGCGAGAAGGATGGGTGCAAACGCTGTCATCGGGGCGGATTTCGAAACAAGCGACATACTCAATGGAACAGCCACGGTCTTCGTAGCGTATGGAACAGCAGTCATCGCAAAACCAACAGAGAACAAAAGTAGTCTCACTTAGAACAATGTTTTATTTTTTATTTTTTATTTTTACTACTTTCCCCCGAGAGTAAGCTCAATTCTGCAAGGCATTTCTTGTAACACTTTTCGTAGGCACGTTTCCATGTGACAATTGCTGAAACAATTCCAGCCACAAGCGCTACAGTACCAAAGAGAACCACGATTACGGTGGGGGCACCACTAAACATCATTATAAAGGCTACGAATACTAATGGAAACCAAATCACAATGTTATTCGCCATTGCTTCCTGCATAGCCATTTTCTCAGCCCTCTCCCTCGCCAGCTTCTCAATAGATTCTTCCCTCATTCTTAATTCCTCTTTCCTTTTTGTTCTCTTTCTGCCCTTCACTTAGGGTTACAATAAAAATTAATGAGACAGCTTATTTAAACATTGATTAAACTTCAGATTTGATTATCTTTACCTATTTCATACGTCTCAGTCAACTGAAGCCTAACATGTCCAGTTAAAGCTGTTAGCCTTAAGTCTGCCTAGCTGCAGCATTAGGCTGAGGTTTAGTCCAGTTCCATCTATCTGAAACACACCCACTCTTTTTTCAACAATCTTTTCAACTCTTTAATTGTATTTTCAACCATTTTACGACATTGAGGCGGCTCCTCCGGCGGGTTATACGGGTCTTTAACGCTGATATCCTCTAAACCAACCACCCCAGCAACAAGCGCATACCAACAAGGCGGCAAAACCGAGGGATTATATCCGCTTCCGGGCATTAGAACAAATTTTCCATCGCAAACCTTGTCAGCGGTCTCCCTAATCACACGGGACAAGCCAAAAAAACCTTTAACAGTTAGCCTCAAATTTCCAAGCATATCTGCAAAGTGCGGGTCGCTTCCACCATTTGCAATAATGATTTCAGGCTTAAACTCTTCAGCCAAAGGAACAAAAACCTCGTTTAAGGCGTAAAGATATGTGCTGTCGCTTGTTCCAGGTGGCAGAGGCACATTAACATTGTAGCCTTCTCCTTCATGTTCTCCAATTTGCCAAGCAAACCCTGTTCCCGGATAAATTGTGCGGGGGTCTTGATGCAAAGAAATGTACAGCACATGGGGGTCTCGGTAGTAAATGTTGCTTGTGCCGTTTCCAAAATGAACATCATAATCCAATATTAAGATTCGTTTCACATCGTATATGGTCCTTAAATATTCAACTAAAACGGCTACGTCGTTGAATAAACAGAATCCACCACCGTAGTTTCTTCCAGCATGATGATAACCACCGCCTAAAGAGACTGCACGCTTCACCTTTCCCTCATAAACAGCTTTGCCGCATTCGACTGCACCGCCAACAATGAGCAATGCCGCCTCAAGAATTTCTGGAGAAACAGGTGTTTCAATGTCATATGGCTTACTTTCCTCTGCCAAACGAAAAATCAAATCAACATAACCTTCATCATGAACCCTTAACAGGTCTTCCTTCGATGCTGGCTGTGGTTCAACAAGAACGATTTCAGAAAGATTAAACAAGCCTTGGCTTTCAAAAAATCTCATAGCATTTACATACCTGTCTCCCCTAAAAGGATGCCCTTCACCTAAATCATACTGCCTAAACTTTTCATGAAAAGTCATTATCACCTTCTGAGACAACCATGGCACTCTCAGACAAGATAACGAATACTAACCATATAAAACTCTGCGCATTCGAGTTTGTTAAATAGAAAAAGGGAAGGTGGCTGCTCTTTGTTTGTTACGCTTCTTGTTTTTCTTCGTCCTCAGCTTCCGTCTCCGTCGACTGCGATTCCTCCGTGCCTTGCCATGTTTCTTGCGGATTTTCTTGCGGAGTCTGAAAGGAATCCGTTTCGCTGACTTCTACAGGTTCTGCTGGAGGTTCCGGCAATTTTTCTTCCACATCTGAAACTGGCTCTTCCACAATTTCAACTTCTGGCTGGGAGGCTTCAACGTTTTCTGGTGGTTGCGGTTCCATTTCTTGCTGTACAACTACCTCGGTTGTTGGAATTTGTATGCTGCTTGAAAGCTGGTTCACAGCTTCCCTAACCGCGTCTAGCTCCTGTCTTGCGTTTTCAAGCCCCATGGACAAAAGGCCGATTTCACGTTTATAAACCTCCTCATCTACTTCGCCAGTTACATGCTGAATTTCAAAGTTTGCAAGAAGCATCTCCATCGTCTTAACCCGTTCTTCAAGCTCTCCCATTTTGGAATCCATTTTCTCCAGCAAAGCCTTCTGCTGCCTTTCGATTTCTGCAATAGCCTCGTCTATCTCCTTGTTGAACAGTTCATATGTGGACTGAGAAATTCTGCCGGTGTTCAGTAAATTGTCTAAAGCTTGCTTCTTTTTCTTCGCCATCTCATATTCTTCGCTTAACCTTTCAAAAAAGGGCTTCCACGAAATCAATTTTCACACCACTAGAATTCTAGGCGTAAAAGAAAGAAATAACCTTTATTAACATGTAGATATATCGCTAACTGTTCAAAACAACCGCTTTCATCCGTTAAATGAAAAATTAAGCTTTAAAAACGAAACGCTTCCTTAACTTTCCATAACACTGAAAATTGCAACATTTCTCATCAACTGTAAAAGCTTCTAAGATTTCTAACATGAACTCCATGCCTCATTTATCCACAGCAAATTCCACCTCCTCATAAATTCAGGCACAGTCTTCACTTGTTTCTATATTCATTAGAAAAGAAACGGACTCTACAAACTCACAGAAAAAGACAAAAAATAGAAACACTACCAAGTGCAAACAGTAAAATCAAAAACTTCATAACAAACATTCTAAAAGTCCAGTCTACCCTTAAAACTTTTTAACAAGACCACGAATAATCGAAATACTAAAAAGCACCTTCCCAAACTTCTAAAAGCGAAAGAAAAAGCCCAAAGGGCCCGTAGCTCAGTAAGGATAGAGCACCGGGCTTTTAAGCAACAAACATTGCACAGAAACCCGGGGGTCCCGGGTTCAATTCCCGGCGGGCCCGCCAAAACTATAGGACTATACGCTTGATGACTATGTAATGGAATCTTTTGAAGAGAAACTTTGAATTTTCTTAAAATCGAGGTGATGGAAACCTTCTCCTTTCCCGCTTAGGCCTAAAATTGTATAAAATTTAATTTTATAAAACGCTTGCTGTTTGCATCGGTATATGTCATTTTTGAAAATATGCCTTGTCTGAAGGGCATTTCAATTTTGGAAACTTCACTTTTAGAGCAGGAAACAAAGAATGTTCTTGGTAAACAATGTTTGAAGAAATAGTTTCAGATGCCGTTCAAATGTTGATACTGCTTTTTTGGATTATAATAGCCTTCATGATGATTTGGGGCGCACTTTGGATGCGGGTATATAAGAAAATCCGATGAATGCTAACCATATTCTATTTAAATTATTACAATTATATTTGAACAACCGTTAGATGTGAATAACTGATACGAAACACATAAATCCGAATTTCTTATCTTAGAATTTTTGGTCGGGCAACGGGCGGTAGCTCAGCTTGGTAGAGCTTCCGAGCCTGCTAGCAGAACTGGCTGGCGGAGACGCTGTAGACGCCTACCCTTGGTGGGTGTCGCTCAGCCTACCAAGCGTACATGCAGAGACCGGAGTGTCGCAGGTTCAAATCCTGCCCGCCCGACCAAAATAAACTCATCTAGTCTTTATTTTTAGGAAAAACCAACTATTTGAGTTCTTCTAATATTTTTGAGCATTCTTCTGCTGTTAGTCGCCTTCTGCGACAATCATATTCTCTATTGCTTTTTTCTGTTTCGTTCGAAATTTTCTGTTAGTAATGATGTTTCAGTAGCAAATGTATTTCAGAGTGTTAATTAACATATCATGCGGTAGATATTTAAGTCTGATTAAGTAACATAATTCTGGCGAGATGTAATGAGTCTGGTCATGGAGACTAAAATCGGGAGAAAGTTCACGGTTTATCTGCCTAAGGTAATAGTTGAAGCTCTGGGTCTCAAAGAAGGTGAAAGGGTTTTGTTAAAAGTGATGGGGAACGTTCTTATGTTGGAAAGCCTGAAGGATCCGATTCAACTGGCTCTTTCAGGTAAAAAGTTTGCGTCTATAATGCCGGAGCAAGCTGAGGCGATAAGTGTTGAAGAGCAAGCGAGGCACATTGAAGGTTCTGCTTGACACGTCCTTCATACTTCCCACGCTGGGAGTTGACACCGGCGAAGAAGTCTTAAAGGGCCTCAAGAAGCTGGCCGAAATTAAAGCTGAAGTATGTTACTCTTGCTTCAGTATTCTTGAATCATTATGGATAGTAGCGAGGTTATCGCGGGGCGTAGATTTCGACGTCGAACGCTTTAGGCATGGCTTGAGGAGCGTCATAGAAAGCAGAAAATATGTGAGGATAGATGAAAGCTCTGATATCTTCAATGATGCTTTAAGGTCGCACATGTTGGGACATAAAGACATGGTAGACAACATACTCTACGCAAGCTCAACTCATCTTAACCTTAAACTGCTAACACTCGACGTTGAACTCAAAAAATTCATAAGCAACAATAGGCTAACTGACCCACTCATATTTCCAGATGAAATATAACCCAGCATCAAGCCCGTGAATTTTTCATAAAGCTTTTGTTCCCTCTACACAAATACACATCGAATTCCGTTCTGGAGCATTTTTCGAGAACGCTATTTTTTTACCAGTCGATCTTACCTCTAACCAAAAGTTTCCTTGCCTGAATTTTCATTGTTTTACCTAAAATAGAAACTTATATCTTTTCTCTTTTTCGGTTGGAGAGTAGAAAACGTAAATGTCGTCTAAGCCTTTCTGCTTGATTTCCTTCATTATCACGTCGTGGCTATCTGAAACAGCCACAACTCGTCCGTCTTTCACGGCTATCCACTTGCCAGCAAACTTCTTCAGCTTCCATAAACTACACCAAAAACGGAAAATACTCGTGCAAGTTTAAATAGTTTTGTTGAAACACGGTTCAAGCGAAGAATTTAAACAAAAGCTTTTAAGCTATATTGCCCGAACAAACTTGACTTTAAAAGAATTTGGGTGTTTGTTGACAATGCCTGGATAGCTTATGGAAAAGTTTGTTTGAACTATGTCGTCAAATCTTCGGTTAAGGAATTAATTTAAGTCCCGTTCAAACTAGAATGGAAATGTTAGAGGATTAGATATGATAGAATTTCTTTTTTCTCTTTTTGGCTAAGCTTTTCTAAGAAGTTTTTGCCGACGATTATGCGGCTTGACAACGGATGTGGCGTGAGGGGTCTTTTGCATTTTTCATCTTGGGTTGCTGAGCGCAAGTAATTTTGGGATATGTTGACTATGACACCATCTAGTTGATGCTCAGTTTCTCTGTACCTGATTTTTAGTTTGGTTTTTGTTAAGGTTAAGGGACCGTTTACTTGCCACAGGTGTGTTGATTCGTGGAAGGGTATTCCTGTTTCGTCAGCTATATGTTTGGCTATGGCACAGAATGTTGCTCCTGTATCTACGATGGCTTCAAAAAGTTCGTAGCGTTTTTTGGAATGGTTGTAGATTTCGATGTCTATGAGTATCATAGAATGTACTCTTCTTCTTCCTCTGATACGAAGGTGTAGCTCCAATCTTTACCTTCGCATATTTGCCTGGCCACTTCATTCAGTTGGATTGGATCTATTATTCCGTCGAATACTTTAATAACCCTGTTATTACAAACGATTATCGTTTTGTTTGGGTATTTCAATCTAAGTTTGGGCAGATTTTCGTTAATCCATTTCCTTGATTCTACGCCCAATGAGATCACCGTGTACATGTTATGCGGAACACTATTTAACCATTTACAGAATCTCAACCCAAGCGAAGAATGTGAACTACCCCACCCTTTCGCAAGGGGACTTCCCGCCGACAAAGTTAAAATCTGGATGCCCTAGTGAGGAATAATATCGTGTATGTATAAACGTTTAAGTCTACGATAGGTTTATAATAAGGTTTTTTCTTATTATAAGAAAGGGTAAACTATGGGTGACGAAGCTCACCATTCATGGTTAGCAAGGGAAAAGAGAGCTGCTGCTTTAGACGAATTCAAGAAGGGCAGATACACAGTAGTTGGCGATTTAACCATTAAGGCTGTTGAACAAGCTATTGAAGCATCTGCCGCAGCGGAAGGAAAACATTTCCATCTGAACCCCAGAAGTGCCCATGCGCAAAGGGTGAAATGGGCTAAGAAAAACTTTCCGGAGATTGCAGCAGACATTGACATTATTTGGAGCGCTTACGGCGATCTAGGCTACGATGGAATTGATGGAAGACGAGCAAAAGAGGCTGTAGGAGCCATGGAGAGAATTCTTTATGAAATTGAAAAGCGAACTGGAATCAAACTTAAGTAAACTAGTTGAAGTCATAGCATGCGTTGAAGGCGTGGTAGCCATAATTCTGTTTGGCAGCAGGGCGAGAGGAAACTACGACAAATACTCGGATTATGACCTGCTAGTTATCTTCCAACATGAAGAAACCATGTGGGAAAATCGCAGAACACTCTTCGAAAACGTTGCAAAACTAGGCCTTTTCACGCAAGTCTTAACAAGAAGCATAAAAGAATTCATGGAAAAAACAGAGCCAACCTTTAGACGAAACATTCTTGAACAGGGGACCCTCCTCTACTTACGCCATCCATTTAAAGCCCCGGCTTTCTCACAAAACCTAAGGCAAATGGCAATAGTGAAATACAAACTAAACAGGCTTTCACAAAACGAGAAAATGAAAGTGATCTACCACCTGTTCGGAAAACAATATAGAAAAGGCATGGTTCAACAAGGCGGAGGAATAAAACTCGGCAACGGATGCTTCATGATCCCTATAGAAAATCTAGAAAACGTAACCCAAATTCTAAAGCAGTATAATATACAGCCCAAAATAACTAAAGTTTACATGAACTCGCTGAGAAAGCTGCTGGCTTCAGCCACGTAGCGTGTGCTAACCAGAGGTCTTCTTACGATTTCTTTATAAACATTAGGCAAGAAGACCACCGATTTCAATCGGTGGATGAATTGCGTTAAAGTTAAGGTGGCAGGCTTAAGAGGAACCATCGAACTGGAAGCCATAGTAGACACGGACTTCAACGGAGACCTGTGCATACCTATAACCCTTGCCGTTCAAATTGGGCTAATCCTTGAATATGTCCATGACGTCGAGCTGGCCGACGGCTCCAGAAAAAGAGTTCCCGTTTACTCGTGCAATGTTGAATTAAACGATCTAAAACGACGAGCTGAAGTAATATTGACTGATGGAACAGACGCTTTGATCGGAGCGAGCATGCTCAAATCCTCAAGCATAACTATCAGCTATAAAACAAGAAAAGTTACTGTGACTTTCTATTAACATCGGCAAATCACGTATTGTCTCCCGCCCAAACCCAAAACATATTCAACCTCAGAACATGCTCTCTATTTAACGAGATTTTTATTAAATATGCAAGTTTTTCTTTGCTGGCTTTCAATATTTGTTCTCGGTAAGCTTGTGCTTTTCCGAGCAGCATGCAGGGAAAAAGGTTTTTATGAAGCGGGCGTGAGCGTGTTTGATGAAGGCTTCTCTTGTGATGGCGATTCTCCTGATTTTACAGAAAAACTTGTTTTTAACATTCTATCTTTATTAGGCTCCAAATACATGCCAGTGTCCAAAGCCGAGAAATCTTAAAACGAGCTCTCTATCCCGCATCCTTTTGTCAGGCGTCTTAAGGCCCAATATAAAGAGGAAGTCCCGGTCACTCGCGAGGTCTTTAATGAGGTCGTTGTAGGGGCCTAAGTATACGCAATTGCGTAATTCTTGCGCGTTAAGATGAACTGAACCCGTGTTTAACCTCTCGAATAATTCAAATTTTACGTCATCGTCAGATTCCTGCCTGATTAATATTGAACGAATAACGCCATTTAATAGACTTCTCTGATACTTTTTATCTAGGTCTTTGAACTTCTTACCGTTCAATTCTTTGAAAACCGTTAGGTTCCTTAATGGAAAATCATTGCTCCAAAACCTGAAGACAGATCTTAACCTTTGATGTCCATCTATCGTTAGCCGTCTGCCATCTTTATCCTCAGCTAGGTAAATCACTGGAGTGGGAATCTGCATTAAGATGGACTCTATGAAGCGGCTTGCCTTAGTATCGTCCCAGACATACTCTCGCTGAAATTCAGGCTGAAGAACTAAGTCCCCAGTTTGGACACGGTTACAAAGAGTTGCAACATCCAAGTCGAGCTTATCCGCATAAACAGTTCTCGACTCCTCTTTCACTTCTAACTCAAATTCCGTTTCCGTTTCTTCAATATCCATCTCGCTCATATTCTCACCTGAAGGGTCCTCCTGCATCAAATGTAGGTTCAGTATCAATAAAACTTTTTATGCCAATGTACGGACAAGCACCATGAACGAGAAAAAAGGGCGCGCTACGCTTGAAAAGTTTGGATTCGCAGATTTCCATGTCTGGCTCTATTGGACAGTGAGGCTTAATGGCAACCCATACTCCGCCCCTTCTCCCTTTCACTGGAATCTTAGCCCAATACTCAGCAATTTTAGTATCTCGCCGTTCCACCTTCAAAAGGTCTTTTCTGATGGAAAGCGGATATTCCTTGTATGGTTTAATTTTCCTGTAGAAGCGGTTAGCTTGCTGTCTATTAGCTGAGTAAAGCTCAGCCGATTCGCCACGCAAGAAACGCTGAAGATTCTCATATTCCTCTTCAAGAAGCCGTTGCTTAACTTTAGTCAAATGCACTGGCTTTGATGGTCTTCTTAGCGTTCAAGATCACGGACCTTAAACTTTAACACTTGGAAAGCATATTTAACTTTAAGTCTTGGACTTAAGAGTTCGTCAATGCGTCCTTCGATGGTTGTCAAGTGTGGGCCTCAGTAAAGGATTCTGGTCACTCTGTATCCTATTCTCTTGACGTAGAAGACGCTTTCCGGATGTTTTTCACGGGCTTTATCGACAGCCTCCAAGGGAGATTGGGCAATGGTGTAGTCGCCGCTGTCCGCCTCTATGGCTATGAATAACCCCCGATATTTTTCTTCCACCTCATTCCGTATTTTATTGTAAATGTCCTCGCCCTTCGCGGCGAGTTCGTCTGGGCTGTATTTACTGATCCTCAGCGTATCCATACATTCCTTCCCCATTTTAGAATTGATGTGGCCTATTATTATACTTTTGCAACTTGTTATGTAGCCTTGTTTGCTTCATAGGGCTGGATGCAGGTTGGGAATGCGGAAAATAACGAGCGAGCCATTTTAGAGCGCATAACAACCCTTTTGATTTATTATAACCACGTTGTGTTCGTGGAGTAAGCTGACGCAAAGCTCAATGTAAAATCTTAATTAGGCGGTCTTCCTTGAGCAGTCGGACAACTTTTTCAATCTGTTCCTTAGGAACTGTCGGGTACTGTTCATGTATACTTTCAACACTATAGCCTTTTTCCCAAAGTTCTAGAATGTACTGAACAGGAACACGTGTTCCTTTAATGACGGGCTTTCCTCCGCATATTCGAGGGTCAGAAAGTATAATGTAATCTTCGGACATGAATATCCAAAATGTTTACTGAGCTTGGCATTTAAAAACTTTACAGTTTTCTTCTAACCTTACACCGAAAGCCTTAAGGAAAGCCTTTGAGTCAGCGCTAAGAAACAACAGGCTAGACCCATAGGATCAGGAGTTCCTGATGGGCCACATCCTACTAGGAACGCAAGACCCCTACTACGATTACACGGAAATCGAAAATTTAACTATCACGGATGGGAGAGAGGTGGTCAAGCCTAAGAGATATGAGTTGCGAGAATATAGGGGCAAGCCAGCGCGCTCGATTCAAGAGGTTACGTCGCGATTATGCTAGGCCTCCTGCCTTGTTATTGTGACTATGCCCTTTTCGGCATCCACCTTAACGAAGTCGCCAGTGCGAATGACCTCAAACGGGTCCTTTTCCAATCTGTCTACCAAAGGAACCTTTGCTATAAACGCGCTGACGACGAGCACTGTTTCCACATCCTTAACAATCATCGCATTGGGAGCAACATTATTTGATGCCAGTTTATAAAGACCGTCGATCTGAACCACCGAACTGGCCTTTCCCGACGAAAACACGAGCACCTTGTTTGCAAGATTCTCTCCAGCCAGTTCATGGCTTCTCTCTCTAACTATGCCCGTCTTAGGATCTGTAAGGTAGAAGCAGACGGGCTCATGAGAAACCAGAGCCTCACCTTCCCCGTAGCCGCCTATAATCTTGTGACATTTCAACACGATCTCCAAACTTCTTATCCCCATTTTCCTTCGATTGCTGCTTCAACGCAGTCTCTCAGTCTCGCCACTATGGCTTCTTTGAATCTCCGATAGTAGGCGCATTTAGGCGAGTCTGTCATCCCCACTTTGTCCCTGTATGCGACCCAACATGGCTCATCTATGCACGTGTCTACTACGACGTGTCCACCAGCCTTGTCTATGATATCAACGATGCCGATTCTCTCGGCCAAAATCTTAGCTGTAGCGGATGTGCAAATCCAAAACGACACATCATTGTGTATCTTTTTTCCGTTCAAGAGTCTTGCAACTTCTTCGATCTGCCTGAGTGTGTAATGTGGGCATCCAAGCATGACGAAGTCTATTTTTCCACTCGTCGTCTGAAGCTCTTCGTAAGTCTGTTTAAGCTCGTGATCTGTCACAGTAATCTTGTCTCTTGGGGTGTCGCCTTGAAAGGCTTCTTCAACAGTTGAGGCCTCAACGGTGAATCCAGGTATGTAGAACATGGATATGGCGCCAGAAGTGTTTGACATCGCGCAGAAGTTTATGAGTTCCTCCGTGTTCGGGCGTCTTGATATACCAGTAAGCACAGGGATTCCATAGCCTATCCGCTTGCCAACGTAGTACCCTAGAAGCGTATAATCAAATTCATCCTTTAGCGCTGCTTCCGCTTTGACTAGAACCGTGCCCTTCCGATTATGTTTGATGTGCAGTCCATATTTAGGGGTCTTGCCGATGACTCCTGCAGCTAGTGCACTTTGAGCTGCTTCACGATTGGTTCCCGCACCAATAACAGAATTCACATAAGGTGTAGCGCTTGATTCAGAGAAGGCTACAGTTTCACCATACAATGGAATATTCTCTGCCATATATGGCACGCAACTCCAGCTGAGTATAGCGCCTACTCGCTTGTAGGCTTCCATTACTCTCCGAGCCACTTCACCCTCATCCTTCGGAATTTCAAACAGTCTATCGAAATACTCGATGTCATATACTGGGTTCGTGCTCGTGGGCACTTTACAACGGGCGCCTCCATTGGCTAAAAGCTCCACAAAGTACAAGTCTCCTTCCTGACCACTTGAAGCCGCATGCGCACGGCTTATAGGGATCATTTTTTCAGCGTCATATGCATCTCCAATTGCTACAAGCAACTCAATTGCCTTCTGTGTTCCTTCTCCAAATTCGCCATTAAGGATTCGTTCTTCCTCTTTGGTTAAATACATCTCAAATCACCCAACATTTTGAAACATCAGCCTAAGGCAATGCTAACAAACGTTTTGCGGGTGTCCCTCCAAGAACTTCACGACATTATCGATGCAGATATCAGTGCATCTCTTTGCTGCCTCGATGGTATGGAACCCGACGTGAGGAGAAAGTATCGTATTCTCAAGTTTGAACAAGGGATTATCTTTGGATGGAGGTTCTTCTTCGAAAACATCTAAGCCAGCAAAAGCTATTTTGCCTGATTTTAATGCGTCAATTAAAGCCTTCTCGTCGATTACTTTGCCTTGAGATGTGTTGATTATAACAGCACCTTTTTTCATAGCTTTGATTTCTTTCTTCCCTATCAGTCTCTCCGTTTCGGATGTTAAAGTTACATGTAGAGTTATGAAGTCGCTTTCTTTCAACAGCGTATAAAGGTCGACGTACCTCATCCCGATCTCTTCAGCTTTTTTCACGTTCGGATATTTGTCGTAAGCTAAAATTTGCATCTTAAAAACTTTGGCTATCTCAGCGACTCTGCAGCCAATCGATCCTGTGCCGATTATGCCAAGAGTTTTTCTGTGCAATTCGACTCCTCCAAATGGTCTCCAATCAAAATCCCCCTTTCTAACACGCTTATCAGCTAATGGCAATTTCCTAATACCCGCCAACAACAAAGCGAAAACATACTCAGCAACGGCTTCAGTAGCGTAGCCCTGAACATGCGTAACTACGATTCCTCTCTCCTTTGCTGTGTCGAGATCTACATAGTGACAGGTGGTAGCCCATATAGAGACCATCTTGAGTTTTTCAGCAGAATTAATAACCTCTCTGGTTAAATTGCTCCAACCAACTATTACAATGTCAGCTGCCTTTATTCTTTCTTTCAATTCATCAGGCGTCTCAGGCGGGTCCTTAAAGACCTCTAGATCACCGATCGATCTTAACCTCTTAACGTGCTCTTTTTCCAGATAGACGTGATCGACGACTACTATCTTCATTTTTCATCATTCTTGAGAATGTGGGCGCTTACTTAAATTTTTTCAAAGAAAACTTTTTTCCAAGATTCTATAAAATTTGTTTAGTTCTTTGGCATGCAACTGTTCTTCGATTCGGATTTATTTCGAGAGATAAAAAATCGTGGGTTTAGCGGGCTCTTGCTCTAACTCTAGGCTCAATTAATGTCCAGAGCCATTCCACGAATTCCCTTAGATTTTTTGTTTGTATATAAACGTCTCCCGGACCTGTGATTTGGGTTACCAGTCCTTCTCCGCCTAGTAAAGTTTCTTTCAATCCCCCAAACTTTGTGACTTTGTAGTTGCATGTGTCGCTGAATGCCACTAGGTGGAAGTTGTCAACTATTAGGGTTTGTCCAGGCTTTAAGGCATGCTTATCTATTGCTCCGAAGGTGTTTATGAAAAGGGTGCCATCACCCGTGACTTTTATCATGAATAAGCCTTGACCGAATAGCCCCTTAGTGAAACCTTCCCATTTAACATCTAAATCTACATTTTCCGTTGACGCTATATAGGCGGCTTTTTGGATTATGTAGCCTTGGTTTGGCTTAACCTCTAATGTTTCTATATCGCCTACTGGTGCTGAAACAAACGCCACTTCTCCTGAGCCTCTTGAAGCTATGTAATCGTTTACCCAAAAGGATTGACGTCCAAAAACTGCAAGACTAAGACTGCCGAGAAAGCTTTTCTCCCTTTTCCGTGTGTGAGCTTCTATGTTTGGGTCCATGTAAGTCATGGCACCGGATTCAGCCGTTATTTTCTCACCCTGCTCCAAATCGACAACAAGCATTGAATAAGACGGCTTATATTTTATCTCATATTTCATTTAAGACTCCTCCAGTATTGTTTTTGTAAAGTTCTTTTTAGCTTTTGGGAAAAGTTATTATTGTTTTAATAATATCTTAGAATCTAGAGGCATCAAGTTTGATTGGCTTCGATCTCTTAGGACTTATAGGCTTAATCATAATTGGTCTAATAATAATCTTCGTTATCCGTCTGCTTTTCATATTAATTCCTGCGGCTCTTGTTGCCTTTGTAGTTTGGTTTCTTACAGAAAGCCTATGGTTGGCTGGAATCGCATTCCTAATCATTGCAGCTTTGTCTATACTTAAAAAGTTATGATGAAAACGCGATTTATTTTGGAAGGCGGCTCAGAATATAGGTTAAATTGTCTTTAAATTTGGAAAAAGTTTTCATAAAGCTTTTATGTAATGATATCGTGCATAGAGTAATTGAAAAGAACTAAGGTGCTGGCATGGAACCTAGCAAGAAACCATTAAATGTATTGATTAAACAATTAAACGCCTATATTGCAGTCCTGCTGAAGAATGGCTGCGAATACAAGGGAAAAATGGTCAAATGTGACGGGCACATGAACATACTTCTGGAAGGAGCAACTGAATGCAGAAATGACCAACTAATCACTAATTATGGAAATGTCTTGTTGCGTGGAAATAACATACTCTACATAATGTTGGATCTGCCTAAAAAATAGCCATTTTGTGCTCTTCAGTAACATATGCCAAAGCTTCTTTGAGTTTAGCCTTTAACGTATACTTGCGTTTAAAATATCGCAAAATGTTCTTAACATCGCGTGTCAGAAGCTGTTGGGCGTTAGGGTGTTCTCTTGTGATGTATTGCGGCCAGTCAATTATTAGGATATGCATATCAGGCTTCAAAATGATGTTATATTCGCTTAAGTCCGCATGGACAACGCCAGCTTTCAAATATGTTTTTCGGACGTTATGCAGTATTTCTTTCAGAACTTTCTTAGGCTCAGGAATTTCCTTGTATTCTGCAAGTTCTGCTCCTTCAATCATCCCCATTGCAAGGACGTGGCGGTTTTGGCTTATCGGTTTTGGGACGGCTACCCCATGTGGATAGACAAGCCTTAGGGCTTGAAATTCCTTTTCTGCTGCAAGTCTGGACTGGAAAAGCCAGCCAGTATGCTCTGTCGTGTAGCCTCTTTTTCTTCTAGTTTGGCGAAAACTGATTCTGCCTAGCCTGTGAAATTTTACGGCTATTCTTTCCCCTTTCGGGTTTAATGCATCGTAAACGTCTGCTTCCTTGCCCACTCCTAGAGGTTTTCCAAGAGCTTCGAGTATTTCTGCCTTAACGAGGGCGTTTACTGCTAGGCAGTCGTATCCAGCATAGTTTAACGTGTACCCTACATAGGCGCCTCGCATTTGGCGGATGAGGCGGAATTTGCCGAGGCGACCGAGTCTAAACGTTGTTTCTTCAGGGCTGAATTTGGTGAATTTTGAAATCAAGTTTTTCGGTGCAAATTCGTGTTTGCTCATGGCAGCCTCTATCACTTGCAGCACTCTAAAGTCTTCGCTTTCCAGTTTACGAAACAGTTCAATAAAGTTAGAATAGTTTTTTTTCCGGAGTTCTTTGGCTTTTTCACGGTTTAGTTGTCCCTTTTCTCTATATGGTATCAGTTTATATCGGGTTATAAATCTCTTCATTTTTTCTGCATCTTGCTTTTTTATGGTTAGGTAAGGCGTAACATCATTTAGGAACTTTTCGAGTTGATTTATGTCGTAGATCGCCCATCTTAAGATAGGCTTTTTTGGTAGTGGTAGTTTTATATGATATATTTTCCCACGGTAAAGTTTTTGTCAACACATGGCAATTTTTTCCCATTCAGGCGTATGCGCCAAATGGATAACAAACCTTAAGTCAACATACCATTTACATGCCTTTGGAGCGTAATGCGGACTTGCAGTGAATATTCCCTCTCCATCTATGAGACCTGCAAGATGCCGTATGTTCTGCCATTTCTCTGACGGTTTGGTTTGTTCACCTAATGACATAATTTAATCAAAATAGCTTATTTTCCTAATAAGAAGTTTCGTTAAGCCTAAACTGTTACAATTTTGGCTTCTCTAACCGATTCCTCGATCATTCCTTCTATGTCAAGTTCTTGCTCAGCCTTTTTCACAATCTCCAATCTTGCTTTAGTGGCAGGCTTCTTAGGAGCTGCGATGCATCCTTCAGTTTTCCTGGTTGAAATTTCAAAAGTGCCGATTTTCTTGGCTAATTCTTCCGTTTCCAGTTTGTTAAAGCCTAAAAGTGGACGAAGCACAGGATATTTAGTGGCAGCTTCGTTCAAAACTCTTAAGTTGTGTAGCGTCTGGCTTGCTTGTTCTCCAATGGCTTCACCAGTTATTATGCCTTCAGCCTTCTCCGTTTCTGCGATTCGTTCAGCAACACGATACATCACCCGTTTACACAGAATACATGTTAACTTTCTCGGGCTTCCCCTAACAAAGGTTTCAAGGTTTCTACCATGCGGCACAATGTACACTTTTCTCGGAAAACCGATAGACCATTCAAAGAGTTTTCTGGCCACATCCAAGGCTTTGGCGTTTGTTGCTTCATCCGTGAAGGGTGTAATATCAAAGTATACTGGAATAATGGGGCATCCGCGTTTCATTGCAAGCCAGCAGGCCACCGCTGAATCTATCCCTCCACTTAGCAAGCAGATGGCTTTAGGTTGGGAGCCGAGTGGAAAACCACCTACACCTTGCAAGGTTTCCGCGAAGACATATGCGTATTCATCTCTAACTTCAACATTTACAGTGAACTGGGGATTTTTCAGATCCACTCGCAATTTTCGGTTTTTGAGTTGTGCTAAAATTTGTTTTCCAATTTCTTTGCAAACATCCATGCTTGAGTATGGGTGTTTTCCAACTCTGTGGCAGCGAACCGCGAAGCTGCTTCCATTTTCCAATATGGCGTCTGCTAATTCAACGGTTTTCTGTACTATTTCATTTAGGTCGGAAGTCGTTTCTATGGCTGGAGAAACCGAAGAAACACCGAAGATACATGTTAGTTTGCACGCGGTTTCCTCAACGTTTTTTGTTTTTATGTAGATTCTGCCGCGTTTGTGTATGAGTTTCTCGTAGAGAACACTGTGATGTTTTAAGGTTTTCTTTATATTTTTCGCTAATAATTTCTCGTAAGCTCGTCTCGTCCATTCGCCTTTAATGCCTATTTCCCCGCCAAAGCGAACGATAACGGAATCAAATTTCACCTAATCTGACCAACCTGCAATAAATCTCAATAAAAAGTGGAGAAAAATGGATTTAACGGTTGTGTTCTAAAGTTCCAACCACACAAGTGGAAAATCATTTCTGTCAGTTTTTATTTTGAAACCGTGTTTTAAATAAAGTTCTAGCGGTCCTGAAGGGTTATTTTGTGAGTTTTTCCTTGCGAACGTTTCAACAGCTTTAAATCCCCTACCTCTAAGTTCAGCTATTAAATTTTCAAGTATAGCTGTTCCTAATCCTTTTCTATGTTCCTTCTTATTTTATTTGCAATGTAGAGACATGCAAGAAAAACAGAGTCTTCGCTTAGTGGTCCAGAAGCATATTCTCCTACACGTGGGAAGAATTTTGCTGGTGCATATTGGATAAAGCCTATTGGAAAACCACTGAGATATGCTACAAAACCACAGTTTCCAAGTTCTCTAATTACCTTGTTGAACCATTCTCGTTTTCTCTGCTCCATTTCTGGCTTCAGCATTTTCTCATCAAATGGACCGCTTGTTTGCCAGTAGAGGCAATAACGGCATGGGCCGGGGACATCTTTGAAATTGTCCCTATTAACTTTTTCAATTGTAAGCAATGCTTTTCCTCTTTAAAGCTAATGCTTGCTCTCAAATAGCATAAAACAAAAATCACATGGCTGTTATAAAACTGTTTATGAGCTCTCAGATTGAGATAATACTGCTTGGAACGGGCGGAGGAAGGTTCGCCACAATTACGCAAAAGAGACGCACTGCAGGAATACGCATAATAGGCAACGGCTTAAACATGCATTTAGACCCTGGACCCGGAGCATTAATTTACTCAATTGATGAAGGGTTAGACCCGCAGAAGCTTAATGCTGTTTTTGTTTCACACTCTCATCCAGACCATTACACGGATGCTGAGATTCTAATTGAGGCTATGACGCGAGGTATGACTCAAAAACGTGGAGTGTTAGCCGCTGCTAGAAGCGTCTTAAGTGGAAATGACATGTGTGAATCTTCAATTTCAAAATATCATCAACAAATGCCCGAAAAGAAAATCGAGGCTTTACCACACACGAAATTTAAAGTTGGTAACTTTAACGTTTTGGTGACTGAAGCAAGACACATGGACCCTGACACCGTAGGCTTCAGATTTGAGACTAAGGAGTTTGGCGACTTCGCTTACACAAGCGACACAGAATACTTTGAGGGCATAGGCAAATACTATGAAGGCGTGAGGCTTCTTATACTATGCGTAATGAGACCAGCTGGAAAACCATGGAAAGGACACATGACAACAAACGACGCAATAAAAATCATCGAAGAAACTCATCCCGAACAAGCTGTTTTGACACATTTTGGAATGCAAATGATATTCAAAGGACCAGCAAAGGAGGCAAAACTAATCGAAGAAAAAACAGGAGTTCCAACGGTTGCCTCTGTGGATGGAATGCTGATAGCTTTTGGAGAAACAATAAATGTGCAACGGAAAGGTAGGAGAACTCAGCAAGGCTTAAACAGATTTTTCTAAAAGTATTTTTAACCAGAAATGCTTGTATAATATGCGGTAAGGAATGTAAAGTTTATGCGGATTGTGCTTCGAATAGGCGGCTCTGTTGTTGCTTCACCAATCAATCCAGCTCTAATCAGCGAGTATGTGGATTTATTGAAGGATTTAAGAAAGCAAGGACATGAAGTGGCGGTTGTTGTTGGCGGCGGCGCTCTGGCAAGAGAGTTCATTAGAGTCGCGAAGAATTTGGGACTTGATGAAAACGCTCAAGATGAGGCTGCAATCTCTGTTTCAAGAGTTTTCGCCCAGCTTTTCCTCCAAAAACTCGGAGAACTGGGCTGCAAAACCGTTCCGTTAACGATTAAGGACGCTGTAAAATGTTTGCGTGAAGGAAAGATTGCAGTTATGGGTGGTTTAAAACCGGGCATGACCACGGACACAGTCGCGGCGTTAATTGTTGAACAAATGAACGGTGAATTATTCATCAAAGCCACAGATCAAGAAGGCATCTACAATAAAGACCCTAGAAAGTACGCGGATGCCGTTAAGCTTGAACATTTAAGTTTCGAAGATTTACCGCGTGTATTCGGCGAAGATGAGCACAAGGCTGGAATACACCAGATTCTCGACCCAGAGGCTATTAAAATTCTTAAAAAGGGACGAGTTAAAGTTGTTGTTGTGAATGGGTTTAAACCAAAAAACGTTTTGGCTGCTGTTGATGGAGAAAAAGTTGGAACATTAATCGCATAAGTATTTAGATGTTTTTTGGCATAAGGCTTATAAGAATCACGCAAGAAGACCACCGATTGAAATCGGTGGATGAATTGCGTAAACTTTTTGAACGCGTTCAACCTCTCTTTCACTAACGGAACGCTCAAGGGATTTGGGTCTGTGTAAAGCGGTTTCCACAATCCGTTGCCTTTCCGTTGGGTATGGATTGTAACATCAGCCTGTAAAGGCGGTCGCAGGAAGCCACTATACTTGTATGGTGGTAGTTCACTAGTCAATGATACACAAGCAATCGATGAAATAGAAAATGTTAACATGTCAGTGGCGGTAATTCAAAAGACATGCTATGTTAAATTTGGTGGGAGAGAATTTCCACTTACCATAGTATGTGTGAATTTCACCAAATATAAAAACATTTACAGCAGCACCTTTGTAGCTGAAAGCGAAGACATACCATTAAACCCGGAAGGTCCAGAGGTCGTAGTTGGGAAGCGGATAAGTGACCCCTGGAAGAATGGAACAATCCTCTGTGATGTAAATGACACAGTTGAAATCATTTGGACTACGAGAAGCGGCTATACGTTGAAAAATGAAAGTTATACTGGCTATGTTGCAGCTATTCTTAGAGAGATTGGAGGCATCAGCCTCGGCGGACCTTCAGACTTAGGCGTTTACATTCCAATTTCGAAAGCTCAAAATTTCTTTGGGACAGATGAATGTAATGCGATAATTGTGCAGTTAAAAAACGACGACGAAGCAACAATTGAGAGCGTTTCCGAAGCCATAAAAGAACATTTCAGTGGCCAAGTTTCAGTGACTTCTCTAACCGCTGTGCTTGACACCATTTCAACAGCTTTCTCCACCATAGAACTTTTCTTAGCTGGAATAGCTGGCATCTCGCTTTTGGTGGCTGGCATAGGCATAATGAATATTATGATTGTTTCTTTAATGGAACGTACGAGAGAGATAGGTATACTAAAAGCGCTGGGTATGAAAAGTCGAACGGTACTTTTGATTTTCTTAAGTGAATCTGTAATAGTTGGCTTGATGGGTGCAGCAATTGGCATAGCTTCGGGTTGGGGTTTAGCACACGTAGTTGCAAGATTCGGATTAGGTGGCGGAATGCAGATGGGAAATCGAGGTGCAGCCGCAGGTGGAATGACCATAACCTCTGTCTTAACTCCAACAGTGTTCTTAGGTGCCTTCGCCTTCGGCATAGTAGTTAGCGTAATCTTTGCACTTTATCCAGCTTGGCGAGCTTCAAAACTCAAACCAGTAGAAGCTTTAAGATACGAGTAAGACATTTTGTAAAGAGAGGATTCGCTTTGAAGAGGCTTTACCCTAACCAACCAGTTGTAGGTGTAGGTGCAGTCATAATTTGCAGTGGCAAAATTCTACTCGAAAAAAGAAAAGGCGAGCCTGGAAGAGGGAAATGGAGTATTCCCGGCGGTTTAGTGGAATTAGGTGAAAGTGTAGAGCAGACGGTGATAAGGGAAGTTAAGGAGGAAACAAACCTTGAAGTTGAAAAGCCTGAACTTATTGATGTTGTCGACAACATAAGTGTGGATGGAAACGGCGAGATAACGTATCATTTTGTGATAGTTGACTATTTTGTGAAACTTAGAGGTGGAACGCTTAAAGCCGCTGATGACGCTGCAGAATTAAGATGGGTTGCGTTTGATGATGTGGAAAACTACGATTTAACAAAAAGTTTCAGAGAATTCTTCCAGAGAAATAGGCAGAAACTGGAAAAGTTTAATTCATGTCTTTGAAGAATAGCCTTGTTTCTCCCATTGTTTTAACATCTAAGGCTTTAACTTTCGCAACCATTGGGAAGTCTTTCACAACTTTTCCAAGCACCAAGCAATAGTGTGGAGGCAAGTCTACAGCAATGGATTTAACGGTTTCTGCGTCCACTCTGGCTGCTCGTGAAACAACTTCTAAATCATGTTCGTTTGTGAAGTTGAAGAGGAATATGTTGTCTGCTTGGCGGTAGATGTTTTGCCGGATTGTGTCAGGCTGATTTGTTATGAACGTTGTAAAGATTCCGAAATGCCGCATGCGCGTTACAATGTCATCCCAGTAAGTTTCACGCAAGTAAAGATGTGCCTCCTCAGCGAAAAGAAAAATCGCCTTAAGCTTCCAGCTTGTTAACAATTCAACAAATTTCCCAAGTAAATATTCAACAACTATTTGGCGGTCGATCGCCGAAGTGTTTCGCAAGTTTATTATAATTGCGCCGCCTTCCTCTCTAGCCTTAAATAGGCACTCTTCCAGAAGCATGGCTTCAGCGACATTGTCTGTGAAAAAACCGGAATTAACCAAAGCATAGTAGCGTGAAAATAACGCATCGCGAACATGTTGATTGCAACGCCAATTGCGTATGGCTTCGCCTAACTCGCGCAGAGCAAGACTGCCTCTTTCCTTCAGGGATTGCCATATGCGCCTAAACTCGCGGGCAGAGGTGCCGGGTAAGTGGAGCGCATGTATAAGGATGCTCAATAGAACATGCAGATCCAACTGTTTTAGGGCGATCTTAAAGTTTTGAGAAGGCGTTAAAACGTGAATTTTGTTGTAATAGGCGTTTCTTTTTCCGTCGGCTGTCATGCCTAGACTTACATATTCGCCGTTTAAGTCAAAAACAACTACCGTAACCTTATACCGTATCAAGTTTAACATCAAAAGTTTGGATAGATGGGATTTGCCCGTCTCCTTTTTCCCAGTTATTATGTTTAACTTTCCATCTAAGGATGAAGCATCTATTGTCAGAAACGAAGAATCTTTTGTACCGCCTAAAACTATTGGAAGTTTTCCATCAATCTTTGCAAGTTTAAGCAACGTTGGAATCGGCAGCTTCCTTATTGCTGATTGGGAACGTGAAGGAAGCCATGAACTGCTCGGACTTAAGCCTTCATTTTCTACAGTTGCGCGGATTTTGCAAATGTTCAACTTCGCATCTTGAATATATGTGATGTGTGGAGCAATTTCTAACGGGTCAAAGTCTTCGCCCTGCATTAACTCTCCACCGTCTGGGAGGCTGCGAAGGAGTTCTTCAAGAATGCCTGGGATACTTGCGAATTGAACATCAATCACTTGAACGATTAACGCTTTTCCAGCATCAGCATCTTCAATGAGTAGATAGTCGCCTTTCTCCACTGTTTCGTTTGGGAAGCTCAAAATCTGAACAATGTTGCCCTCTTTCTTGTATAGCTTCATGAACGCCTTTCACCTTTACCAAAAGGTCCAAACAAAAGCCTATGCATGTCTGGTCTATTGATGATTTTAAGCCCGTATCTGTGTGCAATAAAATGTTGCATGGCTATGACCTCGTTTGCCGTGAAGGTGCAGAGGATATGTGCCAAACGTAAGGTTTCAGGGTAGCTTTGTGAAAATAGGTCGGTTCCCAAAAGTTTTTCAACCGCTTCGATTCTATGTTCATGAGAAACTTCTTTGTCGATGTCAAGTCTAAAGGCATAGTTTCCCTTGGTCAACCTGGCCACGTAAACATCACCTAACAAGACGATTGGAGGTTTAGGCTTCAAACCAGTCATCTCAAGCATGTAAGGAGGTTTGTACTTAAGTAGCACGTCTGTTATGAGGTAGCCATTAAATCTTAGACTGGTCATTTTTGAGAAAGCCAGAACAACATTGTTCCTCTTTCTTGCAGTGGTTAGAATTTCTGTCATACGTTGTGTTGGGGTATCCGCTATTCCAGAGGTTAGTGAGCCGTCAAAAAGGATTAATCCATTGCTTATTGTTTTTGAGAACATTTTTTGCAGCCATCTTTCAAGGAGATTTGCAATGCGTGTTGGCATCTGCAGAAGATTTGGCGAGCTTTGACGGTCATGCTCGTGTGGAGAGTTGAAGTATGCCCTTCGTAATGCGTTGTAGACTTCTTTTTTGTTTTCTTCTGTTATGTGAAATAGGAAGGGTCCAAGTCTTATGTATCTGTAACTCTTGTTTTGTTTCCAAACATTTGCTCCTCTGACAGCTATTAATATGCCCGTGCTCGTTTCGCCGATTTTTATGCTTGATGTGTCTACCGCAGCAACCATGGTTTCTTGGGGTTTAGGCTTTAGGGGTATTGGTTGCAGTTTAGGCTGCAGTGTTTGTATATGATCTTCTAAGCTGTTGGCTTGTTGAAAAGTTTGTTGATTTAGTTGAAAAGGGGGGTTTTGCACGTGCTTTAGCGAGTGTAAGCTTAGTTCTATAAGGCGTTGAGGTAATGTTGTGTCTATGAGGTGTGGAAAGTTATATTTTGGTGTTGTTGTAATAGTGTATTGTTCAATCACCAAGATTCACCAATAGCCAATAGTTTGAAGTAAGAAGTATTTAAGTGTTGTGCATGTACAAGATGTACAATACAATAAACAACGAGGTGGAAAATTGACAGAAAAAACAGAAAAACCACCAATACGCGTCAAAATGAAAGTGGGAGAAATAGAATTCGAAATAGAATGCCAAGAAGACCAACTCCAAACAGCAGTAGACAGAATTCTATCCACAGTGACGAAAAAGCTGAAAGAAACACCATTGATAACAGAGAGGACTGCACCAGCGCCGAGAGCAGAAACATGCAAAGGCGTGATTCAGAAGCTCTGGGAAGAGGGATGGTTTGCTACGCCTAAAGGGTTAAGCGAGGTGCACAGTGAAATGGCGAGGCGGGGATTTCACTACGACCGAACAGCAGTAGCCCACGCACTAGTAGACCTAGTGAAGGATAACATATTAACAAGAACAGGAAAACCAAGAAGATACCAGTACGCCCAAAAAAGACCACCGTAACAGAACCGGCTTGGACAAGGAAAATTGAGTTTTGGAATCATTTCGTAACGTTAGCGTAGGAGGGAAAGCTATTTATCTTTTAGGCTCAAAATAATGAGCATATGCCCGATAAATTAGATTTCATTACACCGACTCTGCTGAAAATTCTCTACCTATTCCATGAAGAGCCAATGCAAGAATTACACGAGAGAGAAGTTGTGCGAAGAGCGAGAGTTAGCAAAGGTTCTGCGAACAAAATTCTCAGAGCTTTCCGAAATTAAAGTGCTTAATAGGGATAAAAGGGGAAGAATGGTTTTCTACAGTCTTAACATGAAGAATGCTGTGGCGAGACAGTTTAAAGTTCTATTCAATGTTTATTCTCTGAATGAGTTGGTTGAGGAGATAAAACAAGATTGTAAGAGAATAATATTATTCGGAAGTTGCTCAGAAGGAACTGACGTAAAAGAAAGCGATGTAGATTTATTTATTCTCACAAATGAAAAGGATAGAGTAAAAGTGAAGATTAATGCTTATCAAAAAGCTGGGAAAAGGATAGCGCCAATTATAGTTAACTCTAACGAGTTCATAAAGTTGAGAAGGGAGGACAAGCCCTTGTATGACAGGATTTTGAAGGGGATACTCTTGTGGGAGTCTGAATGAGCATGTTCAAGCGTTTTGTCGAGGAAAGAAAATTAATCAGGATAAGTGTTGATAGAAAATTAGTTCTTAAAGAAATTGAAGGGGCTACTATACAGGGTTATTATTCGATGTTTCATGCTGCAAGGGCGCTCTTGTATAGTAAAGGATTTAGAGAAAAAAGTCATTACGCATTACTCGTAGCATTAAGAGAACTTTTCAAAAATCAGCTAGAATCGGAACTAATTGAAAACTTTGAGGAAGCCATAAGCTTAAGAGAAGAGGCTGATTATGATCTTATATTCTCAGAAGAAGGAGCCACAAGCATAGTGAATAATGCTGACAAGTTTCTAAACAAGATTAAGGAATTTTGCACATTTGATTTGGAAATAAAAAGCTGAAGGAAACACAGACTATCATTGAAAGAGTTGCACGCCGCCAAGAGCAGAAACATGCAAAGGAATAATACAAAAACTATGGGAAGAAGGCTGGTTCGTCGTCTGCGGCGGATTCCCTGAAAATATAGAAGAATAGACCTATAGCGGTCCATAAGACGCCCGCGAGAACAACGATTCCTCTAAAGGGCATTTCAACCAGAAATAAAATTATGCTAACGGGAAATTTAAGGTTTGTTTAAACTCACCGAAAACGTTCGATGATCTGTGTTTCACAATAGACCGTATTAGAAGTTCAACCTATATATAAGGGAGGTCTAGTCTCCGCAGAGTACTGGAGAAAACTGCTTAACTACCCATTTTTGCCTTAATCCTCGGAATGATGTCCTTCTGTATCTGCACTACGCCAAAAGTCGTAATCCTATATTTGTCATCATCAGTCTTCACAACCACATCACTCTTAACAAGTTCTCCAAGCCGCGTACTCGTAATCTTCCCACTCTTTCCAAGCTTCGCCTGCAACTCTTCTTTAGAAACAGCATCACTCTCAATCATGCTAAGCTGATGACCCACATAATTAGCTAAAAGCCACAAAGCCAAAGTCTCATTATCCGTCAACCTATCCTTAGAAACCAACAGATTCACACCTTCCGGCGAAAAAGCAATTAATCCCTCACACTCTTCCACAAGCTTCTGCAAATCAACACTCAAAACCAACTTCCTCGCAACCTCAAAAGATGGAAGAAACTCGCCAAAAAACCTGTTTAAACTCAGCCAAACATCCTCAACGCTGCCCGTAAACGTCTGCTCCACATCCCCAAACCTAACACGAACCGTAACCTCTCGCTCAGCCTCACCCATCCACCACAACCACCATCACATCATATTTGAAGCCAAATAGACGGGTCTAAACCCATTGCACGCACACACAAGCATTCTCAAACCATCTTACCCCTAAGCCTAGCCAAAACATCATCCTCAATCCACCTCTCACCCTGCACAGTCAACTTAAACTCAGGCCTACTAGGATCTGGTTTGAAAACTTGCCCTCTTTTGGTCATTTCGTTTAAGCGTGCCGGAACCATGCTCTTAATCCCACTCGACTCCAAAAGCATCGTTATCTGTGCCGCCGTGTTCTTCTTATCCTCCGAAGCATACAAAACCAAACCTACAGCCTCATAATGCGTAAGCTTCTCACGAGTCACTATCACAGGGCCCTCCGTAGTGAACTCAACTATACCCTTCAACTGAACCCCAGACGGAACTAACCGACTTGAGACAAGGTCCCCAACTTTTTCCATAAATTTCTCTGGAAAAGTCTCAAGCACTTCGAGAATTTCCTGTGGATTTTCGCCTTCAATTATAATTTCGCCGAAAGGCGTCTTTATTCTCGCTTTAACCTTCTTCATCCAGCATCCCCTCTCAAGCCAAAACTTCCTTTTCAGCGAGAATATAAACATAGCCAGCGTCAGTCTTCCAACGCCTAACCTTTCCCTTCCTAACAAGTCCCGTTAAAACTCTTGCGAAAGTGCGTCCTTGATAACGCAGTCCATTAGCCTTCAACGCCTCTTTCAACTCAGCAAGATTTCGGGGACGCCATTTTCCCCAATCAGTTTCAAGAATCCTCACAATAGCTTCACTACAGCTTTCTGTATACAAGATTCTGGGGTATTTTTGCGCTGGGGCTTCTTTTTTGGCAGCTGCCGTTTTAACAGTGAGCGTCGCTGTCGTTTTAGGTTTAAAACTTTCAAAAGCCTTGTAAACATCAGCCATTAAACCCGGCAACTCCTTAATTGTTTTCAAAACTTCTTCACAGCTCCCATTAATTTCCACTTCATACTCGCCTATTTTAACGCGAAAAACAAAATTCTTTCCGATTTCTTTAACCTTTTTGCCAGACAAACTTATCCCAGCATATAGAAGGTGTTAACTCTTTTTAGAGTTTACGTATTTCGATATATTTCGGATCGGAAATATCGTATTAAATATTAAGATATAATACTTATAATGAAAGCACAGGTACCATGAGGAATGCAGTTGGCTAAAAAGGGAATCTCCGTATGGCTCTTCAGCTCCCTAACCTTAATAGCCCTCTTACATCTGATTGAATCGATTTCCGTTTTAATCTTCAACAACCAAATTAAGCTTCTTCAACTCTATCCACTGATAGGCGAGAGTCTGCAGGCTATAACACCCACGTTGTATTTCTGGGGAAGCGCCGCTGCGGTCTTCATTCTCTGGGGAGTCACATGTGCAATAACCTTCGAAAACCCTGTGGAAACCTTCCTAAACAAGATAATTTGAGACGCGAAAACACAGAGTGCAGTTGAAGCTCAGTTATTGGAAGAGAAAAGCGAAATACTAGACGCAATGAACGAAACGGTAGAAATGAACAATACGCTCCTAGCACAAGTTAAAGACATAGTATACAACATAAGAACAGAAGTTAAAGAAATTCAACCATTAAAGGAGAATGTTGAGAAACTAAAAACTGAGCTAAGCCGCTTAAAAAGGGAGACCAAAAAGTTTGAAGAAAGCATAAAGCATCCGAAAAAATGTCCAACCTGTGGAAAACCATTGTTACCGGAGTTCAAAGTTTGCCCTTACTGTGGTGAAAACATAAAGTTGCTGCCCGAACCTCTCATCGCATTAAAAGATTACAAGTGAAAACTCCCTTACTCCATAAATTCCTTCAGCTTTTCTTTTAATACCTTGCTGGCTAAGGCGGCGTTCACTTTGCCCCGCAAATCCCTCATGATAATGCCCATGAGAATGCCAAAACTGTCTTCCCCCCGTTCTTGAATCAACTCTCTATTGTCTACAACCACTTTTTCAACAAACACTCTCAGCTCATCTTCTGAAATTATTTTCAAGCCAAGACTGTTCACTGCTTCTTGCACACTTTTGTTTTCATGTTTTGATAGCCAGACAACCATATCTGGTATGGTTTCTTTCGTTAGCTCCCCAGCGTTTATGCTTTTGAAAATTTCTCGTATTTGATTTTCTGAAACTTTCTCTATTTGAATGCCGTCGCGTTTTAATGCTTTCAAAGTTTCAGTTAAAAACACAGCAACTGTGGTTGGTGAAACTCGACTTTCTTTCACAATAGTCTCAAACAGTTCGCCATGTTCGGAATCCAAAATCTGCTTAGCTAATTTCTGATTTAGTCTATACTCTTTCATTAAACGTTGAAGTTTCTGCTCTGGCAGCTCTGGCAAGCGTGAACCAATCTGCTTTATGTAGTCTTCTGTTATCTGCACTGGTGGAATGTCTGTTTCTGGATACATCCTTGCTGCTCCTGGTCTTGGTCTCATGTAATGTGTTGTTCCATCAGGATTTGGTGCTCTGGTTTCTTCTGGTACGCCCTTTATGGCTTCTCGGGCTCTTTCCACAACCGCCTTTAGTGCATCTTTAGCGTTTTCTGGATTATCTGCAACAAAGACTATAGCATCATGTTCATCAGCTTTGACGGCTTTTCTTAACTCTTCAACTTCTTCTGCCGTTATTCCATAGGCTGGCAACTCATCTGTGTGAAATATGCCGCCCACTCTTCCCCAGAAACGTGCTCTGTAAGCCATCTCTGTTCCAAGACGGAAATTTGGCACAAGTTCCCGTTTCAGAAAACCCTTAAATTTTGGAAGTTTCACTGCGAAGACTCGCTGATTTCTATCCAGAGCTTTATGGACAACTTTGCATTTTGTCTGTTTGAAAATTTCTGTTACATCGAAAAACTCTTCTTTTATATCTTCTTCTTTCACTTCACTTTTCCCTAGTTCATCGCTTATTTTTAGGAGATTTAATTGGCGTTGAACCTCATACTCCACAACGAACCGAAGCAGCTCAAGTTCCTGCACTCCTTTGATTTCTATTATTGCACCATTTGGGATTGATATGTTTAGGTCTTGGCGGATTGTCCCTAAGCCCCGCTTAACTTTTCCAGTAGCCCTCAAAATTCTCCCGATTGCCAATGCCACTTCTCCTGCTTCTTTAGGCGAATTTATGACAGGCGCAGTTGCTACTTCTATTAGGGGTATGCCTAAACGGTCTATACGATAACGTATTATATCGCCTTCTTCTTCACCCATTTTTCTTGCCGCGTCTTCCTCTAGGCTTACATATTGAATCGGAACTATTTTCTTTCCAGTTTTCACTTCGCCATTTAAAGCTATTACACATGTTCTTTGGAAGCCCGTGGTGTTTGAGCCATCTATAACTGTTTTACGCATCACATGAATCTCATCAACAGGCTTAGCCTTCATCATTAAGGCTGCTGCTAATACTATTTCAACAGCTTCCATGTTTAACGGGTGAGGTGGCTCCTCATCCATCTCAACAAGACACGAAGTTGCTGTGTTTGCTTCGTATAGAATTTTCACTCCTTTCTGGAATTCAAAGTAGGCTGCAGGGTCTATCTGACCTAGTTCGCTTTGTGTCGGTCGTAATCTGCGCAAGAATGTGATTTCTGGCTCTTCCTTGAAAAGTTCTGGTTTACAGTTACAGAACAGCTTTGCGGACGTGTCGAGTTGCTGATGAATTTCTAACCCAACCTTCAACCCGATTTTCTCATAATCTATTTCCAACGGCAATCTCATCCTCCTTATTCGCCGCTTTTCTCAGGAAGCGTTCGCGGTGAAAACTCTCCCACAATGTTTGTTTTCAAGAGCTTTTTGGCCTCTTCCATATCTCGGGTTTGCCCGAAAATCCACATAAGCTTAACAACGGCTGTTTCCGAAAGCATATCCTCTAATGGAATCACACCTAAAGCCAGCAAATCCCGACCTTGGTCATAAACATTCATGTTTACGCGTCCCCAGATACACTGAGAAGTCATAGCAACTACGATATCATGCTTTACAGCGCTTCGTATAGCCTCAAAACAGTATCTGCCCACATGACCTAAGCCTGTCCCTTCAAGAACTATACCCCTATAGGCATTTTCAACACACCAGTCGATTACCGCGGGATTCATCCCCGGATAAGACTTTATTAATGCAACTTTCTCGTCGAACTCTGGTTTTAGCACAAGCTTTCTTGAGGGGTCACGTTTCCGATAATCTTCTATAAGCATGGTTACTTTATGGTTTTCTACCTTTGCTATGAGCTGTGCGTTCACAGATTTGAAGGTGTCTCTTCTGCTTGTGTGGCATTTTCGGACTTTTGTCCCTTTATGAAGCGTTATGGAAGTATCTGATGGTGTTTCATGCATTGCTAATGCTACTTCGGCGAAAGGAGCTTTTGCTGCTGCTGTCACTGCACCTATCAGATTTGTTGCTGCATCTGAGCTTGGGCGGTCTGCTGAACGTTGCGAACCCACGAGTATTACTGGAACTGGCAGGTTTTGTAAGGCGAAGCTTAAGGCTGCAGCAGTATAACCCATGGTGTCTGTTCCATGTGCTATCAGTACACCGTCTACGCCTTCGGCTATTTGCTTGGCAACAGCCTTCGCTATTTCTGTCCAATGTTTGGGTATTATGTTTTCGCTGAAAAGACTGAGTAATATTTGGGCGTCTATTCGTGCTATGTTGGCTAGTTCTGGAACAACACTGTATAAGTCGCTTGCTGTTAGGGCTGGTCGAACAGCTCCTGTTCTATAGTCTACACGGCTGGCTATTGTTCCGCCAGTGCTTATTATAGCGACTTTTGGCAGCTTCGGATTCTGCTCTGGTGATGAAGTTGGGGCGAAGGCTGGTTTTGCTCCTTTGCCTATTTTTTCTATTTTTGTGTTTGGTGTTATTCGTATGCCAATATTGTAGCCGCTTCTCAGCTTTATGACCACGTGTTTTTCGTCTCCGTATTCTGAGCGGGGAATCAAGATGCCTTCGTAAACTTCTTCGTTCTTTGTCACGCGTATTATGTCGCCTATTTCAGCTTCAGCCTTTTTGATAGTTTCCAACACCTCGCCTTTGTAACCCAAAAATTCTTTTTTCTCGCTCATTTTTAATTCTCCAACATTTTTGACATGTAAACTCCGTCATAATTGTAGCCGAACCGCATATAGTACTGTTTTGTCCCGAGGGCACTTATAACTAAAATCTTTTTTAAATTATAATCTTCTTTTGTTACGCGTTCCGCCTCAGCCAATAAAATGCCGCCGTAGCCTTTGTGCTGCCATGCCTTAGCTAAGTGTTTGCCGACAGGTACCAGTGGTCCGTAAACGTGGAGTTCTCGCACTATAGAGCATGGCTTTGCTTTTATTTCTGATCTGTGGGCTTTTTCTGAAGGGATTCTAAGTCTTAAATAGCCTATTAAAACGTCATTTTCCGAGTCTTCGGCTGAGATGAAAATTTCTTCTCCTTCGGACGCTTCATATTTCGTGGTTAAAATTTTCACTTTTTCAGGGTCTGGCTTCACTTTGTCGGCTAGCATTTTATGTCCGACTTCTCTGCATCGTATACATCTGCATCTTATACCTTGCTCTCTAAGTTTCTGCTGAACCAGTTGGCGTAGGTTACCCCTGTTCACACCAGCAATGATTAGCGGCGCGGGAATATCGCGTTGAACACGCATTATACGTATCCAAGGTGGAATAATCTTCTTGACTTCTACGATTAGGTTTGCTGCTTCTTCATTTGTGTATGGCTTATACGTGCCCTCGCGATACCATTTATAGGCTTTCGTGCCTTTCAAAACTAGGCATGGGTAAATCTTAATCATGTCAGGCTTGAAATCAGAACCTGTGAAAATCTCTTTGAAAACTTTTAAATCATTTTTAAGGTTTGAACTGGGCAGTCCGGGCATTAAGTGATATACTATTTTTAATCCAGAATCCTTCATTATACGTGTAGCTTCAATCATGTCTTGGACGGAATGCGTTCTGCCGACTAAGCGGTAGATTTCGTCATTGGGGTTTTGAACACCCAATTCTACACGTGTCACTCCCATACCAAGCACATGGTCTACATGTCTCTCTTTAGCCCAATCTGGACGGGTCTCCACAGTTATGCCAACATTACGGATTCTGCTCATTTCAGCATTCTTTTTTGCCTCTTCAATGTTAGCGGATTCCTTATCTGTAATGGCATCTAAACAACGCTGGATAAACCACGTTTGATAATCCAGCGGTGTGGCTGGGAAAGTTCCACCCATAATGATTAATTCTATTTTGTCAACGTTATGCCCTATAGCTTGCAACTGTTCAATGCGGCTTTTAACCTGCAGATAAGGGTCAAACTCGTTCTGTAATCCACGCATCGCAGCGGGCTCAAAACCAGTATAGCTTTGAGGCACACCAAATGGTGGTCCGCCTGGACAGTAAGCGCACGGCTCAGGCTGTGGACAAGGATAAGGCTGAGTCATTACGGCTACGACAGTGAGACCTGAGATTGTGCGTGTAGCTTTTCTGCGTAGAAGCGGCATAAGCTTAGATTTCTCTTCAGCCTTTAGCAGACGTATTATTTCAGAGTTGGATGGCACCTTGTGAAGCCTGTACTTGGCAGCAACCTGCATCTTAACACGATTAACATCATCACGAGTAGGCAAAGGAATACGCATTAAGACTTCTACGGTTTCCCTTAGAGCTTCGTTTTCACCCAACTTGACGGCAACCACAATAAACTAACATAAACAAACAAATAAACCCCAGCTAAATATACACTCATTCTCTGGCATAAACCACTTTTCCATCCATAATGGTCATATCAACTATGACATCCCTAATCTTGTCTGACGGAACTTTAAATGGGTCATCTGACAAAATTGTTAAATCCGCAAACTTTCCAACATCGATTGTTCCCCTTTTGTCTTCGTCAAAGGAAGCATAAGCAGCGTTTAAAGTGTAGGCTCTTAAAGTTTCTTCCACTGTGAGGCTTTCTTCTGGAAAGCTTTTCCTTGCCACTGCCGCCCAAACACCTAAAAGGGGATTTATAGGTTCCACTGGGCAGTCCGAACCGGAAGCAACAATTAAGTCTTCATGCATAAGCGTTTTGAAGGGGTAGACCCAACGTGCTCTGGCTTTGCCTAAGCGATCTGCAACCCAGAAGTCAGAGATAATAAAATGGGGTTGAACAGAAGCTATCAAGCCTAAACGTTCCATACGTTTAATCAGTTTTGGGTTAAGAACGGAGCAATGCTCGATCCTATGTCTATGATTTTCCCTTGGAAACTCTTTCAGAGCTTTTGAAAAAGCTTTTAGAACGGCTTCTATGGCACGGTCACCTATGGCGTGAACAGCCAACTGTAAACCAGCCTTGTGAGCCTTTAAAACAAGTTTATTCAGCTTTTTCTGTGTGTATAGCATCATGCCGCTTGTTTCAGATTTGTCAGAATAAGGTTCCTTTAAGGCGGCTGTGCGTGCACCCAGAGAACCGTCAGCAAAAATCTTGACGAAACCTATCTTAACCATGTCATTGCCAAAGCCTGTAAGCAACCCCAAATTAACTAGTTCGTCTAAAAGGTCTGCTGGGATACCCAAATAAACCCTTAAAGGCAGTTTCCCCTCAGAATAAAGCTTCTGTATAGTGCGTATTTCCTCCGCAGAATTCACAATCCAGTGAACACCAGTAAGCCCAGCTTCAACAGCCTTTTGACAAGCTAGAAGGCAAGCGTCTTCAAGCTCCTTTAGACCTGGTTTTGGGACGGCTTTCCAAACAAGTTCTAGGGCGTTTTCCCGCAAAATTCCATTAGGCTCGCCAGCAGCCTCGTCCAAGTCTATTTTTCCACCTTCAATAGTCGTTTCTTTTGTTATGTCAGCTAGCTGCAAGGCTCTGCTGTTAACAACTCCTACATGCCCGCAAACACGAATTAGAAAGACAGGCTTGTCAGCTACTCCAACGTCTAAATCCCAACGGGTTGGAAAACGTTTTTCAACGAATTTTTCTTGATCCCATATTCCCCCAAGAATCCAGCTTTTTTCAGGGTTTTTCTCAGCGTATTCCCTCAGTTTCTGTTGCATTTCTTTTACGGACTTTACATTTCTCAAGTCCAAAGCTTGCAAAGATCTTCCAAAACCAGTCATGTGCACGTGGCAGTCAACAAACCCTGGAACAACTGTTTTGTTTCTAGCATCAATCACCTTTGTTTTATTTCGTATGTATTTGCGAATTTCCTTATTGAAGCCCACAGCTATTATTTTTCCGTTTCGGATGACTATTGCTTCGGCTTTGGGCTGCTTTGGATTCAAAGTTATTACGTTAGCATTTAAAATCGCAAGTGTAGCCTCTAGCATGTTTACTAGTGTATAATAATAAAAATAAAAACTTTAAAGTCATTTAGAGCCGGTTCTGTCCAGGCTTTCTCTGCAGAGCTATCCTCTTCTCATAGTTCCGCCTATTTCTAGATCTAGGCACCGGCTTCTTTTTTGGTGTAGACTGCAGTTTAGGAGTTTGAGATCTAACCTTTCCAGCCTTAGCAAGCGAACCATGAGTCGGCATTCAAATACACCATTTTTATTCAAAAGCATACAGTAACTCTTAAACCTTTTCTTTAAGTATTTCCATAATTGCGGAGGTTGCCGAGCCTGACCAAAGGCGCAGTTTTCAAGTTAGAAGCTAAGCAGATTCGATTGAACGACAACAAAAAAGTTAATTCAAAGAGTTTTATTAAGGTTCTCGGAGCGGGGGTACCCGAGCTAGGTCTAAGGGGTGGGGTTCAGGTCCCCATGGCGTAGGCCTTCGTGGGTTCAAATCCCACCCCCCGCACCATTATGTTGATTTTGCGGAAAAGTTATAGCTGAACCGACTTAACCATTAGAGTTAGTGAATGAAATTGCTTGAAGGTAAGAATGTCAATTTGAGGATTGCTGAGAAAGATGATGTCTTCTTAATTACGGGATGGTGGGGCGATACGCAGTACATGGGCGAATACCAAGATGTGATGACAAAAACCCTACCAGAACTTGAAAAATTATGCTTGAGAATACGATTTTCTACATAATTGAGAAGAAGGATGGAGTCAAAATTGGGCATATCGCCAGTTGGATGATAAGCAGAACGATGGAGATAGTTTTGCCTTGATTCCGAGCGAAAGAGGAAAAGGCTATGGAACAGAAGCTATTCAACTGATGGTAGACCATTTATTTCTCACAAAAAAATGTTGTTAGAATCCAAGTAACAACAGACGTCAGAAACGTGGCGTCTCAAAAAGCTTTGGAAAAAGTTGGGTTCGTAAAAGAAGGAACAATGCGAAAATATTTTTATGCCAAAGGAAACTACAGAGGCCATTTCCTTTACAGTATTCTTAGAGAAGAATGGAAAGAACCAAAAATACTAACAAACCAAGCTTCACAAATTAAGCAACACTACAGCAGCCATAGTCTGGAGAATAAACAGAAATAGGACAGCCTTTCATGGGTCTGCAAAAGAGGCTCTGAAAATTCCGAGAATTTAAACCTCGACCTGTCCACGGTTTGTGGTAGCCCAGGATAGGTTCAGACATCAGGTTTAAATTATCGGGGTTTTGCATACACACTCTGCTACATTTTTTCCAAGCGTTCTTGCGAGTTCCAGGGCTCGTGAATCCTCTGCGACGGGAAATTGTCCATGCACCCCTCTAAAGGGCCATTTTTCTATTGTCATGGGTTTCATTTGTAACCACAAGCAGAACTTTTCCAGATGCTCTTGTAGTGGCACGGCGCTGTAGGCGTCCGAGGACGAATTAGTAAAAAGCCCAAACGGCTTATCTTTCAACGGAGAAGACAATGAAGGATTTTCGCTTCGAGTATTGTAGTTGACACAGTAAAGCCGAGAGTTTGAACAATACCCTGACTAGGGTTCATGGTAGCCCGGGATAGGTTTAAACATCGGTTTAAAATATCGGAATTTTGGAGCAGTTCAGTGTTTTAAGGCGCAGGGGCTCGTAAGATGAGCGTTGGAGCCTTTTCAGGATTTACGTATCGAACAAGCCTTTTTTCAATCTCGAAAAATAACTGTGGGTCTCTTTTCATGGCCTTTATAATTGTTTCATCACCGTCAAGAAGTAACTTCATTAGCAAACCATCGCCCATCACCATTACTTCAGTGAAACCACTTCCCTTGAATATGGTAAACAGTTCTTTCGCTGTGGGCCAATGTGTTGGGACTCCATGCTTTATTTCAAGAGTTTCTTCTTTAATCTGTTGAAGAGGATACTTCAATGATTTGCAGCCCTTTTCCCTAAACTCCGAGTCATTCATGACGCCCTTGGCAATTTTACCGTTCGGGTCTAAGATGTAGGAAGTAGCTTTATGATTTCGTTTAGTTGTAAATACCTCTACAACGTAAGCAATTTCTCCGTCAAGAGTCTTTCGAAAGCTTGTTGAAATTATAGTGCCTGGTTTCCAATCCACCCGATTGTCCATTTCCAAGACTATAATCCCCTTAGACTTCAAAACCCTCTTTAGCTCTTGAACAGTTCTTTTCAAGGGAACCAAAAAACAAAATACGTCTCCTCTCGATATTAAAGCCTCGAAACATGACGCTTTGAAAGGTAAGTGTCGTCCATCGCAAATTAGGAAAGACATCTTTCGGTCCACCCCCTTGTTAATTGCGTTCGTTTTTGCCACCTTAATCATGTCACTTACTAAGTCTACACCAACAATCCACTCTGCCTCCCCGTGTTCTGCTAAGAAAAAGGAGGCGCCGCCCGTTCCGCAACCAAGATCAAGCACTAACTTTTTGTTCCTGGTAAAATCCAGAAAAATAAGGTCGGTTACACCATATTTCCAAAAATTCGGATTATCGGGATTACTTACCTTTCTATTCCATTCTAGGCCTCGATATGGAGGAAACCTATTCACTTTTACCTTTGACACCGATCTCATGCGTCTTCACTTCATCATAACGAGATTGGCACTATATAATCTTGAAAGCGAAAGATTAACGCCAAAAAGACGGCTAAACTCAAATCTCTGATCGCAGTGCGGGGGGTTAGGTTTAAAACTCGATTTAAATTCTCGGAATATTGTAATTCTAGCGAGTGCCTTGCATCTACTTACAAATAAGTTTCCCCTTTTTCATTAGAAGTACATCGTCAACTTCTATGTAGGGACTATGCAGGACAAAATCCCAGTGTATCGACGCTTTGTTTACTCCACCAAGGTGAACATTGTTGCCTATGGCTATGTGGGCTGTGCCAAGGGCTTTTTCATCGTATATTCTATAACCCGTAAGCTTCATGCCATAATTTATTCCAATACCAAATTCAGCTATCCTATCCTTATCGCCTTCAGCCTTATCCAACAAATTTCCAAACACATCACTTCCTTTTTCAGCTTTGAAACTAACGATTTTTCCCTCGCTAAAATAAAGCTTAAGGTTTTTAATTTTAAAGTCTCTGAACTCTTCCACAGCAAGTACACCGTTTGCTGAAGTTTCTATGGGAGCCACATAAACTTCTCCTCCTGGAACCTCTATTTCGCATTCTTTTCCGCTCGAAAAACAGTCTTCTAAGGTCCCGACTTCTACTCCAATATATCGTTTATCAATGCTGAAGGTCAAATCAGTGCCTTTCGCGTCATAAACATGAACTAGTTTCTTTCTATCAAGCTTAGAGGCAAATGCGTTCCCAACTCTTCGAAGCTTGCTATAATCAACATTAGCAGCTTTGATGAATGATTTAAGATACTGTTCATAGTCTATGCCCATGTCTTCTACGCATCTAGCGGAGAGCAAATTTATAGACAAACGAGGTTTAGCCCGTATAGTCTCGTAAACATAATCCCAAAAAGAAACTATTGCTTTTCTAATATTTGTTGGAAACTTATCTAAATCGTCAAACTGACTAAGCCATATTATTACATTTGAATTTTCCAAGAGAGAACGCAGGTGCTCTGGAAGAGTGGCGATTGTGTTTTCGGAAAGAATTTTTGCATGTTTGAGAAAGAACTTTTCGTCAAACACCCACAAGTGAGGATACGCTTCCACCGCATAAGATTCCAGCGTTATATGTTCAGCCAAAGTTTTGTTATGAATGCCGCATATAACGAGCACATTGAACTTTTCCTTCAAACATGCTATGTTGGTCACTATGGCACGAGCAGTCTCTCTCATCAACTTCTCCATGGGCAATTGTATCACCATGTTTTTAATAAGCTAACTCCTATTTTTCATTTGCGATGAGGAATTCATAAGGAATATGAAAGCCGAAAATTTAAACGTCAACCGTTAATCTTAGTGCAGGGGATGGGATTCGAACCCCGGGGTGACGGAAAGGATTATTGCTGGTAGCATCGTAATATAAGTAAGCTCAACATGGAGAATTTAAACGGGGATTTGAACCTACTCGGGCCCGCCAAAAGTAAATAGGTTCGAATATCGGTTTAAAATATCGGAGTTATGACAGAATTATTTACCTGTTTAGAAAAATATACCCAAAAATGAACCCAAATAAGATTTTGAGTGATGGTCAAGATAGCTTCAAAGATTGGGCTTGCAAAATAAATGACTAAGCCGAAAAACTTTTCCTAAAAGACTTACGCATGCAACTTAAAAGTGAGCTTGTGAAAATATCATAGGGAGGTGTTTCTTACGACCAAGCGATTGGTAAGAAAATATTATTCTGAGATAGGTGTAAAAGAATGGAGAAGGCTTGTTAGAGACCCTTATCATCGGCTGGAGTTTGAAACGACTATGCACTTCTTCAAAAAACATTCACCGTTTGAAGGGTTAGTATTGGATGCCGGTGGAGGACCTGGCAGATATGCAATTGAATTAGCAAAATTGGGATATGATGTTGTCTTACTTGATCTAACACCTGAATTGTTGGAGATTGCAAGAAAACAAATGAAGAAGGCAGGAGTTGAGGACAGAGTGAAACAAGTATTACAAGGTTCTATTGACGATCTCTCTGTGTTTGACAGCAATACATTCGATGTTGTGTTATGTTTAGGTGGGACATTGTCTCATATTGTAAATGGAAAGCGAAGAGAAAAGGCAATTGACGAGTTACTCAGAGTTGCAAAGAAGAATGCTCCAATCTTTGTATCTGTGATTGGAAGATTAGCGACCTTGGTTTGTGCTTTAATTTATTGGCCTAAAGAAATGGAAAATGATGGGCTTTACCAAAAAATCTGCGATACTGGGGCTTACTATGGCGGTCGTGGCATTTACACAAGATGGTACACAGGTAAGAAGCGCAGTTTTGCACCCTGCCATTTTTACTTACGTGAAGAGTTAGAGGGATCCTTTCGAAAGAGAAATGTGAAAATTTTGGAAATGGTCGGTCTGGAAGGACTTGCAACTCTCCATCAAAAGGAAACGAATAGACTCTTCAAGAAGTATCCAAAGGCTTGGAAGAACTGGCAAGAAATCCACTTAAGGACTTGCACACATTCAAGCGTAGTTGACGTCAGTCAGCATTTCATGATAATTTGCAAGAAATATTGAACTTTGTTTGCAACGCAGCGCAATGGAACTTCTAGCGTGTATTCTTAGCAACGATGGAAGATGATCAACTAAGGATCTGACCTATAACGCTGATTTTTGACAAAGAATTTTGGAATACGGGTTTGTTGGTAGCCCGGGAGTTACCGTTCCCAGACTGTAATTTATACCAAAACCCCCTTTTTGTGCTAGAACTACTAAAGTGCGCATTCACTGTGGTGGGGTCGTATAGGTTAGAGCCCACGTTTGAACCCTTAATAAGTCATTTGTCCATGAAGTTTTGTTCTTGATTAACAATAATAACCTTAAATCCCAATATTAGACAATTATATGCCTATGAACGTAAGTCCCCAGTTAAAAAGCATGATCAGACAGATTCTTGTGAATTGTCATCTGAATTTAAGTTACCCCAAACTGTCTGATGAGTTGGATTTCATTCACCGTACATCATCATTTTTCCAGAACATTTCGATCAGTTATGGACAGCAATCATTTACAACGAGAGCTAGAAGCATAGACAAGTCACCCATCGTAGCATTCTATCATAGCACACCATGGAAGAATCCAGCTCTAAAAGAGATGGCGGACTTATTGTTTGTTTCTAAGATTAGGAGAGGAAACTGTGTTATCGAGAAACGAGCGATCCTTATTCAATCGAAATTTACTCAAACTGGTCAGAGGCTCTGGAAGAGTATTGACACTGCACAATTCTTTCTTGTCTTGAGATGGCCTGCCTTCACCAGACTCAAACCGAGACCACAAAAGTCGTTTCAGTTACAACCGCGGTCTTTAGCATGGGGTACGTATGCATTTGTAGGGCCCAACGCATTGAACAGTCCCGTCTATTTTGCATCATCAAGAATCTTCAAAGGAAACCCTTCGGAACCTATAAAGGGATTCGAAAACTCAGAAAGATAGAGGGATACGACCGAGGGAAGTGGAAGCCTCGTACAGCTCTCATAGCCACAGAAACATATGTCGCGCAATATGGCAAGGCTTAGCTTTTCCTTCTGAAAAAAGAATAAGCCCTTACCACAGTTGCTATTGACGTTATGTGATAGATAGCAAACTAGCAGGATCTATCATGGAAGCGATAAAAAGAAAGCCATGGATAGTGAGGCTTATGGGAATCTAGCTGAACCTCACACACAAGATATGCTAAAAAACAAAAAGAAATTGTGAAAATCAATAAAAAATGTATCAGAAAGACTAATGTTGATAGGTTTCAGAAAAGGTTTGTCACCAAACAAGAAATACGCTATGCTGAAAGAATAGGGATATTGTAGGGAGAGTTGTCATAATGTGTCCCAGAACAGAAATTTAAAAAGTTGTCAGACCAACTATCTTAAAGGGAATCGATTATGCCCAAATTCATGACGATCTCACCAACACATGTTCCAGGAAAGAAAGAATACGCTTGGAACAAATTTCGCGATGGCGATTATATAGCAATTGGCTGGTTACATGAATATGATTTGACCGGAAAATCCCTTGATGAAGTTATAGCATTGATCAGAGAGCAGAACTATGATAATGAGGCAAGCGGAATCGATGCTTTCACTAAGTTCTTGGCTCTAGACATTGGAGACTTTGTGGCTGTTAACAACACAAATGATGGTCTCTTTGGAATAGGTGTAGTTTCTTCAGGATACAAGTATGAGAGGTACAAGCATGACACTGGTTCTGACGATAGAGAAGATTTCTATCCGCATTTCCGTGATGTTGAATGGAAGATTTTTTCCACGCGTTAGGTTATGAAAAACATCATGATATAAGATACAGACAAGGTAGAATAGACATCTCTTTGTGGGACAAGAATAGAGTACTGGTTATTGTAGAGGTCAAAAAAGATTGGAACCTAAGTCTGTATAATAGTCCAGATGCAGTTCAGCAAGCTTACAATTATGCACTTGACCAGGGAGCTCGATGGGTTATATTGACAAATGGCGATTACTACGCTATTTTTGACAGACTCAAGGGCCTATCGTTGTCTTCAAATCTCATTGGCGAATTTCGCTTGACAATATTAGGAGAGAGTGACGTAGATCTCATTAAGCGAATGTCTCGAGACAGCCTTTTGAAACCCAACATCGAAGAGCTGTTTCAGTATTTATCTGAATGCTTCAAGAAAGAAGATTAGAAATCTGCGTGTAAATACTTCCAAAAAGATTGCCAGTACTTTCAAGAAGCAAATTTCTTGCAGACTTTCAGCAAATGAGTCGCCCTGGAGTTGCTTAAATCTTGCTCAAAAATGTGGGGTCGCTGGGATTTGCACCTGACCCCAAGTGGAGATGTCTCCCGATAAGGGACTTCTATGGTCTGTTTTCTCCAAACACTAAATGAACTCGAACAATGTTATAAATGCTGATGGTTTGTTATTCTACTTGCGCAGCTGGAATCTGTGCTGAAAGTGGGATTGCATGGTTTTTTAGTGTTTTCTTTTGGTTTTTAGTCTCATTTTTGTGAAGATTGCTGTTAGGGTTGCTATCAAAGCAATGTATGGTATTACTGGTTCTGTTTTGGTGGTAACCTGTATTGGGAATGAGTAGCCTCCGACTGGAACGGTTGCAACTGCTATGCGGGCGGTTTCAGATTGTGCTGTATTTCCTTTATCGTCTGTGACTTTGAGGTGTACGTAGTATATGCCGCTTGAGGTTGGCGTGAATGTCCATGTGGAAGATGTTGCGCCTGAAACAGGGTTGCCGTTAAGATACCATTGATAGCTGTATGGAGTGTATCCGCCAGAAACTGTTGACGTGAAGGCTACCGATTGACCTACAACCTTTTCAACTTGGGCATTTTAACAATTCCGGAGAAAACCAGAAGTTTCAACTCTCCGAGTCCTTCCGAAAAAGGCTTAATGTACTATTCTCAGCGGCATATATTAAACTTTCAGAATTTTCGATTAAAATGAAAACCAGCAGATCCATCCCGCAAATTGGAAATCACGCGAAATTTGTGGACGGGGCGGGATTTGAACCCGCGGCCTCCACGATGCCAACGTGGCGATCATTCCAAGCTGATCTACCCGCCCATTAGGCTTTTCTGAAACTTTAACCGTTAAAGATAGGCTATAAGCATTTCTCATTTAGAGGACGAGTATGACTAATAGAACAGTCATTAAATTTTTCTATTGTCATTCACGTTTTAACAGGCTTAATCAGCCGTAATGTAGGTACTGCCCTAACACGTCTTCGATTTCGTCTTGCTTGCCAGCCAATTTCTCCCATAAATTTTTATCCTTATAGAACTTCAGCTTTTCTATGGTCTTATCAATTAATTTCTTGGGGAAAACTCCGTCTGCTTCATAAAATCGTCTATCCTTCTCAAGGTTTTCCGCAGATCCACTGCAAGAAAGTGGCAAAACTTTAAGCATTTTTCTTTCAGCAACATTTCCTTCGATGTGTAATTCTTCGGCAATTTTCAATGCTTCTTCATGGTTTTTTAAGCCATAATCTACGGCTACGGCTATTCCGGCAAAAAGCAAGTAAGCGTTTGCCAATGGATCTGGAGCTCTATACTCAAAGGTTTCCTTGCAATTATCTGCTTCTTCGCTTGTTTTTCTAAAGTTCCACCATAATGGTATGCGTATTAGGGCTAAACGGTTTCTGGCACCCCAACAAATATGCATTGGAGACTCCTTGCGTGCAATAAAACGCAGATAAGATACTGGTGTTGTGTTTCCGAAGGCTGCGAGGCTTGGTGCAAACTTTAGTATTCCGCCAATCATTTTTAGGGCTTCGATGCTTAAGGTTCCATCCGGATTTGCGATTATGTTTTTCCCATTTTTTAACCCGCACAGGTGAATGTGCATTCCGTTTCCAACGTGTTCTAGAGCTATTTTAGGGGAAAAAGAGACGGATACTCCATGTTTTGCGCAAATGTTTCGAATGACCCATTTTGCAATTGTGATTGTTTCAGCCATTTCCGCTAAATTCTGCGGTATAAACTCTACTTCGTGCTGTTCCATAAATACATCGTCTTTGCGTAATATTCGACCAACTTCGCTATGTCCATATTTTGTAGCGATCCCAACAGCTTCCAACGTGACCAAAACTTCATTTCTTAAATCCTCAAACTTCGTGAAAGGAGCAGATTCATGATAGTTTTTATCTGGTGCTCCTGGAAAAAGCATTTCGGTTTCGCGTTTGGAAATGATGTAGAACTCAAGTTCAGCTAGAGCCTTTAGAACAATACCAGTTGAAGAACGCAATTTTTCTTCAGCCCTCGCCAAAACATTTTTTGGAGCGGCATCTAACGGTTTTCCGTTTTCGTCTAAATATTCACATAAAACGTTTAGTGTGGGCGCTTTTGAAAAGGGATTAGTGAAGACTCTGTCAAACTTGGGCATTATGTAAATGTCGCTTTTATCTGTTTCAATGTATGAGAATAAATTTGAACCGTCAACTCTTTCACCGAACTCTAAAATTTCATTAATCCTTTTTTTATTCATTACTGAAAAACTTAAGGTTCTTAGCCTTCCATCTTCTGGAATGTGACATAAATTAAGGATTTTGATGCTCTTTTCTGAGATGAATTTGACGATTTCCTCTTTTTCATGGAAATTTAATGTTCCATACATAAGGATACATCCTTCCATTGAACATTTTATTTATTTAGAAACCAGATATTTTAACTCTCCCATACAAGTTTTAATTTTCAATACGTACGGATGCCTCTGCATATGGATACATTTTGAGGATTCGCTACCTTTATTTACAAAGAATGCCATTCAATAACTAAAGGAAAGGGAAAAAAGCTATGTCTAAGAAAGCTCCATCCAAGGACGAGGCTTTAGAAGCTTTAGACTTCATAATAAACGTTTTGAAGGAGCATGAAAAGGATTTAGACCGGCTGATAAACGAGTTAGGCGGTATAACTGAAAGGTTGGGTGATGCTGGCGAGTTAAGTGGGAAAATAGAGAAGGTGGAAGAAAGACTTACCACGTTACAGAATGAAATAGCGAACCTAATCACGTATCTCTCAACTTCACCTGAAGCCCCCGCAATACCAGCACAACCAGTGCAAGAACAAAGGACTCAACCAATCAGAGTGGCACAAGGTCCGCCAGTGATTCTGCGTTGTAAACAATGGAAAGACTTTCAAACTCTAGCTTATCAAGCTCAAACACTGTCTTTCTTGTATAAAGAAGATGAGAAAACGTTTCAGGTGGATGCTTTAAAGAACAATCAAGTCATAACCTACAGTGGTGAGATTCCCAAACAGGAGTCACTTTTGAAATCTTGGCTTTCTAAACAGTTGGACGTTCGTGAAGAGAAAATTTTGGAAGGCATTTTGGCTATCGGGTAGGCTTTTTATTTTAACGTTTGCATGTTCGTGTTATTCAGTAATGTTTTTATAGGAGCTTATATATTAAGTCTTACGATGCAGTATTGGAGGGCTGAGGTTGAAGGCTAAACCACAAGCAGCCAAGAATTGTTTTCCGTTTTCGAAGCCTTCTCCTTTCTCCTCGATGACGGAATGGCTGCGTGGTTAGCCAAAAAACAATGAAAACCCTCCACTCGAAGCACCAAAAGAAAGTGAGAACAAATGGGTCAAAATGAACATTCTCTGCAGAAAATCCGGGAAGAATTCGCAAAATTTGAAAAAACAATGGAAGAACTCTACTTTTTAAAACTCGTAGCCCAAGACCTGAAAAGCTTCAGAGAAATGATAAAACTGAAAAAATACGATTAATTCGCTAGCGTAAAATCCTTAAGTATCGTTTATCCGCTATTTCTTAGGAGAGTACGCCATGGAAACCTCAACCGAAAATCTACGCTTCTTCAACACGTTGACGCGTAAAAAGGAGAAGTTCATTCCTTCAGAGAAAGGCAAAGTTAAAATGTACACATGTGGACCTACGGTTTATGATTTCGCTCACATAGGAAACTTCCGAGCCTTCATTTTCGAAGACCTGTTGAGAAGATGGCTTGAATATCGCGGTTTTAATGTAACTCAAGTCATGAACCTAACAGATGTGGATGACAGAACAATTGTAGCGTCTAGAAGACAAGGAATACCACTTAAAGAGTACACAGAACACTACATAAAGGCTTTTTTTGAAGACATAAAAACACTAAACATTGAAAGGGCAGAACGTTATCCCAAGGCAACAGAGCACATCCCCGAGATGGTCGCTTTAATAAAAAAGCTGATGGAGAAGGGTTACGCTTACAGAGGCGAAGATGGCTCAATCTACTATGATATCTCGAAATTCAAAGATTACGGGAAGCTTTCAAAAATTAAAGTCGAAGAGCTTAAATCAGGCGCAAGAGTGAAAGTCGATGAATACGGGAAAGAAGAGGCACGTGATTTTGCCCTCTGGAAAGCATGGGATGAAGAAGACGGTGATGTTTTCTGGGAAACGGAGCTTGGCAAAGGAAGGCCCGGGTGGCACATTGAGTGCTCAGCAATGGCGATGAAATATTTGGGCGAAACACTGGATATTCACTGTGGTGGTGTGGACAACCTTTTTCCGCATCATGAAAACGAAATTGCCCAAAGCGAAGCAGCAACGGGTAAAAAATTCGTCAACTATTGGCTTCACAATGAGCATTTACTTGTCGAAGGAAGAAAAATGGCTAAGAGATTGGGCAACTTTTACACTTTAAGAGACTTGCTTGGTAAAGGTTATGACCCGAAGGCTATACGCTACTTGCTTATGTCAACCCATTACAGGCAGCAATTAAACTTCACTTTTGAAGGATTGGAAGCTGCGAAGAGCGCTGTTGACCGCCTAATAAACTTCATGCATAGGCTAATAGATGCTGATGGAAGAGGATGCAGAGAAAAAATAAAGACGTTAATGAGTAGTGTGCAGAGGCGTTTTGAAGAGGCTATGGATGACGACCTAAACATAAGTGTCGCGTTAGCCCCCTTATTTGACTTTGTTAGAGAAGTGAACAAACTCATGGATGACAATGTATTCAGCAAGGAAGAGGCTGAAGAGGTCTACAAGTTAATGATGAGGTTCGACAAGGTTCTCGGCGTAATCGGCGAAGTTAAGAAGGAAGAGAAATTATCCAAAGAGGCTGAAGAGCTTATTCGTAAAAGGGAAGAAGCCAGAAAAGCTAAAGACTGGAAGACAGCCGACAGAATCAGAGAACAGCTCAAAGCCATGGGCATAATAATTGAGGATACACCTCAAGGTGTAAAATGGAGAATCGAAAAGCATTAGGCTACTGAACTTTATACCACACTGGTTCTACCATAAAAATTCCAGTCGTCAGTAGCGTACTTTTCTTTACAAAGTTTTTCTGCAAGCTCACGTTCATAAAGTGTTAATTCACCATCCACAAGTTTGACGTTTAAGGCTTTTTGAAAACCTTCGGTTAGAGCTTGGTTTACCTCCTCTATTGAAACATCTCTTTCCAGCTCTTTCTTTATTGAGGTGATTTTCCGTTTCGCAACATTTACGACTTCCATGCATGTTTTAGCCCATGGAACACGCAAGAAAGTGAACATTTTCTCTAAGTCCACGTCTACTAGAAGTGTGCCATGTTGTAAAACAACTCCTCGCTTATGGGATTGTGCACTTCCAGAAATTTTCTTGCCATTAACCGTTAAGTTTGGACAAGTTTTTGTGTTGCCTTCGTTGAAATCTACGTTTATCCCCAAAATTTTGCCCGCTTCAGTTAGTCCACTGTATATTTTCGCATAAACAGCTGTTATGTCTTCGGTTTCCAAGTCTTTCTTGCTGACGACTACGCTGTAGGTGATTTCGCCTTCAGCATCGTGGTAAACTGTGCCGCCTCCTGTTATCCGTCTAACAACATACACACCGTACTTTTTGCAGTTGTCTAAATGAACTTCGTTTTCGATGTTTTGAAATCTTCCAATGGAAACAGTCGACGGCTTCCAACAATAAAACCTCAAGGTGTTAGGGACAAGATTTTCAATCCTTGCTCTTAAAATAGCCTCGTCAATAGCCATATTCATAAAAGCATTATAGGTTTCAAGTTTCAGTAATTGCCAACTATTCATTGCTAATTACCCCTTGAGATTAAGGGTTAGCGTTACAACATTGTTAAGGTGAGGACTAAAACTTTTTGGAAAAACTTTCATGTTACAGTTTAAATATTAGAGATACGATTAGACGTAGCGAGAGGAAAACAAAACCATGGGTTCGAAATCTCCAAAGGGCGAATTCGCCGCAAGAAAACTACTGGCAAAACGGAAAAAGTTCAGATGGAGTGACATATACTATAAACGGCGAATGTTAAGGCTAGATGTAAAAGCAGATCCTCTTGAAGGAGCACCCATGGGCCGCGGCATAGTCCTCGAAAAAGTAGGTGTAGAAAGCAAGCAACCCAACAGCGCCATAAGGAAATGTGTGAGAACTCAACTGATAAAAAACGGTAGGCTTATTACTGCTTTTCTGCCCGGGGACGGAGCTTTAAACGTTGTTGACGAACATGATGAGGTGATAGTTGAAGGTATAGGTGGTTCACGTGGAAGAGCCATGGGCGACATTCCAGGTGTGAGATGGAAGGTCATAATGATTAACGGCGTATCCTTAAAGGAGCTTGTGCTTGGAAGAAAACAGAAACCGATGCGGTGAGAATTTTGAGTCAGAAACAAGAAACTGAAGTAAAGCTTTTAGAGAAATGGAGTTTCAACGACATCGAAGTGCAAGACTTAGGCTTAAAGAGATACATATCCTTAAAGCCTGTTGCAGTTCTGCACAGCATGGGGCGTCATGAACACAAACGCTTTCGTAAAGCAAATGTAAACATCGTGGAACGACTTATAAACAATCTTATGCGACCAGGGAAAAACGCTGGGAAAAAGGCTAAAGCCATAAACATTATGAAACATGCCCTCGAAATAATCCATTTACGTACTGGCAGAAACCCGATAGAAGTGCTTGTTAGGGCTGTGGAGAATTCTGCACAGTGCGAAGACACAACGAGACTTAGCTACGGAGGCATAGTTTACCACTTGTCTGTAGACGTCTCTCCGCAAAGAAGAGTTGACCTCGCTTTAAGGCACATCTGTGAAGGAGCAAGACAAGCTTCAGTACATAAGCCTCGCTCAATAGCGGAATGCCTAGCAGAAGAGCTAATCCTAGCTGCAAACCATGACATGAAAAGCTACGCGGTTTCAAAACGCCACGAAAAAGAAAGAATAGCCCAAGCATCAAGATAGCAGCTACCTTCAATAAAATTACTTCACATGAATCTCGACAACATCTCCATCTTCAAGAACAAATGTGGAACCAACTTTTTGTGGACTGAAAACAAGACGTTTAGACCAGACCTTTGCAAAGGAAAAGTTTTCGCTGAAATCACTGTGAATGTTTTTGGCTAGGTCGTAGACTGTTGCACCTTTCTTTAGGATGAATGGTCTTTTAGAAAATTCTTTCTCCTTCGGTTCTTTGGTGTAGACGCGGATTATGTTTAATGTCTTGAATAGAACTTCGCCGAGCTTTTCTAGGCCATACCCTTTTTCACACGAAACTGCAGCTATGGGCAGTTTGTTGCCAACGTAGGTCTCTAACAGCTTTAAATTCTCTTCAGAACCCTCCCAATCTATTTTGTTTGCAACTATCACCGCAGGCTTATACGCAGTGCTTTCAAAAATCGCATCTTCAACTTCGTCAAGCGTGGCTTCTCCATAAATCTTAACAACAGCATCCATGAAACGGTAGCTCTTGAGAAGTTCTTCAACATCTCTAAAAGTGCAGTCAACAAGCCTACCAATCAAAATTATTCTTAAGCCAGCACCCAGAAACTTTCTTTCAATCTCAACGCGTGCCATAGGTTTACTAACAAATATTCGGGCTTTCTTCATCTCATCCAAAATTAAGGATAATTGTCCAACAGGGTCTTGCGTTAAATCCACCATCAAGATTAAACTGTCAGCATTTCGGGCTAAAGCAAGGGTCTGGGGACCCCATGCTTTACCGTCAGCAGAGCCTTTCATTAACGCTGGGGCTTCCACAATCTGGAACTGTACATCCTCATAAGCAAGCATACTTGGCACTGGCTCTTTTGTGGTGTAGGGGCTAGGCGAAATCTCAACCTTTGCATTTGTGGTGGCTTCAAGTAGGCTACTTTTTCCAACGTTCGTCAAGCCTACAAGCGCCACTTGGGCTGCTCCTTCCTTCTCTATGAAAAATTTTGGTCCGCCTTTCCCAGCCTTTTTACGTTTCTTTTCCTCAATTTCTCTCCGTAAAGTTGCCATTTGCTTTTTAACTTGGACACAAAGTTTAGCTGTACCTTTATGCTTCGGAACGAGGCTCAAAAACTCTTGTAGGAGTTGAAGTTTCTTTCTTGGATTTTTTGCTGCTGAAACCTCAGCCCACTTGTGTTTTGCTTCAGCAGGCAAGTTTGTTGGCATAACCTAGACGCGTCCAAACAATAATTCCAAAATCAGCTCTAATATTTGTTTCCAAAGTTTTCACCATTCTAATTGTTGCTCTGATTTTTTCTAGCGATAAAGAAAATGTTCTTCAACAATAAAACGGAATCAACAGAATAACTTACCATAATCAAAACACACCAAAATCCATTTATAATTGAATGAATAGTTGTGTAAACGAATTCACTAAAATTAAAGGAAATTTGAAAATTAAGGAGGAGAAGAAATGAGTAAACCTGAAAGACCACACTTAAACCTAATAATAATTGGACACGTCGACCATGGAAAATCAACAACAACAGGACACATGCTATACCTAGCTGGAGCGATTGATGACAGAACCATAAAAGCTTTCGAGGAAGAAGCTAGAAAACTAGGAAAAGAAACGTTCAAGTTCGCATGGGTTCTCGACAACCTTAAAGAGGAGCGGGAAAGAGGATTAACAATCGACCTTCGATTCCTAAAGTTTGAAACGAAAAAGTACTATTTCACAGTTATAGATGCGCCAGGACACAGGGACTTCGTTAAAAACATGATTACGGGAGCAAGCCAAGGTGACGGCGCCATACTTTTCGTTTCAGCCAAAAGAGGAGAATTCGAAGCAGGCATAGGTCCAGGCGGTCAAACAAGGGAGCACGCCTTCTTAGCTTTCACCTTAGGCGTTAACCAGATGGTTGTGGCTGTTAACAAGATGGATGACGTATCAGTTAACTGGAGTGAAGAGCGATACAATGAAGTCAAGAATGAAGTTTCAAGGATGCTTAAGATGGTTGGCTTCAAGGTAGAGAAAATACCTTTTGTGCCCACTTCAGGATGGACAGGCGACAACCTTGTGAAGCTAAGCGATAAAATGCCCTGGTACAAAGGACCAACGTTGATTGAAGCTTTAGACACGTTTGAGATGCCTCCTAAACCACTGAAGAAGCCTTTACGCCTTCCAGTTCAAGACGTTTACAGCATCACAGGTGTGGGCACGGTTCCTGTAGGCAGAGTTGAAACCGGAGTACTCAAAGAGGGAGATGAAATCATATTTATGCCAGCTAACAAGAAGGCTGAAGTAAAATCACTAGAGATGCACCATACAAGAATGCCGAGGGCTGAACCGGGCGATAACGTAGGATTTAACGTTAGGGGCATAGCAAGGACAGACGTACGTCGTGGAGACGTTTGTGGACACGCTACTAACCCACCAACAGTAGCCAAAGAATTCATTGGACAAATAATCGTCATCTATCACCCAACAGCCATAGCAGCGGGATACACGCCTGTGGTTCACTATCATACTGGACAAGTCGCATGCAGATTCACTGAGCTACTAAAGAAAATTGACCCGCGTTCAGGACAAGTTGTGGAAGAAAAGCCAACGTTCCTGAAAACCGGAGACAGCGCCATAGTAAGGCTGGAGCCTCTACATCCAATAGCGATTGAACCCTACACAGAATTTCCGGAGCTCGGAAGATTCGCAATTAGAGACATGGGCACAACAGTAGCCGCTGGCGTTGTCAAAGAAATCACGAAAAAGGGACCATAGCTTCTTTTCCCCTTTTTATGCTTTTATCAGATATTTTTAGTAGTTTAGTGTATGTTATGCTCTGTGTGTGCGTGCAATTGCGGTAGGCCCGTCTATTTGGAGCCAAATATGTTTTTGTTAGGGTTTATGTTGAATGAGATGGATGGTGGAAAATGAACGTTCGGAAATGTAGACGCTAGAATCCCGAATTAAACAATGTGGACGGAGTGTTGAAAAATGAGCTTGCAAACTTGCTGGCTACTGAAGGGTCAAAATCTAAACCGAAAATCAAAGACATGGTTGACAATCATGGAAGACAACAGCAATCTATTTAAGGTCTAACTGAGAGGTCTAACTGGGAAAGAACTTGTTGTGGGATGAGGAAGAAAGAAGACCCACACCGAGAAAAGCCCTGAAGAAAATGGTCTATCAGAGAGACAAGGGCAAATGTCGTGTTTGCGGAGTGAAGGTTGACCCTTTCAATTTTGAAATTGGTCATGACATTGCTCATTCAAGGGGCGGAAAATTGACTTTAAGGAACGCTATTTTGCTCTGCTCTGCATGCAACAGGTCAATGAGAACGCTTTCACTAAAGCAGGTTAGGAAGAAGCTTGGTTTGCCCGAAACATCAGAAGAGAAAACCAAGAAGCTTTTGCAAAGGTTGAGTTTACGTGAACTTAGGTGTCTCGCAAAAAATCACAGAATCAGAGTGAAGGGCAGAGTATCGGAAGGGTTCTTTAGCAAAACTAGATTGGGTCCATCTAAGCGTCAATATGTTACTGCTTTATCCAAAGAACTTAATGAGAAACAAATAAACCGAGAAATAAAAAATATGCCAAAGCAAGAGCATAAAAAGAAACGAAAGAGAAAGAAGAGTGGTGACTGGGTTTTCTAGGTGATTATGAATGCCGGCTCCTAAAGTAAAGAAAGGAAAATGGGAAAAGGAATGAGAAAGAACGAAATGCGGCACTTGGAGAAAGAAGCGAAAGGACGCTGGCAAAAAGAGAAAAAAGAAAGGATGGCTTGACTTCTAATAGAAGAAAATGCGAAAAAGTTATAGCAGAACCAAAGGAGCTAATCAGAATACTGAAAGGAAGGAATAGTCATGAGTGGAAGTGAACTCAAGAAGTGTCCTAAGTGTGGTGAAGAAATGGAAAAAGATAGACGTTTAATTTCATATACGAAAATTACTTTAGCCAAGGAAAACAAATTTGTTTGAGATAAAATCAACACATTTTTGAAATTTGTGTTATGCTCAAGTTTTATCAGTAAGGAAGCAAGTATTTTCTCATGTTACAATCGCATAGTATATAGAGTTGAGGGTATGTCTGGAACCGAAACCTTACTCCCGTATTTAAAGGAAAAGAAAGGCGATGAGCAAGAGCCAACAATTATCGTTGATAGTCGTGAAGCAAACACAGCCGCAAAAATCGTTAAAGGGCTTAGGGAACATGGTGTTAACGTCAAAATTGAAGCATTAGAAAAAGGCGACTACGTTTTATCCGACGAGTGTGCTGTAGAGAGAAAAACCGTCCAAGACTTTGTCTACACGCTCACACGTCGCTACCTCTTCGAGCAACTGTTTAAGCTGAAAGAGGTCTATCCAAAAGCGTTAATTCTTTTAGAGGGTTATCTGCCGATAATCTACAAGTTCAGCAGAATTCAGCCAGCATCAGTTTGGGGAGCAATGTTCAACCTAGCGAAAAACGGGATAGCAATGATAAACACAACATCATACAAGGAAACAATCGATTTCCTTTACATAGCCGCCCGTCAAGAACAAATAGTGGAAAAAAGAGTTCCGATAGTTCATCCAATTAAGAAGGTTGAAACCGTATCTGATGCTCAAATATTCTTTTTAGCTAGTCTACCAAATGTCGGAAGAGAAAAAGCCGTAGCAATCCTTAAATCTTATCAAACTCCATTGAATGCCCTAATAAACGTTGACAATTGGTCTAAAACGGTTTATGGACTTGGACCAAAAATAAGCAATAAGGTTAAAGAAGTGTTGAACACTCCTTTCAAAGGGTGAAAAAGCATGGAAGTGGAAATCGCTCCAACCAGAAAAATTAGCATTTTAGGCTTGGATAAGCGTTCAGTTAGTGACATTGCTTGGTGTGCCGCAACTTATGGAGTGAATAGGCTTTACTGGGTGGACGGCTACATATTATGCTTGGAAGTTTATGAGAAGTCCTTTGAACATGAAATGAAAAACAAGGAGTTTCCAATAAGTCATGTGTGCTATGCAGAGTTTCCAAAGTATGAAAGGATATTTGAGGTTGACAAGAGTCTACAAATTCCAATAGTGAACGTTTCCGACATGAAGATATTCAAAAGCTTGCTAGCAGCAATTTTAAACAATGAAAAGGAAAATCCAACGGCTAAAAAGCAAGTTTAGTTTTCTTTTGAACATACTTGTAGCCAAGCTCAAACGCTTTCATGTTCATGTCCAAATACCTCGCTGGAACAAGCTCCCGTATAGCTTCCTTTAAGCTCTCAATTTTGACGGGTACTTTTCCAGTGGCTACTAAGCCACCTATCAAAACAATGTTCCGAGTTAGGATGCTTCCAGCTTCCTCAGCCAATTTTGCCGCCTCCAGAACAACAACATTCTTCGTAAAAGCACGGATTTTTTCAGTTATTTCCCCTAGGCTTGGATAGTTCATCATTTTGGTTGTTAATCCTGGTGGAGGAATAGCCTCATTATTCATCAAAATAAGAGTCTTTTCTGAAGCGAATTTCAGATTCCTCAAGGTTTCTAATGGTTCAAATCCTAAGAGCATATCTGCTTTTCCTTCCAAAGCCGTTGGTGCTAAAACTTTTTCTCCGATTCTCACGTTGGAAATTACTGCTCCACCACGTTGAGCCATTCCATGGATTTCGCTCACTCGAACATTTAATCCCTCTTTGAGGGCGGCTGTGCCTAAAATTTCTGCTGCCAAAAGTATGCCTTGTCCACCAACACCAGCCAAAACGATATTGATTTCTTCCATAGCCCAATCTCTCCTCTAATCCTCTTCAGGACATTCTATGGCGTCGTAAGGGCAGACTGAAGCGCATAATCCACATGCTACGCAAAGGGTTTCGTTAATGCTAACTGTTCCCTCTTCAACGATTAAGGCTGGACAACCCAACAGCTTAATGCAAGCCATGCAATTTATGCATTTGTTGGTAATCTTGCAAGCCACTATTTCTGCGCCTTTACGTCTTCTCTCTCTAACCACCATTAAGGCGCATGGCGCCCGAAAAACTATGACCGAAGGTCCGGGGTATTGCAGAGCCTCCTTTAAAGTTGCTTCGGCTTCTTTAATTTTGAAGGGGTCAACCACCTTGACATATTTTACACCGCACCCTTCAGCAACGTTTTCAATGAGTATTTTCTCTGTTGGGTTATGCATGCCAGTTATACCGGTTCCTGGATGTGGTTGATGTCCAGTCATCGCTGTTGTGAGATTATCTAAAACGGCTACAATGATTTTGTGATTGTTATAAACAGCATTTATAAGTCCAGGGATTCCTGCGTGGAAAAATGTTGAGTCTCCAATTATTGCGATGGTGTCTGCGCTTGTTACCTTGCCTATTCCTTGGGCAGTGCCTATGCTCGCGCCCATGCATATCATTATGTCGCCAACATTTAACGGCGGAGCAATTCCTAGAGCATAACAACCTATATCGGTTGGAAAGACCGCTTTTTCGCCTGCAACTTTTTTTATAACATAGAAGGATGCTCTATGTGGGCATCCAGCACACAATATTGGTGGTCTCGGCGGCAAATCCTTGGCAATCTCAGCGTATCTTTCATCAATCTTTCTGAAGTTTATTGGCAATTTTTTACTAGTTATCTTGGCTAAACCTGTTGCAACCGTGCGGGTTGAAAGCTCGCCTTCCCTTGGGAAATATGGCTTATTCATTTTTCCATATATTTTAACGTTCGGCGCATAATCCTTGGCTATGGCTTTGATCTGCATTTCCAAGTAAGGTTCGAGTTCTTCAACAATAATGATTTTTTCATGTCTTTTCAGAAATTTCCCAATCATTTTTTCCGGAAGCGGATGCGTCATGCCAAGCTTCAGAATGCTAACATCTAAGCCTAACAAATCTGCTGCTTCAACTGTGTAGTTATAAGCTGAACTCGAGGAAATTACACCGAACTCTTTGTTTTTCCCTTCATGCATAACCCTGTTGTAGGGTGATTTTTCGCTGATTTCTTTAGCCTTCTCCAAACTTTTCAAAAGCACGGGGTGCTTTGGTCTGGAGTTCGCTGGAATCATTACTAAACGTTTTACGTCTCTGATGAACTTGCCCTTCAAATTTGGTTTTGTAAGTCTGCTATATGCTACTGGTCCGCGAGTGTGGCCTATACGCGTTGTAGTTCTTAACAGTACTGGTAATTCTAGTTTTTCAGAGATTTCAATCGCTGAAATTGTCATGTCTTTTGCTTCTTGAGAATTGGAAGGTTCTAGGCATGGCAGATTTGAAAGTAAAGCATAAAAGCGGTTGTCTTGCTCGTTTTGTGAACTATAGCATTCTGGGTCATCCGCAGTAACTATAACAAAGCCGCCTCTTACACCAGCATAAGCCAATGTCATAACCAAATCCGAAGCCACATTTAACCCAACGTGCTTCATAGCCGTTAGGGCTCTGATTCCACAGTTTGCAGCTCCAGCGGCGACCTCCACAGCGACAATTTCATTGGTGGAATATTCCATGTATAAACCAGCTTCAGCTGCGATTGCCGAGATAGAGTCACCTATTTCAGATGCTGGTGTACCTGGATATGTTGTAACTACGCTTATGCCAGCTTCTAAAATTCCCCTAGCGATGGCTTCATTACCAAGTAGAAGCACATGTTTTCCAGGGCTGTCTTTTAACAGCACATGTGAATCAGGCAATAAACTTCTCTCCCAATCTTGGAGAAAACTTTCATCTCTAGTCCTTCACATATAAGTTTTGGTCAAAAATCGAAACAATATTCAATAAAGTGAGCTATGACCGAAAGAAATATTAAAACGCGTATCCGATAACAGCAACATTCATGGGGTTTGTGTAATGTCCATAAAATTGTCTTCTGGTAAAGAAATACCCATTGAGATGCATAAAGCGCGGATGGTGCAAAAAATTTGGTTGCCACCAGTGGAACATCGGCTTAAGGCTATAGAAGAGGCTGGTTACAATACATTCCAGCTTAAAACCAAGGACATGTTTCTTGATATGCTTACTGACAGCGGCACAAATGCCATGAGTGACAACCAATTCGCTGCCATGATGAAAGTCGACGATGCTTATGCTGGTAGTATGACTTTTTATGAGTTTGCTGATGCAGTAAGAGATGTTTTAGGGTATAAATACGTAATGAATGTTCACCAAGGAAGGGCAGCAGAACACCTAATATCGAAAGTATTCGCTAAAGCAGGTGACGTGGTTCCTACAAACTATCATTTTACTACCACTAAAGTGCATATTGAACTGACTGGGGGCGCGGAATGCTTAGAAATTTACACTGATGAAGCACTAAAGACAGAAAACACTTTTCCCTTCAAGGGTAATATGGATCCGCAAAAGTTGAAAGATACTATTAAAAAATATGGTAAAGAAAAGATACCCTTTGTTCGTATGGAGGCGACAACTAACTTGCTCGGTGGACAGCCTTTTTCCATGAAAAATTTGAAAGAGATCAAGCAGATTTGCAACGAATACCAGATTCCTTTGGTATTGGATGGAAGTCTAATTTGTGAAAACGCCTATCTTATAAGACAGCGAGAAAAAGGGTATGAAAACAAGACTGTGGCAGAAATAGTTAAAGAAATGTGTAGTCTGGCGGACCTGTTTTATATGAGTGGAAGGAAAAACACATGCGTTAGAGGCGGTTGTATAGCGACAAACAACAAAGAACTATTTGAAAAGATACAACCTTGGCTTCCAGTGTATGAGGGCTTCTTTACATATGGTGGCATGTCCCAGAGAGAAGTTGCTGCTATGGCTGTTGGGATGCGAGAAATGGTTGATCCTGATCTTGCTGGTTGCGCGATAGAGCAGATAAAGTATTTTGTTAAGAGGCTTGTTGAAACCGGGATTCCGGTGGTTACACCGCCAGGTGGATTAGCTTGTCATTTGGATGCGATGAAGTTTTTGCCCCATATTCCTCAATCACAGTATCCAGCAGGAGCTCTGACCGCTGCGCTTTACATAGCGTCAGGGATTAGGGGCATGGAAAGAGGAACCATTTCAATGGAAAGAGATAAAGAAGGAAATGAGGTCTTTGCGGATTTGGAACTCACAAGAATTGCACTCCCAAGAAGAGTTTATACAATATCACACATTGAATACGCAATTGACAGAATAAATTGGTTATATAACCACAGAGATTTAATAAAAGGGTTAAAATTTGTATATGAACCACCAGTGCTCAGGTTCTTCCTTGGAAAGTTGGAAGCTATCGATAATTGGGGAAGAAACCTGTGTGAAGCATTCAAAAAAGAACTAGGCGATTATTGAGTTTTCCCAGCTCTATTCTTTTATAAGTAATTTTAGAGTCGTTCGCTAAGAATTTAGATGAGAGGGTTTATTCTATACAATGAAAGTTTTAAGAAGCGCGGAATTAATGCTTTTGCTTATTTGCCTTTAAACATTGGTTTTCGCTTTTCCATGAAGGCTGAAACACCTTCTTGCAGGTCCTCTGTAGAGGCAACAACGCCGAAGCCTTCACGTTCTAGGGATATTGCAGCATCCAAACTCATGTCTGCACCTTTATTGATTAAGGCTTTAGCCACTTTAAGGGCTACTGGAGCTTTAGATGCCAGTTCTGCAGCGAATTGTCGCACGTTTTCTCTAAACTTGTCTGCCGGAACAACCATGTTCACTAAGCCTAGTTGCTCTGCAGTCTTTGCGTCAATCATTTTTCCAGTGAAAACAAGCTCTTTCGCCTTTGTTTTTCCTATTAAGCGTGTAAGTCTTTGGGTTCCACCCCATCCTGGAATTAACCCGATGTTGATTTCTGTTTGTCCCATGCGTGCGTTTTCCGAGGCTATGCGTATGTCGCATGCCATGACTACTTCTAAACCGCCGCCTAAGGCATAACCGTTTATGGCGGCTATGACGGGTTTCTCCAAGTTCTCTACGGCGTTGCAGAGCTTTTCACCCATGAGTGAAAGTTCTCTTGCTTTTAGAGCGTTCATTCCTTTCATGGCTTTTATGTCCGCACCAGCAGAAAATGCCTTCTCGCCAGCTCCTGTTAATACGATTACGCGTACGTTTCCATCGCTTTTAACATCTTCTAAAGCATGCAAAACTTCATCTACGACTTCTTTGTTGAAGGCGTTTAACGCTTCTGGACGGTTCAGCGTGATTGTGGCTATTCCTTCACTTTTCTCGTAAATTATGTATTTAAACTCCATTTTCGCTTTTCCTCCTATTTTTGCGTCCAATCGTAGAATCCCTTCCCAGTTTTTCTTCCAAGAAGCCGCGCTTTAACCATCTGCTTCAGCCCTGGAGATGGATGAAACTTCGGGTCTACCTCCCTCATCAGAACCTCTGCAATCGCCAACGTTGTGTCTGCTCCAATATAGTCTATAAGCATAAGTGGTCCCATAGGCCAGTTCAATCCAAGCTTTATGGCCTTGTCTATGTCTTCTCTGTCGGCGATGCCCTCCCAGTATAAAGCTGCTGCCTCGTTTAATGCTGGAATAAGTATGCGGTTCACAATAAAACCGGGACAATCCTTTTTCACAAGAACCGTTTCCTTGCCCATTTTATGCGATACGTCTAAAACTGTTTGTAGGGTTTCATCTGAAGTTTTTGCTCCTTTAATGACTTCAACGAGCTTCATCAGCTGCGGTGGGTTAAAGAAGTGCATTCCACAAACCTTTTCTGGTCTGTTGGTCGCTGAAGCGAGTTCCGTGATGCTAATGGAGGATGTGTTGGAGGCAATTATAGCGTGTGCAGGTGCCAAACCGTCTACCTCGCGGTAGATCGCTTTCTTCAAATCGACGTTTTCGGGTACAGCCTCAATTATCAAGTCAGCGTTAGAAACAGCCTCTTTAAGGTCAAGTGTTGGATGAATTCTCGCTAAAGTTTCATTCATTTCAGCCTCAGTTATCTTTCCCTTACTGAGGAATCGCTGAAGGCTTTCACGCATCATCCCCATGCCTCCGTCAAGGAATCTTTGCTCCACATCTCGGACACTGACTTCATATTTCCCAACTTGGGCAGCAACTTGGGCGATTCCGTGTCCCATTAAGCCTGCACCCAGAACCGCAATCTTCCTAACTTCCACCAAATCATTCACCTTTTTTAAGCAGAGAACTATTTAGTCGATTGTTTTGTTAAAAAGGTTTTCCAGTTTCATGGGTCATCTAAACATTCGCACAATGTTAACTCTCATCTCGAATCTACCAATAAGAATTGAGCAAACAAGGATTATTATTTTAAAGAGTTAAGTAGTTAAAGTATGACGCTTTGAAGGGCGACTGCGATGAACAAAATTCACTGTTTATTAATAATCATGGTTGTCTGCATTATTTTAGTTCCAGTCATTGCATATTTATTCGGTGGCTGGTACGCTTATTGGGGTCATGCGTTGCTTGCAATAATTTTTGGCATTCTAGCAGTTTTCATAAAGACCCATTATTATTGGGAGGAAGAGTAAATGGCTCCTCCGATACCTGAATCAGAATCAGAAATAGTGGTTGGTGTTATCGCCGCCATAACTGCATTCCTAACCGTAAGCATTCTCTTGGGCTTTTTTATGAGAAAGAGGGCTAAGAGTTTCGAAGAATGGCTGGTGGGCCGTAGGGATATTGGGCCTCTTGTAACTGGTTTCGCTTTGGTTGCGTCCTATTTGAGCGGTTGGGCGATCTTTGGAAATGCTGGTTTGGGATATGCTTATAGCTGGTCAGGCAGCTGGCTCATCGGAACAATGTGCATTATGGGCATGGCATTATGTCTAGTCATTGGTTACAGAATGCGCAGGTACGTTGCATTTGGAGCCCGAACCGTGCCAGAAATGCTAAGGTTAAGGTTTGAAAGCCGAATGGTGCAGGCTTTGGCTGGCTTGGCCATGATTGTTCTCCTTATAGTTTACTCTGTGGGGCAGTACAAAGCCATGGCAACCGTCTGGACGATAACAACTAATACACACTTCTATGGAAGCCTGCTAGCAACAGCAATTTTGGTGCTCGTGTACTTGATTGTAGGAGGATATACGGGCACCCAATGGGTTTCATGTTTCCAAGGCATTTTGTTAACAATTATTGGCTGGACATTTGGCATAATAGCCCTCATCTGGGCAGGCGGTCCAACGAATATTTTAAAAGTCATCGGAATGCAAACATACACCGCACCACCAATAACGCCGGATGCTTTCCCAACATACACTCAAATTCCGTTAAAAGATTATACCTTGCCTTTATCTTCGCTTGAAGGCTTGGCTTTTCCAGGCGTAGACTATGTCGGTGTTACGGCTGCAGTGTTCATGTTTCTCTTTATGGCAACAGGTTTTCCACATAACATAGCCCGTTTCTTGGGCACCCGAAAAATCACTAAGCGAGAATATTGGGTGATGTTGCTGATACTTATTGTGGGCGGTTTAACACCTCTTTGGATTGGTGTAGTTGGATTTGCTGCCAGAACTGTTTGGGGCGATGTCTTCATGACTAATGCATATTACCCTATGTATGGAGATTCAGCACCAGTCTATGCAAGCATAAGTGCCGGAGGCATTCCACTCACATCCTTGTTTGCTGCAAGCGTTTTTGCAGCGTCTGTTGCAACTTTAGCTGGGATGGTTATGATAATGGCTACCAACATCACAAGGGACCTTATTTACAATGCCTATCCGAAGGCGTCTCCAAAGAAATTGTTGTGGCTCACGAAACTGATGCTCATCCCATTCATTGCCATACCATTATGGTGGACTTTTACTTCGCCTCCGCCCATTCTTTCAGAGTTTATGGCGGGCTCAGCTGTGGCTCAGGCTGGAATCTTCTTTTTCGTTGTAGGCGTTTCTATGTACTGGAAAAGGGCAACGAAATGGGGAGCAATCGCCACCATAATCTATGGTTTAATCCTCACGCTTCTCCATCCCAAGGCCTACGGAAAATTTGTTGGCTTGTATCATTGGGGTTACTGGGCATTGCTGTTGATGTTTGGCTCAGCCCTAATCTATTTCCTTGTGAGCCTAGCCACAAGACCGCTCTCGGAAGAAAAACTCGAAAAACTATTTTCAACGCCGAAAAGCTAAAGCTTGTTCTAACATTTTTCTTTCTGAATCTTTCTCACAAACTTTATTATTTAAACTGTAAAATTATGCGTGTTTGGTGGCGTGTTTCATGAAGCGTCGAGGGGATGGATGGATTTTCCAGCCCAAATATGAGACTATGTCTAGGGAAAAACTTGAGAAGTTGCAGGAGGAACGGCTCAGGAAAATTGTTCGTTATTGTTACGAGCGAATACCTTTGTACAAGCAGAAGTTTAAGGAGGCGGGTATAACACCGGACGACATCAAAACCCTTGAGGACTTGAGAAAGATTCCCTTCACTGTGAAGAACGACTTGAGGGACGCCTACCCGTATGGCATGCTCGCAACAAGCTTGGACAATGTTTTGGAGCTTCACGCAAGTTCAGGAACCACAGGGCACCCAACCACTTGTGCATACACCAAAAATGACTTCGAAGTTTGGTCAACGGTGATGGCGAGGATCTACGCGTCAGCGGGTGCAAGGAAAGGCGACATTGTTCAGAACGCCTACGGATACGGTCTCTTCACAGGTGGTTTGGGCTTTCATTATGGAGCCCTCAAATTAGGCGTGGCGGTTCTACCGATTTCGGCTGGTGAAACCGAACGCCAGATAAGACTTGCCAAAGAGTATGGAACAACAATCCTAACTTGTACGCCTACTTATGCGGCACATCTCGGCGAATATGCACGTGAAAAGCTTGGAATAGACCCCGAAAAGGAATTGAAATGGAGAATCGGCCTATTCGGGGCTGAAGCTTGGTCTGAAGAGCTTAGGCAAAGAATCGAGGAGCTTTTGGGACTTGAAGCCTTCGATATTTACGGTCTCTCCGAAATTATTGGGCCGGGGGTTTCAGTGGAATGTCCTCAACACAATGGTTTACATATCTACGAGGACCACTTTCTCGCGGAGGTTATAGTCCCCTCAACTGGTGAACTCGTAAACGAGGGTGAAGTCGGTGAGCTGGTTTTGACGACCCTTACAAGAGAGGCCACACCCCAACTTCGGTTCAGAACAGGTGACTTAACCAAGCTTACCACCGATGAATGCGAGTGTGGAAGAACGATTGCTCGAATGGGACGCGTGATTGGAAGAGCTGACGACATGCTAAAAGTGAGAGGCGTAAAGTTCTGGCCCTCAACCGTGGAACATGCGCTCTTAATGGTGGAAGGTGTCTCCCAAAACTATGAGATAGTCATTGATAGACCAGCAGAACTTGATGTCATGATTCTTCGGGTGGAGCCGAGGAAAGAACTTTTCGAGAAGGTTGGTGGAGACTTATCAAAGCTGGAGTGGCTCCGCGAGGAAATCTCCAACTCTGTTAAATCCGTAACCATGGTGAAGGCACATGTTGAGCTGGTTCCCTACGGTTCACTTCCAAGGTCCATGGGAAAGGCAAAGAGAGTTAAGGATTTAAGAAAAGAAGGCTAAACTTCTTTTTGCTTCGAAGCTTGTGAGAAATCCGTTGAATTTCGTAAGTCGTGTACTTAAACGCGCATACTGTTAACATTAATGAAGATTCGAAATTCTGGAGTAATCAAAATTCAGAGACGTTTTGCATGTCGTAAAATTTAGTAGGATTTGGGCAAACCCAGAACATGCTCACCGATAAAGGCCAAAGCCATTTGATGAGTCACAGGTGCAAGTCTAATCAGATTTACCTCTCTCCACCAACGTTCCACATCATACTCCACAGCATAACCATAACCACCAAAAGTTTGCATAGCATGATAAACAGCCTCAGTACCTGCTTCAACAGCAGCAACCTTAGCCATGTTAGCCTCAGCACCACAACGCTGTCCCTTGTCATAAAGCCAAGCAGCCTTATAGTTAAGCAGCCTAGCAGCCTCAATCTTAGCCTTAGCCTCGGCAAGCGGAAACTGAATAGCCTGATGAGAACCAATAGGAGCTCTAAAAACCGTCCTTTCCTTAGCATACTCAACAGCCTTCTGTATAGCCAAAAGCCCAATTCCACACGAAGCCGCTGAAAAAGACATCCTCTCAGGATTCAAAATATCCAAAACAAGATACCAACCCTTATCCGCCTCACCCAACAGGCTTTCCTCAGAAACCCTAAGATCGCTGATGTAAACTTCAAAAGTTTTTGAGTAGTTGATTCCATGCTTTTCTATGGGAATAATCTCGATTGCAGAATTGGGCAGATCCACAAGGAAGAGACTTAAACCCAGAGTTCTTTTCGGAACTTCTTCCAATGGAGTAGTCCTTGTTATAAGCACCATTCCCTTAGCCCTGTCAGCACCCGAAATAAACATCTTCTGACCATTAATTACATATTCGTCTCCCTCCTTTACAGCCATAGTCTTCATGTTCAAAGTGTTAGTTCCAGCATCAGGCTCCGTTAAAGCCAAACAGAACTCCATACCCTTAGCAATTTTCGACAAGTACTTCTCTTTTTGATTCTCATCTCCATGCTTCACTATAGATAAGCCTCCAAAAACAGGGGACAAAACTAGAAACCATGTTCCAGCCAAACCGCAACCTTCAGAGGTCAAAGTTTCCATGGCCAAAATCATCTCAAACATTCCCATCTCGCTCCCACCGTATTTTTCAGGAATAACTATACTTGGAAAACCAGCCTCAACCAAAGTTTTCCAGAAATCCTCGGGAAATTCATGATTCTTGTCTTTTTCCCTCCAATATTCCGGACCAAAATCTTTGGCGATATCAGAAGCTGCTTCAACTATCATTTTTTGTTCGGCAGTTAACTCAAAATCCAAAGCTTTCCCCCAACCCAAGTTTTTATTGCAGAAGTATCTCTAAGCTAAGAATATAAATTCTTTTACGAAGGGAATACAAAAGTCTATGCTGTTAAGGTGTCGTCGCCTTTTTCAGTCCGAAACTGGAAAGGTGATGTTTCGAATTTTTTAATCAAAAGGTTCATCTCTACGAGCTTTGCTAACAATTATATCTTAAAATCATATATATCATTTATAGCCTCTAGAAGGAAGAATTATGAAAACCCTAGACCCGAAATATATTCCAATTTTGGAGGAAAAGTATGGCCGCTACTGGTGGCCAGTAGAATACCCAGAAGAAGTTTCAACAGACCCTTTCAAGAATTTGATAATTACTGTTCTTTCTCAGAATACGAGTGAGATTAACTGCGTGAGAGCATATAAAGGATTATCCTCAAAATTTGAAGTAAAACCAGAGGTTTTGGCAAGGGCGAAAATTGAAGATATAAGGTTGTCTATCGGGAGTGACGGCCTCTACAATGTCAAATCGAAAAGGAGCTTTCTCAAGCAGTATTGGAAAAGTTTGGAGGAGACGTATCTTCGGTTCTTGCCTTGCCCAAAGAAGAAGCTAGGGAAAGGCTTATGGAACTTCCTGGAATTGGCAGGAAAACCGCTGATGTTTTGCTTGCGCATCGGCATTCATATGCTGAAGTTATGGTTGTGGACACTCACATGGAAAGAATAGCGAAAAGGTTAGGCTTGGTTAAGCAAGACGCAAAATACGAAGAAATTCAAAAAGCCCTTAAGGTTTTCATACCATGGGAAAAAGGAGAGAGAACAGGTGGCTTGTTATGGCTTCTGTCAAAATATACTTGCAGAGCCCAGAATCCAAAATGCCATGAATGCCCAATCATAAAATTATGCGACTACGGAAGCAAAGCTAAAAAAGTAGTAGTGGAAAATTAGTTTTTAAGCTTTAAAATTGGCTAAAAAGTCAATTCTTATATGAATGGCTGTAAAATAACAGAATATGCCTACTTTGCTTTATTGGAAAGTGCGTTAAATGAGAAAAACAATATTCAAAAAACTTGAGACTCAAGGGTTAATAGCAAATTATAACCGCTTCAGAAAGAATTTGCCTCCGAAACTTCCTAAAAGAGTTTTCATTTGGGATGAAACCTTAAGGGAAGGAGTCCAGACTCCAACGGTGTTTTTAACCTATGTGGAAAAGGTTAAGCTTGCCAAAATGATGGATGAGATGGGCGTAGCCGTAATAAATGTTGGTTTTCCCGCAATCTCGGAAAAAGAGAGAAAGAATGTTAGAAGGATTGCAAATGAAAGTTTTCAGCAAGCAACCCTTGCTGCTTCCGCACGCATAGTTAAAAGCGATATAGACGCTTGTTTAGAATGCGGCATAAGAGAAATCCCGATATTCACGCCTTTTAATGAGCTGAACCTTCAATATAGGCTGAAAATGACGAGGGAACAAGTCTTAGAAAAAACTGTTGAATGCATCGAATATGCAAAAAAGCATGGTGTAACTGTGGATTTTGTTTTAGAAGATGCCTCAAGGACACCTCTTCAAGATGTTTTGCAGATTTTTGAAGCAGCGATAAAGGCTGGAGCAAACCGCTTAGTAATTGCGGACACTGTTGGGTTTCTTAGACCTTTGTCAATGCATTACTTTATTTCACGTGTTAGAGAAGGGCTTTCACAACTAATTAGCAAAGAAGTTCCGTTTTCAGTGCACTGCCACAATGACTTTGGTTTGGCAACGGCAAACACTTTGGCGGCTGTGGAAGAAGGCGCAAATTATGTGCATACTTGTGTTGTTGGGTTTGGGGAAAGAGCAGGGGTTGCACCGTTAGAAGAGGTTGTTACCGCCTTAGAAATACTCTACAACGTGGACACTGGGATAAACATGAAAAAACTTTATAGACTTTCGCAGTTGACTGAAAAAAGCTTTGCGTTACCCATACAGTTTCACAAGCCGATAACAGGTGAAAACGCCTTTTCCTACGAAGTAGACGAGCATATCCACGGCATGCTAGTCCATCCACTTATCTATGAACCTTTTCCACCAGAAATCATTGGAAGAGAAACAGTGTTCTATTTAGGCAAACAAACCGGGGGACACCTTGTTAAAAATCGTTTGGCATTGGCTGAAATCAAAGCCACACCATCGCAAATAGATGAGATACTTAGAAGGATAAAGAGAATACAGGAAAGCTTAGATAAGGGCGAAACGCAAATGACGTTTTACCAGATCAAAAAGTTGGGGAGAGAACTGCGGAAAGGCTTAACTGAAGAGGACTTCTGGAGAATAGTTGAACAGGTCACAAAGCAAAAGCCGAAGCTTCAACAGCTTCGTAATGCTGAAAAGCCTAGGTTTTCGTAGCTTCTGTTATTTCTTCCGATACTTTTGGATTTTCTAAAGCTGAAGTGTCTTCCAGTTCTTTGCCAAGCACCACAGCCTTTATCAGTCTTCTTGAAATCTTCCCAGACCTTGTCCGTTGCAAGGGAACTCCAACAAAACTGATGTACTCTGGCTGGAAGGAAAACAGCCATCACAAACTTTATCTTAACAGTAACATTTTAAAACTAATGTCAAAAGGTGAGTGAGAAGGACGAGAAAACCACTTTGGGTACCTTCCGAAGAACGCAAAAAACGGGCTAATATAACCCGGTTCATCAGCTTTGTCAATAAGAAACACGGTCTTGAAGTTGACTCTTATGATCAATTGTATAAATGGTCAATTGAAAATGTATCGGAATTCTGGGAGGCAATGTGGGAATTTGGGGAGATAAAAGCTTCCCGCGGATATGATGTGGTAGTCGACGACTTAGGCAAGTTTCCTGGCGCAAAGTGGTTTGTTGGCGCAAGATTGAATTTCGCTGAGAACCTTCTAAGATATAGAGTTGATCATTTAGCTTTCATACTCAGAGGAGAAACTCGGAAATCAGCGAGAATGACCTATGCAGGACTGTACGATTCTGTAGCACGCCTAGCTAAACCGCTACGCGAAGTAGGGGTTGGTTCTGGGGACCGTGTGGCTGCTTATATGCCAAACCTTATGGAAACGGCTGTTGCTATGCTTGCCGCTACAAGTATCGGTGCTATCTGGTCTTCTTGTGGTACTGAGCTAGGTCCGGGAGCGGTAGTGGATCGTCTTGGTCAAATTGAACCGAAGGTCTTGTTCACTGTTGATGCATACCCCTATAAAGGCGAAATTTTTAACGTTTTACCTCGACTTGAGAAAATCACCAAAGGAGTACCCTCGCTGGAAAAGATTATTGTAGTTCCTTATATGAAAGAAAAACCTGATATTAGACATGTTCCTAACTCTGTGCCTTACAACGATTTTATATCTCAAGAAAGACCACTGGAAATTCGATTTGAACAACTACCCTCTGATCATCCTGTGTATATCATGTTTTCTTCGGGAACAACAGGTAAGCCAAAGTGTATGGTTCAAGGAGCCTGTGGAATCCTCATCAATCACTTAAAAGAGCTTATACTTCATACTGATCTAAAACGCAAGGATAGGATTTTTTATATAACAACTCCTAGCTGGATGATGTGGAATTGGTTGCTAAGCTCTTTAGCGGTAGGAGCAACTGTAGTGTTATACGATGGCAATCCCAACTATCCCGATTGGGGTGCCCTGTGGAGATTAGTTCAGGATGAAAAAATAACCATTTTTGGTTGCAGTGCAAGTTACATCAACTATCTCCGAAGTGTGGGAGCTAAACCAGGACAGGTTTATGATTTGTCATCGTTAAGAGAAATATCCCAAACTGGTTCACCTCTTTCGTCCGAAGGATTTGAGTACGTTTACCGGGAAATCAAAGAATATTTACACTTTAATTCTATCTCCGGAGGCACCGATATCAATGGTTGTTTTGCCGCCGGGACTCCAATCCAGCCCGTGTATGCTGGCGAATTGCAGGGTCCAGCTTTAGGAATGAAGGTGAAGGCGTATGATGAGAAAGGAAATTCGGTAGTTGATCAAGAGGCAGAGCTTGTTTGTGAGGCTCCATCCCCTTCGATGCCCCTTTATTTCTGGGACGATCTCGATGGTAAAAAGTATGGGGATGCTTACTTTAGTGTTTATCCCAATGTTTGGCGGCATGGTGATTGGATCATAATTCATAGCGACACAGGTGGAATAACCTTCTTGGGTCGCTCTGATTTCACCTTAAAACCTTCCGGAGTGCGCATTGGTCCAGCTGAAATATACAGTGTGGTGGAAAAATTTGAAGAAATTGCGGACAGTATGGTTGTTGGGCAGGATTGGAAGGGGGATCAGCGTATTATCCTTTTTGTCAAACTTGCTCAGCGATTCCAATTGACAGAAGACTTAGAAAACAAGATTAAGAAGGCTTTGCGTGAGGAAGCTTCTCCAAGGCATGTTCCAGCCTTAATCATTGAAGCGCCAGATATTCCGTATACTTTTAATATGAAGAAGGTCGAGAGCGCTGTTGCTAACATATTGAATGGTAAGCCGGTTATGAATAGAGATGCCTTGATTAATCCAGAATCGCTGGATTTTTATGAAAAAATCCTTCTCAAACTTCAAAAAGAATAATCTTACAATGGTATCTCGGTTTAGGTTCAAATATCGGTTTAAAATATCGGCGTTAAAACTCGATTTGCTCTCCCTTCTGGAAAATGTTCTCAAAATGAGTTTAAAAAGAGATTTCAACCGAGGAGCATTAAAATACATTTTCCTCTGAAAGAGACTTGAATGTGCATTGGGTGATTGGGTTGCTAAACTGGGTTTTGCGATTATGTTTCTGGTCCCTGGGCTTCCGCTGGCTTTTTCTTCCTGCGCACTAAAAAGATGGCTATGACTATAACTATCACTATTGCTATGAGAACCGAAAGTATTATCGGGTCAATCGGAAAACCTGGCGCAGCTTGCCACATGTTTGTCTCTGTTGCCTTAGCGGTTCCGGTTGTGCTGCCTGAAATTGTAGATGCTTCCACCATGACTCCGGTTTGTTTATCCCAGTAATAGGTTAGGTAGGTTCCATACTGCGAGAAGCTTGCATAGATAACGGTTCTGCTTGCTCCAGCATAAGTTCTTGTGGTTTCGCCAGCGATTGTAACTGGGAATGTGAAGCCTGCTCCACCCATATTAATGGAATACCCAGCTGTGTAGTTGGCGGGGATGATGAATCCTGAAAGCCCAAGGGCTTGACCTCCAGCCATAACATCCACAGGCACCGTTGCATTTTGTTCTGTTCCATCAGACATGTGCATGGTCGCCTGTATAGTAGCGTTTGTTTCCGCAACGCTAAGAAACTCCACCTTCAGCCAAAGCGGATACGGCTGTCCAGCAGGCCACCCGGTAACTGCATAATCATATTTTATCCAGTCGCCAGCCATAACACCTGCTTTAGGGGGAGGAGGAGCCGGAAGAACAGTAAATGTTGCCGTGCCGGTGGCGTTTGAATCTACGAGCAAAACCTTAATGGTGTATTTTCCGGGCTCAATGTCTGGAACCCGGAAAGCGGTACTCCACGAAGAGAACCGTACAGAATATGTATAATTCCCAACAATCACATTATTAAAGTAGAATATGAGTCTGACCGACTCATCATCAGGTCTGGGCTGCGGGTTCTGAACCATAGCCCTGACCATCGTTCCCGGAGGCCCAGTTTTAGGCGAAACACCCACGCTCAGTGAATCACTTGTCTTGGCAAATTGAATGTTAAACGCCAAAGTTAACATGCTCGCTATCAGCAGTGTCAGCGTTATTCCTGAAACAGCTTTCCTTAACAATTCATTTTTCTCCTATCTTTTCATATATATCAAAAAATAAAACTTTCGCACCAAAAGCCTATCACTCCACAATGCTATAGCAAGTTAAAACGTAGCCTTTTTGTATCCAAATTGCGGCCAAAATGTGACCGTTTTGTTGGTAGCCCGGGAGAGGTTCGAACTTTCGTCTAAATTATATTTTAGATGTTTTTCTTAGGTCTTTTACTCTTTTTGCTTTTCCCATGAACCTTGGTAAAGCTCCACACGGAACTAGCTCAACGTTTGCTTTTACACCAACAATGGATTTAACTTGCTCTTCGATTTCTTTTGCCAGGGCTTGCAGTTTTGATAAGTCTCCGCTTGTACTTTCGAAGAGTTCTCTGCTGGGTTCTAAGCGCAGGGTCATAATGTCTAGTTCTTCGGGTCTTTCGATAATTATTTCATAGTTTTCAGAGGTTCCGTTCACATGTAGAAGTGCATGTTCCACGGTTTTTGGCCAGAATTTGACACCCCTAACTTTTAGCATGTCATCTGCTCTTCCAAAAACTCTGCCCATCTTTCCAAAAGTTCTGCCACATGAACATTCGTCAGTTTTGAAAAAGGTTGTGTCACCTGTTCTGAACCTAAGAACTGGCGTTGATTCTCTAGTCAAAGTTGTCAACACAAGTTCTCCAGTCTTGCCCTCTTCAACTTTTTCACCAGTGATTGGGTCGATTATTTCTGGTAGGAAGTGATCCTCTTGAATGTGCAGTCCATTATGCTCGGAACATTCTACAGACACACCAGGTCCAATCACTTCTGACAAGCCGTAGATGTCGAAGGCTTCCAGTCCTAAAAGCTCTTCAATTCTTTCTCTTAGCTGTTCAGACCATGCTTCTGCGCCAAACAATCCGCTTTTCCATTTAAGCTCCTTTGCCGGATCGATTCCCATTTTTTCTTTTGCGTATCTACCCATGTGGGCTGCATAGGTGGGCGTACATGCAAGTATTGTTGTTCCATATTCTTTTGCAAGGCTTATCTGTCGCTCTGTTTCTCCTGATGCGATTGGCAAAACTGTTGCACCTATTTCTAATGCTCCATAATGGAAGCCTAAGCCGCCAGTGAATAAGCCATATCCATATGCGTTTTGCACGATGTCGCCCTTCTTTGTTCCAGCGGAAGCGTATATCCTCGCCATGACCTTTGACCAGACCTCTAGGTCTCTTTTAGTGTATGCGCATGTTGTTGGATGTCCGGTTGTTCCAGAGCTTGCGTGTAACTCGAGAACATTACTTAGGTCTGCGGCTAACATTCCGTATGGATATGCTTTCCGCAGGTCTTCTTTTTCAGTGAAAGGCATTTTCTCTAAGTCATCCAGAGTTTTTATATCATCGGGGGTTATTCCAGCATCTTTAAACTTCTTTCTGTAGGCAGGAACTTTTTCGTAGCAGTACTTGGCAATTTTTCTGAGACATTCTTCTTGCAGCTTCACGAGTTTATTTCTTGGCATTTTTTCGAATTCCGGCTGGAAAATCCAGCTTTTAACAGAGCCTTTCATCTTCTCACCGCGTGGTTTTCCCTAATCATGAGGACGATAATAAAATTAAATTTTGTGATATCGGGGAAGACAAGCAAACATTAGATTCGCAACTTTAGCTTGTTAACCATCTTGAAATTTCAGTTTTCCTTTCCGTCTCCAGTTTGATGCTCATTGGTTCAAAAGTTTGGTTCAAAGCAGTTAGCAAATTTCGAACATAATCCTCTACATTTATTTCAACTAGGCTTTTCACGAATTCTGCTGGTTTCACTGTGAAGATTTTTTCCTTATACTTGAAAGGCTTCACTTTAATGAAGGAAACGGTGTCCCATCTTTTCAATTTTTTACTTGCATCTATCAGTTGCAGAGCACATTGGTACTGCTGAGCCGCAGTCTTCATATCTGCTATTTTCTCGTTAGGGTCAAAATAAAGCCGCACTGTATAAATTAAATCTTCCAACTTAACCTGCCTATTCTTCAAATCGCCAATAGCTTTCTTAACAATGTCTTTAATCACTTTCTTAGCCTGTGCATATTCCTCTTGATTCTTCACCGCTGAAAGCGTCTTAACACATTGCTGAAATACACTGTTTACGAACTTAGGCGAATTGGATTTTATCGGCGTAACTCCTTTAATGTCAGGTGTTCCATCGGACAGGATTCCAAAATAGGCCTTCTTTGCCTTCGGCAAAACGCATAAATTGTAGCGTTTCTCCACAGCCAAATCCAAACTAAACCGTTCCCTAACAGCCTTAATCAACCATTCCACTTGCTCATTTGAAGCATTATCTAAAAACAGAGAATCCGTATCGCCGTAAAGAGGTCTTAAACCCTTTCCTTCTGCAATCTTCCAAGATTCCTTAAGTGCATAGCGGCTATAACCCGTTATGGCTTCTGCAAGTGGCGGACAAGCCACCCCGTGAATTCTAACCGTAACCCCATAACTAGAAACAGTAATCAACTTCAACAGTTTTGCCGCAGTACCAGCAATTTTTCTCTCCTCCTCCGATAAAGAATTGTCTTTTGAATTGGGTTTGAACAGTCTGATTCGCAGTTCCTTTAAGGCTCCAACAAGTATTGAATAGAATCCTCTGCGTTTTGTGCAAACGTGATAATCAACGTCTGGAATCTTGTTGCTTCTACATTCCGGATGGATGCAATCAACTGTTTCGTAGGACAAATTGAAACTGTCAATGCAGCTTGGATATAGACTTTCAAAATCGCACACAACAGTCCCAAAATAGACTCCAGGAGTAGGCGCAACCGTCAAAGCTCCAACAACTCTATGTGTCGGTTTTCCTTTTCTCAACTCCTCAGAAGTTGGAATGAGAATCCTATTCTTTCGCAGATAAGTGTAAATCATCGATTTTATCCATTCACTTACCCGTCTACTGTTAAACGCTTCAGCCAAAGGGATGTTAGCTATCCTAGAAAGCATCCAAGTAGCACAAACCTTTTCTTGGTCAATTTCTTTAACCCCAAAGAAATCTGGGTTCAGTTTCGGGATTGGTTGAAGAAGCAGATTAAGCCAATAAAGAATCTGAACATACTTTAACGCGTCTTTTGCTTTAACTTCTTTAAATCTCTCTTCAAATTTTTCTTTTACCGCTGTTGGAGCATCAAAAATTGGCTGTAAATTGTTTTCAGAATGTAATGCTCCGAAAATTAGACCCTTATCATAAACATATGATTTTAGAAAGTCCACTTCGCTTTCCCAAGGTTGACGGAAACTTCCCGCAGCCTTTAAGGCAATTTTAGGATTCGGCCAAGAAACTTTTTCCAAAACTCTCGATTCACCAGTAAACAAGTCAGCTTTTTCTACGGTTTCTGTTTCTCCACTGAAATATTTGATGGCTCCTTTTTCTTCTTCTGTCAGTGGACTAGCGGCAAGAAAGTATGGTTTACTAATGATTATCAATAAATTCTCTGATTTCTCCGTTTGTGTCCAAAAATTTGAGTTTTACCTTGTTTGTTTCAGTTAGTGCAGCATCGAGAAGACAAAGAGAGTTCAAAATTTTAACTCCCCAGGTAGGCTTAGTTGGCTTTCTATTTCCGATAACTCTTTTTGGCTTATTTTTCTTGGGTAATTGTAGATAGGTCCGCTTGGCTTTTCGTTGTAGTATGGACGGTTGCAGTTTGGGCATCCTGAGGTGAGAAAGGGTTCTCCCCTTTGAATTATCCTCATCAAAACTTCTTTATCAACGCCGAAATTACTTATGCAGCCTTTCTCGTCGAAATGCATATCCTCATACCTTACAATTCTATGGAAAATTAAGTGTCTAGCAAGCTGGACACTTCTATACACTGAAATTGGCGGTTGAGAATTATTTTCTAGAGCCGTTCCTGGAATTGGTGTAAATGCAAACAATGCTGGAAGAACCCCCATATCTACACATCTCTGAACTGCTTCAACCATTTCCTTCTCAGTTTCCCCCAATCCAACAATCAAATGCGTGCTGACTTTACTCTTTCCAAAAATGTCAACGGCATCGCTTAGAAGTTTAAACTGTTTTTCCCAGTTATATGGGCCTCCAGCAGCAGGCCCTTTAATCTTGTCAAACAGTTCTTCAGTGGCAACATCTAATGGAATGCCTATTCTTTCAGCTCCAGCATCTGCAAGCTGCTTCATGTCTTCGCGGTTCAACGGTTGACATGAAACCGAAATAGGAACCTTTGTGTATTGATAAATTGCTTTTGTAAAGGCTAACAGATGTGTGAAAACTTCCGGATAGTTCAAGGCTTGAAGACAAACACGGTTTATTTCGCCATTATTAACAGCCTTCTCTATTCCATTAAGCACATAATTTGTTAAGAAAACAGGCCATGAAACCCTGGAAAGCATGTCTGCCCTGCCGCGGCTCCCCCTAGCTTGCGGACAAAAACCACAGTTTGCAACACATTTACCTTTACTATAAGTTAGCAAATAAGCAGTTGTAGGCGCAGCGTCAAGTTTCCCCTTCAGAAGCCCAAGAACAATAGCAGAGCCTAACGAAACACGAACTTTTTTAGGCGGATCTTTGGAAATAGCCAACTTCACACACTCTAATGATTCAATATAGTTGGGTTAAGTTAGTCTTAATATCTGTTACAATGCGTGTGCTTTATACTAATTATTTGGAATTCACAAATGATTTATGAAAGCAGAATAAACCGAAAAGTAAGGACGTATATAAATGCGAAGGTCAAAGCTGGAATCATATGAGGCAATACTAGAGGTTTTGGTGAAAAAGCCTTTAACAGTTGATAACATAGCATACAAAACTACCATGAGTTGCACCGTTCTAGGACGATATCTAGACTTTCTCATAAAAAACGGTCTTGTCGAAGAAAGATTCTCGGATAAGAAAACACTGTATGCCATTACGGAAAGAGGCATAGCAGTGTTTAAAGCAATCAACTTCCAAAAGTACCTACAGAAAATCACAAAATCTATCAGGGCTATAGATGACGCCTTACAAGTAATACCCATAATTTCAAAGCGTGCCAGCGAAGAGGAAGAGGAAGCTGAAAACGAAAACTATTAAACAAACTATAGCGGGTTTTTCTAAGATAAGGCGATGACACAACTTTCACCCGAAACTATTTGGCACATGGATGAAAAAGAACTTACAAAACTATTAGATGCAAGTACATTCGTTTCCAAAACGAAAAAAATTCATTTTTATGCTCCAAGCTTCATGTATTACAAAACAAGCTATTACCATTCTTCACCCGCAGATTTTCCAACAATCTCGGTTACTGGCAAAGGCTGTGCATTAAAGTGCAAGCATTGCGGTGGAAAGGTTTTGAACACCATGTATTCGACTACTACACCTGAAACGCTGTTTGAGCTGTGTGTGCAGCTTAAGCGTAAGGAAGCTTTAGGTTGCCTAATAAGCGGCGGATGCCTACCAGACGGTTCTGTTCCCCTTGGAAAATTCATCGATGTAATTGGGAAGGTTAAACGCGAATTGGGTTTAACCATATTTGTTCACTCAGGCATAATTGATTTCAATACAGCCGAAGGACTTGGAAATGCTGGAGTTGATGCTGCGTTAATAGATATCATTGGGTCGAATGAAACGATAAGGGAAATTTACAATTTGAATACAACAGTTAAAGCTTATGAAGATTCTTTAAGGGCATTACACGAAGTTGGTATTCCTTTTGTGCCCCATGTTATTGTCGGGCTTCACTACGGAAAATTAAAAGGCGAACTGAACGCTTTAAAGATGATTTCAGAATATCCGCCTTCCGCCTTGGTTATTATCGCCTTTATGCCTATACCTGGAACAGAAATGGAAAATGTTGCCCCGCCAAAACCAATGGACATAGCAAAAGTCACAGCAACGGCAAGATTAATGTTTCCCAAAACACCTTTAACGCTTGGATGCATGCGACCGAAAGGAAAACATCGAATAGAAACGGATATTTTAGCCATAAAGGCTGGAGTAAATGCTATAGCCTTTCCAACAGAAGAAGCGATAAAATTCGCAGAAAAACCTGGTTATGAAACAACTTTTTCTTCACTTTGCTGTTCTCAAATTTACTCAGACTTCACCCTCTAAACTTTTTGACTGAACTCCAAAGTTGCTTCATGACTTCGTCCTTTACGGAAGAGTACTTCTTTCCGAGTTTTTTGGCAGCCTCCTTTGGCATTCCACCTTTTATAAGCTCTTTTTCGAAGGCTTTCCTTGCCTTCCTAACCTTCCAGCCCAAAGTTAACCAAATAAAAACAAGATTCAAAACTAACTTTGATAAGTGTAGCCCTGCTTTTATTATGGTTGAAATTTTCATTTTTTCACCAAAAATGGAAGGGAAGAGGCTATTCTTCCTCTGTTAAGCCTTTCTCTGCAAGTTTCTTCTTGATTCTTCTTTCTATCTCTTTTTCTATTTCTGAAGAATCTTTCTCGCCCTTGCCGAACTTTGTCATTATGTCACCGAGGCTTGTGAATACGCTGATGTAGTTTTCAGTCATTTTTACTGCTATTTCGTCTGGCATACCGCTTTCCTTAAGTTCTTTGTAGAATGCTCCAGCTGCTCTGCCCATGTCTCTTCCAGCTTCTTCAGAGAATACTGAGCCAATTATACCCTTGATTAGTGCAGGTATCTCTTTAGAAAAAACTTCAAATACAGCTTTGACTTCTTCCGCATCTTCCACTTTACTCTTTTTATGTTCTTTTTCTTCATCAATCATTTCCATTTCACCTCCCTTTACTCTAATTTTGTCCCAATTAACAATTTTGGAATCTGAGCATTGTTATTATTTATTATGGGAAAAAGTGACCACCCATTCGGTCACTCTGCAAGTTCGTAAGCGTTTCCGTACCCTTTAGCATGTTGAACAATGCCTTCTTCTTCCAAACGTTTAATTCTTTCCCTTATAATTCTTCTTGAAGATTTTCCACGCATCATTCGAACCTGACGAGTTATTGCAGAAATGTTTAATCTCTGATGCAATGCTAAGACTTGAACAACGCATCTTGCAATATCGTCTTGAGCTACCCACTTTTTCTTTAAATGCTTTTCAGCGGTTCTAAGTCTCGAAGCTATTTTTAATGGTTCACCATACAAGCCTAAGCCAGCGCGAGTCATGCGCAAGTATGGGGCTAATCCAGCATATTCTGGATTGTTCAATATGAAAGCTTCAAGAGTTTCAAGCCTATTGATTATCAAGTCCAGTTTTCTGCTTAATTCCTCGATGCTTGAACTGCCTGTGCTGGCATCTTTGTTGTTATTTTTCTTTGCCATTCTCCTCAAGTTATTATAACCTTGCTAAATTGATAAAAGTGTTTGCGATTTCCGAAGCGTTTCGCTTTCCTTTTTAGGGGTTCTCGGTAGGTTTGAAAACGGAACTCTAATAAATGAAAATACTGTCAGACGACTCAATGAACTCGAATGTAATTTCGTTTGTGTAAGCTTACATGGCTCTAAGCCATCGACCCACGATAAGTTTGTGGGAGTAAAGGGTGCGTGGGAAAAAGCTCGGAATAGCATTGTTGAACTTACAAAAGCTTCCATAGATACTGGTTTGATTTCCGTAGTTATGAACTTTAATATTAATGAAATAGATGATATTATCGACTTTGCTCTGTCGCGAGGGGTTCAAAGGATATGGATAAACGAGGTTGTTCCGTTTGGGAGAGCATACTTGAACAGAGAGTTAATTATTCCACAGCAATCTGTACGCGACGAAATTAAAGTACATCTGCAAGATAAGTACAAAGATGATATTAAAAAGAAAAGGTTGTATATCGACATTGGCATATTGGAAGACTTAAAAGATCGTGTCGAACATGTTCAGCCAATGTTCGTAATAAAACCAAATTCTCAAGTAAGAGTTTCAGACGGTTTACCATTAATCGTCGGAAATCTTCTAAAAGATGACCCTCATATTCTGTGGAATAAAGTCAACACAAGCGCTAGAGATCCCCTGATAAAAACATTTGTTAATCAACTTGCCAACGCAAACGACCTTCCGAAAATTAAAAATCTTTGTAGTCATTTTACTATCGACGAAAGGGTGATTAAGTACATTTGAAAACTCTAATTAAAAAAGAAGTTCAAGCTATCAAAAGTGTAATTGCTTCACGAAACATCGTAGTATTAGTATTTTCGACCTTTTTTACTGGTTCTGTTTTCGGCTTTTTTTATTGGGCTTTATCATTGATTATTAACAGATTTGGTGGAATAGAGATGGTAGGTTTTCTCTTTGCAATGACCTATATACTCTCGCTTTTTGGCCCTCTTCTTGGTGGAGTTGTTTCTGATATGTTTGGAAGAAAAAGAGTTATAGTGGCCAGTTTGTTAATTGATCTTCTTGGCATATTCTCGCTTTTTTTGGCCGTGACCTTAAATAGTATTGCGTTATTGACGGCGGGTTTTTTGATGTACGAGGGAGCTTCAACTATAGGTTCTCCTGCGATTTATGCTATCGCAGCTGAGTCTGTTGATGAGAAGAGTATCGGAGTATGTTATTCAATCATTCAGATGTCAAGTTTAGCAGCATGCGGCATCGGCTCGTTGATTTTAGGCTTCGTTTTTGAAATCTCAGCAGTTAACGCTTTGGCAATCTGTATGATTCTAGTGATAGGCGCCCTCTTTTTTAGATTGTTTTTACAGGAAACCCTTAAGACTAGAGAGAAGGGAAGAAAATATATGGAAGAATGTGTTCGCCCTTTAAAATCGCTTAGGCAATTAAGCATGATACACTTTTTCCTTATTTTTTTAACGGTCTTAATCGGAGTTGAAACCTCCATCGATGGACCTTATTATTCGATATTTATGGACAGCGTCCTTAAAATAGATGCATTTACTATTGGCCTAGTTTTCGCCTTAATCCCAATTAGTCAAGCCACGATTCAGCTTGCAGCTGGAAGAGTCACTGATAAGCGGGGCCCATTAACCTCGATTTTTATAGGCAATTTGGTTGGCGCTATAGGCGTACTATTTTTTATCCTAAGTCCAACAAAATTCATCGCAGCAAGTTCGCTCATTATCGCATCCATGATTGGCTCCTTTCATAATGTAGGCTATAGGACACTCATAGCGAAGGAAAGCGAAGCATCACATAAGGCCCTAGCTTTTGGCTCCCTGGATGCGCTCTCAGCCTTGAGTTCCATGCCGTTTCCAGTAGTAGGGGCTGCGCTTTGGCAATTATCAACAATTTTACCATTTGTAGTATCAATTGTACTTTCATCGATAATTGCAATGATAACCCTAATAGTAAGCTTGTCGAAGAGAAATATAAAAATGAAAAGTTTTAGTTCCCAACAATTTTGTCAGACGACAGAATAGAGTTGCTCGCGCGCGCTTTGGGCGTGTGGGACATGGGGCAAAGGGCAAGGCAAAAAGCGGAAGCTCTCAGTTAAAAACGCAGTTCTTACATTCAGGTCTATCAAAAAGCCTTGGCTTCTTTGCCATTTAAAGCCCTAGAATTATATAGACAGTTATGAAGATTAAGCTTTTCAGTTATAGCTCTTACTCGAAATCCTTTTCACTTTAACTCATGTCTCTCCATCGAAGACCATCTTAAGGATTTCTTAACTTAAACCGCATTACACTTATAGACTTTAATAAAAGTGTCTTACCTGGAACCTTTAGAGGCGGTTGAGAGGAATGTTTGAGTTCTCGATCGATGAGAGTGCTATTGCTTGTATTAAAGCAGTTGCCGTAGGCGACGCGATGGGGAAGATGACTGAAGGATACTGGCCTGAGGAGGTTCTCACTCATTATGGCGGTTATTTGCAAGGTTTTCGTCAGCTTTTTCAGCCTAAAAGCAGATTCACTTGGGGATGTGCGGAAGTTACTGATGATACTAGGTTTGCCTTGATAATCGCTGAATCAATTATGGAGAAAAGTCACGTGGTTCGGCAAGATATCATTCAAAGAATCCTTAATGATAAGACGAAGATTAAAGGCTGGCCCGGTTGGGAAGATTTTTCTAAGGCTACTCTGCTTGGTGAGGATGAGATTGCCGAATTTGCAAAGTGGAGAGATCGAAACGGTGCACCTATGAGAGTTTCGCTTATAGGTATAATTAACAGACCCAAGAACCTTGAAAAGATCGTTAGAGATATGGAATCAGCGGCGAGATTAGGGGAATGTTTAGCGCCCGCGCAGGTTGAACTGGCTTGCAGTTTTATTTGTTTGAACGTGAACCTTGCTTAAGCATTTGGAAGCCCAAAACTATGGACCATGTTGAGGCTGAAAGTGCAGAAATCGTTTCTGGAATGGCAACGTTCGGAACATATCGCATTGCAAATTGTAGAACCCAGACAAATGCCACAATAATTGCAGTTAGAAAAGTGAACAAGCCCATTTTCACTTTACCAATGACAAAGAACGTTGCGCAAATGATAAGCATTGATATTGGAGCAAAAATGAAAAACGCAACCGAAACATAGTAGTGTATTCTTCCAAAATTTTCTGTGAAAATCCCAATTGCAACAAGAGCCAATGCGGCAAGAGTGAAGATGAAAGCGCCGATTCTCCCTAACACTCTGTTGCGTAGAAAAATGAATAATCCAGACGCGAATATTATGGCTAAAATTCCGCTAATTATGAGACCAGAATTGAATAGAACTGCAGTGACTCCCTCCACCACTCCTAAATCGCTTAGGGCATTGTCCGTCCAGCTGAACTGTGGATAAGAGGTTATTGCAAGCAAAATAAATGTAAACGCGACTATGGGTGTGACTATACCACTAACTCCGGATATTTTAAGCCAAGCAACATTTTTCGAGTTCATAACACGACGCTCCTTGCCCTAGGAACAGCTTAAAGCTATTTTTAGGTGTTGTTTAAAAACATGCTGCATGGGAGCAGCAACATTCATGGTGAAGTGAACGCAAAAATTTAAAACAACGAAAACCAAAACTTTATGGCAAGGTTGATAGGAATGCCAAAAGTAAAGGTTGATTGGAGCAAATGCAACGGCGACGCCATATGCGTTGAAGTTTGTCCCGTAAACGTTTTTGAACTTCAAGATTTGCCGGAATATCCAGACACTCAGAAATCCGTTCCTGTGCGAGAAAGCGATTGCATAGTGTGTATGGCATGTGTAACATCATGCCCCACACAAGCAATAATGGTTGAAGAGTGAAATCCTTTTAATGAGTTGTGTTGTCTGGGACAAATCGCCTAAGCCTCTGCAGAGACTTCACCTTCTCTTTGTTCCCCACCTTAGCTTTTTGAATTGCACACTTAAGAATCTGTATTGACTCGTCCATGGCTTTGCGATTCACGGGATGAGGCACACCATCCTTTCCTCCATACGCAAAGGAATATTTCACTGGGTCTTTCCAACTTGGCTTTTCACCGTAAATCAGCTCTGCAATCAAGGCTAAGCCTCTTACAGTGGCTGGACCTATGCCTTTAAATCCTAACAGTTCTTCATAATTTCTAGGCTGGAATTCGTAAACTTCTCGCAATGCTTTCCAGTTTATGTTCCTTGGCATAGACAAAACGTCAATTGGGTATTCTTTCCATTGGATATCCGCAGTTTTTGGCAGCCACTCCTGAAGCGACTTCTGATAGACTGGCCTAATAGACATTATCATTCGCATAGTCTTTTTTGGTGGTTCTTTGGCTACGTCCACTGAAGTTTTTCTGCAGCCTTCACTTTCTCTTGCAGTCATGTTCAAAGCAACTTCACGTTTTACATCGCCAACTATAGCATCATGGGGTTCAACAACAAAGTTTTTGGCATTGTCGGAGAGCCAATGATAACGCCTAGCCGTGCGGTCTTGTGGACACATACCCTGTTGGATAACCGCCCACTTACCATCTTCAGCCACAAAAAAGGCATGATGATAAAGCTGGTAGCCAGCTTGAATAGTCGTATTATCAACCTTAGCACTCATTTTGCTTGCATAACACAAACCCTCAATTCTATCGATTGAAAAACCAAACTTTTCGCCAACGTTTCCAATTTCTAGTGGTGCCTGCCGAGAAACTTTACCTTTGCCGCCGCAGACAGCAATGCCATGTTCATCCGGCACAACAGCTTGTTTCAAGACCCCCGTAACAACCGTGGTTACACCTGATGAATGCCAATCATAACCTAAAACACAGCCTAAAGCCTGAAACCAGAAAGGGTCTGAAATTCGCTTGAGGAAATCATCCGTGCCATACTCGTCAACGATAATTGTGACGATTTCTTTGGCAAGTTTGCGCATGCGGATAACTAGCCATCTTGGTGCTTTGCCGTAATGAAGTGGAAGCTTAGCAATGCCAGTTCTTTGCACAAGTAATCCTTCCAATAAAATGTAGGTTAAAAGGTGTTTAAACTATTCCCTTTTTATAGGAACGTTAATGTGGCGTTTTCAGCAACAGTCCTTCTCGGTCAATTTCTCCGCGGCGAATTCGAGTTGTGGATATTGGAACATGATTTTTCGAGGGAACCATCTCTATAACCACTATGTGAAGCGGAGGAAGCCCAAGCCTTTTCCTTTCCTCATTAATTCTAAAGGCTGTGGGTTCTGTTTCTTTGCTTACAACTAAGGCTTCAACGCAGCCTTTAGATAAAGTCACTCCATAAACATCATTTAAAGGAATAATTCGGGTTCTTTTCAAAAAATCATGCTCACGTAAGAAAATCTTTAGCTCCTCTAACCTCTGCTTATAGGACGCTGTTGCGTGAGGCTTATTCAGTTTCTTGGCGAACTCGTCAGAGCATAAACCAATTAAAACCTGCTCGCCCACCTCAAAGGCTTTCATAAGCAAGACTCTGTGTCCCTTATGAAACTCGTCGAAAGTACCGCCAACAGCCACAGTTTTGAACTTTTTCCGCATTGGCTCTCACGTTTAATCACGTATTAAAAGCCTATAAGACTATTTTGGTTTGATTTTTTCATTCACAACATCAAGAATTTTCCTCGCAACTTCCCGTTTAGGGGCCAAGGGAACATGAACCACTTTTTTCTTTCTATCTACAATGAAAACCTCGTTTGTTTCGGTTCCAAATCCTACACCTTTCTTGCCCACATCGTTCACGACAATTAAATCAGCATCAGCTTCCAACAGCCTCTTATACGCACTTTCAATCAATTCCTTCTTAGATAACTTGTATTCTGCACGGAACGCCACCAGAAAAGTTTTGGGACTAACCTTTTTTACGTAATCAATAATTTTTCTTGTAGGCTTCAGTTTCAAGCTAATCGAATGAAGCTTATGCGTTGAAACCTTGTAAGAATACGGTTTTTCAATGGTCCAGTCAGCCGCCGCTGCTGCAGCTATCACCACATTATATTTCTTCGATTTTAACTCGGAAACAACGGCTTCATGCATCTGCTCTGTTGTTTCAACAGAAATCACACGGGCTTTTCGTGGAGGAGCTGCTGTTCCCAATCCGTAAACTAATGTCACTTCTGCTCCGCGGTTTAAGGCTTCTTCTGCAATTGCAACGCCCATTTTTCCAGAACTTCTGTTTGTAACAACACGGATAGGGTCTATATACTCTATAGTGGGTCCCGCAGTAACCAGCACCCTCAATCCAGAGAAATCCTGTTTAACTGTAAGTTTGCGAATAACTGCATCAACAATTTCCTTTGTTTCAGCAATTTTTGCCTTTCCCTCCTCAATTCTTGGACCGACAAATTCAACGCCTAACGCTTTTAGTTTCTTAATGTTTTCACTTAATATGGGATGGTTATACATGGACTCATGCATGGCTGGAACAACAATTATAGAGATTTTTGAGCCGAAAGCTGTTGAAACAACAGACGTCACCGTTGTATCATCTATTCCACAGGCAATTTTGCTTATCGTGTTTGCTGTAGCTGGAGCAACAAGCACCAGATCAGCCTTTTTAGGGTGTTCTCCAACCAAAGCCACATGTTCAATTTTCCCCGTTAGCTCGGTTATGATAGTGTTTCCAGTTGCCCATTCCATAAGATATGGGTGAATTATTTTCTGCGCCATCGGTGACATCACAGCGAAAACTTCTGCTCCATGTCGCATGAGTGTTCTGGCGATTTCTGGGCATTGAACTGCTGCTACGCTGCCAGTTATACATAAAACTATGCGTTTATCTTTTAACTCTTTTCCTTTCGTTCCTACAATGTCTTTAGATGGATGGGTAGACAACAAGAATCCTCCTCTTTTCAACCTCCCAATTTATCAATGATATCCTTTAAATCCTCTATGAACCTTTCAATATGATGCTTTCGGACATGAGGCATGACAACGATTCGAATATAATTTGGGAAGAGGGAAACAGCCCATTTTCTAAATCTTAATTCTTTTGCTATTTGGCGAATATCGAATACTTCAGATTTCAACCCAACAATGTTCATGGTTGGTTCTGTAACTATGTCTAAACCTTTAATCTTTGGGATTTCCTCCGCAAGTTTCTCCGTTAAACGCATACAACGTCTCACAATTCTTTTGTAGCCTTCCCTTCCCAAATGCTTCAGCAAAGCCCAAACAGCAATAACTGAAGTGCCGGAACGCGTCCCCACAAAAGTGGCTTGCTCAGTTTCTCCTCCAGCCAAATAAGAAACATTCCAAGCAACCGCCTTTCTTAGCCTTTCATTCCTAAACAATATTCCACCAGCCGGAATAGGAGCCAAACCCATTTTATGCGGGTCAATAGTGATTGAGCAAACTCCCGGCAATGCAAAATCAAAATCTGAAACATTAAATCCTAATTCCTTCAGAAATGAAAGAACAAATCCTCCGAAGGCTGCATCCACATGAAGATATAAGTCATTTTCCACGGCAATTTTGGAAAGCTCCGATATCGGGTCGACCACGCCTAAACCAGTTGTTCCAGCTATGCCAACAATTGCTATGGTGTTTAAATTTACCGCTTTTTTAACGGCTTCTACGTCCACTTGGAATCCGTCGTTCAACCCAACCCTAACAATTCTCAAACCTAATAAGTCTGCAGCCTTGTCAAAAGAGTAATGTGCAGAAGCAGGCATAATAACTTCGCATTGCTTCTTTTTTGAAAGTTTTTTAGCAGCCCACAAAGCCAAAGTATTAGCCTCCGTTCCTCCAGTTACTATGTGGCCTGAAGCCTCCAAGTTTGAAAGCAACGTGCCAAGCATGTGTATTGTTTCCTTTTCTAGCTTAACTACTGCTGGGAAAAGCCCTGAATCACCTAGGTTTATATCGAGAAAGCGATTGTACACTTTTCTAGCTAAAGGATGCGGACAAGTACACATGGACCCAATGATTTTCCCAGAATCATACGCAAAGTCGTTTCTAAGCCTTGACTCAAGTTCCTTGAGAACTAAATTCTGGGACAAGCCTTTATTTTGCAACTTCATAAGCTCCTACAGCTCTAATGATATGTATGCTCCTTGTCCGGATACTTGCCAGCAGAAACCTCTTCCATAAACTTGGCTACAGCATCCTTTATCACTTTGTTTAGATTGGCGTATCTCTTTACATATTTTGGTTTGAAATTTTCATCCAGCCCCAGCATATCATTTATTACCAAAACTTGTCCATCACAGTATCTTCCGGCTCCTATGCCAATTGTTGGAGTCTTCACGGTTTCTGTTATTTTTTTGGCAAGGCTTTCAGGGATGCACTCTAACACCATGGAAAACACGCCCAACCTATCCAATTCCAAGGCGTCTCGGAGAATTGCTTCAGCTTCTTCAGGCTTTTTCCCTTTTACACGATAAGTTTCAGCTATTTGAGGCAGCATGCCAACATGACCCATCACTGGAATTCTGGCATCTATTAAAGCATTTATGACTTCTGGTCTGTTTCCTTCAATCTTAACTCCATGGGCTCCTGCCTCTAGAAAATGCTTAGCGTTTCTTAAGCCATCTTCCATAGTGTTGCAGCTGTTTATCGGCATGTCTCCTATGATTGGCGTGTTCTTAGCTCCTCTTGCCACAGCCCTTACGTGGTAAATCATATCCGTCATCGTTACACTTTTAGTGTTGCCGCGACCTTGCACAACCATTCCTAGACTGTCGCCGACGAGGATTAAATCGATGTTCATTCCGTCCAGTATTTTTGCTATTTGATAGTCGTAAGCCGTTAGCATTATAATTTTTTGTTTACCCTTTTTCCGCCTAATCTTTTCTTGAAATTCCATTTTTCTCCTCCAAGAATTTTATGAAGCACACAAGCGTCTCGTTCACTAGTGTTGAAATGTGATGCTTTCTGCCCAACTCGACTACCTTTCCATTTAGAAAATCAATTTCAGTTCTCTTGCCCTTCATGATATCTTGACACATGGAAGAAAAATTCGTATAGCTGGAAATTTTTTTGTCAATTTTTTCCTCTAAATCTTCGGGGAAGCTTATTTTCTCAGCTTTTCCAACTTCAACGCATTCTTTAACAATTTCATGTCTAACACTTTTCAGTGAATCCGCGATAATTTCGCAATTTCTAACATGAAAGAGTGCTGTCAACGGGTTTATTACACAGTTAACGACCAGTTTGTTCCATACTTCCTTGGTAATGTCATTGGAAAGGCTTGTCTTTAGCATGCACTTGTTAAAAATTTCCGCGATTTTTTCCGCAGCTTCATCCTGCTCAATGATTGTTTCTCCGCTCCAAAATCTTATTTTTCTAGGTTCAAAGAATTCAGCAGCCATCGCTGTTGTAGCCCTTAAAATTTTGGCTTTGTCACCTACTGCACGCTTAACGATTTCTTCGTTTCCAAGACCATTCTGTAAAATCAGAATAACAGTATCTCTTTTGAGAAGTTTCTTTATTCCTTCAATGGCATTTGCTGAGTCATATGCTTTTGTAGTTAGGATGATTAACGTTTTTTCTGGTATTTCGCGGATTTCGGTGTCAGCCTTTAAGTGGAAAACCTCGTTTATGTCTCCGGAAATTGATAAGCCCTTTGAATTCACAGCGTTCACATGGGTCTTATTTCCAATCAATGTTACATCATTTCGCTTAGACAGTAAGGCTCCATAGATGCTTCCAATGGCACCAGCTCCTAAAACAAAAATTTTGTTAAAGTTCATGTTTTTCATCCTCCAATGTGAGGCATTTGCCTTTTTCCGCAAGCTTTGAAAGTTTTTCTTTGATTAGGGTTATGGATTCAGCTAAGTTTTTCTTGGTGTCAAAGTTGAGCAAGATTTCGTTGCATTTCTTTACGTCTTGCTTCTTTAGTTTTTCCGCAATTTCTACAAGTTTTGGCATTGCTCTTACAACGTTGTCGACTATGGTGATTGTTGCTTTTCGCGCAGTTCGAGACAGAGGGTTCAAGTCTATTGCTATCACTTTTTTACCCATTTTAACGAGGGCTTCCGTTCTGTCTCCATCCTCCAAGGGCACCAAAACCACATCAGCCACAAGTATGCCCCGCGGGTCTACACGTCTCCTTTCGCTTCCCAACTCCGGAATCTTTGCAGAAGCATCTTCACCTATCCCTAAAACCTCATATGCACCAGCTTTTTCCAGCAGCTCCTTGATTGCCAGCTCCCTTTCAAGCGACCTATAAAACAGGTTAACCTCAATTTTTGCTTTTACAACATTAGCTAGCCTTACCACTTCTTCAGCTACTAAAGCAGCGGTATTTCCGTTAACTGAGATGACTGCTTTTTCAGCCGTTAGAAGAATCGCTGCAGCTGCCTTTATAGCATTTAAGGCATGTTTGGTTGTTTTTTCACCTAGCAAATAGTCGAAGGCTTCCCCCCGACCGTGTGCTATAAGACCAGCAGATGCCACCACTCCCTCCTTATAATGTTCAATTAATTTTTCTCGTATTCGAAGAGATTCTGCCCTAGGATGTTCCGGTTGAATCTTGATGCTTGTCATTTCAGCAGTCGCGCTCCTTTAAAGTCAATTTCACTGACGACAATTCTCCCATCTGAACCGTACTTACGAAAAATTTTGAGAAGCTCTTCAAGGGATTCTCGTTCAATTAAAGTGAATACAGATTCTCCAAACATTGGCATGCTACAGATGAAGTGGGCATCATCAGCTGCATTTAAGACTCTCCTTACCTTTTTAGTTATTAATCCTACATGCTCAACGAATTGACGGGAAAGCTTAAGGAAGCTGGTGACGCTTGGCTCCCTAATCAATTTATCAACGAGTTTTCCGCCAAACTCGTTTACGCGTTTGCGGATTTCCTCGTCTGTTAAAAACTTTTTTGTGGATAATGATCCAAAGGTTACGCAAGCCATCACATGGTTTTTAGGAACAGACACATGTTTTATTTCTCCAATTCCTGGTGCTCCTGGCTTAACTCTGACCTCTACGCCGCCGAAAGTTTCGGCAATTACCGTGCCGAGCCCCGTTTTACATTCAACTTCAGCTATATGTGCTAATTGGGCAACCTCTATTTTAGACATGCCTAAACCAAAAACATTGTTTAGGGCTAGGGCTAGGCTTAACGCTGCAGCTCCGCTGGTGCCGAATCCAGCTCCTATTGGAACCTCAACATGGTGTTCAACAGTAATCTCGAAGTTTTCCATTTCTTTAAAGCGGGAAAGAAAGGCGTCCGCAACATGTTTAGAGACTTCCGCAGAATTTGAAGCAAAACCGTTAATCCTAACTTGTATGGAGCTTTTCAATGCTTTTCTAACCTTTACGATGGTTTCGACTCCTCGGCTTAGTGAAACGCCAGCCCCCTTGGAACCCACGTACAGAGGGTTTGCTGGCTGATCAAGTATTTGGAAGAAACCAGTAATGTGGCATGGTGAGAACGCTCTAGCCTCTTTCATGTTTGACGCCTAGACGGTAAAGTTCAAGGAAAAGCCTTAGATAAGAATTCTGTATGGATTGTTTAAACACGTTTAACTTCCATTGAGGATTCTCGGGATATACACTTTCACTGGCTTTTAATGTAATTGTTTTTGCTTCTCTTGGTGATGGGTTAACGTGTGCCAAGCCGTGAATGGATATGTTAAAATATTAAGAGGTTGAAATATAGATTTGGTGAATCCATGTCTGGAATTAGGGTTCTCTTAACTGATGAGGATCGGGCTCTTCTTTTAAAGGTAAGTAATCTACTCGAGGAGATCATTGAAACCTTTGACATTCTGGAAGACGAGGATGCAATGAAATCCATCAGAGAAGCGGAAGAAGATGTGAAAGCTGGAAGGGTCAGGGGCTACAACGAGTTTATTGAGGAGTTGAGAGAATCTGGAGAAGTATAGGCTTAAAGTTACTGGAAGCTTTGAAAGAGACTTCCGTAAGCTCGACATCCAGCTAAAAAGAAGATTAGATTTCGCTATTAGAAAACTTGAAATTAACCCTGCTTGGGAAAGCCCCTTCGGGGAGAACTATCAAGTAAATGGAGTCTAAGAATTGGAGATTACCGTATTATCTACGTAATAGATGAACATGGGAAAACAGTCACACTCTATAACGTAAGGCATAGAAAAGCAGCATATCGATGACTATACAAACTCTTCTTGATACAGTAAAGGAATCCTTAATTCACCTTTTCCAGTCTTCACAAACTTTTTAGACCCAAATCTAACGTGTAAGGTGTATAACGAAGGAGAACAAGCTCTAGCTAAAAACATAACCTTATTTTATGAAGACCTCGGAAACTGGATACTAGTCGACGCATCCAACAATCTTTCCATTGTAGACTGCGATAACGGCACATACTTAATCTCTTTTACCATTGAAACTCTCTCAGATGTTGTGCAAGTTTCAGCACACGTGCATGACTTGCGAGATATATTTGTCCAAGCAAATACAGCTATTTCGAGCCACTTAAATACATAATCCATCACTTCTAAGATAAACGAGAAACCGAGGCTCTTGGAATGACTGAAAGGCACGCGTGGCGCCATCTTTTCACACTTTTGAAGCTGGCTGAGATGGGAGCACATCGAAGAACAGCCAAGATTTCCACCGAATATTTAGCAAGAAAACTGGGCATGTCACAGCAGACAGCTTCACGCCACCTAATCGAGCTGGATAATAAAGGCTGGATTAAACGAACCATAACGCCCGAAGGCTGTCTTATAAAAATCACAGACTCTGGCATCAAAAAGCTGAAAAAACTTTATTCTAACCTGCACTTTTTGATGGAAGCCGCTTATCCTCCTTCAGTAACTCTAGAAGGCATAGTTTTCACAGGATTAGGTGAAGGAGCCTATTACATAAGTAAGGAACGATACAGGAAACAGTTCATAGAGAAGTTAGGCTTTGACCCTTATCCGGGCACACTTAACCTGAAACTAACAACAGATTATGATGTCAAAACTTGTTCGGAGCTTGAAGCCTACCCAGCAATTGAAATTGAGGGATTTACAAATGAAAACCGCACCTTCGGACCTGTGAAATGTTATCCAGCAATAATAGAAAATAAGGTGAAAGGCGCTCTAATCTCAGCTTTAAGAAGCCACTACGACGCTTCAGTAATCGAGGTTATTGCTCCCGTTTTTCTAAGAAAACATCTTAAACTTAAAGACGGACACAAAGTGAAGGTTGAAATTTTAACGCTTCCATGAACCCCGACTCACGTTGGAAAAGAGTAACTATATTCATGAATTATCCTAAGTTTTCGTCTTTCAGCCAGCGCGTAGCCAATTAACAATCCGGCAACTAAGCCACCCAGATGAGCTAAATTGTTTACATTTTGACCTGCACTCATCATCAATAAAAAGAAAGAATACAACAATGCACCTATTATCGACTGGCCGACTGCACGCCTAATATAAATGGTGCATGCTCCAAACAAACCGAAAATGGCACCGGAAGCGCCAGCAGAAACCATAGAAGGCCCGAAAAGTAGCGTCAACAAGTTTCCAGCCAACCCGCTTAAGAAGTAAACAAGAAGGTATTCCTGAATCTTAAACAATTCTTCAGCTCTAAGCCCAAAAATAAGCAGAAAGAACATGTTCCCCAAAAGATGTATGATGTTGACATGGGCGAACATGGCTGTAAAAAGTTGCCAGTATCCACCATTTAAAACAAATGAGTTGTCTTGCCCATATTGACGAAGAACATAATCCCCTATTTCAAAAAAGTTTCCGCTAAGTATGGCAGTATAAGCGTAAACAATTATGTTCAACGCGATAATCAAGTAGGTTAGCATAAACTTCTTAGAACTCTTATACATGAACCTTCATCTTCTGAAGTGCTCAATGATTCTCTGTTTAATTTTTGAGGAACTGTTTAACTCATCTTCCCCAAACTTGCCAATCTTCACAATTTTTATCTTCAATCTTTTTTCCTTCACGTAATTTCTCACAGTTTGTTCAATGTCGCCTCTATCATATCCGAGGGCAATTACATCCGGCTTGATTTTTTCAATAACCTTTTCAATGTCAAACTCTTCATAGCCAAGGATGGCCTCATCAACAACTTTCAAAGAGTCAACAAGTGCCCTTCGTTGATTTTCAGGTATAATTGGTTTTGTTCCCCTCCTTTTTTCCACGGTGCTATCTCTGGCTACGATAACTATGAGTTCAGCGTTTCGCCCACCGGTCTTTTTTGCTTCCTCTAAATACTTTACATGTTCAAGGTGTAGCAGATCAAATGTCCCTGAAGCCAGAACTATTTTTCTCTTTCTCTTTTCCTTTCTTTCTTTTTTACTGGCCATTCGAACTTCACGGCTCCTAACAGTTTTAACGCGTCAAGTAAGCCTTCGCAATAGGCAACAGAAGCCAAGCTTATCTCAAATTTCTTTCTCTCCCTATAATATTTAGCATCCTCTAGATAGGCTTTAGCGAGTTCAACAACTTTTCTGACGTCATCCACATTAAGATTTACAGAACTTCCAGCAATTTCCATCCTGCTTAAAACATGTTCTGCTGAAGCCATGTACTTCAAAACAAGCTTCTCCAAACTCATTCAACAATCTCCTTCAAACTTTCTGGGGCACCAGCCAAGACCATGAGGGCTTCCGCTTCCATAAAATGAAGCTTTCCAGGAAAAATAATGCTATGAGGCGGCTCTCCAAAATCATAGCTTAACAAATCTTTCAAGAAGCCGGCCTTCACCGTTGGGTTGGTGCTTCCAGCTCTCGCTATACCCACCACAAGCGTATCCATTGCTACTATTTTCTCTTTTCTTTTCTCCTCAATTTTCAGAAGTGATTCCAATCCTTCATGAATTCTCATATAGCGTTTTTCCTCAGCTTTAACATCTAATAGGCAAAGGGTGTGAAGTTCCACCTTTTTGTTTTGGGCGATAACTTCATATGGAGTTTCGGAGGCTTCCGAAAAAGGTATTGTAACGCTTTTTCCAAACTTGTAGTTGTGCAAACTTGACAAGCCTATCACAGCGGAAATTATAGAAGCCCCGTGAACAATGCGAGTTTTTATTCCAAGCTTTTCAGCTTGTATCCTTAAGGCAACATGCGTGGTGGCTATAAGCGGGTCGCCTGGAACAAGCAAAACAGCCTTACCAGTTTCAGCAGCTTTTAAAATGGCTTCTCCGTTCTCTTCTTCAAGCTCCTTCCTTGAAACCATGTGAAGCTTTTTGCCAGAAATCCTCTCAAAATTTTCTATTGAGAAATGAGGCATTAAACTCGTGTAAAGTTCTACGAAAACCTTGTCCGCTGTTTTCACCTCTTCTAAACCGCGTAAGCTTATTCCCCCCTCATCATACAAGCCAAGTCCGACGAAAACAATTTCACCCAAAGCTTAACCCTCACAATAGTGATTCTCACTCTTTCTAAGAAGGCTAAACTTATAAAAGTGAACCGAAAATGTGCATACTAGGGCCCGTAGCTCAGTAAGGTAGAGCGGCGGACTAACCGTGGCGCGTGGTTAGGTTGAGGCTCTTAACCCGTAGGTCCCGGGTTCAATTCCCGGCGGGCCCGCCAATTCCTTTGACTGTTCGAGACGCCCTTTGCATCCTTCATAGTTGCTTTTTCACCCTACAAATCCTATATGACTTCTCTTCCACCATTTTTTCAAGTAGATGCTCCTGATTATTTTGTTTTGTGTATCGTTTCTGTTATGAGGCTTATTGATTTGGCATATTCCATCAAGGCTTGATGGAAAACCTTGCTCCCCCCATACCAATTCTCTCAGAAGACCTCTCTGCTCCTTGTTTAGGTAGACCTTTATCCATTCCGGCATCGTCAAGCCCTAAATAAGATACAAATAAGAAAGGTTTTTATTTTATGTATCTCAAAATTGTATTTCAGTGATGTATATGAGTAAGGTTAAGGTTCTGCAGGGGTTTAGGATCACACTTCCGCAGGAGGCTAGGAGAAAGTTGAGGATCGAGCTGGGTGATGTGCTGGAGTTCGCGATCGAGGGGGCGAAGATGGTGCTAACCTCGCCGAAGATACCGGAGAATCCTACGTTAAAGATGCTTGGACTGGCAGCTGGACACCCGGAAGAACTGGAGGAGGCATTGACAAGAGAGGTTGAGGAAAAACTTGCAAGGGAGAAGGTTCGTTGATGCGAACGTGTTCATAAACTGGCTAAAGGCCAAGCCCGCCCTACCACTCAAAGACGAGACGGCGCTAATCTCAGGGTACATCCTACACAAAATAGAAAAAGGAGAAGAAGCACTGACAACAGTGACAGTTAAAGACGAGGTCGCTGTGTGGCTCTCAAGATACAAAGTCAACACCCTGAAGAGGTTTCTCACCCTCCTTCCAGGCTACATAACCCTCGAAATAGCGACCCCGTCCCTCACAGACCAAGGCAAAGCCGGAAAACTCATGGGCAAATACAAACTGGGCTACACAGACCTCGTCACCTTACAAGTAATGAAACGCCATGGAATAAGCGAAATATACTCCTCTGACACCGGATTCGACACCGTACCCGAAATAAAAAGAGTTTTTGATGAGCTGAGAGAGGAAGACGGATACGGGAAATTTCTGCGCTTGTTAGAAAGAACTCTTAAGAAAAGCGAATAAACCAGCAAACCGCACATGAGGATTCCGTTTTCAGTGTCCGTGCTGACGTTTTGAGGGCTTTGTTTTCCAACCCCGAATGGCGTGTTAAGTTGGAGAAAGTTGAAGTAACCGTGAACGTAAAGAAGTAGTATTTTCGTTGGCGGGTCAAAAGGGATGCTACCTACCAACGGCAGATTGATGCGCGCGTTAACTTGTTAGCTAATTTGTCGTGGTGTTGAAACTTTTTTAAAACACACGTTAGCTCTAGCTTATTTTGTTTTGTGTATTGTTTCTGTTATGAGGCTTATGGATTTTGCGTATTCCATAAAGTAATCAAACAGTCATGGCTAAAACTTGGTTTTCCATGGTTTTATGGATACAACATACTAAGGGGATTAGATGTTTTAACCAAACTTGGTTACGTAAAGGATGAACGTTTAAACGACGCCGTTGAAATTCTTCTGCAAAAACGACAAAACAATGAAACATGGATTTTGGAAAGTACGCCTATTGGAAGGATGCAAACTAATATAGAAGCGAAGGGCAAACCTAGCAAGTGGATCACTCTCCTTGCTTTAAGAATATTAAAGCGTCTAAGTTTAGTGAAATCAAGACTGTAATTAGGATGATAGTTTATCCCTTTGCCATGATTTCTTGCTTATATTTGGCGGTAGCGGAAAACTTCCTATATCACCAACGGTAATATCCATGCAAGTAGTTTAACACTAGTGATAAATTTAAAAATAACCTTACTTTTCAAGGTAAAGAATATAAGCAACTGTTTACCGTGAAAGATAATTGGTGTATAACAGTGAGCGTTTGGAAGCTTCGTCTATCTATGGTTGGAACCTTAGCCATAATAATAGGCTTATCCACATTATTCTTCACGGTAATCTTAAGTCTAGTAGGCTTATTTGATCTGGTAACTTTAGGCATCCTAGTTGTCGCATTCAATATTCTTCAATGGCTGATATCACCATACTTAATCGACGCCCTTTACAGCGTAAGGGAGATTCCAGAACATGAAAATCCAAGGCTTCACGAAATAGTTGAAGATCTCAGCAGAAAGAGCGGCATAAAAAAGCCTAGGCTTATGCTTGCAAGAATTCCTATTCCAAACGCGTTTGCATACGGTTCGCCGATAGGTGGAAGCCGTGTAGCCGTCACAAGCGGATTATTAAAAGGACTGGAGTATGAGGAGGTTGAGGCTGTTATTGGACATGAACTTGGCCATTTGAAGCACAAGGACGTGCAGACAATGATGTTCGTTTCACTACTGCCTGCAATATTCTATTACATAGGCTTTTCGCTTATGCTTTCCATGTACGGCAGACGAAGGGAGGGAAGCAACGGCACAGCACTGTTAGGCATAGGTTTTATGGCCTTCTCGTGGATTCTAAACATGTTTATACTCCATCTAAGCCGATTACGCGAATACTATGCCGACAGACACAGCGCTTCAATAGTTGAAGATGGCCCGCGGAAGCTTTCAGAAGGTCTAGCAAAAATAGTTCACACAACCAGAACAATGAGGAGAACCATAAAGAAATCGCAAAATCTAAACGCCTTTAAAGCCTTATTCATAGCTGACCCTGACCATGCAGAAATAGATTCCATGGAGATATCAAGGATGAGAATGCTAAGCGACCAAAAATTGGTTCAAGAAATCCTTTCCAAAAAATTAACAACCATGGATAAAATCATTGAAATCTTCTCAACGCACCCAAACATAGTCAAGAGACTAAGGACCTTACAAGAATTAAGCTGAAAAATACTTTCGTTCTTTCATTCTAGGTCGAAACATTAAAGACAATAAGCTGACAATTCATTTCAAATCGTTTCAAACATGATGTTTCATGCAATTCGATAGTGTTTCCTCCAAAATTGAAAGTTTGAAAAATGAAATGACACAAACATTAATGGAGCTTATCCAAACTCCAGCAATAGCACCTGAAAACAATGGAGAAGGAGAGTCAAAGAAAGCTGAAAAATTAATACAAATACTGGAGACCGTTGGCTTTGACAAGATAGAACGCTACGATGCTGAAGATGAGAGAGTTCCATCTAAGAGGAGACCAAACATTGTGGCCTATTACTATGGTGAAAATCTCAGCGAAAAAATCTGGATAATAACACATTTAGATGTGGTTCCGCCAGGAGAAGAATCACTTTGGACAGTTACAAAACCCTTTGAACCAATAATTAAGGAAGGACGAATTTATGGACGCGGAAGCGAAGACAACGGACAATCCATGATTGCTTCAATCTTCGCGGTTAAAACCCTAAAAATTTTGGGCATAAAACCGAAACGAACAGTAGTTTTAGCGTTTGTAGCCGATGAAGAGCAAGGAAGCACCTACGGAATTCAACACCTCATAAAACAAGGACTGTTCAAAAAAGACGACTTGATAGTTGTGCCAGACGGTGGAAACGAGGATGGAAGCTTTGTAGAAATAGCTGAAAAAAGCGCCTTATGGTTTAGGACCCGCACAATTGGAAAGCAGACTCACGCCAGCAGACCTGACAAAGGCTTAAACGCCCATCGCATAGGAATGGAATACGCCTTAGCCTTAGACAAAATGTTACACGAAAAATATTCGCTTAAGGACGAGTATTTTGACCCGCCAGAGAGCACTTTTGAACCGACAAAAAAGGAGAAAAACGTTGATGCCGTAAACATTATTCCCGGAGAAGACCTAACATACTTCGACTGTAGAGTGCTGCCAAGCTACGACCTAGAAAAAATATTGAATGATATTCACGGGCTTGCGGAGAACTTTGAAAAGAAAATCGGAGCAAAAATAAAAATCGAAGTATTGCAGAAAAGCGTTGCTCCAAAACCAACAGACGCAAACTCGAAAATAGTTATCACGTTGAAAGAAGCAATTAAGAAGGTTAGGGGAGTAGAGCCTAAAGTTGGAGGAATAGGCGGAGGAACATGCGCCGCCTTCTTCAGAAAATTAGAGGTTCCAGCAGTTGTCTGGAGCACAATAGATGAAACAGCCCACCAACCAAACGAGTATGCGAAAATAGAAAACCTCGTCAATGACGCTAAGGTCTTCTCTTTTCTGGCAACTACATGAAACTTCATGGTGTTGTTCGAAAATCTTATATGTATGGTTGGATAATCCATCCAGTATGAAATTGCAACACTCAAATACGCGTAAACTAGCCTTACTGAGCGTTTTGGCAGCTTTATGTCTAGCAATACAATTAACGCCGAGACCTCCGAACGTGGAGTTTACGTCTTTCTTTACATTTATTGTAGGGTTAATTTACGGAGCATTGAATGGAGCGTTCTTTGGGTGTTTTGTCATGTTTGTTAATGGTTTCCTTTCGCCTTACGGTTTCTCAGGTTTGAACATGCCTTTTCAGATGGTTGGAATGGCCATAACAGGTATTTTGGGAGGAGTCTATAAATCGCACATTTCTGAGAGGGATAACTCAGCAAGATTTTGTATAGAGGCAGCTATCTTGGGGGCTTTTTCTGCGTTAATCTTTGATTTAATTACAAATGCTGGGGTTAGCTTCTCATATATTCTAGCTGGGATGGACCCTATTTTGGCTCTGCTTACTGCAGTGGCTTATGGAACTTTTTTCTCAATAATTCATATATCATCTAATACCACAGTTTTCGGAGTCTTAACTCTTCCATCTATAAAAGCTTTAGATAATTTGATAGGTGGCGGGGAACTTTGGTTGAGAAAAGATCACTCGTATTTGCAACATTAGCCACAATTGTTTGGGCAGTATCGATTTCAAGTCTCGCAGCATATTTTTATCTCCAAAATGCAACGTATAGTGAACAAATCGCTGAAAACCAGCAGTCTCTAAATACAATGGCCGTAAATTATAACGAAGCAATGACTAAACGCAATACATTGTTAAGCGAATATTCTATGTTGTATGGAAACTACTCCTTTCCGCTAGGTACTAACTTCACCTTACTAACGAAATTGTTTAACATATTAATGGATAACTTAAAGGGCAACTACAGCTATCTTTTGATGAATCAAAAAGACTTGAATGAAACTTATCATGCGCTACTAAACCAAACCATTACAATTAATCAAAAAGGCAACGTCACAAGAGAAGAATTTGGAGAATTACTAAACGAATTTTACGAATTGTTCAATCTGCTCGCAATAAGAGAACTTAGCAGAATAATCAGCGAAACTGTAACATTAACCGCGAGTATATGCATAATCTACGAGAACGGAACAGAAAAATGGCATAACAAAACAAGCATACCTACAGGTTCTTCATTATTCCAACTTACACAAAAAATCGCCAAGGTCAACTACACTTATTCTGCTTGGATGAAACCAGGACATATACGCTTAACCGCAATTAATGATGAGACAGAATATACAGAATATAAAACTGGTTATTCTGAGGGAAGGGCTTGGATTTGGTATTACTGGGATGATAATAAACAAGAATGGCTTTCAGGGCCAGTAGGTTGCGATGCTTGGATGCTGAAGGATGAGGACATCTACAAGTGGAACTTTGAATATTGGCGTTGGCCCTAACAGTTTTTAAAGGCTAAGCGTATTCATATTAGTTATTCTTTAGGGTGTCTCAACTATGAATATAGTATCAGAAATCTTTAACAATGCTAAGAAGGAAGGAAGAAAGTTTTTGCTTGAGTCGGAAGCCAAAACAGTATGTACAAAATATGGAATTCAAGTTACTAATTTTAAAGTAGCTAAAAATGAAGCAGAAGCTGTCAAGTTTGCGGAGAAAATCGGATACCCTGTGGTTCTTAAAATCGTTTCGCCGGACATTATCCATAAGTCAGACGTTGGCGGTGTTATAATCAATCTAAAAAATTCAAAGAGCGTCCGGAATGCCTACAGGCAAATAGTGAAAAATGTTAGAAAGCGTAGGACAAAGGCAAGAATTGTGGGGATACTCGTCCAGGAAATGGCTCCATCGTCAACGGAAGTCATAGTAGGCGCTATTAAAGACCCACAGTTTGGTCCCGCATTAATGTTTGGGCTGGGCGGAATTTTTGTGGAAGTTCTGAAAGATGTAACTTTTAGGGTTGCACCCATAATGGAAGATGAAGCTCGCGAGATGATTGCCGAAGTTAAGGCTTACCCATTACTGAAAGGATATAGAAATTTACCGCCGGCGGACATAGATGCCATAGTGCAGATTTTGCTGAACACTTCAAAACTTGTTATGGAGCATCAAGAGATTAAAGAGATAGACCTAAACCCCATAATGGTTTACGAGAAGGGAGCAAAAACAGTCGATGCAAGAATCATCCTTGAATAAATACAAAAACTGGCCCAAACACGAAATCTTTTCAAAAACATGTATTCCGCCAGAAATCTCATTTTTCATAAGGTTAGATGGATGGAAATTTAGGAAGCTTTCAGAAACCATAAAAGCTGAAAAACCCTTCGACAAGAAATTCGCAAAATGTCTAGTTTCTTCTGGAAAAATTCTATTCAAAAAGGGTTTCAATCCGGCTTTAATTTATGTTGCAAGCGACGAGCTAAACATCCTATTCCTAAACGCTGCTCCTTTCCGCAGAAGGATTGAAAAAATAAATTCCGTATTAGCAAGCCTTGTTTCCAATGCCTTTTCACTAAACCTGCAGAGGTTCTTTAACGAAAAACATGTCACAGCCTTTGATTCTCGCATAGTTGTCGCTTCAACTGAAGAAAAGATAATGGAATACTTGTCTTGGCGGCAGATAAACGCTTGGAGAAACCACAACAATGCGTATGCGTACTGGATTTTTCGCGAAATGGGATATAAACCCGTTGAAATATCTAAAAAACTTAAAGGGTTAAAAACTGAAGAGCTTCACGAAATAGTGTTTGGACAAGGTGTGAATTTGGCTAAGACTCCTCAGTGGCAAAGAAGGGGAATATTCATTTATAAGCACCCTTTCCTTAAGAAAACCAAAAACCACCTAATAACAAGGTGGAAACTTGAGGAAAACTGGAATCTACCGCTTTTCACATCAAGAGAGGGAGTAAAGCTAATCCAACAGATTCTGGAATAGACAGGGCAGAAGAGGAAAAAGTAGTTGTCAAAGACCGATAAAACGCAAAAAATCAAGGAATTAACCCAAAAACTCTCAGGTTTAAAAGAGCAAATGAGCAGGCTGAATGCTGAAGCAAGAGAATGGGCAGAAAAAAGAAACAAACTTAATGAGCAGTTCAAGAATTTACGCGCTGAAACACTTGAACTGAGAAGCGAAAGAGACAAGTTAAACGAAAAAGTCAAAGAGTTAAAACAGCAACGAAACAAGATGAAAACAGAAATCCGTGAAAAAATTGGAGAAATAAAAAAACTAAGTCAAGAAATTAAAGCCCTAACCAAGAAAAAACCTTCAATAAACTCTCAAACCCTACAAAAGAAAGTTGAAAGCATTGAATGGACTATTCAAACAACACCTTTAGACTTAGAGGAAGAGAAGGAACTTGTTGAACAAGTGAAACAACTAGAAATTCGGTTAAACATTCGCAGAAAACTTGGACAATTAAACCAGAAAATGCTTGAGTTGCACGCCGAACTCAAAGCTATTGAAACCAAAAATAGGCATTACCACGAAAAACTAACGGAAACCGCGCAGAAAAGCCAAGGAATTCATGAAAGAATGCTAGAAAAAATTGCTGAAGCAGAAGAGCTTAAAATGGAAGCCGACAACCTACATCAGCTCTTTCTGCGAACAAAAGAAAGAACAAAACCTTTTCAAGGGAAAATAATAGAAATCTTAGACCGAATAAAACGGTTGAAAGAAGAAATTCGAGAGGAAGAAGAGAAAGAAAAGAAGAGAATCGAGGAAGTTCTTCGGGAAAAACTTGAAAAACGGGCAAGGGAAAAACTGAAGCGTGGCGAAAAATTAACATGGGAAGAGTTTCAAATCCTAGCAGAGAAAGGGATGACAGCACAAGATTAAAGAGAAATGTGCGTACAATTAATGATTGGAGAATTGAAAGCGAGATGACTGTGGAAGAAGCGGAAGAGAAAGAGCAAAAAAGAACTCTCATTTTGTGCGTGGACAGGGACGGTGATTTAGGAGTAAAAGCGGGAGTTAACACTCCCGTTGTTGGAAGAGAGGAAAACCTTAATGCCGCTGTAGCTTTGGCTTTAAGAGATCCTGAGGAACCAGACGCGAATGCAATGTTCGAAGCGATACGCATCTATGACCGCCTACAAAGCGAGGGTAAACCAGAAGAAGTTTTTGAAATAGCAACTATATCTGGTTCCGAACTTGGCGGGGTTGGCGCCGACAGAAAAATAGTCACTGAGCTAAGTGAATTATTGGATTCCTTTTTCGCAAGCGAGGTTATTCTAGTTACAGATGGTTATTCAGACGAGGTGGTTTTACCGCTTATAGAGTCCAGAGTGCCAGTTTCATCGGTTAGGAGAATAGTGGTAAAACACAGCGAATCAATTGAGGAAACAGCCGCTCTGTTCACACGATACTTGAAAATGGTCATGGAAAACCCACGCTACTCCCGCATCGCATTAGGCTTACCCGGGCTGCTCTTTCTAATTTTGGGAATTCTGTCAATTTTCGATCTGCTTTATTATTATTGGATAGCGTTCATTTTTGTCTTAAGCGTGTTCATGCTCGTGAAAGGTTTTGGAGTTGACAGAGCAGTTAAGAATCTCTATCTATGGGCGAAGGAGTATTCTCCGCCGCCTCTTCGAGTGCAAATTTCAAATTTCACCGCGGTTGCTGGAGTTCTATGCATAGTAGTTAGCATTTATTTGGGATGGACGTATGCTGCAGCAAAAATTACGGCGCCTCCAGATATGGCTGGTTGGCTTAGTATTTTACCGCAAATTGCTGGCTATTTCATTAAAGGTTCCATAGACCTCATAATAGCGGGCATTTGTGTAGTGTTGTTAGGGAGAGCCATACGTTTGTATTTCGAACGCGACGCTAGATTACTGCGTAACACAGCCCTAATAGTTTCGATTGGATGGTCTAGACAAATTCTCGATGGAACTTCCGACGTGTTAATTAGACCCGAAATGGGTTATGAAAAGCTCATTTTCTCCATAGTTATAGGCATTTTAATCGGCATAGCCTCAGTTCTAGTCATACTTGTCATTCATAGATCTGCGAGAGGATTTTTTGAAGAGACCGAAGAACAGGTTGAAGAATTTGGAGAATATTAAAATTGCGATTGTTGGTGGAACAGGTTTCGAAAAGTTATTTAAGAATGCTAAGTGGCTACGCTTAGGGACACCCTATGGAATACCTCCACCAATCTTTATTGGAAGAATAAAGGGAAAAAACGTAGCTTTTCTCCCAAGACACGGTTTAAACCATTCTGTTCCTCCACATAGGGTAAACTACAAGGCAAACATCTACGCGTTGTATGAAATGGGTGTAGAGAGAATTTTAGCCACAAATGCTGTAGGTGCAATAAACCATGATTTCAAACCCGGAGACATCGTTGTTCCTCACGATTTTGTTGATTTCACAAAACTTCGTTCAACAACTTTTTATGATGATGCCCCGGTAACACACATTGATGTTTCTCAGCCTTACTGTCCAGAAGTTCGCAAACTGTTGATTGAAACGGCGAAAAAACTTGGGCTTCATGCGTGGGATAGGGCTGTGCTTGTTTGCACTGAAGGACCCCGTTATGAAACTCCCGCGGAAATTGAAATGTTTAGACGCTTAGGCTGCGACATTGTTGGGATGACTGGCATCCCAGAAGCCGTACTTGCAAGAGAACTTGAAATGTGCTATGCAACTATTTGTTACGTTTCCAATATGGCTGCTGGCATTCAAGAAAGATTAACCGCGTTTGAAGTTTCCAAAGTTTCTAAACGTGTTTTGCCTAAAATAGAGCAAGTTTTAATTGAGACCGTTAAGGCATTATCCCTCCAGCGTAAGGGCAATTGTCCATGTGCAAGCACGCTTAAAGATGCGAGGTTTAAATAATGCTTAAAAAGTTCCTTTCAGTTACCGGAGCATATAAGCTCTACGAGAAATGGCTGTGGCATCAAGTTAAGAACGGCGTAAAACCAGAGCACATAGCAATTATTTTGGATGGAAATCGTAGGTGGGCCTCTGAAAAAGCTCTTAACCCATGGTTCGGCCACGAAAAGGGCGCTGAAAAAGTTGAGCAACTGCTAGATTGGTGCTTAAAATTTGATGTCAAATCCATAACCCTCTACGCCTTTTCCACCGAGAACTTTCGTCGTTCAAAAAACGAGGTTGAAGAAATCATGCGTATTGCAGAAGAAAAGCTTCAGAAAATTCTAACAGACGAGCGCATGCACAAAAACAAGGTACGGGTCAAAGTCATCGGCAGAGTGAACTTGTTGCCTGAAAGTTTACAAGATCTCATAATAGATGTGGAGAAGGCAACACAAAATTATGACGAACACTTCTTAAATATCGCACTTGCGTATGGTGGAAGGGCGGAAATCGTGGACGCTGCGAGAAAAATCGCAGAAAAAGTGTATGAAGGGAAACTAGGTCCCGAAAATATTAATGAACAAACATTTGAACAGTATCTGTACACTTCACATATGCCAAAACAAGATCCAGATCTAATTATCAGAACATCAGGAGAAGAAAGATTAAGCGGTTTCCTATTGTGGCAGTCCGCTTATAGCGAACTTTGTTTCTTAGATGTTTACTGGCCTGAGTTTAGGCTTATCGATTTGTTGAGGGCTGTTAGAACTTTTCAGAAGCGTATGAGACGCTTTGGTCGATAAGTAGAGATTAAGCTCTTTTCTTGGCGCTTATAATTGAGATTATGTCTCTGTCTTTAAGTATATGATCTTCTCCAACCCTTTTCTTTTCTCTCGCTTCAACTGCGTAGATGAAGCTTTCTCCTAGTTCCGTGTGAATCATATAGGCGAGTTGACGTGCTGTTGTTCCGTAAGGCACAAGATAGGCGTCTGGTAGAACTCTCCCATTATGGTCTGATAGATGCTCTAAATCTTCAACAGGATAAACCGTTATCATGTTTAAGAGTTTGAAGAAAGCCGTGTTTATTGCTTCTTGAACACCGGTTGAACCTAATTTGAGCAGGATTTTCTCTTTTATTGTTTCTAGTGCCTTAATTTGGCTTTCGTTTAGTTGTTCTGGCTTGTTTATTTTCAAGTTGCAGTCTCCAGGTCTATAATCTATTAGTTGTTTTTCTGCTGCTCTTCTTAAGGCGAGTTCAGCTTCGGCACAACATGACACCACGAGATAATTTAATTCTTTCAGTCTTCCCAAGTTTTCTTCGCTTGTGGATATATCTATTTTATTCGCTACTATCAACATTGGTTTAGCTATTTGTCTCAGTACATCTACAAATTTTAAAAAGTCTTCTTCACTCCACATTGTGGGTTTATCAGCGTTTAATCCCGTTCTTCTTATCGCTTCAAATATGTGACCCCTCTTTATCGTTAAGCCGCTTAATCTTTCTTCTAACATTGAGAAAAGGTCTTTTGATTCGGCTTCCGCGGTTCTAGCGATTTTGGGCCAGTCTCGTTTCAGTATGTTTCCCATCCACATGGTTATCTCATGTTCCAAAAATCGCACATCTTCTAGAGGGTCATGTTCACCAGGTTTGCATATTCTTCCTTCAGAGTCTGTTCCTCCAGAAGCATCCACAATGTGTATCAGAGCGTCTGCTTTTCTGATTTCGTCTAGAAATTGGTTGCCTAAGCCTCTCCCCTGCCATGCGCCCGGCACAAGTCCTGCGCAGTCAATTAATTCCACGGGAATAAGTCTTATGCCGTCTAGACATATGGAGTTAACTGGATTATCTTTAACGTTGAATTCTTTACAGACACATGGTGTTCGTACATATCCAACCCCTCTGTTCGGCTTTATCGTTGTAAAGGGGTAACTCGCAATTTCAGCGGGTGCTAAGGTTGCTGCACTAAAAAAGGTTGATTTACCAGTATTTGGTTTTCCAACAATACCAACCATCAAAGCGGTTTCCTCCTCTAACTTAAGATTAATACACCGTATAAATGAAACTTCTGCTTGCTCTGAGTACTCCTTCTCTCACTTGGTTTGATATCACTTCAGAAAAATAAAGCAATCAGCATAGTAACTATTGGAATGCTAATGAATAAAGTGAATGCTTCAACAATAAGCATCCAAGCATGTTGCGATTATTTTTCAGCACTTTCAAAGGCACTAGTGATATTTGATTTAGCAAACTGTGGACGCTGTTTCAAAGAATCAATCGCGTTTTGTAGTGAATTTGGTTTTCCAGAACCATCTTTCGAAGTTGTTGGTTGACCTATCGGTGAAGAGATATTATAACAGCTGACGTAATGGCACGCAACTTCTTTTCAGCTATCAACAATCGTAAAATAATATAGAAGCGTCTATCTATAAGAATTAAGCCAATACATCGGGGATGGTAAAAACAATTGACATTAACTTTGACGAAAGAAAAGCTTGTTGAAATATATATGAAAATGCTTGAAATCCGCTTTTTCGAAGAGAAGGTTTTCGAACTTTACGCTCAAAACCTTGTTCCAGGCACAATACACCTTTATGCTGGAGAGGAAGCCGTCGCAGTAGGCGTTTGTGGCAACCTCAGAAAAGACGATTACATTACGAGCACCCATAGGGGACATGGACATTGCATAGCGAAAGGCGCCGAATTAAAGCGGGTTATGGCTGAGATTTTAGGCAAAAAGACTGGTTACTGTAAAGGCAAGGGGGGTTCCATGCATATTGCAGACTTCAGCATAGGCATGTTAGGCGCAACAGCTGTGGTTGGGGCGGGAATACCAATAGCCGTTGGCGCTGGCTTATCCATAAAACTTAGGGACACAGACCAAGTTGCGGCATGTTTCTTCGGCGAAGGAGCCTCAAACCAAGGAACATTCCACGAAAGCATAAACATGGCAGCCATATGGAAGCTCCCAGTAATCTTTGTTTGCGAAAACAACCTCTACGCCATGGGAACACGCCAATCAAGAGTCATGGCTATTAAAAACGTCGCTGACAGAGCCACAGCCTATGGAATTCCCGGCGAGGTTGTGGATGGAAACGATGTTTTAGCGGTTTATGAGGCTGCACAGAAGGCTGTGGAAACAGCAAGAAAAGGTGAAGGGCCTACACTTATTGAGTGTAAGACTTATAGGCATAAGGGACATTCGAGGATTGACCTGGCTAAGTATAGACCTAAAGAAGAAGTTGAGGAATGGCTGGCGAAAGACCCGATTAAACGTTTTAAGGAAAAACTTTTACAAACAAATACTTTGGTGGAAGCTGAAATTCAGCAAATCGAAAAAGAAGTTTCAGCTGAAATTGAGGAAGCAGTCAAGTTTGCCATGGAAAGCCCATATCCAGCTCCAGAAGAAGCTTCAGAAGATGTTTACGCATGAATAGAGGAATAAGATATGCGAAAAATCTCTTATAGAGAAGCACTACGCGAAGCATTACGCGAAGAAATGCGCAGAGATCCAACAGTCTTTCTATTAGGCGAAGATGTTGGCAGATACTGGGGAGGAGCCTTCAAAGTTACGGAAGGATTGGCAGAGGAATTTGGAGACGAAAGAGTGAGAGACACGCCAATATCAGAATCCGCCATAATTGGCGCGGCTGTAGGTGCTGCAATAACTGGTATGCGTCCAGTAGCGGAAATAATGTTTGGAGACTTGACAGCCTTAGCAATGGATCAGATTGCAAACCAAGCAGCAAAAATACACTACATGTTCGGTGGTCAAGTGAAGGTTCCGCTTGTGATTAGAACACCTTTCGGAGCCGGAGTAAACATAGCAGCTCACCACTCGCAAAGCCTAGAAGCGTGGTTCATGCACGTTCCAGGCTTGTACGTGGCTGTCCCATCAACACCCTATGATGCGAAAGGACTTTTGAAAACGGCTATACGTGGCAGCAACCCCGTATTCTTCTGTGAACATAAACTGTTGTATCCCATCGAGGGTGAGGTTCCAGAAGAAGAATACATGGTTCCTTTCGGGATTGCGGACATAAAAAGAGAGGGAGCAGACGTGACAGTGGTGGCTACTTTATACATGGTTCATAAAGCCCTTAACGCAGCCGAAGAACTTGAAGGTGAAGGCATAAGCGTAGAAGTTGTTGACCCCAGAACCTTGGCGCCACTAGATAAGCAAGCAATAATCAAATCTGTTAAGAAAACTGGAAGAATAATTATTGTAAACGAAGACTGCAAAACCGCTGGTGTAAGCGCCGAAATCGCCGCTGTAGTGGCTGAGGAAGCTATAGACTATTTGGATGCACCGATAAAACGTGTAGCCGAGCCAGACACGCCCATCCCGTTTAGCCCACCGCTTGAACAATACGTAATTCCAGACGAGAAAGCCATAATCAACGCAGTTAAGGAAGTCGTCTAAAATGGTAACAAAAGTTGTTATGCCGAGACTCAGCCTAACGATGAAGGAAGGCACTGTTGGCATATGGTACAAAAAAGAGGGTGACATTGTTGAGAAGGGTGAACCAATAGTAGAAGTGCTTTCGGAAAAAGCAACATATGATTTGGAAGCACCAGCTTCTGGAATACTGCGAAAAATTCTAGTGGAGGAAGGTGTTGACGCTCCAGTTAACGCGGTTCTAGCCGTTATAACAGCTCCGGACGAGCTTTTTTCAGAGACAGAAATACTTGCTGAAGTACCTCAAACGGTTGAGGAAGCTGAAAAGAGGGTTTTGGCTTCTCCGGCTGCAAAACGTTTAGCAAGAGAGTACGGAATAGACCTATCGCTTGTTAAGGGTAGCGGACCTGAAGGAAGAATAGTTGAAGAGGATGTTAGAAGATTTGTTGAGGAGACCCGTGGGATTCTGCCGAAAGTCAAAGAAATCATTCCACTAAGTGGTTTCAGAAAGACCTCTGCCGAGCGGGTTTCTTTGAGCTTTAAAACTGCCCCACACAGCACAATAACGATGGAGGTTGACGTTTCTAAAGCTACAGAATTACACGAGAAACTGGAAGTGTCTTATACGGCTATTCTTGTGAAGGCTGTTGCAAAAGCATTAACCGAACATCCCATAATAAACTCAATGTTTGAAGAAAACCAGATAAAAATTTTTGAGGACGTGAACGTGGGTGTGGCTGTTGCCACAGAATACGGCTTAGTTGTTCCAGTTATACAGAACGCTGACAGGAAATCCTTGAAGGAAATAGACGCAACCATTAAGGAGTTGACGGAAAAAGCCAGACAAGGAAAGCTTACAAGGGAAGACCTAAGTGGCGGAACCTTTACAATCACCAATCTAGGCATGTATGGAGTTGAATTCTTCACACCAATAATTAATCCACCTGAAGCAGCCATACTCGGCGTTGGAAAAATCGTTGAAAAACCAATTGTAATTAGTGGAAAAATCGAAACGAAACCGTTCATGACTTTAAGCCTTTCATATGACCACAGGATTGTGGACGGTGCTCCAGCCGCTGAATTCCTGCGAAAGATTAAAGAGAAAATTGAAGAAACTTTGGGGTTTGAAGGCTAAGATTTTTACTCAACCATTTCCTTCGTGCATAAGAACTGAAGTTTTTTGGCTCCTACGCCTTCATGCAGTAAATACCTAACTTTTACGTTACGTGCACTCTCCGCACTCATTTCAATTTCTTCAACCTCATCCACACTTGCTACATACATCACTTCTCACCCACAGGTGGTAAACTAGTATTTTGGAAAGTCTTAAGTGCTTAACTATAGAAAAACGATTGAGCTGAAATGAAAGCTGCCACGTATTACAGCCAAAAAGACATAAGAATAGAGGAAATGCCTATACCCGAAATAGGCGAAGACGAAGTTCTAGTAGAGATGAAGGCTTGTGGAATCTGCGGCTCAGACCTGATGGATTGGTATCTAAAAAGTCGTGCTCCATTAGTTCTAGGGCACGAACCAGCAGGAATAATCGCCAAAAAAGGAAACAAGGTTAAAGGCTTCAGTGTTGATGACAGAGTTTTTGTGCATCACCATGTGGCTTGTTTAACATGCCATTACTGCCTACATGGAGACTACACTTTATGCGAGCAATTCCATAAAACAAACATTGAACCGGGCGGATTCGCGGAATACTTCAAAGTTCCAACCCTAAACCTTCAAATAGACACTTTAAAAATTCCAGAGAATGTATCCTTTGAAGAAGCCACTCTTATTGAACCAGTCGGCTGCTGCTTGAGAGCCATTAAAAAATGCAAAATCCAAACAGGCGACTCTGTAGCGATAATTGGTGCCGGAACAACAGGAATAATCCATACAGTCCTGTCAAAAATCTTCGGAGCTGCAAAAACAATTGTGAGTGACCTAATTGACTATCGGCTGAACGTAGCGAAAAAATTTGGAGCAGATATCACAGTTAATCCAGAAAACGAAGACTTAACCGAGGTTGTTAATGCTGAAACTGATGGAAGAGGTGTAGACTTTGCAATTGTTACTGCACCAAATTTAGAGGCATATAAAACTGGCGTAAACGTTTGCCGTAAAGGTGGAAAACTCTGTGTTTTTGCGCCTATTCAGCCTGGAAAATATCTGCAGTTAAGTCTAAAAGAACTGTTTTTCTCAGAAGTCCAGATAATTCCTTCCTATTCAACCTCGCATTTAGAAACGAGAACGGCGTTAGAACTCATAAATTCTGGCAGAATAAACGTGAAAGAGTTGATAACTCATCGTTTTAGACTTGTGGATGCCACTAAAGCATTTAAAACAGCGTTAGAAAATAAGGAAAGTTTGAAAGTTATGGTTTTGAACGAGTGATGTCATATGAAGGCAGCCATGCTTTACGGTGTAAAAGACCTAAGAGTTGAAGATGTTGAAGTGCCAAGAGTTGAGGCTGGTGAAGCCCTCGTCAAGGTTAAAGCAGCTACAACTTGTGGCACAGACCTAAAAATCTTCCAAAGAGGCTACGTTGAAAAGGTCATAAAACTTCCGACAATCTTCGGGCATGAATGGGCAGGCGAAGTGGTGGATGTAGGTGAAGGCTTAGAATGGCCAGAAAAGGGCATGCGTGTCCGTGCTGGTAACAGTGCTCCATGTCTGCATTGCAAGATGTGCCAGAAAGGCAAGTACAACCTTTGCGAAAACATGATTTGGCTTTGGGGAGCCTACGCAGAATACATCAAGGTTCCAGCCCGCATGGTTCTGGTGAACATGCAAGAAATTCCGCAACATGTTTCTTTTGAGGAAGCAGCAATCACTGAACCGTTAGCATGCGTGTTACATGGAGTTGAGAAGGCAAAGGTAAAACTTGGTGACACCGTAGCAATAATTGGTGCTGGACCAATAGGATTACTGCATCTGTTGACCGTTAAAAAAATTGGTGCTGGAAAAATAATCATCATAGACCTTGTGGATGAACGACTGAACTTTGCAGAAAAACTCGGTGCGGGTGAAACGATTAATGCTGGAAGAGAGAACGTTGTGGAAAAGGTTCGGCGATTAACAGATGGGTATGGTGCAGACGTTGTAATCGAAGCCATAGGATTACCAGCGACTTGGGAGCAAGCCCTGAAACTTGTTAGAAACGGCGGAACCGTCCTAGAGTTTGGCGGATGCCCACCCGGAACAGAAATTAAAGTTAACACGGAACTGCTTCATTACGGAGAAATAACAGTCCTAGGCACTTTCCATGCAATACCTTTACATTTCAGAAAAGCCCTAAATCTAATGGCCTCAGGAACAATCAATGTGAAACCACTTATAACACGTAAAATAAGGCTGGAAGACATCAAAGAAGCCTTCGAAATACTCTCCACATCCAAAACCGAAATAAAAATAACCATAAACCCCTAACGTGAACGTGAGAGCTTTATGAAGGAAGCTGAAGGTTACATCTTAAGAATAGCAACAAAGGAGTGGGTTGACCAAGTTTTCGACCTAGCAGTCTACTATACAGGATTCCGCAGAAAATGGCGCCCGGGACAAACAATAATATTCATGCATAAAACCAGTGTTGGTGACGCTGTCGTTGGTTACGGCGTGATAGAAAACGTTTACGAGAGGGATGAGCTTTCCGAAGAGGAACGGCGCGAATGCGAAAAACGGGGATGGAAGAAGGCTTTAGAATTCAAGTACATCTTAAAATTTGACAAGCCATTATCTATCAAGGAAACGGTTTTGAAAGACTTGAAAGTTCGCGGGAGATTCCTTCACGGTTTATCGCTTAACAAGCAACAGCTAAATTCAATCATAGGTCAGGCTGAACGCTTACAGAAGTAAGCGACTATTGGAAAGACCAGTCTTGAACCAGTATAATTTTAAAGATTAAATAACGATAGCAGAAGAATTAAAAGGTTGGTGAAAATTTGAGCTACAAGTTTAGCAAGGTCAAAGTACTGAAATCTAAGTCGATCTATAATAAGCATGGTACGATAATCTTAGAAGATATTTTGGAATTCGCCGATGGCTCGACCTCCGAATACGTCTACTTCAAGAGCAGCGGAATAGTCGCTGTAGCAGCCTTCACAGAGGACAAGAGTATGGTTCTAACTAAACAGTATAGGCACCCCCTTCGAGAGGTTGTATACGATATACCTGGAGGAGCCATAGAAAACGGAGAAACACCTTCGCAGGCAGCCTTGAGAGAATTAGAAGAAGAAACAGGTTTCACCGCTGAAAGACTTGACTAGATCGGAAAATTTAGCCTCGGTCCAAGCAGCCAAGCAATTGTGGACGTATTTTTTGCCAAAGCTGTTAAGGCGAAAAGCAGTTTCAACCCAGATGAAATAGTACAAGTTGAGCTGGTAGATTTTAAATCAGTGCTTCAGAAACTGTTGGAGGGCGAGTGTTTTGGTGCCGCTCTCGCCGTAGCCGCTCTACTGGCTTCAGCGAAGAGACTTTTAGAAAAGCATGAAGTTTGTCCGTTCGTTTCCAGAGCTATGCTTTTAGCAAAAGGATTTAAATGCTAATTCCAGTTTATGGTTTTGTTATTGCGAGGAAAAGCTGGTATGGTCAAGTATGTTTTTGTCACGGGCGGCGTGCTGAGCTCCGTTGGAAAGGGTGTTGTAACCTCTTCTATAGGTAAGATGCTCCAAGCGAGAGGCTACAAGGTCACCGTCATAAAGATCGATCCTTACGTGAACGTTGACGCTGGAACGATGAATCCCTACATGCACGGCGAGGTGTACGTGACTGACGACGGAGGCGAAACGGACCTAGACCTGGGAGGGTACGAGCGTTTTCTCGATCTGAACTTGAAAAAGGAGAACAACATCACAACAGGCATGGTGTACAAGGAGGTTATTGAGAAAGAGCGAAGAGGCGACTTTCTCGGAAGATGTGTGCAGATCGTGCCGCATGTAACCGATGAGATTAAGAATCGTATACGCTCCGTTGCCGAACGTTCTAACGTGGATGTTGCTTTGACGGAGATCGGTGGCACGGTTGGCGACATAGAGGGCTTGCCCTTTCTGGAGGCTATTCGGCAGATGCGTTTGGAAGAGGGCTACGAGAACACGTTGTACGTGCACGTGGCTTTGGTGCCGATTTTAGATGTTACAAAGGAGATGAAAACAAAACCGCTTCAGCACAGCGTTAACGAGTTAAGGCGCATAGGCATTCAGCCGGACATTATCGTCGCCAGATGCAGAAAAATGATAGATTCCGAGGCTTTGAGGAAGATAGCCTTGTTCGGCACGATATCTGAGGATGCTGTTTTCTGCTCATATAATGTTCAGTCGATCTATCAGGTTCCTCTCATCTTGGACGAGCAGGGAATGGGCGAATTTGTCTGCAAAAGACTCGGCTTCTCAGAGCGTGAACCAGACTTCTCCGAATTGAAAAACTTTGTAGACGCTGCATTGAACCCAGAGCACGAGGTGAGAATTGCCCTAGTCGGCAAGTATGCCGGATTAGTGGACAGCTACATAAGCATGAACGAGGCTCTGCGGCACGCTGGGGCAGCATGTAGAACAAAAGTCTCCATACATTACATTGAAGCCGAAAAATTTGAGCAGAACCCAAAAGAGGCGGAGGTTCTCAAGGAGTTTGACGGAGTTTTTGTCCCGTATGGTTTCGGTCCGAGAGGCACTGAGGGAAAAATAACGGCGATTAAGTTTGCAAGGGAAAAAGACATACCTTTTCTGGGGATATGCTACGGCTTCCAGCTCGCCGTGATAGAGTTCGCGCGTAATGTTTGCGGGTTGAAAGAAGCGAACAGCACCGAAATCAATCCGAAATCGCCTCATCCAGTGATTGACTTGATGCCCGAACAGAGAGGAATAGAATATAAGGGTGCCACCATGCGCTTAGGCGCACACAAAATAATCATAAAACCAGACACTGTCGCGTACACCCTTTACAAGAGTGAGGCGATCTACGAGCGCCACCGCCACAGATTCGAAGTTAACCTAGACTACTCGGAGAGGCTTGAAAAAAACGGCTTAACGTTTTCGGGAAGAAGCCCAGACGGCAGAAGGATGGAGATTCTGGAACAGCCCGACCACTTCTTCTTTTTCGCCTCGCAATTTCACGGAGAATTCAAAAGTCGCCCGGGAAACCCAGATCCAGAATATTACGGTTTTGTTAAGGCATGCTTAGACAGAAAGTTGGGCAAGTCTAAACCTGAATTTTAGTGGATAATTCAGGGCGCTCGGCATCATGGAAACCTAGGGATAAATCGCCCAGTCTTCTTCTGATACTGCACATATTCATCACCAAAACGCTTCACCAAAAGTCTTTCCTCCTCAAAAGTAACGCGGAAGTATCCGGGAATCGCGACTAGTGGAAAAAGCGTAAACAAGTTGGGCCATAAAAAGAAGAGACCGAAAACATAATGAAATAGCCGAGATAGGAGGGATGCCGCACATAACGGTATGGACCCCAAGTGACAAGCCTTTGGTCCTCGGGCATCTCCCACGAAACGGCATATTGGCCTCGAACAACCACGCTCCAAATGAAGAGGAAATACCCGAATGATGTTAAAACTAAGCCTAGAATTTGCGTGTGAGACATGAATGGAACTTGGAAGTGAAAAGGAAAAATACATAGCATAGAAATGAGACCGGTGAAGACAAGAAACGGATACGAGAGCGCTTCTAGAAAGTAAACTATTGTTCCAACAGCGGCTAGGCCTACAATAAAACCTGGGGGGCGTTCAACTTCTGCAAAGGTTTTCACGCCGCTCCTACGCTTATGAACCTTTAAAATGTTATGTAAGTTAACTGAAAAGAAACATCCTAAGCAAACGAGGAGAAAAGTGGTCACAACAGTTTCAGTTAGCATGTTTGAAAATGACGAATGTAGCCTTTTATAAAGGCTATGCAAAGAATAAGTTTTTAATTGCAATACTCTTCGTAATGATAGAAATAATTTGGATGCATTCTATAGACCTATTTCTGCAGCGTAATTTTTCAATCCATTCAAAGCAATTTCAAAGAATTTCTCCCTCGGAACTCCAATCTTCTCGCAGAAGAGAATTCTTTCTCTGTCCGCTCCTCCCGCAAAATCTTTATCCTTAAACTTCTTTTTCACAGTCTTAATCCTCACTTCTGCCAGTTTCTTCGAAGGCATCACCAAAGCACAAGCAACTAATAGACCTGAAATAGAATCGCAAGCAATTAGGGCTTGTTCCATTCTGGCTTCTGGCATAACGTTGGTGTTCTCAAAATTGTGGGCTTTAATAGCTCTGATGACCTCCGTAGAAACCAGCCCTTTTAAGATTTCTTCAGCCAAAATGCCATGAATTTCCGGTGTGCTTTCAGTTTTCACATAATCAACATCATGCAGCAAGCCAGTTAACCCCCATATGTCTTCATCATCTCCGAAATATTTTGCTAGGCTCCTCATGATAGCTTCTACGGCAAGCATGTGGTAAACAATGTTTCTTTTCGTGACGTTCTTTTTAACAAGGTTAAGGGCTTCCTCTCTCGTTAACATAACATCACCTAAACCCTTTATGTAGAAACTATTACTTTATAATTTCTTCATTTTGTTTTAACATGTTAATGTTCAAGTTCTCCGTACATTTGATCTGGAACCAGTATGTCTGGGTATCTCTTTCGCAGCATGCGGCGTGCGGCATAGCATAAGTGGCATGCATCAGCATAGGTTTCATCGTAAGGTAAACTGAACTTTTCGACTAATGCTGCTGGACCACCACGAATTAAAGGCTCAAGAATGGGATTTTCATATGGATTATATTCCTCAATTATCTTTGAGAAGGGTTTCTGCCAAGCGTTGCCAATTGATATGCCTTGACAAACGTGAACGTATCCAAAGGGGTCTATGTGGACTCTTTCCTGATTAGCAAAGTCTTCGTATGGACATTCTGTGAGTTCACGCCAACGCTTTTTGCTTGTCTTCTCAGTTAGTTTTGAGAATGCTCTGCCTCGATACATTAATTCACATAAATCAACTTTCGCTCCTTCAATCTCGCTTGGACAAGGAGTTTCAGCGTTCGGATACTTGACGGCAATCACTTCAACATTTACATTTAAGGTGTTTGCAGCCCTCACAGCGTTTCTCACATCTTCGATTTCCCAGCTTTCTCCATGGTAAAGGTCGCTGCTCAAGCTTAATTCAACATCTTTGGCTTCGGCTATGGGAAGGAGCCATTCTACAGCGTCTTCCGGACAAGTAGCCCAATAGCAGTTTGAGAGAATCTCCACATGAAAACCAAGGTTTACCGCCTCCTTAACAGCCTTAACCATAACCGGATAATATAAGAAGGGTTCCCCACCTTCTACTGAAACATAATTCACGGTTCCCAGCTTCTTTGCTTCTGTTAAAATATTCTTTATTTGCTTGAGGGTGAATACACCTCTTGCTTTCGGGCTGCCCCAAACGAAGCAATGATCACATTCCAAATCGCATCTATAAGTGAGGAGAAAATGAACACCTTTCAATTCCAATAACAGCACCACTTAAACATTAATATGCTAGTATAGTTAAACTTTGAGATAAAAAACATAAAAATTGTTAAAATCGGTGATTTTGCGGCGAAATAGGCAAAATATATAATTGTGCTCTAAGTCCTTTTGCTTCACTAGTTAGGTGTAGGCGTGTATGGCTTCAAAGAGATTCCAAATCACTTGGAAAACCGTTCTCTTACCAGCGTTGGGTCTATTGGCTTTTTTCCTATATCTATACCTCTTCAATGTAGATGTTCCAAAAATAATTGCCACCGCCCAACGCATCGACCTCACTATTTATTCTTTGGCAATCGTTGCTGTTATTTTTGAAACTTTTTTCTTTGCTTTGTCGTGGCATTCTTTGCTTAACTTTCTTTCTGTGAAACTTTCTGTCATGAAGTCTTTTCTTTATGTTTGGTTTGGAATTTTTATGGACACACTAATTCCAGCCGAATCCATAAGCGGGGAAATTTCAAGGATATACTTAGTCACAAGAGAGCAAAATGGAACAAGCGGGAAGGTTGTTGCTTCCCTCGTGGCTCACAGGTTCATGGGTATGGGTATAAACATTGTAAGCTTGTTGGTGGGCACAGTCGTTTTGTTGATGGGGAAGCAGTTTAACGGAATCGTGCTTAATGTAACATTGTTCCTAATTGCTGCAACAACAATTTTTCTAATATTGTTGATTCTTTTAAGCGTTAAAGAGAGGTGGACACTAAAAATTATTGACGTTGCCATAAGGTTCGTGGAATATGTGGGTCGAGGACAATGGAAACTATTGAACATTAGAGAAGAGGTTGTTAAGGCTGCAAAGATGTTTCACAATTCGATGAAAGAGTTTGGGCGTGCCCCAAAAACTCTTTTCACATCGTTATTCTTCCATGTTCTTTCATGGCTTTTCAGTACAGGAGTATCCTATCTTGTATTTCTATCCATAGGACCTCCAATCCACTGGAGTGTAATAATTCTAACATGCTCAATAGTGGCTACGGTAAAAGCCATCCCCTTGGGCGTGCCATTTGAGGCTGGACTGCCGGAAATAACCATGTCAACGTTGTACATCGTGTTGGGTGTTCAACCAGACATAAGCGCAACAGCAACAATTCTAATAAGAATTTTAACCGTGTGGCTTAGGTTTTTCATAGGGTTTGCAGTGCAGCAGTGGCTTGGAATTAAGGCGATAATAGACGCAAACAATAAAATAGCTATGCCTAAAATAGAAAAAACCTAAATTTTGCTTTCACCTTATTTGCTAAAAGATGTATTAAATGGCGAAAGTAACGGTAGAAGAAGCGTCAATTAAACATTTAGATAGGCTATATGAAATTGAGATGGAATGTTTTGAAAAGGAAGCCTTTACCAGACAGCAAATTGCCTATCTACTGACCGATTATGATTCTGTGAGTTTAATTGCCAGAGTAGACGGTGAGATTGTAGGCTTTATCATAGGTAAAATATACGTGAGTGAAAAATCAGCGATTGGGCATATACTCACCATAGATGTCTCACCTAAGCATCGTCGAAGAGGGATTGGACTGAAGCTTTTATGGAATATTGAAAGGGTGTTCAGATGTAAAGGTGTAAAAGTCTGTTGTTTAGAAGTACGGGAAGATAACGTTGCGGCGTTAAGCCTTTACCAAAAATTTGGATACAAAAAAGCTGGAAGACTTGAAAGCTACTATGGAAACGCCCACGGGGTATACCTTAAAAAAGTTCTAACCTAGCTTCCACAAGTTTAATTTCGTTTTTTCGTCAAAGGTTCTCTGCAAGTTTACTCCGACACCTTCAATTATCACCAGTTCTGCTGTTGCCCCAACATGGGAACCTTTCATTAAGTGGCCTCCGAAGGCTTCACCTTTCTCGTTTGAAACAACTATGTGGGGGTGAATGACTATTTTGCCTTTCTTGTCCACGGCTACATTCCCCATGCATGAAGCAATTTCCAAGGTGCCTTCCAATTCTATAGATTTGTATTCTCCTTCCTTGTAGTATCCTAAAACTACATTTTTCAAGCTTCCAATTAAGATGAAGACTCCCGCTTTTATTCCGCTTTCCTCAACCCTTTTCTTAATTGCTTCAGCCAAGTCTTCATCTTCAAGTATGCGGGAAAAACAGATTTTTCCAATGATTCCCTTTAGCATTTTTCTCTCTCCTAGTCAACCTTTTAACACACCTTTCCATTTAAATTTTAGCAACTTTAACTGTTTGAACGTAAACTCTAAAATATTGGGGCTATAAACTACTTAACTAGTGGAGAAATCTTGACTGGTAGAAAAAACAGTGAAACGCAGAGGCTTGTCAAGGCTATTGTGGTTCTTATACGCAATACTACTTGGAGATGTGGAAAATTGGAACGGTTAATTGTGGGCTATCTTAATAAAAGAACTAGGTGGTTCGGGAAACCTCAGATGACTGTGGACGACATGATTAGCAATTTCAAGTTGACTGGCAAAAAGAAGAATGAATTTTTAGATGCTATAAGAAGGCTGGAAAGAAGGAACATAATAAGAATCTTGGCAATGTAAACAGAAGCGTTTGGTTAAGTGGTTCCTTTAGGGTTTTTCAACTATTTCCTTTGCGTTTTTAATCCATCTTTCGGTGATTTTCGGGGAAACCTTCAATTTAACGGCTAAATCCTTTGCCGAAGCCTTAGCTAAATCCTCTGCGCTGTTAATGCCGAGGGTCTTTAATTGTTCCGCTCGCTTCTCTCCGATGCCTTTTACCTCTGTAAGTTCCACAGCTGTGGGCGCAATCTCCATTGCAGTTTCACTTTTCTCTTCCGTAAGTGTGGTTGGAGCGGTTGGAGCTAGTGGCGTCTCGATTGTTGTGACCATTGATTTTGGTCTTTGGGAATATCCCAATCCAATGAAGAGGAGCCCAAGTACAACTGTTGCAACAGTCCACATGTATTCCACTTGATAGGCTAGTACCACTCCTGTTATTATGAAGAATATTATTGCTACCGTGTAAAGAGCGTAATCTGAACGCATACTAATTTCTCCTAACTCCATCTATTGTTCTATGGAAGGGTTTAAATAATTTTCTGAATTTTTCTGGCGGAAACGCGGAAATTCACTATTTTATGGCTATTCCTCATCGATCCAACGCATTTACTTTAGTAGTTCTTCCTCTGGCGGCGGCTGTTTTACCAATCCTTCCTTCATTAGTATTTTTAGGGATTCTCTGGCGTTTTGGATTATTGCCACGGCTCTTTCGTAGAGTTCTTGTCTGCTTGGCTTGATTCTTGCCACGCCTTGCTCTATGGATTTTAATGCGCATGCCACTGCTTCTCGTGGGTAGACCTCCCATTCCTCCATTCTTGGAAGAATATCCTCTTTATGTATTCCTCGTTCTTCTGCGAATTTTGCCAGTTCTTGGGCTGCCGCTATGCACATGTCGTCTGTCACGGTTTTTGCTCTTACGTCTAGGACACCGCGGAAGATGGCTGGAAAGCCTAGGCTGTTGTTGACTTGGTTTGGGAAGTCGCTTCTGCCTGTGGCTATGATGCGGGCTCCGGCTTCTTTGGCTTCCCATGGCCATATTTCTGGTATTGGGTTTGCACATGCGAAGACTATTGAGTTGTCAGCCATTGTTGCCACCCATTCCTTCTTTATTGTGCCTGGTCCTGGCTTGGATGCGGCTACTACCGCGTCTACGCCTTTGAAGGCTTCTGCTATTGTGCCAGTTCTGCCTTCTGCGTTTGTTTTTTGTGCTAGGTCATATTTCCATGTGTTTTTCTCTTTTGTTATGTCTGTTCTGTCCGGGTGTAGTATGCCTTTTGAATCCACCATTATTAAATTGCCTGGTTTTATTCCCCATCTTATTAGGACGTAGGCTGTTCGGATGTTGGCTGAGCCTGCGCCTACTAGAGTTATTAAGCTTTCTTTCGGGTCTTTGCCGACTAGTTTGAAAGCGTTCATTAAGCCTGCTAATATTACTGTGGCTGTCCCTTGCTGGTCGTCGTGCCAAACTGGAATTTGTAGGCGTTCTCTTGTTTTTTCCAGCACATGGAAGCATTTCGGTTTTGCTATGTCTTCTAGATTTATGCCTCCGAAAGATGGTTCAAGCAGTTCACATGTGTGAATTATTTCTTCTGGGTCTTTGGTTCTTAGACAGATTGGAAACGCGTCAACTCCGCCTAGATATTTGAATAGTAGGGCTTTTCCTTCCATCACTGGCATGGCTGCTTCTGGACCTATGTCTCCTAAACCCAAAACACGTGTTCCATCAGAGACAACAGCCACGTAGTTCCAACGGTTTGTAAGCTCGAAGGATTTATCCGGGTCTGCATGGATTTCTCTGCATGGTGCAGCCACACCGGGCGTATACCAGATTGCAAAATCATCTGCACTTTTAACTGCGCATTTCGGCATCACTTGAACTTTTCCTTCATAAAACCTATGCAATGGCGGAGCCAGCTGTGATGGTTTTTTAGCTTTTGCCAATAACTCTTCCACTGTCGGTTTTCTTTCCTGTGAACTTGTCATATTATTTATTCTCCTTTAACGTATGTAAGATTCTGTTTAAGTGTATAAGTTTTAAAAGTTGTGATGAGTTTTAGGAGAAAGCAATGTAAATTGCGGGGATATACCTGTTATAAAGGCTGGTATGGCGTATGGCTATCAGTGAGAAGGAAACGACTCTTGACTTGTATGATAATCCCTTCTATTACGAGGTTGCCTTCAGCTTTAGAGACATACGCAAAGAAGCAGATTTCTTTGAGCTATGTTAGGGAGTTCTCGAAAATTAAGTTGGAAAAGTTCTGGACGTCAGGTATGAACCAAGCCCATACATGCTAGAACTCGTTAAACGCGACTATGCTTGAATACTCTTTAGAAAAGGCATAGAAAGCCTCCTAGGATTAAGAGACGCTATTATGTTAACATTTGCAGGAAAAGGACGCGTGATAAGCGAAATTTCTGAATTTCCAAGCATGGAAAAACCGACAAGTCAAAACGATGCAATCGTGAAAACCCTATCTACAGACTGAGCGAAGACACCTAGGACATTAAATGAAATACACTCCGCTTTGGCTATGAACACTATTCACATAAAAAAAGAAGACATTAGGTTCGAGATTAACTCAACTAACTAAGAAAAACGAAGTCAGTAGGATTAAGAAGAGCAATGTTTACGCCTATACAATTTCTCTACAAAGGAGAACCAACATAGATTATCTTCTTCTGTATCCGCCTGTTCTTCTTCTGCCGAAGTCTCTTCTTTCCCTGAATGGACGTCTAGGTTGCTCATACACTTTAGTGGATAAGTTGTTCTTAGTGTTTACTTCGCCTTCCAACGCTTCTTCCGCAACTTCTAATATGCCATATCTGCCAACGTTCAAACGCATGTTACCCCTAAACAGGTTTACATAGCCGTTTTTTACGCTTATCGTATCTCCTTCGTTCACTTTTTCGATGTTGTCGTCCCACAGGGTTAGGTAAACGCATCCTGTTTCGTCGCCCACTAGTGCGTCGCATACACGGTGTGGTGCTCCATCCCTTCCAGCGGCGATGCTTCTAACTTCGCTTTTGGAAACTACTTTTGCTATAACGTTTACAGCCCTAGAAGTCGGAGTTAATTCGCCTACTTTCACGTCTACGGGTTCTCTACTTCTAGAAAAACCTTCAACAACCAACTAATTCAACACCTTTACACATTTTAACAAAACACCTAACATTGCCATAACACTTAAGGTTTTTGGTTATCAACACAGCCTTTAAGCCTTGGACCCCTACTTTCCACAAGATATGGCAGTCTACCAGTCCTAAAAACAACAAGTTTATCCTTAAATTCAGCTAAATAAGCCAAAACGAGCCTTTTTCCCTTCTCGGTCAAAGCGTAAACAGGGATTGTCACGCCTAACTGTAGTAATGCTTTATTGCCGATTTTTGTTCGAAGTATTTTCGAAGCACTTGCACAAACAACATCAGCCTTAGCTATATGCTTCACATCAGCTTTGCTCACACAAGTGTTGCAGACAGAAAAAGCCAAAACATCCAAGCCAGCACCAGCCTCAAAATCTCTAATTTCACTGATAGCCTTCGCTTGGAAACCAGCAACACTGACAGCAACACGTTTGAACCCTAAATCAAAAGCCCGTCTAACACCTTCAAACTGGTCAATCCGTGCACTAGCCTCATCCTCATCCAAAACAACCCCACTATTCGCCTCAATATGTTCAATAACCTCGAGTATAGGCGAAGTCCTAATGACACCGGTCAAACGAGCACCAATAGCCTGCACAAGCTTGCCATTCGTCGTTATAACCATGCCTGCCCCCTCGCAAACAACAACTGCACAGTCAATTAATTTCTTTTCAAGCCAGACACTCATCATCTCAGAAGCCCCATAAGCCACAATAGGCTCAGCCTTAAATGCACGGTTTCTACAGCAAAAGCCAAAACCAGCAATTTTCATTTCTACGCTTTTCAGCACGGCTTTAACATCAATCTTTTTCGTTCCGTACAAAGCTTCATGTAAGGGGCAATACTCAATCAAAGGCTCACTTAAAACTTCTATGCCTTTTTCTGAAATCCGAACACGGGCACCGCAACAATAGATTTCATGCTCGCCCTTAACACACATGGCTTAAACGCTCGCAACCTAAGGGGTAAAGAAGCCAGATTAATGTTATTTCTGTTGTTCCTTATTCGTCATTTCGTTTATCTGCTGCTCCATCATATGCCCATGACAATAAACCAAGGCTTTCTTGACGCCAGCAACCTTCAAAGCCGTATTCTTAATATCCATAGCCAACTTGAAAGCGATAGGACAGAAGGGACTGGAAGGAACAAAATCCACCTTAACAATGCCAGGCTCCCCCTCCTTGACACCAGTAATCATATGCATCTCCGCAAAAGTCAAACCAGTCTCAGGATCAACAACCTTGCCAACAGCTTCACGCACCTTATCCTCTAAATCCGTCAAAAACTTTTCACATCCACAATGTTCTCCGTGAATAAGTGGAAATGTGCCATATAAACATTCATAATGCTACAGATTCTGCCCATTCTTCTTCAGGTACATGCGCCAACTCAAAGCCATAGTCCTCGGATGTGAAGCCTTCACTTCATCCAACCGCGAAACAGAAGTGTTATGTGGTGCTTGTAAGATTGCTTCGGGGTTTGTATATGCTTCTTCGCAGATCTTGCGCATAGCTTCAACAAAGCGATCAAGCTCCTCCTTCTCAAAGGTTTCCGTAGGCTCAATCATTAATGCTTCATCAACGATAAGCGGAAAGTAAATTGTTGGTGCATGCAATCCATAGTCAAGCAAGCGTTTAGCAATGTTTAAGGCTGAAACTCCAGTCTCGTTTTTTAAAGGCTTAGCACTGAAGACACACTCGTGTTTTCTTGGTTTTTCACTGATATATGGAAGCGTCAATCCCTCAATCTCCTTAAGTTTCTTCATTAGATAATTAGCGTTCAAAACAGAGACTTCCGCCACTTCCTTCAAGCCTTCACCACCTAAACTCAAAATGTAAGCGTAAGCTTTCAACAAAACAGCAACATTACCATAAAAACTCCGAATCTTTCCGATGCTGTATGGCCTATCATAATCTAAGCGGTAACGTTCACCATCAAAAACTATGCGTGGAACAGGCAAGAACTTGGTTAATTCTTCAGAAACGCCAACCGGGCCGGCTCCAGGACCGCCTCCTCCATGAGGCGTACTAAAAGTCTTGTGGATGTTTATGTGAACTATGTCGAAGCCCATGTCGCCCGGTCTAGCCTTACCAAGTATTGGATTAAGGTTTGCACCGTCATAGTAGAGCAGTCCGCCAGTTTCATGAACAATTTTGGCTATTTCCTCGATGTTCTCTTCAAAAATTCCGAGAGTATTAGGATTAGTGAGCATTAGACCTGCTGTTCGTTCAGAAACAGCCGCCTTCAACGCCTCTAAATCAACACAACCATTCTCATCTGAAGGGACAACCACTGCATTAAATCCAGCCATAGCCGCACTTGCAGGGTTTGTGCCGTGAGCAGAATCTGGAACAATCACTTCATTCCGTTTTTTACATTCCCCATTCAATTTATGATATGCACGCATCAACAATGTGCCTAAAAACTCGCCGTGAGCACCTGCAGCGGGCTGCAAACAAATCTCATAGGTGCCAGTTATCTCAGTAAGCCAACGCTCAAGCCTATAAAGAATCTCAAGTATGCCTTGCACGGTGCTTTCATTTTGATAAGGATGAAGCATGCCAATGGTTGGCAGATTCGCAAGAAACTCGTTTATTTTTGGATTATACTTCATTGTGCAGCTTCCAAGTGGATACAAACCAGAATCAACGCCATAGTTCATCTGTGACAAACGCATAAAGTGACGTGTAACTTCAACCTCTGAAAGCTCTGGAAGCCTAAGCTGGCTTATGCGTCTCATGTTCTCTGGTATAAGCGCGTTCACATCGCCAACAGCTCGCTTAACTTCATCTTCCACTTTTGGCAGAATATGCCCTTTTCGTCCTTTTCTCCCGAGTTTAAAAATTAATGGCTCATTCCATTTTGCCTGCTTAAACATTCCATTTTCACCTTCCAATTAAAATCTCCTCTAAAGTCGCTGCAAGACGCTCAATATCCTCTTCAGAATGGATTTCAGTTACACAGTATAGGGCTGTTTTGCCGAGCTCAGGAAACTCCTTTGAGACATCTTTACCATCATGAATCCCACACTGCAAAAGCTTTTCATGCACCTTTTTAACGCTTAAGTCTGTTCCATCAAAGTTTACAGTGAACTCCTTAAAGTGGGCGGATTTGAAAACTGGAGTTTTGACACCATTTATTTTCGAGAGCAAATGTATTGCGTAATTTGCCTTATACATGATTGTTTCGCCAAGTTCTCGTAAGCCTTCTGGTCCAAGCAAAGACATGTAAACAGCCGCAGCTACGGCGCATAGAGCCTCATTAGAACAAATGTTAGATGTTGCTTTCTCACGTCTAATATGCTGTTCACGTGTCTGCAAAGCCATGCAAAAACCTTGCCTACTACCATCTAGAGTTGTTGTCATACCAATTATGCGACCGGGCATCTGCCTAATCAATTTCAAATCATCACGACAAGCAAATATTCCTAAAAGTGGACCGCCAAAATTCATAGAATTTCCCAAGGATTGTGCTTCGCCAACCACAATGTCCGCATCGTATTCGCCTGGTGGTTTTAGAATTCCAAGAGACGTCGGGTCAACACCTACTATAAAAAGGGCACCATGCTCATGTATCTCTTTACTGATTTCGTAAACCTGCGTTTCAATAAAGCCCAAATAGGATGGATTCTCGATGTAGACTGCCGCTGTTTTGTCCGAAATTTTACTTCTTAGGTCTTCGAGGCTGATTTGTCCGGTTTCGCTGTTGTATGCAATCTGCTTTACTGAGAGCCCAGCTGGTTCATCATAAACATGCAGCGTTGCAGCTCTTTCCGGATGGATGATTTTAGGAATCAAAATCTCGCTTCGCCTTGTCAGGCGGGATGCCATGCGAGCGGCTTCACCCAATGCTGAAGCCCAGTCATACATGGAACAGTTGGCAACTTCCATACCGGTTAGCTCACAAATCATACTCTGATATTCGAAGAGAGCTTGAAGCATACCATGCGAAATTTCAGGCTGATAAGGTGTATAAGAGGTAAGCAGCTCACTACGTTGAACAATTTCTTTAACGGCAGCTGGAACATAATGAGGCCAGCACCCAGCACCCAAAAATACTGGCATGTCACTACATGTCTTGTTCTTTGAAAGCAAACTCTCTACGTGCGTTTTCACCTCAAATTCTGATAAGGCGTCTGGAAGATTCAACAGCTTTTTTAAACGGTACTTTTCAGGAATATCCGCATACAATTCATTTATGCTTTTTATGCCCATTTCCCGCATCATTTCTCGTTTGATTTCCGGCAGAGAATTCGGAATATATGGGTGAGTGTGCTTGCCCAATGGATTCACCAATAGAATTAACACTAAATGAGCAATAGCTTCTTTAAGCTTTTCAAATTATTGTTAAATCTTAGCCTTTTGAAAATTTTAATATTGTATTCCTTTTGTTGTAACCATTTCCTTTGGATGTTTAACATCAACTAATTCGTTTACAAACTCTGCTCGGTCTATAAGTTCTTTTGGGGCGAATCTTCCCGTCAAAACAACATCGGTTTTCTTTGGAATTTTGTTCAGGAATTCCAAAACTTCTTTTACTTCTAAAAGCTTGCAGTGTAAAGCCAAATTAATCTCGTCTAGAACCAGCAGATGCGGCTTTTTCTCCTTAATGATTTTCTCAGCGAATTTTAAGGCTTTGCAGGCTAACCTTTTGTCTTCTTCACCCAAGTTATCTAGTCCATGCCAGCCTTCACGTCCAAACTGGTAGATTTCATAATAAGGCGCGAGCATTTTCCGAATCTTATACTCACCAGTGTTCTTCCACCATTTTAGAAACTGGATTATGACGACTTTTCGTTTGTGTCCAACAGAACGCAGTGCCAAGCCTAAAGCATTTGCTGTTTTTCCAGCTCCCGTCCCAGTGTATAAATAAATATAACCCATTTGACTTCCTCTTTTCCCGCTATTTCTTTTCCTGTTTAATGATTATAAGTTTTAAATGGATTGAAATTCACACAACCAATGAAAGAGAAGATGGCGAGTTATCTGAAACAATGCATGGTTCAAAAAACGCTGAAAATACCTTACGACAGCGATTTAATTGCAGAGCTGAACATCGAACGGTTTGAGCTCACGAAGGACGGAAAAATCAAGTTTAATTACCCTGAAAATACGCATGATGACAAATTCTGGGCGTTAGCCCTCAGCGTTGCAGCAACAAGGCACGAAACAGAAGGCAAGCCTGACTCGTTTATATTCTTTTAAGGTTTAGCAGGGGCTGGCTTGACACAGCCCAAAACTCGGTATAATGAAGCCGTAGAGGCTGAGGAGCCGAGAATCTTCCTGACTTTAGTGGGGAGAGTGTCAACTTCCTTTTCTTAAGACGTGAGCGTGATAAACTACAACGTGGGTGGGGCAACGTTTTATTTTCTCGATGATCGTTGCGTATATCAGATATTGATTTGGCTTGTTCCGTTCTCTTATCCATACGCCATATCTAACTTGGCTTTCAAACCATTCTTTACTTGTAAAACTTCTGTGCTGTTTTATCCAATTAAGCGGTTGAGAACGAAACATGAGCCTATTTACATGGCCCCCCGTATTTGAGTGTTTTGGAATATTCCAAAAATTTAAATAGTTCACCAACTATTAGTTAGGTAAGTATGTAGGTAAGGGGTTAGGTAAGTAAACGAAAATGACAAAACAAAAACGAAACAAAAGAGGCAGAGAATCAGACGAAATTCTATTGGATATTATCGAGAAATACCCAGGTCTCTCTCAATACGAGTTAGGAAAGAAATTGAAATGGAAAGCTGGTCATGTTGACGGCTCTATAAGACGTTTGCTCAAGGCAAATAAAATTTTCGTTAGAGTTCTTATAAGAAACGGTAGGCGAGTAAATCTTGTTTATCCGAAAGACCAGAAGCCGCTAAACATAATAGAAGTTCCAACTGAACTGTTGGCGCGCGCTAATCCAGTTTGGAATGAATCTGCTTTTGTTTACGCATTGGACAGTTCAACGATAGGTGTTTCAGGCTGTGAAGTGCCTGAGTGGAAAGAAATATCTTGTTTTCTGGAAAAGATTCCTATACAAGAAGCTGAAGGAAAAATGGTTTTTCAGATTCCAGAATCATTCTGGAGATTTTACAATTTGGAAAGAAAACATAGGGTGGTTTCGCTTAACGGAAACAACCTTTTGATAACTGTTTCCGGAGACATCATTGAAGAAAAGAAATACCCTTCTTAACGTACATTCACGAGTTTGGTTCCCTTTTTTTCCATGCCTATCCGCAGCGTCGACATTTATAGTATTCTTTTCGGAAGCACCACCAAGACAGGAGGCGGGTGAAAGGTTTTTCATTCTTCAGCTCTTCTATTATTGAACTCGTTAGTTTACATGCTCAGAATTTCTTTTATTAAGTAGTAGCCTAAGTTTTGGAGGGCTTTGTAGAAGTGTTGCAGTTTTATTAGCGTTTTCTCTAATATGTATGTATACTTCTGGTTATTAGGTTGGTGATAGCGTGGGGCGTCGAAGGGGAGAAGTTGAGATTCTCATGGATGTTTTAAGTGTATGTTTGAATTGTGTGAGGATTACTCATCTTGTATAAGGCGAATTTGAGCTATTCAACCCTTAGGAAGTATTTGTTTATGGCTTTGGATAAGGGGTTAATCAGCAATATGCGCCATGGTGACGGTTCTGTTGTGTATCGCACAATGGAGAGGGGTAAGCTTCTTTTGAACAAGTTGAAAGAAGTTAAGTCAGCTTTACGTGGTTAGGTTACTTTGCATAAGGCGATTTCTTTCAGCTTCATCTTTAATCTGACGTTCAGTTCAAGGTCTTTATCTGTGAAATTTCCGATGACGACGTCTTGTAGTGTTATTTCCTGATTTTTTGGGAGAAGTATGGTTCCAGTTGCGGGTTTTATGTTTTCAACTTCCTTGTCAATGTTGATAAGCCATGAGGGTAGCTTTACTTCTCCTGTTTGTTCGTTATACTCTAAGAGGTCGTGTTCCCTGAGGTTTTTTATTATCTTTTCCAGCTCCTCAGTTGGTATTTCCAGCTTCTTTGCCAGTTGTTTGATGTTATAGGTTTCTTCTTCTTTGATTGTTGTTAATATGTCTGTTGTGCTTAGCATGGTTTTTAAGCTGTTATGTTAATTTTTAAGGTTTAGGTTAGATGTCTAGCCAAAGTTTGGTTTGCTCTAGAGATGATGTTGTTTTCTTCTCGACAATTATCCTAGATTTTTCATTCTATACGGTTTATAAAGAGATTTTGACAACTAGTTTTGTCACTGAGTGGGAAGAGGAGAGGAAGAAGCGTTTAGGCTTTGATGGCTATTCCTGTCTATGATGTTTCAAGTCCGCTCCTGTGGGAGGGATTGGGTTAGTGAGTAGCAGTGAACGTGTTAAGCGGGATGAGTTTTTGAGGAGGCTTAAGGAGGAGTGGAGGCTTTTGTGGAGGGAGCGGTTTGATGATAGGGTTAGGGCTGAGGGGGTGGCTGTTCGGGATTACCCCTTGGTTTTTATGGATCGTGGCTTTGTTATTTTCGCGAGCAGGGATGCTAAGGCTCCAAGTTTTTCTGAAGTTGTTGAGTTTTGGGCCTCTCAGGGTTGCATTTATGCTCCTGACCCCATTGTCGGCGGATGGGGCAAATTCATCAAGACAGAGTTGGGAATTTCAGCGAAGCTGTTAGTAGGGTTGAAGAGTGTTCTGTGCTGGCGGATGGCGTTGTAGGGGAGGCTTTAAGCCTCAAGAGTTCAGCTTTGGCTGATGCGCAGAAGGCTGTCTTGCAAACGCTGACATTTTCATGGGTGGGAGGTGCTACATTTCTCGCAGTGTTATTTTTCGTTTGGCGTTGGTTTAGGCGCGCTTACGCGGAGAAATTGTTGAAGATGAAGCCTGAGATTGCCGTTGATGTTGAAGATTGAGGATTATAGGTTATTTTCGCCTATGTCGGGTTGGCTAACGTTCCAGCGCACTTGCGTTTTTAAGTGCTCGCATGTACAGTTCTGTTGTGAGATATAGGCCGGTGTTAAGGGCTTTTTGAAGCGATTGTTTGTATTCTTTTTTAGATATTATCTTTTTGACCAGTGCTAGTTTGAGAACGTAGATTGTTCCGTGGGGTTTTAATCCTAGGGTTTGTGCGATTTTTCTGGCTCGGGCGTCATCGATGAGCAGCTTTGTGGTTTCCATCTTTTTTGCTAGGATTATAGCTTCAGCTTCGCCTATGCTTATGTTTGCTTCTTTAGCTAACTTTTCGGCGTTAGGTTTGGCTTGAGCTACTTTGATCCATCCAGAGGAAACTGCTTTCTCTATTGCAATTGCATCCACGTATCCCTGAGTTTTGCCTTTGTCCACTGTTTCGGTTTTCACCGCGTTGGGTATGTGGATTTCTTTAAAAAGAGCGTGTAGTAGGTCGAGTTTGTTTATGTGGGCGAGATGGATTAGGGGTCCAGCGTCTACAACTATAGCAGAGAAGGTTACCACGACTCCGCTGACGCGGCTTTCAAATCCTCTTCCAGATCTTCTCTGCTCATTTGTAGGGGGATTTTTCGTTTAAGTATGTTGTCAATGATTTCCCAAAGGGATACACCTGCGATTTCAGCAGCCTTTCCAATCGATATTTTCCCCTCTTGATACAGTTTTAGCGCGTGGTCCATTTTCCATGCTTCCACTGCTTTGATTAGGAGTCGTTTTATTGTTGTTGATTTGTCCAAAGCCTCGGCTTGTGCTATTCTTTCAACTTCCTTTGCTAATTCCTCTGGGACTCGTGTGGTGATTATCGCCATGTTAAACCCTCATATACATTTGTTGTTAAACGTATACGAACATTTAACCCTTTCTAGAAGTTTTTTTATTGAGTAGCTTGGGGTTGCCGCTGATGTTGAAGCTTGATGATTACAGGCTTGTCTTCGCATCCGTCGGGTTAATTGGGATTCTGTTATTTGCCTCTCCGACGTTTAGCCTTGTTTTGCATTTGCATGGCGGGGAAAGGTTTTCTGAGCTTTGGGTTTTGGGTCCTGGGCATATGGCTGAGGATTATCCCTTTAATGTTAGGGCTGATGTGAATTATTTGGTTTATGTTGGTGTTGGCAACCATATGGGTTGCTCCGCATATTATGTGGTTTATGTTAAGTTTAGGAGTCAGACTGAGTCTTTGCCTAATGCCACTGCTGGGACGACCAGCCCGCTTCCGCCGTTGTTTGAGTTTCGCCTTTTTGTTGAGGATGGAAAGAGTTGGGAGGCTCCGTTAAGGTTTTCATTTTCCAGTGTTTCCTTTTCTGAGAACAGGTCTTTTGTTGGAAGTTTGATGATAAACGGTGTGACTTTTAACGTTGATAAGGGGGCTTCATGGGATGCTGAAAATAATGGTTACTATTATCAGTTCTTCATGGAGCTTTGGATATACAATGTTGAATCCCGCGATTTTGAATTTCATAATCGTTTTGTTGGCTTATGGTTGAACATGACTGGTGTTTAGGCTGGTTTAAATTTGAGGTTTAGCGTTCAGAACATTGATATAGAAAAATTTCTGGTTTTTCCATAGGCGTTTTTATTCGGGGATTAAGCTGGTTTTATTTGAGGTTGAGGGAGAAAGGCGCCCAAGATTCGATGGAGAACAGGTTCGGGTCTGGTTTAGGAGTTAGTGAATGCTTTGGATGAGTATGTAAACTCAGATGTGGTTGTGCTGATTCCAACTTTGAATGAGGAGGAAGGGTTAGCTGCTACCGTATTGGAGGTTATGCAGTTTTTAAATAAGCCTTACATTCTTGTTGTTGATGGAAATAGCTCTGATGGGACGGTGGATGTTGCTAAAAGGTTGGGTTTGGATGTTGTTTTTCAGGATGGGAAGGGTAAGGGAGACGCCATAGGGAAAGCCCTTAAACTTTTAAGGTATGCGGATCCTAAGTATGCAGTTTTCATAGATGCGGATTTCACTTATCCTGCTGAGTACATTCCCCGTATGATTGGGGTTTTGGAGGAAAACCCTGAGGTGGGGATGGTTTGTGGAGACAGGTTTGACAAGCCGTTTGGGATGGCTAATGTTAGAAGTGCCTATTACTTAGGAAACCGTTTTTTGGCTTTTGCGCATTTTATGGTGAACGGGGTTAACATGAGGGATCCCTTGACTGGGTTGAGGGTTGTACGCTGGGAGATGATTAAAGACTGGCAGCCCAGGTCTAAGGGATGTGGAAGCGGAACTCAACTGTCTTGTGGAGAGGAAGGGCTACAAGATTAGGGAGATACCCATACACTACCGCAAGAGGTTAGGAGAAAAGAAGTTAAAGTTGAGGCATGGCTTCACTATTTTGAGGAGAATCTTGGCTGAAGCTTTAACTTGATTTTGAATCTTTATTTGTGGTTCGGAACTGCTTTATAGGATGAGGGTTGGAAATGGGGTTTAGAGATGTAAAGGGCCTTGAGGAGCCGCTTTTTGATTTTGGTCTTATTTCCGTTTATAGTCATGCTGTGGACGATCGGGTGGATTTTGAGATTTATTGGTGAATAAACATACTTTGTTTCAGTTTTAGTATGGAATGTTTCTGGGTTGTGAAATGAACCAGTTTTCTAGGGCTTTAGTGACTGGCGGAGCTGGTTTTGTAGGGTCGTATCTGGTTGACCGATTGATGGATGCAGGATACTTTGTTAGGGTTGTGGATAATTTAAGTAGTGGCGAGCTGGTGAATATTAAGCGGTGGTTAAACGATCATCACTTCGATTTTGTTCAGGGTGATCTAAAAGATTTGGCTGTCGCTGAAAGGGCGGTTAAAGATGTTG
>JASEET010000029.1 GCA_030019335.1 Candidatus Bathyarchaeia archaeon | reverse complement strand
CATGGAACCAGAAATCTTATTGAAAGTTTATTTTGAAAGTGCGGGGGGTGGGATTTGAACCCACGAACGCCTACGCGACAAGGTCCTAAGCCTTGCTCCTTTGACCACTCGGACACCCCCGCAACTGTCAGATTAAAGTTGAAATATTATTCCCTTTTATAAAGAAATCGCAAGAAGACCTCTGGTTAAAACCAGAGGATGAATTGCGTCAAATCCTTTTCTGCTCCTCAATATGCTTCTGTATAGTTTCTGCTGAAACGTGTCCAGCGGTTCCGACGTAATAGCTTGGTGACCACAGCTTTCCTTCCAATATTTCTCTTTGAGTTCTGGGAACTTTTTGAACAGCCTTAACGCTGTGATGCCCTTGAACACTTTCACTATACTTGTTGGAGAATCAAAGGGCGGAGCATATATGAACAGGTGCAGGTGGTCGGGCATAACTTCGAGAGCGAGAACCTTGTAACCTTTGGTTTCTGCTATCGTATGTATCTGGTCCTCTAGAACTCTTTAACTTTAGGGTCTTCAAGTATTGGTTTACTATGTTTTGGACACCAAACCAGATGATAGTTAATGTTGTAGACTGCTGAACTCTTTCTTCCCATAACTTTTAAATGTGAATCTTGCATAGTTGTTGAGGACTTAAAAATCACAAACATGGTTAAAAACCACAACTTAGCAGGTAAAATACTTGACGCCTCTTGGGCAAAATTCCTCCAGATGCTGTCCTACAAGGACGGGAGGAGCTGGTGGGATAGTTCTGAAGGTGAACCCGAGAAACACGTCAAGAATATACAAACATGGAGAGTTAGACCGAGACTATAACGCCTCTCTCAACATACTTGAAAAAGGCTTGTCGGGGCAGGGACTGCCCCTTGAGCCTGTGGACATTGAACCTCTACGGGAAATCCCCGCAAGTTCGGTGATTGAAACAGGAAGCCGCCTCAACTTGTAGGGTGGTAGTTCACATTTATTTAACCGTCGAGGCTGAAATCCTTAAAACATAAAAAACTGTTTTAACACTAAATAATTGTGCATGTGCCTCGGTGGCTTAGCCTGGTTAAAGCGTCTGCTTGGTAAGCTCGATGATGCTGGGCGCAAAGAGCAGAAGATCGCGGGTTCAAATCCCGCCCGAGGCTTCAAATATCGGTGAATGTTGAAAAGCTAGAGGAGTTTTTGCGACACAAACAAATTTTCTAATTGCAACACAAAACCAAGCCTTTTGTTTTCGCAAAAATTGACCTATACCTACCCCCTATCGTTTTTGATACCTCTCCCCCCTACGTTTTTGCAAAATCCCCTGTTAAGTCAGGGAACCCAACCTCCAGGCTCGCAGGCTTTTTCTTTGGCTTCCGTTCAGACTTGTGCGCGCATAGCCTACCCCCGGGGTTTAATATATGATCCAAGTATGCTGTAATATATGTCAGCCTTTCTGAAACGCTGTTTCCGAAATAAACTGGAGAAACTAAACATTTGACTCGAAAAATTATCTTTTGTTAAAAATTTGTCCAAAACAATAACCCTTAGCATTCTTAGCTGGTTGTCTGCTCCGCCTCACGATGCTCTTGGCGTAAACTGTGAGACCTTTTGATTAGAGACGACTTATTCTCTAGGGATACGACTGGTGATATCCCTAAACACTAGGGTCACTCTGGGCGTGCCGAAAATCTTGAAAAGACGGAAGCGACAATTGACTAAAGTCGAAGATTTTGCATCTTGAAAAAGTATTTTCAACTAAGTTACAACTCAAAATTTTCCCTAAATTCAACCGCAATTTCGCAGAACGCAAAATTTTATAAAGGTTTCGGGGCGAATATGATCAATGTCAGGTTTAAAACCTGAACGGAGGTAGACGAAAGACGATGCAAAAAGTGTTCCACTTTGGGTTTTCATCTTGAGTTTGCTGGCTGTCGCAAGCGTTGCCTTTGCTGCAGTTGTAATTAAAACTCAGTGGGATATTCGAAGTCAATTACAAGTGCTTGGATACGAGTTAAAAGTGTACGAAGTTGACGGCGTAACTGAATGCACTGCCATAGATTGGGATTCTTTGGGACAGGGCGAATCGAGCTATCATGACATCATTGCCAAAAATACTGGTGATTACTTTTTAAACTTGATGACGAACACAACACTTGATAGTTCGGTTGGAACAGTTTCATGGAATTATACTGGATCTATCTTATATGTCAATAATAGCACAGCTTTACGGTTAACACTTAACATTAGCATAACCATATCCGGATGGGTTACGGGGTAGCCTGTGAAAATGCTAATTCCGCAAAATCCCCTTTTTTAACGTTCTTCCATCTTGGCACTTCTCCTCTGAGGAGGCTTAGACAGTTTCTTGTTGAGGTTGATGCATGACCTTGTAAACGCATTCACGATAAGGGAGGTGAAAATTTTGAAGGAAAAACCTAAGTCGGGCGTTATTTATATACTCATAGAGGTTTAATGAAGATAGAGAGGGAACTATTTTGCCCTTTGATGAAACCCTAACCTACATAATAATCGTTGTAGGGGTAATTATCGCTTGTTTAATAGTTATTTATGCTATGAGAAAGCGTGGCAAGAGAGAAGAAAAACTTTTGGAAGAAGAGAAATTAAAGATGGAATTTAAGGGTTTACCGTTTAAAATTGTGAAAAGTGTTTCTTTTGAAGATGCTGCACGCGCAAGGGAAGAGCTTAGAATTCTAGATTTAGAAAGGGAAATTTTAAGCGATGCTATCCGACGGTTTTATGAAGCCCATGCAGAAGGAAAAATAACAGAGAAAGAGAGGGAAATGCTTGCACAAACTTATAAGTCTCGAATGATGGCCGTCAAAGATGCTATTTCAAAAAATGAATCTTTAGTTGCTTTGCACGAGCTTGAAGCCATGCAAGAAGACCTAACAAAGCTGTTTAGCGAACGCTTCGACGAAATAAGCGCAAAAGTTGAAGAATTACGCTCAAAAGTGGAAGCAAAGCCGATAAAAGAAATAACTATACCTGTTGCAAAAACACCGACCGTGGCGGCTGCTGAGGAAAAGGCAAAGAGAAGGAGAAAAAGAGCACCAGCCAAGCCAAGTCCAAGAACAGAGGCGGAAAAAAGAATAGAGAAAATTAGGGCTGAAGTGGAAAAGGTTTTGGAGAGACTGGGGCAGATGGAAATTGAAACCTAGAAAGGAATGGGTTGAAAAGGCAAAGAAGAACGTAGCCTTAGACGCAGTTAAACACGTTAAAGACGGTTTTGTCGTAGGCTTGGGCAGCGGGAGCACAGTGGCTTATGCAATTGAGGAAATTGGACATAAAATAAGGCGTGAGAAATTGCATGTTCTGGGCGTTCCAACATCGTATCAATCTTTCATGTTAGCCATTAAACATGGAATTCCAATAACAACCTTAGAAGAACATCCCATACTGGATTTAACGATAGATGGAGCGGACCAAATAGATGATGAGTTAAACCTGATTAAAGGTATGGGCGGAGCCCTCACCCGCGAAAAAATAGTTGCGTTCGCATCAAAAAAACTCGTCATCGTTGCTGATGAAAGGAAAAAGGTCAAGTTTTTAGGAGAAAACAATCATCCATTGCCAATAGAAGTTTTACTATTCGCAGCCCAGCTCGTAATGCTCAAAATAAGAGAGATCGGTGGAAAATCGGTCCTAAGGGAAGGGAAAGGAAAAGTTGGACCAGTTATAACGGATAACGGCAACGTCATAATAGACTCGAATTTCGGACTTATACACAAACCCGCAGAATTAGAGCTTAAACTCAAAAGCATCCCTGGCGTCGTTGAAACTGGATTATTCGTTAAAATGGCCGATATTGTTTACATCGGAAAACCAGATTCCACAGAGAAAATTGAGCGAAAAAAATAACAGTTTGCCCTTCTGCATGAAAAATGGAAACTTTAAAACATGATTCTCAAAATAATATCTGAGTGAAGCCGGGGTAGCCTATCCTCGGCTAAAATGGTGATATCCCCCGCAAACCCCCTTTTTTGAAAAACCTCCTTAAAGCGGGCTGCTATTTACAAAATTATTCCTTCTAAATACCTTAAAGCTGGCCGCGTATTACCAAGTTTATTCCCAGAAAATATTTTGAAGCGGCCGTACCTGTAACATGGGGGCAAGCCATAGATGTTCCGCTCCCCGTCGATCGATCGCGCTTTTTTTTTAAAAACAAAAAATTAAAAAGTGAGTTTTTCCTCTTAAAAATTTTTTTGCATTCATTAGTAATGTCTTATATGGGTTAATGGGTATTAACCGTTATAAAGACATTACGTAATATGTAGAGATTCCTTAAGAGGGTAAAGGTATTTTTAGCTTATTTTTTAATTTTCAATTTTTTTCAATTTCTAAATCGAAAACCAGCCAATTTAGAGCGTTTAAGGAGATCGTGAACCTTCACTAATACCCTACCCGTAGGATCAATCGCTAAACCCTTCCCTTGTATATGCCGTTGGTTTTCCATTCCTTATATATAATGTCATTTGCTCCCTTGTCAAGTTTGAGCTTTTGATGTAGGAATGTAAGACCCGCTACAAATTTGTAATGAGTACCTCCGGGCCCGCTTTTATTTTCCCTTTTAGCTATCGTTTCAAGCTTCTTTCGGTCTTTGTATCTTTCTGTTCAGAATAAGGTTTGGATCATTTGGAGTCTTCAGCGGTTCTGCCTAAAAAATGGCAGAATGGCCTTGAAAAAGTAGGCGGCTACTAGTATCCATAATGAGAGACAGATAACAACCAGCATACCTGTCCTTATTAAATATATGTAGATGAACTCGTCGACAGGGTTCATTTGCGCAATCACATGCATGAGAACCCCTTGTGGGTCCCTTGGAAACGGCAAAAAGGTGGCATCACCGAGAGTTCCTCTGCATGTCCAACCCCACCTCGCCAGGTCATAAGCAGCCACAGTAAAGAGGCTTGCATAAGCCGACAAAATCACCAAAAAAGCTAGCACCAAAACTCTAGTTATGGATATCTTTTGCTCTGTTCCTATGCTCATTGTTCATCATTCGTCAAATAAACAACAGAGTTATATCTTAAGTTTTGCGGTATTTATTTAAGGTTTCATCTGAGTATCACGCCCAGGGTTTTCTCTATTGGCATCTTATCCGCCATCTTATAGACCCACTGGACGAGGTTTTGGAGTAGCGCGCGCATTAGAATATGGAGAAAGGCAAGCGGGAAAGCTAGGGTGAAAATAAGCCCTCAGATACTCCGTAGATGGCATAGCACTGAGCTGGGAGAGCTTCTAGTTCCCGACCGATATGTGGACATATTCCGGGGAAGAGCGCCTAAGACGGTGATAGCCAAGTTCTACACTGGGAAGGAGCTGGAGAGGCTTAAGCGAATTTATGACCAAGCTGGGATGAAGGTGCTCAGCTAACTTCTAAAGTTTTTGTCGATCGATCTTCTCCCAGCCGTGTTAAACTGTTTAATATACCGCAACACAGCCAGAGAGCCAGAAAGCTATATTTATGCATGCATCAAAGAATAGAAACTATAAAGTACTCAGATTATATTTCATCGTGCATGTGCGGTCAACGCGCTCCCATTAAACTTTTTGAGCAAACATAGGCTGAGAACCGACCATCGCCAGAGCACAGAAAAATATTATGGAGAAAGAGCAATCTCTATCTTGCATGGGTTTAGCGAGACAAGCAACCAAATTCTACCCAAGGTACGCAGATTATATCGCGCAGTTAAGGCTGAAAGCTCTAGGCCAGCAAGCCCTTGGAGGACTGGAAGGGGGAAGGTAGTAGCGCGGTGCAACCGTGGAGGCGACCAACCCAGCCTAAGGAGAAGATTCTCTGCGCGCGCTGAAAGGCTGAAGCGCATTCACAGCAGGGCTGGTCTCAGGGTGCTCAGCTATTTCCTTCGTCCATACTATATCTAATATACATTAGTGAAATGGCTTGCCTGTTTTCGCGAATGGAGCCTCCAGCTTGCCTGTTTCGCCGGAATCTCCAAGGATTGGGCGTCCCATTTTCCGCTTCAGCTAGGCTCAAACTGAGCCGTTCCTTATTCTAAGGCGAATAGATCGCTAAACGCCGGCCATGCGCGCGCGTACCTGTATGTTAAATTCATTCATTTCGGCAATGGTTCCGTTAAATGAAGGGTGAAGTATTAATTTTTTGAAATTACCTGCGTGCTGTTCCATATTCATCATCTTTATTCCTTTATTCGTATTTTTGCTTATATGTTACATATTACTTATTAGTAGTTAAATTTAAATAACTTACATAAAGAGTTAAATCACTCTCGAAATTTACAGAATAACTCATTTATATCAAGTTGATGAATCTATGTACACATTTCAACCTTAACTTCTTGTAGTCAAATTTCTTCTCCATAATGTTTTCTTCCCACTCGGGTAATTATCTTTATTAAATTTGTTCTGGAGGAACTCTATCAGGAGCATAAGCAGTATAGTATTTTAGTCCATACTTTTGGATTCGTTTGATCACATGCGGGTATAAGATTAGTTCTTCAATTTCTATTTCTCCAGATAAGTCTGGACTGATCTGCCTAAGCCTTTCAATAAGCGTGCGAAGATTCTTTTTTGTTGAAAAGGATGCCATTATCGATGGATGACAGCTTACATTAGCCTCAATCAATTTTTCAAGTGATTCTAGTTGCAGTTTAAAGCCATGAGGATCAGCTCCTGTTAGAATAGAAAAATCTTCTTCATTGCATCCTTTCAATGAAACCCTTACATGGACAAAATCGTATTTTGAAAGGTCTTTAGCATAGCTTTCATCGTAAGCTATTGGTATTCCATTGGTTTCGAGGATGAAGCGGTAGCCCTTACCTCTAAGTCGATCAAGAAGCTGAAGTAAATGAGGCTTCCCGATAGTTGGTTCGCCACCACTCATACGCAATTGATCAAAACCGCATTTCTTCGCTAGAACAACTAAACAATCAGCCACTTTCTTTGGGGTATAGAATTTTCCAATATCTGCGGGGCGAGTCATCACAGCGTCAGATACCCAACAAAAC
>JASEET010000028.1 GCA_030019335.1 Candidatus Bathyarchaeia archaeon | reverse complement strand
TAAATATTCAATCGTTATAAGCCACTTGGTCAGAAAATGCTTAATTAATGGCTTTTAGAGCTGAAGGTGGCGATTTCTCCCGCAAAACCCTCTTCTTTTTTCAGCTTTCTCACTTGACATTTAAAGAACGCTATATTGCTAAAAGACGCTAAACAGTAAATAATTTATAACAATTATAACAAAAGTAACAAACACTATGTATAAAACTTGTGCGATTTGCGGTCGTAAGGTTTACCCTGGAACAGGAACTTATTATGGCGGTAGGTTAGTTCATCGAAGTTGTCTGGGTATAGCTAAAATTCAAAGATACAAGCTATACAAAAAGAAATATTCGAAGAAAAAGAGGAAGAAGTAGATGGTCAAAAATAACAATCATAACAAAAATAACAGAATCATACTTAATCCTTTCTCACCTCAATATCCGGCTGATCCCAAATACTTTGCTGATAGAAGAGAACAGCTAAGTTATTTCACTAAAACTATTTTGAACTCGGCTAAAATAAGACCACCTGCACCGACTAACTTTATGGTGCTTGGAGACTGGGGAATGGGCAAAACCTCAATGTTATATAAGATGAGAGAAGTAGTTTTAACAGAATTAGCATCTAAAATTAACACATTTTGCTTCCATTTCTCACTTGATCCCGTGTGCTGCAAAAGCTGGGATAATTTTTGCCTCACCTTTTTAACGCAATTGAAAAGAAATTACGAGTTTTCGGTTGGGATTAAAGAAAAATTACTAACAGAATTATCTAAGTGGAAGATAACGTTTTCAATTCCACCCGTATCTGTTGCAAGAGAAAAGGAGAGGGAAAGACCTTCATTAGTTGATAGCCTTGAGGAACTGTGGAAAAGACATTTAGTTCCTTCTGGAGTAGATATCTGTTTTCTTTTTCTTGATGATGTACACTACTTTCTTCAAGCCGATCAGTCAGACGCGTACTTCGCAATAAGAAATACCTTTCAAGAGTTGGCCAGAAGGGAATGTAATTTTTCATTAATCATGACGGGGCCAAGGATGTTATTCAAGGAAATTGTTGATTTAGCCGAGCCTTTTACAAGATTCTTTTATCAGTTTTACTTGGACTCTTTCACACTTGAGGGCACAAAGGAAGCAATAAACAAAAGGATACTCGTCAACAAGTTAGAGTTACAGTTTTCTGAAGAGGTGATTTCTGCTATCCATGAAAAATCAAAAGGTCACCCATACTTCATTATGTTCATTGCTTATGAGTTAGTCAATTTACTCGGTTCCAAAAAGAGGATAACGCAAAAGGAATTTGATGGGTGTTGGCCGCGAGTAGTTTCCATTTTGGAAAAAAATGTGTTTGTTAATCGCCTCGGAGAAGTGTCAGAGAAGGAAAGGGAAGTTCTAATAAGAGTATCTTTAATTGAGGAGCCATTAGTTTCTCCTTCTATGATCAAAGGAATAAAAGGTGTTACAGAATTTTTCTCAAGGCTTGAACGCAAAGGACTTTTACAAAAGAAAGGACGAGGACTTTACGAGCTATTCCATCCACTTTTTAAAGAATATCTACAAAAGTTAGCACATACAAAGTAGAAAAATGATCATGCCATAAAATTAAGTGTAAAGTCGTTATGTCAATGAATGTCTGACATTAAAATTTTCTTTTATAGCAAAAGAGAATGTCTTTTTGTTCCTCTTCATGTCTCAAGTGTAAAGACGTATAACGTTATTTCTGAAATTTCTCGATAATGGAGGGTAAGACATTACATTTCTTCGCGAGTATGCCTTTGGAAATCTAAACGTGCGTAGTAGGGATATGACTTTCCTCAAAGCGAGGAAACGTATTGCCGAGAGGCTTGGAAACCCAAGACTCATGTGCATCCACTTCCACACACTCCGCCACTGGAAAGCCACAACAGAATACCACAAAACAAAAGACATACTTCACGTTAAAGAGCTGTTCGGACATAGAAAAATCGACAACACACTGTTATACGTTCAGCTTGAAAAAGCATTATTCAACGAGCCGAATGACGAGTTATAATTAAAAGGAAAAATGCTTAATTAATGGCTTTGACGTATTGCTGTGCAGATGGAAGGATGTAAAGTGAGCGAAGAAATTTCAAAACTTCCACCTCAGGTTCAAGAGCGTTTGCTGAGGCTTCAGCAGCTACAGCAGACTCTCCAATCAGTCTTGGCACAAAAACAGCAGGTAGAACTCGAATTAACAGAAATTGAACAAGCCTCAAGCGAATTACAGAAACTAGCCGACAATACAGTCATATACAGGGCAATCGGCTCGCTTCTAGTAAAAGCGGAAAAAGCAAAGGTAACCGCTGACTTAAACGAGCGAAAAGAACTGCTCAACATGCGAACCACAGTTCTGGGAAAGCAGGAAGAACGCTTGCGAGGACAACTGAAGGATTTGCAGGCTAAGCTCCAACAAGACTTAAGTCCTGTTTCTCCTTCCTAGCCCTTAACCGATTAGGTGAAACTTGTGGAAGAATTGGGCATATCAGAGTTAACCAGCGAGCAAATTGAAGAACTTTGTTCAATTGCAGAGAAAGCAGCCAGAGAATACGTCCTATCAAAGGTTCCTCAAAAAAGAATAGAAGCGTTAAACGTAACTGTTGAAACTGAAGGAACAAAACCCGTGACACTCACGGTTGAGGTTGATGTTTCTCTGTCACCATTAATGAAAAACTTTAATGTGCAAAAACTCGTTGACGAAGCAGTAAAAGAAGCCTTCGCCTCAGCTGAAAAGTATTTAAAGGATTTGAGGAAATTGGTATGTCATTCCAAGAAATAACTAAAATTTTAGATGAATCAGACGCTAAACTTGTTGTTTTATTATGCCACCACAATGCTGACCCGGACGCAATCTGCTCCGCTTACGCTTTTGCAAGCCTATTAAAACATTTTAGACAGAACCTCGAAGTTGAAATTGGAGCAGCCCAAGGAATAAGCCGATTGTCAAGACACCTCCTCAAACACTTGCCAATAGAAGTGAAAATGCAGCCAAATGTGGAAAACGCCGACGCAATGGTGCTGCTTGACACCAACACGGTTCAACAATTGAATAACTTGGCTGAAAAAGTGAAAAAAGCAAAGGCACCAATCATAGTTATTGACCATCATGCAGCCCACCCGGAAACTGAACAGCTAGCAAAGCTATGCATAACCAATGAAGAAGCCTCATCAACATGCGAAATCGTCTATGGCTTCTATAAACAAATGGATATCAAACCGGGCGAACACGAGGCTAAAGCCTTGTTTTTAGGCATAGCTTTTGACACGCGTCATTTCGTCTTAGCCAACTCATCCACGCTAAAAACAGTCGCGGAACTGATCGAGGCTGGCGTAAACGCAAAAGAAGCGTTATCTCTGCTTTCTTTGCCCATGGACTTTTCAGAACGCGTCGCAAGACTAAAGGCTAGCAGAAGAGCCAAAATCTTCAAGATTGGAGAATGGATAATTGCGTTTTCACATGTCAGCGCCTATCAAGCCTCAGCGGCAAGGGCGATAATTGACTTAGGCGCCCACGTCGCAGTTGTGGCTGGACAGAAGAATGAAAATCTAGAAATCAGTTTGCGTTCCACCCGTGAATTTTACGAGAAGACCGGAATCCATCTTGGAAGAGATGTAGCCAAGCCTTTAGGAGAATACTTACGTGGCATGGGAGGTGGCCATTCCACCGCTGCCGGGGTCAATGGTTTGGGAGATGTTGAGACAGGGTTTAAACGTTGTTTACGGCTTTTAAAGGGAAAATTGTTAACCCATAATTAAGTAGTTACTCTTAAATGAGCAAAGTAACTCGCTTAAAATAGGCAGGCGCTATCAGCATGGCTGTAATTGAAACAAAAACCCTTACTTATACCTATCCAGGTGGAGCAAAACCGTCAATTAGAGATGTTTCCATAAAAATCGAGAAAGGCGAATTCGTCCTAATCACCGGTCCAAGCGGATGCGGAAAAACAACCCTTTGCCGATGTTTTAACGGATTAATCCCACATTTTTATCAAGGTGAACTAAAAGGCGAAATAACAGTCGCTGGGCTTAACGTTGTTGAACATCCAACTCATGAACTGGCAACGCATGTTGGCCTTGTTTTTCAAAATCCAGAAAACCAGCTTTTCGCCTTATCTGTAGAAAAAGATGTAGCCTTCGGGCTTGAAAATCTCGGAGTTCCTAGAGATGAAATGCACAAAAGAGTGGATTGGGCGCTGAAGCTCACGGGTATATATGACTTGAGAGAAAGGGCACCCCATGAACTTTCAGGCGGACAACAACAACGTGCTGCAATTGCATCTGTCTTAGCCATGCAGCCAGAAGTGATAGTTCTAGATGAGCCCACATCCTTCCTTGACCCCTTAGGTGCAAAGAAAATATTTGAAGTCATTTACGAACTAAACAGAAATACTGGAATAACCATAGTGCTAGTTGAGCACAGACTCGACCTAACTGCAAAATATGCAGACCACATAATAATAATGGATGATGGAAAGGTTGTTCTCGATGGAGAATCCCGCGAAATTTTAAGCTCTGAAGAAGCCCGTCTAATCGGGGTTGGAATCCCAAAAGCAACACGCCTCTACCAAATACTTCAAAAAGATGGAATAAAACTCGGTAATGCAGTCCCGTTGTCTTCGGATGAGATGGCGGCTTTGTTACGGGAGGTTTTAAAGGCTTAATGATTGAGGTTAAAGACGTCTATTTCACATATCCAAACGGTGTAGACGCATTAAAAGGCGTATCTTTAACAATCAAGAACGGTGAATTTGTAGCCATAATGGGAGAAAACGGCGCCGGGAAAACAACTTTAGTGAAGCATTTTAATGGATTGCTTAAGCCAACTAATGGAAGCGTACTTGTTGATGGAGTTGACACAAGAAAAGTCAGCGTTGCAACCTTGGCTAGAAAAGTTGGCCTTGTCTTTCAAAACCCAGACCATCAGCTTTTCAGCGAAACAGTTGAAGAGGAAATAGCCTTCGCCCTAAAAAATTTCGGGTTTAGAGAAAAAGTCATAAAAAAGCGGATAACATGGGCTCTGAACCTTTTAGGCTTAGCACAATACAGAAAAACTTCACCCTTCATGCTTAGTGGTGGAGAAAGGAAACGTGTAGCCTTAGTTTCGGTTTTAGCTTGGAACCCGAAAATACTGATATTAGATGAGCCAACTATAGGACAAGACTACCAGCAAAAAGAAAATCTTCGCCAATTTATCATGCAAATGAAAGCGCAGAAAAGAACAATAATTATCGTCACACACGATGTGGAGTTTGTGGCTGAATGCAACCCAAGAGTTCTGCTTATGCGCGAAGGAAGAATAGTCACTGACGGTGACGCCCAAACAGTCCTTACAAACCCCGAAATTCTGACTCACGCCTCTGTTGTACCACCACAAATAGCTCAAATTTTCATACGACTTTCTGATTTAGGGCTTCCCAAAAACGTTATTGATGTTTATGAAGCACGAGAAATATTATTCAATATTTTGGAGGAGCATGCAAAATGAGCGTTTTTGAAGGTCTTAGATTTCGAAGGGTTTACTCTCCCATCCACAACCTAGACCCGAGAATAAAATTTGTTTATGTTTGCGCAATTTTTGTGGCTGCAATAATTTTTTGGGAGCTGTTACCATTAATAATACTTTTTTTGATACAGATTCCATTTGTTCTTTTAGCAGGTGTTAAACGTGAGTGGCTCCGTTCCATGCGTGGAGCTGCGTTCCTAGCAACAGTAATTTTCTTAACCAACTTCATTTTTTCTTTCATCGGAGCTGGCTACATCGTTACAACAAAGAACGTAGAAAACGCTGTTGCCATGACTCTACGTTTCATAGTACTTGTGGAATCTTTTTCCGTATTCTTCCTAACAACATCCCCTGATCATTTAGGCTTAGCCCTAGAGCAGACACACATACCATACGAGTTCTGTTTCGCTTTCACAACCGCCGTGCGTTTTGTGCCTGTTTTGGCTGAAGAAGCCCAAACAATCATGGATGCTCAAAAAGCTAGGGGTTTAGAGCTTGAACGTGGAAACTTTCTAAAAAGAATCAGAAACTATATTCCAATTCTTATACCTTTGATTGTAGGCTCAATTCGTAGAAGCCTAGAACTGGCTGAAGCCATGGAATCCCGTGCATGGGGAGCAACAAAAAACCGCACAAACCTATACGTGCTCAAAATGCATAGAGGTGACTTCGTTTTGATAGTCATAGCTGTTGGAATTTTGGCAACCGCAATTTATATCCGTCTGTTCTTTGGAATTCCATCTCTAAATGAACTTTTGGGAAGCTTGTTCTAAACCACAAGATTTTTAATATAGGCGTTTGTGTAATGGGTTTTTCGGAGCTTGAAAAGGTTGGAACGGTTGAAAGCAGCAGCAGAGGAAATCGTTACTGGTATTAGACAGTCTATTGAAGGGCTTAATGTTAAAGAAGTTGAGCGGCTAATTGAACTCTTACTCGGAGCAAAGGACAAGAAGATTTTCATTGTAGGTATGGGAAGAAGCGGATTCGTTGCTAGAGCCTTTGCTTTGCGCCTAATGAATTTGGGCTTCAAAGTCTATTTCCTAGGAGAAACCATTACGCCAGCCGCGGAAAAAGGAGACTTACTAATCGCTATTTCCGGCACAGGAGCCACAAGAATAGTTTTAACCGCGAGCACTGCCGCTAAAGAAATTGGAGCAACAGTCATCGCCATCACATCCTTTCCAGAGTCACCTCTAGGTCAGATAGCCGACCATGTCGTAACTGTTAAGGGAAGGACAAAGATGGGTTGGCCTAGGGAGGAAGATTACCTAGCTAGACAAATTACAGGTGAGCGAGAGCCTCTAAGCCCCCTTGGAAGCATTTTCGAGAATAATTGCATGGTGTTTTTGGATGGTTTAATCGTGGAGATGATGCATCGGTTAGGGCGGACTGAGGAGAATTTAGAGAGGAGACATGCAACAATAGAATAGGAATAATATTTTGGAGTGTGCAGAGTATCCGCAAGAAGTGGAAAAAGAAGAGGATGCGGCGACAGAAGAAGAAAAGACAGAAAAGACGGGCAAGATACAAGTAAGCTTAAACATAATTTTTAAGACTCGTAGACCATACTCAAGTATAGAGTTTCAGAAGAAATACACGCGCAAGGCAAATATAGAATAGTTGACGTTTCGTTCTTGGATGAGGTGTGAGTGAAATTAAAAGCAAGATCAGCAATGTAGGATACGTTAACAGGATTAGAGATAACATTTTCAACACAAAAAGGAAAAAACTGTTGCCACTGTATGAAGATCTAAAATCAGCAAACTCCGTGGTCTGCGGGGGATCGGGCAGGTCACTGTACTCCTTGAATGCTGC
>JASEET010000027.1 GCA_030019335.1 Candidatus Bathyarchaeia archaeon | reverse complement strand
GCGTGTTCTCGTGGGCAGAAAGGTGCTGCCTGTCTACAATTTGGCTGATGTAGGCGTCATGGAAGTCCAGTGGGACGAATTGACGGAATTGAGTCCTGCAACAATAAGCATGTACGGCGAAACTCCCATAGAAGACATTATTACGTATACGCGGAAAAGCCTCATAGTACCCATAATCCACAAAGACTTCAGGATACATTGGCGAGACATAATAGCAAGCAGAAGAAAAGGCACACCGTTAGACACGGCGAACGCTGAGAGCGCAGCTTTAGTGGTAGCCCGCTTTGAAGATGAGCTGATATTGACAGGCGAGTATGCTGGCAGCCCAAAGCTGGGAATTCAAGGCTTAGCAACTGCAACGGGACGCAATACTGTGGCAAGCGTGGGTGCATGGGCAACAAGTCCAAACGCGGTTAACACGGTGAAAAACGCTATGGAAGAATTGACAGTGGACAATTTCTATGGACCTTACGACTTGATTTTGCAGCCTTCGGCTTTCTTGGATGCTCACACTTTCATCGGCAACACAGCAGTCATGCAGATAGACAAGATCCGCGAGCTAATAGGTGGCAAAGTTTATGTTACGCCTGCGTTGAAGGCGGCTGACGGTGGAACAGACAGCGCATTGCTGATGGAGACGGGAGCTGAGAACGCTGATTTATGTGTGGCTCAGGACTTGAAAACCTTCTACATTCAGCTGAAAGACATTAACCACTTCTTCAAATGCTACGAAGCAGTGGTGCCGAGGATTAAGCGACCAACAGCAATATGCGAGATCACAGGCATAACGTAGGCGAAACAGCCATGCCGAAATTCAAAATCGTTAAAGTACACAGCTTCCGCATAGGCGACAAACGCTACAGCAAAGGCGAAGTCGTGGAGCTCTCTGAAGAGGACGCTGAACGCTTAACGCCATCCGATTTCCTTGAGCCTATTCAAGAATCAGCTGAAGAACCGAAAAAACCGAAGAAGAAATAGCCTCGCTAAAACGTCTAAACGCTCAATTTCCCCTTTTTCTTTTTAAGGATACAAAATAAGAATTGTAGACATTTAATCTTCTTAACCGAATGTGAATGCTGGCGGTGAAAGCGGCAACTTCTAAAGCGAAAAGTTAGGCGTTGAGGCGGGAATGAAGGGTGCTGATGCCATAATTCTATTCTAAATGATTTTATATGGAGTGATTGGCAAATATTTTCCTGTGAGTTGTTTAACGCTGAAATTTTTGTCTAAAAGGAGAATTTCTATTCTAAATATGTCTTTGTTATGTTTTTTGCTTAGTAATAAAAAGCGAGGTTCGGCTATGTATTTATATCTGATATCGGTTGCTTTTTTCCATCCACCTTTTCCTGCTTGAAGTATTTTAGAACCATAATATTTGAGAAGTTTTCCGTTTGGGATGCATATGACGTTTAGGGCATTAATTTTTGGACTCATGTGTTCATGAACAATCTGTATGATATAAGTTAAAGTAGGAAAACCTACTGAACTATAGATTGAGGGTAAGTTTGGTGAAAATTTTGTGATTCCATAAGAAATTTGATTTCTGCCTAATTGAACTTTACCTGTAACGCGGCGTTGAATATTGCTCGCTGAAGCTTCCCCGTTGCCTCGCTGGCGTCCAACCACTCGATCTCGATTAAACCCCCGAATTTTAATGAATTGATGGTCTCCCAAACCTTCAAGACGCATGACCGAGATAAGCGAGAGCCAACGCATGTTCTTAAACTAATTGACTCATATAATGAAGATTTCTTTAATATATTATAGGGGTGGTCGCCTTCAGCACTTTCAATGCTATACCTAAAACGCTTGGAAGCATCTTCTTCTGCACTTTCACGATGTGATTCAGCCACTTGTCCACTGTTCCCAGTTCCTTATGCATGCGCGCGCGCAGCACTGAGAGGAGGATTCTGGGTCCTCACCCGCTCGTATGAGTCCCTGAACGGGCTTGTCCTCGCCCCCCAACCATACAACCTAGTGAATGGAAAGGGTATTCCCTCAGGAGCACACTTATCCACAATTCTACTCAAGATGTTCATTCCAATCTAATAGAAATCGAACTACCATAGATTAAAATGTATAGTAGCTGGCGCTTAGAATCCTTAAATAAGCTCTCTAAAAGAAATCCCTGAGGAGGCGGATGGCTTTGGCGAAAATGGAGCTCTATGGGCTTAAGGTAACGGAAGAAATACGTTTAGGAACCGACCTATCAGGATTGATAGTTAAGGAGGCTGAGAAGCAGGCTCATGGAATAAGAGAGGGTGACATCATCGTGGTAACTTCTAAAATTGTTTCCAAGGCTGAGGGGAGGATGCTCAGCCTCCAGAGGGTTAAGGCCTCGAAGAAAGCCCGCCTACTATCGAGACTTTACAGGAAGGATGAGAAACTCATTGAGCTTGTCCTCCAAAACAGCGATGGAATAAAATTTGTGATACCCATCGAGAAGCTTGTGAAGAGGCTTGGAGACCCCTTCAAGGAGTATGCCGTAAATCGGGAGGAGGCAAGTAAAGCCGTCGAGAGAAACCCATACCTCTTCATGGCTGAGGTTGGGGGAGTGCTGCTAACAAACGCAGGCATCGACATTTCAAACGCTCCCCCAGGCTACTGCACCCTACCACCAGAAAACCCCGACGACTCTGCAAGGAGAATAAGGGCGGGCGTGAAGGAGATTACCGATAGGGATGTGGCTGTGGTCATCGCTGACACGGAGTGGAAGCTGGATAAATTCGGAAGCATAGATGTAGCCATCGGATGCTCAGGCATAGCGCCCGTAGCCAAGGGGTTCGCCAAAAAAGACCTATACGGATTAGGAAAGTTTGGAGGGGTGGATGCCACAGCCGATCTCTTAGCCGCCGCAGCAAACCTCCTCTTCGGCCAAGCCGATGAGGGCGTTCCCATAGCCATTGTTAGGGGCCTCACCTACGAGAAAAGCGAGAAAGGAATAAGAGATATAGCGTATCCAACACCCATGCTAAGGAAAGCCTTAAGCACAGCCCTATGGGAAAACCTAAAGTTTAGACTCGTCTCAAAGCTCGCTTCCCTATTCCTACGCAAATAATTAGCGCGCGCAACAAGAAAATTGGAGGTTCAAAATTCTCGTACGTAAGCGCGCGACGTTTAGTGGGCATATAAAGTTGCTGAAGGCAAATTTGGGTGAGGGCGAAGCCCGAACCAGATACACGCTGTTAGACGATAGTGCGAACGGAGGGGTTCAATTTTTAGTGTCCAACGATTCATTTTCTCCTCCTAATTTTTGGAAAAAACATCCCTACTTTTTTCTTATACTCTCTGTACTCATCCCCAAACTCTTTCTCCAGAATGTATTTCTCCTCAATGAATGCCTGCACTATTGCGAGCAGGACGAACAACGGCACTAGATAGAGGCAATAAATAGCTCCCCAAATTAGAAACCATCCAATTATGAAGAGGATTCCACCTGCATATTGTGGATGCCTGACTATTCCATAAGGTCCCGTATCGACTATTCTTGCTACCTCGTTTAACGTTGTGGTTGTACCTCTTTTTCGGAGGTATATCATCGGATACACCCGCCCTATCAAACCAAACACTGCTAAGGGAACACCAATGACATAATTTAAAACTATATTGTGGAAACTCGGCTGCTCAAAGAGGGGAAGTGCAAATGCAAAGAAGCCGAGGGAGGCACCTGCTACCACAAAGCAATTCCGTAAGAGTTTATTCTCCAATCTACCCGACTTTGCTAGCAACCATGAGGCTACTATGAGGATGACCAGAGCCATTGGAAATATTATCCAAACCATTGGATATTTAATCGTGATTTGCCCCCTATCTTTGGTAAAAACATACCCACATTCTTCTTATATTCTCTGTATTCATCTCCAAATGCCTTTTCCAGGATATATTTCTCCTCAATGAGTGTCCACAACAACATGTAGATAATCGATACCGGCAATATGGACAAGGTATAGAGCCCACCCCAGATTAAATACCAGCCTATAATAAAAATTATAGATCCAACATACTGAGGTTGTCTTACAATGCTATATGGACCACTTGTAATGAAATAGGCTGGTCCGTGAGCAGCGAGAACCCATTTAGATGGTCGTGTTTTCATCTTCCAAAAATATACCGGAGGGGAAAATCTAAAGGCCATTCCAAGTATAGTCAAAGGTATCCCCACAGCAAACCGCAGATAGATATTTGCCAATCTCGGTTGAGGAAAAAAGGGAACGACAAAAAACATAATCACAAGGACTAGAAGACATATCATTGGAATCGATGTTCTCACGAACTTATTTTCAAATTTTCCGGATTTCGCCATTATCCATGAAAAAGAATAAAAAGAACAGGAAGCAATACTCCGAACAATATTATCTCAACAGGCATAGTTACCTCCTAAATACTAAAAGCCAGATTTGCTCAAACATTTTTCTATCCCCTTTCTAAGAAAAACAAAAGCTTAAGAAACTTCCTTATATTTTTATGCGGAAACAGTGCTCCAGTATTTTTGATGTATTTTTTGTGTTCCTCTCCAAATCTTTCTGTCAATTCCTTATCTTCGAGCCATCCCGCAACAAGAACCGGTATTAAGAAAATCAGAGCAGTAAGGAGGGCTAGTGGATTATTTCTAAAGAAGGCAAGCGCTAGAGCACCACAAAAGGAGCCGAGGTACCCGGGGTGTCTGATGTGGGAGTAAATCTCAGAGGAAACCCTCGTTCCTTCTTCAGGGTAAACGGTGTATATCCCAAGCCCATGCCCGACATCGAAACCTGATTTCTTAATATGCAAGAGTGTAAGAGGTCTAAAGGATAAAAGAAAGACACCAATCGCTATGGCGAGCCAAAAGGGAAGTAGAGCTTGCCCTCCTACTAAGAGGGGGTGAAATATGCAGGCAAACCAAGTTGCGAATATCGGCATGATGAAATGAAAGAAGAAATACCGATAGGCTAACTCTCCATACTTCTCTCGATATCTCTTGGCATTTTTCATGTGACCATAGGCAAAAGCAGAACACACTAATGCAACAACGAGCTGACTGATCAGTGCTCCGTACCATACCAAGCCATCAAACCAAAGGAAAAAGACTATGCACACCAAGAAAAGCAGAAACCAAATGATAAATATGGCTATGCTCTTCCAGGGCTCCTAAACTCTGGAACCTTCTCTTTTAACAGTGCGTAGCCTTTTTTCTGAGCCATTTTTGTCTTTTCATGCATGAGAAGGGGATTATTTATACTTTTCCCCTTTCGGTTCTGTTGCGTAATTGAGGTTTGTGTTGCAAATTAAGGTTTAGCCTCTTCTTCGTTGTTGCATTCCGAGGTTTAGTTGATTCTGCTTAAGTAGTCAATTGTGCTCCAGCAAAGTGTCAATGACCAAAGTAGAGTGAGCAAAAATGGAAGCCAACAACCATAGATGGTATTTGGTTCCAAATAGGCAATGAGCTTTCTAGTTTTCTGCCTAGTTTCTATTATATTTAATTCCAAATCCGTGTCAACTTTAGCAGGATACCAAAAATCCGAGTCATTTTCTATCTGAATGAGTTTATCTCTCCAGAATTGCGCTGCTTGGACGGTGTATTTAACGATAATAAAATGGAAAGCACTCATTGCTATTCCTAAAACTGATACCGCCACTTTCAAAACGAACACCCACATGCTAAAGTAAATAGTTTGTGTTGCTAGAAGTAGAAAGCCAGCAAAAAAGACAGAATTATAGAGAAGAAGAAGAATATTTGTTCGCTCTGAGATGAATCTTCCCTCATGCATGACAAGTTGAAGCAACAGTGAGTACAAACGCCATAATCGTTCATGCCTTTTCAATGAGAAAGGAGTGATTCTAGGCTGAGGCTTGTTCATATTATCTCCTACTATTTGCTGAGGAGTTCCGTTGTAATAAGTTTCGTGCTTCGTTGTATAATTTTAGACATAGTTTCATTCGTTCTGGTGTGCAATCTGGGCATCTTGTAGAAGGGTCAATGTAACAGTCGAGCAATCTCCAACCTTCAGTTTCGGTCTGCTTTCCTAAGTAAGTCAAGCATCAAGTCGTAACTGAAGTGTTTCAATGGAACTGGTCGAAAATACTCTTGCTGTGCAGGGGATAGATGTGGCTGGATTGTCTGAAGGATTTTTATTAGGTCGTCTCTATGCAAGGCACCATAAAAGCGAACTACTGCACCTTTTCCTTCAATGAAGCTAACACTTGAAATGATTACATAATCATGTATTTTTTCTCTTTCTAACCGAAATCTATCATTCGGATAAGGAACCTCTACATGCAGAGAAATCACCAAGGAAGAGTATGAAACCTACGATGGTATGTGCGAAGAATGCTATCAAATCGAGATAGACGAACTCGACTATGAAGACGACTATTCTTGATTTTTGGGATAAAGCATGACTAAATCAGAAAACAACACGAAAACAAAGAAAAAGAAACATCATTGCGAAATCTGTGGAAAAGGGCTCAGCGAAGACGAAGTCTACGAACTCCACGGAATGATTCTTTGCTGGGATTGCTACAACGAAGAGGAAGACTTGCGAGCCATCGAAGAAGAATGGATAGAATAATAGTCTCGGAAATAAGCCTTAAAACGTCTAACGCCTAATTTTCCCTCTTCTTTTTAAAGCAAAGTTTCAGAAGGGTTTATCATTCTAAAATAAGCCTATTTTCATGGAGTAACACATGTTCCTAACCACTCAACACAGAATTCTAATAACATTACTTGAGCATGGCCCACTACAAAACAGCCAGATAGCCAAACGGGTGGGCATAACAGAGCAGTGGTGCAGCGAAATGGTTAACGCTCTACATGCAGAAGGATTAATTGAAAGCGAGTTCAAGCATCCACGGCGAATCAGCAAACTCACCGAGAGAGGCGTTGAAATAGCGAAACATCTAAAGGAAATCGGCGAAAACATAATTAATAAACAGGCTTAAGTTGACAATATGAAACCAAAGACATTTTTGGCGTTAGAGGCGAGCTTTTGAAGGCTTTGATGGCTGACCCTGAATGGCGGGAGAAGTGGGAAAAGGCTAAAAGCGTGGAGGAATTTAGGGAAGTTATCAATGTCTTTGTAAAATCAAAGGGATACAAGGTAATGGACGTAGAGGTAATAAAGTCTCAGGAAGAGACTAACCAAATGTGAAGGCGGGTTCTTTTCTCGGCGGTTCCCTTGCCGCATAAACGCTTAAGGCTAAAGCCCACAGCATGTCATCGTGGCTGTTTGCTGGGTGGCTGAACTGTAAATGTCCGCTTTTGCTGTAGGTATATTGTTGCTCGTTTATCTGTGTGCATAACTGCCTACGATAAGGTATCGCTAAGCGGTTCTGCTCCATGGCGATTTTTAGGCTTGAAAGCAACTCTTCTTTTGTTTGAACCGTGAACTTCAACCCCTCAACGTTGCCTAAGCCTTGGTTGCGGATCTCCTCAAGCACTGGCTCGCCCACGCCTGTCTGGTCCACAAGCACCTTGCGGAACTTGAATTTTTGATCAGCCCTCACAAGATGTCCTATGACTTGGCTGTATGGCGTTTCAAGCGGAAACTGATGCATGTAAAAAAGCTTGAGGATGTCGCCTTCACGTTTCAAAACCATTAGCACCGAATAATCTTGCAACTTGCCAAAATCTACTCCAGCATAATAATCTCCACTCGGAAAAGCAGCTTCAAGGCTTCCATAAAGCTCAGCTCCCACTTTCTGCGCTAACTCCACGCATTTTCGGATAAGGTCCTGGGGAAAATAGCTGTTTAAGGCTTCAACAAACTCTGCCTCATACTCCATCAAGTAGGCTTCACGCGTCATGTTTGCCTTCATTTCCTCGAGAAACTCCTTGGTTACAAGCGGGCACTGCTCAGATTTCACCTTGTGCACGCTATATTTTGGGTTGACAAAAGCACGGTAGAAAAAATGGTTTTTATCCCAAGGAGTGCTGAGGAAAATTGCGTATCCTTGTGTTGTAGTAAGCATTGGAAATAAAACCTGTGTAATAACTTCTTCAGGAATCCAGCTGGCTTCATCGCATATAACCATGTGGGCTGTATAACCACGAAGCAGATTCTCGCTGCAAGGTAAAGCGATTATGCGGCTTCCATTCTCAAAATGAATTAGCGTACGCGTTGCCCTAACAACCTTGTTCCGTAAATAAGCTGATGAAAAAACAAAAGCTGCTATGCGGTCAAACATTATCATGCTCTGCCTTAGGCTTGGAGCTGTGATTAACACGGTTACGTTTGGGTTTGTGTCTGCAAAATAGATTGCTTTCATGGCTATTGTTGTTGTCTTGCCCGTTTGCCTACCCATACAGGCA
>JASEET010000026.1 GCA_030019335.1 Candidatus Bathyarchaeia archaeon | reverse complement strand
CTGGAAGACCCAATACTATTTGACGGTTCAAACCGACCCAACTGGTTTGTCTCCAGCACCCACACCCCCAAGCGGCTGGTATGACGAAGGCACCGCTGTTCTAACGGCTCCAGACACAAGTTACCTAAACTCTGATGAATACTCATTTGAGTACTGGGATGTTGACGGAACCTCGCAAGGCATGGGTGTCAACCCCATAACCGTAACCATGAACCAACCGCATACAGCCACAGCGCATTATACTCTTGTGACGCCTCCTCCACCGCCGCTTTCAGTTTCCATAAGCCCAACAACAGCAAAAATTAAAATCGGAGAATCCGTAACCTTCACGTCAACGGTATCTGGAGGCGTACCCGACTATTCTTATCAATGGTACCTTAACGGAAGCGGAGTTTCAGGCGCAATATACCCGGAATGGACCTTCGAGCCGACATCAACAGGCTTCTACATAGTTCATCTAAACGTTACAGACAACCTTGGAAGCACTGTGAAATCAAACGAGGCTACAGTAACGGTAATGCCTCAACTCGCAGTCTCAATATCCCCCATGTCAGCCTCAATACTTGTAGGACAATCCGTTGAGTTCACGTCAACAGTCACGGGAGGATACACCCCATACAGCTACCAATGGTACCTAAACGGCAACCCCGTTTCAGGAGCCAATTCACCATCATGGACATTCACCCCAACATCAGAAGGCATCTATTACGTATACCTAAAAGTCACAGATGCCAACAACAACGTTGCACAATCAGACACCGCCAGAATCACCGTTGGTGCAGTTCCAGTCGGAGGCTATTCAGTCTCGTTAACCAAATCAGTCGCAAAGACGCCGTTAATCTGCTACACCACGATTTTAGCATTATTCGGCGCAGCAATAAGCCTGATCAAACGCAAAAGAAAATAACTGTTTCTTCTTTTTAGATTGTTCAGCGACTGTCCGGAGCTTTAGTAATGAAGAGAAAGAAAGAGAAAGGTCCGCAAGAAAAGAAGCTGTTTTCCAGTAAAAAATTAATAATAATCTCAATTCTCGTGGCTGCAATCGTTTTAGGATTCGTGCTTTCTAGCGTTCTCCTGCAAACTCAAGAAGCCGAATTCTCATTTGAAGCCACAATAATTGACCAGTTGGGAGAAGAATTTCCAAATTCCGAATTCAACGAAACAGGCGTTGTGGCAAGCATTTTAAAAAGCGCTGGGTTTAACACGTCTTATCATAGAAGCGAAACCATAGATGTTACCTTCTACAAGGGACTTGCCAAATACAATTATGGAATAATCATCTTGCGGGCTCACTCAGCAACAAGAGAAGGCGAAACAATAGTAGACTTTTTCACCTCTGAAAAATTCAATGTAAATAAATACGTTTCCGAGCAAGACAATGGTTTGTTAACTAAAGGCTATTACTCATGGAAACCGGAGGAGTTTTACTTCGCTATTACACCAAAGTTTATAGAAAATTTGGACGGTTGTTTCCCTAAAAGCATAGTTATTGCTATGGGATGTAACAGCTTGAACAAGACATGCATCGAAATGGCAGAGGCTTTCATTAAAAAAGGTGCTGAAGCCTACATTGGATGGACAGGATTAGTTAAACCTTCGCATACAGACAATGAAACCATTAGGTTGCTTAGAAGTTTCCTCGTTGAAAATAAAACATTAAGCGAGGCTGTTGATACTGTAAAGCTTGATCCATTTTATGGAAGCGGAATGAAGTATTATCCGCTAGGAGCTGGTAACCTAACAATATCAAGCCTACTTGTAGAAGTGAAGGGCTCAGCGACTCATCAAAGCGCAATAACCCTCTTCGAGCCAATAATCACGGTTTACATTTACAGAGTTACACTCAAAATCAGAAGGATTTCAAATATGGTTTATATCAAGCTGGCTTGTTATTTTTTGTATCGATTCGAAACAGTTGTGTAGAGTTGGATGCGAAGCTTATCACCCATTAAGCCATATTCATGCAGTTTTTTAATTTCTTCTGCCAAGCCCTCATCCTCTAAAATCTCAGCTATCCATTTTTCAAAGTCTCCACGGTAAAAGTGAAACTCTAATGACTTCACATCCACTTCATTTATTTTGTCCATAAACTCCTTCAATGAAGAGGCACTTTCGCCTGTGTAGTTTCCAATGGAGGTGAAGAAGTAGAATGCTTTTTCCCTTGGAAGTGTTCTGAGAATTCTTGAAGGTGTTTCTCTTTTCAAAGCTTGTTTTCTCCTATTTTATTATGTTTTTCTTTTATAAATGTTAACTTTTTAGGATTATTAACCATTGAAAATTGGGTTTCCTTAAACTTTTTTGTGATTATTGATGTGCGGATTCTTAAAACTCCAAGTAACGGAGCAACTGAATTAGCAATGAATGCGTGTAGGCTTTCTTGATTTTCCGCAACAACCTTTGCTATTATTAGAAGTTCCTCTGAGAGAGATGTGTAAACTTCGAGAACTTGCGGTGCCTCACATAGTTTTTCTGCAACTTTCTCGCTTTCTTTCGGGTTTGTGAAAACCGTCATTATGGCTGTGATATTTTTTGCGCCAGTCTTTTCAGCATCTATTAAGGCTGTGTATTTCGTGATGATTCCATGCCGCTCCATTCTCTTTATTCTGTCGTAAACAGTTGAGTGAGCCACTCCTAAACGTTTACCAATGGTTGTGTAAGTCTGCCTAGCATCCTCCTGCAAAGCCTCCAAAATCCCTAAATCTGTAGCATCCAAAGCTAAGGCGTTATTTTTGAACTTCAAAGTTTCCTCTGCCTCTTATACTCAAATGTTTGTGTTTAAATTTATTGCTTGTTGTCGGAAAAATGTAGAAAATTTCCCGTTTTTCCGTCAAAAATTTATTGAAAATTCTCCGTAAAATTGTCGACAAAAAATGCTTTTGCCTACAAATTTTCAATTTAAAGGAATTTATCCTACATTTTTGCGAATAAACTGACAAATAACTTTAAATTCATGGTATAGAATATTATTCTAGAAGATTCTAACATAAGTTTGTGATGAGAAGATGAAGATGCCCAAAGTTTGGGAGATTCTGAAGAAATTTAAGGATTTCTGTAAGTTTCACGGTTGGAAAACGTCTGAAAGCTACGACTGGATTGAAATTGATGATAGATATCATAATTTTCTCTGTGCTAGAAATATTCATCCATCCTCCTTCAAAAACATAGTTACGAATAGAAAATGTGTAGTTCGGGAAGGCCTATCCTATCATGTTGTTGAAGCATCTTACACCGCATGGTTGTTCTCAGAAACACCATCAGAAATTCTGGTTAAAACAATTTTTGAAAACCAGGAGTTTCCTAAGAGAATAGCCCTTTACGACCTAAGCCCACTACTGAAGGGGAAAAACTTATGCATTAAACTGAACCATACAGACAGCACTGTTTTCCAAGAATTTGAAAACTTCCTTAAAAAGGAACTGAAAGTTAAACTTAAACCACTTTCTAATCCAGAACTCAATTCCGAAAACTACACCATTGCAAAGTTACCTTAACTATAAGTTTCGCTTTTCAAAGGTTTGATAAGGGAAAACGTTCTAAATAGTATTGTGATAGCCATGTCTGAAGAAGCTGAAAAAATAAAGAAGCTTGTAGCGTTTAAGAAAAAACTTGAGAAACGAGTTGGAAAATTGGAATCTGAACTTAAAGAACTGCAAACAATGTTGGAAGCGGTAAACTCTGTATTGCTTGAAAAGGGGTTTAAACGCGCGGAAATCGCAAAAGTGCCTGCTCCAATGGAAGCTTTGCCACCAGCAGAATATAAAGACATTATTCCACTAAAAACCGTTACAGGTGAACTTCTAGCAAACCTTTATGTCAGTGAAGATTCGTTACGCATTGTGCCCGCTGAAGATAAAAACTTTGACATTAACACTCCACCTTTCACCCAATTCCTCGTTGAAAGAGTTTTGGTAAAAATGCAGGAAAAAGACAGCGAACTAGCAAGAACGGGACAATTAACACCAGACAAGATTTTCTCCTACAACATTGTTCGGGAAGGCGACACAGTTCGTGAAGTATTGATTAGAAATTTTGATGCTGACCGGTTGAGGGAACTTAAATCGACCATCCGCTGGACATTAGAGAAGATGTACGAGAAAATGGAATAGCTTACTTTGAACGATCAAAGTAGATGTTTTTGCCTTTTGCTGAAACTGGAATCCCTATAATAACTGTTGCTTCAGGCATCAAATTCAGCTTTAATGCAGCCGTTCCAGCACGGTACATTATGCGATTATCAATGTTTAACACGCTTGCGATCTTTACGGCTGAGCCTAAAGCTATTCCAAGGTCTAGGGCTTTGAAAAGACATGTTGGACCAATGAAATCTTCTCCAAGTCTTTTTTGGGCTTCCTCGAATTCTTTACATCTTTTGTAGCTGCATGCCCCACAGTTTAGTCCGAAGCTTTTGTTCCCTCTTACCCCGATTAAAATTACTGCTTCTGAATCTCTAACGTTTTTTGCGTCTCGTTTAAAGTCTTCATTTTTTCGCTCTTCAGCTATCTCTTCCATTTTATCAGCGATGACATTTTTCTCTTCACCGTAAACAATCAAAGTCAGAACGTCATCTACGCCGCCTGATTTTGGAGCAGTTCTTGCAGCAATTAACATTAGTTTGGCTGTTTCTAAAATTGCCTCTCTTTCTCCACATTCACTTTCAATTATTGGGCTCACTTTCACCACTCAGCAAATCATAAATTAACTCTATAAAATATGCTTAGTTAGTTTAAGAAGTTTAAGTTGTAACTGTTCTGAAAGCTGTCTTCAACATCTCCACGATTAAGTTCAACTGACCTGTGTATATGCCCACAGCCAAGAAGGAAACGCCTAAAAGAAGCAACAATGCGCCTATTACCCTACGTTCTGGAACATCCATTTTTTTACCTCAAATATCTTTCTAAGCGGGTTTCAACGTAGCTTTTTGGGACCAGCCCAACGATTCTGTCAACTTCTTTCCCATTTTTCATTATTAACAGTGTTGGGATGCTAAAGACTTGGAAACGCTCCGCAGTCTTCGAGTTCTCGTCGACATTAAGCTTTCCCACCAGAACTTTTCCAGCATATTCCTTTGCCAACTCTTCAATTATTGGAGCTATGACTGCGCATGGACCACACCATGACGCCCAGCAATCAATCAAAGCTAGCGAATGTTTGTTGATTATCTCGTTGATGTTTGAATCTGTCACGTGAACTGGTTTTGTACTCATTTTCTGCTTTTTCTCCCTCAGTCTCATGAGTTCCCTTAACTTCTTTTCTCTAATACACCTCAGTTCTTTATCTTCATCAGATATAAATTGTTCGTGTTCACCGTTCATTTTGCTTCACCTTGCCATACATCAAGGACTTTGCAAAGCCTTCAATTTTTCGTAGGCTTCTCTTTGATTTTAAATTTCCTTTGCCAACTTTTCAAAGGGACACATCTTTACCATGTCAATGTCAAGTATGTTTTCAACCAAATTACACTATTCATGATAAACCGCATGTTTTTCAAACACCACTTTAGCGTTTTTACTTAAGGTTATTGCGTAAATCGCTTTAACCCTTGCATAGACGCATAAAAGCGCAATTGCTTTCCCAACAACCCTATCAGCAACAGAAGCTCCTTCAAGCTTGCCGCCAAACTTTTCAATAGCGTCAAGAAAACCAGAGATCCCATGCGAAGCAGTTTCAAAAATTACCTCTGCATTTTTTACGATAGAAAGTGTTGAATTTTTTCCTTCAGTCTCTTTTCGGCTATTTCTAAATCTTGCATATTTTCAATTTTGCTAGGGTTGTAAAATGTATTTAGTGGTTTTCTATCGTAAACAGCTGGCTTTCTGGTATGGAGGCAATTTCCCATGCAAGCTCTTCATTGGAAGCCCCTTTTGAATACCCATTTTTCAACTCGTCTATTATTTTTGGATTAACATGGGCCTTCAGAGCCTTATCAGAATTCTGCAACTCAAAACACACGATTATTTGTGCTTGAGAGTTCTCTATTCTAAGTTTCTGGTTTCCAACGGTGCATTGGGTTGTAGCTTGGATTCCATCAACGATACATGAAAAGGGAGTTAAAAGCGGAAGCTTGGCGGTTACTCGCAATTTATTGCTTTCCCCAGCGTTTGTGTTTAAGATTCTCTTAGCTAAGATTCCCATTCTGACGCCTATGACCAAAAAAGGACCTAAATGTCCATGCAATTTCTCAGCGTTTCTTATCTTCAATACAAGCTTATCGTTTTCCTTAAGCACCTTTAATTCTCCTAATATTTGCTTTTTCAAGGATGCCTATAATTGGCAACGTTATTGTTATGCTCATTATCCCACCTATTAAGTGCCATCCTCCCCAAAAGGTTAGTGCCCACTCTAATGGTTTGTTCATGAAGAAGACGCCGATGACTACTCCGGCAAAATAAGCAGATACCGCGGTTGCCAAAGCTGCTATAGCCATATTGTAGGCTTTTGCATTGAGTTTATGATGGTTTGCTGACATCAATACGTCAAAAAATATGGCGGAAGCTGCAAAGCCAATAATATGCGGTGAGGTCCTTATCAACAGAGTTATTATTGAGCCTATAATACCGACTAAAGAGGCTGTTCCAAACTTCTCAGTTGCCCATGTGACAAGCAAAAGCGTGAAAAAGACTGCAAAGTCACAGAATATTGGAAGCCTTAACCAAGCGAAACCTAATGGTCCTAATGTCAAGTTGAGTGTAACCCATAAGGCGCAGAAGACACTGATTAAGGCAATGTCCACAGCTTTAAAGTACGCTTGGCTGCTCATCTCTTTCCCCTTGTAACACCTTTTTGAGAAAGAGTAATACCTTTTATTTGCATAAAAACTTTATGGCTAAACACTTTAAATCTAATTTGTGAGCAATATGGCAGGAATCATAAGAGTAGGCGTAACCTTTCCACCAGACCTTTTAAAAGATTTTGATGAGATAATCCGCAAGTTGGGCTATGAAAACCGTTCCAAGGCTGTTCAAGAGGCAGTTAGAATGTTTGTTTCCGAGAAGAAGTGGCTCCAAGAGGAGAAAGGAATGCACGCCGGAGTTTTAATGATGCTTTATGACCATGAAGTTAGAGGACTTGAGAGCACACTTACCCATATACAACATCATTACACTCACATAATCTGTTCAACTATGCACATTCACCTAAGTGAAAGAGACTGTCTAGAAGCAATAGCCGTGAAGGGCGACGCCGCTGAAATTCGGAAACTAAACGATGAATTAGCCGCAAAAAGAGGAGTAAAAATACTCAAGACTATGCTTGTTTCCGTCTAGCCTCTTAATCTTTCAACTAAAACATCCTCTCTAAGGCTTTCCGAGCTCTTTTCGCTACAGGTTCCGGAACAGTAATCACGTGTTTCTCCTCTTTTAAAGCCGTGTAAAGCCTTTCAAGAGTGTTTAACTTCATATTTGGGCAAACAGCATCCTCGTAGGCTAAAATAAACTGTTTCCCTAGATTCTCCTTCCTCAAGCGATGTAGAAGCCCCTCTTCAGTAGCTACAATAAACGTTTTGGCATTGCTTTCCCTTGCATATCTACACATTTGCGAAGTGCTTCCAATAAAATCGGCTACGTTCTGCATTTCAAGGGTGCATTCCGGATGAACCATAACAACGGCGTCTGGATGCTTCATCTTAAGCATCTGCACATCTTCAGGCTGGAAAAGCAGATGGGTTGGGCAGAAACCCCTTTCAGGAATTGGGATGATTGTTTTTCCAGTTTTCCTTTGGACATACTCAGCCAAGTTACGGTCTGGCCCGAAAAGTACAGTTTCAGCATTTAAAGACTCTACGACTTCTACAGCATTTGCTGAAGTGCAACATATGTCACAGTAAGCTTTAGCTGAAGCCAGCGTATTCACATATAAAACCACAGGCACAAGCGGATAATGCACCTTCCACCGTTTAATTTCATCAACGGTAAGCATCTGAGCCATAGGACAACGAGCACCCAGAGTTGGCAACAAAACCTTTTTGTCAGGATTTAGGATAGCTGCTGACTCCGCCATAAAGTCCACAGCCGAAAAAACTATGATTTCTGTCTCTTTCTCCTCCATGGCTTTCTTGCTTAGTCCTATGCTGTCCCCCACATAGTCTGCAATGTCTTGAATTTCAGGCCGCTGATAATTATGAGCCAAAATTACTGCTCTCTTCTCCTTTTTCAGCTTAATTATTTCATCCGTGAGAGTCATCGCTTTCGCCTTAACAGGTATTGTGAAAGGTTTCTAAATGCACGGAAGGATATATGCATTTACCTAAAATTCGCGAAACTACGAACATGCCCGTTACCATGAGAAACCCAGATAATGAACAAAAAGAGTGAATCGACGGAATCTTAGGCTTTTTAATTTTAAACTCTTTTAGGCGCTTTTGGAGAGGTTTGCTCCGCAGTGGTAACATTTTCTTTTTATTACACCTACGGATAAGGGTTTTCCACATACTGGGCATCTGTATTTTTCTTCGCTTTCACGCAACCATTCTTCTATCTCGCCCTTTCTAATCTTTTCAAGATTTGTCCTTAAATCAACTCCATCTTCCCCCAGGTAGGCTTTACTAATTTCTCAAACTTCTCACATGTTTCATTTTCGTATTCGCTGCATTGATAGCAAAATTCCAAGCCTTTATTTCTTAAGCATTTTACAATTTCACAGTCGTATCCCCAGCATTCTCGCG
>JASEET010000025.1 GCA_030019335.1 Candidatus Bathyarchaeia archaeon | reverse complement strand
CTTCCGGGGTGCTTTTCAGTTTTCCGTCACCGTACTAGTGCGCTATCGGTCTTGAGACGTATTTAGTCTTGGAAGTTGGTGGCTCCCAACTTTCCGCACCAAAACTAGGGTACGGTACTCTGGGACTCTGGCTCAACTCCTTCCAGCTTACGCTTACGGGGCTTTCACCCTCTATGGCGGGCCTTTCCAGGCCACTTCAGCTTCGCCTGTGAGGAGGAAGCCGGGCCCATAACCCTACATCTCCCGCAGGTTTCCCTGTGGGATTCGGTTTGGACTTTTCCCTTTTCGCTCGCTGCTACTGAGGGAATCCCATTTGGTTTCTTTTCCTCCCCCTACTAAGATGCTTCCGTTCGGGGGGTTCCCGCTCCTATTTGGGAGCGCCACAAGTTCCCGAAGGAAATTGCAGCAGGAAGTCCCATTCAGGAATCCCCGGTTCTAAAGCTGCATACGCTTACCCGGGGCTCTTTCGCGGCTGGCCGCGCCCTTCTTCAGCGCTCAAGCCGAGCCATCCTCCAGACGGCGTAGCATGTCGGACCTTATGGTAGTGTCTGTTTGACGTTTTCGGTGAACCTTTTATGGGTGTGCAGGTTTTTGGCCTATGCATGGTGTCATTATGAGCTTTAGGGGCTCATTTTCACCTCTTCGCTCCTCATCATTGTTGATAGGAGTTGCATCTGTTTTATGGCTAAGACTAGTCGCCAAAATACTTCTAAAGCGGTTCTCGCACATATAAGTATTACGTTGTGGATAATAAGGGTTTTCAATTGCGATTTTGGGTGGCTAACGTTTTTATTTTTGATGTTGAAAATGCTATGGGTGAGTGCCTCGGTAGCTCAGCTCGGTAGAGCAACGGCCTTGTAAGCCGTAGGTCGCGGGATCAAAGCCCGCCCGAGGCTCCGCTTAGGCTTCAAATGCGAATGTTTATTATTGGAAAATTTCGGTTGTAATAGCGTAGACTTCCTATATTTTTTTACTTTTTTTGCATGTTTTCCAGACGGTTATATTATCACTTCTTTTAATGAATGGCATAAAGGAACAGAAATAGAACCAAGTTTGGAGTATGAGTATCAGTATATACCGGAATTTCCAAAAATGACAATCTTAATAATATTCATGGTGATGTCTATGTTGGTAACAATCGTAGCGAAAAAGTTAAACAAATCAAAGGTAACTAAATCTCGCAGAAACCCGGTGTGTAATCGTTTTGCGTGAGTTTATTCTGTATTCGCGTAAGGGCAGAACGGATTCAAAATTCACGAGTTTGCGTGAAGCTGGAAAATTAGACGTAGTGCATGAATGTATTGTAGCCAGCTTATTCCTTTCTCATGGAATTCGCAGAAACGTTGTTTTTCATGCCCTGTTAAGTGGGCCGCCATTACCACCCTTACACTTAAAGATTGACGGCGCAATGCTCAGGGACGTGCGCACAGACCAGGAAACATGGAAAGAAATTTTCAAAAAAGTTTTGTCTGGAAATTTGCATCCGGGCATAAGTGTTGACAAAACAAGTTTTGAGGTTTTATTGAAGGCGAAAGCGAAAGAAGCACCAATTTATGTTCTTGAAGAAGGCGGAAAAGACATTTTTGAAGTTGATATTGGTGAAAATCCTGTTTTCGTTTTGGGGGACCATATTGGGTTGCCGAAGAAGGTTGAAGGTTTCGCTTTGCGTTATGGTGAAAAGGTTTCGCTTGGAAAGCAGCCTTACCTAGCAGCTTTATGCATAATTGTCTTAAACTACTTGTTAGACAGAAAAGCCATAATCTAAAACTAGTAGAACACAGAAGTGAAAGTGAAGTTTTATATTTCAGTTTTTTCCTTTTATTTGCGATTTTACCACCCTCTGAGGTGATGCGTTTATGGCGTCCATTAGAGAATTACCGACGCGTCCAGCAACCAGATTTGAAAGAATCGGTGCACACACTCACATTAATGGTTTAGGTTTAGATGAAAACTTGAAAGCTGTTAAAATAAAGGACGGGATGGTTGGTCAGGAAAGAGCTAGAGAAGCCGCTGGTCTTGTTGTTCAAATGATAAAAGAAGGGAAGCTGAGCGGTAAAACCGTAATTCTTGCGGGTCCTCCTGGAACAGGGAAGACAGCGATTGCTGTGGCAATATCTAAGGAATTGGGTCCAAATGTGCCGTTTATCCAAATGAGTGGAAGCGAGGTATACAGCAGCGAACGCAAAAAAACAGAGATTCTCATCGAAGCTATACGAAAATGCATCGGAGTGGAGATTCATGAGATGCGCAAAGTCTACGAGGGAGAGCTTACTGGCATGGACATAAGAACTGCTCCCCATCCGTACAATCCTTACCAAAAGGTTCCCGAAAGTATCCGACTCACACTTAAATCTCAGGATGAGGAGAAAACCATTGAAGCAGGGTCTACTATAGCCCAACAAATCATCCAGCAGAACATATCAGAAGGATACGTAATACAAATTGACGCAGAAACTGGAAGAGTTGTTAACCTTGGCATAAGCATGGAAAGCACTAAAGGAAAAACCTACGACATAGACGTCCGGAAAAAAATCCCCCTCCCTCCAGGCAAAGTGCTCAAAGAGAAGGAATTTGTCTACACTCTGACTCTAGCAGACATGGACGAAATTAATGCCCGCCAAAGATTCGGGGGAGGAATTTTCTCTATGTTTTTTGGAGGTGCAGAAACCAAAGAAATAGACACTGAAGTCCGCACAGCCGTAGATGAAGGAGTTAAAAAAATGGTAGATGAGGCAAAAGCATTCATTCACCCAGGCGTCTTATTCGTTGATGACTCACACCTTCTAGATTTAGAAGCTTTCAGCTTCTTAGGCAGGGCTATCGAAAGCGAGCTAGTGCCCATAATCATCTTAGCCACGAACCGAGGTGTAACCACTATTCGAGGCACCGACGTCAAAAGCCCTATGGGTTTCCCCCTTGACCTCGTTGACCGTTCAGTTATCATAGGAACTGAAGAGTACGATGCAGACAGCATCCGTGAAATCCTCCAGATACGCTCTAAAGAGGAGAAAGTGAATATCAGAAAAAACGCGTTAGAAAAGCTCACAGAAGTTGGGGTTAAGACCTCCCTACGATATGCTGTTCAACTGCTAAGTTTAGCTGCTCAAAACGCTAAAGGCGCCAAACGCAAGGATGTTACAGCTGAAGATGTAGAACGAGTCAGTAAACTCTTTATGGACATTAAAGAAGCCACACAACACCTTAAAAAATATGAAGAAAAAATGATGTTTCACTAATAAGCTGTATACATACACTTAATCTTTATTTAAACGTAAAAAACCTTTAATCTTCACCGCCCTTTTCTTTAAGAACTGTGGTCATTATGTCAGAGCGGAAACATAAGCGTGTACCCGGAAACTTTATTAAATTAGACTCCGAAGAGCTGGGTTTTGTTTTGGAGCCAACACAAGTTGAAGTAGGCTCAGGATATGCTATTTCCATAAGTTACGACGAAAACGAAAAACCAATAGTTGACGTGAAATCTTACGGAGAAGTAGACATTGCAAAAGTACGAAAAGAAATCGAACGAGTGTTTCCGAACGCCCAAATTCGACAGTTAAATCAAACAAACGCGATAACCATTGTTAAAAAACGCAAAAGAGAAAAGGCGCAGTCAAAAAGGAATAAGCAGTAGCGTTTTACAGTAAAACTTCCGCCCAAAAATCTAAAACACGACGCGAGATTAAAATTAAAGCTACCGCTCTTTCATATAAATTTTCCCTCAGAAAAAGCAGAAATAAACATGCAATGTAGAAGTTTTTCAGCAAGCAAGAGCACCTTCCTACACAATAATTTAAGCTGAAAACAATTAGTTTTTAAGCATTCTCCAAATCTAAGTGTAAAACTCAAAAACCAGCGTCAAACGTGATAACAATGTCCCAAGAGAAAAATTGTCAACCCGATTCTACAGAAGTAAACTTAAGACCTCTTTACGTTCGTTCCGTAGTCAACTCCTTAGGCATGGGAATGGTAAACCCTTTCATGAGTGCGTACGCAGTCGAGCTTGGAGCTTCATCCTCTGAAATGGGATGGTTTCAGTCTCTAACAAACCTCTCAAACAATGTGATGCAGGTTTTCTGGGGAAAATTGAGCGACAGACTCGGCAAGAGAATTTCGTTCATAGTGTTAGGGGGCTTAATAATCTCTGCGCTTTGGATTCCCATGATGTTTGTGACAAACGCAAGCCAACTAATCATTCTAATTGCAATTCAGGCACTTTTAGGTTCAATGGCAACACCAGCATGGACAGCATTAATCGGCGATTTAGTTCCTTCGCTTAGACTTGGAAGGGCAAGCGCCGCTATCAACTTGTGGGCTTCTGTTGGCAGTTTAATCGCTACTTTGGTTTCAGGAATAATTATGGTAAGCATAGGCGAAACCCTACAAGAAATGTTCTTTATCCCTTTCACAGTAGCGGTGATCTGCGGTTTTATTTCCTCATTCGTAATGCTTTCTGCAAAAGAAAGGAGAAACAACAAGAACTCAGCTTCAAAAAGGGGATTCCTACCCGAAATGTTTGAAATAGTTACACGCGTAAGGAAATCACCGGATTTTATGAGATACTCTCTAGCAGGGGCAATTTTCACATTCTTCATGTCTATTTCTTGGCCCTTGTTTTCCATAACGCTGATTAGGGTTTTAGATGCTTCAATGCTGGAAATAGCTTTGCTCTCAGTGACTCAAATGACAATTACAATAATTTTTCAGAGCAGAATTGGAAGACTCGCTGACACCTTAGGAAGAAAACCACTGCTAGTCTTATTCAGATTCAGTTTAGTAACAGTTCCAATAGCATATGCTTTCGCTCCAAACGTGTACGTTCTAATAGGTGTCAGTGCATTTTGGGGAATTTCGATGGCTCTAGGGCAAGCGTCGATGACCGCTTACATGCTTGACGTTACGCCAGAAGCGTATCGTGGAAGCTTTACAGCCTTTTACAATCTAATAATGGGAGTGACTTCTTTCTTCGGTTCATTGGTAGGTGGATACTTGTCTGATTATACGATTGGTTTGTTTGGCTTGACGTTGGGTTTACAGGTTGTTTATATGTTTTCTATGGTTGGTAGGGGAATAGGCGCAGCAATCTATCTGACGCTTAGAGAGACATTAAAGCGGGCTTAATGGTTTTTGTGTGTGTAATTGGTGCAGGCCCCTCTATTTGGAACCAAATAGGCTGGTTGGTTTAGCTTTGCCATCAAAAATCTGGCGACCCAAAGTGTAGGCTGCTGTTGTTCTTGTCCGTTTTAACATCCGAGATCATGGGCGGACTATAGGCTTCTAGGCTAGCGATGTTCTGTGGCAATTTTTAAGTTTGAAAACAACTCCTCTTTCATTTCAACCGTGAATTTTACTCCTCCACACAGCCGATTCCTTGAGACCTAATTCCTTCCAAGACTGTTCCCCAACGACTTAGCGGTTCGTGGTTTTCTGAAGACTAGAACATTTAGTTTGTGCCTTCTCTCGCCGAGTTCAATTATGGCGAACCCTACATCGGAGATTTCGATGAATCCCTTCTAAGGCTCTCCCTTCTTTTTCAGAAAGTTTAATATTTCATCTATAAAAACATCAAAATCTTTCAATTCTTTGGTTAAGCTTCTGAATATTTTTTCATCGTCCACATAGGGATATCCGTGCACTAAGATGTTTCTCATTCCTTTCATCCCCTTTAACTTGCTAGTAGTTCCATCGGTGATTACTCCTGCACGATTCAGTTTTTCGATTATATCCTCTTCACTTGCTGGTACACCCAACCTTAAACCAGAAAAGACTACATCGCATACATCCAATGCACATTCGATGGAGATTTGTAAAAGCCTTTCACATGCCCTTCTCTTCACTTCCGATTGTTCATATTCTTCGAAAGTTTTAGGTGCAATTTCTTTCAACTTTTCTAAGAATCCTCTAAGCTCACTTATTTTCGACAATATTCTTTCTCTATCTACCATACGCAACGCTCTCTATGCAATAGTAATAGTGTTTTCTGAACAAATCGAATTCCTTGATCGTATTTAAAGCAACTCTAAACATGGTATCGTAATCTTTGTTCAGCAATAATTTTCCATCTCTCAGTATCCTTGTTCTTATGAAAACAGGGAGTTGTTGAAAAATTTGGATATCATATTTATCAGGGACTAGATCAAGATACTCTAATCTCTTGTTGGTCATAAAAAGATTATCAAACTTCTTTGGCTGCAATACGATACATAAGTCTACATCACTAAAGGGCTTCGATTCTTTTCTTGCATGACTACCAAACACTATAACAGCTAGAACATTCTTATCCTTTCTAGCTTTCTCTACAATCTTTTCTAGCTCTTTTAGCATAAGAATAACTCAGCCCCTTTTATATATAATAGTTTTTAATTACTAGACAAATCTTGTAAATTCTAGGGAGTCAACTACCGAAAAACAGTTCACCGGGAAGAAGAGTTTCATGGAGATAAACATTTTAGTCTCTAAGTCTAAACCTTTACCGCTTCCATGCTCCAGCGTATTGTCCAGTTATTGGAATCCGCGTTCCGCATCGTGGGCATTTCTTTTCTTCTGTAATCCCATATTTCAATACATAATATCCATATCTTTTAACGAGTTTCTCTCCACAGTTCGGACAATAAGTATTCTCGTATTTATGCCCAGAAACATTTCCGATATATGGGTAAAGAACACCAGCTTTCTTCGCCATTTCGTACGCTTTCTCCAAAGTTTCCACCCTTGTCGACGGGTTGTTAAATTTGTAGGCTGGAAAATATCTGGTGAAATGAAGCGGGTTTTCAGCTCCAACCATTTTTAAATGCTTTTCAATAACCCACCGCAAAGCTGCTTCATCGTCATTAACATCTCTAACCACTAAGTTAACAATCTCCACATGCAACCCAAGTTTTTTTGCTTCACGCGCATTCCTCCAAATCTTCTTCGCATCAGCTTCTCCACAATATTTCTCGTAGGTTTCACTGTTGCCTTTTATGTCTATTTTAAGTCCGTCCATTCCAGCTTCATAAAGTGCTTTAAGAACTTCTAGGGTCATGTAGCCGTTTGAAACATAACAGCAATACTTTATTCCCTTAGCCTTACCCAATTTAAACAATGGAATTGCCCATTCAGACAAAAGCGTTGGTTCCTGAAAGCTCGCACATAAGCCAGCGTCACCATTATAAACGGCTAATTCAACAACCTTCTCAGGCGGATAGTAAACTGCTTCGGCTGGTTTCGGCTCAAGTTTTGAAAGGTGGAAATTTTGACACCAGATGCAGTCCAGGTTGCAGGACCACGTTGAAAACGTGAGCGCTGTTGAACCAGGCCAATAATGGAAAAACGGTTTGACCTCTATGGGGCGGCTTTCGACTGCACTTATGTCGCCGTAAACAAGCGTGTACAGTTTGCCACCTATATTCATTCGTGTTTTGCAGAATCCCCTTAATCCTTGCGGAATTTCACATCTTCTTTCACATAGGCTGCATCTAACCCTTCCTTCTGACAGTTTTTCATAGAATAATGCTTCTCGAACTGTTAGATAGGTAGCTAAGTCAGACATCAAGACTCAATTACAAGTATAGCCTACTTCTGAATTAAATCCTAACGCTCTTAAAGTGCTCCCAGCCCCGCGGCTCAATAACGCGTCTCTCTCCATGAATTTCCAAGAGAACACGCTTTTCAGCGGTCACCCTACCTATCGGCAAGAGCTTTCCACCAACTTTTTCAACAGCCTTTTCCGCTTTCTCCCAAAGCCTCGGCTTTACCGTTAGAACAAGTTCATATTCCTCTCCGCCGTAAAGCGTCAATTCTAACGGGTCTAGCTCGTTGATTCTAGCGAATCTTTCCACCTCTTTGGCTACTGGAAGCTTATCAATTAGAAAGCCTACGTTGCTTGCTTTTACAATTTCGTGAAGGCTCCACGCTAAGCCGTCGCTCGAATCGATGGATGCTGTAACAGCTCTTGTCATGCTTAAGGCTAAACCCTCCTTCAGTCGGGCGTGCGGCATCAAAACCGATTCAACAAGAATTTTTCGAATCTTTTGTGGTGCTTTAAAGCCGTCAAGCAGAATTTTCAAGCCGGCAGAGGCTTTACCGAAAAAACCCGTAACTGCGACAATGTCTTCAGGTTTTGCTCCGCTCCGCAGTATCAGCATATTCTTTTTCGCTATTCCGAAAAGTGAAAGGCTAATCACAAGGTCTGAAGCCTCATTTGTATCCCCGCCGATAACGTATGCACCATATTCACGCACTCCAGCGTTTAGTCCTTTCCCGATTTCCCTCATGTCTCTTTCAGCTAGTTTTCTAGGCAATCCAAGCGAAACAAGCATCACTATTGGCTTCACACCTTTTGCGGCAAAATCGCTAATGTTCATGACAACAGCTTTGCGAGCAGCCTGCCAAAGACTCATACCCAGCGGAACATCCGTTTTGTCAACAAGCATATCTGTCTTTAAAATTGCCAGCCTTCCATCTCCGAGGTCACACGCGGAAACATCATCGCCGAATGCAACAGGCATCTTAGGCATTCTTTCTAACTGCTTCCAGACGAGTTCAATGATTTTACGTTCACCAAGCTCTATGGAATTGTGCATGTTTTTCACCCTTAGTCTAAAATTATCCTTAATCTTTTAGAAACCCCAGCTCTTTGAGAAACTCCATTAATTTTTTGCTCGTGGTTTTCACGAATTCCTCTTTATAATGACTTGAATATAACTTTCCATAACTCATTTCCCTAAAAAGTTTCTCAATTTTTTTATCCGAGACTTCCTTCCCATAGCGTTTTAAATCATTGGATATAAACTTCTTCCAGTATTCTGAAACATCCCGTGCATTTACGTCCCTATATCGGCCTTCGCAAACTATCACATTGGAGTCCCATTTCTCCCTTCTTTCCGGCTTTTTCTTTGGGTATCCAATGCACAGGATAGATAGAGCTAAGCAATGTTCGGGCAGTTTTAAAATCTCCTTTACTTTCCATGGATGTTCGATAACTGACCCGATTATTACACTACCTAGTCCTAAAGCTTCAGCAGCTATAACCATGTTTTCAAGTGACAGCGCAACATCCAAAACACCGAAAGTATATGGAAGAATACCTGTATAATCATATTCCACTCCAGTCAATTTTGCGGCTTTTAAGTGACGGTGAAGGTCAACGCATATTACAATCCACACAGGGGCGGTTTTCATAAATGCTTGATTTTCGCAAAGTTGATACAAACGTTCCTTAACAGTCTCATCTTTCACAACTATGAAAGTTCTGGGT
>JASEET010000024.1 GCA_030019335.1 Candidatus Bathyarchaeia archaeon | reverse complement strand
TATTAGTTTCGTGTTCTCTTTGATTGCCGCTTCAACTTTTGCCACACTAGACGAATCAACTAAAGTGAATTCAATTCCGAATTTCGGGAGAATATCTGAAAATAACTTAAGCGTGCCTCCATAGAGACAGTCCGTTGCAACCACATGGTCATTTTTCTTGACTATGGATGTGACTGCCGTGTGTATAGCTGCCATTCCAGAGGCGCAAGCCCTTGCATCTTCTCCGTTCTCAAGTTCTGCAACGTTTCTTTCTAAAGCCCTTATTGTTGGATTGCCCAGACGGGTGTAAATGTATCCTTCTTCTGTACCAGCGAATCTTGCAGCACCTTGCTCTGCACTTTTAAAAACGAAGGTAGACGTTTCATAGATTGGAACGGAAACAGAGCCTGTGAGAGGGTCTGGGTGCTGTCCAGCATGAACTGCTTTTGTTGCGAACTTGTATGGGTTCATTTTTTCACCTTTAGTTTGTTATGTTATACAACTATTTTATTTTTGGGAGAGTTTTTTAGGTTAGATAGAATTGAGATATGATTAAGGAGTTATTTCGTAAAACGCGTACGCTAACTTATTCTGTTGAGTCGGGGGTGGGAATTGCACCTTGCACTTAGTGGCGAAATCTCCCGTAAACTCCTTTTTTCATATGCTGAAGTGTTTTGGCTTAGAAAGTCTCATATTCTATTTTCCAATATTCTTCAATATGGTTCAGGAGCTTGGATTCTTAATTTCAGGAATGTTTTTTGGTCTTGTGGCAGGAATTTCGCCGGGGCCTCTTCTCGCGTTAGTTTTTTCGGAGACGTTAAAGTATGGTAAGAAAGAGGAATCAAAGTTGCTATGGCTCCTCTAATCACGGATTTGCCAATAGTCCTTTTCGTATTGCTGTTGTTATCAAATTTAATGCAGTACAAAATTATCGTCGGAATAATAGTTTTTTTGGAGCTGGCTATTTGATTCATTTAGGTTTTGAAAATCTAAGAGCCGAAATCAATACATTCAAAACTGATAAAACTGAAAAAGGCGCCTTGAAAAGAGGTGCTATTACAAATTTCTTAAGCCCTAACCCTTACCTATTTTGGCTCTCAATCGGAGGCCCAATAGTCTTTGAAAGCTTAAACGTAAATATTTCAGCGACGGTTCTTTTCATTCTTGGATTCTATACGGTACTCATCGAATCAAAAATTGTCATTACTTTGATTGTAGACAAATCTAAGTCTATCATCAAAAGCAAATATTACCTATACATCCTTCGAGCTCTTGGCATTATTCTAATTCTCTTTGCATTAATCTTCTTTAAAAATGCTCTGCGATTAATGGGTTTTATTTAGCTTGTACAAAAAGCTAATTCATAATCGAAGTGCTAACATCAGGAGCCGGGGGTGGGAGTTGAACCCACATATAGCGGCTCTGCAGGCCGCCGCCTGAACCGTTCGGCCACCCCGGCACCGCATAGAAATTTTGTTAATTAGACCGTTATAAACGTTACAGTTCAGAAGTAGAAATGTCTCCCGATAAGGGACTTCTAAGGTCTGATTTCTCCGCTTTCAGAAGAGTGCACCAGATTAATATGGGTTTACATGATTTTCTCGTCATAAAATCTGTAGTAGGTAATGATAGGGCATTAATTAAACAAGGGTGCTTTTTTCTGGCAAATCACTCTTTTGACATGACCGCGCGCTAGTTTAAATGCGAACCACAAACAAAAAAGGAAGTGTATGAGAAAACTTCATGTCTCACACTAATTTTATATAAGGCTATAATGCATGTGCTTTACCATTACATAAATCAAATAATCAGCTTGTGCGTGCGCTATTTTTTAAAACCGCTCTTTTGGAGATTTCTCCCGCAAAACCCTCTTTTTTCTGTTTTTGAAAGGGGTTCCTAAAAGAATAAGGCGAGGCAAATTCAAAGAAGTGCATTTTTGCGTGTGCGCAAATCCGAAAGAAGCCCAGCTACAAGTTCGTTCTTACTGTGTGCTTTGGAGTCTTCCACGATTTTGAGGAGGAGTTCATTCAAGTCTTCTAAGAACGCGTAATTCTTGAGCACTGTTTTGAGTACATCCTCTTGTGAGGGTAAACTCCCTTTTCGAACTAACCTTTGAAGGTCTTCCCAATAGTAGTCAGCTTTTGCCACTCTGTCCAGCAATACTTCTGGGTTGAAAGGGTCTCTCGCATTCCAGCACTTGATGACTGCCAATGTTTTGACAATGTCCTTGTCGTAATGCCGTTTGGTGAATAGGTACAGGTCGTAAAGGTCCCTGCTGCGAACTCTCTGAAATGCTGCTCTGATCTTCTCCGCCAGCAACTCATCTTTCTGCATACATCTAACCGAAAAGCTCTGAAACTCGCAGAATTTGAAGTATATCTCTTTAAAGAGTGGCAGTTCCACTGTAGGCAGGACTGGCTGTTCTCGGTAGCTAACTTGGAGCTCGAACTCAGAACCGGGATTCCAAGCATGTGCATATTTCACAACTACTAGATAGGATTCGGACCCCACGTTCTCCTCAATAATTTTGAAATCTATACCGTAGACGGTCTTGTTGTGCAGCGATTGTTTGAGTTTATTCCTAAGCTCTTCGAGCTTTATGTTGACGCTAGTAAAATCAAGGTCCATTGAGAATCTCCCGGTCTTTCCAAAATACGTTTTCTTTAGACAGGTTCCGCCTTTGAAGGCTAGCTGTGGCAAGATGCTATCAGACAGGATGCGAAGCACGTAGGTCAGAATGATGTCCCGTTCCGCCACCTCCTCCCTTACTCTGCTCGACCGAGCATAGAAAGCCACATGCTTTCTTTCTAGCATTCCAAATTCACCTTATCTCAATTTCGCTCAGCAGCTGTACCCTTGGGACATTGTTAATTATTCTCCATTCTTTAGAGAATTCACCAGTCTTTGGTTTTCTGGAGTCCAGGTATATCGCCGTTTTTCCCACGTGCCTAAGCATCCTGTCCTTAAGATTACGGGGAAGCGGTTTCACAAGTTCTTCTTCTGCCAAAAAGTCAATGATGAAGCCCAATCTCTGGATTAGTGCATGAGAATTCATTCTTACCGCGTACTTGACAAGTTTTTCCTTTTTTACTCTTGAAAGGCCTCGCCAAGTTATTCTTGCTAATTGCTCAATTCCACCGGCATATCTCGGCTTGTCGAACGAGTCTACAAGGGATTTCTCGGGTTCGGCCATGTTAACCGCGGTATCGAAGACCTTCTCTCGTCTGTATCCAAAGAACTTTTGCTTGGACAGTGTAACGAATTTGAAGGAGCTGCTCGCCCATTCGATGTCCGGCTTCTTCTTAGTGGTTGCTATGAATAGTGTGAAAGGTATTTGTGTTGTGAATCCGTAATGGCTGTTGGATGTATAGTAGCTGAAATAGTACGGCTTTATGAGTACGGCTCCTATGATGAAAGAATTTGAGGGAGGAATCCTCTCTGGGTAACCATAGCTCAGAGGTATGAACTGGTAAAGGCCTCGAGTGACTCGTTCTAACTGGTGCTTACGTTCGAGATTGTGGAGCAAGAAATAAGCGTAATCGATCGTGCAGCCTAGGGCTTCCTGTACATCAGAAGCGCGGACTGTGGCTTTCTTTTCAGATTCCCACTTTGCGACAAGTCTAGCTTCTTCCGGTGACAGCTGTTGGATCTCCTGCCGCCGTCGCCGCTCCTGTTCCTGTACTTCGCGAAGCTTCTGGCCAGTTATACCGATCTGTTCGTAGGTAAGTAGCCTCACTGGAAGTTTCTCTAGCTCCTTCTTAACAGAAGGGGTTACGTCAGGACCTATTACTATTAGCTCGAATTTCCTTAACGGAGGCTCAATGTTGGAGATTGCCGCGTACATGTTGAGTATCTGGCTGAGTTTGGTGTGCCCTATTTTTCGGGCGGAAACCTCTACGAACACATCAGTTCCGTCCCGGTCCTTGAGGTGGAAGTCAGCTGTGATTCGGCCTGGTAAGGTTTCGTTTACGGCAACGATAGAGTATTCTCTGAATATTTTCGGAATCTCTCGCGAAACGTATGCCTCCAAGGCGCGCTCCATTTCTATCATCACCTGCTTAAAAGAGGAACAAATGCCTTATTATATTTTTTTCTGTTTTCCTTAGTGCCTCATTTCAATTTACTAAGGTAATTGGAAAAAAATATAACAGCCCACGTTAAGCTATTTATAACTGGATGTTTTAAGAAATGACTAAACTATTCCGAGTGTAGCGCCGACCGCGTGCGTATGCGATGTGAAAGTCAAATTCAGTTTTTGTTTTCATAATCTATTTCTTAATGCTCTACGGAATGTTGAGATGTGATAGACAAATGAGTTCAGGCAGAAAATACACTCGCAAGCGCAAGAGAAGGAATTTGAGGTTACCAAGAACACAACACAAAAGAGACGAGACAATGCGAAAGTTAGAGCTAAAACATGTCCAAGAAGTGTTGAGTAAAGATATAGGAAACACGATGAGACGCTATTTAGACAAAAACTTAGAAGAGAATTGAACGAGAGATTAAGCCTCGCTCCCTCTGGTTGTAGTACTAGAATAATGTTAGAATTCTTCTTCTGCTTCCATGTCCTCTAGGTCTATTTCTGATTCCCAGAGTTCGGCGCACGTAGAACATAGTCCGGTGGTTCCGCATTCTTCACAGAGTGTAGCTCCACACATGTCGCATGATAAGTCGTGGTCCTCAGGAATTTCTTTTCCGCAAAAGGAAGTAGACGCATCCAAAATGGGCCGGGAGAATCCGTGGTGGACCGTGAGAGATTTGAACTCCCCGGTTGAAACCACAGCTTAAGGCTCGGCTTAAAAGTAGTCGTCCCATATCCTAAGAGCACGCCAGCTACTTCTGATACTGAAACTGAAACGATTGGGAGATGTGGTAGTGAAGCAGAAAATTCCACGCACAACCACAACTGCAATTATGGATAAGGCTATACTCATTCTTCCAGCTCTGACTTTCTTTACAGATTTTGCTAGGTTTTCGTGTTAAAAAGGAACCACTCATGAACATGGCTCAAGACTCACTTCTAAAGCATAACCCACCAGGCTTGTTTCTACCGCATCTTCTAAAAGTTCCAGAATTAATTTTGGAATTTTTATGCGTCCGTCTTTGTTCATGCGAGCAAAGAACTCTTCTCGGATTCCAATGGCGCCTTCAGGCGCAACTTCAACCTTCAACACCTGCTCTGGCTCCAACTTAAATTGCCAACGAATCAACCTTGGAATCTGAATGCGGTTTCCTTTCTGCAACACAGCTTTAAAACTAACAGACCTTGTTAAGGGCAACGTTTTTGACTTTTCCACGACGAATTATGACTTATCACGTCTTATATAAACATGGGTTAAACAAGATTTAAGCTTTGTTTTTGAAAAGAAGTCTGTTTCAGACTTAGAAAAAATACGGGAAGGGGGGGTATTTAAAACGATAGGGCCTATTAAATGTCTGTTTTTACGTATAGCGAAGAGCGCTGAAGAGTTTGAAAAGGCTTAACTTTCTGGCTCAAACAAAAGTTTACCTATTCTGGAACTCTTTGAAATGATGATGGGAGATGAGTTTTCGGAGGTTGACTCTTAAGTTTTCTTGGAAATCTTCTTTTTGCTAAGACAACAGCAAGCATGAAGAGAGCAATAAACAGTAGCAGAATTGTGGATGACAGAAATTCTGGGATCACTTGGTACATGCAGTATGGTTCTGTTTCATCTTTGACTGCTTGATTTTCTGCAATGTCGCAGACGATTATTTGATATTTTACCCAAGTTCCCGCGGGCTGTCCAGGGATAGTGGCTTCATATAGGCCAGTAGTAGAGTTATAAATCATTGTTACATTTATAAGCACCGTTAAGCCACCGTTTATAGCGTAACAAAGGGTTACATTTTTTATGCCGCTTTCCTCGTCTGTGACGTTAACTGAAACCTTCACAAGCTGATACGGCAAGACATCACCAGCAGGGTCTCGAGAGGGAATGCCTATGTAAGGAGGGAAAGTGTCGCTTGGCACCCATGTTGCTGTAATGGATATTTGGCTGGTTGTAAACCATGGGAGTTCAACGTGTGAGTTGAAGTAAATAAATGTGTGCGTGCTGTTGGTTGTTGGAGTGAAGCTTATCGGTGAACCATTTAGAGTAACATTCCACATGCCTTTTAGAAGATTTTGGGGAACCGTAACATTCCAGAAAAATGTTGAGCCACCGTAGTAAGCAGCGTTGAAGCTTATCTCCTTTGCTGTCCAGTTGAATGTAATGGTCTGCGAAATTGTTGAATTGGTTAGAATGTTGATGCGGTAGGTCTCATCTCCAAAGCTGACCTCCCTATGTACTGTTCCTGTGATTGCAAAGGGTATCTCAAGTGCGTCAAAAACAAAGTATCGGTATCGATGAAGATCATTTGGAGCCCAGTTTAATATTGTAATTAATAAATAGCTACCAGGTTCTCCTCGAATGGATAGTTGTACAGTGAAAACAGCCTTACTATTTAAGAAGTCGAGAGGATAAACATATACATTGTCCACGTACCATTGACCATGTGGTCCGTCAAGCCAAGGTACAATAAAATTAAACTCGTAAGGTGTGAATGTTCCGTTTAGCTTCATGCTGACTATTTCCGCCGTTGATGCGCTGTTTACAGATGCACCTACCTGCTCGATGACAAACTGGATGTTAGGACTTGAATGATAGCGGAAAAAAGAGTCTATGCCAAAACCAGCGTAACCATACTCGTACTCCTCCATGTAACTAACTCTATGTAGCGTGTGATTCTTCGAGCCTAACTTAAAACTATTCTTTTCTAAAACATCGTATATACCTTTTTCATCGTAGTGTATTCTTTGTTCAGGAACGAACAATGCATACGCTTTCACTCCATTAACCTCAACAGTTTTGTTATCGATATAGTGAACTACAAACACATCGGATGCGTCGCCATCCCCATTAACGTCGAATGGTAAGAGATTTTCTGTGATGTTACCGGTTGGAGGGCTACCGCAGAGCGGCGTCCAGTACCAAACTTTTTCCCAAGGCATCCAGACAGTGCCGTTTGTAGCGTTGAAACCATAATTTCTGAAAGTTAATGTAACGTTAACTCCTCCCTGAAACTCCGTAACTTCCTTATCCAAGAGTTCAAACAATGGAACATCAGTTATGAGAGTTGGAGTAAACTTATATCTGGCAAGGTCGTCTCCTCCACCTGCCCACGTGCCTGGCGTTCCCTGCCATGCATAAACGTGTCCGTCAGCGTAGCCTAACCTGCAGCCAACATAATATCCTATTCCAAAAGGAAGGTCCGCCAATAGTTCCCAACTGTTTGTCGATATTGTATACCGGTAAAATCGCTTATCTGGAATAACGGATTTCTCAGGATGAGCTTGATTTCCACTAAGCGCATAAATGTAATCCCTTTGGTCTGGCAGCCAGAATCCGATATAAAGAAGAGATCCCCCATCACCTACTCCACCCACACCTCCACTGTGAGCATCAGCTGGGATATCTTCCATCGACTCCCAAGCATCATATCTGAGACTATAACGCCAAAAATCGCAAAGCGGAGACTTCTCATAGAACTCTCCACGCAAAGCGTATAGAAAATCTCCATATGCCCAAACAAGAGAAGATCCATCACCCATGCCAGCTGGAAGATCTGCATGCGCGTCACTCCAGCTGTTTGTAGACGGATCGTAACGGACAAAATATGTGGGACGCTGTTCACCGCCTATTGTGGCATAGATGCCGTCTCCGGCAACAAATGTCATCGCATCGCCTTCTCCCTGATCAGCCGGCGTATCCGCTAAAGCCTCCCAAGAGTTGTTTGATACGCTGTAGCGGCAAAACCACCTTCGACTCTCATCGGTGGCCGCACCATACAAGGCATAAATGTAATCGCTAAAGTCCCAAGCCAAAGCCGTGCCTGTCTTAAAGGCGTAACCATCGGGTTTAGGTGGACCGGCGAGTTCAACAAAACTATTATCCGTAGGCATATAACGATAAAAACGTGTGTCCCTTGCGATGTATAACGCTGTGCCTGTTCCTACAACAGCTTCACCATAAGCTCCAGTAACCGTATCTGTAACCCAAGCCCAAGAATCATTCGCCTTTACTGGTTGAATATTAAACGCCAACGTCAACGTACTAAGTACAATTAGGATTAGCATTATTTCAGAAGCAATTTTCCTAAGCAATCCTCTCGTCTCCTAACTGCATTTAACACGTTCTAAAAATAAAACTTACGGAAAAAAACCGATAGAGGATTTTGTGTGTACGTGTGCGGCGTGCGCTAATTTTTTCACTATTTCCTTTCTCTCAATCATCAATTAAGCTATTATTAAGTTCATGTTTGGAAGAGATATATCGGATAGAATGCAAAGTTTGTTTTGACGGGATCAGAAAAGAGATAAATGCATTGTTTATGCGACTTGACTTCGAAGTTGGTGGGAATATTTAAATAGGCGGGATTCTCTATATTAGTGGGTTAAACCATGACTGTGGTTGTTAGGGTTGATGAGAAGGGTCGAGTGGTTATTCCAAAGAACATCAGGGAAAAAGCTAAGATGAAGGAGGGAGGCTATGTTAAGATTATGGCAGAGGAAAAAGGTATAATAATAGAGCCCCTCGAGCCATTCGCAGATAAATACTTCGGAGCTTTCAAGATAGATAAGTGGCCTGAAGATCTTGACGAATTTGCAGTCGAGGTTATAAAGAAATGGTGGGCGTCGCAAGCTACGTAGACGTTAACATCTTCATTTACTGGCTTGGCAACCACCCTTCGCTGGGTAAAACAGCATACGAATGGATCAAAAAAATTGAGAACGCTCCAAAAGGAGAGTACGTAACTTCCAGCCTAACGCTTTACGAGACGCTGGCAATAATTGCGGGTTTAACGGGTAGAAGCTTGAAGGATAAGCGTCTTGTAGAAGATGTTATCGACTCCATGACACATCTAAAAGGCTTGCTGATAGATCCGCTAAAGCCAGAAGACCTCATTCAAGCTGTCGAATTAATGAAAGAATATGACATTGACTACGAGGACTCCATACATTTAACAGTCGCACTAAGAAAAGGTGCAAAGGAAATAGTGTCAAACGACAAAGACTTTGATGGCACACAATTAAGGAGAACCTTCTAAGCCTACACAAAGACGTATGGAAACAGCCACTACCGCCACTAATATTTACTGCCATAAAATATCTCGGTGGAGACGTCTCCCGCAAAACCCTTTTTTATTGTTTGTTTTTGAAAGCCTGTCTGGGCATGTACGACGCACATTACAATGAAAGCAGGGTTTTGGTTGTAATCATGTTTTATGATATAGCCCCCTTGCAACTTTGGGACCCAAAAGAAAAAAATTTTATGGGACCCAAAACAGTTTGTTAAACCTTTAAGTTTACATGGCAAAATTAACCTTACCTAGTTGATATGTTAAAATAAACCCCGAAATAACTGAATTTTCATGCTTAAAATCTATACCCCCCGTATTTTTCCAGAAAAACGTTGTTTTCAACATTCTATTTCTATTAGGCTCCAAACATGTAAGAAAAAAGTTTAACCCTA
>JASEET010000023.1 GCA_030019335.1 Candidatus Bathyarchaeia archaeon | reverse complement strand
GAATCTGATTCGGTGGTTTCCCCCCCGAATCAGATTCCCTCTTTCCTTTGTCTATGCTTCGACGTTCCACGCAAATTTTAGTATGCAAAACTGCACCGCACTTCGGGCATTTCCTGCGAAGTTTCAAATCCGAGAAACCGCAGTCGCACACATACATAGTCCAGAGCTTCTTCATTTTTCCCTCATTCCAAAATTGATATTGCTTTATCAAAGTCCGCAACGGTCTTGAAACCCAACGTAACCGCTCTGTGTTTCCCAACAGACTCCATTCCGTGGACGTAAAAGGGCACTTTTCCAACCAGCCTTTTGATGTCCTTTTCACGGCATGTGTAGATGAACGGGAACTCTTTCCGTTTGTTCCTTTCCACCTGTAAGCCATGAAAGTACAGTTTCGCTGCGACTTGGCAGTCGGGATGTTTTTCGATATAATCGTCCATCATTTCTTTAATATCCGAGTCCAACTTCATTTTTCTCCGCTTCTACACTATATGAATAGGAGAAAGTATATAAAGGTTTCTATTCTAGCGCCTACCAAGCTACATAGTAGAAACCTTTATAAGAGAGCGACCATTATAAGCAGTTGTATAAGCAATAGGAGGTTGAAAGCATAAGCATAATAAAAAAAGAAAAACTTGAAGAAATATATAAAAAAGCGAAACAGCCAATTGAAGCAGGCAAAACAGCAACAGGCAAAATCGTTGAAATACGCTACGGAAAAGTGAGAAAAACGAGAAAAAAAGTAGAGTGCGAATCCGCCGACTGCACACACAACATAGAGGGCAGATACTGCGAACTGCCCGACCCAGACCTACATCCATGCTACTGCCTAGACTATGAAGAGAGAACAACGCCTAAAAAAAGAGGTGAAGAAAAATGAAAGCGTTAACAAAGCAATTGGAAAGGCAAATTCTGCGATTATATGGGTTTTGGAAACTCTGGCAAGCAGGAAAATGCAAAAAATGTATAGAAAACTGCTTAGACTGCAACTGCTTAGACTGCTACGTTCCAAAAAAGGGTGCTGCCGTATATGAATTGGTTCGGTTTGCAGAGGATATATGTGAGGAAAAGGAGGTGAAAAAACATGAGCGTAATAAAAAAAGAAAAGCTTGAAGAGATATATAAAAAAGCGAAGCAGCCAGTTGAGGCAGGCAAGACCGCAATGGGCAAAATCGTTGAAATACGTTATGGAAAAGCAAAAGAGTTTTTTGACCATCCAATCACAGACCCTGACTTACAGATGATACAATACATCGTCAAAACACCAGACGACTACAAAATAAAAATCACAGGTAAACTATCACTGCATCCGATGTCGAAACTGAGAAGACTTACTGATACACTAGGACATAAACCAGCATACGGAGACGAAATACCACTAATATTCGACGGCAAATTCTGGAGACCAAAAATATGACATGGATAAATAAGCAGAAAAACATAATAAAAGAAGGTGAAAAAATGAGTAAAGAACGACTATTATGCCTATTCGTGAAGGAATGGAAACAGCTTGAAAAAGGCGAAAAACCCACCCACTTCGACTTCAACTTAGACGAAGCCGTAGAACTTATGGATAAAGGCTTACTATACGATGATTTCAGTCCAACCGACAAAGGGTTAGCGCTGGCTGAGAAGGTATGTAAAAACATTCTGACGGGTCTGTGATTGTGATTGAATAATCTACCTGTAGGAGCAGACGAAGGCTTATCAAGACTATACTATAACGTAATCCTCAAAACGTGGGTAAAGCACATATATGAAAAAGCGACAGGGCGAATAAAGAGAATAGTAAGGTTCGTCAAAATCATAGCCACATACCGCACAGACTACTTAAACCCGAAAAGACCGGGACACAGGCTACAAGTAGAGTTAACCGCATCCCAAACAGTACCAATAGACCAACAAGAAACAGCAACAGAAAAGCTTCTGGACACACTAGGCGAAAGGTACCGAGAAAAATGCATCAAATGGGAACTGCCAGATTTAAGGCTAAAACCAGAAACCGAAACCGAAGTCAAAGTTGACTATGAAGAAGCAGCCTCCGAAGAACCCTACACAGAGGAGCCAGTAGATTGGCACCATTAACATACCTAAAAATAGACTACGACCTACCCTTTACTTTAATTCCAAATTGGGTAAAACAAGCCAAAGTATGCACTGCAGAACATATCTTATCTTTATATAACATAAAAATGGAAACTTACAGTTTCACACAATCAAAAAACGGAAACACCCACCTAACAATATGGATAAAAGACGAAATACCAGATGAAACAAAAGCTTGGCTTCAATGGATCATAGGCGACGACTGCGGCAGAACATACTACAACTTGAAAAGAATAAAAAAAGGAATAAAAAACTGGAACATGCTAAACCGTGTCCACAGATAACTTCATTAAAGCAAAAAAAGTGATGCTTGAGTTTAGTCCTTGCGGTCATCACGTAAGCAAACTAAAACTCATAGCAAAAACGAAAACGGACTCAACACACCCAAAATCGCTTGATGTATTGAGATGCGAATGTGGAAAAGTTTACATGAAAGTTGCAGGGATGCCCTTTGAGACAGACCAGAGAACTTTGGAGAAATTAGCCCAAGACGGACTGTTAGAATGGATACATTTTTAAGAAAGTTTATACAAAACCTTTAATAAGCGTGGAGCTAACATTACAGCTGTGCACAGCTATGAAACGCCAAATTTCTCTTTATATCCCATACCGATTAGTCATAGACGACATTGTAGGCACAGTAAAAGACAAAACGTTCTTCTCAATTTGCGAAGACTGCCGACATGGACACCGAATAAAAGCCCAGTGGACACCATTCTCGCCACCAACACTATCCGCCCTACAGAAAGAACTTAAAAGGAAAGGCTTGAAACTTAACATGAAAAGATACTACTGTGCAAGGTTGAACTCCCTAGCCAGTTTTCCAAAGGAGTGCAAGCATTATGAAAGGCAAACATGAATCAGAAACAGTCATCATCGAAAAAGGCGGATTCGAGAGATACTATTACCGGAAAGGAAAAAAGGCTAAGCATAAAACAGTTAGACATAAATCAAAAAACCCGGAAAAAGTAACATTAGCCAACATTGGAAACCTTGAACTTTACGTATATCCCTATCAACACCCAGACAAAGTCTTCATCGGAGTCTATCCATATTCTCAGACCCTTTCAAAAAGCGAAGTTTCGGCTCTACTCGGATTCTACAATAAAGCAAGGTGGTTCTTACAAGAGAAATGGACAAAAAAAGCCCATTTCACGAAAAGAGCCAAAATTGACTCGACACTAATACAAAAGGCTTACGGAGAAGGCTTAGATAAGCTAAAGAAAGAAGAAAAATGACGCTTTTTATACAATTTAATTGTATATATATAATAGCGAAAGCTTATCATATAATGGCAAAAGTCTTATAAAGCGGAAGTCAATTGTTTAAACAATTGAGAAGAACAAAAATGTCAAAGGAAATAAACGTAAAAGGAATGTATGTTTGGATACCCTACGACCTATGGAAAAAATTCGACGTAGTATGCCATGAAGAAGGATGCAAAAAAGCATTAAGAATAGCAACACTAATAGAAGATTACGTAAGCACAAGGGAGGACATAATAAATGAATGGAGAACAAAAGAACGAAGAAGTAGTCCTATCCCAGCAAGAGTGGAACCTGATACAAAACCTGAGGAAAGCGAAGAATAAAGGCATATTAGACCTCAGCAACCACAAGAGCATGAAAGAGTTTGGATTCAAGCTATGTCCATACTGTGGTGAAAAACTTGAAGAAGAAGGAGCCAAAAAAGAAAAACCTGCAAAACCTAGAGGAAAAACCTGGAAAGTCACCGACCTCTTTAGAGCTAATGAATAAGACGCTAACACAAGCAATTGCAGAATTTGCTGAATATAGAAAAAAAACAGACGAAAGATTTAACGCTTTAGCAACCATGATTAGTCAACTAGCTGCACAGCAGCCAGAACAGACAGAAACAAACCCTAAAACCGAAACTGAAACTGAAACGCAAGCAGCACTACAGAATCCAATAGCCCAAGCCATGCTGATGAAGCTCATGGCACCTGAAAAATCCATGCTTGAAAAAGCGATAGAAAGGTCAATGCTCGAATCAATCACGTTTGACAGGATAATGAGAAAGGCAATACTATCTAGAATGGGAGCCACATTCGGAAAAGAATTTTCTCAAGCAATAACTTTTGAAGAGGAGAAAAGTGAGTCAAGCTAAAATGATAGAAATCATCAACGTTTTCTGTCGAGAGTTTGGAATACCAGACTTTATGAGGTTGGCAGCAATGTGTTACTTAGAGGCACATCCGGAGAAATGTTTAAAAATCTACAACAGATTAAAAAACATTGTGAAATAAAATGAGTGAAGGATACTACAGAGACCCAAAGTTCTGCTTAGAATGTGCCTATCAACATGCACGGGACACTGAACACCACCTAGAAGACTGGCTTAAGTTTACAAAAAAAGAAGAACAGAGGAAAACTGCAGATGAATTGAGGCGACAACAAAGAGTTTTAAGGAAAAAAATTGATGAATGGAGAATAAAACTGGAAACAGAAAACCCTGAAACAGAAAATCCTGAAATCCCAGAAGAATGCACATTCACAAAAGAACAAGTAAAACCGAAACAATATTTTGACCCTGCATCATTCAGAGTTATCTGCCCCGAATGTCCAGAAAAACGATGCTCTCTATGTCCACCCGAACTTGCATGTGCAACAAGAATTGTTATAGGCTGCCAGAAAGGACAGTTTATAAAAGGAAAGTGTAGAATTGGAACTGAAACACACGTGGTCTATCACGGGAAAGGAGGTGAGAAAAAGTGAAAGTGAAAATTGGACATCGAGCCATAAGAGCCTTCTTCAACGGTGTAGGAATTGGAATTCTGTCAGGAACAAGCATCTACATCTTAACAAGCGCGTTAAACAAACTTGCAGAAGCAACCGTGCTTGACCCAATTGCAATGACTTTATTCGTCATAGGCGGATTCATACTTTCCTCGTTTGGCATAGAGTGGTCTAAAGACATTGAAGAACAAGAGAAATAGCGAAAATTATATAAACATGTCTAAACTTTCTCTTATGTGTGATACGAAATGGGCAAATTAAGAAAATGTGTACGCTTTAAATGCGTGCCATCAAAAATCGGGGCACAAAGCCCTGGATGTCCAACAAGACAAATAAAAAGGTGCGCAGAATACAGGTGATGAACATGCCAAAAATGAGACCAGGCGAATGTAGATGCACAAGAAAAGGAACAAAATACTGCTACACACCAAAAGGAGTAAGATTCGTAGGAAAATGTTGAGGTGAAAAAAAATGGAAGACATGATTGACCTAGCTGTAATGGGCATCGGTGCAGGAGCAAAAGGAACAGTGACAGGATGGCTTAGCAAAGTCATGCCCGGAGTTTCAGAAGACATAGCAGCTTTAATAGCAGGAGGAGCTTTATACTGGTTCGGAGACAGAATCCACCCAATGGTTAAAAAGTTCGGTGCAGGAGTTCTAATAGCTGGAATAGGACAATTAACAAGCGGACTAGTTCCGAAGCTAGGCGGCGGAGCCACAGCAGGCGGAGGCGGAGCCACATCCACAACTCCCATAACGTTAGGACGATTAGCTGAAGCAGAAGCAGCAAGGAGGCTAGTATAAAATGACGGTTAGAGTACCTAAAGGAGTAGTTAAGCTTCCATTCACTTTGACAGAGTACAGCACAGGCGTATCACTTGCAGACGGAGTCGCAAACTCTGAAGCAGAAGTCGTAACGTTCCAAATACCCCGCAACATGAGCGTGGCTTTTCCATCAGGTTCAAGGTTTGCCTTCTACGCAAGAGACACAGCAAACGCAGAGCTTTTCTTAGGCACAGTTAGAGTGAAGCTTGCAGACGCAAACAAAACGACGAAATTCACAGTTGCAGAGTTTCCAATAGGTGCAGTTGGATGCGGAGCATCCGGCGGCAAGGCAGCTGGCTTACCTCAGTTTGCCGACCGAGAAAAGAGGGCGCTGATAGCGGCTGGCTTTTCAAGAAACAGCGATGAGTTCCTAATAATAACGTACGAGGATAAAGAAGGCAAGGTACTAGACGACGACGAAATTGCACTAATCCTAGAAGGCGTACAGTTCATCCAGATTTAGGCGCAGACTTCCTTTCAGCAATAAGCCTGTAAAGCCTAAAGCCTAAATGTTTAGGTGATGTAAATGCCTAGAATTAAAGGAAGCGAACAACAAATTTACGGGAGTGCAGTTTACACTATAGTTATTGACCCCGGAGCGGTAGCAGCGAATACAAATATACCTCTGCCAGCTTGGGCTAAAGGCGCTCAGAACATGCTTCAATGCATAGTTTTCAAAGGGGTTGACCAAGCAGTTGACGAAGGGGGAACGGCAAAATACACTATTACAACTGATTGCATACAGAAAACCGTTGTAAAGGCAGGAGCAGCGCCAGCGGCTGGAGAAGCCTGTTTATACGATAAAGACAATGTGAGAGTAGGCGATGCAATAGCAGACGACGACGTCCTTTTCGTGACATTACTTTACAAAAGCTTCACAGTTGAAATCTAAAGCCCTTAGCTGGAAGGGTCGAGGATGACTGTTGACTATTCAAGAGAGACAAAGGGAGTAGAGAGGATAATGCTAGCACCAGCCTACCCGAAATGTAGATGGGCAGACGAATCTAGAGTTTGGCTAACGAACCTTAACACTGGAAAAAGCGTTTTAGCCTTCGTTGAACCTTTACAAGCTAAAGTTGGAGACCCGATAACTTTCTTGATTGTTGCCTGGAACATGGGAGACGCAGACGGTGACTGCTTCGTCAAGCTAGTTGACGTAGATACCGGTGAAGAAGTAGGCAGATGGGATGGGTGGCTAGCTAAAAACGCTACAGAAAACGTGGGGCTCGGTATCGGAACTATGCCCGACAGACCGAAGTGGCGGTTAAGGGTTGACTGTGGGCACTACGAAGAAGAAGCGGAAGAAGAAGAAGCGGCTACAGCAGCAGCAGCGGCAATGGCGAAGCTGATGTAAAGTAGGCGTTGCAAAAATGAAAGAAGTCATAGACCACTCTAGAGAGGTCAAAGGTGTGGCTGAAGGAGCTAAGCCCGAAGAAGCTAAACCTCAGCTTCTAGCTTGGCTTGTACTGCTTGGTCTTGCAGCACTAGTTAAGAAAAAGGAAGAGAAATAAAATGGGCTATGTAACGGTAACACGGGAATGGATGGACGTCAACGCTGCGCCTAGAATTGGAGCTAAAAGAGGCGACCCCAATTACCATGCTGGCATAGATTTAAACCATGATGGAAAAATCGACATCGCCGACCTTTCCAGGTTTGCAATGCAGATAGGTGAAACAATCTATGTAAACGACATCACAGGAGCTGTAGAAATAACATGCTTTAAACTTCCCTGGGTCAGTTGGGATGATGTAGCTAACAAAATCATAGATATAATAGGGCCTGTTGTATCGGGCGTTACCGGATTCTTAGGGCAGCCAGTTTTTCTAGACTACCCATACGAAGTTAGAGGCGGCTTTCTTGGTACAAGCATTTTCTCAATTGCTGTTTACGGTTCGCCAATAGAACCAGGAGTTGTCGCAGTTATCTTAAGCATAATTTTAGGTTTAGTGATTGCGGGATGTGCTTTCTTATGGTTCAAGTACGTGGAAAGAGGTGCAGTTTTACAAGAAGTTGCAAAAACCTTAGAGGAAACACAGAGCGAGCTTGAGGAGCTTGAAGGAGAAGTTGAAGAGGCTTATGAAGCAGGTGAAATTTCAGAGATAACAAGAAACAAACTGCTTGAACATTTAAGTAAGGTAAAAGAGGAAGTTGGGAAGGCGGGAGGAAAAGCTAAAGAAGCAGGAGAGGAAAAGTGGTGGGAAAACTGGTATAAGTATCTTGAACCGGTTATGGGAATGCTTCCGTTAATCTTAATGTTTGCTATTGTGGCAACGGTAATGGGAATGATTCCGAGGAGACGGGAATGAAGGACTCAACAGTTTTAGGTATTACGGGGATGGTTTGTGGAACTATAGGTATGGCTTTATGTTTGCTTAGAGACTATGACCACACGGTTGTAGCGGCATTTTTCACTTTAATTGGTACAATTATAGGTTATGCGTATGGAGTGAGGCGAGGCGGAAATGAACACTAGACCAAAAATAGGAGCTATAAAAGTCGGTACAACTCCTAAAATGCTTGTTGACATAAACCCTAAAAGGAAAGCCCTTTTAATCTACAACAACGGCACAGCTAACATCGAATTAATTTCAAGCAAAGATGCTCGATACGGAGATGGCATTCCAATAGCTCCTGGAGTTTCTTTTACAATGATTGATTACTGTCAGGGAGCATATTGGCTTGTGGCTGAAAGCGAAGCCCAGGACGTAAGATTTGAAGAAGACGTTGAAGCAGATGTTTAAATCTCAATTTCTCGGCGTAGAAAAGAAATTTTTAAAGCCACGCTTCACACTTGACCCAAATCTACTTTTATATCTTTCCTTTCACCATATTTTAGGGTCAACAACTTATGATGTGAGTGGACAAGGGAACAACGGAACGATATACGGTGCAAGTAAAACACCTAGTAGAATCGGTCAAGCCCTCAGTTTCGACGGAATAGACGACTACGTTGGAACAGGCAAATCCCTCTTAAATAACATGGGTAAATTCACCTTACTCGGATGGATTTACCCTAGAAGTTCAGGGAGTAGGGTAGGTTTTTTCGGTCAGAACGATTGTGTCGAGTTCGGGTTCTCTACTGCGAGCATAATTCAAGCGTATACGCAAAATGGCGGATATATTGAATGGAGTTTCACCAGCGAGACTTTTCCGCTGAATACTTGGCATCAGGTGGCTGTTGTGGGACATGGAAATGTCTCACCTTATCTTGAGCTTTTAGCGGATGGTGAATCTAAAGTAACGGGAGGAGTTTCAACGGAAAACTATGGAAGCTCATCCTATTCAGTAAACATCGGCGGAGGCGGTATTTGGGACGCAACGGGAAACTGGTTTGACGGAATCATAGACGAGGTTCGCATCTACAACCGAGCCCTCAGCCAAGCTGAAATCGTTAAGATTATGAATGCTTGGGGAATTTGAATGGAGAGCTTTCTAGCGGGGCTAATTGGTTTTCTTGTTGGAAGAGGTGTAACTCCTAAAGATGCCGAGAGCGTTGTTGAGGCTTTAAGAGCGTATTTAGGGTTTGAACCGCCTGTTGGTTTAACTGGTTTTGTTTTAAGCGACATGGAGAAAGGAGAAAGGAAAAAGTCGAATGTTGTGGTTAGAGGTAAAACGTACAGTGCTGAGGCTTTAGAGTCTCTTAGAAAATATGATGAAGTTTCGATTTTAAGCAAGTCTGGCGGATGTTTACAGCTTGCTAGAACAATTGCTCATTTATCCGATGTTGAAACGATTGGTTTGGTGGACAGGCTTAAGCTTGTTGACAAAATCGACCTTATCGATGTAATAAGCACAATTAAAAAAGTTGATGTGATAACGGAAATAAGTAAGATACTGCGAATAGGACCTGACCCGAATGTTTATGGAGACGGGTCTGACGGTGATGTAACAGTTACAGCAGACACAACTTTAACCAGAAACATGAATTATCGAAACTTAACCATAGATTCTGGGGTAACTTTAACAACAGCAAACTATAAAGTAAGGTGTATAGAGAAGTTTGTTAATAAAGGGATTGTTTCGGCGAATGGTTTAGGTGCAACTGGTGCCTCTGGAACAGCAGGTGGCACACCTTCTAAACCGGCTACAAAAACAAGTCCGGATGGAACCGTATTATTGGGGGGGGGAGGAGGAGGCGGGGGGGGAGTTGCGTCAACTGAAGGAGATGACATCTCTGGAGGAAACGGGGGAAACGGAGGAGGGTTGGTTTGGATAGCTTCATCTTCTGTATTTAATAACGGATTAATTACTTGCAACGGTGAAGACGGTTCGAAAGGGGGTACGGCACTGTATAAGGCCAGGGATAGCTTGGCTGGAGGAAGTGGTGGAGGTGGAGGCGGAGGACTAATCTTCCTTGTTTACAAGTATGTTTTTTCGAATAAAGTTGCAACCGCATCTAAGGGTTCCGGTGCAGGGGGAGCAGTTGCCCCTGCTGGAACTGAAACAGGTGGAGGAACGGACTACTTCACGGCTAGGAAAGGCGGTGAAGGTGGCGAAGGATACGTTGCCGGAGGTGCTGGAGGTTCCGAAGCTGAGGCTTACGACGCCGACGCTGTGGGTGGAGCCGGGTCTTCTGGTTCTAACGCTGAAGTGGATAAAATATGTACGGCGGGGGGAGGCGGAGGAGGCGGAGGGGCTGGTGCTGCGAACTACTCTGCCACCGGCTACAAAGCTACAGGTGGGGCTGGAGGAAACGGAGGAGCTGGAACGGTATATATTACTCAGATGGATTGAAAGATGGTTTCAGAAGTTAAAGGCACAAGTGTAACTATTCCGCTTTTAAGAGTTGAGCCAGATGGAACTGTGGGCATTATAAATCTAGGCGAGGCTTTACAGAAGCTTATCAACGAGCGATTCAAACCGGTTAAGATTCACCTTTTACACATTACTGAAATTCCCGACCCATCCATCAATATTGGAGGCGTGCCTGGCAAGAAGGCTATCGTTACAATCATCTATGAGCCCGCTGTGAGTTAGACACCCGGGTAAAGCGAGTGAGTTTGTCTTCTCCTTTCTCAGCTCGCTTTCTCATCACAAACTTTTCCCGGGCTGAACGCTTGCCCTTTGCAGACGGGTTCAAATCCCGGTTAACTCGGTG
>JASEET010000022.1 GCA_030019335.1 Candidatus Bathyarchaeia archaeon | reverse complement strand
GTTCAGGGTGATCTAAAAGATTTGGCTGTCGCTGAAAGGGCGGTTAAAGATGTTGGAGACTCCTATGCTGAACATGAAGCGTACCTTGAGTTCCTCTTCCTTAAAGGTGTTGTCAAAGAATTAGATGAGATAGAAGAAGCGCTAAGGACGTTTGAGGAGCATAAATGAGCTGTCTTCTCGAGGAGCTATTGGAAATCGTTAAAAAGCATCTGGGAACCTTCTTCAGATCTTATAAGGTTAAGACCGACCTTGAGACGGCGTATTCTAGAATCGTGACGGTTAGGTTAATCGTTAACAAGCGTAGATACGTGGATGTGACGCTGGTTGAAGACTTGTCCACGGGAAAACGCAAGCAGTCGTGTTACTATATGGTTGACGACAAGGATGTTTGGGGCTTTAACGATGTTCCACATCATAAAGAATTGAGCTCCTTTCCAAAAATCTAAACCTGTAGCTCATAACAGTAATTCGAAAACAGCAGACGATCAGAAGTTAGAGAGAAATCTCAAATGGAAACTTTTCTACCTTTGGTAAATATGCCTCCATCAAATCATACCTTAAGCTATACTTTTTTAGCAAGTTAAGAACAGATTCCGAACTCTCTTTAGGAACGAGAAAACATCCCCTTCCAAGCCGCTTCCCCCCACACTTCTCAACAGCACCTTCATAGCTACGTTCCCCAACAACCCTCCCAAACAGTTTATAATCAACCTTCTGCTTCTCCCTCTGAGACAAACCCTCTAAACTGTAAGACACTATAAAATAAGGAACCCCGCAAGCCAATTGAAACCTCGAAACAAATGGATGCCGCATATAAAGAATCACGCCATCATCCAATACAGACCGAAGAAAGACAGGATTCGCAGATTTAAGCATCGAAGGACAAACACAAATCGACTGAGCAAAAACATCGGAAGGTATGCGACGGGTGACCTCCCACTCGTTTCTCCTCATCAAATCCTCATCCCTAAAAATAACAAGCAAATCAATGTCAGATCCCTCATCATAATCACCCCTAGCAACGCTTCCAAAAAGAATTATTCCAATAACACCCTCAACAGTTTTTATAGCATCCACAATCTCAGACAAACTCAATTCCAAGCTTCTTACCGATCTCACCTAACGCACTCTCCATAGCCTCAATAGCCCTTTCAGCACGCTCTCCATCAATTCCACCATACCCCAACCTTCCATAAGCATCCCACAGAATCCTCAAATAATCCAGAATCTGAGGAAAATTCTCCCTCACCCAATTCCTCCTTTCCACGTGAGCCGTGCGGGGACGAACGTGAAAATGAATGTCGTGTTTCGCAGCAACCGCTTCAATAGCCTGCTCTACAGCCTTCAATGCAAGGTCAGCCGAATTTGAATATGCCCCTGCAGAGAACTCTCGGAGCGCCCCTTCCCTTTTCTCCTTCGCCAATCTTATGTGGAAAGCAGAGTCATCCATCTGATGAAGCCTCGTGCATATAATAAGAAAAACACACTATAAATACGTTATTTTCAAATAATACGAAAAATCTTTTAAAAATTCACTGGAGATACATTCATTTGAACTCAACCAGCCTGATACAATTGATACCCAAGGTTGTTCCACATGGCTAAAACCATTCGCGCCATTAAAGCAAAAAACATTCCTTACTATCCCAAGCAGCTACTAAAGAGAAATAACCTAGCCTTAAGCCTAAAAATCGCAACTTTAACCATCGCCACACTAGCCATATTCAACCAAGACCTAGCCATAGTGATAAACGATGCCCTGCAAAGCGAACCAACAAACTACTCACATACCTAATCTACCGAAAAAGAAAAAAATCTTCAGAGTAGTTATCACATTTGAAACGCTCATAAAGCCGAAACAGACAACCAGAATGTAAAAGTTTAATAAGTCTTTTACAATATTTTAAGTAGGTAAAGAAAATGAGTATTACAAAATTGTCTAGTAAAGGTCAAATAACTATTCCGAAAGATATAAGAGACAAACTGAAATTGGAGCCAGGGGACAAGGTTCTTATGGAAGCGACGGAACATGCCGCTGTTATTAGACCGCTAAAAAAGCCTTCTGAAAGCATGAAAGGCGTAGGAAAAGAAACGAAAAGTAAGCTGGGAAACATAAGCGCAACAGAACTATTAAAAAAGATGAGAATGGAGGATCAAGAGGAACTTTGACCCTATGCCTCATCGACACAGGCATCTTTCTATGTCTAGCCTTCGAAGATCCAGGCTATCAACAATGCGGAAAACTTCTTGACAAAGCCTTTAAAGGCGACATAACCCCACTTCTAAGCTCGATACAACTTACTGAACTCTACACACCCTTCCTCAGAGCCAATGACCATGCAGGATTACAAAAAATGAAGCAAGAGGTCATCAAGCTAGAACCCAGAATACGCAACGTGGACAAAGAAATAGCTGAGAAAGCAGCGGAATACCGCTCAACCATCCAAACACCACACGGAAAATGGCTAGCACTAGCAGACTCCATAATACTGGCCACATCAACCATGGAAGCGGCTGAAATCTTCTACACGATCGACACAAACTTCGCCAACGTGGAAGAGATCAAAGTAAAAGCACCTGAAATGGAACTCAAACAATGGACCAAACAATACGGATCAAGAAAGTGACAAAACCCAACCAGCAAGGACCACAGTGTTATAACCAGCCTCGCAATCACTATTCCTTTGCGCTATGGCAAAAACAGAAACATTTTAATTAAACTATTATTTCTGATTACTTCTTCTGCAAGCGCAGGATCCGAAATGAAATGACAAGCTAACAGGGAGCTTGGATGACGTCGCCCTTAACAACCGTAAAAGAATATCTATTTCTCTCATCAATTCTCAAGACATAATTAGCACTTAAGGATTTTCAAGCTAGAACAGTTTCAAAAGTCTTTGAGGCGTGTACACTGTAACCGTTATTTTATCGGCATGCTTCAAAATCTCATCATCCGTTGTAACAAACGCAACATCCATCTTTTCGGCTGTGGACACAATTAATGAATCATTCAACCCCAAGCCTATTTCCCGCAATTCTCCAGATCTTAAAAGAATAGACAACAGATCAAGTGACACAAATTTTACAGGAGTCTTCTCATACATTAACAAACCTTTCAGTAACTCATCAGCCATCTGGAGATACGTTTTAGGCTCCCTGGTAATTTTCGCTATTTTATGAATTGAACCAATGTATTCTTGAATTGAAAGAACACTCATGAACCGCTCTAGCTCAGGTTCCTTCATTATTCTTTCAGACAAACGTTTCTGCTCGCTTTCCTCAGGGAAAGTCAAGAAAACCATTAGCATAGAATCAAGGAAAACCCGCAAAGCCTCACCAGCAAAATATTTAATAGTCTGGTAATTTATAATTTTTCTGGTGAAAAATGCATGCAAGCATATGGCAAGGTCGGCAAGAAAGGAACACTTTACCCTCCTAAAAGCCTACGAGAGAAGCTTGAACTTAAAGAGGGGGACATGGTCCAGTATATCGTTAAGGGCAATAACCTACTCGTGGTAAAGATATCCGACCCCCTGAAGGTCGCCAGCGAATTAAACATAGCCTTTGATACAAAAAAGGCGATAAACATAATTGGTGAAGTCAGAAAAGAAAGTGAAAGAGAAATTGAAGAGGAAATTCTAAAAAACATCAAAAAAGACAATTAAATCCTCTTCATCCCATACTTTACAAAGTTCTCTCCTCTTTCTAATCCCTCACGACCAACCATAAGCCAGGACTTTACAGTCTCTCTCGTGTTTGTTCCACAAAATACACTTTCAAACAATCTTTCCCTAAACCTGAAGAGCCACTATGAAATGGAACCCCTACGTTTTCACCTCACACATAACATGCACACGCCACTGTTAATTTTAAATAGGATTACGCCTCATGTTTCTGATGGAGCACTAACAAATGGAATATGATTACGAGGACTTGTTGAAGAGGGCGAGTTCACAAATTCCGGAAGTTGTTTCAAAACGTGAACGTTTAGAGCTTCCTCGAATAAACCTTTCAGTTATAGGTATGCGCACAGTAGTCTACAACTTCAAAGAAATTGCTGACGCCCTAAATCGTGACCCACAACATCCGCTAAAGTTTTTAACGAGGGAAATGGCTACGGCTGCAACCATGCAAGAGTCAAGGGTGATTTTTCAGGGGAAATTTTCGCGAGAAACTTTGGGAAGGCTCATGCAGCGGTATATGGAAAGCTTTGTTATATGCCCGGTCTGTAAGCGTCCAGACACAAAGATTGTAAAGGAGAAACGTCTATCATTTCTAGTGTGTGAAGCGTGTGGAGCGAAATCTTCCGTTAGACAACTATAATGGGCGTCTAAAAATTGGAAGTTTACATGAACATTAGAAAAATCGGCAACAGCGTGCTCTTAGCCATATGCGACGCTGAAATAATCGGCAAAACCCTGCATGAAGGAAAAATAGTTTTCCATGTGAAAGAAGATTTCTACAAAGGAACAAAAGTAAGCATTGAAGAAGTAATGTCCATGATAGAGAACTCAACAATAGTAAATATGATAGGTAAAAATGTTGTCTACAAAGCAATAGAAAAAGGCTACGTGCATCCCGAAGCAGTAATAAACATAGAAGGCATACCACACGCACAAATCGTGAAACTTTAATGCCGAAACATTCAATGAAATAAGCATACTTTTAAGGAAGATGCCATACCTTTTTAAAGGAACATATTTGAGGTGCTTGATTGGGTAAGAAGAAGGTCATAAGCGAGGGAGAATTAAGCGAGATGGTGCTTCCCGTCGCAAACGATGTTTTAGGCGTAGCCGTGAAACTGCTTGGTTTTGACCGTGTTTTGGTCAAGTGTCAAGACGGCCATGAACGTTTATGTCGTATACGTGGTAAGATGAAGAGGCGAGTTTGGATACGTGAAGGGGATGTTGTTTTGATTTCTCCATGGAATTTTCAATCTGACAAGCGTGGAGATGTGATTTGGCGTTATACGCGTTCACAAGAGGAATGGCTCCGCAAAAAAGGCTACGTAACAATCTGATTTTATAGTTTGGGTATGGATGGAGAAGGGCGAGTGTCTTTTCGGAAACGTGTTGAAAAAAAGCTTCACAAAAAAGAGAAAGCTTATGAAACTGAACAGTTGATGAAGGAAAAAAGAAGTGAAGAATACGAGGTTTTAGAAGAGGTTTTCGACCGCTCAACACTCATGATAATCTACAATTTTTTAAACAAAGACGTCATAAGCGAAATTCACGGTGTCGTTAAAGCTGGGAAAGAATCGCGGGTTTACTGGGGAAAAGATAAGCAAGGAAATGAATTAGCAATCAAAATTTACTTAACCATTTCAGCCGAGTTCCGTAAGGGCATGCTCAAGTATATCGAAGGAGACCCAAGATTTAAGGGCATAAGACATGACACACGCTCGCTAGTCTTTGCATGGGCTCAGAAAGAATTCAGAAATCTAGAGCAAGCGACAGCTGCAAAAGTTAGAGTGCCTAAACCAGTTGTGGTGAAAAACAACGTGCTCATAATGGAGTTTATCGGAAAAAACGGTGTAAGTGCGCCATCAATGAAGGAGCAGCTTCCAAAAAATCCGGAAAAAATCTACAAAACTCTCTTAACTTATCTAAAAAGGCTTTACCGCAAAGCTGAACTTGTGCACGGAGACCTGAGCGAATACAATGTCATGATTTGGAAGGGACACCCAATAATCTTTGACATGTCACAAGCTGTTCCACTTTCACATCCCTTGGCAGACTTCCTTTTACATAGAGATTTAACCAACCTGAATAGATTTTTTAACAGGTTAGGCGTTAAGGTTCCTTCAATCGAAGAATGCTACAAGAAGGTTACAGGTCGTGTCAAGGGCTAGCACATTTCTAAAAATCCCGCGAGAGAGAATAGGAGTTCTAATAGGACCCGAGGGAAAAACCAAGAAAACCATTGAAAAAATGCTTTCAGTCGAACTCCAAATAGACAGCGAAGCAGGTGGAGTTACAATAATGTTAGCTGAAAACGCTGAAGACCCATCTTTGCTTTTTAAGGCAAAAGATGCTGTAACAGCTATTGGAAGGGGTTTTTCGCCAGAACACGCCTTTCGTCTAATCCGTGACGATGAAGCAGTTTTAGACATCATAGACTTACGAGTCATCTTCGGAAGATCCGAATCAGACATTAGACGTGTTAAAGGACGAATAATTGGCATGAATGGCAAAACCCGTAGAATAATTGAAGAGTTAACGGAAACCAATATGGTTGTCTATGGGCACACAGTTGCTCTAATCGGAAACATGGAACAAGTTCAGGCAGCAAGAGAAGCTATACAAATGTTAATCAAAGGAAGCCTGCACAGCACAGTTTACAGATTCCTACATCGAAAACGTAGAGAACTCAAAAAGAGAATGCTTGAGCTTTGGGAAAAACCAGCAGAAGAATAAGAGGGGCGAGCTCTCGCACTCAAGATCCCAATCATTCTGGGTTCAGCGGGGCCAGAGTCGTCATCGCCCACCATGCAAAACTAAATGTCGGACTCACATAAAAAGTTATAGGAATTGTACATGTGTTGAACAGTATGCTGAAGTATATCCACCTAGTTCCCTTGGCTGCTGAAAGTCTCGGTGTAAGATCAATGTGCACCTATGTAGAAACTCCAGACGTGAAAATACTTTTGGATGCTGGAGTTGCCCTTTGTCCAAACCGTTTCGGTCTCCCTCCTCATCCAAAAGAATTCAAAGCGATAGAGAGTTGCCGCAGAAAAATTGCGGGAGCTGCTAAAAAAGCTGAAATTGTAACGTTAAGCCATTATCATTTTGATCATCATACGCCTTCTTATGAGGATTGGTTGTGCAACTGGACAGAGGCAACGGAAACAGCGAGACAAATCTACGAAGGAAAAATAGTTTTGATGAAAAATCCTAAAGAGAAAATCAATTACAGTCAGAGGCGCAGGGGATGGATGTTCCAGAAAACAAGCGGGAAATACGCGGAAAAACTTGAAATTGCAGATGAAAAAACTTTCATTTTCGGAAAAACCAAAGTTAGATTTTCGGACCCTGTTTTTCATGGACCAGAAAGCTCAGCCTTGGGATGGGTTTTGATGACAATTGTTGAGTTCCAAGGCGAGAAATTTGTGTTTGCGCCAGACGTGCAAGGTCCTATGTGTCCGCATACTCTTGAATTAATCGTTAGGGAGAAGCCACAACTATTAATGATAGGTGGCCCGCCGTTGTATTTGGCTGGGTTTAGAGTTAACGAAGAGTACATTCAAGTGGGACTGAAAAATCTAGAAGAGATTGTGGAAACCGTGCCCTACACAATTTCGGAACATCATATTTTAAGGGACATAAATTGGCGGGAAAAAGCAAAAGATGTTTTTGAGAAAGCTTACGCGACTGGGCACAAAATTTTAACAGCAGCCGAATTCTTAGGAAAGAAAAACATGTTCTTAGAAGCTTTGAGAAAACAGCTTTTCATCGAAAATCCGCCATCAAAAGAGTTTGAAAAATGGATGAGGGAAAGCATAGCAACGAAGAAACATGTTAAGCCTCCAATCTAGTCCTTAACAAGTTCTTCTATTTCAGCCAAGTCTTCTGGTAAACGTTCATATCGTATACCGTAAAATGGTATTGAGAAATTCCTCTTTTTCAATGCGATGGACAATTCTTCCATAAGAACCCCTGAACCTTTCACTCTTTCATGTTTCAATGTGTTTTTGCAAGGATTTTCCCTTGAAGTTTCGGTCACACCACAGCTTGGGCTTCCATCAATTCCTATGACAATTTTTACTTTTATACCACATTTTTCAAACTCGTGAATCTGGTTGACGATTTCCTTTACAATTCTTTTGCAGTGTCTCCTAAACATGGCAGTGTCGTATTGATCTCTTGTTTGAGCTTTTCTTAGTAAGCCAGCATAGGTTAGTTCTGGACATGGCATTTGAATAATACCCATTTCGTTACGTATCAAAAACTCCGCAATTTCAGTTATTACACTTGATCTTTCCGCTAAACCTAAAACGCGAGAATTTTGATTTAATATGCAATGGGCAACTATGGCGATTTTTCCACTTCTTTTATCCTTTAACATGTTGTTTGCGTCCGTCTTGCAAAAAAGGATTCAGTTGTGTTTAACTTAATAATTTTTCATGAATTATTTTTCTCTGGTCTTCTCTTATTTGTTCAATCATGTTTTCGATAATTTCCCCTTTTGTTACAAGTCTGCCGATAACATGATGACTTCCTTTGGTAATTGAAGCTATTATCTCTGTTACTAAGAAGCCATATGTTTCGCGTCCATACATGTGAGGATTAGTGTTTATAACCATTGTATGTATTCCTTCACGTTTAATCATTTTTGAAACAGATATTACATCCTTCACAGCTAAGTCTTCATATTCTCTAACAATTACTCGAACTTCCTCTATTAGGCGAACCTCGCCAGTTTCAAGGCTTCTTTTTAGGGGAACATTTGCACTTCCATCAGTTATTACCACCATAACAGGCACGGTTGAGGGGTTTCTCCTTTTTGCTTCCTTCAAAACTTCCCATGCTTTTAACATGCCAGCAGCAAGCGGAGTAAAACCGCTCACGCGTAAATTCAAGAGTCTGTTAGTTACAACTCTTAGATTTGTTATAGGGTGTTGAACAACAACAGCACCCAAATCCTTTAGAGCCACTATCCCGACACGGTCTCTACATCTATATGCATCGCTGTGGAGCTTAAGCAAAGCTTCTTTTACAGCATCAAGATTGAGAAGCATAGAACCACTTAAATCAATTATAAAAATCATCGTTAAAGGAGCTTTATATGATCTTAACTTTTCACGTACATCCTCGAGACAAATTTTTAACGCTGTCTCTACGGATTTTTCGCGGTTCTTCTGTTTTCTAGCTGCTTCTCGGATAGTTGCAGGAATGTGTATATCAACTGGTTTTCCATGTGGAAATTTCCATCCGTAAGGTTTACCCTTATGAAGAGTGGTTATTGCTTGAGCGTGTCTTCCAGCATAAACTCCCCGTTTCCTAGTTTTAATTCTCCCCATCTTTAGAAAAAATTTGGATGGAGAAACAAGTCTTTTTTCTGAACTGCTAAAAATTGGAAAGCCTTGAGAAACTTCTAGTGACCTAGCAGCATCGCTTACTGTGGGAATGCCCTTCAACTTTCCTTTTTTCTTTTCAACTTTTTCTTCATAAGTTTCTCCACGAAGCTTATCGGAGCCTACTTGAAGACCATCAGTAACAGGCGCATTCCTCGGGCTCTTCTTCAACTTTTTTCCAATTCCGAAAAGAATGCCACCCAGTAACCGGTTGATTAGGAACATTAATTCAAGCTGTTTTCTTCGGATTTTTTTAAAAAAATTCTCTTTTTTTGCTTTTTCTTCTTTCTCCTTTGTAGCATCTTTCTTAGCCCAGAAAATAGCTTTTCCTTTTAAGAACTTCCTCTTTTTCATTTCCTTTTTTGTCGTTTCTCCTGCTTTTTCGAATTGAAAAACTTTTTTCACTGTTGCCTTGAAGGTCTCTGCTATTTCCTGCGGGGTTGCTGGTTCGAGGAAACCTCCCTCCCTCGTTCTGTGGCTTAAGGCAAGCTCAGCTGCAACTAAAACATCGTCTAGCGTTACTTCTTTCCTGTTTTCAAAGGCTGCTAACGTTGAGGCTGCTTTGGCAATAACTATGTCCGGGCGTAAGCCGTCAACCTTTAACTCTAAACATGTTTTGCAAATGGCTTCGAGGAGATTTTCTGGAATAATGACCTCCTTTAACATTTTTCTTGCCTGCGCTATTCTATTTCGCAATTCTTCTTGCAAAGGTTCGTATTTTTCATAGAATTTTTCAGGGTTAGCCTCGAACTCTATGTTTCTTTTGACTATTTCCATCCTATCTTTCGCAGAGTTTATTCTTTCAACGGTGACTGATAATGGAAAACGGTCAAGAAGTTGCGGTCTTAATTCCCCTTCTTCCGGATTCATTGTTCCAATAAATATGAAACGAGAAGGATGGCTTATGGATATTCCTTCTCTTTCAACTATATTCCATCCCGTGGCTGCAGCGTCTAGCAGATCGTCTGCTATGTGGTCTGGCAATAGGTTAACTTCGTCTACGTAGAGAATGTTTTGGTTTGTCTCGGCTAGAATTCCTGGTTCTAGCGCTTCTATTCCGTATTTTATCGCTTTTTCTACGTCTAGGCTCCCGACAACTCTGTCTTCTGTTGCGCCTAGGGGAAGATCAACAACAACCATTTCTCTTTCTTCAACTGGCAGTGTTTCTCCATTTTTATATTTTCCACTGCATTTGGGGCACATGTTGGATGAGTCGTTGGGGTTGCAGTTAAACGGACAATCCTTAACAACTTTTATCTTTGGAAGAATATCAGCCAAGGCACGGACGGTTGTGCTTTTCCCTGAGCCCTTCGCCCCTCTTATAAGTAAACCACCGATTTTCGGGTTAATAGCATTGATTAAAATGGCTAGTTTAAGCTTGTCTAAACCCACGATTGCAGAAAACGGGAAAACTAACCTTTTCCTTTGCATTACATTGGTGACTCCGTTCACTCATAAATAAAAAGCAAGTTTTAACCTAATTAGTTTTTAGTTGATTGATGGTGAGGGCCGAGGCCGGGATTTGAACCCGGGCGCCGGGCTCCACAGGCCCTAATAAGAACCCGCGGGTCTCCAGCAACCGTTGATTTTGGAAAAGTTAGAGGCAATTTTGAGGCTTGGCTTAGAAGCAGGAGTCTAAGCGATGACTATGTCAAGCGCTTGATCAGATATTATGAGAGGTTTGGTTGCAAGATCGCTGAGCCAATGGATGTAGTTAGGCTTTTTCAAGGTATTACAGTTGGGCAAAAGCACAACCTGATAAGGGCTTTGAGGAATCTGCTGAACTTTTATGAGGCTCAGGGCTTGGCCAATAGAGACTGGCTGGACGTCTTGAGGATGAACATTCCGAAGGATGAAACCTCGCCTGACCTAAACTTCCCAGAGGAATCGGAGATAATAGAGTCGCTACGTTTGGTTAGCAGAGCCGAGCGGAGATTTGAGGCTTCATGTGCGGTTTACAATCTAATCTTGGATTCAGCTTTGAGAGTCACTGAAGCTGTCAGGCTCTTCAACAACATTGTCCAGGACAGGGTTGAAGTTGAGCATAACAACGGGTTTTACAATGCGCTGCTTGGATACTTCAGAGGCACGAAAGCCGCTTACTATGGCTTTTTCACAGACTACACAATGAAGCATATAGAAGCATGCAAGAAAACCGTGGCCCTTACAACTGTGAAGACATTCAGGAGACGGATTCCTGGAAAAGTGACGGCGCCTAAATACTTGAGGAAATTCGCCAACGACACCATGACAAGTGAGATGCTTAACATCCCGGAAAGTGTTGCTGACTTCATCCAAGGAAGAACGCCAAAAACCATAGGAGCCAGACACTACATGAAGCTAAAACGCAAGGCCATACAGTTCTACCCAAGATACGCAGAATACATTACACAGTTGAGGCGAAAGGCTGGATTAGCAGCCTAAAACTTCCCCTTTTTCTTTTCGCCAGAAGAGGTAAACTTTCGTTTGCATTAGGAATCCGCAGACTTTGATTAAGCGTGCGAGTCTTTCAAGGCTTGCTTTCTTTATTTCCTCAACGTAAACTTTTTTATGTCCAAAAAGCAGATGAGGAAAGAAGTATTTCATGAAGCGTGTATGGCAATGTTTAATGAATGCTTCTCTTATGACTGCCATTTCTGTTTTGCTCAGAGTTTGCAGCTTGTTTAAAACGTATTTTTCGCTTCCCAAAAGCTGAATGTTAAAGCCGAGCTGATGCAGGATTTCCGCAACCTTTAAAGCTTGTTTTGGCGGTGGCTGCTCGGCTATTTTCTGCATTCCAGCCTTCTCTCCAAAGGGATTATATTTCGCCATTACAGCTGGCATTTCAACGTAGACCGTGCCTGCCTTGGCTAATGTTTCCTTCACGAGTTTTGCGCCTAAGCCTATGGTGCGGTATTTTGGATGCACAACAACACGGCTGATTATGCTGAGCTTCTCGTTCAGCTCTCTAATGCTCATTTTCGGCAGAACAAGCCTACGCCCGAAACATGTTGGAGGCGGATAACAATAAACGATCACTCCGCATAACTCTTCTCCACGCTTGAGGCAGAAGATTTTGCGAGGTCCAGCTATTTTGTGGCTTCTGTAATGGAAGCCCGCAAGCTTTCGTCAATCCTCAGTAGCGCCTTCCTCTACATGCATTTCCTTAACGAGGCTGCATTCTTTGGCTGGCTGATTTGTATAGTATGCTATACAGATTTCTTTCCCAAACCGCTTGTGGATATGCACTGAAGGGCGTAGATCCTCAAATAAGTCTGTGTGGGTTGTTGCTGCCAAAACTGCTTTTCCCTGCTGTCTGGCGAGTCTCTGAAGGTTGTAAGCTACGATTTTTGCTGTGTCTCTGTCAAGCGTTGCTGCAAACTCATCCATAACCCAGAACTGAGCTTTAGACTCAATC
>JASEET010000021.1 GCA_030019335.1 Candidatus Bathyarchaeia archaeon | reverse complement strand
GAGATTCTAGCTTCAACTATGCCGCCTACTTTCTCAAAGAGAATCCCACTCAGCTTATTTGCCATAAAATTAGCCAAACGTTTCTTCTCAACTATAGTCAAAAACGTGGCATCTTCATGTTCGGCAAAGCTAAAGATGGCTTCAACAGTTCGCGGTAACGGCATGACTTTGCCTCTGTGAAAAACATGCATTACATAATCATGGGAGTAAACTCCTCTAAGCATGTTTTCCTTTAGCAGAAGCCCAACAACCTCAGTCACAAGCGTAAATTTGTAGTCACCTTCTTCATAAGGCTCTTCCGTGCGGTATCCCTCAAGCCTTGACGCTGTTTCGGCTAATGAAAGCGGTTCAACAAGCCTAAAGACCTTCCCAGCAACAACCATGGCTTAACCTCCAGCGTCTTATCTGTAAATATATATGTAAAACTTTTGTGCTTCCAGACTTAGCTTTGAGTAAAACCCAGCCTAATTGTTTTAATAAGAGATTTTTAACTCTATTACTACGCCAAAGAGGCAGCTGCTTCAATGCTGATTCAAGAAGTAATCCTAGAAAACTTCATGAGCTATAGTTACGCTAGGGTACCCTTTAAATCAGGCGTAAACGTCGTTTGCGGACCCAACGGGTCAGGAAAATCATCGCTCTTGCTGGCTATTTCGGTGGCTTTGGGGCAGTCTTACACAGAACGGTCTAAAAAGCTGAGTGATTTGATACGTTGGGGGAAAGACCAAGCCCGCGTAACACTAGTTTTAGACAATGCTAGAAGAGGTAAACGTAGACCCGTTCCAAAATTTAACAAAGACCAGATTTTTCTCACGCGCGTTTTGCGGCGGGATGGCAAATACTGGTTTGCGCTTGAGAATAGAGCCGCCACAAAAGGTGACGTTGAAAGACTTTTGTCCAAGTTGGGCGTTGACCCAGATAACATGCTTATCATTATGCATCAGAACATGGTTGAACAGTTCACTGTACTTTCTCAACAGGAAAAGTTACGTATGGTTGAGGCGGCTGTTGGGCTTGAACCCTACCGCCGAAACGTATTACAAGCCCGTAAAAAGTTAACCCAGATACTAAGCCAAGAAGAATCAATAAGCAAGCTTCTGGAATCAGCTGAACAGACGCTAAATTACTGGAGAGAGCAGTACGACAGATATCAAGAGAAAAAACAGCTACTAACTAAAAGGGGGTTCTTAGAAAGGGAGCTTGCATGGGCAGAGGTTGCTCGAAGAGAAAAAATAGTTAAAGAACTGGAAGCAAACAAGAAAAAGGAACAAGCCGTTTTAAGCCAAATTGAAGATGAAACGAAGACTGTGAAAGAACATTTGCAGACCCAGCAAAACGAGCTTGAAAAACTGAAGGATGAATGGAAAACACTTTTTGATGAACGCCTAAGCCTTGAACGCCAAAAAGTCAGAAACGAGTCAACAATTTCACTATGCCAGCAACTGCTAAAAGAAACAACAATACTGGAAGAAGCCATCCAAAGCAGCGGAAACCCGTCCTTCCAAACAAGCCAACTAAAGAAAGAACCCTCATCAACACGGTTTGAGCTTCTGAAAAGTGAAAACCTAAAAGAGTTAATACAAAACTCCAATCAGCAACTTTCGAAATTAAACACAAAAATAAACGAAAATCAAGAAAGAGCGGAAAACTTGGATGAGGAAGTTGAAAAAGTTCGCAGCCAAGTTGTAGACAGAAGAATCCAAATAGCGCTGCTTCAATATCGCGAAGAAAACGTAAAAACTGAACTCAAAATATTAGAAAGAGAACTGATGGACGCAAAAACATACCTTGACGAGGCAACAAGAAAAGCAGAGCAGACTGGACCTAAAATTGCCGTCATAAAAAGCGTCGCTGAAATTCTTGACGAAATTAGAGTTACGGACGGCCATTTAGTAGCACTTTCCGACGTTTCAGAGGACATAGAACGCATGTACGAATCATACTCAAAACTTTATTTAGAATTGAAAGAAAAAGCACAGTTGGTTGCCGAAAACCGTGAAAAAGCCTTGGAAGAAGTTAAAGCAAGGATGCAGGCTTGGCGAACAGTAATCCAAAGCCTTCTAGACCGCGTAAGCCTAGAATACCAAAAGATTCTGGCTCAAGCCCAAGCCGTTGGAGAGGTCAGACTTGTCAATGGACACGACATAGAGGCTGCTGGACTAGAGATTCGGGTAGGCTTTAAGGGCGGCAAACCAGTTCCACTAGATGCTTACACGCAAAGCGGTGGAGAAAGAACAACGGCAACCATAAGCTTTCTGTTAGCCTTACAACAGCATGTTCGTTCACCCTTCCGCGCTGTTGACGAATACGACATTCACATGGACCCGAAAAACCGTGAAATAATTGCAAAGATGCTCGTTTCAACGGTGAAGAATGCAAACGCCCAATATGTTGTGATTACGCCGAGTCAAATAACATTTGCAGAGAAAGAGGCAAACATAATCACCGTTCAAAACGTTGAAGGAAAATCGATAATTAGAGAGGTTGCCTAATGCAATCGAAAAGAAAACGAGTAAAAATCGGCAGAGAAAAACTTCAACGCGTAATTGAGACGTGCAAGTCTGTTGAGGAACGTTCACTCGACCCTTTCCTAATAGATGTTGACGAAATCATCAGCGTAATAAAGGAGTATTTTCCAGAGTGGAACCTTCCAGAAGACCTATGCTTGGATGCGGAAACAATACACCGCTTAGCCTCAGTTATAAAGCTCCAAAGCGAATGGGTTAAACACCGCTCAACTTCACTTTATACAGACCCATTCCTATTAGAAGAAAAGCTCATACGCGTAGAAAAAGAAGAAATTGTTGAAACCTTTCTTAAGGCTTGGCATCCAATAGTTGAATTAGAACAGATTTCGCTTCACAGCCTAGCAGGAGCAATCAGATACTGGGAAGAGTTGCTGCCGTTAAAGGAAAGATGGAAGGAATTTCCCCCGGCGGAAATTGAAGCAAGTCTTGCAACACGAGAAGAACTGATTAGACAGAGAATCTTGCGAGATAAAGCTTTTTCAGAAGAGTTAGAGAGTTTCTGGCAAGAACTAAAGAAACAGGTTAAAGAGAAAGGTGAAAATGGGAAAATTCGGTACTGGGATTTTATTGGTGCAGAAACTTACGAAGAAACTGTGCACAGAGCTTTTATGACCAGTTTCCTAGTCACGTATGGTTATGCAACATTGGAAATCTATCCATTGGAAGAAAAACTCTTCATCAAACCCTATGAAAAACCGATAACCAAAATTGGTAAAAAGCAGCTGGTTTCCATACCAATAGCTGTTACAGCGGAGGATTGGCTAAGATGGAAAAGAGGCGAACTAGAGTAGGTAGGAGAAAAGCTTACTACGCAAGCAAAATCAAAAGGGCAACTCACCTGCTTTTTTACAGAAGACATAGAAAACCCGGAGTGAAGGGATGGGAGCTTCGCAAAGCCTTAGGCTCAGATTATCCAAAAGTTCTAAAAATTTTGGACAACTACTTGAAAGCGCTTGATTTACAGGTTAAAACAATTTTTGAAGGGGAAAAACCTGTTGAAAAACCAGCATTGGAGCAGTTGGACAAAGCCAGATTCTACGTAACATTAAGAGGAGAACTAACACCCAAAGAAAACAAAATGATAGGGTGGCGAATAGACGACCTCGCAGGACTAGCAATAACAATCGCATATATCATATCTAAAAAGGGAAAGACACCGCGGAAAGAGGTTGAAGAGCTGCTACGCGACAAACTGCCCGGATGGAAAGTTGGCCTCAACATTGACCGGTACATCCGCTACGGATATCTAACACAAGACGAAAACGAACAATTATATTTAGATTGGAGGACACGCGCCGAAGTAGATCAGAAAGCGCTCATAGACCTTCTCTTAAGTGCTGAAACCTAATCTAAAGGCTATCTTCTCACTTTATGATAAATGAAAGCTATAATGTCAATAACGATTATTGCAACGAGGACGACCAGCGGACTGCCCAGAAATTGGTCTGCAAAAGACTCCTCTGCAGCGTTGACAGAGTTGATTAACGTGAACAAAAAGAGCAACTGCAAAGCTAACACTTTTTGCTTTTTCATGTCTTAGCTTCCTTGAAATTACGTTATGCTCACGTTTTGTATCTGGAAGTATCTTTTGGCTAGAAAGCGTAGGCGTTCGGCGTTTCTCCCATTCTTTCCTATTGCAACACCCTTGTCTCTTGGATTAACCGTTACAACAGCTATTGTTTTTCCGTTCGGCCTCTCGGTTATGCGAATCTCTCTAACAAACGCTGGTTTTAGAGCGTTTTTAATAAACTGCGCCGGGTCTTCTGAATACTCAATTATCTCATGCTTCTTACCTGTCATTCTTTCTAGAACGTGAATGTTTCTTCCACCTTTCCCAATTGCTACCCCTATTTGACCTTCACTAACAACGAAGATTGCGCGTCCCTGCTCTTCATCGATTATGCAGTCTTTGACAGTTGCACCAGTTATGCTTTCAAACAAGGCTATATACCGCATTTCTGTGCCTGTGAATTTTATGCCGCTCGTCATTCGCTTCCTCCGTAGGATTCCTCTGGTTTTTCTACTAGTCTAAGAATATCTGAATCACCGGGCTCTCTTATACTTAACGCTGAAATAAGGAATGGTTTGCCGCATAAAGCGGCTAAGTCTATGGATGAGCCCTTATAAATTATTAATGGAAGCTTTGAGAGTTTGCAATAGTATTCCATGTCTCCATGTATGTTTTTAGGACAGTTAGAAGCCAAAATTATTAGTTTGGCTTTTCTTGTTTTAGCATTTTGTATGGCAGATTTTGCTCCGAATGATACTTTGCCAGTCTTTACAGCCGTTGCAATGGCTTTATCTGTGTCTATCACTTGTTCTCCCTCTTCAATTCAAACGTTGACATGTATAACTCCACTAATCCCGTGCCAATTGGTATTGACTGCCCAACTATTACGTTTTCGGTTACACCTTCCAACGGGTCGCTTTCACCCTTCACAGCAGCGTCAATAATGTTTGGAAGAGTTATTTCGAAGGCGGCTCTAGCAAAAACGCTTGATTTCTTGCCGCTTATACCATGTCTACCTATCTGTTGCACTTCACCAGTGGACGTCATCATGTCTGCAACAAGCATGACGTGGCGAACGTCAACGTCTAATCCTTGTTCCTCTAAAACGCTCTTAGCTTCATGTATTAGTGCGTTTCGAGAAGCTTCTATCCCCAGGGTTTTTGCTATTTCGTGAACGTTATTTGTTGTTGTTCGTGAGGTATCTACACCATGAACTTCCAATATTTTGGACAGGTTTGAACCGTCTGTTCTTATAACCCATTCTCCACGTTCTTCTGTAACCAGCACACGTTTTATGTCAGACACACCTTTAATACAGAATGAGGGAACTTTGTCAAGCAGTTTTTTGAGGGTTTCGGCCTTTTTAGGTTTTACGTGTATACTGTTGCCCCTTATTTTTACGGTGCAGTTCGGTATCTCTAACTTATCCTTCAGCTCCTGCAGTGTTACCTCTCTATCTTCCATCATCGTTTTGTTAAGCTCTACTACTATTTCTTCACGTACCGGGTCTTCGTAGATTGCTTGTGCTAAATCCTCTATTGTTGTGTAAATTATATTACGTGCAATCTTTACAGCGGTTTCTCTGCTTTTCCTATATCTCTCAGTTAAATAAATAGTCATTATTGGCGTGGATGGAATGCGTCGAGCATCAACAATCTCTATTAGTCTTGGCAAACCTAAGGTTACGTTTTGCTCTCTAACTCCAGCGTAATGGAATGTTCTAAGAGTCATTTGTGTGCCTGGCTCACCTATTGACTGAGCTGCAACTATGCCTACGGCTTCACCTGGTTCCATCAATGCACGTTTATAACGTTCAACTGTTAATTTGATTGCCTTTTCTACATCCGCTCTACTTAGTTTTGCTTTGGCTAAACCCTGCCTAAGTTCGCCTATAAGCATGGGCGTAAGCTGGTCCTCAACCTCTTTCAACCGCTTTTTAATGTATTCGACTGGTGCTGGCTTACCTTTCGTTATTCCTATTTTTATTTGTTCGATTAATCGGCTTGCATTCACAGCTTTTCCGTGATCACTTTTAGCAGGGTCAACACCGTCTTCACCATATTTGAGTTGGATTATGTCTCTGGCTGAGTTTCTAACAGTTTCATCATATTCTAAGCGTAGGTGTTCAAGCGCGTTAATCAGTCTCCTTTGCATATAGCCGCTTTGCTGTGTCCTAACGGCTGTGTCAACGAGGCCTTCTCTGCCGCCCATTGCGTGGAAGAAGAATTCGATGGAGTCTAATCCTTTTTGATATGAAGAATAAACGAATCCTCTTGCTTTGGGGGTTGGGTCGCCTAGTTTGAAATGTGGCAACGCACGACCTACATATCCACGCATTATCCTTTTTCCACGCACTGCTTGCTGCCCAACACATGCGCTTATCTGCCCGATGTTTAGGCTTGAACCTCTAGCACCCGTTCGTGTCATAACTATGCCTGCATTTTCAAGAGTGAAATCTTCATCAGCTATTTTCCCAGATTCATCTCTTGCTTTAGCTAATTTATTCATCACGTATATTTCAAATGAATCTTCAAGGGTTTGTCCCGGAAGCCTCGGCAAGGTGCCCTTACGATAACTGTTTATTAGTTCCCCTATCCTTTTCTCAATTTTTTCCATTGTTCTTCTTATTTTGTTTTCAGCTTTAGGAGACAGTACAAGTTCGTCATATGAGTAGGTGAAGCCTCGCATGGTTATAAAAAGCTTCAACAACCGAGTTATTTTGTTTAGGAATTCGCGTCCAGCTTGTGTTCCATAATCCTTTATTATTCTGTGAAGGAGGCTTTCAGACTGTTCATCGCCTATCGAACGCCTATCAATAACTCCACTTTTGAGTTCACCGTTTTTAACAACAACATAGGCATCGTAAGGACAGTTTTCATTCAAACATTTGGCGCATCCTCGACAGATGTTAGCTTTCAAAACATACTTTAGATCTTTTGGCAGAAACAAGCTGAAAATCTGTTTGCCACTCCATAATGGTTGAGGTCTCTTAATCTGCGGCTCAGGTAACGTTCCTTCATATCCGGCTGCTATTAGTAATCTGCTGACCTCATTCTTTGTCAGGTAATTAGATTTTCGCGTGAACAAGTATGCAGCGGTTATGAAATCTCGGATTGCACCTATTATAGGACCTCCGAACCTTGGCGACAATATTTGATCTTGAACTTGCATTAGTAGGCGTGACTCTGTTCGCGCCTCCTCGCTTTGTGGTACATGGAGGTTCATTTCATCTCCGTCGAAGTCAGCGTTATATGGTGGACAAACACATAGGTGTAAACGGAATGTTTTGTACGGCAGAACACGTACGTAATGCGCCATTATTGACATGCGATGAAGGGAAGGTTGACGGTTAAAAATGGCTATGTCTCCGTTTTTGAGATGTCTTTCAACGATGAAGCCGGGCTCTAAAGCTTCAGCGACCTTTTCTCTATCGACAACGAATTCAAGTCTTATACGTTTGCCATCAGGTCTAATGATGTAGAGTGCACCAGGATATTTTTCAGGTCCATTTATGATGAGTTTCCGCATATCTTCAATGTTCCACTCTGTCACTTTTTCAGGCACAGACAAATGCATTGCAACTTGAAGTGGAACACCAACTTCGCTTATGTCAAGGTTTGGATCAGGAGAAATGACTGTTCGTGCTGAGAAGTCAACTCTTTTTCCCGAAAGGTTGCTTCTGAATCTTCCTTCTTTTCCCTTTAACCTTTGCGAAATTGTTTTTAATGCTCTTCCGGAGCGATGTCTTGCCGGAGGTATTCCTGAGGCTTCATTGTTAAAGTATGTTGTTACATGGTATTGTAGAAGTTCTGATAAGTCTTGAATTATGAGTGTTGGGGCTCCAGCATCCATGTTTTCCTTTAGCCTCTGGTTGATGCGGATTATGTCTACCAGTTTATGGGTTAGATCGTCTTCTGAACGGATGCCCCGTTCTAACGTGATTGACGGACGGACATATACTGGCGGAACTGGCAGAACTTGGAGAACCATCCATTCTGGGCGTGCGGCTTCCGGATTGAATCCTAAAAGTTCGAGATCTTCATCTGGTATACGTTCCATTCTTTCTCTGACCATGCTTGGCGTTAATGGTTGTGAGCCGCTCTCTGGAATTTCTTCACTGAATTTCGTTGGCTTTTCAAAAGATATTTTATATTGGATTGCTCCACAATGGGGACACTGTTTCGTTTTTATAGTCTCGTGTATAATTTCCTTGTAAATCTCGTCTGGAACTGTTCCTAAGAGTTGAGTGTTTCTATCAATTCTGGCTCGAACCTTTTTTATTCTATCATCGGGAAGTGATATTCGTCCGCAGTTTCGGCATGTTGCCCTTAAAAGGTTATATATTATTTTTGTAAATTCAATGTGTATTATTGGGACTGCAAGTTCGATGTGGCCGAAGTGGCCTGGACAGCGAATGGCAGTGTTGCCGCATGTTTTGCATCTTTGTCTTGGTTCAAGGGTTCCAAGTCTACCATCCATTAATCCTGTGGTGATGGGAGCACCGTCTTCATCGTAGGTGTCTGGAGTTTGAATCTCCACCACGGAAAGTTTGCGGATTTCTTGCGGTGAGAACAAACCGAAACCGATTTCGTCAACAACTTTATGGACTACTTCTTCCACTGCCATATTACGCCTTCTCCTTAAGCTTTAATTTAGGCGCTACACAAAGACTCATCAACTCCTGTAGAAGAAGCTTGAAAGCGTAAGAAACTACCACTGGGACGATTCGGGCGTTATCCCCGCAGATTCTGCACACGTATTTTCTCTGTTTCATGTCATAATAGGCTATGTAACCACAGTTTTCACAGACGTATAACGTGTATTTGTCTGATTCTTCCAATAACCTATCGCGAAGCAGCATCGCCGCTCCATGTCCTATGATGCAGTCACGCTCCATTTCACCGAATCTAAGACCTCCACCTCTGGCCCTTCCCTCTGTGGGTTGCCTTGTAAGCATTTGCACTTGCCCCCGTGCCCTTGCGTGTATTTTATCCGCAACCATGTGGTGCAGTTTCTGATAGTACACAATTCCAACAAACATGTCTGCAACGAATTTCTCACCTGTTACACCGCTGTAAAAAACTTCTCTGCCTGTATGACTGAATCCAAGCTTAACTAGGGCTTTTCTGAGTTCTTCTGAACTTTCATTTGAGAAGGGTGTTCCATCAACTGGTTTTCCTCTTATAGCAGCAACTTTTCCAGCTATTGACTCAATAAATTGTCCAATAGTCATTCTTGATGGAATAGCGTGGGGATTAATTATTATGTCTGGAACTATGCCGTCCTCTGTGAAGGGCATATCCTCTTGTGGAACTATGAGACCTATAACTCCTTTTTGTCCGTGACGGGAGGCGAATTTGTCTCCCAACTCTGGGACTCGCTGGTCGCGGGCTCTAACCTTGACAAGTTTGCTTCCCTCTCCTGATTCCGTTATGAAAACTGCGTCAACAATCCCTGTCTCTGAGGGGCGCATATCTACGGATGTGTCGCGCATTGAGGGGCCCCTAACCTCAAACTCTTTGTATTCTTCAAGGAATCTTGGTGGGCTTGTTCTGCCGATGAGCACGTCTCCGCCTGAGATTTGTGCTTCTAAGCTTATTATTCCATCTGGTTCAAGCAGTCTATAGTATTGTTCTCCTCGATATCCTCTCATTCCGGGTTCAGGTATAAGGAATTTGTCTTTTAGTCCGCCTAAGTATTGGCGGCATTCTGCTTCGTATATTCTGTAGAAGGTTGAGCGCCCTAAGCCTCTTTCTATTGAGGCTTTGTTGAATATTAGGGCGTCTTCCATGTTATAGCCTTCGAAGGAGAGCACGGCTACTATGCAGTTTTGTCCTGAGGGGCGGAGTTTATAGCCCATCATCTCCATTAATGCAGTTTTCACTAGGGGTACTTGTGGGTAATGTAAAATATGTGACCTTGAGTCTACACGTTGCTGAAAGTTTGTCGCGTAAACTCCTAATGCTTGTTTTGCCATTGCGGCTTGATAGGAGTTCCGTGGCGACTGGTTATGTTCTGCGTATGGTATTGTGGATGCGCAGATTCCAAGGATTGTGTATGTTGCAATTTCCATGTGTGTATGTTCCGGAGTTACCTCTTCAAGGTTTACGGATACATAGGCGTTTTCCTCTTCTTCAGCGTCCAAATATTCAATTATGCCGTTCTTAACAAGGTCTTCCCATGACCATTCTCCGGAAACTATTTTTTCAACGTGTTCTGGTTGGATTTTGGGGACGCCGTTTTCAACTATTATAAGGGCTCGTCTAACTCTTCCCTCATCGCAGTTAACGTATATTTCTTCTCTTTCACCGTGGATTTTTGAGAAACATGATATGTTGACTTCGGTTGAGATTTCCCCTTTTCTCCGTTTTTCCCTAAATTCTCGTGTCAGTTCTTCTGGAGAAGCGCAATACCCGATGATGTTCCCGTTGATGAATACTTTCGCTCCTGAACGCCTTAGGGTTTCGTTTGCTTCATATACAGGTATCACGCCCATGCTGTAGATTAGTTGCCTTATTTTCTCTGGGTTTACGCCTACCGAGATGCATGCTGATAAGGCTAGGTTTTTGACTAGTCCGCAGTTTGAGCCTTCTGGTGTTTCATTTGGGCATAGTCGACCCCAATGAGTTGGGTGTAAGTCTCTTGCTTCGAAGTTTGGTTGACTTCTGCTTAATGGTGATTGCAATCTGCGTAGGTGGCTCAGCATGGAAATGTGGTTTGTTCTGTCTAGAAGTTGAGTTATGCCAACTCTTCCCCTTCCCCAGTTTCCAGTTGCAAGTGCATGTTGAAGCCTTTCCGTCACTATTCCTGGGCGAACCGCTACTGAAACCGTTATTATTGGACCTTTTACACCTATGCGTTCAAGCTGGTATTTTATGTCTCTGCAGAGGTTTCTGAAGGCTACTCTGAATAGGTCTGCAAGGAGAGGACCTGCCAGTCTTAACCGTTTGTTTTTGAAGTGGTCTTTGTCGTCTGGTTTTCTCCTTCCAAATTTTAGTTCAATTACTCTGCAAGCCATTTCGCCTAAGAATAGGGCTTTGTCTCTTCTGCTCTGGTTTGTTCTGCCTATGTGGGGTAGGAAGTTTTTGTCCATCACTGTTTCGGCTTTTTGTATGCGGTATTCTTCGACTTGGCCGTGGGCGACTCGATTTCCGATGAAGAGAGTTGCATCCCTTACTGCGTCTACGCCTACGGCTTTTTCAAATGAAAGTTCTAACTCGCTTTGTATTTCCTTTTCCAGAGAAACCGCTTCAGCTATTTCCTTGTCCGACTCTAAGCCTAAAGCACGCATTAATATAACGAACGGGATTTCCGTGGGCACACCGGGCATTGAAACGTATATGGCTCCGTCAGACTTCATTTTCAATTCTATTCTTGCTCTGAAACCCACAGTTGTGGAGAATATTTTTGCTTGGTATACTGGTTTTGCTCCTTTTTCGTCTATGTCCACTATTATGCGGTTCGGGGCTAAGTCTTCCATGGCTACTATTACACGTTCTGAGCCGTTCACTATAAAGTAGCCGCCAGGGTCATCAGGGTCTTCTCCACAAGCTATTAGTTCTTCCCTTGAAAGCTGTGATAGGAAGCATAATTTTGATTTTAGCATCACTGGAATATTTCCGATATAGACGAGTTCTGTGTCTTGTTCTCTTTCGTCTATCACAGGGGTCATTTCAATGGCTATTGGAGCAGCATACGTTAGACTTCTGAGCCTAGCCTCCATAGGATAGATTTCATGTTTTACGCCATCCACCTCTGTCATGTATGGACCTGTTATCCTTGTCTGCGGGTCTATTATCCAAACTTGACCCAGCTTCACCTTGTATGGGTATTCGGGAACTTCTATCGGAATTTCACCTATTTCATCTATCACTTCTTGGATGCCGTGGTCTATGAACTCGTTGTAGGAGTCTAAATGCTGGCGAACTAAGCCTTTCTCTTTAAAGAACGATTTTAACAGAAGATGCGTATCCTCTTTTGAAATTTCAGCCAATTTTAACCAACCCCCGCAATTTTACATTTAAACATACATGGATGAGATTATGTGATGCGGGTTTTCTCAAACTTTTAATTTCCTCCGACTGTTGGGTCATCCAACTCGAAAAATCGGTCTCCACTATTTTCAAGAGCTAGAAACGTAACTACACAGCTCTCTAATAAACTTTACCATGTATTATTCCATGTTTCTGCTAAAGAATTCATCCAAACATGCAAGTTAAAGACTGCTCAGAAAGTTCTGGGAAATAATTAATAAGAAAGATTCTAAAGTTTTGTTATTGTGTGCAGCGGTAGCGAAGCTAGGTCAAACGCGGAGGTCCTAAGCAGGTGAAGAGAAGTTACTAAGCGGTTTCTTTATCTGCTTGCTTTTGCTCTTTCAGTAAATCTTTTCGGATTTTACGTTTGATTAGTTGGTAAGAAATAATCCAGGCCAATATACCGACTATAAC
>JASEET010000020.1 GCA_030019335.1 Candidatus Bathyarchaeia archaeon | reverse complement strand
CTATTCTTGCAAAGAGTTTTAGTATGTCTTTATCTCCCCGGATGAGTTGGGCTTCATCGAAGGCTATTAGGAAACGTTTGTTGTGGCTTTTGGCCCAAGAATCTATTTTGTCGAATAATTCGGCTAAGTCGACGCCCTCCTTACCCCATTGAAAGGTTATGGAGCTACCAGCGATGCTGACGCCTTTGACATGTTTCAGAGCGTCTAATAGAGGCGTCCATTTTTTGGATAGTTTGTTGAAGGCTGTTTCTATTTTGCGGAGTATTTGGACGCGGGAGGGGATTATTGGGAGGTCTCGCATGTCTAAGAAGATATGGGGGTGGTCGGTTTCAGATAGTGCCACATCAACGAAGGATGTCTTGCCTGTCCGGCGTAGCCCTGTAACGAGGATTATTACAGTGTAAGATAGCACCTTTTGGAATTGTTTGAGTTCTTTTTCTCTGTTGAATAAGTCTTCTCTCTTAGTTTTTGGTCTCGGGTCGAAGTACAAGTAGGGGGGTACCCCTACTTAGTAGGGGTGGGAATACTAAATAAAACTTGCGAAACCTTATGCCGAAAGAAAAAATAGTGCTTAAAAATTAATTTACATTTCCTCATATCATGTCACGAATCGTAATATAGGTTAAATCTTTTAAAGGGATTACGCTATAATCAGAAAGCAGAAATGAAGGGTTGAATGGGTAATGGTGAAGAGTGGAGAAGAGGAGAAGATTAGGCACATATTGACAGACTCGAAGTTGGCGCTTATTAAGGCTATGCTTGAGAAAGACCATGCCATAGACTGCATTTTTCTACTTCACATGAACCGTGGGAAATGGAAGGAGGCTAAAGAGTTTATGCGTGCGAATGGTTTAACTTTGAGCGATGGCACTTTTAGGGCTAGGATGATTGAGATTGAGAGTTTGGGCTTGGCTGAGAGTAAGTACATTGACCCCTTAAAGAAGTATTATGTAGCGACGAAGTTCGGCGAGAAAGTTGCGAAGCTTCTGCTGGAGTTTTTTGACAAGTTAGGTGTGTGAACTACCCACCCCTGAAGGGTTGTGGGCTTCCTGCTTCAACGATGGTGCTTGCCGAGATAGCTCTCGGTAGAGGCGCTATCTCCACAGGCTCATAGGGCTGTCCCATTCCCGATAAGCCTCTCTCAAGTATGTTTAGAGAGGCGTTGTAATCTCGGTCTAACTCTCCATGTTTATATTCTCTACTTGTGCCTCTTGGATTCACCTTCACCACTACACCACCAGCGTTTTCAGCTTTGTAGTGTAGCATTTGGAGGAATTTGCCCCAAGAGGCGTCGAGTATCTTCCCAGCTAACTTATGGTTTCTAACCATGCCCTTTATGTTCAAATCTTCAACACAAATTACGTCATAACTGTTAACATAAAAGTGAGAGAGCTTATGTAGAAAATCATCTCTTTGGTTTACTAATTTTTCGCATAATTTAGCGAGCTTCAGCCTCTGCTTTTCTCTGTTCTCAGAACCTTTGCGCTTCTTGCATAAGCAGTGTTGAACCATCTTTATTCTCCACAGAGTCTTTTGGTAAAATCTCGGATTCTCTACTTGTCTCCCCACGCTGTCGGTTAGGAAGTGATTTATTCCCATGTCGATTCCAACGACCTTCTGTACATCTGCAAAACTTTAGAGTAAACTTTATTCAGTTCAGGCTTTTCCGTTTTCAGTTTTGGAAGCTGAGCTTGCAACTCTAATCTGCTACGCATCTTATCCTTGTTGTTCAATTGAGATAAGAAATGGTTGTAAGTTTGCCTGCATAGCTCTAAAGTTTCAAGCAACTTTCCTTCTTGTTCTTTCATCGGATAGAGCCTAAACTTGTAGGTTGTTTGCACCTACATCCCCTTTTGCTCTTCTATGTATTTTTGTATAGTTTCATCTGAAGCGTGCCCGTGCGTTGAGACAAAATAGCTTCTTGTCCATAGAGTGAACATGATCTTCCCCGATATTGAGGGCTATAACTTTGCATCCTAACTTTTCTACTTTCTTTTTTATCAACTCGTCAAGCCTCTCTTTTACTTTCCTCACTAAAACTGGTCTTCTATGCTTCGGACACAGACGAAATGGTAATTCATAAAGTGGACGCAAGTTTGAGACGATATATATCCTCTCGGCATATAATCAATTATATGAGACGCCGACATATAGATATTCGCTTTCATCCCACCCCTAATAAAGGATGTGGATTTCCTGCTCACGTGTTAAGCCTTCTGGGGATAATGTTTGGGTGTTGTTGTACGGTTTCGTTTTTGATGTTTTGTAGTTGTTAGGCTGGTTGTTGGTTGTTGATGTTTTGTAGTTTTGTTTTACAAATGATTAATATGGTGTATTAAGTCGTAAGATTTAAATCAGTCAATTCCACTATAATACACGTGAAACCCAAAAGGAGGGATAAAAAGAAAATGAAAATGTTGAAGAGTAAGAAAGCCCTAAGCCCCGTAGTGGCATCAATCATACTCATCGCAGTAACAGTCGCAGTCAGCATAGCCGTAGCAGCATGGATGGGAGCCCTAACATTTACATTCATGAAATCAGAAGAGCTAAAGATAATCTCTCCGCCTACATGGAATGGGACCGCACCTACATATACAAACGTGACGCTTAACGTGAAGAATACAGGAACTGCAGCTTTAACGATAAGTTCGGTTAAAGTGAATGACGTAACTGCTACTATGAACCCGACAAGTATAACATTGAATCCAGGCGTATCAGAGTACATTGTTGTGAGTGGAAACTTCACATCAGGGACTAAATACGAGTTTGCGTTTTACACAACGGCTGGTAACAGATATCCGTCCAGCTATACTGCGCCATAGCAGGTAAGTAGAAAACGCAAGTTTGAGATTGGGGGTAGGGTGAAGAAAGCCTCTCTACATTCCCTCTATTTCCTCTTTGGAGGTACAATAAAAATGGTAGTAGAAATAAAAGAATACACTTCAGCAGAAGATATAGCTGAAACTCTAGAAAAGAAAATATCTGATACAAAAAGCGTATTGGGCGAGTACCTACGCCGACTAGACGACATTAGAATCCTAGCTGAAAAGTCAAAGAGAGTCCGAGAAGTCGTCATGAAACTAGCGGGCAAAAAGGCTGTAAGCCAAAACCTAGGAGAAATCACAGTAGGCACCCTGAACATAGTTTTAGACGCCAACCCATTCCATGAACTAACAGCAATAGAAGAAGTTGTAAGAAGCCACCAAGAAAAACTTCTGGTACTGCAAAAAACCCGTGAAGCACTAAAATGGCTGGACCAGCTTGGAGACACCGAAGGTCTAAAATACATTGTTGTGGAAAACAACGGCGTCCCAGATCGCATACTCTTCAAACTGTCTTAAGAACAGCGCACGGAAGCAAAGAATATGGATACGGAAATCTACTCCTTTGCCCTAAAAAACGCCTTAAACGAAGTCCGAAACATATGCCCAGACATTAAAAACTCCTTCATGTTCAGAAAAGACGGCGAAATCATAGCTGGAGACGAAGCAACGCCTGAGAAAGCAATGGTGCGTGTTGCAAACGCCTTCCACGGTATACTAGAAAAGGCTGAAGCCATAGGCGGCGTAGGAGGCGTAACCTTTGAGGGCAGCAAGGGCAGAGCAAACATTTCCTGCGTAAACGACCTTTACCTTGTCACCGTTACTTCCAGAAAAGCGGATATGAAGTATGTAAACACCGTAACACGCGTTCTAATTCCAACAGCTCTGAGACTGCTAGAGAAAATTCACCCTGCCCCCCTCAAAAGCAAACAGCCCCAACCTGAAATTCCAATAGTCAAAGAATCCGAAGAGCCTAAAGAAACCTTAGAGCCTGAAATCGAGCCTGAACTACCACCTCTGGAACCCTCGGCAAATCAGTTAATAGTTGAAGACCTCGGTGGTTTACTATTGTACGCACGGTGGTCTGACACAGTACGAATTGACTACGAAACATTATCGCAGTGGCAAGAAACGTACAATCGTAAAAAAATTAAGAAGGTTGAAATTGAAACCTTTGAGGGAAAGACAATGCAATACAAAGTCAAGCCTATAAAAGATTCCAAAAGAAAAGGAATCATACAGATGCCCGAGAAGATACTGCTTGACCTCGAAATTAAGAAAGGTGAACCCGTGAGGGTTAAACCAGTAGTTGAGTAATGGAAGCTACAAGTTATGGCTAGGAAAAAGAAAAGCATTCAAGAGGTTGCAGCCGTTATTGAACCCGCGGCTCTTGAAGCAACACCTGTAAACGATTTACGCGCAAGACTCGAAGAAATCAAAACCTACAATGGTGTTATAGGCTATATCCTAAGAAACTCCACTTCCGCAGCAATAGACCTTAAAGACCCAACAAAAATAATTGACTACGCCATTCTCTCATCCTCAGCATTTGACGCAAGCGAAGAACTTTCAGAACTTTTCAACTTAGGTGAAATTAAAAACACGGTTGTTGAAGGCAAAGATACCAAAATGCTTTCCTTGACGATTAATGAAAATAAAATAAGCGTTTTCATGGAGAAAAACGCCGACAGCGAAAAAGTCTTGAGGAAACTGCACGTGCTTTAGGGCAAAATTGATAATTCCTACTTCGTTTTTGTCTTTCAATTTCACTTTTCAGAACGTTTAAATCAGTGTTTTCATTGGTATTCTTGGGAGAAAAGGGCAGTTTAGCAGCCTTTAAGGGCTGAGTTGATCAGTTTGTTGGTTCAAACCAAGAAACGAGGTAGTAGTAGCCACCGTGGACGTTTAGATATTATTGCAGATATTTTAGTTGCTTCTTACGGCGGGGTTAAGAAAACTTATTTAATGTACAGATGTAATTTAAGCTTCAGACAGTTGAAGTACTATTTGCACTTTATGCTCAAGAAAGAACTTCTACAAGTTGTTGCTCCAAGCGGTGATTCTAACCCTGGCTTGTTCAAGGCCACCGATAAAGGTAGGAAATTTTTGAAGGCTTATAAAAACTTGACGGCACTTATGAAGTAGTTGTGTGAGCCAAGAATTTTCGAACGGTTTCGTCAAGTTTCATCTTCTTTTTCGCTGCATCCATCACTATAAAATTGTATGCCTTTAGAAACTCTATTACTGACTGGATTTGATTGTCGTCCATTCTTGTTTTTTGTCGTATTTCCTCTAGCATATGCCATTCTCCGTCGTTGAGCATCTCTAGGATTTCTGCAATTTTCGTTGTCGTTAATATGCCCTCCGCAGATATTATTGTTCTTTCTTGTTTGTTTAAATGTCTTATGAGGTTGTTTTTCAGAATCTTTTTCTAGAAGATTGTGCAGAGCTAGTTTTATATGTGCTGAGACTCTTACACTATTGTATGGTTTTGGATTCATGTTTTTCGTTAAAGCGAAAGTGTTAAATGTAGAATTACACTTTTTCTACTTGGTGATTTAGAAAGAATGCCGAGAAGCCCACCCATTTTAATGGGTGGATGAATCGGCGTAAAAGGTTTAAATAGTTTTTTTCAAGAGAATTTTTTGAGGATGTTCCTTGAAGTGGATGTTCCGATATGTGTTGTAGGAAAGGTTTTCAAGCCTAATGCACAGAAAATTCTAGCATTAAACAGATGCTTATTAGAGTTTATGCGAGCTGTCAGGTTCTATGTCAAACTCAAAGACACTTCTAGACGACATAACCAATCTTCTTATGAAGAAGCTAAGGCTATGTTCAGGCTTCCAACAGCTTTGATCCAGAACGCCAGAGACAAAGCGGGTGAAATCTTGAAGAGTTTTGAAGAGAACAGAAAGGAAGACAGTGTTCTGGTTCTGAAGAGAATTTCCGTACGTTTTGATAGTAGATGCTACAGCTTCAGCAAGACAACTAACGTTCTGACACCGTATTGGCTTAGCCTAAAATTGAATCATGGACGAAGAGTCAGCCTCCCCGTAGTGTTCGGTGAACGCCAGAGACAACTAATAGAGGATGCTTTCCAGGGCAAGCTTCAATTCGCCACTGTGGAGATGGTTAAGCGAAAGGGCAAATGGTACGCTCACTTCGTGGTTAAAAAGACAGTTTTCTTCGAAGAACCTGAAACAGTGATAGGTATCGATGTTGGTGAGAACAACCTTGCCGTTGCAGTAGCCTTCAAGGATAAGCCGAGGAAAGCAAAGTTTTGGAGAGGCTCGAAACTTAAACAACTGCGATGGAAAAACTCCCAGGTCAGAGCCAACCTTCAGCAAAAAAATAAGCTTGACATAGTTAAGAGGCTTCAGGGCAGAGAGCGTAGACAAGTTAATCAAGAACTTCATAAGCTGGCTAACGAAATCGTTGAATACGTTAAAGAATTCGAGAACCCCATCATTGCTATGGAAGACCTGACAAAAATGAGAAACAGTATTCATTATGGAAAGAAGATGAATCGTAGACTCCACACGCTTCCATTCAGACAACTTCAACAATTCATCGAGTACAAGGCTCTGTGGCGGGGGATACCCGTAACCTATGTGAAAGCCAAAAACACATCGAAGACCTGCCACCGATGCGGAAACGTTAAGAAATTATTGAACGGAGAGGTTTACCGATGTTCGGTTTGTGGAATGGTGTACAGCAGAGACCTCAACGCCTCAATAAACATAGCGAAAAGACTCCTTGGACAAAAGGCTAAACCAAAGTCAGAGGAGTTTGGGGGAGACGTGAACCCCCTGAACCAGCAGATGCAGATAACAGCGAAAAGCCTTATCTAACGCTGGAAACCTCCCTACTTGTAGGGGGGTAGTTCACTGACCGAGGTTAAAACGGTTAAGATCAGTAAGGAGACATACGCAAGGCTTTGTGAAATCGCAGGTGAGCTTCAGATGAAGTTGAAGCGTCGGGTTTCTCTGGATGAAGCCATGGAATATTTGCTAAAGGAAAGGAAATTGAGGCTGAGTGATTTTGCTGGAGCTTGGAGCATGAGTGATCAGGAGGAAGCAGAGATTCTTAAAAGCCTAAGGGAGGCGTGGTCTCGTTGGAAGTTACAAAGAGAGTGATTCTTGACTCAACAATTCTCATCGGGGTCTTACGAAACAAGAGGGAAGAAGCTGAGCTTATTCGGGAACTCGAAGCTGAGACGAAGCTTGCAACAACAACCATAAATGCTTTTGAGGTTTATTATGGAGCATACAAGTCGAAGGATGTTCAGCGCAATCTTGCTTCGGTGAAGGGGCTTCTTTCAACTCTTGAGCTTTTGACGGTTGATGAAGGTTCTGCGGAGACGGCTGGTCAGGTATTGGCTGAACTTGAATCGGAAGGACAAAGTATAGGCGTGAGAGACCTTTTCATCGGATGCGTAGCTGTTAGTAATGGTTTTACAGTTCTCACTCATAATAAGCAGCATTTTCAGCGAATACCAAGGCTTCATGTGGTAACACCTTCAGAAATTAAGTCGTCCAAACACTTGTAAGAAAATTTTAGTAAACGTTTCTTAATATGTAACAAAATGGAGAAAACCAGCAAGTGACAAAGCAAATCAACTGGCTAAGCATTCTTATCCAATGCAAAAACAACATGCAAGAACATATTAGCCCGCTCCTAAAAACGCCAAGCCAACCGCAGCCAAACTTGGGCATAGGAGCTGGCGGCGACCCTTTAAAACAGATAGACCTCGTAGCAGAAAACGCAATAATAAACACAATAAAAAATCAAAAAATCTCCTTTACACTCATAAGTGAAGAATCCGGCATAAAAGAATATGGCGAAAACCCCCATAAGCATTACGTGACAGCAGACCCGATAGACGGCACAACAAACCTCATGAGAGGCATACCCTTCTACGCAACTTCAATCGCCGTATCCACAAAGCCAACGTTAAACACCATACATACAGCGCTGGTGGCAGACTTAGCTCATGACATAACCTATACTGCACAGAAAGGAAAAGGAGCCTACCGCAACAACCAGAAAATAACTCCATTGAATACTACATCACTAGAAGATGCGGTGATAGGCATAGACCTAAACACCTACAAAATCCCAGAAATAGCCCCAAAACTAACAGGCCTAATCCAAAAAACAAAACACATACGTCATCTGGGAGCAAACGCTCTGGAACTGTGTTACGTGGCAGACGGCACAACAGACGCCTTCATAGACATACGCGGAAAACTCCGCACAACAGACATGGTAGCCGCATGCCTAATAATAGAAGAGGCAGGAGCAAAAATAACAACGCCAGAGGGAAAACCGCTAAACGTTAAGCTTGATCCGAAACAAAAAGTAGCCTTCATAGCAGCAAACCAAAAAATCCACAAAACCATACTCGACCTAATAAAACTTGAAAAGGAAAAAAAATGATAACGCCACTAACGCCATACCCAGCCGCACTACTAAAAGCGCGAAAAGCAAGAACGCTAGTGATAGCAGACCTGCATATAGGCTGGGAGATAGCTCTCTCACAAAGGGGCATACACGTTCCAACCCAAGCGCCGAAACTTCTGCAAAAACTGAAAAGCCTCATATCCGCATGTAAACCGGAAAAACTACTCATTTTAGGCGATGTAAAACACACTGTTGCAACCGCAGAAATAGGCGAATGGCAAGACATACCAGACTTCTTTAATGAACTGAAAAAGCAAATACAAGAAATACACATAATCCGTGGTAACCATGATGGAAACCTCGAACCACTACTACCCGAAAACATAAAAATCTTGCCAGCAACCGGCATAACACTTGGCGAAGTCGGCTTTTTCCATGGACACCGATGGCCATCACCAACCCTTCTAAAATGCAAAACATTGATAATGGGGCACATCCATCCCGTTGTAGCCTTCCGAGACCCTGCAGGGTTCAGAATAACAAGCCAAGTCTGGGTGAAAGCAAGCTGCGATAAAACCCAACTAACCAAAGTCTTACTGCAAAAATATAAAGTAAAAATCGAGAAGAACCCCGAAGAAACTCTATGGAAACATTACAAAATTAAGCCAAAAACCTCACAGCTTTTCATAATGCCTTCTTTCAACGATTTTCTGGGAGGAAAACCGCTAAACGAGAGAAAACTTGGTGAGAATGCGAAAACTAAAAGGATTGTGGGACCCGTTCTCCGCTCAGAAGCTGTAGACGTGGAAAACGCAGAAACTTATCTTCTGGACGGAACATTCCTTGGAACCTTAAATCAACTCAGAATTTTAAGTTAGCAGTATTTCAGCATAAAATTTATAGATGATAGCTCCTTCACACTAATAAGGTGAAAAGATGCCAGAAGATTACCCAGAATGGTTTAGAAGGAGACGTTACCCGTTCTTTAGAAGCTGGTTCTTCGAAGACATCGACCGAATGTTCCGTGAAATGGAAAAAATGATGGAAGAAGAATTCAAAACATTCACCTCCCGAGTCCCAAAAGACTATGTCAGAGAACGCAAACTCCCAGACGGCACAACCGTACGCGAATGGGGCCCCTTCGTATACGGATACAGCGTAAAAATAGGTCCTGACGGAAAACCTGAAATTCGCGAGTTTGGAAACGTTAAGCCAAGCCGTTTTGGACCACGAGTAAAAGAAGAGCGTGAACCGCTTGTGGACATCATCGAAACAGACGGAGAGATTCACATCGTGGCAGAACTACCCGGCGTAGAGAAAAACGACATAAAACTGCACGGAACAGAGAACACACTAACAATGTCAGTTGATACTCCACAACGCAAATACTACAAAGAAATTACATTACCAGCAAAAGTGAAAGTTAAAGAGACAAAAACACAGTATAAAAACGGTGTTTTAGAAATTACGTTACCAAAAATCAAAGAGGAAAAGAAACCAAAAGGCGAACCAATAGGCATAGACTAATATGCATCATCCCTTTCAGTTCAGTCAACTCTCTCCGAAGAGCCCGTGCATGCATGGACGAAAACTCAGAAATCGACACGCTAAACGCTATATGCAAAGAAGCAAAAGCCGAAGGCAAATTAACAGGTAAAAACCTTACAAAACTGTATGAAATTTTCGGTCAACGGTTCACAAAGGCTTTCGAAGCCTTAAAAGAAAATCGTGTAAAAAAGTATGTTTTTAAGCCAAGCGGTAGAATCGTCTGGATTGTTGTTGGAAAAGAACGGGACTACCTCCTAATGCCTGAAGCCGAATTCTGCCCATGCGACGACTTTTACTTTCGCGTCATGGATAGAGAAGTGCACTTATGCTATCATCTCATCGCGCAGAAAATAGCCAACATCTTAGAATGGTATGAAACCCTAGAAGAACGCGACGAACTTTACGATTCATTAATGACAGAATGGAAAAACCCTATGCCTTAAATATTTAAACTGTAAAATAAAGGGTAAAAGGAGAAAACTTCAATGGATATAGGAGCATACTTTGAAATACTCAAGTACATCCTTATGACAGCAACATTCGTCGCATTGGTTTTAATATTCCTATACATGCTATACGGTAAAGAGGAAAAGACAAGCTGAAAAAGCTTAAGCCGTGCTCTTTTTCATTTCTCTACGCAATATCAGAAACATTATGATGCCTAAAACTCCAAGAATTATAGCAAATAAAACCATCAACGCCGCTTCAGGTCCAGCGCCTACAACTATGGGAAAAGGTCCTATAAATATAAGGGCGCCGAAATTTACTGAGTCACCGGAAAGCACTGCAGCAACCATCAAAATCATGATGCCTGTAAAAATTATGAAAAATCCTATGATAAATAATATCAAGAATTTTCTAAATACGTTTGACTCACCATTTGCACAATTTGCAATTTTTCCGTAGATTGTCGTCATGAACGTTCTCTCCTTATCTGAATATTAAGTAAAACATCACCATTACTATTGCAAGAAGCACTACAAGTATTATCGAGAGCAACAAAACCGTTTTAACTGATTCTTTATCCGTTCCAAAAATTATTGGAAAAGGCCCAATTATTATGGCTCCGCCACCCCTGACCTTTCCCTCTCCCTTAACACTTGAGAGGAAGAGCAAAATGATTGCAACTAAGATGACAAGCATTCCAGCGAATATTAAGATAATGCCTAAACCATAAAGCGTCCCTGCATCCATCGCCTATTTCAAGCTCCTTTCTTGATACATTTTACAAGTCGCTAACAGCTTTTAATAAACTTTATAGCATCCATTCTTCCTCATCTTCAGCGGTATTGAAGTTAAATGGCGACTGAAAAGATAATTGAGCAAATCCTTTCGAGGCATCCGGAAATTTCGAGAGAAGAGATTTTGGGAAGATTGGAGAGAGAAAAAAGGAAAACGGACGGTTTTATTTCAGACGAGATTCTTTTGCGGATGATTGCAGCTGAGCTTGGTGTGGAAATTCCAAGAGAGACTCCAACGCCTACGCTTTCACTTGGGGATTTGGTTCCTGGTTTAAGCGATGTTACCGTTGTTGGGCGGGTTGTTGCAGTTTTCCCTCCCAAAACTTTTGAAGGGAATAAAAGCGGGAAAGTTGCAAGTTTGCTTATTGCTGACAAAAATGATATTTTACGGGTTGTTTTGTGGAATGATAAGGCAGACCTCATGGAATCTGACAAGTTAAAGGTTGGACAAATAATCCGCTTTTCTCATGGGTACACGAGAGAAAACCGCAGTGGGCGAGTTGAGTTACACATTGGAGATAGGAGTGAAATCGAAATTAATCCAAAGAATATCGAAGCAAAAGATTACCCCACAATCGGCAAATTTGTAACAAAAATTGGAGAGATCACCAAAACACGCAAAAACAAAAAAGTAAACATAACAGGCATTGTTAAAGAACTGTTTTCAGTCTCCACTTTTAAAAGGCGAGACTCAAGCTCTGGAAAAGTTATGCGATTTACATTGGCTGACGAAACAGCTGAAATACCAGTTGTTGTTTGGAACGAAAAGGTAGATGAGCTTGAGAAGACGTTAAAGAAAGGCGTCAAGTTGCAGATGGTGAATACAAAAGTGAAAAAAGCAATAAGCAAAGGCTTAGAAATCCACGTTAACGCAGGAACCTACGTGGAGGCACTCGCACCTGCGGAAGAGTTTTTGAAAATAGCTGATTTGAAAGAAGACCTAAACCATGTTAATGTTGAAGGAGAAGTTGTCACTAAGCCTATTCTTAGAAACGTGAAAACATCCAAAGGAGAAGTTGTGAACCTCGCCGTTTTTGAACTGAAGGATGACACTGGCAGAATATGGGTTTCAACTTGGCGCAGGCATGCAGACAAGATTATCAGCTTAAAAGTAGGCGACAAAGTTATCATAAAAAACGCTTATGTAAAAAAGGGCTTTGGAAACCAGTCAGAAATATCAACAAGGAACACGACCCTTATCACAATTTTTCAACGAGAATAGGAAGTTAATATTGTTAGAATCGACTATTTGTAATTGTATCAATTAGAATTGTTAGAAGGAAGCATTTTCATGCGAAACGCATTAATTAGATTGGTGGTGATATAATTTGCAGTTTACACGGTTCTTGGTATGTTAGGGTTTGTTGCATGGGCGATGGCGTTCATCAACAATTTATCAACCCTTGAAGTAATAGTTGGCGAATACATGTGTGGACATCTTGTAAGATGGACCGCACAGTTTCCATTATGGGGAATCTTCATGCTGACAAGTGCAGTTTTATCGCTTGGTGCTACCCGTCTTCTATGGAGTTCACGGAAGGAAGGAGGATACATCGGTATAATCTCCTTTTCAATAGGATTCATAACCAACATACTTTTTGCCCAAAACATATTAGTTCACAGCCTTATTGGAGTCCTTATCGGTTGGACATTGCTGGCACCCCTCGCTGCTGCATGTAAGAGTTT
>JASEET010000001.1:296240-332253 GCA_030019335.1 Candidatus Bathyarchaeia archaeon | reverse complement strand
GCAGAAGGAACAGAAAATCCAGCTGAGAAACTTGGAGCGGGTGCTTGAACGGAGAATCGCACAAAAAGAAGACGTAGAAAAGGAAATAGCTGAGGCTGGAAAAATAGCTGAATCAGCACGAGAGGCAGTCATAGAGTTTGTGACGCAAAGGGAACTTGCAGAAAACGTGGCTGCGGAACAGAAAGCCTTGAGAAGCATAGAAGAACTAGGCGAGTTAGGTGTCATTCTAGGTGTATATGGCAGACTACGCAACCTAATCAAGGTTGATAGAGCCTATAAACGGGCAATAGAAGCTGCAGCAGCAGGATGGCTTGACGCAATAATCGTAAAGGATTTTGACGCAGCCTTCACATGCACAGAAACATTAAGAAGAATGAAACTTGGAAGAATCAAAATAATTCCAGTCCAGGGAGTACTAAACCCCAAGCCCTTAAAAATCCCGAAAAAAGAGGGCGTTAACGGTGCAGCCCCATTCTTCATAAAATGTGCAAGAAATTATGAGCCGGCAGTTCATTTCGTTTTCGGCGACACATTAATAGTTTCAGATGACAAGACAGCTTTCACTTTATCTAGTGAAGGCTACCGTGCAGTCACAGTCAACGGAGACCTCTACGAGGCAGGTGGCGCCATTGAAAGTGGTTACTACCGTGCTCCAATAGACTTTTCTGCTATTATCCCAAGCGAAGCAGCCATCAAAAGCCTTGATGAGGCCGTGAATGCTCTCCGACAGCATCTTTCAAGAAGGGGCAGCGACGTAACATCTTTTGATGAGGAAATAGATAGAACTCGTGTTGAAATTGTTCGTTTGTCAGAGGCTATAACCACGCTTGATAGGGAAATAGCCAGAGTTAAAAGAAGCGTTAAAAGAACAAAAGCCAATGTTAGACGAGTAGACCGTTTTGTTACACGGCTTGAGAAGGAAATTGGAAACGAAAAAACACGGATGTGGCTGCGCAGGGCTGAAAGAAGCTCCATCCAGAAGGAAATGCGAAAACTTCAGAATGAGCTAGCTGCCCTAAGACGGAAAACAGACCTTACACGTATTCAAGAAATGGAAACTAAAAGGGAGAAGCTCGCCGAAGAAATAATCACTTTAAGGCAGAAACTTGGCACAATTCAAACAGAAATCTCAACCCTTCAATCACAATTTGACAACGTTTTAAGAGTTGGATATAAAAATGCAAAAATTCAACTCGCGAAAGTTGAACAACAGCTGAGAAGAGTTGAGAAGGAAGTAGAGGTTGCGCTCCAGGAGAGGGAATCGCTAAAACAGGAGCTATCGGAACTGGAAAAAAGCCGTATTGAACTCTCTAGGACTGTCTTGTCTGCAAGGGGAGAATCCAAAAAATTCACTGTTCAAATAGATGACATAGACAAGGAACTGCGCAAGCTTGACTCGGAATATGAGCAAGCTGACCGTTTGCTGAACCAGCTTCAACTAAACATCCAAACATCCTCGCTGCAGCTTGAGCAATATCGAAACCAGCTTAGACAATTTGGTTATGAACAACCATTAGCTGTAACACCGAAACAAGTTGAAGAAGCCGAAACATCCATAAGAATGATGCAGTTTGAACTCGAAAGAATAGGCGCAGTAAACCAACTTGCCCTATCCCATTATGCTGAACAAATTTCACGCTACAAAGAACTTTCACTAAGAATGAATGAACTCGAAAGAGAAAAACAAGTAATCCTAAAGTTTATGGATGAAGTTGAACGCAAAAAACGCAAGGTCTTCATGGAAGCCTTTGAGAAAATCAACCGAAACCTGCAAAAATACTTCTTAAAGCTCACGGAAGGTGGAAACGCTGCATTGAAGCTTGAAAAGCCTGATGAACCGTTCTCAGGCGGTATTGACATGCTTGTCCAGTTTCCTCATAAGCCTTCAATAGTTGTGAGCGGAGCCAGCGGTGGTGAACGTTCAGTTGCAGCGGTTGCCTTCATTTTCGCTTTGCAGGAGTTTACCCCTGCATCATTCTACGTCCTTGACGAGATAGATGCACATTTAGATGCATTCCACGTATCAAAACTCGCTGACCTTCTCTTGGAAGAGTCGGAGAAACCCCAGTTCATAGTCATCACATTAAAGTCTGAGATAGTGAATAAAGCACAGAAAGTTTACGGGGTTTATGAGCGTAACGGAGTTTCAAACGTTATCTCAGCGAAATTTCTAGAGGTGCCAAGTTAATGGCTACAACCATTAAAAAGCCGTTTTATCTACGTCCCCCATGGAACGTTCTCTTCGAGTTTCGCAAACTTGAAAAGCTTACTCCTTGGAACATCAACATCGCATATTTGCTTACAACATTTCTCGAAGAAATGGAGAAAACCGGGCAGATAGACTTTAGGGCTTCAGGCGTAGCCCTCGACTCTTCAGCTCTCATATATCTGATGAAGTCGAAGCTTCTGCTTAAACTTGAAGAACCACCGCCGCCACCGAAAGCTCTACAAGACTTTCTTCCTCCACCTCTATTTCTACCTCTCAGACATGAATTAACTTCAACAACTATACGGCATTTACTAGAAGTTTTAGATGACGTTTTAAAGGGTGAGAAACTCATTCGTCTAGAAAAAACCATTCCAGAACCCATCCTTCCAACTCCCTCAGAGATTCTGCCGCAACTAGACATATACCTGATGGAAATTGAGCTACAGATGAAAAAACTCTATGCTTCTCTCTCGCGGAGGGTAAAAGGCACAGGAATAATAGAGTTTTCGACTCTGATAAAAAATACAAGCCGGCTGGAAGCCATCCGCACATTCATTCTCCTACTGTTTTTGGCACAAGACGGGAGAGTAAAACTATGGCAAGATGAAGAATCCGAAGAGATATACGTAATCGTTGGAGATTTAGACATTGCAGAGTGTAGAAAAGCAAGCACTTAAGCTTGATGATGCTTCCCAGCGGAAACAAGCTGTGGAGAAAACTCAACGGGAGCTAGCCCTAGTGGAGGCTGCATTATATGTGGCGGGTCGCCCATTAGACCTTAAAGAATTGTGTTCGGTTTTGAAAACCCGTTCAAAAAACAAGGCTAGAAAGCTTGCAAAAATGCTTTTGCAAGAATACGCCAGTAGAAATACGGCCCTTAAGATTTTGGAGTTGAAGGATGAAAGATACGTTTTGCAGTTAAAGGCTGAATTCACGCCGCATGTTAGAAAACTTGTTAAGAGACCGTTGCTTTCCACAGGTCCCTTAAAAACGCTTGCCTACATAGCTTACAGACAACCAGTTTCTCAAAAAAGAGTTGTTGAAGTGCGAGGACATCATGTCTACGGTCACATCAAACTGCTGAGGGAAATGGGTTTAGTCGTAGGTGAAAGAAGGGGACGCTTAACTGTTCTGAGAACAACAGAGTATTTCGCTGACTATTTTGGTTTAAGCCATGATCTCTCAACCATGAAAAGACAGTTAAAGAAAGTTTTCCAACAAGAAATGACATCCGAAGAAAAGTGAAAAACCTCTAAAGGCAACATGGATAGGTTTATATGTTAAATAGTGATGATAGTCCACACTCAAGTTTAGCAACTAAAGGAGAAGTGAAAATTGTCGGTTTGGCACGGAGACTTGCAAAAGAAAAAACCTTCAGGAGGCAGAAAGAGAACCTACAGAACAAAGAGAAAATTTGAGCAAGGCTCGTTTCCAACCGAAACCACGTTGGGCGAACCGAAAAGGAAGGTTAAACGAGGAAGAAGTGGAAACATAAAAATCAAAATCTTTAGCGACAAATACGCATGTGTAACCGACCCGAAAAGCGGAAAAACAGAGAAAGTTGAGATAAGGCGTGTCGTTGAGAATCCGACAAATGTGGATTACGACCGCAGAGGCGTAATAACCAAAGGAGCAATCATAGAAACTTCCAAGGGATTGGCTCGCGTCACTTCGCGTCCAGGACAAAACGGGGTGATAAACGCTGTTTTAACTGGCGAAGAAAAGATAAGTTAGGTCAACTCTACACTTATGAAATATGTATAAAAAGAGTTTAAACTATGAAATCAACGAAATTTCCTTCTAAGAGTGGAAAAATTACGAAGTTTGGTTTCCGCAGCGCTTTCGCGCGTGATATGTCCATTTCAATTCTTTTTAGAGTAGGATGCAAATTCTTTGCGCACAATGAATCTTATGGCTTCCATTTCTGTCATTTGTGGGTTAAGTGTTAGGATTTCTTGTATTTTTGTTTCAAGCCCTTTTATTCCGAGCGATTGCACAAACTCTTTGACAATTGTCAGCTTGCTAAGTTTTGATCCACCAAAGTTGCAAATCAAATATTTTTGTTCGACTTCATCGACGTTGTATTTTATACCTTGAATGGGACTTGCCATCAAATATTTCGTAATTTCTTCGTCTATAGTCGATCTCTTTAACTCTGCTTCGAACGCCTTTGTTAGAGAATTGGGTTGAATCTTTTCTTTTTGCAATCCAGTCCGCTCTGCTGAGTCTTTAACGACGCGCCAGATGCTTGAGACAGCCATTCTGTCTCCAGAGGGTACGTTTTTTCCTTCAGACGCAAATAAGGGACTGCTTTCCGTTAATTCTCTCACTTTAGCTCCTTTTTCCCTCATTTTTTGAGTTTTTCTTCTTCTTTCGTTAATATACGCTCTTAAGAATCGAGAGCCGCAGCTCCAAAAAAAGCATAAAACGGCACCCGTGAAGCTTTTTTATTAATGCGAGACGTGATGCGAATCCTTACAGGAATCCTGTTTTTTCAAGCTGTTCCTTCACATGTCTATAATTAAGATTCCGTAAGGCTGTTATTCCAAGCCCGCTCTGATACATACACAGGATTATGGCTCGGTTTCGAGGAGAACCAGCATAGTCTGCCATAGCATAAACTTGCTCTTTGTTAGGAATAAACTCTTCTTTTTTGGTCACTCTAGGAATGCTGTCAAGTTCTAAAGAGATGCCGTTCGCTTTTAAAAAAAAGATTTCAGACATGTCCTTACATGTCTTGCTCTTTCTCGTTTGCCAGAACTTAGAAGTTCATTTATAAACCCTTGCACAAGTTCCGTGATTACAGAAGTTGCAGAAGTCAATTCTTCCGGCTGGTCAAGTTTTTTAGCAGTAGACGCAATAGCAATCAGCTCGTTCGGACTTTTACTTGAGTATTCAGTAAACTTGTATAAGGTTCTGAGAAAACTGGGAACAGTTGTTCTCCATCCAGCTTTCTTTTTTAGATTCGAAATCCATTTTTCGACGCTCTCATCTTTCAGCAACAATTTATATTCAGAAGATGTGCTGACGAAATAGCCGCGCTTGCTCCGTTTACGCCAGTCTTTTAACATGTCATTACCCATGTTTCACTTATCTATTTTGAAATTTTTCAGATTTATGCATTATCCCGGAGCAACAAATCTGTATGCAATGTGTTTTCCTGCTGTGAGGCTTTTTCTCGTAACCTTGATGATGTCTCCGGGTTTCGACCTATTGCAATTACAGCGACATCCGATGATTTGATTCGGGGAAGTTGATATGGCTTTATATGATGCTTCTCTAACAGGTCTTTTGCTTTTTCTGGTAGAAGAATTTCATGTTTTGGCACCAACTTGTGTTTAAAAATGTTGAAGGCTGGAAAACGCCTCGGAATTAGCTCTATACTATATTTCCTTGCTTCTCTTTTAGAAGCAAAAGTGTATCGTGCATTAGCAACTATAACTCCTTTTTCAAGTCCAATTACATCCATAAATTTTCTTAGTTTTCTAACAAACGCTACTCCTACTACTTTGCGGTTCAGTATGCACACAATAACTGCCTTTTTCCCCCACGAAGTTTAACCATAAAGTTGATGACGTCCTCTTGTTCCTCGCGTCTTATCAGCTTATAACCCCTAAATTCAATAAGAATTAGAGCTTTTCTTTCCTCAACTGTTTGGATTTTCACTGGAGAACGCACACTCACGGACTAGGCTTTTCTTAATAGTATCGCCACTAAAAAAGAGGAAAATAAGGCATTGCAATGTAAAACCTCCAGATTTACCTCAATTGCTGTCTGAGAAGTTCTGCAATTTCTGATGGTGTTTTGTTTGCAGCGCCAGCCGTCTTCAGCTTGCTCATTAGATCTGCATCCAAGGTAACTTCTAGTTTCGAAATGGATGGTTGTGGTGTAGTCTCAACATACTTTAAATGATTATAATGCGGAGAACCTCTTTTGTCCATCAAAGAAGGTATTTGGTGTTAAAGGTCAAAGGCTTAGAATTTCTTGACACGTGGTTTGGGACACTGGAATGCATACCTCCTAACTTGACGAAGCTGTATCAGCTGCTATTACATATGGTTACATTGAAAGGGACGATTCCTGTATACTTGGCGATTAAATTAGGATATACCGGTAAACTCATCTACAAAGCTGCAACAAAAGGGTATGTTGAGTTGAGCCTTAGTCCTAAAAAACCTTCAGAAGAGGTCTTAAAGCGAGTTAAAAAGATCATAGGAAAACCTCCACGGGAAATGGTTGCTTAAAGGTTACTTAATCCATTGAAAGTGAGACAGAAATGGTTGATGTTGGTGATCACGTTGTATGTCCTGTCTGTGGCGGTAAAGCCCGTGTTGTTTACGTCAGCCGAGATGGAAAGCGATGCATCGTTAAGTGTTTGCAACGACATATTCATGGCTTAAGAAGCATAAGGGGATTATGTTTTCTTGTTGATTGTTCAGAAGTTAAGAGAAATGAGCGTTATCTCTCAAAGCCAACAAAATTAATGTGATTTAAACTTGTAAAGAAGAATGATCCGAAAAAGAGATGCTTTGGAAAATGAGCGACAAGGTTATCGATATTCTTGAAAAAAGTCTTGGAAAGACTGCGCTTGTAAGGTTAAAAAACCGAGGAAGTCTAAGAGGAAGACTGGAAGGATTTGACGAACATCTAAACTTGGTGCTTAGGGATGCTGAAAATATAAGCGATGCTAGGAACGTTAAAAAGCTCGGCTCAATAATACTGCGCGGAGATAACATAGTGACTGTTTCGCCTCCTAAATCGTACCCTCTGGTGTAGAGCATGGCTGGATGTGCAAGTAGCCGTGCGCTACATAAGATAAGTTAAACCTTATTTTGTCTTGGTTGCGCTGCGGATTTTCAGTAGCTGCTTAGCAATTCTTTTGATTATGTGTTTCTTTGTTTCTTTTTTTGTTACGAGGAGCATGCCGGTTTTCAGCCATGGAGTTTTCGGATAGCCAGCATCCAACACAAGTTCATAGTCTAAGCCCAGTTTTTCCGCGGCTTCCTTTATCTCTGAAATTTTTGGAGAAGACACAGCTAAACTTTTGGGGATTCGTCTTCCATCGCTTCTCGTTTTTGTTGAATCGAAATATGCTGGCCATATGATTATTTTATCTTGTTTGCGCATGTCTTTCCGTTCTCCTATTTATCTGTGGGCGTAGTAAACTGTCAACTTCATATTAATCTCGTCAACTCTCACAAAGCCGAACCTTTCAAATTGTATTAGATCGTTTGGCTTCAACCTTTTGCACAGACTTTCAGCAATTCCTTCCGCTATTGTTGCATCGGGCATAATAACTTGACAAGGCATGTCAGCTCCGATGGGTATCCAATGGATCAATGGTGCTCCAGTTTTTCTTGCTTCTTCGTAGGGTTCACTAATGAAGGATGCTTCAGCAGAATATGCTTTCACTTTCTCAATTTTTATGTTGAATAAGCCCATGAGACGTATCATTTTTTCAACTTTCAATGCATCTATGTCATTTCTTGAAATCCACAAGACTACGGAATTATCGTCTCCTTTGGGGATTATTGTGTATTCTCTGAATCCTTTTTCAGGATAGTCTGGATGCAAGCGAAGTTTTGCCTTGAACGTTTCCGAGACGTTTTTAACCGTTAATTGTATTGGGTTGTACACGAAGAAGTACCTGTCTGCCTCTGGGTCTAGAATTTTGCGGTTATATGCATAAAGATTTTCCCAGCTTAAAACAACGTCTGAAGTTTTCGGTCCAACATCAATCATCAACTTTTTAATTGTTTCAGGCACTATTCCCCGTCTTCTCAAGGCTGCAAATGTTGCCAGACGAGGGTCATCCCAACCTTTATAAATACCTTCCTTTACCCCCTGAACAATTTTTGACTTACTTAAGGAAGCCCCAGTAATTTTGAGCCTGCCGTAGTGTATGGCTTCTGGATACTGCCAGCCCAAGTACCTATACATGAACCCTTGCCGAACCATGTTTGTTAAATGCTCTTTTCCTCTGATTATGTGAGTCACACCCATCAGATGGTCGTCTATGCCACATGCGAAATTGTATAGAGGCCAGACATAGTATTTGCTTCCAACCAGTGGATGTGGATGCTTTTCAGCATCTATAAGGCGGAGCGCTGGCCAGTCTCGAACCGCTGGGTTTGGATGGTTCAGATCCGTTTTTACGCGGACTACGGCTTCTCCTTCCTTGTAGTCGCCTTCAAGCATGCGTTTCCATCTTACAAGACGCTCGTCTGGCGGCAAATTACGGCATTCGCATGGTTTACTGGCTAACACTTTTTCTCGGAACAGTTTTGGCGGGCATGTGCAGACGTAGGCGTCGCCGTCCTTCAGCAGCTTTTCAGCGTACTCGTAATAGATGGGGATTCTGTCGCTTTGGATATATTCCTCGTCTGGTTTGCATTCAAGCCAAGCCAAATCCTCTCTAATACGGTCGTAAAACTCTAAAACTGGTCTTTTCAGTTTCGGGTCTGTGTCCTCGAAGCGTAGGATGAATTTTCCTTTGTACATGCGTGTGTACTCGTAGCATAAGATTATGGCTCTGGCTGAACCCAAGTGTAAAACACAGTCTGGGTTTGGCGAAAAACGCGTAACAACTTGGGCATATTTATCCACGTTGGGCAAAGGTGGAAGACGTTTTTCCTCCTCAATCTTCTCCTTTACGAGGGTTTCAGGCCATTTCTCCTCAACAATGCGTTTCTGTTCGTTTAATGAAAGACTGTTAACTTCCTGAACAACATTGCTAACAAGACTAGAAATTTCCTTTACTTTTGCCCTTAACTCTGGTTTTTCACCCAAAAGTTTCCCAATAACCGGACCTGTTCGTGCTTTGCCATCATGTCTAATAGCGTTTAGCAAAGCGATTTTTCGAATTAGTTCCTTAAGTTCAGCATCTTTTCCAAATGTCAATTGTTAACACTCTGTTATGGTGTTTAGATTTTTCTTTCAATTAGAAATTTTGCGAAAGTGTTTAATTTTTCCTTCGCATCTGAAGCTGGCAGAAGCCTTTCAACTTCTCTCCAGCTTTTTTCAACAATTTTTCTTGCAAATTGCTTAACGTATTCTATGGAGCCAGACTTTTGCATTATTGCTACAGCTTCGTCTCTAAGTTTCTGGTCTGAAGTATGCATTTTCAGAATTTCGATAAGTCTTTCCCTATCTTTAGCATCTGCAACCTTCAAGGCATGGATAACTATTAGAGTTCTTTTTCCCTCTGTTATGTCTTGTCCGCGTCCGCCTTTCTTTTTTGCAAATTCCGTGCTTGTTAAATCTAGGATGTCGTCTTGCATTTGGAAGGCTACGCCGATGCTTTCAGCGAAATGTCCAAGCTTTTCAACGAGTTCATCATTTGCATCCGCCAATACGGCGGCAATTTTTGCAGCCATCCTCGCCAAGGTTCCAGTCTTGTAGGCGCACATCTGTAGATAGTTCTTTTCATCTATTGCGTCTGCATCTGCCAAGCCTCTATGCCATGCTATGTCCACTGCTTGACCAAGGCTTAGGCTAATCATCTCCAGCACGTAAATATCATAGATTTTGCATAGTTTTTCCGTGGAAACTTTTTTCCTATTTCCTATTAGTGATAAAAGTGGTAGATAGTACATGGCGTTTCCAGCGTTTATGGCTATGTCTAAGCCGTAAATCTTGTATGTGCACGGCTTTCCTCTTCGAAACTCGGATGCGTCTTCTATATCATCTATCATCAGTGTTCCGTTGTGAATTACTTCCGGAATGATAGCAAAATCAATGAAATCTTCAGGGTTTTTGCCTAGGGCTTCACAGATTAGTAGGAAAAGGGCTGGGCGCCATCGTTTTCCGCCTCTGTCGAGAAACTCCCATATGGGCTTGGCAACCGCTTTGTTTAAGGCTTCTAGGTTGTATGCGTAGCGTGGCGGATTAATCCTAAAAAGAACAGCGTTCTCCGAGAAAAATCTTGGAATATATTTCTCAATAACATTGTCTATTAAGGCGGCTTTCTCTGCAAGAAATTTTTCAATATCCAAAGTTAATTCCTTCCTTTCCGCGCATAGTTTTCTATGTTGAAACCCCTCATCCTTAACCATTCTGCTGTTTTACCCGTTATAACAAGTGGAGTCTCCCGCAAAGTTTGAACAGAACCTGCTCCCACGAGGAACATGCTATTTCTCAGTTCTTCTATTAAAAGTGAAAGAGTATCTTTTGTTTCTTTTACGCCTTTAACTGCTGCCCGCAACACTGGTTGGGAAAGACTTGTGAGGCTTGCACCTTGGGCTAAAGCCTTAGCCATGTCTACTCCGTCGCGTATTCCTCCGGAAGCAATAACTGGAATGTTCACTGTTTGTGAAACCTCAACAATGCTTATTGCTGTTGGAATGCCCCAGTCCCAGAAAACATCGCCCAATCTGCGTTGGAAACTGTTTCCACGCCCTTTTGCACGATAAAACTCAACTGCAGCGAAGCTTGTGCCGCCTGCTCCGCTTACGTCTATGCCTTTCACACCAACAGTTTCAAGTTTCTTTGCTTCTTCAGCGGCTATACCAGCGCCTGTTTCCTTTGCAATTACAGGCTTGTTCAGCTCTTTTGCAATCTTACCTATTTTTTCAAGTATTCCTTGAAAGTTTGTTTGGCCTTCTGGTTGAACAGCCTCTTGTAATGAATTTAAGTGTATTGCAATGGCATCTGCATCAATCATTTCTACGGCTTTTTTTACTTCTTTTAGACTGTATCCATTAACAAGCTGTACTCCGCCGACGTTGGCGATTATGAAGGCCGTTGGAGCCTTTTTTCTGGCTATGGCGAAGGTTTTTTCAAGTTGTTTATCCTCTATTGCTGCCCGTTGACTTCCCACACCCATTCCTAAACCTAACTCTTCCACGACTTCAGCTATTGTTGCATTTATTTTCGTTGATTCCGGTGCTCCACCAGTTATGGCGCCTACAATTAATGGTGCGGCAAACTTGTGGTTAAAAACGGTTGTGGACAGGTCTATTTTATGCTTGTCAATTTCTGGCAAAGCCTTGTGAATAAAATGGATGTCTTCGAAGCCCGTTGTTGTCGTTCTTGCTTGAACATTCTGGTTTAGGGAGATTCTGATATGGTCTGCTTTACGCTTTCTTGTTTCTTTAGCCAACTCTACTCCTTCTCTATTAAGGTACTTTTCACCTTTTTTCCTTTAAGGGCCTTGTAAATATAGTTTGGCTTTGCGGCATTCACAATGGTCACTGGGATTCCCTGCTCTATGGCTGGTAAAAGCTCGGCTATCTTGCCGAACATGCCGCCCGTAACATCCCAAGCCGTTGACTTGTCTAGTTTGCTCTGAAGTTCTTTAAGCTCTTCTAATGTTAAATGCGTAAACTTTTTTGCAGTTTTCTTAACTTTCGGATCCACATCATACAATCCGTCTACGTCAACACCTATTATGATGCGTTCTGCATTAAACCTTGTGGCAAGCACTGAAACCAGTTGGTCGCCGGACAGTATTGCGAAGCCTAACTTTGTGTCTAAGACTGCATCTCCGTAAAGAACTGGTAAGAAACCCATTTTCAACAGCATCTTTAACGGTGCATCTTCAAAGCATTGGATTCTGCCATTTTTTGTTATTATGCACGAGGAAGGTGTGATGCTTACTGCTGGAACGTTGCGCCATATTAATGCATCCATGAATAGCCCGTTAAGCACAGTCATGACGTGATGTGTTTCTGAAAAACCAATTCTCTGAGTTTCTTTTTTGAATCCTTCTGTTATAGCGTATCGTTGTGCAAGATGATGCCCAAAGCTTCCGCCGCCATGAACTATTATCAAATTTTGAACATTTGCTTCCCGTATTTCCTCTGCTAAACGGTTTATGGCTTGCATTTGCACATCGAGTTCTTTACTCTTGTCCGTGATTACTGAACCACCAATTTTCAAAATTGTAGGTTTAGGTTCGCTCAATCCTAACACCCTCATCTGTTTTCCTTGCTATGAACGCTCTTCCACCCGCTCTTTGAATAGCTTCCAAAACCTGTTCAAGCCTTTCATTTTCTGCTAGGGCTATCATGCATCCGCCTCCGCCGGCACCAGTTAATTTTGCACCTAAGGCGCCAGCTTTTCGTGCAGCGTTTATAAGCCACTCTAATGATTCATCCGAAACTCCTAACCCGCAAAGCAAGGCGTGGTTGATATTCATTAAATCCCCGAGGGTCTCCAAATCATCTTTCTTGAGGGCGTCTATGGCCCTTAAAACTATTTCACGGGCAGCCCGCATCATAGGATCCACGGGTCGTGGATACTTATCCTTTAAATCTCGCACCTTCGCAACTTGAACACGCGTAGACCTTTTAACACCAGTATCGCCTATAACGAGCGGAACATCAGCCTTAACATCTAACGGTTTAAATCCGGTGTCCATCTGAAACAAAAGTGTGCCCCCGAAGGTTGAAATTGCCGGGTCCACTCCCGATGGAGTTCCATGCACAATCTTTTCAGCTTCAAAAGAAATGCGGAAAACATCTTCTTTCGACATTTTCACGTTTAAGAGGGCACCAACAGCCGCTGTTACGGCCGCTGCCACGGCTGCTGAGGACCCTAATCCAGCGGCAACCGGAACCGTTGAATTAACTTCAATGTTTAAACCAACGTTTTCTCCGTGAATTTCTAGGACTTTTTCCACAGCAAGCTTCAGCGGTTCAAATTTTAATTTTGCTTCCTTTGCATTGCCTTGTTCTGCCTTAAAAATTCCGCTTTCGAAGTATCCGGCGAGGTTGAGGTTTACTGAACGTAAATATAATCGTTTATCGTCGCGCAACTCAGCTTTTGCATAGGCTCTTTTGTCTATGGCTAGTACTATGGCTGGCGCGCCGTACACTACGAAGTGTTCCCCAAAAAGTATCACTTTAGCAGGAGCTGAGGCAACGACTCCCATCCATACCACTATTTTGTGAAGCACACAGCGGCATACCCAACCACACTTGAGTAGTCGCCAATAACATCTCCACTAGTCTTATAACATAATAATTTTGCCTCTTTCGCCCCCAAAATCTTCGCAGCGGTAATCAAAGCAGCTATTGGACCATAACCGCAAGCACTTACGCGATGAGCTTCAATAACCGAGTAAAATTTTGCTTCATCCATAGCCTCAACTGCTTCAAGCGCCATCTCATCCTTCTTTTTCGCATTTTCCTGCGGCTCATAATGCGTCATATCTGAAGAAGCTATGATAACCGCGTTTTTCCCGGCCAAAACTTTGGCTACAGCTTGCCCGACCTCTCTGGCTGAGGATAAATCCTGCATCAAAAAGCAGATGGGCACAATCTTGAAATCTGAACCATAAAGATACTGAAGAAACGGAAGCTGAACCTCAATTGAATGTTCAAAACGGTGGGCGGAATCATCCACATCAACAATACGTGATTCATGCGTAATTCTGGTAGCCAGTTCGCTATCTACTTTAACATCACCTAAAGGTGTACGCCAAAAACCCTCATTCATAACAGCCAAAGCGCTGCCATAACCCGCATGATTTGGTCCGAAAAGAACCACAACGTCAGGTTTACCGTCTAAAGCTAGCTTATAATAGGCGTGGGCTGCCACAGGACCCGAAAACATGTAACCTGCATGTGGACAAACTAAACCTATCACCTGTCTTGGACCAGTTTTGGCAACTTCCGGGATTTTTCCGGGTCCAAGTTCGTGGAGAAAACAATTTTCTATCTGGCTCTTTAACGATTCAGCTGTTCCTGCATAGAAGGCTCCGGCTTGGCATGGACGCCGAATCTTCACCATCCCTAGCCTGACTCCTCTTCCCTTGAAAGCTTAGCCTCAAAATCATCAACTGTTAAGGGTAAATCTTTATCCAGCGGCAGTTGACCTCTCTCCCGCAATATTTGCCTTGCTAGAAGCCAGTAGATAACGGCTAAAGCTCTTCTACCCTTGTTGTTTGTTGGAATCACTAGGTCTATCCCTGAAAAGTCGTTGTCTGTGCTACATAGGGCTACTACGGGTATGCCTGTTGAAGATGCTTCTTTGACTGCTTGGGAATCCGCCCTTGGGTCAGATACGATTAAAACGTCTGGTTCGATGCGATTAGAATATAATGGGTTTGATAAAAGTCCTGGAGTAAAGCGTCCTGCTATGGGAATTCCTCCGGTTACTTCGCAGAATTTTCTAACAGGGTCTTGTGCGTAAAGTCTGGCTGCAGATGCGGCGATTTTTGACGGTTCAAATCTGGCTAGAAATTTTGCTGCTATTCTTATCCGTTCGTCTGTCTTTTTAACGTCTAAAACGAATAAGCCGTCTGGTCTAACGCGGTATATGAATTGTTCCATGTCCTTCGTCTTCATTCTCGTTCCGATGTGTATCCCCGCGGAGAGAAGCATATCTTGCGGTAATAGAAGCTCTTCCTCCATGCTTACACTTGGTGTTTCTCCTTCTTTTCCAAACTTTTCATCTTTAATTTCTTTATTTTCTCCTGTTTCAGACAACTTTTTCCTCTCCTAAAATATCTGGAGATCAGCCATTTTAGCTCTATCCCCTAAATATTCTTCCATTCTTATCAGTTCGTTTATCTTCGCTATTCTTGCTCCTTCAACAATCCCCGTCTTTATTATTGGACACTTGAAGGCTACGGCTAAATGGGCTATGTGCCAATCGCATGTGTCACCTGAACGATGCGCCATGACTGGGACACATCCAGCTCTCTTCGCCGTTTCAATAGTTTCCCAAGCATCAGTAAGCGTGCCAACTTGATTCACTTTTATTATAGTTGCATTGGCCGCATGCATTTTTATTCCGTGGTTTAATCTTTCATTGTTTGTGGCGAATAGGTCGTCGCCGCAAATCAAGCAATTTTTGGCTTTTTTTGTGAGTTCTGCAAAATTTCTGTAGTCTTCTTCATGGAAGGGGTCTTCAACATAGACGAGATGATATTTCTTGATAAGCCTCAGAATAAACTCTAATTGTTCACCTGAGTCTCGCTTTTTCCCTTCTGTCTGATAAACGTAGCTTTTCCTTTTAGCGTTCCATAGAGAGGAGGCTGCAACGTCAACGCCTAAACTGCATTCAAAACCTAACGTATTGCTAACTTCTTCGCACGCATCAGCCAAAACTTCTAAAGCCTCCACATCTCCAACGTTTGCAACCCAAGCTCCTTCATCGCTTCTTCCGCCACCAAAAAGCTTATTCTTTCTTATTAACATGGCGCCTACTCTCCTATGGATTTGAGCGTTCGCTGTTGCGGCTTCCAAAAAGGATTCAGCTCCTTGAGGAAGAACCAAGAATTCTTGTATGTCTGGAGTTTTCCCTTGAGTGTGTTTTCCGCCGCTTATTACGTTTCCGAGGGGGTAGGGTAGTTCATGGGCGATGTATCCGCCTAGATACTGGAAGAGGAGTAAACCGTAAGAATTTGCTGCAGCTTCAGCGGTTGCTAGTGAAATGGCAAAGGCTGTGTTTCCGCCTATAACCCTAAAATCTTTCGCGCTGTCTATTTCATGCAGCGTTCTATCGATTTCTTCTTGAAAATCTGAGTTTAATCCAACAAGTTCAGGAGCTATAAGCTCTTCAACTTTTTTAATCGCTTGGTCCACTCCGCCTTTAGGGTAATAAACCACCTCAGCTTTTCCACGGCTTTCTCCAGCGGGAGCCGAAGCTCTTCCAAAACTTGAAGTTGTTACAACGTCAACTTCTATAGTTTCTTCTCCACGATTGTTGAAAACTTTTCTCGCAATTATATCTTCAATAACTGTTGACATGGCTTTTCTTCGTATTGACTATTACTTTCTTTTTATTTTCGTTTTCGGTTTATGCTGTTTCCAAAATTCTTCTGGGCGAAGATTTGCTTTTCCCGCTGATGCGATGTTATATGGGCAAACTTTTATGCATGTGGAGCAGTCTATGCCGTTTTCGCACCAGTAAAGGTAGCATCGTTCAACATCAACATACCACTTCAATGCTCTTGGATTATTGGATCGACATGCTACTTCGAAGCTTGGCTCATCATCCATAGAAATCGCGTCTGTCTCGCAATGTTCAGCGCATAATGCATTTTTTGCAGAATTCTTTTACGCCGAACTCTATGGGTTTGTCGGGTTTCAGTGGAAGGTCTGTGAAAATCTTGCAGAGTCTAACTCTTGACCGTATTGAGGAGTTATCAATAAGCCGTTGCGACCTAGTTCTCCTAGTCCAGCGTCAATCGCAAGTAGAATACTTAGTGCAGTATCATTTCCACACTGGATCGCTTCGTATCCGAGATTTCGGATGAATTCGCCCATGCATGCGAGCATAAAAGCCATTTTTGAGTAGCCCACTCCAGTGGCAGCCGCGGCAGGAGCAGCCGGAGAAGTTGCAATTCCATCCGCATCCATTTCAACCGTCATAACGATAACATTTTCAAATTTCTCTGGAATGTCAACGTCTGCGTATAGCCAGTTTCTGTTAAGCTTGCAGATTCCAACGAGTGATGCGCCGAAAAGCCTTGCCGCTCGCTTTACATAACTGCTCATTTTACACGCATCATCAACTTCATATTTCATTTTTGTCCAATCAATTCCAATCGAGGCTGCTGAAGTTCCAAACGGTTTGATTTTCTTCCATGAAAAACCGCCTTCAAAAGTATCATGCACTATCCAAGAGGCATAGGCTAATGCAAAGTCAACTCTTGAATAGCCAAGCTTTCTATTTGCAATTATGTTAAACACGTTTTCATCATACATTTGCTTGTAGCCTTCCCATGATGAATCCCACATTACTCTTTCAAAAATTATGTTCTTACTGTGGAAGCGTCGAAGCTTAGTCGGTCAATAAGGTAGGGCGGTTTTTCAACTTTTCTCACTTTGATTTTTGTAGTCTTTTCCGTTTTGTTCGAAGTCATAGCCTAACACTTGAAAGTATAAAAGGGACATTGTATGGGTTAACATTTTCCATTTAATTCTTGTTCTCGCATTTACTGCAATTTCCCTTCATTTTCTATAAATGGCCTTTCGATGGCCGACGGTTAGCAGAAATACCTTGTCTTCTGATACTTGATAGGCACTCGGTAATTGCTTATTCTGAGCGAATATATTCCACTCCAGATTCCATGCAACGGCTTCCCAGATACGGATTATCTTCTAACAATTTTATCTCATGTAAAATTCTAATCTGTGTAAGCTTGTTTAAAGCCTTAAATTTTCTTCTAAAGCGAGGAGTAAACTCGATTTTAAATTTCGGCTTCAAGATTTAACTCCTTGATAAGTTCGCCTAAAGGTATCATCTTGTCTTCCTTAACCTCTTTTAACGCTTTCTTCAAGTCTTGAACCATTTCCTCATCAGACATAACCTCAAGCGTCTCAATCAACTCATCCATTAAAGATGCGGCTTTAGTAAGGAGTTTCTTCTCTTCAGGAGTTAAAAGCCCAGTCTTCAATTCATCTAGCCTCACAAAGATTAAAAGAACTTTCACCAGTTTTAACCTTTCGCATAACACACTGCCTTCTAGACTGCTCGACTGTCAACGTATCTAGTGTTTAACAATTTATAAGAACTGAGTAGCTAACATTATTTCACCAACTCTCCAAACTTATTTTAACTCTTGCTTAAATATGGGGTCGCGGGGATTTGAACCCCGGATCGCCAGCGCCCCAGGCTGGTATCCTTGACCAAACTAGACGACGACCCCATAGACTGAAAGTGGCTTTCAATAAAGTTTATGGCTATAAGGGTTTAAAATTAGTTTTTGGTTTAAGATGTGGGGCTATTTATGGTTTTGATTTTCGTTTTCTTGTTTGATGGTTTTTGTTGATATTTCTCTGATTAGCGGCTCTTTTTTGCCGCCTTCTATCTCTATTTCCGCGTTTGGATATTGTTGTTGAAGTTGTTTCCTTAGCGTGTTTACGTTTGTGTCTTTTCCAACCTTGACTCGAACCTTCGTTCCTTCCGGAGTTTGTGTTATGTTTATGGAGTATCCGCTTTTTGGAGATTCATCGAAAAATGTTTCCATTTCGTTGAATATAGAGCCTCCAAATAATTCGTCTATTATGCTTCTCCTACGCCTTCTTTTGGAAGACATGTGTGTTTTCCCCAAAATCGAAACTGAATTTCTAGCTTAAAAATTTAATTAGTGCGTTAAGCTTTTGTAGCATTATAAAACTGTGAAGTGAAAAATATGGAAAAGAAAGTTATCATACTGATGGGTTCCAGAAAAGACTTTGAGTTTTCCAGTAGAATAGCCAAACATTTGAAAGTTTTAGGCTTAAGTTATGAGTTTCGTGTGGCTTCTGCTCACAAGACTCCGGAGAAAGTTTTAGAGATTCTGAGGGAATATGAAGAGGAAAGGGTTGTTCACGTCACGGTTGCGGGAAGATCCAATGCTTTAAGCGCTTTTGTTGATGCAAACACTACAAAGCCTGTTATTGCTTGTCCCCCATACTCGGAAAAGTTCGGGGGAGCAGACATATACTCTTCACTTAGGGTTCCGAGCGGAATAGGTTCTGTTGTGACGATTGAGCCTGAAGGAGCTGCTATTGCTGCTGCAAAAATTTTCGCCGTTGAAGATCAAGAATTAGCAAAACGTGTTAGAGAGTATCAGTTGGCGAAAAAGGGAGAAATTGAAAGGGCTGATGAGTCTGTTAAAAAGTTGAAGTAGTGCAAAGCCATGGGTAGTGTAAAAGACCTAGAAGTAATTAAGAAACCGACAAAAGACGCTATGGGTATTGGAAGATTTCATTTTTCAGACCGTTACTCGGTTTTTGACTGGGGTGAAATGCCAGATCAAATTGAAGGTAAAGGAGCTGCCTTATGCCTAATGGGCGCCTACTGCTTTGAAAGACTTGAAGAAAAGGGTATAAAAACCCATTACAGAGGATTAGTCGCCAAAGATGGAAGGCTTGTATCTTTTGAAGAGGTGGAGCAGTCAACAAACATTATGGAGTTTAATTTAGTTAATGTGTTTAGACCTAAAACCTACAAGGAGGATGGAAAAGTCAAACATGATTATGGCATGTTCACGCCAAGCCTCAAAAACTATCTGATTCCGCTTGAAATAATGTACAGAAATGGGCTCCCAGAAGGTTCTTCGATATTTAAAAGACTTGAGAAAGGCTTAATCACCGTTGAAGACTTAGGCTTAGACCATTATCCGAAACCTGGAGAAAGGCTTTCAAAGCCGATTTTTGATGCAAGCACAAAACTTGAGGAAAAAGACAGATATGTCACATGGGAAGAAACACGAAAAATTGCTGGCTTGACAGATGAAGAGTTAGAAGAGGTTAAGGCTCTGCTTTTAAAAGTGGACGAAACAATAACGCGGATTGCGTCCAAAGCTGGTTTGGAGAACGAGGATGGAAAAGTAGAATTGGCTTTTGACCCTGAAAGAAGGCTTATGGTTGTTGATGTTGTTGGAACCCTTGACGAGTGCAGGTTCACTTATGATGGGTTGCATGTGAGCAAGGAAATAGCCAGACAATTTTATAGGAAAACAGACTGGCATAGGGATGTTGAAGAGGCGAAGAAAAGAGCGGAAACTGAAGGAATTCAAGACTGGAGAAAACTATGCAAATCTAATCCTCCGAAACTTGACCCAGCCTTAAAAGTTATAATAAGCGAGATGTATATGGCTGCAACAAACGAGTTAACAAATCGGAAACTGTTTGATGTCCTTCGTCTTGCAGATGTAATTAAAAAATATAGGAATTATGTAGATACAAATTAAGTGACTATTTCGTGTAGTTGGTTTGTTTTCCAGGCTCTTCTGATTTCTAGGGCTATGCGGTCTCCCATGCTCATGGGCTTCTTGTATTTTGCGTTTGCGTATTGGGAGCCTATGCCCATGTGAACGTTTGTTCCTCCCCCATGCCTTAAAGCAATGTCTTGTGTTACTGGGATGTGCATGTATGGGTCTCTTTCTTCAGGCACGTCGTATAAGCCGTAGTCTGCTGCTGTTTTGGCTTCTACACCGCTTGTGAAATCCAGCTTAATCGCGGTTTTCAATTCGTATTTGGATACGCGGTCCCATGTAATTAACGTCTGTAGGCACCATGCGCCGATTATTCCTGGATAAGCGTGTTCTCGGCACGAAAGCATGAAACGGTCTGCGTAACGGTGAATATCCTTTAAGAGTGATTCTCTAAGGCTTAAAATGGCGTGGGCTGTAACCTCGAAGGATGGAATCTTTCTTATTTTTTGTTGAACATCTATTGGAAGCCTTTTCAAACCGTCAAGTATGGTTTCTCTTCGCTCATCTACCGACAGAAGCTGGTTGGCTAAGCAGATCCTTGCCTCTTCCATGCTTACATTGTAGAGTTTTGTAAACCAGTCGTCTACATCTCCCCAATCGCTTTTTGCGTCTAAAGGCGAAAAGAAGAAGTTAAAGTTGGCATGCGGTCCTAACACAATTTGTTCAACACGACCGTTTTCTAAGCCTTCTCTGTTTAGGTTTCCAGCCTCAACTTCTCGTGCTACTTTTTCCTCTAGGTGTTGTGAATTTGCAGCGAAGATGAATTCTCTTTCGAAGGCTCTATGGGCGTGCTCAGCCTTTAGAAGCATGGGCTCATCAATTGGTTCTTTAAATCTTATTCCGCCTTCATGAACTTCGTATTGGTAGGATTTTGGGTATGGGATGCCGGCTTGCTCTGCAAACCAGTAATAGTCTTTTTCGATTTCGCCTCTGTTTTCTATTTTTAGGAGAGTTCTCGAACCAACTATTGGGACTGCAAATTTGTTCTCGATTACGCTGCAGTATTCGTCTCCGCCAACATAAACTGAGAAAGCCCTGTTTGGAATCTGCAAACATTCCAGATTGACCAGTTCATCAACATTTTTGACTATGTCTGAGTACCTGTCAAGGATTAGTATGAGGCTTCTCCAGTCATCAGTTTTTCTTATGTCTTTTGAGTCGTTTACAACGCGTAGGTCTCTCCTTACAAGGCTTGGTAAATTTTCTACAGATTCATCTGGTTTGCCGACCATGGGATTTTGAAGGTAAATTCGTGCTCTGCTTGGCGTTGTGTAGATTATGCTTCTTAAACCGTAGTTGCGTTGTCCTCCCCAAGCATCCAAAGCTGAATGAGAACCTAAATTTAACCCGATGGGCTCTTTGTATTTTTTCACTATTTCTTGCATTTCCTCTCTGCTGACAACCATAAAGTTCACCAGTTTAGCTAAGGAATCTAACATTCAATGTTTTAAATCTTTTTCACATTTAGCCGTAAAACAGTTTCAGAATTTAGTTCTAGAATTTTTTTCTATTTTTTCACACGCTCAACGATGGATTATGTTGTTTAGAGACTGCAAACCTTCAACACTCTTTCAAAATTTTCACGAGTTCTATCATTTTTGTAGCGTCTTAACCCATCAATAATTGTTGCCCTGTCTTTTTCGCCGAGGTTTTCAGCCACTTTTCTCGCGACTAAGCCGCTGATGAAGAGAAACTGGCAAATTGATGTTACGTTTGATGGTTTTCGGATTATGCTGGCTGTTTCGAAATCAACTATGAACGGTTTACTTTTTTTATTGATGATTATGTGTTTTGGGGCGCGGCTTAGTTCTCCATGGTCTAAACCCGCTTCATCCAGTCTCCAGCATTGTTCCAAAACCTCACGTAAAACTTTCCGTACTTGTGCTTTTTCTATGCGCTTTTCTAGCCATTTCGGAAGTAAATCACCATCGATAAACTGCATTAGAAGAAAGTTTTTGCTTATGCCTAAAAGTTTTGGTCCGACACGGACCGAGTTTGCTTTTTTAAGCATTTTTGCTTCTTGCTGCATTCTGGAGCGGGCAGCGTCTACCCTTTGAATTTTTATAGCCATTTTCTCCATGTTTCTGTAGGCTATTACAACTATGCCCACGTAGCCTTTGCCTAAAACTGGGGTGTTGAAAGCTTGTTTTTCTCCGCTAAATTCTAGAGCCTTGACGTTTAGTTTTTGCAGTTCTTTTAAACGTTTTTTTAGTTCTGCCTTGCTGGGTCTGGGATAGCATAATATGGATGCGTAAGGTTCTTCGCTTAGTTTTTCAAGAGTTATCACCAATACTTTTTTCAAGATTTAACCCCTCTAACACTGTTCTGCTTTTGTATTCTTCTGAATAAAGCGTTACAAGTGGCATCTTAAAGTTTTAATGGGAAAAATGTGCAAAAAACAGTTGAGAAAGCCCCGGCGAGGGAGAAGTTGTGTGTAGGAGTTTTTTGAATTGGTAACTTTTTGTTGTTTAGTTGTTTTGTGGAGCAGTTTGTTGCGCGGGGTTTTAGGGTGGGAAGGTTACGGTTCCTAAAGTGTTTGTGAGAGTTGCATGGCGTGATTTTTATATGGCTATTTTCAGCTCCTTTAAACACTCTAAGGTAAGTTTTAAGATGTGTTTAGCTTTTTGTAGGGATTCTTCAGCCATTTCGCTGGTGTAGTATTCTGGGGGTATTAGCCATCTTTCTCTAAAGCGGAAGGGGTACCGTAAAAGTTTTGGTATGTGCGGTTCAATTTCATGGAGTTTTATAGAGATTTCTCGGATTGTTGCTTTCATTTCCTCATTTACGTCTGCCGCTATGCTTCCAAGAATCATCCAGTTGTTATGTTTCTTACTGGTCCTTCTTCCAAGAGCAATGATGAGCGCGGAAGTTACATTCTCAGCACTCAACGCACTACACAAAAAAGATAAGTGATATCTTTTCCCACGCAAACTGACCTCTGCATCAATCAGCTGTTCTTTTGCATTCTTAATAAAAGCTTTTATTTCCTCAGTTTCAGCCATAATTCCTCATCCTTGTTATAGCGCCAATTTTTGTGAATATCCTTCATGAACACCTTCAATAATGCCGTGATTCCGGCACGGTCAAAAAGCACGTCGTATCCTTCTAGGATTCCAAAAAGTAATGCGGATTTAAAGTGGAGCATGGCAAGGAATTCTATGAGAGCCACTGAAGTTATCTCGAAGGCTACTCCATACTTCATAGATATTTCATACTCGTCATTGGATAGATTCAACGGATTCTCGGAAATAACAAGGAGGTCTACGTCGCTTTCTTCATGAGCTTTTCCCTTTGCTACGCTTCCATAAAGCAAAACGCTTAAAACTTGGGGGTGTTTTTCGACAATTTCATAAGCCGCTATCCAAGCAGTCTCTTTTAAAGAGGGGATCAAAATGGCTTGTAACTTCTCATGGTCAACCTGATAGCCCTTACCGCTAAGCTTTACTACACCGAGTTGAAGAAGCTGTTTTAGTTTTATTGAGAGCCACCTTTCGCTGAGACCTGTCGCTTTAACCAGTTCTGAAAAGGACTTCTCGCCACTGGATAAAGCACGCACAATTCTTCCTTCAGGTGTAAATGCGAATAGCATCAGCGTTTTCTTTCTCATGGTAAATATGTTATGGAGTTGAAGTTATTAAGCTTTACTAAGTATAGAAACTTTATCAAGTACAAAAATCAGGGGCTTTCACATAGAGCAGTGATTAGCCTTTCTTAATTTGTACTTTTTCATGTTGCTTAGTAACTATCAAAAATAGTGGTCTGCGGTAGCCAACATTGTCAGTCAAATAAAATATCTTCAGCACGCTCAATCGCACGCGCCTATCAAGTTTGATTTATGGAGAGTAAAAGTTCATTTTCATGTATTGTGTGGAATTTTACCCTTATGTGCTTATCTTATTTTTACACAGAAACTTTGATGGTATTTCATCAAAAAATCTATAAACCAGTTTTGATGGGAGAAGAGTGGACATATCGTGACAAAGCGTTAGTTTTGCTCGATAGATCGTCTGATCTATTGGATCAGTATTCGAAAACTATCAATGAGTATTTGGATGGCACTATTGATCAAGTTACTCTTAGATTTCGCAGATTCGATTATTACTCATCCATCAAAATAATTGACGGTGAAGCACATAGGTTAACAGCATTAGAAGAGTACGAGGATTTCCATGATCACTTCATGGGAGGAATTCATCTAGTTTACAATATAATGTTCTATCATTCAATGAACGAATCTGACATAGACGCTGCTGTAAATGAGATAACCTATGCAAAATCAATAATGCCAGAAGCAAAAACACCTAAACCAACCGATACTTCACTCTTTGTAAAGATCATCACGTTTGTTGGAGTGATTGCTCCTGTAGCTTTAGCCAGCCCATTTCATATAATGCTTTGGGTTAATGTTCCTCTTACCGTTGTCTCTGTAGTATGCAATTTTCTTGACTGGAATGCAGCTTCTGCTCTCACAAACATACCATGTGACTGGAACGTCTTTTTCATAGCAACAGCAAAAGCGAGCCTTCTTAACCTTTCTTTAATCGTGTTCTTAGTAACCCTCCTAACAAATCAGACTACAACCCGCATAACTCCACTCAGGAAACTGGGAGTGCCAGGCTTACTTTTCATCAATTTCTTATTCACCATTTGGTTCATTTCTTTCAATTTCTCTGATTTTAATTCTCTTTTACAGATTTTCAGTTCCAGTACAGGTGACGACGCATATCAAAGTTGGCAGTTTTTCTCAACATTCTTTGTTTTCAAATATATATTCGGTACAGGGGATCTTCGAGAATTATGGAAAGGCTTTGTAAATTTATCCATGATTACGTTCTTGGCAACTGCGGCACTAAATTTTTACATGTTGAAAAGAGTTAAGCAATAAAAGCTCAAATATTGAGATAGTTAAACTTCCAAAAAAACAAACACTTTAATTTATCAACCGCAGTGGCGGATAGCGCGCACGTTAAATCTGATTCGTCATATAAATTTTACTAATTGTTGTTTTTTCCTGTGGCTGAGCGATTTGATTTCTCGTTCTCTCTTCATGGCCTCGCTACGGGTGTCGAACTTCTTCACGTACACTATTTTCTCAGGTTCATGCATTCTCGTGTATTTAGCGCCTTGACCTTTTTTGTGCTGTTCAGCCCGGCGTTTCACGTTCTTGGCGTGTCCAGTGTAGTAGCCACCGTCTTTACAGAGAAGGATGTAAACATAGTAAGGCATCCATCATCAACTCACAGCTAATAAACGAACCTGACAATTCTCTAGGTGCTTGCTTTCTAATTTCATTTTCGCAATCGGAAAGTGTTTTCGCTATAAAAGGTGTATGCGGGACATATGTTTTTACTGCTGTGTGGGAAGAGTTTAGCTTAAAAATATGTAGTTGTGTATGATTAAGAATGGCTTAAAGGTTGGTAAAGACTTCATTGCTCGCGGAATTAAGCGTCTAGTCATCCTCTTCGGGAGACGAGTAAGCATTGAAAGGGTTTTCAGCAGAGCTAAAGAATGGCTTCTCCTAGACCACTTGAGAGTTAGAGGCTTACAGCAAGCGTTCATTCATGCTTGCCTAAGTTTCTCAGTCATGCTGGCCGTGGCTTTGACAGCTGTCAAGCAGCATAAACTCCATCTCATAAGAAGCATCAAACACTACGCAACCCAATAAGCGTGAAGAAGAGACGTCAAAGAGACGCAAAGATAGAGTTGATCATAACAAAAAACCAGCAAAAATGCAGAAGACAGGTCAGAACACTAGTTTTCAGACAGAAACACCCCGTCAAACAGAAAAAACAAGCATAGAAGCTCCAGAAACAACAGCAACCACAAAAATCAACAACAATTTCTAAACAGCCTAGCGCGCTCTAAAGCAGAGGCAAAGAAGGGAGAAGAATATCTAGAACTCTGGGCGGAGAATATGGTAAATTATATTCGAAGACAAATTCAAACTAAGGTGCATTAATTATTCTGAAATTTTAATCGTGAACCCCAACCTCTCAATGAAAAACAGATAAAAAAAAGAGTGCGCAGGAGATATCTCCACTGTGGGTGAGGTTCAAATCCCAACCCGCCCATTACGGACGAACTTGGTGTTTAGTACTCGAACCCAATTAGGTATAAGTACGGGTAGCCCCACCAGAACCCTAAACACAAGGCTAATGTTGAAATGCTAATTCGCGCAGCATCACCTTCAAGGTTGAACTTCATGTGAGTATCCTCAAAACATAAGAGAATTTAGACGGGTGGCGGGGGTGGGGGTCTTTTCTCCAAAACAACTGGTATTTTTAATGTCTGGCTTCCCCTTACAATAGTTAAAATTACGGTTTCTCCAGGCAATGTGTTTTCTTCAAGATAACTTGCCAAGTCATCACCATTTTTGATACGCGTTTCATTCATAGCAATTATTATATCATTAACTTCCAATATTTCGTCCGATGGGCCTCTTGGTACAACTTCAACTATCCTCCAGCCATAAGTTACGTTCACACCCATCTCTTGAGCTATTTCATAATTCATGTCTGTTCCTTTCAGGCCCAAGTATGAGTGACCTTTGTAAGTGCTGTTTTCGATTAAGGATGCTATTTCTTTAATTAAAGTGTTTGATGGAATGGCGAAGCCTAAGCCTTGAGAGTCAGCAACTATGGCTGTTGTTATGCCTATTACTTTGCCACAATAGTTTAACAATGGACCACCAGAGTTTCCAGGATTTATAGGAGCACTTGTTTGTATAATGTTAGCTATCCCAAAGCCTCCAGTGTACTCTCCAGTAATTGTTCTTCCAAGGGCGCTTATCACACCAGTAGTCATAGAACCAACTAAGCCATACGGGTTCCCAATGGCTATCACAGGGTCACCTACCCTCAATGTCGAAGAACTAACAACCTCAAGCGGTTTGAATTCATATTCAGGGGCGTCAACTGAGAGTATAGCTAAATCCGCATATGGGTCTGTTCCATTTACTGTAGCAACATATCCGTTTCCGTTTGAAAGTGTTACGCTTATGCTTGTTGTTCTATGAACGACATGGTAATTCGTTATTACAACCATTATCCCTGAGAAGTTATAAACGAACCCGGAGCCTTGGACAGTTCCTCCACCTGTCCTTCCAAGTATCAAAACAACTGAATCTTTCACTCCTTCGTATATTTCTGCGAGTGCAGTGCTGTTTTGGTAGATTGTGATGTTTTGACAAGTGATGTTTTGGGAACCTCTCAGTTTGGAGACTTGATTTTTAAGGTTTGAAACTTCATTTTGTAAGCCGTTAATTTGCTGGAAGGTTATGTAGCAGCTAACTATTCCTCCAACTATAAGTCCAGCTACAAATATTAGTATGAGGAAGGCAGAGGAGAATTTGATATAGCGTTCATTGAATTCGCCCATATCATTTCACCTTTCAAATGAAAATCAAGCACTTTGTTAAATAAAAGTTCCGCAAGCCTTCCCTGCAAGGCATTATTCATCAAACAGTCTTGCGGATGCCAATAACGCAAGAAAGGGTGTTATTGTTATTGCAGCAAGGAAAGGATAGTAAGGTGAGAAATCATAGAGAACGCCGCCGATGTAAGGTGCTATGAACGAGCTGAACATGCCTAATGTTTGTGGGATAGAAACCCAACGAGCCCTAATTGATTCTGGAGCAAGAGGTCCGACAACAGCGCTCATTAAAGACCATGTCACATAGGAGCCTCCAGCTACAAAGAAGGTAACTATTAGAATCTGGAAATCACCAAACGACAGAAGAAGAATTAGTGAAATGCAGCATAGACTCATGGAGGCGGCAAGCGCATACGTTTTTCTCCACTTGTCTCCGAGTTTACCTAAAAGAATCCCTAAAACCGCTGAGCCAAAGAAAGAAACCGAGCCTAAGACGCCTATTTCAAAATCGCCATAGCCATATGCATCAGCGAGAAACTGGGGAACAAAAGGACGAAATAGCATTAAAATAAACATTGTTAAGGCGAAAAAAAGCGATAGGATTAGCAGTTTTCTTGTTCTTAAAAGTTTGAAAAAGGAATAACGTTCTTCTGAAGGACGCTGTTTATAGCTTTTTGCATGTTGGCTGCTAATGAAGATGAGGATGAAACCAGCTAAAGCGTAGAGGGTAAAGGCTGAATAGAAAACGATTTGCATGTCTATGATTTCAGCTAGATAGCCGCCTAACGCTGGAGAGAAGATATAGCCGAAGGACCACGCGGCTGAAAGCGCTGTAAAGGTTAAAGTCACCTTGTTTTTGTCGGCGGCTGTCGTGATGTAAGCTGTGCTTGTTGGTCCACCAAGCCAGAAACCCCATAGGATCATTCCCGGCAACATTTGAATCCAGTTTCCAGCAAGAGAGAAAATTAGTGGTGCTGGCAACCACATAATCCATCCGACAATCATAATTTTTTTGCGGTCATACTCATCTGCAATCATTCCAGCGATAAGCAAAGTAAAAGCTGCAGTTAGGCTCATTACAGCATAAAGTATTCCAACCTCCACAGGACTAGCTCTGAGCATTTCAGCCATGTAGTAGGGTAGAAGATAAGCGTAAAGGCCGTCTCCAAAAGCGCCTACAAGGTTAGAGGCAAAAATAAGTTTTAAGTCTTTGTTTAACACTTCGAAGGGGAAGCCGAGTTTCAGGATTTTACGATGTCTGGTTAAAGTCAATCTAAAGCCTCTTGCAATTGCTTATTAACCTCATCGAAATAGTATACTTTTCTTATAATCCTATCTAAGAGTAAAAATGGAAAAAACACTGGCTGTTTTGGAATTTTATGGTTTTTCTGCGGCTTTTTTCAATTCTTCTATTGCTGTTTCATCTTCTATGGTTGAATAGTCCCCCAGAGGCTTGTCCGTGATTATTGCCTTGATGAGTCGGCGCATTATCTTGCCGCTTCTTGTCTTAGGAATCTTGTTCACGAAGAATACGTCGCTGACGATTACTATCGGACCTAAGGTTTTCTTAACTAAGTCCTTTAAGGTCTGCTTTAAAGCGTCATCGGGCTCGTATCCGTCCTTTAAAACAACGAATGCACATGCAGTTTCACCCCTTAATGGGTCTGGGCGTCCGACAACGGAAGCTTCAGCAACGCTTGGATGTTGAAGTAGGGCGCTTTCAATTTCAATTGTGCCAATCCTGTGGGCTGAAATCTTGATGACTTCGTCAACTCGACCTAAGAACCATACGTATCCGTCTTCATCTTTCATTGCGGCGTCGCCAGTGTAATAGACGCCTGGAATTCGGTTCCAGTAATCTTGCACGTAGCGTTCATGGGTCCGCCATAGGGTGGGCGTTAAACCAGGAAACGGTCGCTTACAAACGAATGTTCCTTCAACACCAACTGGAACAGGCTTGCCTTCTTCATCGACGATTTCTCCGTCAATTCCTGGAAGCGGAATTGTTGCGGAGCCAGGCTTTATTGGCAGTAATACTATGCCATAAGGGTTGCCAACCATTGGTCCGCTACTTTCAGTTTGCCACATGTGATCGATGACAGGGATTCTGTCTTCGAAAACCTTCTTTTGGAGCCATTCCCAAGCCGGAGGATTTAACACTTCTCCTGCGCACGCCACCAGCTCAACAGAGCTTAAATCGTGCCTTTTTGGCCATTCATCACCATATCTCATTAAGGCCCTGACGCCTGTTGGTGAAATCCAGAACTTTGTTACATGGTTTTTCTCGATTATATGCCACCAAATGTCTGGTGATGGATAGTCAGGGGTTCCCTCATACATTATTGTTGAACAGCCAAAGAGTAGAGGTGCGTAAATAACGTAGCTGTGGCCTACTATCCAGCCGATGTCTGAAGTGGACCACCAGACATCTGTTTCATGCATGTCATAAACCCATTTGCCCATGGCATAAATGTAAACTTGATAGCTTCCATGAGGCTGAACTGTGCCTTTAGGTTTAGCCATGGTTCCAGAAGTGTATAGGATAAATGCTGGTTCGTCTGCCCGCATCTTTTCAACTTCAGCGTTTATTCCTTTGCCCTTTTCTATGGCTTCCTCCCATAGTATGTCTCTTCCAGGCATTATGGCCGGGGTCTTTTCGCTTCTTTTCAAAACGATAACTTTTTCTACACTTTTTCCACTTATTTTTAGGGCTTCGTCCACAACTCCCTTAAGGTTAACCATTTTGCCGCGTCTGTAACCAACATCCGTTGTGACAACAATTTTTGATTCTGCATCTGTTATCCTGTCCGCTAAGGCTCCATAGCCGAATCCTCCAAAAACAACTGAGTGGATTGCTCCAATTCGCGTAGTAGCTAACATTGCAACAGCGGCTTCTGGAACCATCGGCATGTAAATTGTCACTCTGTCGCCTTTGTTAACTCCCAAAGCCTTCAAGGCAGCGGCGAACCGTTTAACTTCGTATAGAAGTTGGTTATATGTTAAGACTCGGGTTGGTAAGCCTTCACCATTTTCCCATATTATAGCAGCGTGGTTGCCCCCTTCCTTTTTGATATTACATTCTAAACAATTGTACGAGAGGTTTGTTACTCCACCTTTAAACCAGGTGAAGTTGGGATAATTCCATTCGAAGACTTTGTCCCAACCTTTAAACCAGTGCAATTCCTCGGCAACTTCGCCCCAGAAGCCTTCAGGGTTTTCTAAAGCTCTTCTAAGCATCAATCTCAATTGTGGTGGATATTCAATTTTGGATGTTTTGGATGCTGTTTCTCCAGCGGCTGACACATCTAACACCTAATAGTTTTCTCGCTATTTCTCACATTCGTCAATAAATATTTTAATCTTAAAAGTTGGCGAATCAAACAACGAATTGAAGCTATTTTCTTCTATCAATGATGTCTAAGGCTTCGGGTCCTGTGCCTATGAGCATAACGGGGATGCCCACTTGTTTTTCAATTTCATTTATGAATTGTTTTGCTTCTCCGGGAAGTGCATCATAAGTTTTTGCGCCCTTGCATTGTGGATATAGAATGTCAAGTTTTGTCACTGCTGCTTGCGTTGCACTGTTAATCATCACAGCTTTTTTAGCTAGTTCAAAATTGAATGGGGCGGTACGTCTCTCGCGTCCTGTTGCAGATATTTCAAACCATCTGCGTTTTATAGCCTCTTCCCTCGGCAATTCTCCAGGTAAAGGTCCACCACCAACGCGGGTCATGAATGCCTTAAACACTATTAAGACATCGTCGACCTTTGTTGGACCTACGCCTGCTTCTGAGCATATTGCTGAGGCACTTGTGTCTCTGCTGGTCACGTATGGATATGTTCCATGGAAAAGCGAAAGCATCAAGCCCTGTACGCCTTCTAATAGAACTTTTTTGCCGTTGTCTATTGCGTTGTTGACTTCTTTTGTCACGTCCGTTAGGTATGGCTGTAGTTCTGGAATATCTTTTGCGAGCTTTGCTGTTCTGCTTGCGCGCTCTTCAATTGCTGGCCCTACACCCCATCCGGTTGTGCCTATACCCTTTAGGTGTGCCCTTGTTTTATCTTGTATGGAATGTTTCTCCTCTATTATTGATGCTTGCTGGTCTATGCCTATACGGTTTTTCACGTTTGTTGCTTCAACTTCTTTGAGAAATTGTGGAATGTGAACGTTTGCGCCGGCACCAATTAGCAAGCGGCATTTTCCATTTACGAAGGCTGCTGGAACCATGTGTAATGAATAACGTTTACCTTGATACCAAACTGTGTGTGCGGCGTTAACTGAGCCTGTTCTCACACAAACGTCAAGCTGATCTTTTAGGGCTAAATATGAAATTATTTTTCCTTTTCCTTCGTCTCCCCAAAAAGCTCCAGTAACAACTGTGCAGGGCATTTTTCTCCGTGAACAGAATTTGTCGAGAATTATTTAAGATTGTTTGCCAGCTTCGTGTAGAAAACATGTTTAATTAATTTTATAATCTCTCTTTCGGATGTGTGGATAAATTATGCGGTTTTCTCTAATGGAGGATGTTCTATGCTCTTTATGATGTTTAGTTTTCCATTTTTCAATTCTTAATTGTCTTTCACCTCTGAACATGGACACGCGTGCATTCTCAATTTGAACGGTGTCTCCTACGGAGATGGAGTTTATTTGTTCGTTCCATAAGCATAGTTTGATTGTTCCAGTTTCGTCCGCTATTAAAGCGTTGGCTACGCTGGCGTAGTTTCCAAATCTCGTAAAGACGGATGTTGCTCTCGGAATTCCTAAGACTTTAGCCTTTAGATTAATTTGTTTCATTCCGGTTCTTAAATCTCTGATGTGAAGGGAATGCGGTCCCTTATTTTTCTTAATTAGATGTCTGCGGAGCATGTCAATTTTTATGAGATTTTTAATAGGGTTGTTTTGTTCCAGAAGGAAGTTTTTGGGTATTGGGAATTGTGCAACAACTTTTGAATCGGCCATTATCAGAAAGGCAGCTTTGTCACGTGTTTTCTCACGGCATTTGACTGAAAGTTTTCCACATGTGGATTTTTGGTTTTCCCATGCTGAGATCAATGCATAAAAAAGTTTGTCGGGGTCAACTTCATATTTTATTGAAAGAAAAGCGAGGTATTCGCCAACTGATACTTTGTTTCGCAATGTTTTCCTACTCTTTTGTAAGCGTTATTTCCATTGTTGAAACCATCCTTGTCCTGTTTTCGCCTTCTCTTGGCGGCATTTCCTCTGTTCCGATTGCGATTTTGCTCACTTTCAAGTCTTTGATGAAGCGGCTTCTAGTTATTTCGGCTACATCAACAGCTGTTGTGATTGCTTGTCCGCGTGCCTTCAAAGTTATTTTTTTAGCATTGGATGCCGATAGGCTTGTGATGACTGCCAGTACATAGCTCATTGCAGGTTTCCTTCCAATGAAAACAATTCCCGAATTTTCAGCCATTTCCATCACTCCTTTTATTATTGATTGTTGCGTATAGCGTTGCTGTATCTGTTTGTCCTTCAACGACAGAACGCTACTTGCACTATAGTGTATAAGCCTCCTTATAAATGCGATGAAACAACATGAGGTCTTGAGACCGGAAAATGGAGAACTGGCAGATTCCGCTTCCTTATCAACTCTTTTTAGAATTCATAAGCAAAAATTAAAGATTAATGTAATGAATCTTGCAAATATGCTTTACAAGAAGGAGAAGTAGATTAATTCGCTGAGTCTATCCACCAGCCGAAATTAAGTTTAAGTTTAGTAGTTCTGCCCAAGCTATGCTTTTTAACGGTATTTTAAATGCGTTTTTTCTTCTTCCATACGGGACACATTTAATTAAAGCTTTTTCTCTAAACTCGTCTTTTTGGATTTCAGCTAGCAGAACATTTATTATTACTGAGCCGTCTTTTAAGTGAAGGTTCACGTTTCTTCCGAGAAAAGACTTTGCTGTGTTTATGCTAAATCCTTCCATAAATTACCACTCCAAATCCTTTTTGGCTATTTTACTCCAGCAACACCTACAAATAGGCAGTTTTCTTCCTTTAAAGAGAATATAGACTTCAATATTCGTGTTTTTACATTCTCCATTCCAAGGGTTTCTACAACGTTCCATTAATGCGGACCTCCAGTGGCAAACCACAGTCAAAATGCTCAACCATTTTTGCTTTTAAAGTCCTCTGTGAAACAACATTTCTGCACTGTGGAGAGAGATAAGTTAAAGTGAAAGCAGAGGCAACCTAACTCTTACATTTTAAGCGATCTGCTCTAAATGCGGATTATTTCGGGCATTATCTTTTCCTTTGTTATTCTTAGTAAAGCCACTGTTGGCTTAGTTATAAAAGGAGGCAATGGGTTCGTTGGGCTTCCAGGATTTATGAATAGGGTTTTTCCTTCCCATTTTATGCTTGGATTATGTGTATGCCCATAAACGAGCACGTTAAAGCCGTTTTGCTTGGCAATTTCCCTTATTTTTCCCATTCCGAATAATGCTCCAGGGTCATGCATAACTCCGATTTTCCAATCAGAAACCTTAACGGAATTCGTTTTGGGCAGTTTCCCACGGATTTCTGGTCCATCCATGTTCCCATAAACAGCCAAAACAGGTGCAAGCTGCTCTAACTCGTCAATAACAGATAAATCTACCAAGTCTCCAGCATGAATTATGAAGTCCACTCCCTCGAAAACTTCAAAAACCCTTCTCGGAATCTCCCTAGCCCTAACAGGTATATGCGTATCCGCTATTAAGCCAACAGTCTTCATCAAACCAGATTCACGAAGCCTAAGAAGGACTTGTGATCCTTGGCTAACCATTCAAACAGTCCTCTTCAACATTTTAAGAGCTTCTTTCTAAATAAAGAATTTTACCGCAAATAAAGATTTTAAATGCCGTTCTGAAGCCCAGTAAGCTATGGAAGTTTCAAATAGAAGTATTTCTCCCTCATCTCCCTCGAAATTATCCCAACACCACACCATCTCCCAAGAGTTTCAAAAATAACGGCTCTATCCGGATCCCTAAGGTTAACCTCTGGTTTCTCTCCGTCTCTTTCTTCTAAAACTTTAGAAATGAAGGTTCCAACGTCCCTAGCAACTTCCTGTGAGGAAAAAGCTCCTTTAAGACCACGTCGTTCAACTATAACGCTGAAGGACTCGCCCTTCCGGATTTTTTCTAGGAGGGGTTCCACAGCTTTACAAAATTCCTCAACAATTCTGCTAGAAGAGAAAATGGAAGATTTTTCGATGGGAACAACCCTAGATAGAGTGAAAATGTTTCCTTTCTCAAGTTCCTGCAGAAAAGCCTCAAGGTTTTCAACTCTACCTCTAACAACATCCTTAAAGCCTGTCTGGTAGAAGTCTCCAAGCTCTCTCAACTGTTCTAGCAGTTCTCTTTCTCCGTAACGATGCGAAGTCAAAACCACTTCCATATCATATAGAAAGGGATGCTTCCGAGAATAAAGTTTGCTAGGAAATTTTTGAGACAAACTTGTTTCTCTTAATAAAAAATCTCAATTTCTGCTGCAAATCCACCTTTACACCGATTCTACGAGAAGAACAAATTTCAAAGCTTTCCTTTTCTCCCTCAACCACCATTAACAGACTATTCCTTTCTGTAACGTCAATTCCATTCAACTCCTTTGTTATAGCTAATGCTTTCGTCAACTTTCCCGGACCACTAGTTAAATCCCATATGTTTTTTACATTCCTATTCTTTCGCATAGTTTCTATCCCTTGAAGAGGTTCTATAGCCCTTATCAAAACGGCTCCAACACCGCCTTTCAGATGAGCAACTATATTTAGGAGCCAGTTCCCATGAACCATGTAAATGAAAGTTTTTCCAACATCCATAAACATTAACTCGTTAAACATTTTCCTTCCTCTATACGCCCTGGAAGCTGGGTCGTTTTCTCCATAATAAGCCTCGGTTTCAACAATTTTTCCAGACAAAACTTCAGAATCCAGCTTTCTTATCAAGATTTTTCCAAGCAAATCCCTCGCAACTAGTGCCGGGTCCCTCTCGTAAAACTCCTTTGAAAGCATGTTCACTCCTTCACACTCTCCCTTTCAAATCTGAAATAATGTCTATGATAAGTAAAAGTTTTGAACATTCTGCGAATTAACTTTTAAACCTTTTGGGAACATAGAATAATTTGGTGGTCCTGATTGATTGACTCTTACGATTTTGGCGTGATAGCCATAAATGGTAAGAGATACACAAGTGACATCATAGTTTTTCCAGAACGAGTTATTGACGGCTGGTGGAGGAGAGAGGGCCATAGGCTTTGCGTCGAAGATTTAAAGGAAATCCTTAGGCGTGAACCAAAGCCAGAAGTGCTTGTTGTTGGCACAGGCTATTATGGACTTGTGAAAGTTTCACCTGAAGTTGAAAACACTCTAAAATCTCATGGAATCGAGTTGGTGACTCAATCGACAAGGGAAGCATGTCAAACGTTCAACGAACTTTTAAAGTCTAACAGGCGAGTTACCGGAGCCTTTCACCTCACATGTTAAAATTGACAAATCAAAAACAAAATCTTAAGTGAATTAGAGTTATACATCTGAGCAATAGGTGAATTATTACAATGCCCGTACAATTGTTAAGAGAAATAGAAGAAGAGACCACTAACCTTCTAAGCGATTTAATTCGCATAAACACAACAAATCCACCCGGAAATGAAACAGAAGCAGCAAAATACTTGGCTGAAACCTTAGAAAAAGATGGTTTCAAATGCGAACTTTTTGAGTCTGCACGTGGAAGGGGTAACGTAATCACACGCCTTAAGGGAACTGGTGAAAAACCAAACTTGC
>JASEET010000001.1:0-296235 GCA_030019335.1 Candidatus Bathyarchaeia archaeon | reverse complement strand
CACGTGGAAGGGGTAACGTAATCACACGCCTTAAGGGAACTGGTGAAAAACCAAACTTGCTTTTATTATCGCATTTAGATGTTGTTGCTGCGAATCCAAAAGAGTGGAGTGTAGACCCTTTTGGAGGCTTGGTCAAAGATGGTTTCATTTGGGGGACGAGGAGCATTAGACATGAAGTCAATGGTAGCCATGGAAGTCATGGTTATAAAACTTCTGAAAAGAAACAACGTGAAGCCAAAAGGCGACGTAATACTGGCTGCAACAGCCGATGAAGAAAAAGGTGGAGAAGCAGGAGCAGGCTGGCTTGTACGCAACCATTCAGAAAAAGTCCGAGCAGACTATGTGATAAACGAGGGCGGAGGCTTGGCAATTCCAATCAACGGAAAAGACATCTACACGATTCAAACGGCAGAGAAGGGAATTCTATGGTTTAAAGTTAAAGCGAAAGGTAGACCTGGGCATGGTTCAGTGCCGGGTGCAGCGGACAACGCTATACTACGCATGAACAAAGTTGTTGAAAAACTTGGAAATCACCGTTCAAAAATCTCCCTTGTACCAACTGTAAAGCAGTTCCTAAGCGAAATCGCAAAGGAAAACAAAGCTGCACAACAAGCTTTGTCCCTTTTGCTTCAAAACCCAGAGTCGGCAGACCAAATTCTAGATCAGGTTGCCCAGAAAGACAAAGCCATGGCTGAAGGAGTACGTGCAATGCTCCGAATGACAATTGCACCAACAATAATTCACGGAGGTGTAAAAGAAAACATAATTCCTTCAGAATGCGAATCCGTTTTTGACTGCAGAATCTTGCCTGGACAAAATCCAATCGATGCCTTTAATGAAATAAAAGATTTGCTAAAGGATGTTGACTTAGAAAAACTAGAGTTTGAAATTGTCCAAGCCAATGAGCCGTCCGAATCTCCGATGAACACACAGCTTTACGAGCAGATCATAAACGTTTTGAAAGAGTTTGAACCAAACTGTTCTGTGGCACCAATCCTGCTTACTGGCGGAACCGACTCCCGTTTCTTCAGAAAAATGGGCAGTGTATGTTATGGCTTTCAACCAATGCGTTCAGACCTACCTTACGGGGAAATTTTGAAGATGACCCACGGCATAGACGAACGTATCTCCATAGAAAACCTAGTATTCGGAACAAGCGTCCTCTACAATCTCATTGAAAGATTCACGACTTGAAGCATCCTTTGCAGGTGAAGCTATAAATACACGTTTGAATGGTTTCCTTATGCTCCTCTAAAGGAGGCTTTAATATACCAGCAATAGAAGTTGGTAGAATCTGCGTGAAACTATCCGGTCGAGAGGCTGGAAGGAAATGTGTAATAGTTGACATAATAGACAAAAGCTTCGTGTTAATAACTGGTCCAAAAAATATGACAGGCATAAAAAGGCGAAGAGCAAACATAAACCACATTGAACCTCTTCAAGACAAAGTTAAGATTAAGCGGGGTGCATCTGACGAAGAGGTTATAGAGGCGCTTAAGTCTTCAGGCAAGCTAGAAGAAATCACTCAAATGGTTAAGCCAGCTTTGGCTTCAGTTTAAACTCTTATACTTCTAAACGCTTTTTCTACACTGTAGGAGTGTAGTATTCAACATGCCTAGAACAGTTGCTCCATGGGAAATTGAACGTAAATTATTGGTGAAAGCCGAGGATAAAACGAATCCCCGCTACGGTCATAAACCAGAAGAAAGACCAGCTGAAGATTACATAAAATACGGCGTCATCAACATGGATAAGCCAGCAGGCCCGACAAGCCATGAAGTGGCTGCTTGGGTTAAACGCATCCTAAAACTTCAGCGTGTTGGTCACGGCGGGACTCTAGAGGCTTAAACCAAGCCAGAGAAATCCCCACGTGACCGGCGTCCTGCCAATCACCCTAGAAGAATCTAGGAAAATTGTTCAAGCCTTGCTTTTAAGCGGAAAAGAGTATGTTTGCCTAATGAAACTTCACGGAGAAGCAACAGAAGAACAAGTGAAAAAAGTCCTAAAGGAGTTCGAAGACACAATTTATCAAAAACCACCCTTACGGGCTTCAGTTAAGCGTCGACTACGCACAAGAAAAATCTACTACATAGACTTTCTTGAAAAGGATGGGCGAAACGTGCTTTTCAAGGTTGGATGCGAAGCGGGAACGTACATACGCAAACTTTGTGTACCAGAAAATACGGAGCTAATTTTAAACAATGGTGGTCTTCAAAAAATCAAAGAACTTGATGGCAAAGCGTCAAATACACCTTTACGGAATCTATTCACAATTTCAATGAATGGTCCTAAAATAAAAAAGGCGAAAATAACAAAATTGTATAAATTACCAGCCCCAAACAAGCTTATTAGAATCAAAACTGAGTCTGGTATACCTATAACCGTGACACCAGACCACGAGGTTTTAATAAGCACCATTAACGGTTCAACATGGATTCCAGCGTGTTCTCTAAGGGTTAATGACTTTGTTTTTTCTCCGAGGAAAATACCAATAGAAGAGCATTCTCCGTACATAGTTGATTTACTTGATGATGAAATGTATGTGGCGGATCAAAAAATTCGAGAGATGTGCATTAGCGGGATAAGAGATAAATTTGGAAGCATTAGAGAAATGAGCCGGAGACTAGGCATTGACAGAAAAGCCTTCTATTCATGTAGTGAAATAGGAATAAGAGTAAAATATGTGAAATCCTTTTGCGACTGGGATGAAATAAAAAAACTGATCTCATCGATAAAAACAGAAAGAGGAAGAATAATCGAATTACGTGAAAAACAAATAACTTATGATTTAATGTATTTATTGGGGCTAATAGCGTCTGACGGCTGTGTTATCTGGGGAAAGAAATGCATAAGACCAAACAGAATAAAATTTCACAACTCTGACAAAAAACTGATCAAAACATTCATTAGAGCCTACACGAAAATTTTTCCCAATATACCCATTCATGTAAAACCCCTTAGAAATAACATAATAGAAATCGACACGCACAACCCAGTTTTAGGCAGAGTGGCTTATTCTTTAGGTATAAGAAGCCCGGAGACATTTATGGATTTGAATGGAACATTTGCTCTTCCGGAAGAGTTGATCAAAGGTTTCCTAAAAGGATACTTTGATGGAGATGGATTATGTCACATTAAGAAAATAGGCAAGAGAACTTACACAATTATAGAATTCTGTACAGGCTTTCAGGTGATTGCGAAAAGATTGTATCAGCTTCTTAAAAGGTTAGGTATTCGCAGTAAAATTTTTTCGAGAAAACCTATTGGAACATTTAGAAGTAGTGAAGGTTTCGCCTATGATGTCCGCATAGTTAACCCAACGGACAAGTGGCGATTTGTAGAGGAAATAAGGTCAAATCATTCTCGCAAAGTAAAGCGTCTTCAAATAATAAGGGAACATTTAAGGAAAATCAGATATGCGAACTTTGATCACGTCCCGCTTCATGTAAATAAAATGATAGAATCTTTGCTAGCCAAGAATAATATTAAAAGGAGCCACCTCAAATTAGGAGGAAATTTTGATAGGATATTGAAGCATAAAAAAGCGATGACTAAATATTTTTTAAGTCGAGTGATAGAGGGCCTTTCTAAGCTTGTTGAAGAAAGTGAAATGAAAAATTTGCTCTCTATTTTTCATTCCGACTTTTACATTGAGAAGGTGAAGTCAATTGAAGAAGTTGAGTCAAAAGAGGAATATGTTTATGACGTAACAGTCGAAAACACCCACAACTTTATTCCAGAAGCAGTCATGGTTATTAGCAATTGCTTTGATATTGGTGAGGTTGTTGGATGTGGTGCTCATATGCAAGAACTACGTAGAACAAGAGCTGGGTCCTTCGCTGAAAACGGAAATATCGTAACGCTGCATGATGTGGCTTACTGGTTTGTGGAGTGGCAACAGCAAAAAGACGATAAAATTTTAAGAAAATTCATACAACCTATGGAAAACGCTTTGGTTCTTGTTCCCAAAATTTACATTCGAGATTCTGCTGTAGACGCCATTTGTCATGGGGCAAACTTGACTGCACCGGGTGTTTTATCCCTTGAAACCGGAATAAGCAGCGGTTCGATGATTGCAATTTTCACGTTGAAAGGTGAAGCCGTGGCTTTGGCTAAGGCTGTCGCTTCCACCAAGGAGATCTTGAACATGGAGCATGGTGTTATTGCTGAAACTGAAAGGGTTTTGATGCCTAGAGGCATGTATCCCAAACGCTGGAGAAGTGGCGAAACATAGATGCACAAAGAAGATGAAAGCCAAAACCACTATTTTACGGCACATCCAAAATCCAAGATAAAGTTTGGGATAATACGTGTACATCTTCGTGGAAGACCTTTTGAGTTCTTGACAGCTTCAGGAGTTTTTTCTAAGAGGCGTGTTGACTTGGGCACAAGACTTCTCGTAGAGTCTATGGTTCTTCCTGAAAAGGGAAGTGTTTTAGATGTAGGATGCGGATACGGGGCTGTTGGAATCGCAGCCGCCACTTTCAATCCTGATTTACGCGTAATCATGGTTGACGTGAATCAACGCGCTGTCTGGCTTGCAAGACAAAACATCGAAATCAACAACGTCGGCAATGCAGAAGTTAGACGCGGCCAACTATACGAACCTATAAAGGATTTAAAGTTCAACTGTGTTCTTTCGAATCCTCCGGTAAGCGCTGGAATGGAAACCGCAAAGGCAATAATTGTCGAAGCACCAAAACACATGACGTGTAAAGCCCTCTTCCAAATGGTTGTAAGGTCAAAAATCGGCGGAAAAAGACTGCGTACACTTCTGGAATCAGCCTTCGGAAATATTGAAGTGCTTGCGAGAAAAAGTGGATACCGCGTTTTTATTTCAGAAAACAATAAAGCAAGCTCTTAGCATTTGATTGTGACGACGCCGGGGTCTCCTAGTCAGGCAGGGAGCAGGCCTGGAGACTATGAGGTGCCTAAAAGCCTGTGGCCTCTCGGGACCGCGTGGGTTCAAATCCCACCCCCGGCGCCAAATGTCATGATTAACTTTTAAATTCTCGGTTTTCAACATCTATGGATACTGATAGTTTGTTTTATAGCGCAAAAGAGTGGGTTCAAATATCGGTTCAAATTATCGAGGGTTAAAATTTTTCTTCCGATCTGGTAGACCTAATCTTGCCCTTCCTCAATACGCGCGCATGCATAAGGAACTGGGAACAGTGGACAAGTGGCTGAATCACATCGTGAAAGTGCAGAAGAAGATGCTTCCAAGCGTTTTAGGTATAGCATTGAAAGTGCTGAAGGCGACCACCCCTATAATATATTAAAGAAATCTTCATTATATGGGTTAATTAGTTTAAAAATACGGCTAAAATGGACCGAAGCAGCGGCTGGAATCATCAAAATTGCGAATTCAACCATGGCAAAAGTTTTGAGAATAGTGTCTGTTGAACGCGGTCATGACCCCAGAGATTTCGTTTTAATGTGCTTTGGCGGGGCAGGACCAATGCATGGTTGCGCATTAGCCGAAGATCTAAACCTTACAAAGATAATTGTTCCTCATAATCCAGGTCTGTTCTCTGCCCATGGATTATTAGCTGCTGATTTCAAGAATACCCTTGTAAAGGCAATCATGAAGTTAATGGATGAAGTTAATGTAAAGAAAATTGAAGCCGCTTTTCAAAAGCTAGAGGTTAAGGGAGTAAAGTTATTGGAAAAACAGCATGTTCCAAAAAGGAATATTCGTTTTATCCGTCAAATGGATTTGAGGTATTTGGGACAAAGCTATGAATTAACAATTCCAACATCGACGCCGGTCACCGAAGACGTTCTACATCAAACAGCTGAAAGCTTCCATAAAAAGCACATGGCAATTTATGGTTATGCAGTAAAAGAAGAACCGGTAGAATTGGTGAATGTTAAGCTCATTGCAGTTGGGCTGGTTGAAAAGCTGAAACTTAAAGAAAAACCTCTACAACAAAAAAAGCCATTGAAAGGGGCAGTGATTGCGAAGCGAAAAGTCTTTTTTGAACACGATAACGATTACATTAAAACTTCCATTTATAGACGGGAAAAACTGAAAGCTGGAAACATGATTAACGGCACTGCAGTTATTGAGCAATATGATGCTACGACTGTTGTTTATCCAAATTGGACAGCCTCAGTTGACATGTTTGAAAACATTGTTCTTTCAATAAAGAAGGGGGGAATTAGGTTGCCAATAGACCCGATAACGGTTGAGGTTATAAAAGGAGCCTTGACCTATGCAGCAGAGGAAATGGGAATAGTCTTACGAAACTCAGCATACTCACCTAACATTAAGGAGCGAATGGACTTTTCATGCACAATCTTTGACCACAAAAAACGTTTGGCTGCACAATCAGAACACATCCCAGTCCATCTAGGTTCAATGCAACTAGCAGTTCAGAAAGGTCTAGAAAAGTTTAAGGGAAAACTCGAAAACGGCGACATGATACTATTCAACGACCCGTACATCAGTGGAACCCACCTGCCAGACATAACACTCATCTGCCCAATTTTCCATGAAGGCAAAATCATTGCATATTCAGCGAACAAAGCCCATCACTCAGATATTGATGGGAAAGCCCCTGGAAGCATGGCTGGAGATGCCACCGAAATCTATCAAGAGGGCATCATCATTCCGCCAGTGAAGTTTGTTAAAAAGAACATTATTGACGAGGAAGTCGCGGGCATACTGCTAAGCAATGTTAGAACACCGAAAATCAGAATGGGTGATTTAAGGGCGCAAATGGCCGCAAATCTCCTCGGCAAACGGCGCACTCTAGAACTCGTAGACAGATACGGCACGGAAACTTTGCACAAAGCTATGGAAGAAATTATGAATTATTCTGAAAGGCGAATGCGAACTGAAATAGGTAAAATGGCGAAGGGAAGCTGTTCAGCAGAGGACTGCCTTGAAAACACAGGGACAAGCAACAAGAAAGTCAAAATAAAGGTCACAATAACCATCAAGAAAAACCAGCTACTCATCGACTACACGGGAACCGATAAACAAGTAAATGGTCCAGTTAACGCCGTTTTAGGCGTAACCCTATCCGGAGTATACTATGTTTTAAGATGTTTAACAGACCCCTTTATACCAATGAATGATGGATGTTACAGACCAGTAAAAGTGCACGTGCCAGAAGGCACACTGATGAATCCAACTCCGCCAACACCAGTGGCTGGAGGCAATGTTGAAACTTCTCAGCGGAATGTAGACGTATTGTTAAAGGCTTTTGCTCAAACACTCCCAGAAAAGGTTTGCGCAGCATGCCAAGGAACAATGAACAACATTGCGGTAGGCGGAATGACACCTGAAAACGGTAAACCTTGGACTTTTTATGAAACAATAGCTGGAGGATTTGGGGGCAGAAAAGGAATTGACGGGGTGGATGCAGTGCATTCCCACATGACAAACACGATGAACACGCCCATCGAAGCCACAGAAGCCATCTATCCAATACGCTTTCTAAGGTATGAACTACGAAAGGACAGCGGAGGCTCAGGAAAATGGAGGGGCGGAGTAGGCTTGGAAAGAAGCTGGATGCTGATGCTGATGGCTCTTCAGCCACCTTATCGGTGCTTGCTGAAAGAACAAAAATACCACCATGGGGATTATACGGTGGAAAACCCGGAGCCAAAGGCGAATACTACATCATAAAGCCGAACGGAAAACGAATAAAACTAAAGTCCAAATGCACAATCAGAATGGAGAAAGGCGACATTTTCCTTGTAAGAACCCCTGCTGGAGGAGGCTACGGAAACCCATTAGAACGATATCCTGAACCTGTGCACCGCGACGTATTAGACGGGCTAGTTTCCTTAGAAGTAGCCAAGAAAGATTATGGCGTGGTAATAAATCCTGTCACCATGGAAATTGATTGGAAATTCACCGAACAGCTTAGATTAACAGAAGGTAACGTTTAAGACTTCTTGAAAAGGTTGCTTCATGGTGGGAAATGTTGAAAATTCAGGCTAAAGTGCATGAAAAAGGAAAATTTTCTCTCTCAGACCTGATGAGAAATGTAAAAGACAAAAAAGATTTTCCGAAAGCTGGAGCTATCGCCTTGTTTATTGGTGTAGTTCGTGGAGAAACGTTGAAGGGTGAAAAGGTTCAGAAATTGGAAGTAGAAGCCTATGAAGAAAAAGCAAATGAAGTATTAGCAAACATTTGCAACGATTTAAAGAAAAGAGAAGGCGTAGTGGACGTTCAAATTCACCATTTACTTGGCGAATTTAGTGTTGGCGAAGACCTCGTATATGTTTTAGTTGCAGGCTCACATCGCAAAAATGTTTTTACAGTTTTAGAAGAAGCCGTAGATAGATATAAGAAGGAAGTACCTATTTTCAAGAAAGAATACATAATAAACGAGAAGGGAGAAACAACCGCCTGCTGGGTGGCTGAACACAAAGCACAATAACTTAATAAGAAACTTTTTTCGTTAACTTCTAAAGTGTTATTAAGTATTTTTATGAAAGTAAGATGCAACAGGAGATAAAAACTTTGGAAAAGAAAAGCTATGCATGGTTTGAAAAGCGCCGAAGAACAAAGGCGTTGGACTTAGCTCAAGAACAAATAACAAAAGCCCTTGACACGGTGACTTTGCTTCATCACGCAACACAAAGCATTTCAGAAGCGAAGAAAAAAGAGGCGATGCAGCACATTGAGAACCTCTTCAAGGTTGAGAAAGAGGTGGATAGATTACGAACAGAAGTTTTTAAGGAATTATCCAAGGGCTCAGCCTTATTTGCAGAATACCGTGAAGACTTGATGCACCTTGTGAAAAGACTTGACACGCTTGCAGACCATGTAAAAGATGCAGCGAGATGCATTAAAATGCTCGCAGACTCCCAAGTCCCAAAAGAACTATGGAAAAACACGGTACATGCAACTTCCACTTTAGTAGAATGTGCCCATGCCCTACGTAGGAGCATTGAAAAAATCACCGTGGACCCGGCAGAAGCAATAAAGGGAGCTAAAAAGGTTGAACAGATCGAACACGAGCTTGACGAAGACTACCTTAAAACAAAGTCGTTGTTTGTCAAATACGCAGAAGAGATGAACTGCGGTTCAATGGTGATATTTGACGACTTAGTTGAGTTCATTGAATACGCCGCTGACATGTGTGCTGACACAGCCGACTATATAGTGATACTTGCAAGCAGAGAATAAAACACGCTCGCATCACATCTAACAACCTTATATACGAAATCCAAGGTTCTCCTTAAACCTAAATCAGAAGCTTTCTGATTTGTTGAAGAATAGAGCTGTTGGCTATAGGATCTACGCGCAAACTTGCGAAGTAGCCCCATAGGATTTTTTGCATTAAAACTTACAGATTAATCTTCATAAGCCTCTAGGCACATATTCCGCTAGTTTTAGTACGTCATTAATTAACGGAGTTTACACAAAACCGGACATTCATGAAAAATAATGAAAATGAAGGCAACACGGCTTAAACTTCTCTTCAAAAGGATAGTACGAGATGGAGTTTCCTCACACCTTCACTAAAAGTAACCATTAGCTGGCAAGAGAGTTCAAATCTCTCCAAGGCTATCAACTAAATTTTCAAAACATTTGTAAATCCAGTATTTTCTGCTAATAACTGATGGCAAAATAATATTATCGCGTGGATTAAACCTTCGTTTGTCTGAATTTAGTTTCATCGATTAAACCCATGAAAATTTCTATGGCGCCACTGACAAAATTACTGCATTTTTCTTCATGCACATCCTCTTCTCTGAATTCCCTTATGCCCTCGATAGTAGAAAGATCGCATCCACACAACTCTTTACAAACAATGCTTCCAAACCTTTTTTTGAAACTGTCTGTAGAACTCTACTACTCGATTGTATGTTTTTGCTCTAAGTTCTTCAGGACTATCCCTACCATACTTCAAACCGAAGCCCATGACAGCACCGCTCACCACCCCACAAACGTATCCTTGCCTCGATATACCGCCGCCAAAACCAGTGGCAACTTTTGGTATCAGGTCGCTATCTATCTCGAAAGCATCTTTAGCTATTGCCAAAAGTACACTTTCAGCGCAATTATAACCGCTCCTGAAATATGATAAAGCCTTGTTCATTATTCCATTCACATTTTTCATGCGAACAAATCAAGCTGAATTAAAATTTAAATGTAATGGATTAAGAAGACGTATCCAATGGACAGAGCACATTCCGTTGATGATTTCGTCCTTGTTTACAGTATTATACCGTTTTAAAGTGTTGAGGGCTTGCCGTATTTTTCATCGAAGAAGATTTCACCGAAATCTTTTCTTGGCTTCGGTTGTGGTTTTTCATCTGGTACTCCTATAGGAAGCAAAGCCACAACTGTTATTCTTTCTGGAATTCCGAGTAATTGCCTGACTTGTTCTTCTTCGAAGGCTCCTATCCAGCAAGTACCATAGCCCAAGCTGGTGGAAGCCAGAACCATGTGTTCCATGGCTATCATAACGTCCTGTTTGAACCATTTAGGTGAAGCCTCAGCGTCCGCTAAAGCCACAATTATAACTCCGGCATCCGCCAAAAACATTTGATTCCGCGCAGCCTCCGCTAGAAGTTTCTTTCGCTCAGAGCTTCGGACGACTATAAAACGCCACGGCTGACGGTTTCCAGCTGAGGGTGCCAAACGAGCCGCTTCTAAAATCTTCTTTAAATGTTCGTTTGGTATGTTTGATGGTTTATACTTTCTTATACTTCTCCTTTTTTCTATGGCTTCGAAAACTTCCATACTTTTCTCTTCCTTTTCCACTTTTAACTGTAAAAAAGGGAAATCAACGTTTTTATGTGTTTACGATTGCGTGCGCTAATTTAAATGGCCACCTTCAATATTCCACTGTAATATCCATCGGTTTATAAGCGTAGAAATGCTTGCCCAGACGCGGACAACCCTGTTGTATTCGAAATTCGACGTATTAGAAAATAGCTTTTGGCGAAAACCTACTTTGAACCATCAATACCTTTTTTCTAAAGTAATATGAAATTATTTGCTATAGAGACAGAATTTAAGATGAGTCAGAGCGTGCTAAGATTAATCAAAACTAATATATCTCATATATGAGAACGTAATCCTTTACCTTTAGGAGTTGTTTCGATGAAGAAGGAAGTCCCTGTTCTTGACGGATTGAGACAATTGCCTATCAGTCCTGTTTATTTGATGTCAGTTGAGCATGAAGGAAAAAAGAACATTATAAGCATCGGCATGTTTGCTTTCTTTTCCGGAAAACCAACTTTAGTAGGTGTTGGCATAGCGCCTTCTAGATACTCCTTTGAGTTAGTTCGTAAAAGCGGAGAGTACGTAGTTAATGTAGTTGATGATAAACTTATGGAAGCTGTGCGAATTTGTGGAGAGAAATCAGGTCGAAAAGTAGACAAATTTGAACTGGCAAAACTTACTCCCGTAAGAGGAGTTAAAGTGAAGGCTCCACTTATCCAAGAAAGCCCAGTTAGCATCGAATGTAAGGTTGTTAAAGAAGTGGAAGTAGGCGATCATGTCTGGTTTATAGGTGAAGTTTTGGCGGTTCATGTTCGTGAAGATTACAACTGGAAAGATGGTTTATTATTTAAATGGGTAGATAAAGAGGGATTCTACTATAAGGTAGGAGAAAAAATAGGCAAATTCTAAAATATCTATGTGTAAAAGTTTGAACGAGAGTTTGAAGCTATCCCGCGCTACAGAAGCCAAGCACTTTTACCAGTAAACGGGTGTTCAAACTTCAACCCTCACCGGCAAACGCTCAAATTAAGGTGTTTCCGCCAAAATAAGCTCTCAATAAGCCTCAATTTTGGTGCGGGGGTAGATTTAAAACTCGGTTTAAATTCTCGGAATTTTATGTCTGAAAACCTCTTGAATTTCAGTTCAAAATACGATGTAAGGATTTGGACTTATAAGCCCTCGAGGTTCTCTGAGCATGCAGAATGGAAAGACATTTAAAGAGTACAGTTCAAAATACCGTTTATAGGATGCTGCCGAGCATGATTGCTCATTAGCGAGTGTATTTCGATTTAATTAGTTGAGCAACTCAGCTCCTTCTTGAGTGGGGATTTTGATGTTTAAATATTTGAGAAGAGAGTTTAGCTTCGTATTTGGAAACGTTTTGATACTCTTGATTGGCTGGGCAGTCACTGATTTTGCTTACCTTCTTCCCGACACTTATTATTCACTATTTGTTGAATCTCTGGGTGCTTCACCTTTTCTAATAGGCACTATTTTGTCTGCATCTTGGTTTGTCATGGCTTTTTTGCAATTGGCTGGTGGCTATTGGGCAGACAAACGGGGAAGAAAAATTTTGATCATAAGTGCGAGTTTTGGCAGAGCCCTTATCTTTCTGATTTTTGCAGCTGCTCCTACCTGGCATTTTATCCTTCTAGGCGAAATATTGGTAGGCATATCTGCCATATCTCAACCTGCTTTGATGGCGATTGTAGCAGATTCATTGCCCCCCGAGAAACGCGGTTTGGGTTTTTCTCTTTCAATGGTAGTTGGCGCTACTTCTATTCTTTCGCCAATTGTTGCTGGGATCCTGTACTTAAAATACGATTTGGTAAATGGTATGAGGATAGCATACTTGATAGTTTCAGCCTGCTGGTTCGCTTCTGGATTAATACTTTTTAGGTTGACGGAGACCTTGAAAACTGAAAAGACTAATGTTTCTTGGACAGAAGTTTTCAAACAATATCCGAAGGCATTTAAGGAGTGTATAACTGTTTGGAAACTTGTACCAAAATCTATGCTTTACCTTCTTCTCGTTTTTACGCCAGTAACGTTTTTCATTAGAATGTGCACGCCGTACTACGTACTTTATGCAAATCACGTTCTGAAAATCGAGGAGTTTCAATGGGCACTGTTGCAAACCTCTTATTCCGTGGTCTTTTACAGTTTACTGCTTCCAACAGGCAAGTTGGTTGATGTCTTCGGCAGGAAAAAACCACTTTTGCTGTCCTCAGTATTTTTCGCTTTCGGAATTGTATTATTTATGTATGGTGACGTAGTAAGGCTTTACATTTTCTTTGCATTGTCTGCCATTGGTAATGCTCTAATCTTTACCGCACATCCTTCTTTGCAAGCTGATTTGACCCCAAAAGAGTATAGGGGAAAGGTAATGGGCTTCTCAAACTTCATAGACTGCCTTTTAGGTTCCGGAGCATTGCTTCTAGGCGGCTTTTTGTACGAAAACGTTTCCCCAATTACCCCTTTTCTTTTGCTATTAGCCATAATGATTTTCACAGCAGTGGCAACGTTCATTTTCATCACAGAACCTAAAACCAAAGAGAACTAACAAAGCAGAAACCGTGTTTCCCATTAAGCGACAGCTATATGTATAGTGCGGGGGGTGGGATTTGAACCCACGAACCCCTACGGGACAGCCGCTCTGCGCGATGGAATACTTAACTCTCGCTTGCCAACCATAATTCAGCAAGCCTATAATTCTTTTTTATTGCGTTAACATTCATCTTTTTGCGCCGTGAGCTTTCTCTGTTCTTAAATCATTTACCAAGTTCCAGCGTCTTCCCACTTCCCAGAGATATCTTGCTTCTCCCTCTGAGTAATAAGATATCCTGATCATGTCTGGATCTATCTTTGCTTCATCAAGTATCGCTTGCCCTACTAAAGCGTATGCTATGTCTTCATTTTCCATAGCCAATTCTTTCATCTTAAGCATTCCATCTCACCTCAGGGCTGCGCCTTTGGCCATGCTTGGCAACCCCCGCTTAGAGTTTGTCCCTTTTATTTCTAAATTTACGGTTGAAATTAAATGTTCCTTTATTTTGAAGAAAATTCAAAAGGGGATAACCACGCGCGCTTCATTGTTCATTGTGGAAAGCCGAGAAGCAATGGCTGCCAGCTTCGCAAGAATCCCGTATACGGTGCTGGAAAAAATCTCAACAAGAATAACTAACGAGATCACAGAGGTAACACGGGTTGTTTATGATATAACCCATAAGCCTTCAGCAACAATCGAATGGAGTAAAGCGCTTTACCAAACCTTGGGCTTCTGTGTTAAATTCTCAATTTTCGTTTCCTTAAGCAGATTGACATGCTTAACTAGGTCACTGACAACTATTTCCAAAACTTTTTTGCCTTTTTCTGCAGATGCTGTTGTTGATTTCCCAAACACTCCGGAACTTGTGTAGTCCACAGTGTCCAGTGGAAGTGTTATGCCTTCTGCTTGCGCGGTGTGTCTGCGAGGTTCTTCATCTACAGCCTTATCCATATCCACAATGTGCAGGTGCAAAGCCAAGTTCACTGAAGTTTCCTCAGCCGCAGCGTGTCCTTTTTCTTCTGGTTTGAAAAGGTCTGGCAAAAACTTGCTTGCGGCTGACCACCATTGAAAGATGGAAACGAAAATCCCTTTGTCTCTAAGTTCTCTAGCCATTTGCATGAGAGCAGGTAGGTTGCCGCCATGCCCATTAACTATCACAATCTTTCTGACGCCATAATAGCTAAGCGCTAAGCATATTTCTTTCACATAATTTTGGAATGTTCTAGGTGATATGTAGATGGTTCCCCAAAACTGTTTATGATGGGAACTCACGCCAAAGGGAACCACTTGTAGGCAAACTACTCCGGTGCGTTTGGCTGTTTCTTCGGCTATAGCCTTAACTATCAAATGGTCTGTTCCAAGCGGATTTTGCGGTCCGTGCTGCTCATTTGAGCCTACCGGAAGAATCGCAATGTCATTTTTCGTGAAATATTCTTTAGCTTCAGCCCGGTTCATTTCATGAAGCATGACCTTCAATATTTTCACCTTTCACGAAATCGTTTTATTACAAACCCATCGAATATAAGCTTGCAGTTTAAGACGGTGAAAACCTTTGAAAGCATTGATTCTTGCAGGGGGCTTCGGCACAAGGTTAAGACCCTTAAGCTGCACAAGACCGAAAATTCTCTTCCCAATAGTTAACAAACCCTTACTCCAGTGGACCCTTGAAAGACTCGCTGGGAACAAGATTAAAGAAGCCATATTAGCGGTTAACTATCAAAGCGAGGTCTTTCTAAAACGGTACAGAATTTCAAAATGTGGGGTGAACATTACTTATTCGCGAGACCCGTTGAAAAAGCCGCTGGGGACAGGTGGCCCGATAAAAAGGGCTGAAAAACTTATTGGATATGACGCTCCTTTCCTAGTCTTAAATGGCGACATATTCGCCGATGTAAATTACACAGAACTTTTGAATATGCATGAAGAGAAAAATGCCGCGGCGACAATAGCCCTTCACAGAGTGGAAGACCCAAGCAGATATGGAGTTGCGGAACTAACAAAGCAAAACCGCATAAAAAGATTCGTTGAGAAGCCGTCACGGGAAGCCGCTCCAACTAATTTGATAAATGCTGGCGTCTACGTTCTCAGCCCAAAAATTTTTGGCTATATCCCGAAAGGACGAACAGTCTCTCTTGAACGCGAGGTCTTTCCAAAGCTTGTGGAAGAGGGTAAGCTTTACGGGTATGTTTTTGATGGTTTGTGGATGGACGTAGGCAAACTGGAAGACTATTTAAAGATAAACAAAATCCTGTTAGATTTGCTTGCTAACCAATCTAAATACAAAATTGAAGAAGCAAAGGTTAAGAAAACCGTAGCCTTTGACAGAGGAGTTTCCATAGGAAAAGAATCAGTTATAGGACCCTATGCAGTTTTAGGGCGAAATGTTACTGTTGGAAAAAATGTCCATATAAAAAATTCAGTAATTTTCCCTGGAACAGTGATATCCGATTTTGCCTCAATAAATGGAGCGGTAATTGGTGAAAATGTGGTTATTGGAAAACGAGTTAAAATTGATGAGGAATGCGTACTCGGCGACCATGTCAAAATAAAGGATAATGTGTCACTTGCACAAGGAGTTTCGATTTGTCCAGCCAAGAAGGTTTCTGAAAGCGTATTAACACCTAAATGCATTATTTAAAGGGGGAATACGACTGCATGTTAGGACTAAGACGCTTATTTGGAACCAACGGAATCCGTGGAGTTGTCAACAAAGAATTAACTCCAGAAATGGCGATTAAGATTGGAAACACGATGGGAACATTCTTTCAACATGGAAATCTTATAGTTGGGTATGATGCTAGAACAAGCAGTCCCATGCTTGCAAGGGCTGTTATTGCTGGTTTAAACGCGACGGGATGTAACGTACTTTTCGCAGGGATGGCACCTACACCAGCATTACAATATGCGGTGAAAAATCACGAAACAAACGGCGCGGTGATAATAACTGCATCACATAACCCACCAGAATACAACGGAATAAAAGTTGTGTGGAGTGATGGAATAGAGTTTTCACGCGAACAAGAAATCGAGATTGAAAACATATTCTTCGACGAGAAGGTACGCTACGCGGAATGGAACAATATAGGAGCAACACATGACCTTCCCGGAGTAATTGATGACTATATAGAAGCGATAAAAAAGCATGTGGATAATGCTGAAATAGCAAAAAAACATTACCATGTCGTGGTTGACGCTGCAAACAGTGTAGGCAGCCTAGCCGCACCACGCTTGCTTCGAGAGTTAGGATGTAAAGTTACAACTATAAATGCAAACATTGACGGAACATTTCCTAGAAGAACCCCAGAACCCCGCCCGGAAAACCTTGAGGATTTAGCTTTAACCGTTAAAGCTGTGGATGCAGATTTGGGCGTAGCATATGACGGTGATGCCGATCGCTCAATCTTTGTCGACGAACAGGGAGAAATCCACTGGGGTGACAAAACCTTCGCCCTACTTGAAAAACACTTTCTAAAGGATAACCCAAGCGAAAAAATAGTTACGCCGGTAAGTTCCTCAACGCTAGTTAAGGACATAGCAGATACCTATGGCGGAGAAATCGTATGGACCAAAGTTGGAAGCATAACAGTCTCCCAAACCATGAAAAAGCTAAATGCAAAACTTGGTGGAGAAGAAAACGGTGGAATCTTTTATGGACTCCACCAATCGGTTAGAGATGGAGCAATGGCAACAGCATTAATCTTAGACATTATGGCTAAAACTGGTGAAAAACTTTCAAAACTGCTAGGGGAACTACCAAAATACTTCATTGAAAAAGGCAAAATTGAATGCCCAAACGAGCTTAAAGAGAAAGTCCTAGAAAAGCTAACTGAACAATTAAGCAGATTAAACATAAGCACAATCGATGGAGTTAAAATATGGTTTGAGGATAAAAGCGCCATCCTAATACGACCGAGCGGAACAGAGCCAATTTATAGACTATATGCGGAAGCTAAAACCGAAGAAAAAGCCTTGAAGCTTGTCCGAGAATACAGTTTAAAACTTAAAAAAATAATTGATAGTTTAAAGAGTTGAATCAGTTTCTCAGGTCATGGAGAATACTAAATGTCTACATCGATAATGCATATAAAACCAGAAGACATCGACAGCATTGAAAAGCGTAGAGGATATACGATTAGCATTATAGGTTGCGAAAAAATCGGCATTCTTCACGCTTGTCTCTTTGCCGAATCGGGATTCCAAGTCATATGCGTTGACACGAATCGAGCTTTAGTAAACAATCTTGCAAGGGGAAAAGCACTCTTTCTAAAACGCGAAATAGAGCCTGTACTAAAAAAGCATGTGAAAGGTGGATGCCTAAAAGCTATGAATGATGTTAAAGCGGCTGTCGCGCAAAGCGATATTACAGTGGTTACTACTCCTGCGGAAATCGATGAAAGGAAAAAGGTTAGCTACTCAAGCATAGAAAATGTATGCAAAAAGGTGGGCTCAAGTTTCCGCCGGGGCGCACTAGTTATTGTTATGAGTGTTGTTGGACCAGGTACAACAGATGGTTTAATCAGGGAAATTCTGGAAAGCACTTCCGGATTCAAGAGGGGGGTTGATTTTGGCTTGGCCTATAGTCCAATTCGGGTTTTGGATGAACGAACATTGGAAAAATTAGCTGGTTATAAGCGGATTGTTGCAGCTACAGACAAAAACAGCCTAAATGTTACTTCAACCATTTTAGAAGTCATAGCGAAAAACGGTGTTATAAGAACTGAAGATGTAAAGACGGTAGAAGCGGTAACGCTGTTTGAATCTGTACAGCATTACGCTAATGTCGCTCTGACTAACGAATTTGCTCTTTTTTGTGAGAAAGCAGGCATAGACTACGTTAAAGCTCAAAGGTTTGCAGGAACAAGTGTATACGATGCGCTTGCCTTGCCAACGCTAACTTGCAGAAATGTTCACGGAGAGCCCTATCTCCTATTGGAAGAGGCTGAAAACCTAAATGTAAAACTTCGAATTCCCACAGTTGCCAGAGAAGTAAACGAAGAGATTTTAAAACATGCGGTTAGCTTGATTAGAGAAGCGTTAAGAAGCTGCGGAAAAACCCTGAGAAGGGCAAAAATTTCTCTGCTAGGGGTTTCACAAACACCAAACGTGAAGGATGCCCCAAAAGATTCAACGAAGAGGCTTGCTAAAATGTTGGAGACTAAGGGTGCCAAAATTAGCGTTTATGACCCATACTTACGGAGTAACGAGCTAGCTGACTTGGGATATCCTTCAAAGAAAACTCTGACAGATGCTATGGAAAGTGTAGACTGTATAGTAATACTCACTGGTCATAACAGGTTTAAACGTTTAAACCTAAAAAAACTGAGGATTATGGCGAAAATGCCAGCGGCAATTGTTGATTTTGAAGGTGTCATCACGCCTGAAAAAGTTGAAATGGAAGGTTTCATATATCGTGGATTAGGAAGAGGAGTTTGGAAAAAATGAAACAATTAGGCACTGCGGTTATTGGGACGGGTTTCTGGGGAAGGAACCACGCAAGAATCTTCAAAGAGTTAGAGGAAACAGAACTTATGGCGGTTTGCGACGTAGACGCTGAAAGAGCCAAAGCCGCGGCTAAGCAATTCAGTGCAAAACCCTATACGAACGCTGGAAAAATGCTGAAAAGAAAAGACATAGAAGCAGTGAGCATCTGCACATGGTCCGCAAACCTTGCAAAAGAAGCACTAAAAGCCTTGAAAGCAGGAAAACATGTCCTAGTTGAAAAACCCATGGCAACAAATGTAAAACAAGCAGAAAAACTGCTAGAAACGGCAGAAAAAGAGGGATTACACCTTACAGTAGGCTTTCTAATGCGGTTCATTCCAGGGGTACGACACATCAAAAAAGCAATCGAAAACAAAATAATCGGTGAACTCGTGTGTGCCACAGCAAAAAGAGTTTCCCAATGGCCGGAAAGAATAGGTGACGTAGGAGTAGTTAAGGACTTGGCAATTCACGACATAGATCTAATGAGGTATCTCTTCGGTGAAGATCCTGTTGCTGTTTATGCGAAAATCGGAAGCATGAAGCATAGAAAATTTGAGGATTATGCTCAAATAATGCTCACTTTTGAAGGTGGAAGAAGTGGTTTTATTGAATCCAACTGGTTGACACCTTACAAGACGCGGATGTTAGTGGTTACTGGAAGCGAGGCTATAATGAAACTTGATTATATCACGCAAGAATTAACGATTGAGGATGCAAAGGAAACTGTGCAGCCGAGATATCCTTGGCAGGAACCTTTAAAACTTGAGCTTCGACATTTTGCAAATTGTGTTTTGAAAAGGGAAAAACCGTTAATAACTGGAATGGACGGTTTAAAAGCGCTTCAAATAGCTGAGGCAGCATTAAAATCTTCAGCGAAAGGCAGAGTAATAAAGTTAAGGTGAGAAAAATCAAAATTTCTTTTGCATTTCGCTTTTAACATTGAAGGGTCTGCCCTCTAACAGAATTTTTTCTGGAACTTTTTCCTTCCACTTTTTAAAAAACGGTAAATCCTCATTTTCCTTTCGCAGTTCGTCTGGCAGCATCTCTGGAATCTCATCACGTATCGGATACCACCTCAAACATTTTGGACAGATGATTAAGCCTTCCACTATTTCCTCCTTCTCCTCGAAAACGAGCAATTCAAGCGGGTGATGTTTATCTATTGGACAAGCAAGTATTTCCATCAGTTTCCTTTTCATTTCAGCATACTCCCTTACAACAAGTATCAAGTGAGCATTTATTAAATTTGCCAAACTACCGCTTAACAGCAATGTCTAAAACTACTTGATACCAGTTTGGACCGGTCGTTCTAACGACACGACCAAAAGGAATCTTAAAGGCTACACCTAAACTTTCAAGCTTTTCAACCACCTTCAGCCTAACCTTCTCAAGGGGATTTTCGTTTTTTCTGGCATGTTCAAAATCATAGTAATGTATCCATCCCTCAGTTTTTTTAAGGGCTAGTAAGGCATAAGGCAGGTACGTGAAGGCTTTTTCAGGCAAAGGCATAAGAATTCTGTCCGCTACGTGACGCAGTCTTTTGTCGATGACTTCTTTTGCATCTCCTTCTATGGGAATGACTTTTCCGTAAACTCTGTTTAGCCTCATGTTTTCCTGCATATATTTTATGGCTACTGGGTTCACATCAATTGAATATATTTTTTCAACTTCTGAGCGTATTGCCATAATTATAGAGAAACAACCCACCCCAGCAAACATATTTACAACAACCTCTCCTTTCGTTACTTGCTTTGCAACACGCATTCGTTCGTAAAAAAGTCTGGGTGAAAAATAACATTTCTCAACATCAACGGAGAATAGACATCCAGATTCCTTGTGAACCGTGGTGGTTTTGTTTTCTCCAGCAACGTATTCTAGTTTTCGAAGTCTTAAATCTCCATGGATAGGAGTTGTCTGAACAAGCACTGTCTTAACATTCTTATGAACGTTCATAATTGCCTCCGCAATAATCTGGTCGTACTTCTTGGATATTTCAGTTAAGCGTATAATCGCTATGTCTCCCACAATATCATAGGAATTGTAAACGTAGATTAACTTTTCCTGTGGAAGAAACTCAGAAAGAATTTTTCTTAAACGCCTCTTCAATCCTATCCTTCCACATGAAATATACAACGTTTGGAAACATTTAAAAGCAAAATGGACTTCCTTTGTAGGAAGAGGAAGTCAGTATGGAGAAGGAAACCACTGGAATTGTTTATGAATGTGTAAGATGTGGAGCAAAGGTTCCCTCTGACGAATTGGAACTTCGTGGCGGAGAAATAAAATGTATAGTCTGCGGCTACCGAGTTTTGAAAAAAATAAGACCACCAGTCGTTAAGCGTGTCCCAGCCGAATAGAACAAAATTAAATAGTAAACTACTCAGTCCATGGAAAGTTAATCTCGATTGGATTGTTGAGACTTTAATGATGGATTAGAAGATTTCTTTTTCTCCTATTTTGCGGAGAGCCCTTCCACGAAGCTTTATTGTTGGACCAATAACCTCTTCTGGCTTTTTTTCGGTTGTTTTCCTTTTAACGGTTTCTCCGCATATTCCCCTTGGCAGCAATCGTCTTTTTACGCACATGGCATATGTACAGTTTGCAACACCGCACATTTCTTCGGTCCATCTACACCATACGCCATCTCGACGGTAGACAGCAGCGTTTTTCGCACATCTGAAGAAAATACACGTGGGAGAACAAGTTTTCACTTGAGCCAATACATGCACAACCTTTGATTATTTTACTAACAAAACTTTTACTATGCACCTATTCTCTCTAACAAAATAGTACTAATAAGAGTTGATATAAAGTTTTTTCTCTCAAACTCCTTATTCCAGCTCTAGCTTACGCTTTTCTGTGGCTTAAGACGTTTCCTTCTATAAATTTCTATTGAAAGAATTAAGATTGTGGCTACCACAATTATTATTGCTGTTGTTAACTGACCTGTTTCAACAAGAAAGCCCGCTATGACCACATATTTCTCTATCTTTATTTCAATAGTTGTTGATTCATCAACAGAAGATGTTGTTACCATGCATGGCTGCGACTGCCCAGGTAAGTAAACTGTTATTTGCAAATCTCCGCCAATAATATTACTAAATGTGATCATGCCGTTAGATTCTGTCGATGGCGAATACTGTAAACCGTCTCGTTGTAATATTACGTTTGCGTCTGGAATTGACTGGCCAAAATAGTCGACAACTCGGATTGAAACATTTAAACCGTAAAGCTTGCAGCATATGGATATGTTCTGGTTTTGGAACAAATCTACGACTGTTTCATTAATCTTTGCCCCACTCGCGTAAACTTCTACTCTATAGTTACCGAAAGTACAGCCGAAGATTGCTATTCCTTCAGCAGTGGTGCTTCCTTCATCGTACAACCCGCCCATTACCTCTTGAACCTTCACTATGGCATCGCTAATTGGTTGGCTATCCGCGTCGGTGACATTAACTTGCAATGTTAATGTTGGACAGATGATGGTTACGTTAAACCACGCTATTGCAGTTTCATTTACAAGCAATCGTGGAATCGTTGTTATGTTAAATTGGTTATTGTAACGTGAAGCATTTATTATATAGGTGATGTTTGGAAGTAAAGAACAGAATTGCAACGTTCCCGTAATGTTTGTTTCGCCAAACTCTGTTTCTGTTCTGTTTTCTTTTTCACCCAAATTTGTAGTGTAATTATAAGTCAAGCTTATGGAAACTTGCGGGATACTAATATTCCTTGCATCCATCACTGTTATGTTTAGACTCGTAAGCTGGCACGTAAAATTCACAGGCACCTCTCTAGGGATTGTGAAGTTGACTTCGCCGACTTTCACCTCCTTGAAAAATGCCTCACATGTGTAGTTGCCTCTCTCAAATATGAAGTTTGCCAATCCATCTTCGTTGCTTGTAGTGTTATAATGTGTATCCGCTGATTCATCGTACGTCCTAACAAAAACATTAGGTACAGTTTCGTTGGCGAGGTTAAGTGTGAAGATCTCTGTTTTGAAGCCTGGGATCTCGAAGATTTGGGTGTCATTGGCTTCTTGTTTAGAGTTTGGAACTGGCGTAATGCTTAAGGTATAGTTTCCTACAAGTGCATTTAAAGGAACAGCCCAGTTTGTATCAATAATGCCGTCTGTAACGTTCAAAATTATGGAATCAACGTTTTCGTTTCCAAATCTTATAGTGATAACGGCGTTTTGGTTGGGCGGGTAATCGACCGCTTTAATATTTACAAGGTCGCCTCTGTGGTATTCGCTAGAGTTCGTTAACCCTATGAAGAATCGATTTACAACGGTTGCGTTGAAGAGGATATTATATTCTCCGGTGAAGTTAGTGTTTGCACCGCTTGAAAAGTCGTTTGGATAGGTTAAATCGCCATAAAAGTCTCCCACAATATTTGTAGTAATATTTTTCAACGCTTCATATGTTAGGTTTCCGGACGGCGTTTGAACCTGAATGTCGGGATATGTGTAGTTTGACTTACCACCCGTTATATTTATAGAAATTGTCACATTCTCCCCTTCTTGAAGTTGAGCTGGCGATTCGGGCACGGCGGGTTCGAAGGAGTATGAGGTTAATACCGTAAAGGTTATGGTGTCATTTTCTCCAGTAGCCACATCGATTATCGTTACGTTATGGCTGCCTGCTGGAGCAGGGGGAACTGTGAGTGACACGTTTACATCATTTCCTGTGGCATTTCCGCTGGTGCGAAAAGTTTCATCAAACCATATTTCATATGTGCCGTTCACCGTGCTTATGTTAGCCCTTAATTGAACGGTTGTTCCAACATTCCCCGAAGAAGGGTCGATAGAGATTATTTTTGTTTCAGCTTCTACTTCTGGTAAAAATGAAAGAGTTATTATGGTGGATGTTAGAATGAGCAGTAAAAATGTTAAAGGTTTAATTTTTCTGATCTGAAGCTTCATCAAAGTTTTCCCTCATGGTTCGAATCTAGATTGTGAACATTTCTAATACTGGGAACATTTTAAACTTTACCTTTTATGATGCAAGCAACTTTATTCTAGAATACCAATGAATGCTGAGGAGCTGTGTTGGAAACTGCATAGCCATTGGAAAGCTCTGGCAGAAAAATAACTTAAATGGCGTAAAGAAGCAATATTGCTTAGACTACAAGGGGATTTAGGTATGATTGACAAGATTTTAGGCTTAGTCAGAAAACATGAGCAATGGCGCGGAAAAGAATGCTTGAACCTCATTCCCTCTGAAAATGTTATGAGCCCTACTGTTCGAGGGCTTCTCTCCTCGGAGCTTGGACACAGCTACACCGCAAGAGACGGTTTCTACATGGGCACAAGCTTCATTGACGAAATCGAGCAGTACGGCGAAGAAATAGCGAAAGAAGTTTTTGGAGCTGAGACTGCAGATCTGCGTCCGCTTTCAGGTCATAGCGGACTTAATCTTTGTAGCTTGCTTCACTAAGCCGAAGGACACAATCTTATGCGTTTCACCAACTGATGGAGGCTATCCTGGAATATGGGAAAAGGGGGCGTTAGATTTCTTACAACTCAAAACGATCGAATTTCCCTTTTCTAAGGAAAAAATGAACATAAAGGTAGATGAAGCAATAGATTTAATTCTCCAGAAAAAACCGAGAGTAATCATTTTTGGAGCGAGCCTCTTTCTTTTTCCTCAACCCGTCTTAGAAATCACCAAGGCAATCCATGAATTAGATATTCATGTTGGATATGATGGCTCTCACGTTCTCGGTTTAATTGCGGGAGGGAGAATTTCAAGAACCCCTTCGAGAGGGAGTTTCGGTTCTTTTCGGCTCTACTCATAAAACTTTTTTGGGACCTCAAGGTGGGATCATACTTGCTGATCGAGAGCATGGAGAAAACATTAGGGAGCGGATATTTCCAGCCTTTGTGGATAACGCTCACTGGAACCGCATAGCAGCACTAACTTTGGCATTGGCTGAAATGAAAAATTTTGGTAAAGCCTACGCAGAGCAGGTAATTCGTAACTCAAAAGCCTTAGCCAAAGCTTTGCATGATTATGGTTTTCCTGTTGTTTGCCATCATTTAGGGTTCACCCAGTCCCATCAAGTACTGTTAGATTATGGAGGCTATAAGCAGGGCAGAGTTATAGCAGAAAAACTTCAATGTGCAAATATAATTGTTGACTGCGGTGTTAGAATTGGCACATGTGAGGTTACGAGGCGTGGGATGAAGGAGGAGGAAATGTTGAAAATGGCTGAGTTAATTAAGAGAACTGTTGTTGACGGAGAACAGCCAGAAAATGTTAAGAAGGATGTTGTTAAACTTTGCGTATGCATAGGTTGGAAGTGATGTAGCTTGGAAACTTTGGTTCCATCTTCGCTTGTAAAAGCATTAAGGAAGCAGAGGTATCATCTTGCCGGTAGGCATTCAGCAGTTAAACGATGCAAATGGCTTTATGAAACCTTAATTCATGACAGGCCATGTTATAAACAGAAGTTTTACGGGATAAAAACGCATCAGTGCATACAAATGACACCCGCTCTCTTTTACTGTACACAACAGTGCCTATTTTGTTGGAGAGCCCAGAGCGGTGACTTGGGAATAACATGGGATGAAATGAAACTGCCAGTATGGGATTCTCCAGAAGACATTGTTGAGGGAAGCATTAAGGCGCAGCTTGAAATCTTAAGCGGGTATAAGGGCAACCCCAAAACAAACCAGCAAAGATTTAAAGAAGCCTTAACTCCTAAGCATGCAGCCATAAGCTTGACTGGTGAGCCAACACTCTATAAGCCCATAGGAGAATTAATCCAAGCCTTCCATAGAAAAGGATTCACCACGTTTCTAGTGTCTAATGGAACTGTGCCTTCAGCCCTAGCAAAATTAAGCGAAGAGCCAACACAGCTTTACATTTCTGTCTGTGCCCCAGATGAAAAAACATATAAGTATGTTAGCCGTCCCCAAATTCCAAAAGCTTGGGAAAAAATAAACAAAACATTAGGGCTTTTGCCCAGCTTCAAATGCCCAACTGTAATTCGAATAACGTCAGTGCGCGGTCTCAATATGAAAAACATAGAGGGCTACGCCAAGCTGATTGGAAAGGCTGGCTCGACATATATTGAGCCTAAAGCTTACATGCACATTGGATTTTCTAGATTACGTTTAAGCTATGAAAACATGCCGAGTCACAGGGAAATACGTGAGTTTGCAATGCAGTTAGCAGAAGAGACAGGTTACAACATAATTGATGAATCAAAAGAAAGCCGGGTTGTGCTGTTAAGCAGTCTTGAAAAGCCTATTAGATTTGCTGATGATTGAATTTCGTTGCAAATAATTCACATTTTTTAGATTTAGATTCGGTTCAGGTTAAGCTATTTGTTTCAGGTAACAATAAAGGTTAAATAATACTTTCTCTGATTTCTTAGCCCAAGTCTTAAACTATAAATTTAAGTGAGGTGTTAACAAAATGGTCAACGAAGGAAGAGGACGTTTGTTCAGAAGGAAAGACGGCAAGTACTTGATTTATCTGCCAAAAGATTTGGCTGAAGACAGCATGTTCCCATTTAAAGGCTCAGACTCCATATTTGTAAAAGTAAGCTTTAAACTTGGAGACAAAAAACTGCTCATAGACAAGTGGGAAGAACCAGCAGCAGAACAATAAAGTAACTAAAAGCAGTAACAGCAACCGCCACGTTTACTTAAATGATATTGTATTGTAAAGGCGAGGTTTTTACAAAAGGCAGAAAATTGATTGCTTTTTTGATTTTTAAAAACAATACTATAAAATACTTACATGTCTATTTTAAAGTGAAATAGGTGTCAAGTTTATGCTCTCTTTAAAGATCATTTTGAAGGAAATAAGAGAGGAGTTAAAAGAAAAAGAGAAAGTGTGGGAAAAAGCTCAAGAAGATATGCGAAAGGCAACAAGCCTTTCTAAGCAGGCAATACTCCTCATTCATCAGAAAAGGTTTAAGGAAGCAAAAAAGCTAATTGAGAAAGCAAAGGGAATCATTTCGAGGCTTAATAACGCCTCAACCAAATATCCGGAGATCGTTTACAGTGGCTTGTTTAACGCTGCACGCCAAGAATACTCTGAAGCTAACATACTTCTAAACCTAATCGAAGAGTCAAGATTCATACCACTGGAGGAGATCAACGTGCCTTCAGTTGATTACGTGCTTGGACTAGCAGATGTCATAGGAGAATACAGACGTTTAGCACTGGATGCTTTACGTGAAGGAGACGTAGAAAAGGGTGAAAAATGCTTACAAATAATGGATGAAATTTACATCGAGCTTATGGCTATGGATGAGGCTTACGTGCTAGTTCCTGGACTTAGAAGAAAATGCGACATCGCGAGAAAGATTATTGAGACTACACGGGGAGATGTAACACAGGAAATGCGAAGAAGCACATTGGAGAAATACTTGAAGCGGTTTGAAAAACTCACAAAAAAGAAAAGATAAGCTCGAGAGTTCACCGAGTAGAACGACATGAATACTGTTAGCATAAAGCCCAAGTTTTCTATCGAAAAGGCTCACAAAACACAGTTACAACTATCCAAACAAATTGTTTCTAAGGATAAGTTGCCTGAAAAAATTCGTTTAGTCGCTGGCGTTGATGTTGCTTACGCGAAAGGAATATCTATTGGTGCTATAGCCGTTTTGGATTACAATTCCCTAAAGCTTGTGGAATCACAAACAGCCCTTTGCAAAACCCGCTTCCCCTATATTCCGACATTGCTTTCTTTCAGGGAAATCCCGCCAACTGTTCTGAGCATTAAAAAACTGCGGGTACAGCCGGACATTTTCCTTGTTGATGGCCATGGTTTTGCACATCCGTATAGATGTGGATTTGCAAGCCACTTAGGACTTGTGATAGGTAAACCAACGATAGGTGTTGCAAAAAGCTGGTTGTTTGGCGAAGTTGAAAATGTTAAAGCCGAAGAAAATGTTGTTTTCCTAGAGCATGCCAATGAAGTTGCTGGCGCAGTGGTTACAACGAAAAGTGGATGTAAACCCGTTTACATCAGTATAGGACACATGATATCGCTGGAAACAGCCATCAAAATCGTTAAACACTGTACACGCTACAACCGTATCCCGGAACCAGTTTTAAAAGCCCATGAGACAGCAACGACGGAAAAACGGAAAATCAATATCGCCTCCGCGATTAACAAATAAGGAGTGAAATACGAATTGCTTCATCCAAAACTTAAGGCATTGGCGGACAAGATTCGTGACGGAAAGCTTCGGAAAAAAGTTATTGAACTACTGGAAAATCCTACATTTGAAATAAATGGGAAAAAGTATTCAGGTCTGCCTCTTGAAATTTCGCCCGCTGGATTGTCACATCATCACTGTTATCCAGGCGGCTACATTGAGCACGTTGTTTCAACAACTAACCTCGCACTAGCAATGTGCAACTCTGTAGAGAAGATTTACCATGGAAAAGTTAACCACGATCTCGTCGTAGCTGGTGTCTTGTTGCATGATATTTTTAAGCCCATCACATATACTGTGAATGAAAATGGGAGTTATAGTTCAACGCGTTTAGCTGATTACTTGGACCATTTATCTCTTGTAATTTCAGAGCTTGTTCGAAGAGGTTTTCCATTAGAATTAGTTCACGTGGTGTCTGCCCATCACGGAAATTACGGTCCAATTAGACCACACACCATTGAAGCTTTGATTTGTCATTTGGCGGATTTAATGGATTCACGGTTAAACGGTGAAGTCTTGAGTGCAGCAGCATATCTCGCGAGAAAAGCTGTTGGCGAAGAACTGCCCGGATTAACTTCGAAGGAAGCTTTCGAAATAGTTTATTCGAAGGCTGTCGAAGGCTGGGAAGGAGTGGCAAAAACTGTCGAGAAAATAAAACGGAAAAGGGAAACGCATAAAACTTAATAGTCTATTTTACATGGAAATTGGAAAATGAGGCTGTGAAAAATGGAAATATCCTTTGAAGAGTTTCAAAAGCTGGATATGCGTGTTGGAAAAGTTATAGAGGCAAATCAAATTTCGGGTTCGCGGAATCTCATAAGAATGATTGTTGATTTTGGAACGGAAAAAAGGCAAGCGGTTGCTGGACTTTTACAATGGTATAAGCCTGAAGACCTAGTTGGCAAAAAGTATGCTTTCATCTTGAATCTTCAGCGGAGAAGGTTCATGGGTGTGGAATCACAATGCATGATTTTGGCTGCTGAAGATGATGAGGAAAACGTGGTGTGTTTGCAGCCGGAAAAAGATGTTGCGGAAGGAAGCAAAATACACTGAACTGTGCATTCAGCTTTTTAACTTAACAGTTTAATTATGGCTTCAGCTTTTTCCTTGGTTCCGACCAGATACTCGATCATCTCTGGGTCTAAGTCAAGCCATTTTGCAAGTCCAGCAGCCATATTCACGTTGTTCTTAAAGATAATTCTTAGGTAGGGAAGAATCTCTTTTGAGGCTCTAACGGCTGAAATGTGGCATTTGCGCTTAATTTTGTATCCAATGCGTAACTGCATTGCACGTTCAGCCTTAGATCTTGATAACATTCGTATACGCCCGGGAAACTTGAACGGTATCCACCCACGAGTTTTGGTGTTTTGTCTAGCCATAGCCACGCCAGCGGTCATGTAGTCGATGACGTAGCGCGTAAAGCTCCAGTCCTGAGTTGCGCGGATTCTGCCGCGATAAACGTCTGCAATTGAGAGTGCATCCATGGCTCTGGCAAGGTCATGCGGGTCGGTTAGGTGTGCTGGAACGTTTTCGTATATCCATTCAAAAAGCATGTCGATGTCAACGTCAGCCATGTCTACCGCCCGTTTTGCACCAGCACATGTTTTTCCGTAAATTATCATTCTTAGCACGGTGAAAATTGTTTCTTGTCTGTCGCGGTAACCAAGCCACGAAACATCCTCATAAGTTAGCCTCTTCTTGCCTTGAGCCAAAGCTTGAAGGTCGTTTACTGCTGAGCGGACATCGCCCTCTGAGCGTTGAGCAATGAATTTTAACGCGTTTTCGTCGGCTTGGATTCCCTCACGTGCACATATGCGTTTTAAGTGCTTCATAACCTCGCCAGCGGGTGGCTTCTTAAACTCTATTAGAAGGCAGTAGTTGCGGAGATTTGAGAACCGCGGGTCATAAGCATTGTTGGCTATTAAAACTACTGGACATTGAGCGGATTTTATAATTTCAGTTATTGCCTTTACTCCACCCTTATCAGCTGTGCCCGTTAATCCATCCAACTCATCAAGCAAAACAATTCTTTTCCCATCAAATAATGACCCATATTGTGAAGCTAAACCTGCAAAACGCCGTATAGCACTTTCAGTTCGATAGTCACTTGCATTTTTCTCCACAAGCTCCATCTGGAAATCGTTAGCTAGGGCTTCAACCGTAACGGTTTTTCCGATACCTGGCGGTCCATACAGAAAGGTAGCCCTCTTCTTTGGAATGCCGTTTTCCCAAGATTTCACCCAATTGACAAACTTTTGGATGACTTCTTTGTTTCCAACGACATTTTTTAGAGATTTTGGTTTATGCTTAACAGTCCAAGCAGCATACAATACTTTTCGCACCTAGTTTGCTTTTCTTAATTCATAACCAGCTTCAACAAGCCTAGCCAACAATGCGCTCAGTTGAACCTCTTCGTCTGCACCCTCAACAAGCCTATAATCTATTTCACCAACGATGTCTGCCAGCTTTATCTTCCATTGTTCTGGCATGTCTGCTCTGAAAATTTCCGTGTGGATTTGACGAATTATGTCGCTTCCAGCCACCCCATATTTTTGAATCATGTCACGCAGTTGTTTTCTTGCTTCCAAAAAGTTGCCGTTCGTGGCGATTTCTATCATTTTTTGGACATCCGCTGGATTAGCCCTTCCGGTAATCGAATAGATAACTTTTGCGTCAACCGGTTTATTTAGTGAAGCCGCAGCTTGTAATGTGTTTATTGCCCTTCTCAAGTCTCCACTGCAAACCTCAAAAATGGCGTCTAAACCCTCCTCTAACAATTTCACTTTTTCTTCTTTAGCTATCTGCTTTAAATGCCGGTCGTGCTCTTCTCTTGGTAAATATGTGAAGCGGAAAGGTGCGCACCTTGATTGAATAGGCTCTATTATTTTTCCACTATAATTCACAATTAAAATAAATCGACAGGTTTCTGTGTAACGCTCCATCGTTCGCCTCAACGCTTGTTGAGCATCACTTGTATTATGCGTCAGTATTCCATTTGCTAAGAAGAAATTTTTATTTTTCTTAACCGATATGTTTAACACTTCACATTTACCTATGTATTCTATGGATTTCACCTTAGCGTGCTTAATTTTTGGTTTTCCATGCCCCGAAACGCCCAGCGCCTCATAGATCCGCTCTTTTACATTTCCCATATTATCCATATTCGATAATTCATGTTCCCAGACAACGACTACTTCGTGTCCTTTCTCTTTTAAAGCTTCGATGAATTTTAAATCCTTTATAAGATTCGCTCTTTGAGAAGAATATTTAGGAGTTATGTTACATGTTTTACAACAATGCCACCAGCATCCATTTACTAAGAGCGCCACTTTCCCACCAAGCATGAAGTCAATAGATGTGGTCGTGTCGTTTAAGCGCATGTAAACCTCTCTATTATAGGGTATTTTCCATGTTTTTAGGAGATTAGCCATTTTCTCCTCTATGTTAGATCTATATCCCTTCTTCTTCCAAGCCTCTACGGACTTCTTCCAACCTTCGTACGCTGTTCGCTTAAAGAATCCGGATTTAACTAGTTTTTTATACTTCTTGCTTTGAGCCAACGCCCTCCGTGTCGATCTAGAAATTTTCTCTTTAATTTCCGGATGTTCTTTTAACGTTCTTCTAACGCCCTCACTTATATGTCTCCTATGTTCTTCGCTAAGCTCCTTACCTAACCAATATCTAGGCGATTTCCTGTTTGTAAATTTGCCTTCCTTCTTTAGCCTATTAGCAATCTCTGAGCGTTTTCTACGATACCCTTCACTTTGATAAACACCCTTTTCTTTCAAGGCTTGAGCTCCCTTTAAAGCAATTATTCGTCTTTCTTGAAGGCTACGGCTTTTCGAGATGTTGCCAAACCACCTGTTTCTACATTCCTCAGAGCAGAAGCATCTTTGGTAAAGGTCGTTCGGATTGAGTCTATAAAACAATTTTCCACAATTATCACACGTCAAGAACTTATCGCTGAAATCCGCTATCATTGTTCCCTCAATCATCTCTCTAGTCCTTATTACTTTAATTCCGTTGCGTAGTATGAAGAAAGGGTGTTCAGACGATGCTAGTGTTTGTCTACCGTCCTCTAATGTTATTAGGTATAGATCGGCTATCCCAGATTGTACTATGTGACCTCCATCATTTTCAGGTCTTAATGTTTTTGGATTTAAAGTTGGAATATCAAACGAGTCGTAACGATACTTATCCTTAAGCTCCCTTAGACTCATCACATGCAGGTTGTTTAACGTGCCCACTATGACTTTTGTATCAGGATGCAGACACATGTTGTCCGCTTCATCCAAAATCATTGTTTTGAATGAGATTTCACCAATTGACCTAACTCTCGCAAAGGTTTTTACAGTTTCCCGAACAACGTTGATTCCTCTTTCGTCACTGGCGTTTAACTCCATAATATGCTCCCTATAAGCGTCGCCATAAAGGTCTCTAGCCAAACAAAGTGCAGCAGTGGTTTTTCCCGTTCCAGGCGGTCCTGCAAAAATACAGTGTGGTACATTTCTTGATTTAACGAAGCTTTTTAAGCGTTCAACTATTTCTTTTTGGTTAACCATATCATCCAATGTTTTTGGTCGGTATTTTTCAGCCCACATTCCAAAACTCAAAGGGTTCACTCCTCTTCAAAACATATTTACAGAATTGCTAATAAATGCTATCAAAGAAAAAGCGATTATGTGGAAACCACAATTTTGTCTAAGATGAGGGATGGGCAGATGGAGTTTTCAAAGCTTTTAGAATCATTTCCAATTGCAATAACGTGATTTAATGCTTCATAGAGGTTTCCAGCAACAGTGCAAGCTTTGAGTGGGAACGCGACCTCGCCATTTTCTATTTTGAAGGCGTTATCGGCAGTTACGGAAAAGTCGCCAGTTATAACGTTTGAATGCAATGCCCCTATCAGAGAACCTTTCACTAACACACCATCTTTTAACTCACTCATCAAATCTTCAAGGCTTCCTTTATTTGGTTGTAATATAAGATTTGAAGGACTAATCATGGGCTGGTTGGCATAAGCAGCCGTTACACGCCCTAATCTGCTTGCGTTTCCGGTACTTTCGCGTTTTTCACGTTTTGCAGTATAATTATCATACAAGATGTTAGTGAGCGTACCTTTCTCGATTATGGAAGTCTTCTGTTTAGGTACCCCTTCATCATCAAATTTGCTAGTGCCAATGCCTTCTGGCAGTGTTCCATCATCAACAATGGAGACGCTTTCCTTTGCCACTTGAGTTCCTAATTTTCCTTTATAGACGGAACGATTTTCTTGAACGTTAAGAGCTGAAATGCCAGAAGTGAAAATTACCGAGAAAAGTTGATTCCAACTTTGGTTTTCGAAAATAACAGGACCAACATGTTTTTGTGGAAACATTTTCTTGCCTAAACTTTCAATAGTCCTTTTAAAAGCATTAAAAGTAATGGGTTGCAAATTTTCTGTGTAGCTTCTGGATATAAGAAAATCCCAGCTTGACACTTCTTCTGTGCCAGATTTTGCCGGCTGGACAAGGCGAACTTATATTCAGCGACTTCTATGACAAGGCTCCACCATGGATTAGAAAAGTTCCAAGCTCAAAAGACCCAGACCGTTTCCACCACTTTTTGGAAGAATTGAGAGAGAATTTGTAACGCTTGGAACGAGATTTGTTTTTAACAGCTTGTCTATTATGGAACATAACTGGGGAAGAGACGCAGTTAAAACTTTCTTTGGACACGTTTGTCCCGCATTGTATGCTTATCAAACCCTCGCTTATTGGACCATGGCAAAAAATGCCCATCCAAAAGAGTTTTGCGCCATAATTGACATATGACGCAAGTGGTTATAGACCTTTCAAAGCAGGACGATAAGAACTTTTTAAGAGTTAAGAAGGCTGGGGGAAGATACGGCTCTCAAACGTACCAAAGGCGAGAGTATGCAGTTAAGGGATTGCAGATAGATATCCCTTAAATGCTTATGTAGAGTCAGAGCCTCAAAGAATTATTGTACATAAATGTTCATTTCAGCATTCTTTTAAAGTAATGTTTAAATGTGCATGCAAATTACCCTTCATATCTAAAAGTTTGCAAATGTAAAGGTGAATAAAATGACTGAACGTGTTCAAAGAAATAGTGCCTATTTGAACGGAAAATCAACAACTGGAACAATGACACGCGTTAAAGATACAAGCCCAACAAGTGGAATGTGCCCCATATGCATCCGCGACTGCCCAATAATGTGTGAAATAAGCTTGTCAGCCTTCAGAGGAAGAGAAGCCCTATACCCAGAACCAGTCCAATTCGGATACAGTACAGCCGGAGCCCTCAAAGATTTTGGATTAGACTGGTCCCACTTTAACATTCAAGCTGGCTTGTTCGAAGCTTTAGGAATTGAGGAAAACTCAGATGTTGCCATCTTCCCAAATGTTAACATAGAAACAAAAGTTGCAGGCATACCCATCAAAGTCCCAATATTAAATGGCGCTTTCGGCTCAACAGACGTTGCAAGACTAAACTGGGAAGGATTAGCAATGGGCTCAGCCCTTTCAGGAGCCATAATAGTTGTTGGAGAAAACGTTTGCGGCATGGACCCAGAAGCCCAATTCACAAAAGGCAAAGTAACATACTCGAAAGAACTGAAACGCAGAGTAGACCTCTTCCGAAAGTTTTGGGATGAAAAATACGGCGACATAGCAGTACAAACAAATGTTGAAGACCAAAGACTCGGCGTAGACGTATACGCCATATCAAAACTGGAAGTAAACATAATCGAAAGAAAATGGGGACAAGGCGCAAAAGCCATAGGAGGCGAAGTTCGCGTAAGAGACTTAGAAAAAGCCATAATGCTGAAGAAAAGAGGCTACATAGTAATTCCAGACCCAGAAGATCCAACAGTGCAGCAAGCCTTCAAAGATGGAGTCTTCAAATCCTTCGAGAGACACAGCAGGGTTGGCATACCTAAAGAAAAGAACATGATAGAAGATATAGAATGGTTACGGGAACAAGGAGCAAAGCATGTCACATTAAAAACTGGCGCATACAGACCCTCAGCAGTGGCATACACGATGAAAATAGCGTCAGAAGCAAAAATCGACGCAGTATACTTCGACGGGGCAGGCGGCGGAACAGGCATGAGTCCGGTTCCAATGATGGATGAAGTGAGCATTCCAACAGTTTACTTAGAAGCCATAGTCCTCAAATGCGCCCAAATATTGAAAAAGAAAGGGCGTTATGTGCCAGACCTAATTATGGCTGGAGGCTTCATAAACGAAACACAAATTTTCAAAGCAACAGCCATGAGCAACTTCGGAGAAGGACCATTCGTAAAAGCAGTTCTAATGGGACGCTCACCCTTAACAGCCGTGATGAAAGCAAGCTACTTCAAACAATTAGCCCAAGAAGGCAAACTGCCAAAAACCTTCGCCGACAGATACGGCAACACTCCTGAAAAGTTTTTCATTGCAGCCCCAGAATTAAAAGAAAAGTTTGGCGAACGCTTTAAAGAGATACCTTGGGAAGCCATTGCACTGTATACATATCTTACGGATCGCATAGGCGTTGGACTAAAACAGCTTCTTGCTGGCAGCAGAAAATGGAAACTTGAGCTTATTAACAGAAATGACTTGATGAGCTTAAGCGAAACAGCAGCAAAAGTTACAGGCATACCAATGCCTCAAGAAGCAGAAAAAGAAGCAATCGAAAAAATCCTAGACTAAACATCCCTCCTCTCTTTTTCTATATAAGTGCATTTTAGGAAACAAAAACCAAACTTCTTATGCTTAAAACTTTAAATAACCTTTAGACAAACGTGCTGAAGAAGAGTGGTTTTATGAAAGAACAGTCAGCATTAGACACGGCATTAGAACAATTAAGAATAGCCGCAGAAAAATTGAACCTTGACCCTGGAATACACGAAATGCTAAAACATCCAAAACGTTCACTCATTGTTTCCATTTCAATAAAAATGGACAACGGCGAAATCAGCACCTTCACTGGTTGCCGAGTCCAACATAACGATGCAAGAGGACCCTTCAAAGGAGGAATACGTTATCACCCGAATGTTACATTAGATGAAGTCACTGCTTTGGCGATGTGGATGACTTGGAAATGCGCTGTTGTTGATATACCATATGGAGGCGCAAAAGGCGGAGTATGCTGCAACCCTAAAAAAATGAATTTAAACGAAATTGAACGCCTAACAAGACGATACACAAGCTTAATCTTGGATGTTATTGGACCCTACCGCGACGTGCCAGCGCCAGACGTTTACACATATGCCCAAACAATGGCTTGGATAATGGACACCTACAGCCAATTTAAAGGCTACAGCGTTTCAGAATGCGTCACTGGAAAACCAATAAGCATAGGCGGTTCAGAAGGAAGAGCTGAAGCTACATCATTAGGCGTGGTGGTTTGCGCAAGAGAAGCCGCAAAGGTTAGGGACTTAAAGTTTAATGGCGCAACGGTTGCTGTTCAAGGTTATGGAAATGTGGGTTGGAATGCTGCCAAAATAGCCTATGACATGGGCTGTAAAGTTGTGGCGGTAAGCGATTCTGTAGGAGGAATCTATTGCCAGAAGGGTTTAAACCCATACGATGTTTATGAACACAAATCCAAAACAGGCTCTGTGGTCAATTATAAAGGATGCAAAAACATAAAAAACGAAGAACTCCTTGAAACAAAATGCGACATACTTATACCAGCAGCCTTAGAAAACCAAATAACAAAAGCCAACGCAGACAAAATAAAAGCAAAAATAGTTGTTGAAGGCGCAAACGGACCAACAACTCCAGAAGCCGATAAAATACTTGATGAAAAAGGGATAATGCTTGCTCCAGACATTTTAGCTAACTCCGGAGGCGTAACAGCAAGCTACTATGAATGGGTTCAAAATCTCACAAGAGAACATTGGACATTAGAAGAGGTAAACCAGAAATTGGAAAACAAGATGGTTAAGGCTTTCAGCGATGTCTATAACATAATGAGAAAGGAAGAAAGTGACATGCGAACAGCAGCTTTAATGCTTGGTGTTGGAAGAGTAGCCGAAGCAATAAAAACACTTGGCTTATGGCCATAAAACATTTTAGCGTCAACATTTCACATTTTCTTAAACTCTTTAATCTAAGTTTTTAAACTGCTGCCCTTATATTCACTCTATGTCAGACACTAAAAGTCCTGAGAAGAAGGGGCGAAAGGATGCCAAAAACAATAATGAACATTAGAGATTTAGATTTCATTTTTGAACATACACCTACAAAAATTATTGCAAACAGAAACTGCCCCGAAATTAAGCTTGCTGGATTAAATGTAGGTCCTTTTGACGAAGGAAACGAGTATGAAATTCAATTTTGGATAGCCCAAGAGCTAGTTAAGGCTGGAATAGCCCGTTTTCGAGAAGATGAACGTTTAGACGCCGCAAAACTTTATAAGATACAATGGACAGAAAGAGTGCAAACGGCTGGGCAAATATCCAAGCTGCCGGAGAATTTCTATCCAAAACTCCGCAGATACCTCGCAGAATTAAAGGAAGAAATAATTAAAAAACCCGAGAAAATGCGGGAATACGAAAAAGTTAGACATTTAACACGAGATATTATAAATTCAAGATTGAAAAAAATCGTTTCACTCGCCTCAGCTCCAGCCCAAACAGAGCAAATTCTAAAAAATTTTACAAGCGAGGAGAGGTTTCTTTACAAAAGGCTCTACAAGCTTATCAATGAATGGCGAACACAAATATTAGAATTTGAGAAGGGAGAAGAATGACAGAAGAATTGGAAGTCATAGACCCACAAGAACGCTTCCAAGAGTTTTTCAAAATAGAAGAATACCGTCAAAAAACCTCACAAATGGCAGTGGCAGGTAAAACTTCGCTAACGGTTGATTTTGAAGACCTCTTGGCTTTCGACCGAAGGCTTGCAGAAGAACTTTTGGAAAATCCCGATGAATATTTGAAAAACGCCAACAACGCGGCTTATGCACAATTGCAAATAGAAGATCCCGAATATGCTGAAAAAATAGAAACAGTAACTGTCAGAATTGTGCGGCTGTTAGAAGCTGCACCATTGCGGAAACTGGGCTCAGACCATATTGGAAAACTCGTCATGGTTGAAGGCATAGTTGTCCGTTCAACACCAGTCCGCCCCATGGTTATGCAAGCAGTATTCAGGTGCAAACGATGTGGAGAAATAACACCTGTAAATCAAACAGGTCAATTTCTCAGAGCCCCTTTTGTATGCAGCAATCCTTCTTGCAGAGCAAAAGGACCATTCGATTTCGTCCAAGAAGAGTCTACATTCATAGACTCTCAAGAACTTCGTATCCAAGAAAGACCAGAAGATCTTCCGCCTGGACAGCTCCCCCGCACATTAAACATTAAACTCTTAGGAAGTGAAATCGTTGATGTTGCAAGACCGGGAGACCACGTTTCCATAGTTGGAGTAGTCCGTGCAGTAGCGCCCACACTTCCAAGAGTTGGTAAACTCCGCGCATTCATTTTACATTTAGATGCCAACTCAATGGAGGTTTTGGGTAAAGAACCAGAAACAATACTTCCATCACCAGAAGAGGAGGAGAAAATTCTTGAACTCGCAAAAGACCCATGGATACACCGAAAAATCATAAATTCAATTGCTCCCTCAATCTATGGATACGACCACGTGAAAGAAGCAATAATGTACCTTCTCTTCGGCGGCGTGCCAAAAACCCTCCCAGACATAACAATAAGAGGAGAAATGAACAGCCTTCTAATAGGAGACCCGGGAACAGCAAAATCCCAGCTTTTGCAATACGTGGCAAGGCTTGCCCCCCGTGGATTATACACTTCTGGACGAGGAACAACCGCTGCAGGCTTAACTGCTGCGGTCATACGGGAAAAAGGCGGCGGAATGAGCCTTGAAGCCGGAGCCCTAGTATTGGCAGATAAAGGAATAGCGTGCATTGACGAAATGGACAAGATGCGCCCAGAAGACAGAGTTGCAATCCACGAAGCGATGGAGCAGCACTCTTATCATCCGAGTTTTGAGATAATGCTTGCTGACGGAAGGAAGATGTTAATCGGCGACTTTGTTGACTCGCTCTTTGAGAAATATGGAGATCGAATGATTATTGGAAACGATTGTCAAGTCCTACCTATAACAGACCTAAACATTAGACTAGAGTCTACTTACGATTTTCTCAGTTTTAAACACGTTCTTGCAAGCAGAGTTAGCCGTCATAAGGCTCCGGATAAATTCATAAAAATAAGGTATTCTAACGGTCGAGAAATTCTAGTGACCTCGGAGCACCCAATATTCGTTTTCAGGAAGGGAAAAATTACTCTGCTGGCCGCCGAGAATGTGAGTGTTAAAGATTTTGTTCCAGCTGTTGACAGGCTTGAACTAGACCACAGCAACAAAATAATTGAACCACCATGCAAACTTCATTGGAACGAAAAGGTCATAAGGGCACCCCCCGTGCTAAATGAAGGAATGGGAGGAATACTGGGCTATCTTATCAGCGAAGGCTACTCATGCAAAGGATCATCAGCTGAAGTCGGATTCTCAAATACAAATCCATTATACATCAAAGAAATGAATGCGTTAATGAATGAAATGTTCTCGATACAACCCATTAATTACTCCGAAGTTAAAAGAACACAACGCTATGTTTCAGCAGCTCTTTATCGATTTTTGAACACGAACTTTCCATCAATAATGAAGACCGCTTCGGAAAAACGTGTCCCTCCAAGTGTATTAGCCGCTGAAAACAATGTAGTTTCAAATTTCCTGAGAACATGCTTTAAAGGGGACGGAAGTTTAGAATCAGAAACTGTTTGCTTCAGAACCATTTCCAAGGGGCTGGCTGAAGATTACCAGGATTTACTACTTACGCTGGGATTACATTCAAGAATAGTCGTCGATCGATCCAACAACTCGTACAAAGTTTACATAGCGGGCGACAGCCTTCCAACATTCTTTAAGAAAATAATATGCACAGATGATCCAAGATACCATAGAATCCGGAAACTGGCTGAAAGAAGCATGGGCGCGTTACACCATCACAATGTTTTGCCGACTGATTTCGCCCATGTGCTAATTCATATTCATAAATTGCTAGGCCTTCCATACGATGGGTACTTCCATGAACATCTTAGACAAGGATGTGGCATAACCAAGGAGGTCGCAAGTAAGACACTTGACAAGCTAGAGAATAGATTATCTTATTTGAAGAAGGCTTTGAATGCTGCTAATGAGATTAGGTGTCTTCGCAAGGCGCTTGGCTGGTCGCAAAATAAAGCTGCAAAAGTGATTGGAGAAACGCGAAGCACAATTTGTTATGTGGAAAATGGAGGATACAACTTCCTCCGTCGAAAAACGATGCTGGAAAAGCTTCTTCAAGCTGCTGAGAGTGCTCTAGCTGACGCTGAAAAGCAAATAAGGGATGTGCGACGAACGCTTGAGAGTGAGGTTCGATGGCTTAGAGTAACCGATGTGAAAGAAGTGGATAATGCAGGTGATTTAGCCACACAATGGGTCTATGATGTTACGGTTGAGCCAACACACAATTTTGTGAGTCACGGGCTTATTCTTCATAACACGGTTTCAGTTGCGAAAGGCGGTATTGTTGCGACACTTAACGCAAGAACAGCCATACTTGCAGCTGCAAACCCAGCCTTGGGAAGGTATGAACCGCACCGTACAGTAGCTGAAAACATCTCGTTGCCTGTAACCATACTTTCGAGATTCGACATAATTTTCGTCCTAAGAGACGTGCCAAATAAAGAAGCAGACAATAAAATGTCAGAACACATCCTTGAGATTCACAGAAAGAGTTTGAGTCCCGTGGAGCCACCAATGCCCCTTGAGCTTCTACGAAAATACATAAGTTATGCTAAAGGAATAAAACCAGTTTTAACTCACGAAGCGCTACAACGCCTAAAGGATTTCTATTTAGCAATGCGTTCGGCAAGCGAAGCAGAAGGCTCGCCAGTCGCTATAACCGCACGTCAACTTGAATCCCTTGTACGCATAGCTGAAGCAAGAGCCCGTGCAGCCCTCAGAAAAGAGGTTTTAGCTGAGGACGCGGAAGCATCCATTGCCATAATGAAGAGGTCCCTTGAAGAGGTTGGAATAGACATATCCTCATACAAAATAGATATAGACATTATAATGACTGGAAAACCTAAAAGCCTAAGGGACAAACTGCAAATAGTCATTTCAACACTGATGGAAATGGAAAAAGAAACAGGAATAGTCGAAAAACCAGCACTTCTGAACGAACTGGAAACGAAATATAATATTCCGATAGGCGAAGCAGAACGCCTCATCGGACAACTGTTGCGTGAAGGAACAATTTACTCTCCTAGGGAAGGCTACTTAAAGAAGACGTAATGCTTCGCTGAAAAATTTTAGATGGTGAATAGTGGATACACGATGAAAGCAGTAATGGTTGTTGTTGGCACTCGTCCAGAAACTATAAAAATGGCACCAGTTATTAGGGCTTTGCAAAAAAGCAAAATCCCATTGATTTTCACCCATTGTGGTCAACACTATGATTATAACATGTCCCAGCAGTTCATTGAAGAGCTTGAGCTTTCTCCACCAGACTATGGCTACAAAGTTAAGGCATACTCACAAGGAGAACAAACAGCACGCATAATAATTCATATAGAACGATTGTTAAAGAAAACGTCGCCAGCGCTCGTTCTAGTTGAAGGGGACACGAACGGAGTGTTGGCGACAGCCCTAGCGGCAGTCAAACTTGGAATACCAGTCGGACATGTGGAAGCTGGGTTGAGAAGTTTTGATTTACGTATGCCAGAGGAACACAACAGACGATTAACAGACCACGTATCCACCGACCTATTCGCACCTACAAAAAACGCTGAGAACAACTTGAAAAGGGAGGGTGTTTGGGGGAAAATCTGCATAACGGGAAATACGGTCATAGACGCCGTAATCCAGCACTTGCCGATAGCTGAAAAGAAATCCAAAATACTGGAAGCTGTTCATTTTGAAAACTTTGCCCTGGCAACTGCCCACAGAGCAGAAAACGTAGATGACTTGGCAGTTCTTAAAAATTTCATGGAAGCCTTTGCTGAAGCTCCTATACCGGTTGTTTATCCCATGCATCCACGAACAAAAAAGAGGCTTAGGCAAAACAGAATCTATGCCAAAATTAAAAAATCAAAAAATATACAGATTCTGCCACCGCTTGGCTATCTCGACTTTTTAGTTTTAATGAAAAAGTGTGAAATGATAGCGACGGATTCAGGCGGCATACAGGAGGAAGCAACAGCACCATGCATAAGAAAACCCGTTTTAGTTATTCGGCTTTCGACAGAGAGACCGGAAGCCGTCAAAGCAGGATTCGCCAAAGTTGTCGGAATAGAAAAGCAAAAGATACTCGAAGCCATGGAAAGGACATTAAAACAGCGAAAGGAATTACCGGCGAAATCCCCCTATGGAGATGGAAATGCCGCAGAGAAAATTGTTAGAACAATTAAGAAAGAATTGGCCTTTTAGCCCCTTTCTATGAGATATACGTGACTTTCTTACCTTCCTCTTTCCTTATTTCTTCAGCTTGCAACGCTCTTTTTTCCTCAATTTTCTGTAAACGTTTAACCATTTTCTCTGCTTTAGCGATTTCCTCATCTAAACCAGCTAAATCCACATTAAAACCGAGCATCGTTTGCAACACCTCTAAAACGCTTTTAGCAGCCATTGGATCAGGTAAATATCCTCTTGTCTCACCCAAAAGACAAAGAGCATCAATTTTCTTAAAGTGAGCTAAACCCAAAATTAAGCCAGCAGTGCCAACAATAGGGCTTCCCATGGAACTCACTATGGCATTAGCCTGTAAGGCTTTGTTTAAAAGTTCCGGATTGGTGGCTGCTGCGATAACTTTAGGCTTATCCTTCACTTCCATTCGGTAACCGCCTACCGTAACAATCATTTTCACATCATGTTGTTTGGCGAAACCCAGTATGCAATCAGAGATTTCATATTGCCCTTCAATTGTTTGCGCTTGACTATCACCTGTGAAAAGTATGAAGTCGTTTTCTCCATACTGATTTTTCCAGAAATAAAAGGTTCCGCGAAGAAGCCTAACACTTCCCTTCTTACTCACAAGCACGAAATATGGAAAGTGAGGAGAGTAAAGATAAGCAAATCTTTCAGCCTTCAACTGTTTAATCAAATATCGTGTAGCAATCCTTCCTACAAGCCCCAAACCTGGAAGCCCTTCGATTAAAATTGGGTTTTTCAGCTCAACCTTTGCAAGCTTCTTAATGAATGTTTCCTTCACTGGTTGAGCCTCCTCTTTAAAGCCATTCTATATTTGAGGTATTTGTCATCAGGCGAAAATTTAGGCGGATGTGGCACCCGAACCTTTCCACCGCAATATGGACAATTATCCGTTTTTAGCGTGTACTTTCCACATCTTTCACATTTTCTCATAAGCCAAACCATTACTTTTCCCTTCTAAAAACTCCTTGTCCGCCAGCTTTAATAACACTTGAAACAACGTTTTCAGCAACTCTCTGTAAAACAGCTTCTGCATGCTTATAGTTTTCTGCCAAAACCTCGATGCGGTATTTCGGTGCAGCAACAACGTAAAAATGGAGTTTCGCATCTCGAGATTTCTCAGCCTTTTTAGCCTTCAAGAAAGCCTCTTTAATGATTTTTACTCCGTTAGGCTTCATACAGCGAAGTTCAACTATGCCATTCACCTTAACCATGGGCACATGTATTCGCTCTTTCGCAACTTCAGCAAGAGCAGCTGCAAGCTCATCCGGCACGCCTATTTTCGTTAAAACTTCCACCCCTTCCTTTACAGCTTTCTCGAAGCCTGCATACAGTCCATACTCCTTTTCGATTAAGGCTCCAGCTTTTTCATGAACCTCCTCAAGCGGCAAACCAGTTTTTTCAGCTACACTGCGGAGTAAAGCTTCAGCCTTTCTCTCCCTTTTCCAAGACATGATCTTCTCTATCTTTTCCCTTTTAGTAACCCTTCTAAGGGACAAATCTATGTGTCCCTTTTCTGTGTCTATCTGCAAAACTTTCAAAACAACCTTTTGTCCTTCGCGGACAAAGTTACGGATGTTTCGAATCCAAGAAGAAGATATTTCAGAAATATGTAGTAACCCCTTTTTATCATACTCATCTAGTTTCACATAGGCACCATAGTCCATAACATTCTCCACTGTGGCTATTACTAAGTCGCCTACTTCTGGCCATTCTTGTTTTCTAAATGCCATTACAGCATTCATCCCTATTCAAAAACTGTGACTATTTCGCCTTTAATTATTGCTTTTCCACCCGAGGGTTCTGCAAGTTCGGCTCCGCAAACGTTGCAATTAACCTTGTTTACAGCGTGGCTGAAAACTATTTGCTCGTTGCCGCATTTTAGACATTTTACTCTGAGGAAGCTGCTTCTCGGTCTTGGAAGGAGTTTCTCCCATTCAGCCATACCATTAACCTCCAGTTCTATGCAATGACCAATTTCCTTAATCGTATACCGTCTTTATGTCTTGTGTAACCGCAGACCTTACACTTTAACTTTAAAGTTTGCTTTTTTGTTGTCTTTGCAAATTCTTTTTGGAGAGGATACTTCTGTCCGCCATAGCCTTTCTTTTCTCGTTTATGGTGGCGCTCGCCTTTAGCCAAAGCTCTCCGCTTTCCAGCCTTGTAGAGCGAAACAGTATGAATTTGATGTTTTTTACATTTTGGACAATATGTCCTAATTTCTTTAGGAACGTTCACTTTTAATCACGACCAGCTTTGCATAAAGAAAACACACATACTCTTATACTTTTTCGCATAGCCAACTAAACTTCAACCCTTTCAGCCAAACCCTGTTTAACTAAAATCTTAGCATTCTCAACAGGTAAAGACGCAACATCCTCAACTTTAAAAGATCCATACGTTTCCATGTCCGCTCCAATGATTGCTGGAACATCCTTTAAAAAACGTAAGACAGCTCTTTTGTATTCTTGCTCAACAGCCGTTTTCAACACATGCCCCCGGAGAAGGTTTTTAGCGAAATTATGGTATGCCTCTGCAAAGGGCAAAACCCCAATGTGGATCTTTTCTTCCTCAATTGACAAAGAACCTGGTGGAACCTTTTGACCTTTAGCCACTTTTTTAACCAGCTTTCTGTAACGCATCCGAAGTAACTCACGAAGCATACGCTTAACATTTTGCATCTCGCTTTTGAGAAGCCTTGCCTTCACTGTTCTTTTGTCAAGCATTCGGCTTTCTTCCTTGAGTTTTTTCAAGTAATCAGCGATTCTAAAGTAAAAATCGGGAGGAAGCCTTCCAAGTTCAACGCTTTCAATCTCTCGTTTCCAAACCTCATATAACTCGTTGTACATTACCCTACAACCTCTGCTCTACCCTTACAGATAAGCAGCACAGCCGCAGCGGTAGGTAAATCAACCTTCCGCTCCTTATAAGGACCAAACACTTCATCACCAAGCCTAAACTCCGGCGCATCAGAAACAAAAACAGTCACCACACCTTTTTTAAATGCTACCGCGCTTTTAAAGGGGTCAAAATCATCTATCGCTGAAGCTGGAAACTCAGCTTTTTTTAAGCCAGTTTTACCATGCAAAGTATCAGCTAACCTGATTAAACGATGAATGTCTGTAGTAACAACCGTGTCAATTTTGGCTGACTGCTGTTGTGCACAAGACAGTATTATTCTTCGCCAAGTCTCAAAACCCACGCCCTTAACGGCACCCAAAGTCCAGGAACCCTTCCAACTTTTAAGAATTGTATCCTTATTTTTCAGTATAGTCTCAACAACGTTTCTTTTTAGCCCTATACTTGTAAGGTCTTCCTTTTCGGCATTAAGAATAAAATCGTATATGCCTTTTGCAATTCGCCTGCTCCAGCCAAGATTATTTAGACTTGGACTGCTCAAAACATGTGTTCTTCTCCAACTTTTTCTGCTTACCCCATGAAAAACGGCGTCGAAACCCAAACCAGAGATATAATCCACAATTTCCTTACGTGCAACAGCATCAAGTGTCTTAACGGCTTCGCCTTCAACATGAACATGATAACCACGATGCCCAGAAAAAAATACGTACACTTCGCTTTTAGAAAAACCAAAATCTTCCATTAACATATCCAAAAGCTTAACAGTCTCAGCCCTAGCAGAATTCAAACAAACCTCGCAAGGCCACGTTTTCACATTAAACTTTTCACTACCACAAACAGGACACTTTTCAGGCACACCCCCTTTTCCACCAAAACCACAACTACCGCAAACCCAAGTGTCATGGACTTTCTTACAGGACGTAGGAACATGATCAGCATCAATGTCAAAAATCAAATCTGCGCCCAGCCAACCCTTCTTATCCATATCAGCCTCAGGATTCTCATAATAAGCACATGAACAATAAGCATCTGAAGGAGCGGAACTCTGCAAAAACTCCTTCAATTCATCACTGTGTTTAAAACTTTTATGACGAAGCATCCAACCTTCAAACAAAGCAAAACCGAATTCACGTCTATCAATCATTAAAAGAGAACTGCTTAATGAATAATCTCTCATATAGTATTCACGAAACATCCTCTGTACAAAACTAATTGGTTTCAAATTCATCTACCTAATCTTAGTGACCCACAAAAAAAGTGTTTTGCTCCGTTGCCCCTTAAACTTAACAGCGCGCATGTGTGTTCATTAATTCTTTTTAGGCTCTTTTCCTTTAAAGAAGCCTTTTCTTGGCTTAGCTAGGTTTATAGGGGTGAGGATGTCAAGGGATAGTTGAATCAACCTCGAAAGGAGGTGATAAACCGGTTTGGACGGTTTTCAGCGACTACCCCTCGACACCCTCAAATATTTGTTCTCTAAGATTGATATAAGCATAACTGTGAGTGGCATTGAGTCTGTGTACGCTAACTCTGGCAGAGGAAGGCCACGTTATCCTGTGCGTTCCATGCTTTTGGCTTTGTTGTTCATGCGTTTTGAGGCTATACCATCCATTAGGAAGTTGTGTAGGAGGCTTGAGAGGAGGAGTTATGCCAGAGAGATCTGCGAGTTCAACGGGGATAGAACTCCTAGGCATAACACCTTCAGCCTCTTCATCAAGCGTGCGAAGCCCAAAACCATTGAAGAACTGTTTAAGGAGCTTAGGGATCAAGCCTTTGCAATGGGTGTAATTGACCCAGAGGAGACCATAAAGGTAAGCGTTGACAGCACTTTCATGAAAGCGTATTCAAGGCGTGGTAGGAAGGGCGGAATCAGTGACAGAGGCGCGAGAGTGGGGAAAACCGAGCGTCGCAGCTATAAGCTGGGATGGAGATCCCACACAGTGGCTTCAATGTCAGCGTTGCCCATAACCTACATTGTAAGGGCTGCAAACGTCAACGACAAAGAAGTGGTTAAGCCCCTATTGAAGCAGGCTTCACGCCTGCTTAAACGCTATAAGAAGCGCATCAGCCACGTCATAGCCGACAGCCAGTACTATTCAGCTGAAGTCTTCAAGACAATCAGAGGATACGTGGCTGAGCCAGTCATACCCCACCCAATCAACGTGAAAGAGCCCCTAATCAACCTATACGTGACCAAACGCTTCAGGGTTAAAGGCGATCCTAAGCTGGTGGAGCTTTACAAGCTTAAGATGGCCGTGGAACGCGCCTTCAAGGCTGGAAAGCATGAGCTCATGATGGAAAACCTAAGGTGGAGAGGCGTGGCCAAGGTCCGCATGCATGTTGCCATATGCTACGCATGCATCTACGCCGTAGCCATAACAGCCCACAAAATAGGCAGACCGGACCTGGCTAACAGCATAGCAACATTCACATATTAAAGGCAGAAAAAGCCCCAATCGCAAAAACAAGCCCAAAACAAATTAATGAACACACATGTGCGGAAGATGAATCTTCATGTTTATCAAAGAAGCCATCATAACTTCTGATGGTTGAACTCAGTTGTTTTCGTCCCAAATTGATTAAACATAAATAACGCTATTGAGCGATTGTCAGATAGTGATACGGAACTTCAAAGAGAAACAGAGGACTGCTGATGCTCGACATTGTACAAAAATTCAGGAAAAACACCCAAATACTAGTGAAGCTCTCGCCCGTCTTCTCTTTTATTGTTCCATTTCTCATATTATATTTTCTATACCCGAATTCTTTCGAGGCAACATGGAAAGGCAGAACCTATTACCTCTTCTTTTTATGGCTAGTTTCTCTGGAAATTATACTGGGCTGGGAGGAAATCCAAACAAACAAAGTGGACAAGCTAAGATCTGTAAGAACATTTGCCTTTATCATAACTCTTCTGCTTCCTACGATATACGTATTTGCTGCTAACTATTGCGGGTTGAATGCCGTGATTGCGGATTTAGCCAAGCAGAACAACATTCCATGGGTAGAATGGATACTGATCTCAACGGAATATCTGGTTTTTACGGCACTTTTTAGTCTAATAATTCTGGCGGAATTCGGAATCATTGGCTTAAAGGATTTTTCGATTTCCGTGTTCTTTCTAGGGATTATTGGAGCAATATACACGATAGATAATCTATGTCCATACGGAAGGTTCACACCATTTCAGATTCTCGTTCCAACCACTACGAATCTTGCAGCAGACATCCTAAATCTAATGGGATATCAAACGAGAATGTCTTTCATAAGTAATCATCCTGTATACGGCTCTATGCCATATTTAGCGATTAAGGATTCTCAGGGATTTTGGCGGGGATTTGGCATAGCCTGGCCATGTGCAGGCGTTGAAAGCCTTCTAATCTATACTGTTACAATCTTGTTGTTTTTGAAAAAAACCGCTATTCCATGGAAGCATAGGATGATCTATTTTGTAATTGGCGCCATAGTCACCTATTTCATTAACATCCTAAGGATAGTTACCATTTTTGTCATTTCAGCAAACGGTGGTGACGTTTGGACCTTCCATGATTACTATGGCCAACTATGCTCCATCACATGGATCATATCATATCCGCTACTAATAATTGGAAGCAGAGCTCTGTGGAGCAAAATCAAAGAAAGGAAGGTAGACGGCAACACATGATCTGATGCCAAGGACTTACGCTTAGAGATGGCTGTGGATATACTGCTAATCAATCAACAGTAGCTAAAGAAATCATCGGACATATAATCAAATGCCTATTTTGTCATGTTAGTTAGCTAAAACTCCAGCCAAATGAGTTCAACAAGAATCTTAACATCTTCGCACATTTATGCTCTCAATAAGAATACGGTTCCTTAAAACATATCAAATAGCCTGCCACATGCGGTATTAAATAAGCGATTGGCGTGAAGATGTAGTGTGCTGCACCCCACAAGTGAGGGTGTTTTTCAGCTAAGTGATATTTGACCAGTCTACATCCTATGCCAGTAACTTTATACCCTAATTTCTTAAATTCACTAGTGTACCAAGCTGAGCGATGCCTCTCCGCGTCTATTCCCCCTACACCTTCTTGTTTCAAAAGCCCTTGTGGTACAGTGATTATGATTAGTTGCCTTGCAATCCTCTCTAGTTGCTTAAGCACAGCATATCCTTGCTTCTTCTCGAGATGCTCTAGTACCTCTGATAGGAGTACTAAGTCAAAACTTCTATCTCTAAATGGAAGGTAAGTACAATCGCACAAAACTAAATCATCGTAAACATTTCTCTCCTTAACGAACTCCATGTATGTAGGCGTGATGTCTACGCCACATAAATAGGTCACGTTCCCACGCAATGAACAGAGAAAGTATCCCCATATGCCCTTACCGCAACCGACATCAATCACAGAAATTCTCCTATCTTTCGGGATTAAGTGCATGACGAAGCTCTCAAGCTCGTAAAGATGAGACATTACACACTACCACACGTCACGAGTCTATAAATATCGAGCAGTTTATTTGTGATGTTTGCTGGATTTGTGTCGATGGCTAATGACGGGGGAAATTCATCTGGATTTCTAATGAACTCGAGTAGCTTGTTGTACAACTCCTTTGCGTTAGGTTTGAAAAGGCACTTGGGTGGCAAAAGCTCTGACAAACCTCCTCTGTTTGATGCTACTGCTGTCGTTCCAAGCTTAACTGATTTGATAACAGATAGTGGACATGGGTCAGGCCACAGCGATGGGTGCAGTGTTACATGGCAACTCGCTATTAGATCATATAGCTCATCACTTGGCAGGTATCCATGAAATCGCACTTTTTTCGGGTAAGTATTTGCAAACCGATGAGCAAGGGCTTCGAGCTCTCCTTTTCCCGTAATATGAATCTCTATGTCTGTGCCGCTTCTTAGTAACATCTCCGTAGCTTTTAAGAATATAGGAAAGCCCTTAGCAAGGGAAAGTCTACCACTATACACTACGCTGATTTTATCACGCTTTCTCTTATCATACCGACCTTTGCCCTCAGTGTCTACCACATTATGGACCACCTCTATAGGTGGTTTTAGATATGGTGACAAGGATTTCTTTACAAAGTTCGAGACAGCTATTAAGAGGTTACATTGATCGTATAAAGATTTCAGAAAGCGCCTAAAACCCACCGCAAATACGGCTTTGTAAAATTCTATTTTTTGGATGTAATATTTAAGCTCCTGCGTGTAAGAGAGTCGTGATATATTCCCGTGTAGAAATGGAAGATCTGTTAGGCTTAAAGCCCTATAATCGTGGATATGCTCTATAACAGGAACCTTCAACCTCCTAGCAATACTTATGCTTGGAAGCAAGCTGAGGAAGATCCCACTGTGTACTATGTCGGGACGAAAAACATCTGCCACTTCTATGCAATGTCGCAGCACTTTAGTGAAAATTATAGGTCTAAGCAAGGTTGAGTAAAGCTCCTCTATGCTAAGCGGCTTCTTTTTGTTAATGACGTATGAATCTTCAAAGGATAAGCGTTCTATACGATTATCAATAAATCGTGTTGAGCAGAAGCGCAATTCTACATCTCTGGCCTGAGAAAGAAGCTTTGCCAGAGTTACAATGGATTCTTCAGCCCCAGAAAACTCAATTGTGTCGCTTATTATTAATACCCTCAACTTTCACTCTCCTCACTAAATAGTGGGCATAAAGTGCGGCGATAACTGGAATGCTCCATGTAATTATTCCAACAGGCGGATTCTTTAAGTTAAAGAACTCTCCCAAATACACTGTTGCATTGCAAATAATACTATCTTGCACTGTTAAAGGTAATTGTGTTTTTCTACCATTAGTGGAGTACGAGAGTACATCAAGCTTTACCGTAGCGTTTGTGCTAGGCTTTAATGTCATTACTAAGTTCATATCACTTACATTCTTACCCAAAAAATCCGTAAAGTATCTGCCAAATGCATCCGTGGATGATGCGTTTATGACTTTCTCCCACACCATCCCAGGTTTAGAGTCTCCGGGTATTAATTCATAGTCAAAGAAGACCCCCCTTTCATCCACTAAAGCGAGAACCGTCCCATTCAAATTTCCATCTAGGTGGGTTAGTGTAGCACATACTGTTGTGGATTCATTAATTCTAAAGCTAACAGACCACGAGAGGTATAAGACGTAATATTTCTGTTCATCTGGGTTTTCAGCGGTAATGGTTAGTGAGGAATCTTCTTGATGGAGCGTGACGGAACCCTTTACTTTCTTAACGTCGCCGTTAATTAATACTTCATCAATATAGAAGTTGGTTACTGGATATGACAGATTAATGTAGATGTTTGTCTCCCCTTTATGGTATGGAATGACGAAGACCCGGGTGGTATTACCTATTTTTTCTTCTTCAGGAATGTAACAGTCGCTAGCATCTACCCCTACATCAAGTGACTCAGGGATTATGATGTATATCCTCTCCTTTAGGTCGTGAGTGACGGCTATCCCGTTCATCTCATACGTGTTAACTTCCAACTCCCTGTCATACCCCACGAGCTTACCTGCGTAACTTCCATAGGTCGTGTAGAAGAGGAGACTAAAAACTAGAATTAGTGCAACGAGTGGTACCGTCCTCTTTACTATTTGCCTACTAGCAAAAAACACATGCAAAGAATGTGCTAAGTCGCTAAGAAACGACCTAACACGTGTAACTATTACTTTACGCATTCTTAGTCCACTTGTAGTATAGTTGAAACAAATAATAAACGCAGAAACAAGTACTACCGTACGAAGAAGAACAGCATACAGCAGAAACACCCCTTCGCCAAAGGGCGCGAACCAGCCAGACCAATTCATCATTTGTAGGATCGTTGCCGCATCAAGTAATGATGTTAAAACAAATTTCTTCTTACCTGGCACACTTAGAGCTAGTAACGGAATCGTGAAAATAGAGAACTGAGGGCTGTAGCCCTTAGAGGCTAGGAAGAAGAGAGAGCTAGATAAACCTATAAGTTTAAGGATTCTCTTTCTGGTGAAAAGTATAAGGGGTACAATAAATGAAAGCAGTAATAAAGAACTCATAACTAAAGGTATGGCGCTATTACTATAAAGATAAAATGCGTGATCCGCATGAGTTAAAGGATAGATTTGCTCGAGTTGTGCATAAGTAAAAAATCCCTCAAAGTATGGGTGTGTGTGCTCAACCCCCCCATGAGAATAATATCCACTGAGAAATGCCCAAATAGTTTCCCAAGGCCCTCTTCCTGCATTTCCAAAGAAAGTTTCACACAACATATAAGGGTTTAAAACTAAGAAGACAAAATTTAGCAATAAAACACTTAAGACCAATGAGGTAAGCAGAGAAAGTCTTTCTCTCCAATTTTCAAAGAAGGCTAGAAACATTGGTAACAGAAGTAGTGGATAGAGCTTTGCGAAGATGGCAAGTCCCATTAATAACCCACATAACATCGGACTCTTTCTCATCAAGAAGAAGAGGGCAAGAGAAAAAAAGCACAGCGCTATGACATCATTAGAGTAAGGATTCCCTATAAGGATAGACGCACTTAGTATCGGAGCTAATAGCGTGAATAGGGCATCCCTTTGTCCTCTATGTCTATCTACGACTTTGTAGATGGCAAATAAGGAGATTGACAGAAGAGCCAAGTTGATGTAGCGCATAACATAACCATAAATTCGTTCAGAGGGACATAATAATGCTAACAATCCATATGGCATAAAGCCTAATACCGGATATCCTACTTGAAAGTCCACATAGGGTATAAAGCCAATTCTCATAGGATCAAAAAAATGATACCAGTTAACTTCAAAACCTAACGGAAAAAATATGTACAAAAAAGCTACAATTAAGATGTATGCGATAATAATATGCGTGTCTCGATTCATTTTTTGAGACACCTCAAAGGTAATCTAATTTAACCAAGCAAATGTGTAACATGCTTATCACCAGCGGTCCGCACCATATAAGGATCTCTGTAATGTTGCCATAATACGTAGAGCCCAAGTCATCTACAATGCACCTTACTATTATTTACCTTCGCAATTTGATTAAGCAGAAGCTGAAACTGGTAGGCGCTCCTATCCCAACTAAAACTGCTTGCGTGGCACCTTGCCCCCTTCGACAGTTTCTCTCTCAGTACGCAATCATTTATTAGGAGCGTTATTGCCTTAGCTAGACCTGCGATGTCACCATCACGAACAAGAATACCCGAGCGCAGATTCTTCACAGACTCGTTAAGTCCTAGCACGTCATAAGCTACAACTGGAACACCGAACGCCTGCGCTTCAAGAACACTTATGCCAAAGCCTTCCTTCATGGACGTTGCTACATATATCCATGCTTTCTGTAGAATCAACTGCTTCTCTTCTTCGCTTACTTCGCCCACTAACTTAACTCTTGAGTTTAGCCGCAATTCTTTAGCCAATGTCCGAAGGACATTGTACACATCGCTATCACCTTTGCCCGCTATTATGAGTTTGGCATTTGGCACCTCTTTTACTGCTTTAAGCAAGTGACCAAGTCTCTTATACCTCTTAACCCTCCCAACATAGACTATGAGAGGATCTAAGGACTTTGAATTAGATGTCGCTATGGGGGATTGGGCCACAGCATTGTAAACTATCCAGATTTTCCCCTCTTCGAACCCTATTGTCTTAAGTTCACATTTTGTTGATTTAGATACTGTTACAACATAAGGTTTAAAAAATGTGTACAATCTCAACATTAGGAGCTCGTATACGTACACAACATGCGCTAGTACGGGCGGCAATTCTTCAAATAAAGTCTTTCCATGTACATGATGTATAATGATTATGAAAGGTATTGAAAGTAATTTTGATGTGAGTAGTGGCCAAAGGATAGGAACTTTGCTAATATCCTCAACTATTACATCAAACTTTCTTGTTAGAACTTTGGGCAAAAATCTCATTGAAAAGAGAGGATATAAAAACTCATGACTAGTAACATGCGTGACATGCAATTTGCCAACTCTCAATTCTTGACTAGTGATCTGCCTGTTGTCGCATGAAGCAACTAAGCAGGTGTTATTCTCATCCGCTATTCTATTGAAAATTTCATAGAGGTGAATCTCTGCACCTCCAGCATTGAGATTGAGAACGCTCCTCCAGTTGAACAAAACTATCTTCAATAATCGCCCCTCTTCACGTGCATTTCATTGCCCTTCAATTAGAAGGATATGTTTAGTAACTCGTCTAACAGCCTCTTCGCTTTTATATTTTGGTTTCCATCCTAACGCTTTAAGTTTAGAAATGTCCAGAAGCATTTTTTTAATATCACCTTTCCATCCTCTTCCACCGTTAACCCCGCCAGTAAACCTAAACTTCACATTTTTTAACCCCATTTCTTCAACTACAATTTCTGCTATTCTTAAAACAGTTATCCAATCTTCGGAGCCGATGTTAAAAATCTCTACTTGCGAGTTGCTTTTTTCGCAAAGGGTTAATATTGCATTTGCACAATCGTCAATGTAGAGGTAAGATTTACGTTGCGTGCCATCGCCTAAAATCTCTAATTCTTTCTTATTTTTCCTCAGTTTTTTTATAAAATCGGGTATTACTCCATGTCGGCTCTTAGGTCCAATAATATTGGCAAGTCTTAGGACAACTGCAGCAAAATCGTATAGATAAGCATAGGAGTTAATCAAGGCTTCGGATGCAAGTTTGGATGCACCATAAATGGAAGTTGGTTTAAGAGGACCATAACTTTCATTTGTAGGAAACATGTTTACATCGCCATAAACGGTGGAAGTTGAAGCAAAAACAACCTTCTCAACATGGCAATTTTGCCGCAAAGCCTCCAGCAAAACATGCGTAGCATAAATATTTTGTTCAAAGCAATTCTCCGGATCATTCAGTTCTAGGCGAACCTCCGGGTTAGCAGCGAAGTGAAAAACGACGTCTACATCGGAAACTGCCTTTTTTACGTCGCTAAGTCTTGTACAATCCCCCTTTAACAGGCAAACTTTATCCGCATACTTTTTCAAGACCCCCTCAACATTATCGTATCTACCTGAGGAAAAATTGTCAAAGATAACTATGTAACTGCCTAAACTTGCGAGTTTTTCGCATAGGCAAGAACCAATGAAGCCAGCACCACCAGTGACAAGCACCCGGTTTTCTTTCCAATGAAACATTAAATTCGCCTTGAAACTCATTGAAGACTGTCTTTTCAGATTTTCAGGAGAATATAAGAAATAAACTGTTTAATCTCGTTAACAGTAAGTTTCGATTTTCCCTTTTTTCTATTTGTGAACGTTATGGGAATCTCTCTTATCTTAAACTTTCGTAAATACGCCTGTCTTATAGTTTCTATCTGTATTTCATATGTTTGGCTGTGCAAATCTCTTAAAATACTCTTTATCAAATTTGTTGAGTAGCATCGCATCCCACTGGTATAGTCATGTATTTTCGCTCTTATCAACAACGATGCTAAAAAGTTAGCCAATTTGCTTATTGCACGGCGCACGATGCTCCAGTCTACTGTTTTGCCTTGAAAACAATATCTGCTTCCAACAACTAAGTCGTATTTATTTTCTAAAGCCAAAACTAAACGCATGATATCTTCAGGGTTATGTGAATAGTCCGTGTCCATAGTAATTATGCATTTTGGAGGATGTTTTAATGACAGAAATATTGTGAACCCATCAGTTATTGCTGTTCCAAGCCCAGATTTTTTTGGCCTTACGAAAAGCAAAATATTGTCATGTTTCCTTTGAAGGCTCCTTACAATGTCTGCAGTTCCATCAGGGCTAGAGTCATCTATAACCAATAGAGAAGTATTTAAGTTTAAGCATTCAATTTCATAAATTAATTTTTCGATATTTGCTGCTTCACAATATGTGGGAAGAATCACCCCAATTTCGGAATCCAGTTCGAGATCCCCTTTTACTGATTTAAGATCCATTGATGCTCTTTCACCCTTTAGTAAATGATGTTAGGTTGATTATATCTGCTATATAAAACCTATTCTTTCACAGTTAATTTTGGAAATCTGTTTTTGCTGTTTTCACTTTTCTTCGATAGTAGGCTAATGGATGGTGTAGTATTTTGCATAACTCGTCTGGGCTTGTGCACACTCCATGGGTTTTTAATGTTTCGCATTTTGGTGGGATGTAGCGTGTTCTTGAGCCTCGTTCTCCTGCGATATGTTCAACTTGGTAGCGGGTCATTCTTTCGTTATAATCTGAAAAGTTTTTGAAAAGTTCAATCACCTTTTCTGATGGCATTCCGATGTTTATGAGAAAGGAGGTTAATGCGAATCTGCCTACATGCGAGAGGTGGCGTCCAGATGAGAATGCTTGGTATAGGGCTTGGATGCATGGAGGGAAGGCTGTTTGCACTATGGTTTTGGGGAATCCTTCCATTTCAGCCTTGCCTATTTTTTCCACTGACAATTTCTTTATTTTTTCAGCCGTCTCCATTATTTTTTGTGGAAGTTTCGGTAGTTCTTTTACTTCTAGTCGTTTTTCAATGTGTTTGCGGACTTCTTCGCTTAGCAGTCTTGCAGCTTCGTTTCTTGTTAAGTAAACGTTTCCTTTTGATAGAAGACGGTTAACAAGTTTCCATTTTTTCTCTCGCAAGTGCGTTGTGTTTCTGAGGTAATCTGTGAAGTGAAGTGTGAATTCATAGGGTATTTCAGCATCGTTGTTTACCGTAAGTTTCCACTTGAAATTTTGTGCGATTGCCAAAATTTTTTCTTTAGGTTCAAGTTTCATGTCGTTGTAGGCTTGTTTTGCTTCTGCTAGAGCGTATCTTTTTTTGATGAAGGAGTTTTCTGTTGCGACCGCTAGCATTGTTGCGGTTGGAAAGGATAGGGTTTCAATGTCTTCATTGCGCAGTTTTCTGCTGACCAAGGCGTATAATATTGCTTCTTCAACTCTTTCTTCAGCGCGTTCAAGAATTTTTGCGAATTCCGGATTTGCTAAATCTTCAATTTTTAAATCCAGTTTCTTCACGTATTCTGTGGTTTCTTTAAGAAAAGGGTATTTTGCTAGATCGTTTTTGGTGAATTTTGTTGTTGCGAGTTGCATTTTGTTTTCACAGTTATTCTGTTTCGATCCTTGGTGCCAAGTAGAACGTTAGTTTTCCCTCTTTTGTTTGTTGGAAGTCTAGTTTTATGGGCATATCTGTTGAAAATTCCAGTGTTGCTATGTCAGATGTTGCAGACGCGGCCTTTATGATCTCTGAGAGATAGCCTAGACTGAAAGTTGCTTTTGAAGGCTCTCTGGCTTCTAGGTCTAGAAGGGCGTCGCTTCCCTTTTGAAGCTCTATCGTTGCACCCATAAGGTCGCCTGCTGCATGAAAGACTAGTTTTTCCGTGTCTACTTGGATTCGGACGTGGTCGCTTACAAGTTGAGCGTCTTCGATTGCTTGGTGTAAGCCCTCGGTTGTGGCTTTAGCTTTAACATTGAAGGTTATTTTTGGTGTTGGCACATCCTCTTCTGAGGCTTCAAGCGTGGGCATAGTGAAGTTCCGTGTGTATCTTCCAGTTATTTTCACTTGCAAGCGTCCGGTTTTCTCATCAAGAGAAAGTTCTACAACTTCGTTTTTGCCAGCTCTTTTAAGCAGTTTTAGTAACTCACTTATGTTTATGCACATTTTTGTCGGCTTTGTGCATGTGTATTCTTCAAAAACCGTTTTAGGCCACTCAAAATCAACCATGGCAACGCGTGACGGGTCCATTGCTCGCAGTTTTAAGTTTTCAGGGTCGATTTTGAATGTGGCTTCATCTACGAGTATAGATATGGCTGTAGCCATGTCCCTTAAGAGTTTAGCGTCGGCCACTTTGAGTTTGAACATAGCATTCCCTCTTTTAATGGATATGCGTAGTTGTTATAAAAGACTTTACACACTTAAGCGTGATGCTGGGTAATTGTACATTTCCCTTGAGAAATCTATGGACTGCTTCGGGTAATGCAACGCCTACTGAAGGGAAACAGAAGTTTTAGCTGTATTCTCTGAATGTGTATCCGCATTTTGTACATCGTAAGAACTGTGTTGACGACTCGTCAGCGCCTCTCGTCTGTACTTGCCAAACATAAGCCAAATTGTTTCCGCATCTGGGACATTCAACTCTAACCGTGGGTAATGTTCGCAGTTTCTGCTCTTCCTTACTTATTACTGCCACAAGTTGTTGCGGGTTATGCTGTATAACTTTTGCAACTTTTGGCGTGACTTTCTCGGTTAATGTCTGCTTTTTATAGTCGCATTTCGGACAAACAAACATTATTGACGCTTTTTTGCCGGTCTTTCCCTTTTTGGGTACGAGACGGGATCCGCATTTGGGACAAAATTCCATGGCTTTTTACTCCGCTGTTCGTTTGTTTTCCCTTAACATGGTTCCTTTTAAACCTTTTCTTATTGCAATAAAGATTGGGACTAAACGGTGCTGATTCCGGAAGCGATGAGATGTGCTACGCGTAATGCTTCAGGAACATTGCTTCGAGTGGAAGTTAACTGTAAGATTTTTCTTGCATCCTCTTCAAGAATTCCGGAGATTTGCATATAGATTTTCTCGCTTTCGCTTCTGGTGGACACCTCAAATATTTTTCCAGCGTTTAGGATAGCTTTCCAACGTTCTTCGCTTTTTGGTAAATTTTTAAGAGCCTCGCGGATTTCTGCAAAGTTTGGTTTTTCACGTGTAACCGCTATGACTGGAAGTTTTGTTTTCATGTTAAGCTTTTTGATGTCAACAACGTTGAAGCCTGCAAATGTTACCCCGTTAAGCATTAGGACCCTTAACTGCTTGTAATGGGGCGAGTTAAGTATCATGGAAGCTATTTTACTTGTAGCGTCAAATCCGTCCACTTCCACTTTCGTGTGCATCACGCCGTCAAGCCAGTATCCACCGCGAAAAACAACTCCAACAACCGATACAAGACCTTTCATGTGAGGCGTAAATACTCCATCATCAACTCCCAGAACGCGGATTTCAGGCTTAATCACGCGAAATTTTTTGCAGGTCAAAACTATTCCTCAACGATGTCACAAAATATGGGGAAAGAGGCATTATAAGTTTAGCGAAGAATAACAGTAATGCAGAGGTGTTCAGTTTTGAAAAAACGTGGTAAAACATTTTCTTTCATAAAAACTCATAGGAACCTAGCTGAAGTGTTGACAGACCATAAACTAGCGTCTCTTGGAGACACGTACATAAACTTTGTCTACTCGCTAGCTTTATCGAACAGAAGAGGGAAACCTTCAGGCGCGAAAGTTAAGGGGGGTGTGCTTGCTGAAGCGGTTAAAAAAGCTGGATTAAGAGGATACATGCCATCAAGAATGACGCGTCATATGCTGGCTGATGCTGCAGAAGCGTTAATCGTTTATGCTTGGCTCTATAACTACATCACGTTAGAGGAGAGTGTTGCAATGCTGGAAAAAACCGATGACTCCGTTGAGGGCTTCAGCCAGCTGCTTGCAACAATAAAGGGCAGAATTAAATTTTTTTGAGGGCTTTTTTAAGTTCTTTGCTGAATTCTTTGTTCATCTCATGTGCCTTTTTCACAGCATTTCGTAACGCTTCTTCAGGTTTCATATTGCCTTTTGTGCGGATATAGATCACGGAGTTTGAGGACAATGGATGGGGTATGTCATAACCAGCTAAATCCACGTTTTCATCTTCCAAAAGCCTTTTTTGCAGTAGATTACAAATGGTGTGCCCAATGCCTTCAACTTCTATTTTAAGTTCGCTTGAGGTCTTCTTCAATGTTTTAACTTTCATTTACCCACGATCTCCTCTTACGCTATATTATTCCCTTTCCATAATCTAATGCAGTTTTACGCTTTTCAATTTTCCCACATCTTGGACAGTACATGCCTTGCCGCTTTAGTTCCAACATGTAGCCACATCGCGAACAAAAAGCGTAAACCACACCTAAATTTTTATCTTTAGTGGATAAATGGTAAACTTTGTTCTTCTCGCTGATTACCTTGGCGCGTATAATATCGCCGGGTTTGCAGACATTAAACATTGACTCAACATATCTTAGCTGTACATCAGAAATGTGTAGGATGCCCGTGAAAAAGCCTGAAAGCTGTTTCTTGCCTATGTTAAAGATTCGTACGCCAGCATTTTGGGTTTGAACGTTTGAAACTTGTCCTAGGACTATGCTTCCAACTTTCGGAACTCTTGCTTCATGAACTAGTGAACAAACCGAAACACGTTTATTTAAAAGGTCAAGTAAGGCACGACCAACAACTTTTGAACATATAACTCCATCTTTTACATATGTTCCGGCATCTGGGATAAACTCTTCAATTACGCCTAAGCGTTCGCCTGGCAACACGAATTGACCGCTCTTCCGTCCCGATGACTGTGAATTCATTTAAATCCCTTTTTATCACGAAGTTTATACAATCAAATGCTTACGCATTACTGAATCGTAAACATTCACTATGAATCTATTTGTACTCCTTCACACCTCTCAATAAACCTTTTGATTTGTTTTGACAAAGCAAAGCATGCTTCTTCTCCTCGTACATCTGTAACACTTTTTCTATGTATTTTGTGTGAAGTCTTTCATGGTCTACCAATCTGCGCAATACTTTTCTGGCTGTCCATAGATTACATGTAGGACTCAGGTCTTTTTTGGGTTGAAAAATACCACTCATTTTATCTCGCGGGAAGCCTCTTAGATAGTCAACCACTATTTTGCGTGTGTAATCAAGCATTTTAAAAACATTTCTTGGACGCTTGCTTGGTAGGTCAACGTTTAAGCGAGTTATATACCATGGTTCAACATATGCTATGTGTCGTAAACAGTTTCTTATTGTGCGGGGGTTTTTGGGAGGCAACCAATCAAGACATTCATTGCTTATGTTGGAAACAAGCTTCAGCAGATCTTCACGGGAATACGTCATTAGACGCATGGTTCTTACAATGTCTTTCTTGGTGATTGGATGTAGTTCGGACCAAAAGAGTGGTTCTGGCTTGCCAGCTTCAACGGGATTATAATCAACTCTTAGCATCTCGGCGACTTCTACATCAAAATCTTTCGTCTCTGTTGGAACTTGCTCTCCATGTTTCTTCATCCATTCAAACCATTCAGCGATTGCAATCTTTACTTTCATTAAGGCTCTTTCCGGTGTTCGTCCGAAAACCCAGCAGCCCGGACAGCTTGGAACAAAGGCACCAGTTCCTTCCGGACCTACCTCAAGGCAAACCGATATTTTAGTAACCACATTGTTCACTCTCCCTCTATAATATATAAATCAACCACAAACTCATATTTTCGCTTCGTGTGAAAGTTGAACATATGTGGAATGGTCGTTAACATGGCGTAAACCGCCTCAATTGTTCCACCATGTTCCTCAACAAACTTTTTAAAGAAGGAAGATGGAGAGACCGGCACAATAGCCGTTCCGCAGGTCTTCAATTTTTTAATGAATGTTTTGTCTTTGTGTGAGCTCTTGTGAAGAGAGTAGATTACTTTGCCTACTTCTAAGGCTTTTTCCAAGAATTTGCGGTCAGCCTTTCGCCTCTGTACGCCAAATGGTGGATTCTGCAAAACGGTGTCAAATTTTCCATGCACAACATCTATATCTGCAGCAATCCACTGCACCCTATTTTTTAATTCGGTCTTCACCGAATTTTCATAAGCTACTTTTATTGCAATTTTGTCTATGTCCACGCCTACGACTTTTTCTGCACCTAGAAAAGCTGCTCCTAAAGCTAGTCTTCCGGTGCCGCAACCTAAATCTAAAATTGTTTTGTTGACTATGTCGTTATGTGTGTAAGCTGCAATATAGAGTATGGTCGCTGCAACATCTGCTGGAATTGTGTATTGTTCGAGGCTTGGTTTTGGTGAGGGGTGCGGCTCAATTTGTGAGAGCAGCATCTCCAAATCTAGCTTTCGAATAAGCTTTTTCTGCATAATTCTTCCCAAGATAATTCGCCAACAGCCACAAGTGTCTCATTCATTGTAAGCACTGGTTTCTGGAATTTTGAAGCGTCGTCTAGGGATACTCTTGGACAAGCCGTGTTCACATAAGCGTCCACAGTTGGGAATTCCATAGGCACTTCTGGATGGATATTTCTAACAGCAAAAAGATGGGTTGCCTTTCCATTTTTTTCAAGTTTTTCCCTTATGCTCAACGCTTCTTCCAGTCTTCTCTGTCCGGGTTTTAACCCAACTAAAACTGCAAAGGTTTTCGCTTTTTTAGCTTCTTCTATGCTTGCCCACCTTTGTTTGAGGATTTTTCTAGCCTCTTCATTAACTGAGTACGCTCTCTTTTCATATGGGTCGGCAACTATTGTTGTTTTGGATGTTGAGAGGGCTACGCCTAGGGCGTGAAATCGTCCACCACCGATGAAGAGAAAGGCTTCAACACCGTCTGCTACTGATTTGGCATTGCTGTAATTGCACCCAATTACTTGTCCTGGGTAGTTCACGTGTCCAGCATCGCCGATGATAACGGTTTTTCCGGCGTGAAGCAAAATTTCTCTAGCACCATCAAGGGTTTGTACATGCTGAACAGTCGTAGCCAAACCTATTTTATGCCATTCCTCCAGCAGAGGCAAGGCTTTCTCAACGGCGACATCCACCTTTACGGTTGCTCTGGCTTCCACATAGAGTGTGGGCACCCGTTCATACTTCAGCAGTTTCGAATGTCCATAATGGATTATCAAGTCTACGCCTAGACTTTCAGCCTCTGCTGTTGCCAAGTCGCATGCACCATAGCATGGGTCTGCAGAAACAATGGGTAAAGCACCCGTTTTTTCGACAACTTTTGCTAGGAGGAGTCCTTCGGGTTTTAGACCTTCGGGAAGTTGGATTAAAACGCGCTTTGCCCCAAGCCTAAGTATTTCTTGTTTTACTCTTTCTTCTTCAAGATCGAATTGTTTCATGCAAACACGCTCAAAACATTGCGTTGGTATAAGCATGTTTTATAAGAGGAGATAACGCGGGATTGCTACTCTACTGTTTCGCCCCATCGGTGTGTCCATTCCCAATCCTGTTTTGGCTTTCGGATTGAATGCCCCAAGGCTCTTTCACGCTGTTCGGCGAGTTGTTCAAGGATTATTTTTTGTTCTATGCTTGCAACGAGTTTTTTGGTGGCAATTACCGCATCTGCGTTTACCGATATGCTGTCGATTCCAGCCCTTACAAGAAATTCTGTGAAGTCTGGTAGGTTTGAGGGGGCTTCTCCGCATATAGAGACCGTGCATCCATGTTCGTGGGCCACTTTAATCAGGTGGGCGATTATCCTTTTTATGGCTGGGTCTCTTTCGTCGAAGTATCCCATTTGTCCTAGGCGTTCAGAGTCTCTGTCAATCATGAGTATGCCTTGGGTCATGTCGTTTGAGCCTATGGAGAAGCCGTCGCATAGTTTTGAGAACTCGTCTGCAAGTATGGCGATTGATGGTGTTTCAGCCATGAACCACACCTTAAAATCTCTTGACCTTTCTAAGCCTTCTTCACGCATAATCTCTAAGCATTTTTTGGCTTCCCAAACAGTGCGGACAACTGGAAGCATGACCCAGACGTTTTTGAGGGCCCATTCTTCACGGCATTTCCTAATGGTTTGGCACTCGAGCCTAAACGCTTTTTCGTACCACGAGCTTATGTAGCGGCTGCATCCTCTCCATCCAAGCATTGGGTTGGCTTCAACAATTTCGTATTTTTTGCCGCCTTTTAGTTCTCTGTACTCGTTTGTTTTGAAGTCGCTGAAGCGTACAACAACTGGGCGTGGCTGTATGGCTCTTGCAACAGTTGCGATTCCTTCTGCTAGTTTGTCCACAAATTTTTGGGCTTGCCCGGTTTCTATAAGGTAAAGCGGGTGTTCACCTATGTAGCTGGCTAGGATGAATTCTATGCGCATCAGCCCTATGCCTTCGAAAGGTAAGTCTTTATAATCTTCGATTTTTTCGGGAACGCCTAAGTTCATGTAAATTTTTGTTGCTGTTACGGGTACCGTTTGCGCTGCGAAGTTTCCAGCAGTGCTTGATGCTGGTGATGCTGCTTGGGTTGCAGATGAAAGTTGCTCTGTTAAAGTTGGTAATATACCCTCATAAACAACGCCGCTTCTTGAGTCCACAGTGTATTCTTTACCAGTGGCCATAAGCTTTGTAGCGTTCCTTGTTCCTACAACACAGGGTATACCTAGCTCTCGGCTCACAATGGCTGCGTGGCACGTTATTCCGCCTTTGTCTGTGACTATGGCTCCTGCAAGTTTCATGAAAGGCACATAATCTGGGTTAGTCATGTCTGTAACGAGGACATCGCCCTTCCCCATGACTTTAGCGGCTTCGTCAGGATTTAAAACAACCTTTGCTACGCCTATACCATAACTTCTCTTGCCAGCTGGAATCCCCTTAACAACAACTTTTAACATTTCGGCAGGTTCAGTTGGCTCAGCTTCAACTTTTGCTGGGGCTTCCGCAAGTTTTACGCTCCAAACTGTTTCGGGTCTCGATTGCACTATGAAAATGTTCTCTGGAAAAGGTATGCCACTGTCGATTGCCCATTCAATGTCTTGGGCTGTTACATAAAGTTGTTCGATATGTGTGGCTAGTTCTGCAAGTTTGAGAATTTCCTCATCATTTAGGCATGGCTGCTCTTGCTTTTCAACGGGCACTTCTATGTGAACTGTTTTGCCAGTGTTTGAGTCGCGGACGTATTGTACTGTTTTTTTGGCTACACGCCTCTCAATTATGTTTAGGGTGGCTTTATCAACAATAAAATCATCTGGGGTAACTGCCCCAGAAACAACAGATTCGCCCAAACCATAATTGGCTTCGATAACTATCTGATTGGGGTCGCCAGTTACGGGATTTATTGTGAATGTAACGCCTGCAGCTTTTGAATTTACCATCTTTTGGATTCCGACACTTACGAAGACTTGCTCATGAGCAAAACCCTTCTGATCGCGATAGAAGATTGCTCGTGGCGTGAAGAGGCTTGACCAGCATTTGACGGTTTTTTCAAGAACTTCGTCGATGCCCTTAACGTTTAGAAATGTTTCTTGTTGCCCTGCAAAGGATGCGTCAGGCAAGTCTTCGGCTGTGGCACTTGACCGCACGGCAACGAAAACTTCATTTGTGCTGAGCCGTTTGCACAGTTCTTCGTAGGCTGATCTGATGGCGTCTTTAATTTCTTTAGGCATGGGTGTTGATTCGATAAGTTCACGAATTTTTTTGGAGGCTATCTCATATTGTTTGGGGTCGTTTGGGTCGGTTACTGTTTCCTTTATAATCTCGTAAATCTTCGTGGATATGCCTGTTTCTTCGATGAATTTCTTGTAGGAGTAGGCTGTTACTGCGAAGCCTGGTGGAATTGGTATGCCCGCATTTATCATCTCACCTAGGTTGGCGTTTTTGCCGCCAACAGAAGGAATATCCGTTTTTCTCAAGTTTTCAAACCATATTACCAAATCTTTTTTCATTTCTGTCATGATAAGTTCACCTCTTCTACTGCTTGCACTTTTTCAATGATTATTCTGCATGGAATCGGAAGTTTGGCGCTTCCACGTTTTAAAGCCTCTTTGGCGACTTGGATGCCGTCTTCGTTCACGTTAACGGTCATGAGCGTTTGGTTGGGTTTTACTCGTGCCGCGGTTCCGATGGGTTTTCCGAAAGACCTTCGCATGCCATCTGAAATACGGTCTGCATGTGCGCCAAAAATCATCTTGTTCTCTCTAAGGATTGCATGTGGATAAGGAAGAATATGAAGACAGTAATTTTTGGAGAGTTTATCCCCTAGATAACGGTTTGTTGCTATCCGTGCCGCTTCTAGGGCGTTGTGGCGGATTTGAGCTTTTTCTAAGGCTATGAGCTTGGCTTCGTATTCAAATTTTGATTTAGTGTCTCCCATGGTGAATTTGGTTATTTTCGGAGGCGGAAAGCCCCCTACAAATTTCTTTCTTGTGTAGGGTTGCCCCTTAACGGCTCTGTAATTGCGTGCACGCATAGTTATTCCTCCTTCAGCATACCATGATCGTGATATTTAAACGATTTTGTTGAGGGGTTACTATTGATTAAGGTTATGAATTTTGAATCAATTTTGAAAATTAGAATCGTTATTCAATTTGTTTTTATGGTGGCAATCGCCTGTTTTTAAACCATGTTTTAGCGAGTTCATCATAGTTTGGGAAAACTTTTTTCAGGATGGGAATGTACATTTGTAGTTCTTCGTCGGTTAGGTATTGGAATTGGTACTGTCCGGTGTAGGGTGATGGTTCGCCTTGTCTTGTTACGAATTCTATGTGCATGAAGGGGTCTCCTCGTTTGATTGTGATTGGGGTGCGGTTGTTGCTTAGGTTTACGAGTTCTAGGGCTAGTCTTCCGATGAATCCGCTGTGGACTTTTGCTGCGTTTAGGAAGGATAGTCCCATGCGTCCGTATTTGCTTTTGGCTGTTAGGTGGGCGACGTAGTTTGGTGGTGTGAAGATTATTTCGTAGGTTGTTAGGTTTTTGTGTTCTAGGTAGTGTAGGGTTGTTTCTTGTTTGACTGTTAGGACGTAGCTGTCTCCGTCGAGGAGGTTGTAGTCGTGTGGGTATATGCATTTGTATTTTTCGATGAGTTCTTTCAGTTTGTCTTTACCTAGGATGCACATTTGTTGAGACCTCTAAACGTTTTCTAGCATTACTGAGCGTTTCACGTTATATAGTTTTTTGACATAAGTGTGTGTGCGTGCAATGGGTTAGGGCCCGTCTATTTGGAGCCAAATATGGTTTGGTGTTGAGTTGGGGTATCTCTTTTAGTGATAGTATATATAGTTGAGTGATATGGTGTTATTAAATTCTTGGTTTTTCGGTTTTTCTGTTTACTTGGCAGTATTAGGAAGTTTATTTGGTTGTTGTCTGGGAGATAGGTAGTTATCCTTTTTGTTTTTATGGTGTCCTTAAAAGGGATAACAAGTCTTGGGTGCAGTGCTACTTTAGGTGGTTAGTTCTTTTGCTTTTTTGATGAATTTTTCTGCGTTTTTTATTGTTTCTTTTACTGTGTTTGGGGTGAGTTGGGTGTAGAGTTCATAGTCGCTTTTTTGTCTTAGGTCGAAGGCTTTTCTGAGTGTGTCTGCAAATTCTTCGCTGAGGATGCCTCGCTTCACTATTTTTTCGCTGAAGAGGAATATGGTTCCTCGGTGGGTTTTTGCGGTTACGCCTTTGCTGAATAGAATAGCTCTTGCGGCGTGGAACATGGCATAGTAGGCTCTTGAGGCGGCGTCCTCGAGTTCTCCGTTTTGTTCAAGCAGTTTGGCTGATTTTAGGGCTTTTTCAGCTCTTTCCAATGAGGCTTTGGCGAAGTTTTTGGAAGTTTCCTTTGTCATAGAGTATTATTCCTTCTTCTGCTACGGTTTTTATGAAGGGGGAGCCGAGCTTGGTGTAGCGTTCAAGTTCTTTGTTTGTTAGGTGAACTATGGCTGTGAGTGTGTTGCTTTCTAGGTCTACTTGTGTTCTGATTTTTGAAATCTTGTCGTAGAGGCTTTTGTCTTCTTCTTGTGTGACTATGAGGAGGTCTATGTCGCTTTCTTTGTGAATAGTTTTTTTGGCAACTGAACCGTAAAGGACAATAGATTCTATCCTATCTCCAAGCTCCTTTACGAGTCTGTTTTTCAGTTGCTCAACGGCTTCGGCGTAGGTGGTGATCAAGATAAACACCAAGTTCACATTCTATAAGATTAAAGCTTCTTAAATGGTTTAGGTTTAAAAGTGAAGGCCGATCTTAACTTGAGCGTTTAATTGAGTTGAGTGCTAAATTATGATTTGGTTTGGTATTATGAAGTCGCTCCTAAGGTCTCGGAGAGCTTCTGGACGAACTGTTTGTCGCTTTTTATCTTTTGGTCTAGTTCCTTTCTGTTCTCGTAGTAGGATAGGGCGTCGTGAACCTGTTCTAGTTTGAGGTAGGGGTGGGCGGTGATTATCTCGTCGGGTGTGTGGTTGAGGTATTCGTATTCAACCGCTATGTCGACAACCCTCGTTCTGGTTCCCTTTATCACTGGGGAACTGCCGCAGATTTTCTCGTTTGCTTCGATGTAGGGATGGTTTACTTTAGCTTTCTGCATTGTTTAAGCCTTCTTTCATCATTCTTATTAACGTCTATTCGTTTTGCTGTTCTTAACCTTTCCCCTTGCTTGGCGTCGGCGAGGTTGCTGTTTAGTATGCGTGGTTGTTGGGATCTATTTGGAGTCAAATATGGTTTGGGTTTTGATGGTTTAAGGGGGTTGAGTAGATGTTTTAGGATGTTTTGTTGAAAATTAAAACATGAAGCGTCAACATGTTCCTTCTCTAATACAACGCTTCTGATACCAAACGCCCGTTTTTCGAGTGAAATCTAAGAGTGCTTGTTCGAATCGTTTTGCCCTCTCTAGGTGAAAAAAGTTAAAACGATATCTTTTTGATATATTTGTTCTCTAGAAACTATTGTTATGTTTGTCTAGTATTTTTATTATAGATGTATTAGCGAAGCTGCAGAGCAACGCCAAGTTGATATTCAATCCCCACACAACCATATAATGGAGTGTTTAACGATTTTAAGCCACCCTTATCCACAGATTCAAAAAAAAGCTTAAAAGGAAATAAGCCACACGGATTGTCAACATCCAAAGTCCTCGAATATTAGATGCTGACCTACTTGTTTAACAGACGCTCGTTCAAACTTCTACTATAGATCATCATTACGTGGCGATTTTATCACGCGCGGGTTCAAAGCCCTCACCCCGCGCATTTTATTAATATCACTAACATAAGCTGAAAAAACACGTTTCTCACCCTTTTCTAAATCCGTTAGTGCAGGCGTCAGGTTCACATATACGTCTATATTCCACTTTTTTGGCGCTGGGGTGGGATTTTAGCACCAATTTACTAGTAAAAATGTGCTAATATAGGTTTGACAAGAGTTTGAAGCTCTCTCGGGCTATCAAACTCTGGCGTTCGATTTGTATACAGTTGGGTTGCAAGTTATCCTTATGTCGATTTTAGTATAAGATAGCTTTGTTTCTGTCTTTAGCTTGAGTTCTTCTCTACTTGTTAACGCTACACTTAAGAGTCAATTTCGCATTTTTTCTATTGTAACTCTTGTGAGTTGATGCAATGGGTTGTCCTTACTTCGAGAAAAGTGGAATTTGCGGTGAAACCAAAACCCTCCCAAGTCCAAGTTATTCACTCAAATATTGCTCAAAAGGCGAAGAACATTATGAAAGATATGCACAATTCAACCTAAAAAGATGGAAAGACGCGGCTCATTTCGATCTAAGAAAAATCGAATCTGGTAAGTATCTTGGGCTCAGGAAATTTGGTTCGTCACAAATAATACGAGGGATTATTCGAGAGATTATTCCCAATGTGAATAAATGCAAGTACTGCAAGTCTCTGCAGAGTCATGGCAAGAGGGACCATAACTTTCTCGATATAATTCTGGTAATCTTCTCCTTCTTCTATTAGGTATTCCACATCAGACAAGCGCTATGCCTAATATGCCGCATCCAGTGCCCATGTCAAGAACGGTTTCATCTTTTTTCACAACCAAATTCTCAGCGAAAAGAAACGAGTCTTCAGTTGGTTCGTAAACATTCTCAGAAACATGAAAGACATAGTTCGCAAAAAACACTTTTTTATTTCGTGAGAACATTTGCTAAAACTCCGAAATCTTCAGGTGCCAATTCCCTCACCCTTTTGTCGTGAAATGGGAGAGAATCAGCAAGCTTAACAGCATCTTCTGCAATCGTAGCATGCATGCCCTTTATAAATGGTAAAACAGCGTTTCTAACTTTTCTATTGCGCTGTGTGAAAAGCGTCTGCACAAGTTGTTTGAATACCGCTTCATTTTTCAAGGTGAAAGGCGGCGGTCTTTTCGGTTTTAAACGTACAATAACCGAATCCACTTCTGGCTGTGGATAAAACATCCATTTAGGAATCTCATCTAAGAGTTCAACTTCAACACGATAGTAGGCAACAACTGTTAACCACCCATAATCTTCGTTTCCCACAGAAAACACAAGACGGTTCGCAAATTCCTTCTGAAAGATTAGGACTGCACAGTCAAAATTTCTGTTAAAAAGCCACAGAAGCAACGCCGAAGAAATATGGTAAGGCGGAATTGAAACGACTTTATTGAACTGTGGAATTTGCACTTTGAGCACATCACCTTCGATTATCTTAACGTTAGGTGAATTCTCAAGTTGTTCACGTAAAACCCTTACAAGCCTTGAATCAGACTCAACAGCCAGAACCGCCTCACATTTGTTCGCAAGAAAACATGTTAAGAAGCCTAAGCCCGCACCAATGTCCAGCACCACATCGCTCCGCCTTAGTGACGCGTAATCAGCCATACACTGAAAAATTGAAGACTCAACCATGAAGTTCTGTCCCAAACGTTTCTTCGGAAAAATTCGATACCGTCGAAGTAGAAACTTCGTTCTTTTCAGGAGACTCATGACACCCATTAACCAGTTGAGTTATGTCTAGTGAGCCCTCGTGAACAATCGATACTTACTATCGCCAGCCAACTCCTCCAAAATCCTCTTAGTAATCAACTTAACAGGGTTCGGTATTTCCGTACGCTTCTGCAAATCTTCAAAACTTTCAAAAGGTTTCCTCTCACGCTCGTTGAGGATTTGCCACATGTACTTTTTCCCTATTCCCGGAATCAACTCCAGAGAGTGCATCCGCGGCGTTATGGCATGTGCTGTGTTGAAGAAGTTGACGAACCCCCTTTCACGGTTAAGCACTATCTTGCCGATTACCGCTGGAAGCTCCATTCTCGCAGCAGCAGTCAACTCATCATAGCCTATTCGCCCAATAATATACGTGATTTCCTCGCGAGCCTCCTTTCCGACATAAACGCGGTCGTGGGGCTTAACCACAACGCCCTCCTTGACTAAGGCTTCTAAAAGCGTGAAAAATTCTTCGCCTACAAGTTGAACGAGAGCTCCCGCTCTGTAACCAGCTCTCCCGGAAGGCCGTATCCCCGGGCGCCCATGCGGCAGAAAATCTAAGACGTAAGCGTGCTCTTCGTATCGCTTCTCCATCATATTCGCCTTTATTTTAATCGTTCACTGCCTAAAAATAGTGGCTGAAACGCTATCTCAATTTTTGATGTTCGTCCAGAAGATTAACAATTGCTTCCAATTTTGACGTTTCAATAATTTTACGTCCACCGGCAAGGAAAATCCTTAACTCTTCAATGCTTCTGGGCATACAGTTAACTACTTGAACGGCTTCCTCCTCTTCTAAACCGAATTCGTCCACAAGTTTTTCTACAAGTTTTTCAGCAGCTTCAGCTTCCACCTTGGAAAACTTAGATACATAATCAAATGTACGCCGCTGGAACTGGTCTAAGTTTTCTTCACCTAAAGATTCCAGTAATTTTTTAACTTGCGGGAGAGTAAGATTCTTTTCTGTTGCCTTTTCTTTCGACGTTTTAATCACTCTTATAAGGTTCTAAATGTTCAGGTTTAACAATTATCTCTTTGACAGCGTCTCCTTGTGTAACACTTACGAGGTAGCTTCTTCCACGTTTATCAATCACTGTGCCGACTTTGCCATGGTAACGCTTATGGAGCATACCTTTATGGACACTTGAATCTATTTTAATGACCACCCGATTTCCAGGCTGGTACTGATAAAGCAGTTTACTCAACCTTATTTTGCCCCTTTCTCTTGGTCTCTTCTTCAGAAGGCGACGCGTTCCTGCGCGATATCCCCTTGATTTATTCATTTTTCAGCCTCTTTAATACTTCATAATTACGTTTAAAACATCAAGCTTTATAGGCTTCGCTTTGTTTTTGAGAATTTCGGAAACGTTGGGCACGGTTCTTCCTTCATCACCAGTCACCAACTCTTTTACATAGAGTCCTCCTTGACAGCGCACTCTCATCTCAGCTCTTTTAGACGACAACTTCTTTAGTTTAACCTCGTATATGTACTTTTCCCGTGTTAAATCCGCACGTCTATGTGAGACACGGATGGGAGTCCTCTGCGTAATCAAAGTGTTCGCCAATTTTTCTTCTAAGAGATGCATGTTTTTAACCGTGATTTTGTTTTCAAATTCTAAGATGAGGCGGTATTCTTTTTGTGCGGACTCCGCCTTTTTCAACTTTCTAACAACATCTTTATCCGCAAACCGCAGCGCTGAAATTTCAACTTTGCCATCAGCATAAGCATTTACAGCTCCCTCCAGTTTTTCAAGGTCTAAAAATCTCTTCTTAGGTTGTGTAATTTCTATTACGAACGGTCTTCCTCCACCCAACATGCGGGCGTCTATGTCTTCTCTCCCTGAAGCATGAAATGAAGCTTTAACACCACCAGTAACATCCATGAAAGGCTTTTCAATTATCTCCTCTACCGATTCTGGATACATTTTTCCAGTCCAGTTACATTTCTCACAGCCTTTCCCCCTACAGTTTATACAGAACCATTTTGACTGCGGTATGCCCTTAACCAGTTTTCTATAACGCCCAGCTATGTAAAGCGGATTTATCTGAAGCCTTATCTTCTCTTCCAGCGGATTAACAAGCACCACTATCTCAGGTTTTTTATACTCCACGGTTTTTCCGCTGTGCTCGGCGATTTTTTTCCCTATTACTCGCCCAAACTCGTTTCGCATGTTTTCGCCGTGGCTCACTTCAAACTCAGCTTTAAACTCGTCTTCACGTTCTTCAACTGCAACAGGCAACTCTATGCCCACCAAAAAGTTGCTATATTCATAATTCTTAAGCTTTTCAAGGGCTTTTTTCGCTAATTCGCCAACAATTTTAAATTTGTCTTCACATAAGAAACAGGCTTTTGGGAGATTTTTGCTTGGAATCTTTTTTTTCATTTTACGTAGCATTTCTTTCGCTGTTTTGGAGAAACCGTTTGTTGCGAGGATTTTGAGGATTTTTATGCCTTCCTTGCTTCTTGAAAGAGCGAGTGCATGGGCTTCCAGCGTTAAAATCATTTTTATTGCGTTTCCTCTTTCATCATTTTCCAAGCCGTGCCCAAGCAGCGCGAATTGTCTTCCTAAGCAGTGGCCACATAAAGGGTGTTTTTCAAGCATCTCCAACGCTTTTTCCAGAATATTCATGACTGCGCTCCCTTTGGCTTTTGTTTAGATTTCACTTAAATTCGAGTGGTAATCCCTTTCCAAAAAAAGGTAGCTTCTTTTTTCTCCGCAAAGTTTTCATCATTCGACGCATCATTGAGTACTGTTTCAGAAGCTCCTTTACGTCCTTTTCGCTTGTTCCAGAGCCTCTCGCCACGCGTTTTATTCTTGAAGCGTTGAAAACCTTCGGGTTTTCCTTTTCCTTAGGCGTCATGGACTGAATTATTACACGCCACTTCTCTAAACGGTCCTCAGCTATGTCCAGCTTTTCTTCTGGCACATTATAAGACATACCTGGAATCATTTTCAAAAGCTTACGGAAAGGCCCCATCCCCTTCATAGTTTCAAACCATTCATACATATCTGTTAATGTAAACTTGCCGCTTAGAATGGCCTTCGCCTTTTTCTCCGGAACTTTTACCTCTGCTTCACGTACCTTCTCAAGCAGGGTTTCCAAATCGCCCATGCCCAGAAGCCTGCCAACAAAACGAGAGGGAACAAAAGGTTCCATATCCCCTATTTTTTCGCCAGTGCTAACGAATTTTATTGGTGCACCCGTAGCGGCAACCGCTGAGAGGGCGCCGCCGCCTCTTGCTGAGCCGTCCAGTTTCGTCACAAGGATGGAGCCTATAGGTGTTGCTTCATTGAAGGCTTTTGCTTGAATCATTGCTTGCTGCCCAATTGTTCCGTCAATCACCAGCATGATTTCGTCTGGTTTGATTTTTTTCTCAAGCATTTTCATCTCTTTAATCAGTTCTTGCTCCTCTTTATGGCGACCAGCAGTGTCAATAATTACTACGTCTCTGTCGTTGAAGTGCTTCAAACCTTCAAAGGTTATGTTGACAGGGTCCTTGGCTTTCAAGTCTCCATACAACGGTACATTTATTCTTTCTGCGAGTTGTTGAAGTTGTGCATAAGCACCTGGACGATACGTGTCTGCACAGATTACGGCAGGTTTTAATCCTCTTTTTTGGAAGTATCTTGCAAGTTTGGCTGCGGCTGTTGTTTTTCCAGAGCCTTGAATGCCGACAAGCATTGTCACCTTCTTTTTTCCAGGCTCTATTTTTATTGGAACCTGTTTTTCTCCGAGAAAGCGTGTTAGCTCTTCATAAACAACTTTTATTACATGCTCGCGTCTTGAAATGCCTGGAGGAAACTTTTCTTTTAATGCTCTGTTTTCTATCCGCTTGGAAATATCAAGTAAAAGTTTAACGTTTACATCTGCTTGAAGCAAGGCCCTCTGTACGTCTCGCACAAGCTCTTTAACAGTAGCCTCATCAATAATGGAGGCTCTGAAAACCTTTTTTAACGCTTCGTAGAGCGAGGAACCTAAACGTTCTAAAGCCATGGTTTCTCCAGATTTAAAACCATTTACGCATTTAAATAGATATTCAATCTTTAGGCTTAGACTCCATAAGCTTTTTACATCTCTGAGCTTTTAGAAGTGTTTGAGAATTAAGTTTGAGTGAAGCGAAATTCGCTTAAGAGAGAATTTTGGAGATTCGTCTGCCGCGGAAACACGGATATGAAATTCCAATAGAATAAGTTTGGAAACCTCAGCGCTGGGTTTAATCGTCATAAATCAGAGTACTCTTATTTTTGGCATCATCGGCTTCAAAACATTTTATATGCAAAAAAGGAAAATAAACTTTATGGAAAATTTTAACAATAAGATACGCTAACTTCTAGAACACATTGGTAGGTGAAACATAATTGACTGTGGAACGAGCCATTCACTTTGCTATGTTCATCCTTATATTAGTGGGTTTATGTGCGATAAGCGCTTGGGCAAGCCACAGTTACCCAAATGAAAACACAATGTTAGAGGCCGCGGGCATCGCACTAAGTTGGGGAGTAATCCTATCAATTCTTTACTTAGCATTCAAAAAAATGGATTGGAACTGGTGGAGCTAACCCGCTCTAAAAACAGCTGCCACTATACTCCTAACGAAGATAAGGCAATTGAAGCGGTTTCCGTCCAAAATTTAGCCTTTCATTTTATTTCGTTCTAACAATTTTTACTCTGCCCAGTATTCGCCAATACTCAATTTCAACGCCGGGAACAAGTTTCGCTTTCAACTCCTCCTCTTCCGGAAAAGGAGCATCCAAATACTCGTAAGTTTCCAAATCCATTACTTGAACGCCAGAAGATGTTACGGCAAAAACTTGGCCGCTTCTCTTATTAATCATCGGCACTTCTACGTTTGCATCTACAGGCTTAACAAAACTTCTTTTAACGCCGTCGAAAATGCCTATGGCTACTATTCTTGCTTTGGCTGAGCCGTGCTTTCCAGGCTTTGATTTGGTAATGTCAACTATGCGGCATGGCTCGCCGTCAACTGTTACGTAGCCACCATTACGCAAGCTCCCAACATCAACAGATTTACTCATACACTCACCAACTTGTTACAGTTTTCATCCACAGCAATTTTAAACACCACCCATATATAGATTAAGGTGCCGCAATAGGATGAAAGGTGAAAACGTTGTTCAAAAGCGTCGGTTTAGTCGCCCGTTTCGACAAGAGAAAAGCCATAAAACTTGTGGAAGATTTAGCTAAATATCTAGGGGCCAAGGGATTAGAGGTATGCGTGGAAGACACGTTAGCAGAGAAAATGAGCAAAAGAGAAAAAACTATTCCACTAGAGCGGATGAAAACGGATTTTATAATTACGATTGGTGGAGATGGAACGATTTTAAGAACGTGTGTCGCGATTCCAAAACCGGAAACCCCGATACTTGCGATAAACATGGGTGTTCGAGGTTTTCTAACAGAGGTGGAGCCGAAAGAGGCTTTAGCTGCTGTGGATAAATGCCTAAAGGAAAAATTCACAATTGAAAAATGCATGAAGCTCTCGATAACCGCAGACGGAGACATAAAGTTTCCAGACGCTTTAAATGAAGTACTAATATCACCCGATGAGCCAGCAAAATTACTTTATGCACAAATTCTAAAGGATAAGGAACCAATTCTAAACTGTCAAGCAGACGGGCTAATGATAGCTACACAAACAGGCTCCACTGGTTATTCACTCTCGGCTGGAGGACCAGTTTTAGACCCAAGTGTAGATGCTTTTGTTCTAACACCTATATGCGCTTTAAGCGTGTTTCGTTCCACTGTTTTTCCAGCGGACTCAAGCCTCACAGTTGAGGTCGCCAGACCGAGAAAAATACTTGTGGTAATTGATGGACATCATCGCCAAATCATAAATTCTAAACTTCCAAGCCTGACCGTTACGCGTTCTAAACATGTGACTTCTTTCATAAGGTTTAGGGAAAACTTTTACCATCGCCTAAGAAGCAGACTTCTTTTCAAGGGACTTGGAGGAAAAATCTAACGGATAAAGCAAGCGAAAGAGTTATAGTTCTAGACACATCCGCCTTTGTGGCTGGTTTTGACCCATTTTCAATAAGTGAAAAACAATACACCGTTCCAATAGTAAAGGAGGAGATAAAGGGAAGCTCTATGGTTTGGATTAGGTTTAAAACGGCTGTAGAAAGCGGAAAGCTAAAAGTTAGAGCCCCGAAAAAGATTTTTCTAGATAAAGTTAAAACATCGGCAACACTTGTCGGAGACACATTCTTCCTTTCCGAAGCAGACCGGCAAGTTTTAGCATTAGCCTTAGAACTTAAGACACACGGTTATTCTCCGTTAATTGCAACAGACGACTACTCAATACAAAACATTGCAAACCAGATGGACATAGAATTCGCTTCATTAGCCACTTTCGGCATCCGCTTCCGTTTACAATGGATAAGATACTGCCCAGCATGCCATAAAAGATATCCCGCAGACTACAAATCTAGAAGATGCGAAGTCTGCGGTACGGAATTAAAAAGAAAACCATTAAGAAAAAAGCTACTCAAACCATAACAACTTCCCAAATTTTATCAATCCTCACAAGAAGACTCCATGCGTAAGCGTGGGGATGATTTGCGACAAACTTTAATATTTTAAATTAGAATTTAAAGTATTAAAGTTTAGGTCTGTGACCTTGAAAGCTAAGAAAACCATCAAAGCCAAAATCGTGTATTTGACTAATGTTAAGCAACGGCTTCTTGAAGAGGAATATGGGAATCTTCAGCGTTTCCTGCGTGGCGAGAAAGTAGAGCTTTACTCAGCTAACAAGCAGCAAGCTAAACGCTTTTACAAGAAGATTAAGCCTAACAAGAAGTATCCGCTTTCAATTAGGAAGGACCTTTTAAAGATAGAACGGCGGAACACGAAGATTGCCGAGTATTGGGCTAGGATTCCAGTTAAAGTAGAAGAGGCGGTGTATGGGTAGCCATCAAGCCTCATTGCCCAATAGAGCCAGACATGGAAATCTGCGAATCCAAACTTTTCAAGCGTAACCAAGACTTCTATCTATACATTACAGTTGAGAAGAATGTTGAACAGAAAACTGATTGCAACAACGTTTTAGGAGTGGATTTAGGCATCCACAACATTGCTGTAACCGTGAATTCCAAAACTAGAGAAACTTGTTTCTACGGTAAGAAGCTTAGAGCTGTTCGAGGACACTATTTCCACTTACGGAGAAAACTTCCCAATGGTAGAGCCGTTAAAAAGGTTGGGTGCCACGAGAAAAGAATAGTTAATCATGAACTCCACAAGATTTCTAAGGCTATTGTTCAAGAAGCAAAAGAAACCAACTCTGTAATAGTTTTAGGGAAACTGAAAGGCGTGAGGAAAAACGAAAACTGAACAGTTTCGCTTACCATAAACTTTCAAACTACATCAAATACAAGGCTGAATGGCTTGGAATCCCCGTGATGACCGTGAGCGAAGCCTACACAAGCCAAACCTGCTCCATCTGTGGTGGAAAAGGCGTTAGACGTAACGGTTTGTTCAAGTGCTCTTGTGGAGCAGAACTTAACGCGGACTACAACGGAGCAAAGAACATAATGAAACAAGCCTTAGGGCTTGCCTCTAAGGTAGGGGCGTCTGTGAACACGCTCAGAACTAACCCTACGGATAGCCTGAACCCCATGATGAGGTTAGAAGCCCCTTGCGTTAGCTGGGGGTAGTTCACAAAGCAAAGGTTAAGGTCTTATGAATCAAATATGAGTGATAATCTATGAGGACGGTTGAAAGAAAAACGGTTTATTTTAAGGAAGCAGGCAAACAGAACACCGATGTCTTACTGAGGGTTGTCAAAGAATACGTAGAAAAAGAAGGCATAAAAGACATCGTGGTTGCTTCAACAACTGGTGAAACGGGAGCAGAGGCATCTAAAATCTTCAAAAAATATAACGTCGTTATAGTTACACATTGTTTTGGTTTCCGAGAACTTGGGAAAATTGAGTTACAAGAAGGGTATAAAAAAGAAATTCTAGCAAATGGAGCGAAGATTTTCACGGGTACCCACGCGTTAAGCAGCGTGGAAAGAGCAGTCCGCAAAGATTTTGGCACAATCCAGCCATTAGAAATAATCGCTAACACGCTTAGGCTTATGGGTGAAGGAACAAAAGTATGTGTAGAAATCACCTTGATGGCGGCAGACGCTGGTTTAATTCCAGTTGACAGAGACATTATCGCCATCGCTGGGACAGGTATGGGTGCAGACACCGCGCTTCGATTAAGACCCGCAAACACCGCAAGGTTTTTCGATTTAAAAATAAGGGAAGTTATAGCAAAGCCATATGACCCCTAAGGAATTGTGGAACATAGAAATATTTTACAAAATATTTATTGAGAACCGCCCGTTAAGAGGAAAACCTCAAGGATGGAACTAAACCATTGAAGCTAGCGAAGAAGCTGAAGGAAGAATTTTCCTTCTTTAAAGGAAACTATCTTATACTTATTATAAGTTGGATTCTAATGGATTTTGCTGGAGAATTACCCGGAACATACTATTCGGACTATGTTATCCAACTTGGCGGAAGCGCCACAATCCTAGGATTAATCACCTTAGTTTCAATGCTGGCTTTGGCTTCTGTCCAGTTTCCAGGAGGATATTTAGCGGACAAGTATGGAAGGCGCTGGCTTATTTCAACCCTAACATTCGGCGTAGCCCTCTCATACATTCTTTATGCAGCTGCCTTAAGCTGGCACTTCATCTTAATCGGAGCCGCAATACAGAGCCTGTGCTTGCTTTATCAACCAGCATTAAACGCTATGATGGCTGATTCACTGCCGCCCGAAAAGCGGGGAATGGGCTTCTCCATACTAAACTTGATAATGAGTGTTGCCACAACCCCTGCCCCAGCTGTAGCTCTTCTATTGGTGGCTAGTCATGGATCTGAAATGGGTATGAGAATAGCATACACTATTGTTACAATTTTCTTTCTTGCAGCTGCAATTGTGCGACTAAAGTTGAAGGAAAGCATGAAAACCGTGGAGAAACTGAACTTTAAGGAAGCGTTACATTCTTATCCTAAAGCTCTGGAGGAAGGAATAAACGTTTGGAAAGTAGTACCACACTCAACATTATTCCTATTCTTCTCCACACTTATTGTGCGGTTCTCATTTGCCATGACGGGAACACTTTTCCTAGTTTACGCCTTCTATATACTTCAAATCGGAGGAACACCCAATCCAGCCCTTTATCCTAATCCGGCAGATGATCCTGCTCTTCAGCTCGCCCGCATTGAATGGGGTTATGTTATGATTGCCTTGTTCATATGCATGATAATCTTGTCTTTTCCAACCGGGAAGCTAATTGATAAGGTTGGTAGAAAAATTCCGTTAATTGTGTCCAGTCTATTGATGATCCCAGCTACCTTACTTTTTGTTTATGGAAATTATTCAACTCTCTTTATAGTAATGCCTCTTTTTGGGTTTACACAGCTTCTTGGCTTTTCAGCTTATCAAACATTGTTCGCTGACCTTGTTCCACAGGCGCAGCGTGGAAAAGTTACTGGTTCGATGAACTTTTTCACTTACATATTCATGGCTATTGGTGGAATAGCAGGTGGACTATTATATGATAACGCGTCTCCACAACTTCCGTTCCTTCTCATGCCCATACTCATTGTTCCATCTATTCTGCTAATAGTTTTTTACGTACGTGAACCTAGACCAGAAGAAAGAGAAGCCTAATTCTCCAATTTGGTAACTGATATATTTTAGCTTAGTAAAGGAGGTACTGTGCAAGCAATGGAAATTGATGACAGCCAAATCGAAGAAATGGTTAAGGAATGGTTTACAAAAACAGCTCGCTACGAATGGAGACGTTTACGACAAGACTCATACCATCAAATCGAGTTTACTGTTACCATGCGTTTCTTGGAAAAGTATTTACCGAAACACGGTTTGGTTCTGGATGCTGGTGGAGGACCCGGCAGATATACAATTGAATTGGCAAAAAGAGACTACGATGTTGTCTTATTAGACCTTGTCCCAGAAATGCTAAAACTCGCAAAAAAGAAAATAAGGCGCACTGGTGTTTTGAGAAAAGTCAAGCAGTTTGTGCAAGGCTCTGTTGAAGACTTATCCATGTTTCCGAACGAAAGATTTGACACCGTATTATGTTTAGGAGCCCCTCCATGTCATTTATTAAATGCTAAACAAAGGGAGAAAGCTGCAAAGGAACTTGTGCGCGTTGCTAAAAGAGATGTCCCAATTTTTATCTCTGTCATTAGCCGCATCGGATTACTAAGAAGCATACTCGTCGAATTCCCACATGAAATGCAGTACGCAAAGCATCGCTGGGAGGTTGGCGACTATATTCCAGGTTTACAAGGAGAAGGTTTCACCGCAGCACACTGGTTCATGCCAGAGGAATTACGTGAACTTTTTGAAAAACAAGGCGTGGAGATACTGGAATTGGCTGGTTTGGAAGGACTCTCTTCCCATCATAGAAAAGAAACAAATAAGCTTTACAAGGACCAAGAAAAGTGGAAAATGTGGATTGAAATTCTGCTAAAGACCTGCTAAAGACCTGCACACATCCATCAGTTGTTAGAAGCTCTGAACACTTTTTACTTGTGTGCAGAAAGCATAGTTAGACTTCGTCGCTGTCGCGCTTACTGAAGTATGTTATATCGCTGTGTTCAATGTAGTTGCATTCCTTAAACAACTTTTTTGATACAGTGTTGTAATCTTCGATTAAGACGCAGAAAATTCTGATGCCATATTTCCTAAGTATTTTTTCGGATTCAGCAATTAAAGCCTTAGCAACTCCGCGATGTCTGTAATCTGGATCAACAGCCAAGCGGTTTATCCATCCTTTCCGCAAGTCACAGCTTATAATAACTGTGCCAACGAGGCGATTGTCTTTAAAGGCTCCTAGAAAAAATTCGGGGTTTGTCTTCGTCTGTGCCGCTATTGCCTTTTTGCTGTCTCTTCCTTTTGGTTTAAAAGGTAATTTCGCCTTGGACCAAAGCCGCACCATTTCTTCGTAATCGCTTATTGTTAGTTTGCGGATTTTCATGTAGACACGCTGTTAGGCTTTAGCTTTCCTTTCCAACTTCTTTTGCAACATCTTCGATTATTTCTAATGCTGCGTCCACAAGTTCTCTGGTAATGTTGATTGGCGGTGCAATTCGGACTGTTGAGACTCCACATGTGATGACAGCGACTCCGCGTTTCCATGAACGCGTCATAATTTCGCTGGCTTTTCTAGGTGCTGGTTTTTTATCTTCCTTGTTTTCCACGATTTCCATGCCTATCATTAAGCCTTTGCCTCTTACGTCGCCGATGATTTCGCTTTGTCCTTTTAATTCTTCAAGTCGCTTGATAATGTAGGTGCCTTGCTTGGTTGCGTTTTCCAAAAGCCTTTCTTCTTTTATAACGTCTATGACTGCGCTTGCCGCAACGCAAGAGAGGGGGTTACCGCCGAAAGTGCTTGCATGCGAACCTCCAACCCAGTCCATAACCTTTGCTTTGGCGATGGTTGCTCCTAATGGCAGTCCAGAAGCTAATGCTTTTGCGCTGCACAAGATGTCTGGTTCAACGTTCCAGTGTTCAACTGCAAACCATTTTCCTGTTCTGCCCATGCCAGCTTGCACTTCATCGTCTATAAGTAGTATACCATACTTGTCAGTAAGTTTCTTTAATCGTTGGAAATATTCTGGTGGTGGAACAACATATCCTCCTTCGCCTTGGATGGGTTCAAAAAGTATTGCGGCAACATCTTCGGGAGGCACATATTTCTGGAAGACAAATTCGTCGATGAAGTCTATGCACCAGTAGTGGCAGTCGGGATAAGTTTGTTTGTAGGGGCAACGGTAACAGTATGGATATGGTACATGAGTAACCCCCGGCATTAACGGGAAGAAGTAGCGCTTTTGAGTAGGCTTGCTGGCAGTGAAGGATAAGGCTCCAATCGTGCGACCATGAAAGGCGCTTATAAACCCGATAAATAATTGTTTGCGGGTGTGCCATTTTGCAAGCTTGACAGCTGCTTCAATTGCCTCGGTCCCACTGTTGCCGAAATAAACCTTTTTATCAAAGCTTCCGGGTGTGATTTCTACAAGATTTTCCGCGAGGTTAACGACTTCATTGTAGTAAAAGTCTGTGTTCGAGTAATGTAAGAAACGGTCGCATTGATTCTTTATGGCTGTAATCACTTTAGGATGGTTATGACCAACGTTTAGGCACACCAAGCCAGAGTTGAAGTCTATGTATTCGTTTCCGTCAACATCTCTCACTATACAGCCCTTCCCAGATTCAACGACGAGTGGATAAAACCGCCCATAGGAAGGTGAAATCAGGCTTTCATCCTTTTTAACCAGTTCCCTTGCTTTGGGTCCTGGTGGATTAACAACTATTTTGGGATAAACACTCATTTGCTTCACCGTCGGAGACTAACGATTAGAAAGACAATTTTTATATAATTATCTATCAGCCTACTAGAAAAAGGAACATAGAAGTTAAGATTCAGGATTCGAAATAGTCCAGTTCGTTTCATGTAGCAATTTGAGGAAAGACCGGCGCACTTATGGTTTGGTCACTATTATTTCAATCGTTGAAACGTTTGTTTTTTGGCCCTCGCCTCTGGTAACTTCTTCTGTGCCTATGGAGATACCTTGTAGCTGTAGGTCTTTCACAAAAGCTCGTCTTAACAATTCGATCGTGTCAACTGCTCTGCTGATTGCCCGTCCTCTAGCCTTTACAACAACTTTTTTGGCGCCAGAATTAAAGGAGGTTAGGCAAGCAACCACGTAGTTCATCACTGGTTTTCTACCGATAAGCACCATGTTTTCGCTGACTTGAGTAGCTGTTTCCTTTTTCGCAGCTTTCTTCTGTTTCCCTTCTGTCTTTTTTTCTTCCGTCATATTATACTTCCTTTTTCGTTGATTGATGGTGAACCGCGGTGCAAAGCAGTCTATACCATTAACTTTGAGGCTCTTATATTTTTCCGTATAGTGCGAAATCAAACGTACTGATTTGATGCTAGTTTACAGTAGCGCTCCCAGTCTTCATCTACCCACTTCTGAATTCTTTCAATGTCGTCTTCTGTTAAGTTGCGGAACCTACCCTGCAAAGTCAAATATTCCTTAACTGGTCTGCGTTTTGCCTTATCAATCAGCCGGTTGCTTGGAGGATTAAATTTAAACTTGCCATTCTCAATTTCAAAAAGCACCCACATGCCAGTTTGAACCGCAAGCCTTCCAATTTCCACGGTTTTGCTTGTATCATAACGCCAACCAGTTGGACATGGCGCCAGTATATGAATGTATTTTGTACCTTCAATTTCCTTAGCCTTTCTGAGCTTATTTATAAAGTCTATTGGGTAGGATGAACATGCTGTCGCAATATAGGGAATTCTGTGGGCAGCCATGATGAATGGCGTGTCCTTTTTCCGTTCCTTTTTCCCAGTGGGAGTTGTAGTTGTCCATGCACCATATGGTGTTGCCCCGCTTCGCTGCATACCCGTGTTGCCATAGGCCTCGTTATCATAGCAAATGTAAATGAAGTCCGTTCCCCTTTCGGCTGCTCCAGATAAAGCCTGTATACCTATGTCAACGGTTCCACCATCCCCAGCCCAGCCTACAACAGTTACATCCTTAATACCCCGTCGATGAAAAGCTGCAACAACACCAGATGCAGTGGCACCCGTCGCCTCAAACAGCATGTTCTGGACAGGCACAGCAAGAGAGGTGTAGGGATAAGGTCCTGGAATAACTGAGGTGCAACATGCTGGAACAACCATAACTATTTTGTTTCCTAAAGCCTTAAAGAGTAGGCGAAGCGAGATAGCTAGGCTGCAACCAGCACATGCACCATGACCTTTAAGCAAGTATTCCTCTTTCGAGAGTTCCTTTATTGATCCCGCCATCTCCTTCACTCCCTTAAATCAACCCATAGGGTTTCCTTTTCAACCTTGCCTGCTTGCATCCATTCTGATGATTTTCTAGCAATTTTCTCGATGGTCTTGAACGTTACATCTCTCCCTCCTAAGCCTGCAACAAATCCGGCAATTAACGGACGGTCTTCGTGATTGTAAAGTGATGCTTTGATTTCTTCGGCGAGGAAACCCTCCATTCCAAAGGATATGCCACGGTCTATTATTGCAAACATTTGTGTGTTTTCTGCAAGTTTTCTAATTTCTTCTTTTGGAAATGGACGGAAAACTCGAACTCTTGCGGTACCTACTTTAAAGCCTTCCTTGCGTAGGTTGTCCACGGCTATTTTGGCTTCCCTTCCAATAGTTCCCATCGTTAGCAATATCAAATCTGCATCTTCACATTTGTACTTGTCAATAAGTCCACCGTGTTCAAAACCAAAGTATTTGCCACATTCTTTGCCGATTTCTGGTATAAGCTGCTTAGCATTTTCCATGGCTTCTTGCATCATGTAACGGAACTCCATATACCACTCTGGCGAAACTAGGTTTGCGTGCGAAAACGGGTTGTTAACATCTAAAAACCATTTAGGCTTATAAGGAGGCAGAAACTCATCGATTTTTTCTTGGTCTGGAATTTTCACAGGCATGTAAGTGTGTGATAGAGTGAAGGCTTCAAGGCATACCATAGCTGGCAAAAGGACTCGTTCATTCTCGCAGAGTTTGTAGGCCTGAATTATGGTGTCGAAAACTTCTTGGTTGTCAGCGCAGTAAAACTGAATCCATCCAGTGTCCCGTTGAGACATGGAATCGGTGAAATCAGCCCATATGTTCCAACCGGGTCCTAAGGCACGGTTAACTACAGACATTGTAATTGGTAACCGCGAACCAGAAGCCCAATGTAAAGCCTCATGCATAAGCACCAAACCGTGAGACGAGGTTGCCGTGAAGGTTCTGACTCCTCCAGCCGCGGCACCTATACATGCTGACATAGCGCTGTGTTCAGATTCCACACGAATATATTCAGCGTCCATTTCTCCGCTTTCAACCAGTTCAGCTATCCTTTCAACTATTGATGTTTGAGGTGTTATTGGATAGGCAGCAACGACCTGAGCTCTTGCTGCTTTTGCGGCATATGCAGCGATGTGATTCGCAGTGTCAATAACTGTTTGCGCCATTCATTCCCCCTCCCGCTCCATAGTTATCGCTTTAACTGGACATTCGTTAGAACATATTCCGCAACCTTTACAGTAGTCATAATCTATTTTTGGGGAATCATCTTCTTGACGTGTTATGGCTCCGTCTGGACAGTAAATCCAGCAAAGCGTGCACCGCGTACATTTCGAATAGTCGACCACAGGACGAAAAGTTCTCCAAGAACCAGTTTTTCCCATACTACCAACCGTTGGGATAGATAAGGTTGTGACAGGCATTTCTTTGCAAGTTTTCGGAGCAATACTCATAATTTCACCATCCTTTTATCAACCGTTTATAGGCAAGTTCTGCTGCATTAGCATTTTTTTCTCCGGTACTGCCGGACCACGTTTCTTTTATGGCCTTTAAAATGCTTTCCAGTTTAACTTCACCTGTTGCTTTGGCAAAAGCTCCTAAGATTGAAGTGTTAACAACAGGCAATCCAGCGACAAGCAGCCCTAATTCAAGCGCAACTCCTGTTGCATCAACAGTGGCAATTCGCCGACCTTTTAAATCTATTGCCTCAGGCTTCTTAGTTGTGTTCATGATTATTGTGCCGTCTTTTTTCAAGCCCTCGGTTACGTCCACAATTTCGTAAATGTTGGGGTCTAGCGCTATTATGTAGTCGGGGTTGTAGATTTGACTGTGAAGAAGTATGGGTGCATCGCTTATTCTTGCGAAGGCTTTCACCGGAGCGCCTCGTCGTTCAGCTCCGAAATATGGAAAAGCTTGAACCCACTTGCTTTCGATAAAAGCGGCATGAGCCAGTAACTGTGCAGCTGTGACGCTTCCTTGTCCACCGCGACCGTGGATTCGGATTTCCTTAAGCACGTTTCTCCCTTCTGTTGAGAATAAAAGAGTCAAATCTTCAACCTTATTAGTGTTAGCTTAGGTAAATGTTAAAAACAATGTTAAGAGAACAGCAGCAGTCGTGAAAATGGGAACAACTATTTTTTTAGCTTTTTGAAAAGTTCTATCTGCAAGGAGGCACAGAGTTTCCAGTTGTTTTGCTCCAATAACTTTGACGCATGGAACTATCTCGGTTCGGCATGCTACCTTTGCACGTTCTAAATCGGATATAGCGGCAAGAGCAGCTTCTCTAACATAACTAATCAATTTTTCGTGATTCATAACTTCGCCGACTGGATGATACCCACGTTTGGTTAGTACTAAAGCATTTACCGCATGAGTATCTGTTGTGAAAACTTCACCTTCGGCTATTCCGATGGATTGAAGAGCTGAAAGAATTTTTTCACGTAGCCCAGAAACCATATTGTTGCCGTCAATAACAACATAGGCAGTTTTTTGTTTACCTACTTTAATTACAACTACGGTAATGCCGCCAGGTCCCATACCATCTTTTAGGCTGAATTCCTTCGGTATAACAGTGGCGGCGCCAACTTTGAAGGAAGAGCTTTTTAAAGAAACAGCTTTCTCCAAGCATGTTATTGCAACCTTTTTCAAGGTCTCCAAAGTTTTTTGTGTGTCAACTGTTCCGTTAATGCTGTTATGTGCGTTAACAACCGCATAGCAGTCTAAGCTACGTTTCAATGCTTCTTGGCTAATGAATAAGCCTAATTCCTGCGGCAAATCTTCGGTTGTTTTTGGAGCAAGAGTGAATGAAAGAAAGGCAGCCTTACCGAAAATTTGGCAGCAAGCAGTAGCTAAACCATTGCTAACTTTAATAAAAGGGGTTGCTTTAGCGTGTGAGGTTTCAAAGTTAACGGTTTCAACAACGTGGTTAATGATTTTTTGATTTTGAAGTTGAGAGGTTAGGTCAAGCTCGTGCCCAAGTAAACCATGAGGCACGCAAGCTGTGCAGTTAAGCTCCTTCCCTAAAGCAGCTTTAAGTGTAGAAGGTAAAAGACTGCTTCCAACATTTTTGAACGGGCCTGGATGAACGGAGGGAACGGCTATAACTGCTTTAGGTCTGGAAGCGTCAAACTTTATTATAGAAAACTCGATGTCTTGCTCCGTGCCTAACTTTTCAAGAAACTCTTCAAGGGGGGCGTTTAAGTTCACTACCCAATTGAGCAAAAAAGCCTTAAAAAGAGGTAGGGAAGGAAACCCAAGTGTTTGCTCACCTACGCGGTTCAAGAGGGAAATGAAGGAGAAACTTGAAAGAAAACTCACCGCCAGTGAAAAAATCAGGAATAAAAGTATGTGAGATATTGGGGGATAGCTGATTCCTGCCCAAAACACCAAGAAGGGAATTATGCAAGAAAATGGTTGAAGAAGGGAAGCTGTAAGAAGACGTTTATAGCTCATAGATGATGTTGAGTTGAACACGATTAAACGCAAGATTAGTACGGCTGAAAAACCTAAAAGGCATAGCTTGACCGCCCATGATGGAACAACGACTCTGGCAGCAGCAACGCCCACAAAAATGAATAAAAACCATAAAGCCCAGCAGAAAAGGGAAAGCGCTGCAGTCCTCCTCAAATCATAAATCGGGTCACGTCTCAAAACCCATATGCTTACCATATAGTCAAAAATTAAATTTATAAGCAGAATGGAAAAACCGAGAAAAAACCCGTTTTTCAGTCCCTCAAATGAGGGAAAAAGAATAATTGTGGAAAGCAAACCCCCACCTATACAAGACAATGCTAGAAACAAAAGCACTTTTCTATACGATGGAAGCACAAATAATGATGAATAATGTTTGACTACTTTAGCCATAGACTGGCTTAATGAAATTTCAGCGGTCATATGTGTCATCTCGGATGGATTTTCTATGAGGGAACATCCAGCATATTAAAGTGTTGCGAGACCAGTTAAATCAATATTGATAGTTTAAGACAGCCTTAAAATAATCACTATGTTGAGCAGCTTAACGATTTTAACATAAACACTGAAAAATGGGAAAGCATAAAACACAACAAGAAATCTTCTGCATGAATGTTCTAATATCACCTAGGAAGGGCAACTGTTTTATCCTCAAAACACTATTTAAAATTCTGCGAACCCCATGGCGGAACAAAATCTACCACCAACAATATTTCATATGCTTGAGAAAAACTTAGGTAAGAACATACGAGTGATTTTGGATCCTTCTTATGGTTTTGAAGGAACGTTGAAGGCGGTGACCCGTGAACCTGCGGGGATATGGCTTTCAAATGCGGATGCCATTATACTGCGTGCAACAATTGCCCAGCCAATACCGCAGGTTACAAGCAGAGAGGAGAGAAGCGAAATATTTGTTCACCTTAACTCTGTGCAGAGAATAGAAGTTTTACATGTGGCTTCTCGCCGTTAGCATTTTAGCTAGAAGAACACATGCGCCAAAACACACATGATTATCAGCGCAACCGCTAAGCCTACAAGCATTTCAGGTCGAACTTTAACGCCTTCAGTTTCTTCCTCAAAGAATCTGAGTAAACCAGCGCTTGCAGCGGGCATGGGTGCTGCTTTTTCTTTCTTCTTTTTCTTGCTCATCCTAAAGCTCCCTTTTTGGTCTGGCAGTTAACTCGTATCGTCTTCTCCATTATTAATGTTACGTTGTTTCAAAATAGTTTTTATTTTTGAAACGCTGATAGTGTGATGCAAGAGGAGGAGTTTGTAATGTCAACTGTTCGAGATGAATATAATCATGTGTTAGACCTTCTTCAACAACATCATAAATGGTTTCGGGAATGTATCCCACTTATAGCAAGTGAAAACATTCCAAGCCCAGCCGTACGCGAAGCCCTCACAACAGATTTTGGAAACCGCTATGCTGAAGGATGGCCCGGAGAACGCGTCTATGCTGGCTGCCGCTTCATAGACCAAGTAGAGTTCAAATGCATCGAGCTAATGAAGAAACTTTTCAACGCAGAATTTGTGGATGTCAGACCAATTTCGGGTGTTGTGGCAAACCTTGTTGTTTACACAGCTTTCACAGAGCCCGGCGACACAATGATGGCTTTATCAATTCCGGCTGGCGGACACATCACAATGGGCAAGAAGAAACTTGGAGGAACAGCAGGCGCTGTCCACGGCTTAATTGTTGAATACTTACCCTTAGACTATAAGGAATTAACCATCGATGTTGACCGGGCGAAAAATAGGATTGAAAAACTCGTCGCAGAGGGTAGACCACCGAAACTTGTTATGTTTGGTGCAAGTGTTTTCCCATTCCCGCATCCAGTCAAGGAGTTAGCTGACACCATTCGTTCAGTGGGTGGAACCGTAGGATATGATGCGGCACATGTGGCTGGATTAATTAGTGGAGGACAATTCCAAGATCCACTTAGAGAAGGAGCCGATGTCGTCAGCTTGAGCACACACAAAACATTTTTTGGACCCCAACACGGCGGAGTCTTGTCATGGGAAAAGTATGCGGAAAAGATAAAACGGGCAGCTTTCCCCGGCATGTTGAGCAACCATCATTTGCATGCTGTTGCAGGCGTCACAATTGCTTGTGCGGAAATGCTTGAATTTGGAAAGGAGTATACAAGCCAAATAGTGAAAAACGCGAAAGCCTTGGGTCAGGCGCTATATGACAGGGGATTCAATGTTTTGGCAGAACATAAGGGCTTCACACAATCCCACGTAATCCTAATAGACGTAACGAAATATGGCGATGGAGGCACAATCGAAGAGACTCTGGAAAAGGCGAACATAATAATAAACAGAAACCTGCTGCCATGGGACATAAAAGAGGGAAGACACTTCATGCATCCAGGCGGCATAAGACTTGGCGTCTCTGAGGTCACAAGGCTTGGAATGAAAGAGTCTGAAATGACGGAAATAGCAGAATTCATCAAACGCGTAATAATAGACAAGGAACCACCAGAAAAAGTGAGAGTGGACGTGGCGGAATTCAGAAGGGATTATCAGAAAGTGCACTACTGCTTCGAAAACGCGACAGAAGCCTACAAATACATAAAAATCCGTTGAAGCGAAAAAAGATGAAGGCATTAGGCATAGCGTTCAGCGCAAGAAAAAGAGGCAACTGTTTAAACTGCGTAGAATATGTGCTGTCAAAACCAAAAGAGCAGAAATTTAAAACCGAGGTTATCAATGTCTATGACTGCGAGATAAGACCATGCAGTCACTGCAATTACGAATGTTTCGCCCATGAACTAAGAGGTAAGGACGAAGAATGCCCAATCCACGATGATGTTCCAAGAATTTACAACAAAGTGAAAGAAGCAGATATCATTGTGCTTGTGGTTCCAACATATGGTGGTAAGGCAGCAAGTCTATACTGTGCTTTTACGGAAAGAGCACAAGGAATTATCAAAAGCTATGAAGAATTCAAAAACATAATATTAAACAAAATTATAGCATTAATTGTTATAGGAAACATCCCAGCTGGCGGTGACCTTGCATATCACACAGCTATTTTAGACCACCATGACTGCAAGTATCCACCGCCATCATTATTGTTGCAATCTGCAGAATATGGTCAAGGCTCAATCTACGGAACCTTACTTGAGAATGAAAAAGTTAGAGACAGACTAGACAACTTAGTGAAGTTAATACTTAAGGAATGGGAAAGTAAGCGGTAAGATTGAAGATTATAATATGGACTATTGGACATAGCAACCGTTCAATAGACACTTTCCTAGAATTATTGGGTGAGCATGGAATTCAGGCTCTTGTGGACGTTCGCAGTTTTCCAACGTCAAAAGTTGAACACTTTAAAAAAGAAAAGATGGAGAAGTGGCTTCCACAATGTGGAATAGAGTACGTCTGGTTAGGTAAGGAGTTTGGAGGCTACCGTCGAGGCGGATACAAAAGGCATATGCGAACCAAACTTTTCAGAGAAGGAACAAAACAGCTTTTAGAGATTGCAAAAGCTAAGCGTGTCTGTATCATGTGTATGGAAGTGAAACCGAAATACTGCCACCGAAGATTTATCTCAGCACACTTGGAAAGAAAAGGCGTTAAAGTAGTTCACATAATCGAAAAGGGACAAAAGAGCCTCCTAAGTTAAATTTTGAATTTTTGTAAGTTGGGTATCCGTTATCTGTTAGAAGTTGAATTCGCATCCGAAAATTTCAAGTCCTGACTTCCAAGGATAAGCAGGGAAGTCTATGAACAGCTGATATGCCCAAGGTTTTTGAAACCTTGTTTGTATAGGAATTTTACGGCATTCACGTTTCGTGCCACTGGCTTTATATCGAGGAATCTTACTCCCTTTTCGCGGGCTTCAGAAACAACCGTTTCTATCAATTGCTTTCCTATTCCTTTGCGGCGGTGGGCTTTGCTAACTATGAGAGGCTCTATTTCAGCTTCGTTGTCCTTAACGATTAGTCCGACAAGCCCAACAACTTTCGAAGCATAGACAGCGACCCAAAGTTGGTCAGGTTCAACCGCAGCCAAGTGTTTGTCAAAGTAGTCTTCTGGATGTTCTCCGCCAATAGTTGGGTCTTGATAGATCTCACGATGCCACTCAGTCAACTCTCTCCACAAGGCACGACATTGCTCCCTATCATTGTTTTGATACTTCCGAATAACAAACGGTAGTGCCATCCTTTCACCTGCATTAGAAGTTTGGATTGTTGTTTATTTTAAATATTGCTTATGCATTTTCAGACAACATGGGTAAAGAAGCGTGCATATATGCGAATTTCAGAAGATAATGTGGCGCATATATTTTCATAGAGATTCTAAACGTGGCATAACAGGAACATATGATTGGCTTATGGATGAAGTGAAAGAGTTAGGAGAAGCATTAAAGACAGATGACAAGAAGGCTTTAGAAGATGAGTTTGCAGATGTCATTGCATGGTTGGCTTCACTCGCAAATGTCGTCAACGTAGATCTTGAAAAGGCAGCTATAAACAAGTATGACAACAAATGCCCAAAATGTGGACATTCACCCTGCCAATGCACCCTTTAGTTGAGAAATCGAAACTATGTCTCCAATTTCTTAGCGCGTTATTTCTTTATGGCTTTTCTTATTTTGCGTAGTTCTGCGAGAATCTGCTGGTTAATGTCCTTGGAAGGCTTGACTTCGGCTTCTGCTTCTATCGCTTCTGGCCTCATTCCCCTAACAAACCTGATTATGATGTCTTTTATTTCTTCAGAGTTCTTCACTCCAAAGATCACAGCTTCTGCGACTCTGCCACCGCTGCTGCTTGTCCCAGAGAAACCTGCAGTTTGGATCGAAAGCTTGCCCAAACCAAAACGCCTAGAAATCGGACCTTGGTAAATGTTTGATGTTGGTTATGCGGTTGTGGGGCACAAAACTTTTAGTCTTCCACCCACTCCCTTAGTAACCGTAATCTTATCATCCTCCAAGACGTAGGTTATCGAAGAATGAAACTTAGGGATCCAATATAACGTGATTCCAGCAGCAATAAGAAGCGGAACAAAGATGACAGAGCAACCACAACTCCAATCCATGTCTCCAATGAAAACACGACAAAGACAACAGCTGGAACCATCCACCAAAGAAAACCGCCTAACAACACAATCCCAAGATAAACCAAATAAAACCTCTTTAACTCCGGATCAGCCCCATACTCTTTTACTCCCGCCATACTAACACAAGTCCACCAAAAATACCCTAACTTAAGCTTTAAACCATTTGGTCAGTTTCATTTGCTAAACCTTAACAACTAAATATCGGATTCTAGGTTTCAACATTGAAAACCTATTTCCGTTTGCCACGGCTTTTCTTGATTTGTTTTCGTTTGCTTTTGCCTAGTTCATTCAGCTTTTTCATCCACGCGCCTCTAACATACAGGGCTCCAACGCCCGGCTCAACGATTGCTCCTATGCCAACGGGTTTACGCTTCCTTTTCTTCCGTGACTTTTTGCGAGGCATGTCGTTTCATTTGTTAGATTGAGAAGTCTAATATAAAAACCCCTAATGAACATAAAACTCACCACTGTAACCTTTTTTGTCCTAGACCGGTAAGCTTCCAGACTGATGGTCTGCTCCCTTTCCGTTGGACTAACCCCCTTGCCTCTAAAAGTTTCAGGTGATGCATAACAACCCCATAATTTAGCTCCGTATGTTTTGCGAGGGTTTTGGCATCGGCGGAAATTTCCTCCAAAGCATTTAATATGCGCGTTCTGGCTCGCAAACCAAGTTTTACGTTTCTAAAGTCAATCAAGTAAGCATTAGGGTGATAAGCTTCCTTAACCATATGTACCAAAAAGCATTATGTACTTATGCATAGAAAAGGTTTCACCATTAGACAAAGTCTACTAGGCTAATTTGCTTCGGCTTTTTACCCTCAAACAAAGCATTAATCTCCTCCCTTACAAGCAGAATCCTTTGAGCGTAATACTGCGGCAGCCCATATTTTTCAATCAGATGTTGCGCCGCATCCACATATTTTTCTATACCGCCCCGATAAACGGTTAAGGTCAGTGCTCCACCGCATGCCGGACATTTACCACGAAGCGGCAAACGCCGGAAACGCCTGTTGCAAGACTTACACCTAAAACCTTGCGCTGAAAAAGCCCGAAGGTTCCCAGCAATGTCCCGAATAAAATGTGTAGTTAAAACCTTTAAGGCTACCTCTTTAACATTAACAGCCTCAATCTTCTCAGCCAACTCAAGCTGACTATTCAGCTTCTCAATCATCGTTTTGAACCGTTTATACGCACTTTCAGGATTACCCAAATTTATGTTTGAAACGGGTGTTGTGTAATTAAAGCCTTCAAATTGCCCCTCGGTTCCAAGCCTGTACTCAACTATGTCTATAAGTTTGCTAACTTGCCTAGCTTCCACGTTTTCCCATGTCTTTTCATAAAACTCAATTGGATAGGCACAAGCAACGTCAACATCATGAGCTTGCCTCTGCACTTCCTGCGTATTAACAACCGGAATCAAAAGCAAGGGAGCATCCATTATTCCCCCTATTTGCGCAGGCAAGTATTCACGGGAAAAGTTAAGCAAAGTATCCAAGGCAAGCATTAACGTATCTTCGTCGCCGTCACAGTCCCTTCGTTTAGCTGAATGCCAAACAGGATGTGCATAGCAAACTTTCAGATTTGTGAATCCTACGATGCGTCCCAAAATGCCCACAGAAGTGTGAGGAGCCAAACCAACAATAAGGTGGCCAACCAGATCATCAACCCTCTTAACGTTATAGAATGGGGGAAGCTCGTACACCTTCTCAAGAAGTTCATCTATACAATTTGCTACACGAATAAAATACTCCACACACTCCAGCGGGACAACAACATCCTGCACCTTGAGCTCACAAACCTGATCCGAATCAGCTAGGGGACTTCCGTCACAATCATGGGCATAGCCCAGCTGTTGAAGCCTCTCCACAGACACGCCGACCTCTGCTGGCTTAAAATGCGTGTTGTGCGCAAAGATTCCGCCAAAGCCTGATAGAAAATTCTCTATTTTCTCACCATTTGGCTGTACTTCTAAATCGTATACGTATTCATTGGTCGGTGATGTTTGATCAATCTCTTCAACCTTATCAAAGAAAAGATCACTGTTGACCAATGTGGTCAACGTAAAACCTAGCGCTTCCATGCTTGGTCCATTTGATACGGTGCCAGCAATTTTACCCAAATTTGCCCTCGTTATGGTTTCGCCACGGTTCAATCTCACATTCATAAAAGTGCTTTTTCCCAGCGAATCACGTAGAAAACGCTTTAACGGCAAAATATCTGTTCGCCATGGATGTGTTGGTGCCTTTTTAAGGTAGTACTTGACCACCTCCATATTTTCCTTTTGAATAAAAGTGATGTGATTGTAGAATTTCTCTAAATTTTCACGACCTCCAAATGTTATTTCATAAATTGGTTGAACTATTGCATACTTACAGATACCTTTTGGTAGCTTATTTCTCTTCTTAACACGCGCTATAATGCCAAACCGAAGTAAAGAGAAAAGAAGGCCGTCCGCTAGCTTTCTACTAATAGTAGAGCATCCGACATGATGTGAGGTTGTCTTACTCACGTATCCATCTCCACTAAAGTACGCTCGTAGGAATTGGGCTAATTTCGGTAATGGCAGAGAAAGAATGAACTCTGGGATACGTTTATCGCTAGAGCGACTTCCACATTTGAAAACTTTAGTTATAATTTCAGCCAAGAGATTTGAGTTTACGTAAATCACACCAGTTTCTTTCTTTCTTATTTGAGGAAGACTGTGAAATAGCTGGTAAAAGCATTCAACAAAATCGTCTAATACCTCTTTATCAAAGTTTCTGAACCCCAATGTGCGACTCTGGTATATTTTGGACCCCTTCCAACACCACCCTTCCGATAGGTAATATCCAATTAGCCTCAGAAAGGCATCGTTAATTGGAAGAACGGCGGGAACATTTAAACCTCTACTGTTTATCCAAGCAAGCCGGAATTTATTTTTCTTTAAGTACTTTGTGTTGATGGAAGTTTTTGACTCATTAGCCAACCATAAGAACACCCTCAGGGGTATATTGCCTCTCATAATCCAACCGTTCACCGTTGATCTGTTGACAGAGATTGCTCTCGCTACGTGCGACGTACCGCCAAGTTCATTAATCATACGCCTAAGAACTTGCTTAGGAGCCTTCACTCGAATTTGGTCCGGGTTTCCAGCGAACAGGGTTAATAGATTGATGTGTTTCATATCTTTTTCATAGGGTATTTTTCGTGGGATGACAATGAAACTTCCTGGACATAATTTCTCTGTCTCAATTGGAACAATTTCTCCCGTATCCGGATTGAGAGTAAATAGGGAATGATATCTAGTAACTACAATTTCCCGCCCAGTTGCCGTGCGTACCCGATACAATGCACCATCAGCCTTATGCCTAATAAATGCTGTCACTTTTTTTGGTTTTACCCTCAAAGTTAGGGGATTAAACGACAAGACTCTAAATTTGAGGCGGGAACCATCAAGTATTTCAAATCCTGATGCATCAGTAATATACCCCTCTTGTTCCATTAACTGATCCACGAATTCCCCAATTCTAACAAATTCCAAATCCCCATTTTCATTAATGATGTATATCTGTTCATTGTAATCTAAACTCAATGGTGCGTTTGTCGCATCAAAACGGATTGTTCCATCTTTATAGACGGATAAGTCATATTTTGCACGTAAAACGCCTTTTTCGATGATTTCTGGAGTCTTCGTCTCATTCATTAAGCCTTTTACACCTTTCAAAACCTTGGGAACCGAAACGGCTAGACGACTACATGTACTTTCAAGAAGCTCTTTAAAGTTGACAACTTGTTTTCCATAGGATTTAGCGAGCACTTTACAAACGGGGCACACATCTCCTTTTAAGCTTCTCTCACATCTAGGACAGATTTTCTCAAGAACAGTTTCAACCCCGCACGCCGGACACTTTATTCTAAAAGTATAGGTTTTACAAACGGGACACTTACGTTTAACAATCTCCACAAAGACGGATTCCCGCTTCGCCGCCTCAACAACATTCCTCTGAGAGCCACCGGCCAAACCAACAGGGAAAAGCACATGCACAAGGGGTTTCATCTCACGTCTTTTTGCTTTTTCCGGACGCCCCATCCGCGCACCAATAAGTGTCGGAGCCTTTTCCCTAACCAACACGCTAGAAAGCAAGCGGATTGCTTCTAAAACAGATCCAGCAGAAGAAAAGTCTACATCTGAAGCCCCATAGCCAAGACAGAATGCAAATGCGTGTGCACAATCACCTTCAACAGTAATCTTGCCGTCTAAAACTCTATGGGGTAGGCAGATTGTTTCCAAGGCTAGTTTGACATTTGCCTCTATTTCGCCGACAATTCTGCGAACTAAGCCATCTTCACGCTGTAATTCGGAATTAAGGAGCCATTCCCTCAACATTTTGAGCTCTTCAATTGAAGCAAGGTTTGACCAAAAAAACGTGAAACACGGATGAAGGGGTACACGTAATGTCAACGATAAGGCTATTGCTTCCCCAAGGTTAGGCTTGTTGGCAAACGGGTTTTCCAAAAAACTTTTCAGCCTTTCCAACGGAATCTTAACGGCTTCAGCGGCTCCTCTAAAATCTCTATTGAACTTCTCCATTATAATCTTCCGTAGGTCTTCAACCCACCATTCTTCAACATACCCAGAAGGCGCAAGAGGCTTGCTATTATACAAAAAGTCCCCAAAACTGATTAATATGTCGCCCAGAAACAGGATTTTCTCGATCTTATTTTTTATCTCGGCGAAGTTTTCAACTGAAACTCGAACAACAGAGCCGTCTCTCAACCGAACGATAGGAGACTCTATCGCATCAACCGGAACTGCAATACCACCTTTTCCCGGAAGTTCCAAACGAAGTTGGGTGCCCGCAGCTAGAAAGCCCTGAAGCACAAGCATAGTTGCTGGATGGACACCCACAGCTGCTAGACCTGTGTTTCGTGCCCTACCATATCTCAGACGAAAACCGCCACGTCTGGACGGAAAGCAAAATATGGGGCGGCCAGCGATGACATCGTCCATAAATCCAGCGGATTTTTTCTCAGATATTTGATTAATTTCTTTAAGCCAATCCCAGCCTTGAATCCCCAGTTTTTCTATGATTGTCCAAACTTTTGAGGAGCGTCCAACAACTCCATCATTTACAACGCGTAGGGCTCCACCCCTCACACGGTTTGTTTCTATACGTGGAAGGTTTCGAAAAGAAGAAACTTCGATGGGGTCGGATTCTGTGCCTGTTACTTCCACTGGTAGCCATTGAACTGCCCTTCGCAATTCCTCATCTGAAACGTGGTATTGGAAGCGGCTTACAGAACGTTCGTAAAGCCTTACCTCTTCAATGAAGCGTGCAATCTCCTCTTCTGTAGGCTTGTAGCGGTCAAGCCCAAGCAATCGCCGCACAAAATCTCCAATCACCAACGTCAAAGTTTGGTCGGTTCCACCAGCAGAACGAATTGGACCCGCGAAATAAATTGCAAGATATCTTGTTCTGTCCTTGTTAGTTTTGATTTTCACCTTCGCTACTCCCTGTAAAGGCGCAGCGGTGAGCCCCTCTGTAAGAATTGCCAGTGCAGTACGTATGGCTTGTTCAGCTGCAGCCTCAGATTCCATATGCTCAAACTTACCGTAAACGATTTCTTCTGCGATTTTGAAAGCTAATTCTTCCCTTGGAAGTTTAGTGCTTAATTCTCTGATGCTTTCGGCAACCCCTTTTGGTCCCACAAGCCCCTCTACGAGGTCGGCTAAATCCTTGGCAATGCCGCATTCAGGTTTAAATGTCGGATCAAGCCCCTTTTCTCTAGCTTTTCTGCTTATGGCATATACTTGCTCGAGCTGGTTTTCTAGGCTTGCAACATACCGTTGATAGGCTTCGCTCATTTGACTGTTCAAGCTGTGTCTCCGCAACCTCTTGTGTTTGTCATAGTTTATTTTGGTTTTCTGACAGAAACAAGTCAAAAACTATGGTTGCCAGAGTCTTTTATTCCGTGTGGATTCTACATAAAAATAGTGTGGACCACTTTTCTTTTGGACGACCGGTTGCCTTTTGATAGGCTTCTTTCGCTATTTTACTTCTTTTTTCAACGCATTCTTTGCAACGTATATGCCTTAAATCAGAGGGGCCATCGCATACACCGCAATTTAGTATCAGAACCTCGCCCAAGCCCCTTAATGTTGTCCACGCATATTCATGTTCATCGTATCGAGGCCCAAAATCTGGCCAAACATTGTATATGGTTTCGTTTCCCAAAACCTTCTTTAATGCGCTGAAATAATTTTCAAAAGCTGTCAAAGACTTTACGTCCTACAGCCTCTTATACCCTTAACAATCTCAGAAACTTTGCTTTTAACCTCGTTGTTTTCCAAAACATTACCAGTAACGATCATGTCTGCTCCAGCGGATGCCACAGCCAGTGCTTTCCTTCTAGACTTTATGCCTCCGCCCACAATTAAGGGAATGTCTATGTAGCGTTTAACGGCATGAATCATCTCTGGAGGAACAGGTCTTTTGGCGCCAGATCCTGCTTCCAAATATATGAAATGCATACCTAAATATTGACCTGCTAGGGCATGTGCTGCAGCAAGTTCAGGTTTGTTGTATGGAACTGGAACCGCCTTACCTATAACGCCTGCGGTGCCGCCATCACCAATAATAATGTATCCGAGGGGAATAGGTTCTAAATCGTACCTTTTGACAAGGGGAGCACCTAAAACTTGGGCACCTATCAGGAAGTAGGGGTCCACGGAGTTGAGAAGAGACATGAACCATATGGCATCAGCATAGCGGCTTATACCTGTTACGTTGTTTGGAAAAAGAATAACCGGAATCTTGACAGTGTGCTTAACAGCCCTAACCACATCATCAAGATGCTTTGTTGAAACAAAAGTTGAACCGCCTATCATTATGGCTGAGGTCCCGCTCGATTTCGCTTTATTAGCAATTCTTGAAGCTTGAGGAGGAGTTACCTTCTCAGGATCTATAAGCGTTATGTGAATTGTGCCTTCAGACTCGATTTTTTCAAGCAAATACTTTTCAACAGGACCTACCATAAAAATCAACCTAATTAACTAACCTTTTTAATTTCCGGTGTAGGCGCCCTCTTAGAGCCTCCGTAAACCTTGTCGGTGAACATGCAGTAAGCGTCAATCTCGCGCAGTGCAGGCTTAATCTGGAATTCTTCCTTTACACCACAACTGCCGCAGCTCACAACAGCCCGGCCCTCATCACGAAAGAGCACTACCCTAACTGTGTTCTTTCCGCACCTAGGACAGGAGAAGAACTTTGGTAAACGTTTCTTAGGGATGTGAACAACTTTTCTCCTTCTTCGTCCCATATTTGACCCCTTCTATATTCTTAAAGGTATACCTTCTCAGTATTTATATTTGCCCTTAAATACTTGCCTAATACCATAAAACAACAAGGGGGGCACTCATTTGGAATTAACACCATCCGTTCTTGATTTGGACTGGTCGGATGTAAAGACGAAAATAAGACGTTTCATAAAAGACTATGTGAAAGCGTCTGGAGCAGAAGGCATAGTTTTAGGGTTATCAGGTGGACTTGACAGCAGCACAACGGCAGCGCTTTCTGCTTTAGCCATAGGCGGAGACAAGGTTTTGGGGCTTTTGCTGCCAGAACAAGAAACATACAATGTGGAAGATATTGAACATGCGAAACTTGTTGCTGAAAAGTTCAGGTTCAAAACAGAAATTGTTGACATAACACCCACTTTAAAGGCTTTTTACAATTCAATACCCATCTTTGAACCGACGGATAAGATCTGCAAAGGCAACATAAAAGCACGAACAAGAATTGTATACATGTACTATTACGCTAATAGACTTAACTTGCTTGTGTGTGGAAGCTCGGATAAGTCGGAAACGATGATGGGTTACTTCACAAAATGGGGAGACGTTGCAGCGGACATCTCACCGGTAATGGACTTATATAAGACGCAAGTTCGAAAACTCGCACAATGCATAAGTGTACCCAAAGAAATAGTAACAAAGCCAGCCTCGCCAGCATTATGGCCTGGACAGCTCGCAGAAGAAGAATTAGGCATAAAATATGAAACTCTGGACCTCATCCTTTACGGACTGGAACATTTCATGAAGACAGGGGAAATAGCGCAACAATTAGGCATAGAGGAGGAGTTGGTGGATAAAATAAAACGTAGGTGGCTTTTTATGGAACACAAAAGAAGAATGCCATTAACAACAAAAATTCAATATCGAACGGTAGGAGCTGATTTTAGGCTTCCACATGTACTTTATTAAATGTTAAAGGAAGAATAGGTATGAGAGAAAAATTCAAAGTAGCCCTTGCACAGATAAGCTGCAAGCAAGGAGACAAAGCAGAAAACATAAGAAAAATCGAAGACCTTGTAATAAAAGCTAAACAACAGAGTGCAGAGCTTGTGATTTTCCCAGAACTTTCATTAACAGGCTACACAGTGAGAGACCAAATCTATGAACTAGCAGAAACAATACCCGGAGCCTCAACGAACGTTTTAGAAAAATTGGCGAGAAAAACAGGGACATACATAGTATTTGGCATGCCGGAACTTAGTGAAAAGACACAAGCAACAATCTATAACGCAGCGGTTCTCATAGGCCCAGACGGCTTTATCGGAAAATATCGTAAAATGTATCTTCCAACCCACAGCGTTTTCGAGGAGAAAAGATATTTCCGTCCAGGATACCAGACAGCAGTCTTCGAAACCGAGCTTGGGAAGACCGGCTTAATCATATGCTACGACATTTTCTTCCCAGAAGTAAGTCGGCTAACACGCATAAAAGGGGCCCAATTAATAGTTTGCATCTCTGCTTCACCAGCGGTTCGACGAACATTTTTTGAAACATTAACCACTGCAAGAGCAATGGAAAACACAACCTTTCTAGCCTATGTAAACCTCGTGGGCATAGAAGATGGATTACAGTTTTGGGGAGGAAGTAGACTCATTGGACCCAACGGAAAAGTTCTCGTGCAGGCAAAATATAACGAAGAAGACCTCGTGATAGGTGAAGTTAATTATGCGGACATAAGACCAGTCGAAACATTTGTCCCAACATTGAAAGACTTAAGGCCAGAACTATTTGACAAACTGAAAGAAAACGCAGAAAAACTGTAAGGAGTTTTAGACGTGCGTTCTATATGAATAATCCGCAACGAGGATTTGGAAAGAGTGTTTATAGGCGTCCCGAATGGTAACAAACACCTTCGCGTTTACATGAAGTAAAAGGATAATTTAGCTCTGATAATTCAAAAAGCAACTATGGCACCCATTCTACGTGAATACTTAATCATAAAAACACATCCAACAATAAGGGCGAAGGAGCTTGAGATACATGTGCTGGATGAAACTTTGCATAAACAAGGATATGCTCTTCACCAGTTATTGGAAACTTCTAGAAGCCAAGGAGAGATAGAAGAAGAATTAAGAATGTTCCTTGAAAAGTCTATCTGAGGCGCCTAACAGCTTTTTCTATACGGTCTAATGCTTCTTCTAACTGTCCATATGCAGCAGCATATGAAAGTCTGGTGTAGCCTTCACCGTAATTGCCAAAAGCGGATCCGGGAACAGTTGTGACATGCGCCTCTCTTACAAGAAACTCTACAAATTCTTCTGAAGACTTGCCGAAGCCCTCTATGTTTGGGAAAACGTAGAAAGCACCTTTCGGAAGCGCACAATCAAAACCTTCAATCTCATTGAGCCGTTTGTAAATCAGACATCGACGTCTATCAAACTCTCTAACCATATCCTTAACAAAATCTTGTGGTCCCCTTAATGCGGCTAGTGCAATGTACTGCGCCAAGCTATTTACACAAGTAACCGTATACTGGTGCACAAGCCAAACAGAAGAAATAAGCTCCTTTGGTCCATAAATATATCCGATCCGCAGACCGGTCATCGCATAAGTTTTAGAGAAGGAATTAACAACCAGCGTGCGCTCACGCATCCCTGGGAAAGTTGCAAGACAATAGTGTTTAGTGTCATCATAAATTATCTTCTCGTAAACCTCATCAGAAATCACAATCAGGTCACGCTCAACAGCAATCTTCGCCAAAGCAGCAACCTCATCATAAGAAAGAACCGTGCCCGTCGGGTTATTCGGGTAATTCAGAATAATCACACGTGACCTATCCGTGATAAGTGACATCACATCATCGATAGACGGTTTAAAACCGTTCTCCTCTAACAACGGAACAGAAACAGGAACACCACCAGCTAACAGAACATTAGGTTCATAACACACAAACCCTGGATTTGGAATTAACACCTCATCACCAGGATTTACCAAGCCCATTAGCGCCAAGAAAATTGCCTCAGTCCCACCAACAGTAATTAATATCTCAGAGTCCGAGTCATAACTAAGACCATAATCACGGTAGGCCTTCTGCGCCAGAGCCTCCCGAAGTTCAGAAATACCATTAGTAGGTGCATAATGCGTCTTACCTTCCTTTGCCGCTTGCCAACCAGCATCCAAAGCATGTTTTGGGGGTGTAAAATCAGGTTCGCCCACACTCAGGTTAATAGCGTCGGGTATTTCTCGGGCTAAAGTGAAAAATCGGCGTATCCCAGAGGGCTTTATGTGTTTTAGGCGTTTTGCAGGCTTAAAGTTTGAGACCAAGAGAGATTCCTCACTACGAATTGTTTTCTTCACCATAAAATGTTTACGTTCGTAAATCAGTAAAAGGAACATACACTTTTCGATAGATATTCTTAAAAGGTTACTCGTATACAAAATTGTATCCATTAGAAAGAATCTGCGGAGAGAAAGATTTGAAGTTAAAAAAGAGCGTCCAATCGTGGCTGATACACTCCCTAAACGACCCAATTGTAAAAATACTTGCTAAAAACAGTCACTTAACAAAAACGCAGCTTGAAACATTACTCATTGACGTTTTATCTGAAAATATTGCCGGAAAACCGTTAAAATACGATGAAAAAGCAATATTAAGGCTAACAAAGGCAAAAATAAGCCGCGGAGCCTTTAACAGAACATTAAAACAGGCAAAAGAAAACGTAGTAAAAGCTATTTACACGGTGCTGCTTTTAGGATACTTAGGAATCTTCGAAAGCACACAGCTAGACCCCTATCTAGAAATAGCAAACAAACTACATGAATATGTAGAAGCATACAAAGACATACCGAACAAAAGCGGAGAACTAAATGAACAGCTTAAAGTCATAAAAATTATAAGAGAAGAGCTTGAAACAAGCCTAAAACAGCTCTCAAATCCGTCAGAAGGCAGAATGTGACATCACAAATCACATCAGAAATTGAACAAGAAAAATGCCCAGGCATCGCATATTAATTGGAACACAGAAAATACTGAAAAGACGGAAATAACCTAAAACTCGGGTGTTTTTATCAGCGTAGATATCACCTTAGTTTGAGACAGTTTACGTTATTCAAACTGTGATGTGTGATGTCATGGAATTTCAAATAATGTTAGATACCATAATCCTTAAATCTTTCATGGTAGAACTGTGATGTGTGATGTAACATGATTGAATCACATATAATCACATGCGAATCACAGAGGTGCGTTATTTGACTGATGTCTTATTGATTCTTGTGGGTGTTTTGCTTGCCGCAACTGTGGGTGCTGCGGTTGAATATTATAAGCAACTCCGCAAAGTTCAGATGGAATACGGAAAGGCAAAGGAAGTTGTTGGAGATATTGTTTTGAGTTTTAATAGGCAACTTAAGCGTGAAGCTGAAAAGCTGGAGCTTGTTGCATACAAAGTTGAGGCAGTTTCCTCGAAAAGCGATAGGGCTATTAAAAGAGCGGAAGAAGTTGAGAAAAAGTTGCATGCTTTAAAGCCCAAAATTAGTGTTGCGTCAGAAGACAAAGAGAAAATGCTGGCAAGATTGGATGAAATCAACAAAAAGGTACGTGATGCTGTTGCATCACAAGAGGCACTAGCTGCAAAAATTTCCGACATAGAAGAACAAACTCAGCAATTCTCGATGATTCCTGAGGCAAAAGTTGAAGCAGTAATGCCCATAAAAAGGGAGAAAGCATTGGCTCCGTTGACTGAAACTGAGTTATCTGTGCTGGAAATGTTGGCTATGGAGGGTCCTAAGACTGCACCGGAGATTAAGGATAGAATCAAGCTTAGCAGGGAGCATACGGCAAGGTTGATGAAGAAGCTTTACGAAGAAGGTTACTTGGAAAGAGATACGAGCAAGATTCCGTTTAAGTATCGTATTAAGAAGGAGATGGAAAAACTTTTAAAAAAGACGGAAAGCGAAACAACGTAACCTACTATAGGTAAAGGACTTCTTGCCCACTCAACTGTTTGAGGCGTTTCTCCATGTCTGAAAGTTTCTGCGATTCCGGAAGCCCATAGTCTTCCTTCCCATGCTCGTCCAAATATTCTGGATAATGCGTGATTTTAACTGGAACGGCAAAACGTATCCGAGGCTCCGAAATCAGCAAGGCTTCACCTACATCAAGCATTTTTATCTCGGTATCGCTGTATTCAAGGTACGGCGTATTTTCAGTAAGGTAGGCACGGTCACGCCGCAACTCAGTCTTCATTATCATCTTTGTCCAAAGTTCCGCAAAAACATCAAAGTTTATCCTTGACGGCTTTGGCGTCACTGCATTTAAGCCAACTCGATATTTCCGATAGGTTAAGGCGACGTCCGAAAAAATTGTCTTGGGCTTAGCTGGGTCGAGGAATTCGTGGGCTTCCTCAAGCGTTATCAGCAACGTGGGAAGCTTTTTCCATTCATCAAAATGCTGCTCCCACATCCTCTTATAATGAAGTGCCACACGTGAAGCTGTTAGGCATGTGACGTTCTGCTGTTCCTCCGAACTTATGCCAGAGATGTCAATTAAGCATGTTATACCGTTTGTTATGTTTTGAATCACATCATCTATGAAGCTATAGTTAGATGGCGGAAAAATTTCTGGAGAAAGGCTTAAGAGTTTAAGCATTAACGCCTCAATCACGCCCTTATGTTTGTAACCAATGATTTTTCCAACACCCATGTAGCCCTCGTTTGTGTAGGCTTCTCTAGCATGTTCAATCCATTTTTCACCCAGAATTTCATAGAGCTTCTGCGCAAGTCTAACTTGAGGAGCACCAATGTCAGGAAATATTATGCGTATTTTATTAGGACACATTGTGTAAAGGCCTATGCACATTTTCTTTTCTCTAGCCGAATAATACTTGACCCGCGTGTGGAAAAGCGGATGTTCTTTCAAGCCCTTTTGCGGATGTATTCCTTTTCCTTCTAAAAGCTGCCCAGCAAAGTCGAATATTAATGCTACTGTTTTTGGGCTGTGGTCAATTATTTGGGCGTTTAAAACTAGTTCGCAGTTGGTTTTTCCACAGCCCGTCATGCCAAACATGCCCATCATTAAGGGGATAGCCTCAATGCCCACGCCTATTTTTCCAAACACTTGCTCCCCAGACCGCAACCGCCCAATCTCCAACTCCCCAGCCAACCTTAAAATCGAACAATCTTCAAGGCTGGTGCTGTACACTTTATCCATATAGTTTGGGTTAAAAGTTGGTGAGCGCACTCTATTGGCGGTTTTCTCGAGGAAAAGAACAGCATCTACGTACCTGTAGCTTGAGTATGGACCGAAGGATTCTTTGCCTTGTGCCTCTCTCAACTGTTCGTGAGTATCCAGTGTTGAAGAACTCCCAGCGTTAACCACACGGGCATAAAAAGTTCTGTCGCCGGATTCAATTTTAACTATCTGCCCAAACGAGAGTTTCGCACCCTTATCAAGAAAGAAAGAAGCTTTGTCACCGTCGACTCGCCTTACAGAACCAACAAAGCTCGCTTCAGACATATTCAATCACTTCCCTTTCGAAAGGATACCGTATACTATGAAGTTCATCTGCAAAATTGCAGGCAAGCTCCTCTCTGCTCAACTTATCATAAATTCCAGCTTCTTTCAACGAGGCCTCAACCAGCTCATGGTAATAGAGGAGTTTTGAATCAGAAGTAGTAGAAAATTCGTGGGCAAGCCAAAGAGGAACAGGATAACCTAAACACCTCGGATCCTTTGATACCGCAGTAAGCGGAGAAAGCATCTTGGCTATCTTGCGGTCGGTTAAATATTTCATGATATCACAGCGGAAAACTCGTGGACTTTCTTCACAGAGCTTTACGATAGAAATGTCGCCATACAAATGTTCGTTTAAATTCGCCTTTCGAACCGGATGATAAACCCAGAGGCTGCGCGGCGCAATCAGTTGTACTGCGGCTTGAAAATCTCTTCCATACTCATCGTGCAAAGTTGGAGATTGTTTGCTGAACGCTAGAAGATAAACATCTTTCTTTTTGCATTTTTCATACAAAGAAACCTGGAACCCTTTTTTCTCACCGAAATAACTTGCACCGTCTAGAAGGATATAATCGTTTGAATCTAATCTTTCGCTTAGGTCTAAGGCAGCCTCACTTTCAACTTCAAGTCTTAAATTACGCAAGGTATTACACCGCACATAGGATGGTCCGATTAAAACGGTTAATTTCTCCTTGTATCCCCAATCTACTTCACGGTTTTCAACCAAAGCGTGGGCGGTCCGAAGCATGAATATACCCCAATTATGAGCCCGTTTTAATGTTCTTGTAGAACAATCAACAGCAACCAATTTCTCACTGTAACTGTCCAGCCTTTTCAGCGGCGTGAATTTTGAAGCATCAGGCTTGCTTAGAACAAGGGACTCGCGTTTCTGCTCCAAAGACTGGATTGTGAAGCCATTTTCGACATATCTTGCAAGCGTCTTCACAACTTCGCTTAAATCGTTTATTATACCCTCTGCCATCGGCAACAACATCCTCTTTCCCTATTGACTCTAACAAAACTTCGTAATAACTTTATCAAGGTATTTGCTGTTTAAGCGTGGCCTGTGGAAAATTCGGGGTACTCCTATATTTCAGGCGATTAGAGGCCCCCGTCCTGACAAGCATTCCTTTATTTGCTATCCTAGCAAGATAAGTCGCTACTGCGCTGAGGGCTATTGACTCTTTAAATTCTTGTTCATAGGTATGTTGAATCTCTTTGGAGGAGAACCAGACTAGTGGAAAATGCTTTTGAATAATCATGCGGACTTTGTCATATTTGGAAAACTCGTTGCTTGCAGCGTTGATTACCGGGTTGCCCCCACTAGGCATTCCACCTAACAGCTCTACCAAATCTAAAAGACGAAGAGCTTTCTCTCGGGTTATTTGGCCTTCAAAGGCTATTGTATATTTATTACCTTCACTATCGAATAGTTCGATGCGCATCTTTCTCGCTGGCATTAATGGTGTACACCTTCAGCGGGCACTTCACAATTTTACATTTCACAAGTTATAGATGTTGTGGTGAAGAAGAACTTAAAAAGAATTCCATTTCAGAACGGAAAAAAGAAAAGAACGAAAAATTTCACCGCTTTTATTATCACAAATTTCACAGTTTCTCTAGATAGCAAATAAAGACAAAGCAACCAGCAGTTAATTATCTCCAGTAGAAGTGAGGGGGTGGTCTTTTCACAAAAAGGAAACAAGAAAAAGTTAATACTAGTAGAAAGAAAGGCAAAAAAGAACCAATAGCAAATCAATTTCACATGGTATTCACAAAATGTGAAAGAAAACATTAATGCAGTCGTTTAAGTCATCTTTGTATAATCTCTCAAACAAACCTAAAACAAAAAAGGAGTTGAGAAATGTAAAAAGGGAAAAGTCGCTAAAAAGTGTAAAAGTGTTAAAAAGGGTGGAGTGACACCCCTCTGTTTCCATTGGAAAAGAAAAACTAAAAATCCAATCTGTATTTTTCATAAAAATTTCTTTTAAATATCTAAAATCTTTAACAGTAATTATTATAATCTGTGTTGTGAATCCTTACCTTCTAGAGTATATTTCTTTCTAGAAAAGAAATCAACATAATCCTTTAAGGTTAAGTAGAGATTTCCACTAGAAACCTTGGGGTGCCTCTGTCCCTTGCCTCTTCTTTTTAATATTGCGGCTTTCTCTTCTTTTAGGAATTTCTGTAATTGGTTAATTTTTCTGTATGAGAGAGCTTATCTTTTCCAGAAGAGATTGAGGCATTACCTCTGGGCATCTAAGGAGATAAACAATGAACGACACTAACATACTTGACGAAGTGTTCGAAAAGTTCGTTGGCAACACAAAAACTTTTAAAAACCGAGAGGCTCTACGGCATGATTATTTACCTGATAGATTACCCCATCGTGGAGAACAGATTAAACTCCTTGGAGAGACAATAGCCCCTGTTTTGAAAGGAGCAAGAGGCTCAAACATTTTTATTTATGGAAAGACAGGAACAGGTAAAACAGCTGTAACAAAATATGTGCTAACTCATTTAGAAACCAAGGCAAAAGAGTTTAATGCACCAGTTAAATTCTGTTATGTTAACTGCCGTTTAGCAGGCACTGAATATCGTGTTTTTGCAAGTTTATGCCGGAGCATAGGCGTGTCTATTCCCTTTACTGGTTTATCTGTTGGGGAGGTTTTTGACAGGTTCAGAACAGGCTTAGACTCTTCGAAAATAATCTTCATCATCATTTTGGATGAAATTGACGCGTTAATAAAGACTCGCGGTGACATTCTCCTCTACGAACTCACACGGATAAATGAGGTATTGTGCAACAGCAAAGTTTCGCTCATCGGCATATCGAACGACCTACAACTAAAGGAGTTTCTTGACCCACGCGTTTTAAGTTCACTTAGCGAGGAAGAAATCGTTTTTAGACCCTATGACGCCAGCGAATTGAAGAACATCCTCCTTGAACGTGCGCGATTAGCTTTTCCTGAGAGTGCGTTGTCTGATGGTGCCTTGAGTCTTTGCTCTGCTTTGGCTGCTGCGGAGCATGGTGATGCTAGACGAGCTCTAGATTTACTGCGTGTTGCTGGTGAAGTTGCTGAACGAAGAGACGCGAGTGTTGTTGTTGAAGAACATGTTCGGGAGGCTGAAAAACACATTGAGCACAACCGGGTTGTTGAAGCCTTAAAAAATCTCACTTTGCATTCGAAGCTTGTGTTTCTAAGCGTTTTTCATTTAAGCAGAGCAAATATTCACCGTGCTATTACGGGGGAAATCCACGAAGTATACAATGAACTTTGCGGGGAATTGGGTGTTACACCCTTGACGCAGAGACGCGTGAGCACACTAGTGAACGAGCTTGATGCGACAGGATTGTTGAACGCGCAAGTTGTAAGCATGGGAAGGTATGGACGAACGAAGAAAATTCGATTGGAGGTAACGCGTACTCTTATTAGAGAAGTTTTCGCTAATGACAATAGGCTTGGACGTTTGGTCAAATATGAGCCGAAGTACCTTTCGAAACATGCCCGTGGTGGGAGTTGAAGACGGGAGCTTCCAAAAAGGAATAACACCAAAAGCTTTTCTTGCTACTGTTCTGTTCAAAGAGCTGAAAATTGAAGACGTAAAAGTTGTGAGGATAACTGTTGACGGGTTGGATGCAACTGGAAAACTTGCCAAAATCCTAAGCAAATGGAAATTCGAGGCAGTTATGCTTGCCGGTGTTTCCTTTGCAGGTTTTAATGTCATTGACCCAACGGTCATTCATGAAGAATTCGGGAAACCAGTCATCGTTATATCGCGGACAAAACCTGACAACAAGGCGGTGAAACAAGCTCTCCAGCGACATTTTGAAGATTGGCAGGTTCGTTGGGGCGTGTTTGAGAAATTAGGTTTAATCCATAAAGTTATTGTTTCAGCCAGTGAACCTCCAGTTTATGTTGAAACCGTAGGTGTGAATGTTGAATGGGTGAGCGGGCTTATTAGCGCCTTGTCAGTTTGTAGCAGAATTCCCGAGCCAATCCGAGTTGCACGATTAATTGCGCGTGGCTTGTCCTAGCTGAACGGGATGACTGTGACCTCTGATGTTTGAAGGTTTACAACTGGAACCTTTCCCGGTGTTGGGACGAACCCATGCCTACGCATATAATCTGTTTGCTCTTGCCAACCGCCCGAATTAACAACTAAAACTCCACGATAATTATGGTATCCCAGCACATGTATGTGACCAGAGTGGAAAATGTCTGGAACATGCTCAATAACTAGAAAATCCCTGTTTTCAGGCGATAAAAGTGTTTTTCCACCATACACTGGTGCAAGATGGCGGCTCTGCAACAACAAAGTCATAGCATTTTCTGGATGTTCATAGTCCATTCCTGGAATCGTGAAGATGACATCGTCTAGGCTGCGGCCATGATATAACAGTACTTCTACGTTGTGAAGGCTCAGGAGACATGGGTTTCCAAGGGAATGAACTTTTCTTGATTCTTGCAGTGGCTCTAAGAATTCGTTTGAGATTGCCAGTTGAGGCAACGCTTTTCTCGAAACGTCATGGTTTCCAGGTATAATTACTACTTCTATGTAGTCTGGGATTTGTTCAATGAACTTCGCAGCTAACCTATATTGTTTGTAAACGTCCTTAACTGCCAGCTCTTTTATCTGGTTGGGATAAATGCCTATTCCGTCAACAATGTCGCCTGCTATCAGGACATATTTCACGTGACCTGCTATCTCCCTCATCTTTTCGTTTCCATATTTGCCGTTAAGCCACAATACGAAACGGTTGAAAGCTTCCCTCTGGAATTTTGTGCTGCCCACATGCATGTCTGAAGTGAGTACGGCGTAAACCGGAATTGGAGCTTTATGTTGCGGCTTTGGAGCAATGTCAGGCAGGATTATGTCCTCAGCAATTAGAAGGTTGCTTCTTGTTTTTACAACACTTAGGCAGACAACTTGGTCAAGCAAGAGTAACCGTGCTTTTTTCAGGAGGTTCTGCGGAGCGTTTTGTGGTACAAGCACCATAGTGTTTGCATGCAAATCTTCAATAGTTAACAGTATTTTCTGTTTAGATTCTCTCTTCCCCGTTATCATGCCAATTATTTTGAGCTTTGTGTTTGCCGGAGCTTTTAGGGCATCCATAACTGACGCGGCGCTTCTGACGTCTATTCTCTGCCTCAACAGCTTTTCTATTCGCCTGAACCTATCTTGGAAATATTTTAAATAATTCTCGATTGTTCCACTTGAGCTCAGTTTACTGCTTGGGTCTTCAATTATTTTTATGTTTGCTTCAACTTCTTCTGCGTATGAGTGGAATGGCTTTTTTCCTTCTGTTATTTGCGGCTCTGGCAATGTTTGGATTGGTTCTTCTAATGGCTGGATGAGAATTTCTTTTGTTGGTTCTTGCTCCTTCACAAGTTGTTCTAGAAAGCTTCTGTCAATGAACAATGGTTTTTCTTTCAAGTCTTCTATTTTTTGTATTGCCTTGCTCATGATTTCTGTTGGGTCTTCTGTTGCGGCTACCGTGCCTAAAAATTCAAAGGCTTCTTTGTTGAGTTGGTATCCTGCCGCAATTGTTAACTCTACGGCCTTTTGCAGTTTTTCGGCTTCATTCATATTTGGAGCGTTCTCCAGTCCTGTTTTTTGGGGATGATTATGTAGCCTTCTTCCTTATCTCCTAGGGCTTCTGTTTGGTTTTGTAAATGAAGGTATGCTGTTAGGGCTGCGGTTATTGCGTCAAGTTCGTGAGGTGTTAAGTTGCGCACCTGGTCTCCTTCTAACCCTATACTCTTTAGGCTTGTTTGAATTTTTCTCCAGTCTTTTGACGGCATGTTGAGGGCTTTGCGTGTTGATGTGGGGTGCACTTCTATTGTCTTGTATCCTTTTTCTGCTATTAACTTGTTTAGTTCTATAGCGCGTACTGTGAGCGTTCTCATTGCAGGGAGCTTTGGTGGAAAAACCCGGTACCCCCTTCTTATCATTTCTTTGTCCGCTTTTCTGAGTATTCCCTTTTTTGGAAGGCTGAATGGGGCATCAATTGCTATGATTGCTGGTTTGTTGCGTGTTATGCCTTCTAGTATTTCATTATTTGTGTATATTAGGCTTGTTTCTACCCTTTTGTTTTTCCAAACCGCCCATCCCGTTGGATTTTCTGGCTTTCCAGCTAAGTCTATACCCGTTATAACTTTGTTTTTCAATTTTAACACTCATGCGCAAATTTGTAAACTGGTTTTTGTTTAGATGTGTTAATATTCTAGCTCATGCATATCCGTTTATTGACATGGTGATGTAGATGGGTGAATTACGCAAGGTTCAACGCACCCAAAGCGGCACATTCTTTGTTTGCTTACCTAAGCCTTGGGCTGAACACCATGGTCTGAAACGAGGCTCTGTGGTAGCGATTAACGAAACCAGCGACAGTAGGCTTCTCATAGACCCCAAATACGATGTTGAGCCTTCTCCTCACACTATTACTTTAAGGCCTGGACCCTATTTAAGTCGTGAAATTGTAGGGAGGTATCTGCTTGGCTTTGACATTATTCATGTTGAAGCGAAGAAGCGTATTAGCTTTGAAGTGCGAGACATGGTTAAGAAGACCGTTAGCCGTTTGATTGGGTTGGAAATTGTTGAGGAGGACTATTCCAGAATTGTTTTGCAGTGTTTGCTGGAACCTTCGGGTTTTCCGCCTGAGAAGATTCTTCGCCGAAGCTATGCGATTGCTGCTGGTATGCACCGTGACGTGGTTAATGCCCTAGTGGATGGCGACTTACATTTAGCGAAAAGCGTTATAGCCCGCGACGACGAAGTTAACAGACTTTACTTCCTTTTAGTTCGCATTTTACGCACAGTGATTCAGACCCCAGGTTTAAGTGAGAAACTGGGTGTTCGCCCAATTGAATGTCTAGATTATCGTCTGGCAGCGAGTCTGGTGGAGGCAATAGGCGACGAATGCGTACGGGCAGCATTAAAGACAGTTGAGTTAAAAGGCACAAAATTGACTGAAGATTTAAAGAAGCTACTTGTAGACTTTCACATGGTTTGCTTCGAGGCTCACGAAAACGCGTTAAAAGCCTTTTTCACGGGCGCTATTGACTTAGCTGAAAGTGTACGGGATATGTGGGAGAAAATTGAAAAAACATTTGCTGACATCGAAAAGGTTGCTAGGGCGCAGTCACTTGATATTGTGCCACACATTCTAGCCGTCGCTTCCATTTTAAGACAGATTTACGAGCACAGCGTGGACATAGCAGATCTGGTGATGCCTAAAAAAATTTAGCAGGGAAGTTTGTCTACTTTTTGCGGTTCTTTAGCCAATGAAACGTGTTCGTTCACTCTTAATTCGCCAGTATACTGCACTTCGCCACTTATGTGGCAATAGGATTCGATGATAATGGTTTCACCGTAAACGTTTTCTGCGTGTGCTCCGCTTCTCAGTAGAACCTTCTTCCCGTAAATGTCCTCTGCATGGGCTTCTCTGCCAATGATAACCTGGGTTGCCTTTATAGGTCCAAGGACTTTGCCTCTTCTTCCTATTTCAACGAAATGTGCCGTTACGCCTTCCACAGTGATTATTGAACCGCCAACCTCTACGCGGTCTTCTGCGGTAGCTTTTCGTGAGCGTAATACTCCACCTATTTCGATGTTTTTTGCTGAAACTTCTTCGTCGACTTCTACTTTGCCTCCTACTTCGAGATTTCCTGAAAGCTTTAGCGCCTTGCCGACTTCTACTTTGCCTCCTACCTCTACTTCGTAGCCTTTGCCAGAGCCAGTTATCTCTACTTTGCCTCCTACGTCGATGTCTTTGAACTCTAAATCTCCTTCGACTTTAAATGAGCCTCCAACATTTACATTGCCCCCCTTGCTTTTGCTGGACAGTCGAACAACTCCGCCCACATTGATTTTTTCAAATTCTAACAGATCCCTAGACTCAAAGCTTCCACCTACATCCACTTCGCGAATTTTCCCGCCTCCAACTTTTGCCGTACCTCCTACATCCAATTTTGTGATGGTCACTTTGGATTTGATTGAAACACTTCCCCCCACGTCTATTTTCTCCGCCTCTACTTCTCCTTGAGCTTTGAAGCTTCCACCTACATCTATGTCTTCAGCTTTTACATTTCCGTCAGCCTTTAGGCTTCCACCTACATCTACTTCCTCAACCGTTAAATCCTTGCTCACATACAGAGCCGCATCTACATCTACACGTTTTGCAGTCATTTTCCCGTAAACTTCTAAGCGACCATCTTCGACTTTGACATTGTTTTCTATTTTCAAGTCCCCATGAATTGTTACGTTACCTTCAGCTTCTAGGTTTTCTGCCGAAAGGTTGCACTCAAAAGTGTTTTCTCCTTCACAGTAAATCGCGCCAGACACTTTTACTGTGGGCGGTGTCCCTGTTCCATTTATTACTGTATGTTTACCTATCAATAGGTCTCCTTTAACAACATCTAATGTTGTTGTGCTTTTTGAAGGAACGGATATTTTGTTATTCAATTTTAAACCCTCAATATGAATCTATTTCGTGGGATTAAAAGGGAAACTCACGTTTGGTGACTAGTGTTTGTTACTGGATTGTTAGTTTTGTTCTGAGTAGAAACCCGATCGCTTTGGCTTTTTCCTGTTCAGCTTTTATCTCATATTCTTTAAGTATTTCCGCTGTCCTGTATGCAGGGAAATGGGTTGCTGATCCTGACTGTTTTATTTTGCAATAGACATTTCTAACGATGCCAAATAATCTTTGTGTTCTAAGACTGAAGTTCTCTTTTGTTTTTTGTTTCCAACCTATTTCAAATTTTATACGATTTTCCATTTTTCTTACCTCTTTCATTGAAAGGAAGTAGGGTCTCTGAGGCTTTAAAAGGTGACGCACATGTTGAAAACACCTTTAGTAGTTACAAATTGTTACTGATGCTTACTCCTCTAAGGCGGCGAAGAACTTCCGCACGCGCTTGAATGTTTCCAAATATTCTAGGCCCCATTTTGTTGCTCTGTATTTTTTGCGGTCGCCTAGTATTGTTTCTCTTACGAACCCATGTGAAACTAGAAAATGCAAGGTTTTCTTTGCTCTGTCCACGGGCATGTTTGCTCCATAAGAAATTCTGGTTAAAGAGCATAAACCCTTCTTTGCAATCACTTCTATGATGTCTGCGTAAATGTCATATTTTGTTCTTCTTCGTTCGTTGGGCAAGAAGGGTTTCTCCAAACTTCCACTATTATTAAATGTTGCAGGACTAATCTTAATTGTGGTGGATAACCGTGCACCCGACAGTTTCTAGTAGCAAACAATACCATATTGCTTGCGGGAAAGGCGACTTGGCTGAATATTTGCTTGTGCCAGGCGACCCAGATCGTGTTCCAAAAATTGCTGGTCTTTGGGATTCCGCCAAAGAAATTTCCTACCATCGTGAGTTCCGCAGTTTTACGGGCAAACATAAAGGAGTCCCAATATCTGCATTGTCAAGTGGAATTGGTCCAGCGTGTATGGCTATTGTTGTTAACGAGGCTTCGCGCGTAGGCGTGCACACATTCATTCGTGTTGGCAGCACGGGCACCGTACAAAAAGACATTGATTGCGGCGATGTGATTTTTTCTTCTGCTGCTGTACGCCTTGACTGCGCAAGCAACTGTTACGTTATGCCTGAATATCCTGCAGTTGCCAGCTACGAAGTTATGTTGGCTTTAATTGAAGCGGCTGAAAGTTTAGACATAAGCAACTATCATGTTGGAATAACAGCCACAACCGCAGATTTCTATGCTGGACAAAACCGTCCAACCGTTAAAACATGTCCATTACGCATGGAAGACTTGCTTCCTACGCTACAGAGAGCAGGGGTGTTAAACTTTGAAATGGAAACGGCCACACTATATACTTTAGCAAGCCTCTACGGATTAAGAGCAGGTTCCATTTGCGCAGTTTACGCCAACAGATGCACAAACGAATTCAAACCAGAAGCAGGCGAGGACAACGCCATAAAAATCGCAAACGAAGCCACAAAAATATTATACGAATGGGATAAGAAAAAACGCAAAAAAGGGAAACGTTGGCTTTTTCCTTCACTGCTGATTAAATGAAAACTCTTCTAGACAGCAAGACGCTCTGTTTGTTTTGCCGGGATGGCGGAGTTAAGCTGTATTTGCTGGGATGCATCGGGACGCTTCTGCTGCATGTCTTGGCTCTATAATCGCAACTGATTACACGGCAATGGTTGAGAATATCGAGCCCGTTTTGGATAGCTCTCTTTTGTCCAGAAGAAAGCTATAGTAATTGCCGAAACAATTGAGCCTTCTGCGGATGCTTTGTGGCTGTAGTATAGTCAAAGTTAAGCTCAGCGCCAAAGTTATAACTATTGAACCCTACGGTAGTATAGTGCACACGACTCCCACCGCGATAGTGCACACTATGTAGTCAGCTTTGCCTTGGCTGGAAATGTTTTTAGACCGCTAGTGCAATCGTTCTATTCGAGCCGGGGTGGCGGAGTGGTTATCGCGCTGGCCTCGAGATCAACAGTCCAAATAAAGAAGCTGGATAGAAGACAAGTAAGCCAGTGGGCCTTCGGGCTCGCAGGGGTTCGAATCCCTTCCCCGGCGCCAAACTCTACGAATTACGTTTAAATTCTCGGTTTTCCACATCTATGGATAATGATAGTTAAAAGGGTAAAATATCTGTTTAAATATCGGCGTTGAGACAAGATTCTTTTACTTTTTGGAGAAAAACCCAAAAGTTGAGTTTTATGTTGCAGTGGGATAGTTTCAAACTCTTATTTTAGACTTCGCATGGAGGCGATACTTAATAGGTATTTGGAACATTCCAGGCCATCTACAAGATGGGTGAAGATGAAAAACCTCAGAGCAAAGAAATTAGTAGGAAAGCTTCTGATCCATGAAGATCTAGAGAAAGTAAAGCGCAACGAAAAACGGTTCATATACGGAAGTACTGAATAGTCTGGTCTCGGAGGGGAAAGTTTGCTTCATTCATCAGCATTTTTTAAAAAAAGAAGGTAGAGAGTGTTAGATTTTTGGGAACCGCTTTTTGATGATTAAAGCGGCTGTTGCCACTAGTATAAGCAAGGTTATTGTGGTTAATGTAGTAAACTCTGGAATTACTGTGCCGCCGAAGGTGAACGTTAATGGAGCTACTGGAGAAGGGTCATCCCAGAAAGTGAAGTAAGCTGTTAAGGGGGTTGGGGGGTAAGTAGCTGGTACATCCAGCCTCTGAATTGAGTGGGTGGATTTATCAGTCCGGGTTCACAACCTGCGTAGAGTACCGTTTCATTTGAGGAAATTATTAGCATAACCATAGATGAGTATGTGCCTTCTGGGGTGAGGGCATAAGGTGATGGTTCAAGCGAATCTACATTTAGTAGGTCTAGAATATCTATTTTGTGCGAGTTAGAGCCCACAGGAATCCATGTTAAATGGGTAGTCATCATCATATATCCCCACTCGAAGCCTCCGCTATCTTTAGAAGCAGTAACGATAAGATTAGCACCTAATCGGGTCATTGGGAGAAATGTCAACGAAAATCCTCTTAAATCAGAAGCTAGACACCGAGGCATTAACCACTCTGTATACTCTGTCAAGTTTGCCTTTCCAGGTCCAGTATAGGTTACGTTAGCTATGCTATCGCTTGTTCTTGTTGAATTCCATGTGAAAGTGGTTTGAAAGGCAGTGTTTATAGTGAGAGTTAGCGTATCCGCAATGGCTCTTGCGTCTGCAGCATCTGTGTTGTTGAATTCATAAACCAGAAGTGATTGAAGTGGAACTGGTAAGAAGTGTAACCATATGGAAGTTGCATTTACTAAGCTGGAGTCATTCAAGTTCACTCCACTAGGGAAGTGCATAAGTGTGGTATTTTGTGACCCCACCATGCTATTGATGCAAACTTTGGCGGAAGTGCAGTCGACATTCGTGCCAATATTTTCCATCAACTCTGGAGAATCTCCGTTAGACGCGTTGACAACGGAAACTCTGGTGCAACCAACAGCAATCATCAACAGAAATAACCAAAACAAACTAGTCCTGCCTAATTTCATAGACATCACTTTTTTGCGTTGTATTTGCTTGCTCTTTAATAAAACTTTTGCTATTCCTTTAGTTCAGAGCCTCCGCACGATAGAACCCTTGCAAAACAGCAATTTCATACACAATCTGTGGTCAAAATGTTACTGTTTTGGTAGCTTGGGAGAGGTTCGAACCTCCGTTTTTCTGTCGCTTCATCAAACCAGCATCCTTGCCCGCTCAAACGCTACAATAGATGTTTAGTGAAGGGAAAGGATATGTAACAAGTTAATCTCTAAGCAAAATTCGCCGAGAATTTAAACCGAGATGTAAACCTATTCCCCGGCGCCATTTTACCAGTTAGGGCTAACTTCTTGGTTATTTTGGACAAAGAACCTTGATTGGCGTGTATTGACAATAACTAAGGGGTGGACGATTCTGTGGTACGCACGTTTGGTTGCAAGTGTAAACTTCGTCTCCGCACCGTTGCCGACCGAAATTTCTATCTTCATACGCGTTCAGCGAAGTTTATATAATACGGTTGATATATATTGTATTACGTGATTTCCATGTCTGAAACGATTAGCCTAAGATTGCCCCACGAAACCCTAAAGAAGCTTCGTGAATTAGCAGATAAAGAAGGAAAAGATAGATCGACTTTGATACGTGAAATTCTTGAACATGGCGTTAAAGAAAAGAACCTAGATCACTCTATTGAACTATACCGAATTGGGCAGGTCACTGGCTGGAGAGCAGCTCAGCTCGCTGGGGTATCTTTATGGAGATTTTATAGAATTTTAGGCGAGAAAGGCGTTCTTATCCAATACTCGGAACACGATTTAGAAGAAGACCTCGAGGCTTAAGCGAGGAACAGTCCCTTTGCCCATAGTCTCCAACACAAGCCCTCTAATATGGCTCTCAAAAATAGGCAAAATTGCATTGCTCAAGAGACTTTTCGGTGAGGTAATCATCCCAGAAGAGGTTTACAAAGAAGCCGTTGAAAGAGGCTTACAAGAAGGGTTCAGCGATGTGCTCGCCATAAAAGAATGTATTGAACAAGGCTGGATAAAGGTCTCAAAACTAGATGAGAGAGAGATTAAGCTCTGTCAGAAGATGATGGATCACGCCTTTGAAATCCATCTTGGAGAGGCCCAGGCGATAATACTGGCGCGCAAAATTGGCACGTTGCTGTTGATGGATGAATCCAGTGGAAGGGCATTCGCCGAGACATGGGGTCTGAAAGTCAGAGGGACACTTTACGTAATCATAAAAGCCCTCAGAGAAGAATTACTGGATAGAGCTGAAGCAAAAGAAATTGCGCTGGAGCTCGTAAGCAAAGACTTCAGAATCGAACCGAAACTGTTGGCAAGAATACTGAGAGAAATAGAAACATTCGTTCCCAGACATAAATGATGAGAATACCCTAATATCATGCAGCCATCTACCTTTTCATTTCCGCTCTTTCTTAACATCTCATACTCAAGCCCAAAAAGAGCACTTTTACACGGTAGCCCGGGATAGGTTCAAATATCGGTTTGTAAAAATAATCATCTGATTTTTTATATGACTTCTCTTCTCTTGGAAAATATCGATTTTAAATTATCGGGGTTCAAATCCCACCTCGCTCGCTACAGTTGAACCCATGACGTGCCAAATCTTCTCAGAATTCTCTTATGTTTGCAGAGGATTCTGCAACAAAATCATTCTTCTCTGATTGTTCCTCCGTTTGAAAGATAGAAAGCAATGGCTCTTTGAGTTGCCAATTCGCTCTCTGGGTTCCAAGGTGTCACCCAACTCTCTTTCATTCCATTATTCTTCAACCATTTCAAAGCTGTTATGAGAAGTGTGGTTCCGATTCGTTGTCTACGGTATTCAGGTAGAACATGGACTCCACCGTCCAACCGCCCGGATGCCGATTCTCTGTCCAGTAAGGGACTCACAGTCCGACAGGTTTACCTTCTAGATAGGCGATAAAGGGTTGTTCCAATTTGGCTTCCATTTTTGATCCTACCCATTTCACTATTGTTTCCGGGTCCTTGATAAAGCCTCCCCACGTGATGACTAATATCTTTCCAACCTCCGTTAACTGATTCTTCCCCGCAGCCTTCACAACTACTTTCTCATTAATCCTCAGGTTAGGAAGCGACTTCGTCAAGTCCCATATAACCTTAATCTTCGCCAAATCTCCTTACCCCATGCGCACCAGCTTACCTGTTTGAATTCTCCTCTTGCTCTAAACTATCATGTGCACTTTATGAAGTTTTGCGGATCAAGCATAAGGGAAAAATCGGTACAAGAAAGACCCCAAAGGCGCGATATTTTCCGCAGTTTGGAAGTTCCGTCAAAAAGAGAGGGAGTTGCGGGAGATATCGACACTTGGTATTGGGTTCAAATCTCTTCCATCGCACCAAACTCTAAGTTACGTTTAAATTCTCGGCTTTCTAGTCTAAGCTACCGGTATTAGTTTTGTAGCTTCAAATATGGGTCTAAAACGTCGGGGTTTTGTTTTAAATGGAAGATTATAAAAAGGTCATGGTTTCAGCAACGATTAGAGATTTGTTTGACTGAAAGCGAAGTATGCTATCGGAGTTACTCGAACAGCTTGTAGGTTATGGATAGGCTAACGCAGCACCCCAGATCAGGGCATTTCCTAATGCGACTTCATACTTGTTTTTCTGTAATAGAGCCAACTTGTTATATATTGTTGTCCTGAGTAAGAGGCTATAAGCATCTTTCCCTATTGGGTGAGGCTGTATTTCCCATTCTCTTGTTTTATGAAGGGAGCCAGACTTCGGAGATGATAGGAAAGAGTTGGACTATCAGGTATTTGCTTGCACTCAGAATTTCAGTGAAGGTAGTTGCCTTCTTTTCACCAACGTATCTAAGGATATCTCTTCTCTTCTGATGGTCTAGTGCTTTGAAGACCTCTTGCTCCAGACTCTCAAATTCTTGATCTTCTTTTTCTCCCATGTACTCCACCTAAAATCAGTATAAATCAGAGTCGATTATAAACACCTATGTGAAATGAATTTTAGTAAAATTTCTTTTACTTCAACCCAAAGTACATGCAAGTTTCTATCTTGTGCGGGGCACATCGGTAAGAATCGCTGAGAAGAGCTAGGACATAATTAGGAGGAAAGATTCCGAGAATTTAAACCGAGTTTTAAACCTATTTCCCGGCGCCAAAAGCATTTAAATCGCAACTAGCTGAGTTTGACATGAAGGTTAAACCTTTATCTATCTGTAAGATAAAAGTTGGGAGTTTAAGGGTATTCCATCGATACGGGACCATCGGTTTTCGTTAACACTTTCACAGATTGCGTTGAAATGGTGGCTGACAGACTACGCGGGCTGGGCTTCTCAAACATTGTAACCAGCAAGGTCGGCGGCAAACCCTTCTTAACCAGTAAACATCTATTCTAGGATGGTGCATGTGCATGACATATAGACTAGCCGCTAAATTCTATGATTTGTTTGGCTCCAAAAACGACTTAGAATTCTATAAAGAACTTGCTCTTCAAAGCGGAGGTAAGGCTTTAGAGTTAGGTGTAGGAACGGCGAGAGTGGCTATCCCTCTTGCCAGAACAGGAGTCACGGTTGTAGGGATTGATAACTCTGTTCGCATGCTTAGGGTAGCCATAGAAAAATTGGCTAAGGAATCCGCGGCTGTTAGAAGACGTGTAATTTTAAAGAGGGGTGACATGAGAGACTTTGAGTTGAAACAGACTTTCTCATTTATCTACATCCCAGCTTCCACATTTGACCACAACATCACGGTTGAAGACAGAAAGCGAACGTTAAATTGCATCTATAAGCATTTGAAAAAGGACGGAATATTTGCGTTTGACCTTGAGCAAGCGGCGCCGAGCAAGCCTGAAAAATCATGGTGGATTGACAGGAAAGAAATTGAAGGCGGAAAAATGGTTGTACGAAGCGTATTTACAAGGAGAGATCTGACAAAGCGCAGGTGCAGTCTGGACTTATTCTTCGATGTTTACAAGAACGGCAAACTATTAGAAAGATATCATGAATATGGAGAGGTTGCGATAATATCTAAAGACGAAATAATTGGGCTGCTGGAAGAAACAGGCTTTAAGGTGGTCAGCGTTTACGGCGATTTTGATAAATCAAAATATCAGAAAGACAGCTCAAAAATAGTATTGGTAACGAAAAGAGAGTAGAACATGTTAGGGATGAGCCTAGCATTAATTTCTAGCATGTTTCACGGGTACCAATGCTTTCATTCGTCTTCTTTTCTCCGGCATTTCCACGATTCTTATTTTTATGCTGCTTAGAAATCTATCTGCCGCCTTTTTTGCCTCCCTTTTTGTCCGGTACGTTCCTTTCAGCTCAATCCATGGTAGGGGTTCGTCAATTTTTATCCATACCGCATACAAGTTTTCCATTGTCTGGACACAAGAAAACGGTTAGAGTCTGGTAATTAAAACGGTTATGAATTTTGAATATGAATTTTTGTTAAGCTTCTTGTGTTTGGAAACTTATTTAAGGGGTTTTGTATCATGTTGTAGGGTTTAGGAGCGAACATGAAGGTGGAGCTTGAGAGCCCGCTTAGGAAAGCTCTGTTGAAGGGGTGTCTATGGATGGGCGGAAACGAGGGAAGCCCGGAAGGTGGACAAGATGAAGCCAGCCAACAGCCTACACTACACCAGCAAATACGCTCCACCGCTAAAGTTTCTAAAAGAAACCCTTATTGCATTTTCCTTCAACATTGGCGGAATACTTGCTGGCTTTATAGTTGCTTCTCAATTTAGTGTTTTTAAGCTTTCTCCATGGGCTTTTGCAGTATATCCTGCCATCTTAACTGCGAGAGGTGTGATAAGCGGTGTGTTTAGTGGACGTTTAAGCACCGCACTGCACATTGGCACAATTCTCCCGAAACTTCATGGAAACACAAAAAACTTCTACATGTTTTTCAAATCTCTAATAGTCATAACTTTAGAAATAAGCGTTGCAATGAGCTTGGTATCCATGATTTTTGGAAGTCTGTTCTGGGGGATAACCTTCGCAGGCTTTTCTGACATTTTGATAGTCATATTGGCAACTATGCTCTTAGGGTTAACAAACTTCCTGCTTACAATTGAAATTGCATTCATCTCTTTCAAGAAGGGGTTAGACCCCGATGTGATTGTATATCCAATAATGTCTACGGTGACGGACATAGTCATTACGCTGTGTTATGTTTTCACACTTAACTTGTTCTTTTTATCCGGTTTCGTTGGCAGATACATTGTTATTTTTTTGGGAGTATTTCTCATCATCCTCGCGTTAGATGTTTTGCCAAGGTGCATCCACGACCAAGGATTCGTCAAAACAATTAAAGAATCTCTATTAACACTGGTGTTCGTAGCCTTTATTGTCAACGTCACTGGAACAGTTTTAAAGGGGATTAGTGAAATCTTGGGTAGTAGAAAGGAAATCTATACCGTTTATCCTGCTTTGATTGACACAGTAGGGGATGTTGGTTCAGTTGTTGGTTCTACAGCTACGACAAAGCTAGCGTTGGGTTTGCTAAAGCCTTCCTTTCATGCAATGCGGAAGCATGCAACGCGAATTTCTGCTACATGGACTGCGTCAATAATTATGTTCACTGTATACTCCATTTTATCATTGCTTACCCAAGGCATGTTCACTTTGCATGCATTTCTAAGGTTGACTGCTTTTTTACTTACAGCAAATGTAATTGCGGTTCCTGCGATAGTTCTAATATCCTACACTGTTGCAATCTTAACTTTTAAAAAAGGGTTAGACCCCGATAATTTTGTTATTCCAATTGAAAGTTCCATTGCAGACACCATAACATCCATCGCTTTGCTTGTTGCCTTGTTTTTAGTAAGCTATATGGTTTAGGGAGGGCAACAAGAGAACGGGTGTAAGGTGTTACCCAAAAGTGTTGGAGGATGTACTTAAAAGCAAAGTTCCAAACCTCACAGAATTGCCGGAGAGCTTCAGGAGAATTGTTGAAGAAGGGTTTCAAAAAGCGTAGTTAATCTTAAATTCTTGGTTTAGCGATGAGGAATTATGGTCTTATATGTGGTATAGAGCTCCAAGAGAGTCCAAGGGTAGAAGTGTTCTTCCTCATCGTTTGAAAGCATTGGGTTGTAGATAGGTGCACAGGACTTTTTGGGAGGTTGAAGAAGAGAAAGTTAATAGGGTTTTGAAGGCGCTTAAGAGGAATCAGCCAATACTTCTGAAAAGGGTGAGAGAGATTAGAAAGCCTCGACTTGTGAGAAATAAAGGAGTTTCTGAGCTTGGAAGCTTAGTTATCGTTATGTACGCAACTCCAAAGGAGGCGAGAAGGGAAAAGACAAAGGATTTTCTTATGAAGGCGCCCTACATTCGCCTCTGCCGCTCCGTTTATGCCTTTTCTCAGAAGTATTCACTTTTTGATAAGAACAACGAGCTAGTTGACGCTTTGAAATTCACAGACTTTATTAAAGAAATCCAAGAAGATGTCAAAGTTATTCCGCGAGTAGTTATTGTAAACAAAGGTTCGATCGAAAGACTTTTAGAAGAAAACAAGACAACGAGTTGAAAGTGAACTTTCTGACATAAATGGATGTTGCAAAGAAATCTATGCTAAAGCTCTTGAGGAAGAACACGAGGTACGGCGGCTGCGCGATTTGCTTTCAAGGAACAGAAGAAGATTCACAACAGTAAAAAAGTAGCTACTTTTTATGAAAAATGGGTAGGAACGGACTTTTCAAAAAGCTTAATGAAGGCATACAGAGCTGTTGCAAAGGTTAATTCCATTCTTAACAGAAAATAGAAGATAAAATATGGCTACGAAGACGTCTCACATACTTCACAAGCAATTCTTTCCATCACCAAATCTTAGTTCTCTTTTGGCAGATAGAGAAAGAAACGCGGTCTCTCTTAATTTAAAGCATCAAATTGTGTCCTTTTGGTCAAAATATGTTCGCTTTTATTTATGTGCTGGAAGGAGTTCATTTTTCGGTTCTGTTTTTCCGCTACGCAATTCTTATTTGAATACTGCGAAGCTACCGTCTCTCGGGATGAGAATGATGTCTGGCGGAGCTAAAGAAGAAGAGGAAGAAGACTGGGAAGAAGAGCCTGAAGAAGAGGAAGAGTGGTGAGGACCCCGCATAAAAACCCATGGGAGGTGACAAGTATGTCCGAGAAGAAGAAGAAGAAACCAAAGAAGAAGGAAGAAAAGAAAGAAAAGAAAGAAGAAGAGTGGTAGGCTAACTGGACGCATGGACTGTTGCCTAATAGTACCCTATTTTTTACTTCAATCTCCCTTAAAGGAGGTGACTGCAAATGGCAAAGTGTCCTAAGTGTGGAAAAGAAGTCGAAAAACCGGTCAAGGAGTGGGATTTGGGCAAAATTCATGTTAAGCAATACGACTGTTGCGGAAAAAAATTCCGTGAATACGAAAAGAAGGCTTAGGAGCTGAGGAGTGGTGGTATATCATACGCGCTGATCGGACCGCGAAATATCCCCTTTTCTTTTTGACATACGCGTTTACGCGGAAGCAACGTGATTTAGGGTTGCTTAATCGGTTTAAAAGAAGGGGAAGAAGCTGAAAGCGGCTGGCATAATCATCACTAGAAAGCCTAAGATACAGATAACAAACATCATTGCTTCTGGGAGCCTCGGCGCCCCAGTTGATCTTGAAGAGGTGCACGAACGGGTTCCCATGGACGGAAGACTCATATACAAGCCGGAGCAGTTTCCAGCCGCGATGTACCGAATAGAAAGCCCTAGGGTGGTTTTCCTGATGCTCCACTGGCAAGATTGTGTGCGTGGGCACCAAGAAGGAGGAGGATGTCTATTAGGCTGTGGAAAATCTTCGGCGGAGGCTGGAGAGGATGAAGGTCCTAGTTTAACATGTATGAAACAGTAACATTGGCTTTGTTGGTAGTAACTGCAAACACCAGTTCTAAGTAGAATATTTAGACGACCTTTGTATGCGAGGAATGGTAACTAGGAAATCGCTAAACACTGAAATATCCTAAAGCTAAGTCAGGTGCAGTAATCTCCCTTGCTTTATCTTTGGTAGGCTGATTTGGAGGGATAGAGTTAAAATATTCCGCGCGTTATACTCTCTTGGTCGGAGCGACCCAAAAAATATGCCCCCCTTAGAAAGGATAGAATACAAACCCATACCTGTCAGAGAACTATTTTTAGAGATGAAAAACCTCTCTGAATTGATGATTGACCTAGCGTATTCAGCAGCATTATTTAATGACAAAGAACTTGCAGAAGATGTTTTAGAACTTGAAAGCCGAGTTGACACGTTAACCTATTTTTTAGAAATGGAAATTATGATAGCCGCAAGAGACGCTGAAGACGCTGAAGCATTAACAGGAGTTTCCAAGGTTGCCTCCGCCGCCGACAAAATCTCGGATGCAGCCGCAGACATCGCAGCAATAGTTACGCAGAACATCGGCGTACATCCAATAGTAAGCGAAGTCTTTGAAAAAGTTGAAGAACGCCTAACAAGAGCCAAAGTTAACGAAGGCTCAATACTCATTGACAAACAAATAGGCGAACTCGATCTAGCAGCAAGAATGGGTGTTGACATAATTGCAATCCACCGAAACAAAGACTGGATAATCAACCCTAAAGATACAGAACAGATTAAAGGTGGAGATGTTCTTATCGCCCGTGGAGCTCCCTTCGGCATTATGGAATTTAAAGAGCTTGTTGAAGGAAAACTTCGGAAACTGGAGGATTAAAATGTCACGGAAACGCCGAAAACAGTTTGAGAAAATTGTGGAAAGCTTCGTTGAGCTAAAGGATACTTCTGAGCTGATGATGGATTTGGCATACTCTTCCTTGCTATTAAACAGTAAAGAATTAGCCGAGGATGTGCAAAGGCTTGAGGAACATGTGGACAAATTACATACAGATTTTGAACTGCTTGTCTTGTCAAGCCGGTTTAAACCTGAGGAAGCTAGGGGATTTCTCGGTCTTATAAGGCTGGGCGTGGTGACTGAAAAAATAGCAGATGCTGCCGCGGAAATAGCTGAAGTTGTTTTGAGGGGCATAGAGCCCCATCCAGTGTTAAAACTTGCCATAGAAGAAGCCGAAGAAACCGTTACCTACGCACAAGTGGCTGAAAATTCCCCACTCGCAAATAAGACCTTACGGAACGCTCGAATTCCAGAAGAAACGGGCATGTGGGTTCTTGCCATAAGGAGAAGAGATAAGTTTGTAAGACCTAAGCCCGACACAAAAATAGAAGCAGGCGACATTTTAATAGCCTCTGGCTATGCAGAGGGAGAGGAAGACCTTAAAAAATTGGCCTCCCCATCGTTTGTTGTTACGTCTGACAAGTAATTGGGATACTTATTTTGGATTCATTAATACTATAACATTGGACTCTGATATTGTAGCGAAGGAGGATATAACAATTACAAAAAAGAAAAAGCACCAATAAGTCAGAGCTTTACATGTCCCAATCCATCATGTGGGAGAATTTTTGCTAATCCCATAAAAGCTGAAAATTTAAGCTCTAAAAATGCGGAGCCTTACGATGCGTGTCCCTATTGTTTGACGGAAATAACGATAGAGAAAGACACTACCTTTAGTGAAGAGAAGCAAAAGTTAGAGGTAAAGAAAATCGAAAGTAAGCAGGCAAGAGAGTCCTCCATGGAGAAAAAACAAGCGGGTCCACATTATTTCGGATATTTAAGTAAACGTTCAAAAAAGGAAAAGATACCTGAAGAATGTATTGTCTGCGAGAAAATAGTGCCGTGCATGCTTAAGAACGTAACTGGTTAGTTTCGCAGCTGTTTACGTTGCATTATATTTTGTGTTTAAAACGTTCAAGTTGTAAAACTTATTGCTTTTCATAATTTCAAATTCATAAACGTTATATAAATTCTGAAGGCACAATCCGTTTCACGGAAGGTGAAACTGTTTGAAACTTGCCATGGCTGCTTTAATGCTTACTTTTATTACAGCTATCACTGCAGGCTTTTTTGTTTATCAATTCATGTCTAGTCTAACGGAGAAGGTGAAAACGGCGTTTCCAGCGCAGTCGTTGCAGCTGGAATATGTGCACATCAATAATACTTGTTTGACTGTTTATGTTAGAAGTTTTGCTTCTGTAAACATTCAAATAATGGAAGCCTACATAAATGATAGTATACGCAACTTAAAGGAAAACATCATTATTTCACCCGGCACCGTGGACGTGGTCTACTTATATGGCACTTATGTAAATGGTGAAACCTACACTGTGAAGATTATTTCATCCCTCGGCTTTCCGCTGGTCTTCAACTTAAAATATGAGTAAGAATATGGTTTCTACTGAATGAGAGTTTAAAAGCGTGTTATTTTTTGCTTTTCTTTTTCCTTTCGGGTTTTTTCTCTTCCTCGGCTTCCTCTGGCGGTTTTTCTTCTTCTATCTTCTCTTCTATTTCGCTCGTGATTTCTTCTATTGGTTTCGGTGGTGGTGTTGTAGCCATAGTCCAGCCTATCCATGCACCAATAGCCATTACGGCGATAAACGCTACAAACACTGGAATAACGACCAGTGTGAATTGAATTTTCCAGTCAAGTGGGTTTCCGAAATAGAATAAACCAATTGTGTATAGTATCGCTACTACTGCGCATACGAGGAATATTATTCCGCCTATTGTTTGATCTTTACTAACCATTTATGCATCACCACATGTTAGCCATGTTTACCACTTGAGCCTTTTAAAGTTTACCATATTTTTCGGCTTTATAGCTAGATTGTTCCCATTTCCCACGTTGCTAAATACTTTTTCTGTTCACCTGTCAGTGTATCTATTTTTATTTTCATTGCGTTGAGTTTTAGCTTCGCTACTGTTTCATCTATTGTTTTTGGCACTGGGTAAACCTTCGGCGGCATTTTTTCGGTTTTGGCTAGGTATTCTGCGCAGAGGGCTTGGTTTGCGAATGACATGTCCATAACCTCTGATGGGTGTCCTTCCGCTGCTGCCAGGTTTACAAGTCTTCCCTCCGCCAAGAGGTATAATTTTCTGCCGTCTTCGAGTGAGTATTCCTCCAGATTTAGTCTTAAGCTTCTTTTTGAAACCGCCATTTCTTCTAGGTCTTTTATGCTTATTTCCACGTTGAAGTGACCGCTGTTGGCGAGCATGGCGCCGTCCTTCATTTTTTGCATGTGTTCTTTTCTTATGACGTTTAGGTCGCCCGTTGTGGTTACGAAGATGTCGCCTATTGTTGCTGCTTCGGCTATCGGCATTACACGGAATCCGTTCATTGCCGCTTCAAGTGCCCTAAGCGGGTTTACTTCTGTGACTATCACGTTTGCTCCCATTCCTTTTGCTCTCATGGCTATGCCTCTTCCGCACCATCCATAGCCGCAGACCACGAAGTTTTTGCCCGCCAAAAGAACATTTGTGGCTCTTAAGATTCCGTCTATTGTGCTTTGTCCTGTTCCGTAGCGGTTATCAAACAAGTATTTCGTATAGGCGTCGTTTACTGCTATTATTGCATATTTGAGGTTTCCGGTTCTTTCCATGGCGTGTAAACGCAAGACGCCGGTTGTCGTTTCTTCTGTTCCCCCTTTAATGTTTGAAAGTGCCTCCGTCCTTTTGCTGTGGATTGTGCCAACAAGGTCTGCGCCATCATCTAATGTTATTACGGGTTTACGGTCTATCACTCTTTCAACACATGAGTAGTATTCCTCGGTTGTTTGTCCTCGCCAAGCAAAGACGTGAACGCCTTTTTCTGTTAGGGCTGCTGCAACATCGTCTTGTGTGGAAAGCGGATTGGAACCGCATAGTGCAACTTTTGCTCCGCCAGCACGCAAAGCGTCGACGAGAACTGCGGTTTCCTTTGTTACATGTAAGCATGCTCCAAGGGTTACGCCTTCCAACGGTTTTTCTTCAGCAAATCTTTTTTTGATCTGGCTTAAAACTGGCATGTGTTTTGATGCCCATTCTATTTGTAGAAGACCCTTAGGGGCTAAACTTGCATCTTTAACTTTGAAGTGTTCCATTTAATCTTCCTTCTTTATGCCAATTTGCAATCTTAACTATTTAACGTTACGTGCCAGTCGTTCTAGAAGGCTGTTTTTTGTTTTTTCAGCCATTTCCATAACTTTTTCAACGTTTAATGTTGTTAACTTTTTGTTTTCCATAACGATTTTGCCGTTTATTATTACTGTTTCAACGTCTGCTGCTTTTGCTGCGTAAACTAGATGGCTGGCTTCGTTGTATAATGGGCAAAGGTGTGGTTTGTTAAGGTTGATGATTGCTAAATCCGCTTTTTTACCCGTTTCTATTGAGCCGATTTCCTTTTCCCATGACAGAGCCTTTGCGCCTTCTATGGTTGCCATTTCTAAAACTTGTTGTGCAGGCGTTAAGGTTGGGTTTTTGTTTACTCCTTTATGTAGGATGGCTGTTGTTTTCATGGTTTCAAACATGTCTGCTGTGTTGTTTGAGCATGGGCTGTCTGTGCCTAGTGAGACTGTTATGCCCTTTTTGAGCATTTTTGGAACTGGACTTATACCCGAGGCGAGTTTCAGATTTGAAATTGGATTGTGTGAAACTTTCACTTTTCGTTGTTTCATGATTTCTATGTCCCTTTTTGTTAGTGCCACGCAATGTGCGGCAATCACGCGTTCATCTAAAAACCCTAAAGAGTCTAAATATTCCATTATGCCATTCTTTAACTGTATTTTGAAGGCTTTCCGAATTTTTTCAGGTTCATCGTCGGTTTCAGCTGCGTGTATGTGCCATATTATTGGTGCTTTTTCAGAGCCATATTTCTTGTTTAGTTCTTTGCCGATTTCTTTTAGTTCTTTCATATATTCTGGGTCAACAGTGTATGGCGAGTGTGGGTCTACGCTGGCACGGATTAATCCGTCTGCCTTGTTATGCCAGTTTTTAGCCAAGTCTTCGAGTGCCTTTTTGTCTTGTTTTTTCCTCCATGAGAAACATACGTGACCGACTACTCCTCTCAGACCGGCTTCTGCGAATGCTTTCGCCTCGTTTTCTTCTGGCATGTAATGGTACATAGTGTTGACTGTTGTTGTCCCGCTCATTATGGATTCTGCGGCTGTTAGTAAGGCTCCAACGTAGATGTCGTGTGATGTCATGTGTTTTTCTATAGGCCAAATCCACTTTTCTAGCCATTCTTTGAGTGGTAAATCGTTTGCGTATCCTCTCAGCAAGCTCATGGCAGCATGTTGATGAGTGTTGATAAAACCTGGTATGATGAGTTTGCCTTTTGCGTCTATTTTTTCATAGCCTCTTCCGTACTTTCTTTTTAGTTCATGGGTTTTTCCGATTTCGACTATTGTGTCTTTTTCTATGGCGATTGCGCCTTGACGAATTATCTTTTTGTTGTGCATTGTGATTATGGTTCCACTGTGGACGAGGAGTTTCATGTCCGGGCTCTTCTTTTTTTGTTGTAGTGTGTGCTTATCCGTAGTGTTATGCCTGCGGTGAGGACTACGGCTTCGAAGAATTCGTGGTGTAGTATGTCCTTTAGATCTGCTATTTTTTGCCAGAGAATAAAATGATGCAATAGGATGAGTAAGCCAATTGTTATAAGTGCTATGCTGATAATTTCAGCTTTTTCCATAGTTTTCCCGCTTGTTTAGCTGTTGTCCATTACCTTTTTAACTTTAACTCGTTATTACTTTTGCTCGGGGTTAACGTTTCCTTGTTGAAACTGAGTACTGAGAGGTTAGAGGAATATCTTTCCTCAGTTTATAAAGCACCTGTGAAGGTTTCTCGCTTTTTTCCGTTGGGCATGGAGAAGGAAGCAAAGGCTAAAGAGGATTTGAAGGGTTTTGGTTACGGTGTTCCCTACGTTATTGAATTTAGTGTTAATAGTGAGACTAAACGAGTTGTTTTGGAAACTATGCATTCTGAAGGTTTTGGACATGACCATTTTTCTGACCGTGCAGGAATTTTGCTTTGGCAGCACTCTGTTTTTAACAAGTTGCCTCGGCACGTGCGTTCCGTTGATGTGGGCGCTTTTACAATTGATGGTGAAGGAATTAAGTCTTTAGGAGATTGCGGCGAGTTTTTCATTGTTACTGAGCTTGTGGATGGTAGGCTTTACCGTTTTGATTTGGACCGTATTAAGGAGACTGGGCGATTAGGCGAGTTGGATGAGCGGCGTTGTTTGGCTTTGTCTGATTATCTTGTTGAGATTCATGGGGTTAAGCGTGAGGCGCCGTGGCTTTATGTTAGGCGGGCTCGGGAGCTTGTTGGACATGGTGAATGTATTATGGGGTTGCTGGATAGTTATCCGTCTGAACTTGATTTTGTTAGCGAGTCTGATTTGGTTGATATTGAGCGGAACTGTGTTGTTTGGCGTTGGAGTCTTAAGCGTAAAGCTCATAGGCTTTGTCAAGTGCATGGGGATTTTCATCCGTGGAATGTGATGTTTCATGAAGGCGTGGATTTCACTGTTTTGGATAGAAGCCGTGGTGAGTGGGGTGAGCCTGCGGATGATGTTACCGCCATGACGATTAACTATATTTTTTATTCTTTGCAGAAGTATGGCGAGTTGGCTGGGGTTTTTGAGCGTTTGTTTAGGCTTTTCTGGGAGAATTATTTGCGGAAGACTGGGGACCGGGAGATTTTGGAGGTTGTTCAGCCGTTTTATGCTTGGCGTGGGTTGGTTGTGGCTTCGCCTGTTTGGTATCCTAGTCTCAGCAGGGATGTCCGTGTTAAGCTGTTTAACTTTATAAGGAATGTTTTGCAGTTTGAAAAGTTTGATTTGGAGCGTGTGAATTCTTACATTAGTGGCTCTTAGGTTTTCCATGGATAGCGTATGTCCGTGTATACTATGCCGCGTTTGGCTCTTTCCTGTTGTTCTTTGACCCATTTTTCTATGCCGATTTTTTGTAGGCGTTTTCCGTCTTGGATTAGTGTTGGGTAGTGTTCTGCTAGGGCTTGGATGAGCGTGCATGGGTATTCTTTGCATTGCGTGCAGACTTCGATGCTTTTTTGTTTGGTGCATTGGCGGATTTTGCAGTCTGGTGGTCCGCCGCCTGTTCTGCATGTGCAATCAAATTTTGCTAGTTCTTGTAGAAACCGCCAAAAGGGCGGAAAAATCTCCTTCATTTCCGGCACGTATTGATAGAAATCGTCAAAGCCTTCTTCATGGAGGCTTTTTTGTAGTTGGCGTGCTTGCCTTGGTATGCGTTTTCTTTGGGCGCATAAGCCACAGTATAGACCGCAGTAGGCTACGTGGCGAAGTAGGTTTTGGTTTGGCATATTTCTGTATAGGATTAAAGGATAAATAGGGTTTTGCCTATTTTTCTGTTTGTGGTGTTTGTGTTTGGATGCTGAATTTGCTAAGGATTTAGAGAGAACTCTTAGGGAGATAGGGTATTCCGTTAGGGCTGTTGAGGAAATTTTGAAGTGGTATAAGGGGAATAGTTCTGATAGATGAGCATGAAAGGGGTCTATGTTTTAGTTATTTCGGTTGATGAGGATATCGAAGTGGATGTTGGTGCTTTAGGGAGCATAAGTTTTGAGAAGGGCTTGTATGCTTATGTGGGTTCTGCTCAAAACAGTCTTGAAAAGCGGGTAGAGCGGCATCTTGGAAGGGTTAAGCGGAAGTTTTGGCATATCGATTATCTGCTTGATAATGATGCTGTAAAGGTTGTGAAGGTGTTTTATAAAGAGGCGGATAAGGCTGAGGAGTGTAAGATTGCAGGAAAGTTGGGTGAGAAGGGCGTTGCGGTTAAAAATTTTGGCTGTTCTGATTGTGGTTGCGTCAGCCATTTGTTTAGAGTGGATGATTATGGGTTTTTGAGGGATTTTATGTTTGAGATGCGGTTTTGATGCGGTTGTTGTTGTGCGGGGGCTTTTTTGTGTGTGCAATGGGTGTAGGCCCTCTATTTGGAACCAAATATGTTTTATGTGTGAAATGTGGTTGTAGTTCAAGGTTCTTGTGCCAAGGAGTTGCTGTGCTGCGATATATCTGAGGCTTGTAGGATTTCTCTGTGTTTCACTATTTCTTTGAAGTCTACGTAGCCTCCGCCGACTATTTTTAGTTTTGGCGTGATTTTTTTGTTTTTGATTTCTATAACATTGTAGGAGTTGCAGAAGAAGCCGCGGAGCTTTTCACATGAGACGCTTCCAGCGTGCACTACTTGCATTTTTTCTATTTGCCATCTCCATGGTCTGTGGCGGTGTCCGCATAGGACTAGGTTTGCTTGGGTTTTTGTTAGGCTTCTTAGGACGTCACCTGCGTCTATGATGGTGATTTGGTCTGCTCCTGTGTCTGGGACTGGAACTATGTGGTGGTGTAATGCCACGATTTTTGTGTGGTTTTTGTGTTTTGTTAGGGTGTTTTCTAGCCATAGGTTTTGTCTGTGGCCTACTTCGCCGTCGTCTCTGTCGGGTCTTGCACTGCTTAGCACTATTATGACGGCATCACCAATTTCTGTTATTTGGTTGAATGGGAAAAACTGCTTAAAGAGTAGGTAGCCCGTAGAGCGATAGTCGTGGTTTCCGCTTACATATATGACTTTTTTAGCCTTTAGTTGTTTGAGTTCTTTTGCTGCCTGTTTGAATTGGGATTGTATGCCATCTTCTGTTAAGTCGCCTGTTATGACTACTGCGTCTGGCGACATAGCGTTAATTTCTTTTATGGCTGTGCGGAAAGTTTCCTGGTTGAACATGGGGCCGCAGTGAATGTCTGAAATTTGAACAATCAACATGATTTTTCACGCTTCTCAAACCAAAGCAAAACAACAACTAATAAACATTATGGAAAACGGTTCTGTTAACTCTTCGGGACATGGGGTGTGAGTGTTAACAGTCGGGGCTTTTTGCAAAGAACATTTTTCCTTTGAAGTGCATAGTTATAAGAATAAAGTCTTAACATCCAGTCGTACACCCTAATTGCATACCAAGTTATGAAGAATCCCCAAAGAATAAGAAGAATGCCTATCCATAAAATGTAAGGGGCTGTTTTAGATGATAGCTCTGTTGTTCTGTATTCCGAGAGATAGAGAACCACCCCCCACACTTGAACAAATATGACTAATGTTTGTAATCCTAGATAGCCACAGCTTCCCAGTCCTATCGAGAACTTTGGAGAGAAATAGAAAAGTATAGATAACAACGGACTAAGACATATTGCATAATAGCCTATGATCAGATAGCGCATTTTACCCCGTACGATCTACACATTCGAGCCTATTTTATTTTTGGGGGTTTAGATTTCGTAGTGAATTACTTAACAGTATCTTGACAAATTGTCTATCTTCTAGACCTCTTGATCAACTAACCATTTGTTTTGTTGTAGTTTTGTGACTCCAGATTTTTCTGCTGGTGTTTTTCCGTTCAAAGCCATGTGTGGTCTTATGAAGTTGTAGTAGATTGACCGCTTTTGAAGGAAATAATTATTAAATCCGCTTCGTAGAATGTTTTTCATGAATGGTTGGTGTGTTTGGGTTACTGGTTTGCCTGGCAGCGGCAAATCCGTTGTCTCCCAAGCCCTACACAGACTTCTCAAACAAAAAGGCATCCACGCCCAACTATTACCTTCTGACGCCCTGCGTAAAGTATTAACTCCTAAACCCACTTACACGCTTGAAGAACGCGACACAGTCTACGCCACACTCGTCTACATAGCCAAACTCCTAACCCAAAACAACGTAAACGTCATAATAGACGCAACAGGCAACTTACGGCGTTACAGAGAAAACGCAAGAAAACAAATCCCACGTTTCATAGAAGCCTACCTAGAATGCCCCTTAGAAGTGTGCATCCAACGCGAAACAAAAAGAGGAAAAACCTACAAAGCACCAAAACAAATCTACGCGCGAGCCCTAAAAGGCAAAGCCCCAACCGTCCCAGGCATAGGACAACCATACCAGCCACCCCTAAACCCAGAAATAACCATAAACACCACACAAAACACACCAGAACAAGCCGCCCAAAAAATCCTCCAAGAACTGCTTGAAAAACATCAATAGCCTTTTTCTATCAACTTTTCGGCTCACCAGATTTTGTACATCCTTAGAATTCTTAATGCCCTAACCGTTGTGGAAACGGTGTATTCCTTTCCATCCGCTGATGTCCATGCTCCGTCTTGCCTCTGTAACTCAATCAGTCTTTCGATGCACCTTTTAACCACAGGGTCGTCTTTAGAGATTCCAGCAACATGGAAACATTCTAGGCACCAGATAAAATCTGTGGCTCCATCTTCCATGCGGTCGATGTTTCGCTCTATCGCTTTCAACGCCTTTTTCACAACCTCAGAATTAAATCCTTCCAGCTGTCCGAATGCCCCCACTGATATCCATGTTGAATGTAGAAAACCAAAAAACCTCCCATCCTCATCTCGGTTTTTGAGAAGGAACCGCGTTGCCTTTCTCACAGCCTCAGATTCTCCATAACCAAGCTGAATCAGGTAGTTTAGGATACTCGCGGTCAGCCACATCTTCGTTTTCAAATCTCCCGGCATGTTCCAGAACGGCGGATTATACTGATTTATAGCGTGGTTTTCGTCCCAGCTTCCATCTTCACATTGAACATCTATGAGGTATTCTAGGGTTTTTCTGCAAACATCCGACTTAGCCAATCCCAACTCAATCATGAGACTTAAGTTCGCACTTGTGAAATTGATACTGCTGGGTTTACCCTTCTCGTTGTTATAGAGAAAGCCTCCGTCATCGTTCTGAAGCCCCGTCAAATATCTCAGTGGGACCTCATCATTTCTCTCCTTGCCAAGTAGATAATTTAACCTATACCTTTCCAGTTCCGTCCCGTTTTCTTCAACAAAGGCTATAGCTTTTTGAACATTCAAACCTTAAAACCCCTTACTACCCCTTGGTTATCCAGATTCAAGATATTTATTCCTTGCGTGCACGTAACACATAGTAAGGAGGAAAAATTCCCCCTTGATTTGCGTATTTTTTCCAAATCCTTTCAATTGCTTTCTTGAATGCTACCTTGAGATTCTCCTCGTCTATTTTATTAATCATTTCGGGCATCTCCTCTTTCCATTCGCTCATGGCCTCTTCTGATAATGGAGGTCCTTCAAACTTCTTCCACTCAATGTCTCTAAACCCAACCAACTTCACTGCGAACTCTAACTCTTCTGGGTATATTTCCGTATAATGCTCTCCTCCCACAAGCTCGGCCACCGCTTTATACGTCTGCCACCTTCCAACCTGCACTTCTTCTTCAGGCTTCGATGCCTTAGGAAGAGGATACTCGTCATCGATTATTAGCCAACCACCCTTCTTGAGAACTCTTGTAAACTCAGCCAAAGCCTTTACAGCCTTGAGCGGTCTATCGTTAACAGCGCATATGGTGGCATGACAGACAATCACATCAACCGATTCGCTTTCAACTTGCGGCATACACGTAAGATCAGCCTCTACAAACTCAACCAGCTTTGCGAGTTCACCCAATTTTCTTTTGGCATCAGGAAAAGTTTCTGGATCCTTGTCAATGCTGATGATTCTTCCACCGCCAGCATCCTTCAGTTTTTCAGCCAGCCAAAGTGTCGTATTGGCTGCGCCGGTACCAGCATCCATAATAACTAAACCGCGAAGATCAATTCCCCTCAACATAAAATCCCGAGAGCTCATAGGTTGTCCCCTTCAAATCAATCCCTTCTAGGGTATGAAAAACTTCTCTTATTAGGTTTTATCGCGCACTAATTTTTGAAACCTAGGAAATGACACTCCAAATTCACTCCGGTAAAATATGATTTTAAGTGTGCACCAGAGCATCCCGCCGAAAATTCCGAAAAACCGTAAACGCGAACAGAATCTTGAATTCGCAAGCTTTTCATCCTTTTCCTCATTTACATAAACAAAGCTTAATTACAACTTAAAGTTTAGCAGTATGGCAAGGGTGTTTACTATTGAATGAAAATCCTGAAAATCTGCTGGGCTATTGTGGCTTGTACTGCGGCGCCTGCGGAATATATCAAGGAAGAATAAAGCAAGCAGTCGAAAACCTGCGAAAGATTATAACCGCTTACGGCTTTGACAAATTCACTGCAGAACTGGCAAAATGGGAACCAGCATTCCAACACTACGGAGAATTCGAAAACGTCATGGATGGCTTCGTCAAAATGTTTGGTGAATGCCAAGGCTGCGTAAAGGGTGGCGGAGACCCAAACTGTGCAGTGCGTGAATGCTGCAAACAAAAAGCCTACAACACGTGTGCGGAATGCGTTGAAATGGAAACATGCGAAAAACTGCAAAAATATGGGCCTAAAGCGAGAGAGGGATTGAGGAAAATTAAAACCATAGGCATTGACAAATGGACAGAAGAAATGCAGAAAAAAGTAGAAACAGGCTACTGCTACTTAAACGAAGGAATCAAATAGACTAGGTAAACTTTTTCCCTTAAACCAAAACCACACTAATCCTCTTCACAAAATTATAATATTAAGTTGCCCTAAAATCATAATAGAGGGAACGACAAATTGATTGAACGGGTTAGCTGGCTTGAGATTAAAGTGACCGACATGAAAAAGGCCATTGCCTTTTACCGTGACATACTTGGGCTAAAAATAAAAAGGGAATGGTCATACTATGTGATTTTCGACTTGCCCGGAACCATAACATTTGCAATAATGCTCGGCGGGAAAAGGGGACGAAAAGAAGGTGCACCCAACATCTACTTCGCCGTTGAAAACCTCGATGAGGAATATGAAAAGCTAAAGGAGAAAGGCGTAAACTTCATTGAACCTCCCAAAAAACAATATTGGGGTGGATACGCAGCCCTATTCACTGACCCAGACGAAAACCTATTCTACTTAGTGCAAAAAGAGGACTAGAGCTAAACACTATACCGTTCCAGCGCATGCAACCTAGACTAGATACCACATTGATTAGCTAAGACTTTTTAACATAATCCAAAACAGCATCGGCCTGCTCTTCTGAAATATATAAGGATTGAAGAAGACACCTAACTAATTCGGTAATCATTGTTAAAGCGCGAAACTTATAACCTAATCTTTCAATGTTTTCTCTGCCGCCCTGCTCTCTGTCCACCACAACCATAATAGTGTCAACATGGGCACCAAACTCCTCAAGAGGCTTTATTCCCTCAACCTTAGACATTCCCTCAGTAACCACGTCATCAAAAAACAGTATACGCTCTCCCTTAACCACAGTTCCTCCAGCAATCCTTCCCGTCACCCCATACTTTTTCTCCGCTTTCCTCACTACAACACACGGCAAATTCAATCGGCAAGCTATACTGGGCAGAAGCAGAGCGCCTTTCAACTCAATCGAAGCTAACCTATCTATTCTATCAAAAGCCATAATCCTCTTAATCTCGTCTGCAACTGCATCCGCAACACAGCAAAAATCCTTGGGAGAAGAAAGCAAACACGCAAGGTCAATGTAGTATGGGCTTAAAGCTCCAGACTTAATCCTAAACATTCCAAACTTTAAACAGCCAGAACGGAAAAGAGCGCCAGCAATCTCAGAGGCAACATCCGACACGCCGAATCCCCAAAATGACTATACACTCCCAAATTTAACACTTACCAGAAACTGATAATATCCTCAACTCCAAATACTGCTAGAAAATACTAAGCATTCCTATACCTGAGAAATTGGAAATCCATACTGTGCGCCTTTCTGGAGTGTTCCTCCACCAAGCCCAATCGTGGCTTTAACATCCAGCTTGTTCGTTGCGCCATCGTATCCCACAGTTTTAAGTGAACACATTCTCTGGGACAGTTGCCCCTGAAAGTCTTCATGGTTAACGGTGAGTCCACCCACATCAACCGCCGCGTCCAAGCCTACTCCAATTTCGCTTGTGTTAACATCAACGCTCATAGAAAACCCGCCAACATTGACATTCACGTTTATCGCTCCACTGTCCTTTAGACTCTCAGCATCAACAACCAACTGCAGTCCTCCAATATCAACACTTAAATCAATCTGTTCAAAGGAAGCATCATCATTTATCTCTAGGAATAAGCCGCCGAAGTATTTTATGGAAACAACAAACCTGCTGACATTGGCATGCCGTCCCAAAGTCATCATTACACCTCCAATTCTCAATCGAAAAGTCCCATTATATAGATAGCCATTCCCTAATGTTAGATTAAGCCTTCCTGCCTCATCCCATACGCCAACTTGCAAGACTTGTCCTCCATCCAACTCGTCATAGCTAATTTCAAGCTCAGAGACATTGACGCTACGTTCGAAGCTAACATCACAAGCCAGGTAAGGGTCGTTGGAAAAAAGCAAGTTGATTCCGCCAAACTTTAGTGTGACATTTAAGTCAACAAACTTCACAGAGTCAGAGACATTCGTTTCTTTGACCAAACTGTATCGGTCAACCATCCGTTCCCCTTCAACACCGAGCCATGGAATCTCAAAGCGAGGAAAACTAATAGGCTGAAGCGTAGGAGAAACCACAGCATAAACAACTCCAACAAACAAAATCGCAACGAAAACTCCACCTAAAATAGTTCTTGCCATAGCCATTTTAGACGAAACCTCCTGCAAACGAGCTTATGATAAGCCACAGCCAAGCCCAAAAAATGCTCACTATTATCAGCCAAACCACCATCGGACCAATAAAAGACGAAATAAAAGCTTTCCCGACGTCAATGTTGTAGTTATGCTTCACGGCAACAGCCATCAAAAGAACAACCCAGAAGGTTGCCACAATGTTAAAGAACATTGAAAGGGGCCACGTAGCCCAGCTTATCCCAAGCAGAACGGTGCCCAGAATCACTAAACTATAAGGAGTAAGCGAATAGCCATAAAGCTTCAGCAGCTGAACAAAGGAGCCCTCACTCTTGAAAATGTATTTTGCACTGATATGCGCGATCCCAGCAACAACAATCCAAAAAATCAAAGCCACCACAACCATCAAAATTACCATGATCCACGGAATAGCGCCGAGAAGACCTAAAGGCACATTGCCAGTAAGATAACTAAGAGACTCCGCAATAGCTAAAATTACTCGATAAACAAACGAGGCGAAAACAGCACCTTCAATCCCAACCAACAAGAGAATAAGAAGGAAAGGCTCCCAAACCCCAACTTTATCAGCAATAATCTGCTTAAAGGCAGCATCTGGCGCCAAGAAAACACCGCCAATTCTACTTAAAAACGCAGAAAAGTACCCACTCATCCCTTTCTCAGACATTTCATCTCCAATTTTTTCCATCTAAATCTCCACGAAACCTTCAAACATCATTTTGTTTCTGAACCCCTCTGACATTTAAAGTTTACCATAGCTTTCTAACCTCAATGAAACCAAACATATTTGGCTCCAAATAACGTTTCTATGCAGAAAAACTATAGTGGTAGTCAATTCCGTGTTACGAACCGAAAGCGCAATGGTAACGTTTATAACTTAATGTTCTCATTCCTAAAAGACGCGAAGCGAGAAAACAATGGGTCACAGAAAAAAACACGCACCAAAACGCGGTTCACTTGCCTATTTACCTAGGAAACGCGCTAAACACATACTGGCTAGAATACGCTACTGGCCAAAAATAGAGACAGACACGCCCAGACTTCTAGGTTTTGTAGGGTATAAAGCTGGTATGACCCATGTATTCGCTGTCGAATACAGAAAACGTTCACCAAATTACGGCAAAGAAGTAATTCGCCCAGCCACAGTCCTGGAAACACCACCCCTGCTTATATGCGCCATAAGAGCCTACACAAAAAATCCCTACGGTCTCCAAACCCTAACAGAGGCTTGGATGAAAGACCCGCCAGAAGAACTAGAACGTGTATTCACAATACCTGAAAACTTCAACACAGAAGAAAACCTCAAAAAAATCGAAGAAAACTTGGATAACGTAGCAAAACTCCGCGTTATTGCCATAACCCAGCCGAAACAAGCCAGCGTGTCAAAGAAAAAGCCAGACGCAATGGAAATAGAAATCGGCGGAGGCACAATCCAACAACAACTTGAATACGTAAAAAGCCTACTAGGAAAAACAATACCGCCCACAGAAGTATTCAAAGAAGGCCAACACCTAGACGTAATAGCCGTATCAATCGGAAAAGGCTTCCAAGGACCAGTAAAACGCTGGGGAGTAAGAATACTTCAACGCAAAGCAAGAAAAACAAAAAGAGGCATAGCAACCTTAGGCCCGTGGAAACCAACACATGTAATGTACAGTGTCCCAAGAGCCGGACAAATGGGCTTCCACCAAAGAACAGAACGCAATAAACGTATTCTAAAAATAGGCACAGATGGAAAAGAAATAACACCGAAAGGAGGCTTCATAAGATACGGCGTAATTCGAGGACCCTACATAATATTAGACGGAAGCGTACCAGGACCAGAAAAACGACCAATAAAACTGCGATACCCGGCACGCCCACCAAAACAAATAGCAGAACCACAACAAATCACATACATATCCCTCGAATCCCCTCAAGGAAAATAAACGGTGAAAACAGATGGCCAAAAAAACAGCGAAAATCTTCAACCTCAATGGAAAACCAATCGGAAAGATAACACTTCCACCAATTTTTCAAACACCGTTAAGACCAGACGTTATAAAACGGGCCGTCCTAGCAATACAATCAAGTAGGTTCCAACCCCAAGGCAGAGACCCCATGGCTGGAAAAAGAACAACAGCAGAATCTAGAGGCGTAGGCTTAGGCATAGCCCGAATACCAAGACTCAAGGGGCAGAGAGGAAGAGGAGCCCTTGCCCCCGGAACAGTAGGTGGAAGAGCGGCACATCCGCCAGCCTCCGAAAAAAAGATTGTTAAACGAATCCCAAAAAAAGAAAAACGCCTCGCCTTATTTTCAGCAATAGCTGCCACAGCATCCAAAAAAATCGTGGCTTCACGCGGCCACTCCATTGAAGACGCTCCACAAATCCCGTTAATAGTCACAGATGAACTTGAAAAAGTAAAGAAAACAAAAGAGGTTGAGGAAACCCTCATACACCTCGGAGTCTTGTCGGACATTTATCGAGTGCGGGACAGCAGAAAAATTCGAGCTGGAAAAGGCAAACGCAGAGGAAGAAAAATAAAGCAGGCCGTAGGCCCCCTCATAGTTGTGGCTGAAAACAGAGGGGTAATAAAAGCTGCAAGAAACGTACCAGGCGTAGACATTGTCACCGTTGACAATTTAAATGCTGAAATCCTTGCTCCCGGAACGCATCCGGGAAGACTAACAATATGGACAAGCAGTGCAATTGAAAGACTGAACGAACTTTACAGTGGAGGCGAAAACGCATAATGGACCCCTACGAAGTAATATTATATCCATTGATGACGGAATCCGCAAGCCTAATGGTTGAAAAAGAAAACAAGTTAGTCTTCATAGTCAATCTCAAAGCAACAAGAATCGACGTGAAAAGGGCGGTTGAAGAACTTTATGAAGTAAAAGTTGAAAAGGTTAACCTCCTCATCACACCAAGAGGAGAAAAGAAAGCCTTTATCAAACTTCATCCAGATTACAAAGCGGCTGATGTCGCAATCAAGCTAGGAATATTATAAAATAAATGTGAAGTGAATGAGCAATGGGAAAAAGAATTCGTGTTCAAAGACGCGGACGCGGCGGACCTACGTATAGAGCTTCAACCCACAAAAGAGTTGCCCCAGTACAATACCCATTAACAACAAAAGAACATCTTGAAACAGTAGTAAAAGGAGTAGTTGAAGATTTTCTCCACGACACCGGACGGGGCTCCCCACTTGCATTAATAAGATTTGAAAATGGAGAGACATGCTACACAGTAGTCCCAGAAGGAGTTTACGTAGACCAACAAATACAGATGGGTGGAAGAGCATCAAATGAGGTGGGCAACATCCTTCCAGTAGGCAGAATTCCAGAAGGCACCATGGTGTGCAACATAGAACTCCATCCGGGAGACGGCGGCAAAATTGCAAGGTCTTCCGGAGCCTACGCAACAGTCGTGGCGCACACGCCTCAGGGAACAATAATAAAGCTTCCTTCAGGGAAAACCAAATATTTGAATGACCACTGCAGAGCAACAATTGGTGTGATTTCAGGCGCTGGCAGAACGGAGAAACCCTTCCTAAAGGCAGGTGCAAAATTCCACCTTATGAAGGCGAAAGGACATAAGTATCCGCGAACCCGTGGAAGGGCGATGATTGCTGCTGTGCACCCATATGGTAGCAGCAAGAAAAGTGCACGAAAAGTGACAACGGTTTCGCGTCACGCTCCACCCGGACAAAAAGTCGGATTAATCGCAGCGAAGAGCGCTGGGCAAAAAAAGAGGAAGAGAAAGTAATATGGCAGTAGCAGCCAAGAAAGTTTATAGCATTTAACGTTAAACAATACAGTGATGAAAAATGCCAAGGGAATTCAAGTACCGTGGATATACGTTTGACCAATTGCAGAGTATGTCCATGGATGAGTTTATCAACTTGCTTCCATCCCGACAGAGAAGAAGCCTCCATCGTGGATTGACACCAGAACAGAGGGCACTTCTTGGAAAAATAAGGAAGGCAAAGGAGACTAATAGAAAAGGAGGCAACATGATAGTCAAAACGCACGTGCGGGACATGGTTGTTCTACCCGAAATGGTTGGTCTCAGACTTCTTGTTCACGATGGCAAAAACTTTGTTCCAGTTGAAATAAAACCAGAAATGATTGGACACTGCTTAGGCGAATTTGCAATAACTAACAAACCTGTAAAACATGGAACCCCTGGCATAGGTGCATCACGCTCTTCAATGTACGTGCCATTAAAGTAAAAAAGCAGAAAGAAAGCCGTTTTTAGGCACTATAATCTAGCTTTGAAGGCTTCTTTTCCGAAGGCTTCTTAACTGGAATTTGCGGTAAAGGAATCGGTGGCGGAATATTTAAAGTTCTGGATATGAGTACAGTTTCTACAAAGACGACGTTGGAAATTGACTGCACTATGACTGGTGGCGGTGGCTTCTTCTCTTTATAATCTCCATAGATTTTACCGATTTCATCTTTATCTCCAGCCACAAAAGCCCTTCCCTTCAGACTTATCTGCGCTATTGAAGGATTATAATTAACTGTTAAAACAAAAGGCACCTCCAACATGCCCTCTGATTTCTTCTCTACAGCAACCAGATTAAGGTTGGTGTTTATTTGAATTGGTGGAACAGGTTTTCGAATATCCCAAAAACGTTCAGCAGAAACATTTGTTACAGAAACATTTACCTTAATCATCTAAACCATCAGAATTTATCATGGCGTCGCATGATTTAAAGGTGTTTATTTTTGATTTTCAACCGGTTTGTATCGTGTGAAACCGCAGCGTCCACAAGTGTATCTGTCGCCATGGTCAGCCATAAAATATCCTGGTCCACAGCGTTCGCATGTTGGACGTAGCCTTAGAATTTTGTCGTTTTCTATCTTATACAGTGAGAAAATGCCTTTTTCTTTCTTCTTCTTTTTCTCGGTTTTTTCTGTTTTCTCCTTTTCTTCTGGTGCCTTTTCTACGTTTTCAGACATATCTTATTCCTTTTCCTCTTCTTCTGGTTTTTCAGGCGGGGCATTCCTTTTAATAACATATTCGCGTTCAATAAGCTTTGCTTGTTCAACAGAATTGTAAACGTTTGCTACTCCAACGGCTATATGTGTCCCTGTTTTGGTTTCAAACTTTTTAACAAAAACCAAATCTGTATCCGTTTTTAATGTGTTGGCAATTGCTTTTCTAACTTCAAGCCTCGGCGGTGTGCTGCCTGTTTGGTTATGTTCCACTTGGAAATAGACTTCTCTCCGTTTCAGTAAGAGATTTTCGTTCTTTGATACTATTTTAACTTTCATGCTTTTCCTCACGTGTAGTGTTGACTTGAACCATATCCTCTTTATTTAGCTTTTCGAACATTTTCCATAGCTTTTAGGATTCCCGCAACTTCTGCCTTTTTCTCCCGCGTGGCCTTAACCACAACAACTCCTTTATACGGCTGGCCATACACGATAAAGGAGTTTTCGGGCGCGTATAACACAGCAATAAGTGTTAGCAAGTCTTCTTCTCCATCCACAACTATTTTGACACGGCTGTTGCTTTTCAAGGCTTCTTGAATTGCTTTGAGGGCTTCTTCTGTTATTGTTCCCGGGGGATTTTTAACGTAGATGGTTTTCTCCGCTGCAAGTGGAATTGGCTGTATGCTTCTTCTCATAACTCTGTTATCTACGATTGACAGTTGAGGAAGCATGTGGTTTTTTACAAGGTTTTTTGAAACGGTGTCTCCAACGGAGATTATACTTGATGGTTTTTCCTTCTCTACTATATCCTTGAATCTCTTCATCGTTTCAGCGAATGAGCCTCGAATTAGTGTGCCGATGGGTTCCTTAAGTTTTCTACGCAGTTCTGGTGTAAGAGTGTATCTGATAACCATTTATCTAACCTTTAATGCGTAACGCCCTTTCTTTTTGATGTTCATGACTTTCGCGATGGCTGAACCTTCGGTGTCAAATATTATTATCAATCCGCTGAAATCATCGCTTAGGGTTGGTGTTCTGCATCTTGGACAGATGTTTCCCGTGGTTATGAAGCGGCATGTTGAACAAGCTTTTTCACTCATTTAATCACCCCTTTATTTCTGCCCTTTTTTCCTCTTTCTCCGCTGCCTTTTTCTCCACTGTTTCCTTTATTTTTTGCACTTCTTTCTCAACCCATTCTAGCTTGCCAAGGAAGGGTTGTCGAGCTGTGACGCCTATTTTTCCAGAGCTTCCAGCTCTACCGAGTGAAACTGCTGTTATTCGAACGCGGACTTGGTCTCCACTCGTCAATTTTCGTTTCGTTTCTTTCCCTAACAAAACACCTTGTTTTTCGTCGTGAGAAATGAAGTCATCCATAAGTTGTGAAACGTGAAGCAAGGCGTCAATTGGTCCTATGCGTACGAAGGCTCCGAAATCAGCAATCTCTACAATCTGTCCGTCCACTACTTCTTGAATTTTGGGGTAAAACGTTAACAGTGAAAAGCTTACTTTGTGGTATGCGGCTCCGTCGCCTGGAATTATCTTTCCAGTAGGGCTTACCTTTACGTCGGTCACGGCTATAACATACCCTAATTCTTCATCGACCATTCCTTCATATTTTGCCTTCACTTGCTGGTACCCCACTGCCTCTAAGGGATTGCCAAAGGTTTCAGGTGGGATGCGAATCGTATCTTCAAGGGTTACAAGTTTAAACAAGGGTTATATCATCCCGTCAATTTCTAAACGTGACTTTTGCCTCACATAAATAACTGGCACATTTATATTTCTTAGCCTCTTTCTAAGCTGCCTATCGTTTGTAAACACTGGGCAATTCCATTCCCGAGCCATCTGAACAATGACATCATCTGGAGAATCCACAAACTTTTCGTTCACTTCAACTAATCTACATTTTTCAGCTATTTTCAAGGCATAAGAAGCATTTTTCCGCGTTTTCGGTGAACCTTTCTCTGCAAGTTTTTCAAGTTCTCGCCGGATTGGCGAAAGCAAAACAAGTTCAAAATTTCTGTTTAGGAGCATTTTTAACTCCTCAAAAACATCGATTTTAAATTGAAGTGGAACAAACAAGGCATTTGAATCCAAAAGTATCTTCAAAGTTTTCTTTGCAGGTTTTGTTTCTGGCGACATGTTACTTTATCATTCCGTACCCTATAAGTCTCCATCTTCCTGCCAATTTTCTGCTTATTGCAACTCTTGAGCCTGTTTGTGCACAAACTGGTCTTGAAAGCTGAAGTGTAGCGGCATCCCCTTTTATTGAAGTTACTTTTCCAACGGTTATTGCCGCACCCACATGTAGGAGTAGGGTTTCACCCATGCTTATTTTTTCAACCTTCACCAGCTCTCTTGTTCCGACGGCACGCTCAAGAATATGAGTTTCCAAGGTTAACTCCGACAGCGTTACGGGGAGCATACCTGTTTTTCCAGTCATGTTTCCCGTTAATCCATCCGCTTTCGAAAACGACGGGTCCAACAAAGTTCCTATCCCCACCAACCCGCCGCAGTAGGCTTCTTTTACACTTGTTCCGCCTGCATGCAGGCTAACAATCTCGCTGAATAAGGGGTTATAGACGCCTTTTCCCTCTGAGCTTATTCCTGGGCGAATCTCTATCTCCTCTCCAACCACAAATTTACCCTGCAGTATTGTGCCTCCGATAACTCCTCCTTCCAACTTCTTAATGAGAGTGCCCGGCTTGTTAACATCAAATGAGCGAACCACATACATTAACGGAGGTTTCGTTTCATCCCTTTTTGGCGTTAGTATAAACTCTTCCATTGCCTGAACGAGAACATCCATGTTCACAGCGCGTTGAGCTGAAACAGGAATTATGGGGGCCTTTTCCGCAATTGTCCCCTTAACAAAGTTCTTAATCTCCTTATAACTTTCACGAGCCCTTTTCTCGTCAACAATATCAATTTTATTTTGTACAATAACTATGTTTTTTATACCAACAACTTCAGCAGCTGCCAAATGCTCTCTCGTTTGCGGCTGAGGGCACGGCTCATCCGCAGCTATTACAAGTATTGCTCCATCCATGATTGCTGCTCCGGAAAGCATAGTCGCCATTAGTGCTTCATGACCCGGGGCATCAACAAAACTGACTGCCCGTGTAAATGTTGTTTTTGAACCACAGTAGGGACAAACTGGTTCTGTAGAATAGCTTTTCGGCGGCTCACATTTTGAGCATTTATAGACAGGCATGTCCGCATAACCTAGCTTTATTGTTATGCCCCTCTTCAACTCTTCACTATGTCTTGCCGCCCAAACGCCAGTTAACGCCTGCACTAATGTTGTTTTGCCATGATCAACATGACCTATAGTGCCAATATTCACTTCAGGCTGTTTCGGTGAAGCTTTGCGTTTTTCACTACTCATTTTACTTTCCCATAAACATTACAAGTTGGTGAAGGATTAAATTATGCGAGTTAATAAATCTTAATCCCTTTCAAGCGCTGTTTGTGGCTTGCGCTTCTTCCTCAACTTCCTTTTTAGGTTTTTCTTCTTTTTCCTTTGCTTTCTTCTTTTCTTTCGGTCGTTTGGGCTTCTCCACTATTTTCATGTTTATTTGCACTATTTCGTCTGTTATTACATTTCCACGAACCGTTTTTCTTCTTCTTTCTCCTTTGCTTTGAGGGTTAAAACCTATTCCTCCGCTCAGCACCACTCTTCTGCGGACTCCGCCGTGAACGTTTGACCTTATTGGAAATCCATCCTTGTCTGAGCCCCCTGTTATTTGCAATTTATGACCTGGTAAACCCATTATTGAACCGTCTATTGTTTCGCCCATTTTTCTTCCAATCAACGGAATTGTGCGTGTTTCTTCTACTTCAACAGTTTTCGAAGTTCCCGTTTCCGGGTCTGATATGATTATCTTAAACTTAGCCAATTGTGGACTCTCCGATGATGTTATGAAAGTTGAATATCTCTCTATTAAGGATTTATGAAAATCTCTGGAGCAAGCGTTACTCTACGTGCACCCTGAACAAGTCTATATCTTGTCGCGTTTCAGGCGTTAATTCAAGAAAGTCCCTTACAGCACGTTCAACGTCCTTAGACTGTGTCACATACCTTCCAACAATAATTATGTCTGCACCCTTTTCTAGGGCTTCTTTTGCTGTTTCTGGCACGATTCCACCCGCTACAGCTATTAGAAACCGCTTGTCTTGGAAGGTGTCCCGCAGTTCTTGGATAAGCTCTAAACCGAGAGTCCTCCCAGTTTCTTGATCTATTCCCCTATGCAAAATAATTATGTCAGGGAATTCCTTAAGCATCCTAAGCTTTTTGATGGGATTTTCCACATTTAGCATGTCTACCGCAGCATATATTCCAAGTCTTTTTGCTTCATGGGTGAAGGCGTTAAGCGTTTCAACAGGTGCCAGTCCAGCGGCAACAACAGCGTCTGCTGTTTCATCGTAAGCCAAGTCGACCTCAACCTTTCCCACGTCTAAAGTTTTCAGATCCGCGACGAAGAATATGTCTCTGGCTATTTCCCTCAGTTCACTTATCACTTTTGTTCCATACCTTTTTATGAGCGGTGTACCCATTTCTAAGATTATTCTGTCACTTCTTGGAATCTGTGCTATAATCTTCTTATTTCGTTCTAAGTCTGGTATGTCAAGCGAAATTTGTAAGTACGGTGGTCTCCACAGGCGTGGCACTCTGAATCCCATTATTGGATGTTTAGCCCTGTCCTTGTCATAGAAAACCTTTTCTAAGGGCGGGTACTTCGCTAGAGCTCTTTTTAAAGCAAGTTTAGTTGCTCCATAATTGTAATGGTATATCCTACGGTAGTCCTTCGCTTGCGGATGTACAAAAACACTGCATACGATAACCCAGTCATCCACCTTATCTTTCGGAATAATCCCTTCCTCTACAGCATCTGCAACAGCCTTCGCCACTGCAGCTTGCGCTGGCCCAAAAATCTTGTTTGTATCCTCAAGGTTTTTTATAGTCACTTTTGGCACAAGTAGCGTATGTGGTTTAGGAGGCAAATTAGGCCTTATAACAGCCAAAAGCGGTGTATGCCCCCTGGAAAGGTGAGATAAACCAGCAGCAAAAGCTTCTCCGACAGGTCCTTCCTTGTCGCCTATTAAAAGGTCTATATGAGCAACTTCATTGTCCTCCCCTGCAAGCGCCTCACCGATCAAGTACGCATATTTTCCAGGCACTCCGACATTTTCCGTCACTTGAGCTGTCGATACAGCCTCAGCTATCTCCTTAAAATCGACATTAAACTCCTTAAGCCAGGCATAAAGAGTGTCTCTGTGTATTTTTAACAGCTTTGCTGTTCCTGAAATTGTAGGTTTTGCTGGTTTTCTCCGCAAAAGGCTTCGAGCTTCAATCTCCTTTTTCGCAGCTTCCATCAATGATTTGACGAATTCTTCTTTTGTCTCCGGCTTTTTAACACCATGTTCCGACATTTCAGATAACCTTCAAAGAATTCTTGAAGCAAAGTGGTATATAAACTTGTCGGATATAAGAAAGCCTTATCGGCAAGTATGAACAAGGCTGTCGGAAGAAAAGTTTAGTTGACAATTTTCTTTCGTGATTTTGTACATTTCATTGTTTTTATGTTATTTTTGTGGTATTTTATGTTGATTCTCCGACACTTTTGTGTTGAGTCTTGAACGGTATGCCTTTCGATTTGTTGTCGGCAGCTTGTTTTGTTGGACTTGTAGTGGCAAGTTGGCTGTAAGCAATCGGTAAGTCTATATACTTTGAGAGGTTAAAAGGCTTAAATCCTGTTTGCGGGGTTGTTTGTATGTCGTGGAAAGATGTCGTGTGTTTGTGTGTAATAGTATTGGGTGTAGTCCTATTCTTGTATGGTAGCAATTACTATAATGCAGTGGTCGGTTGGACCGGAGTATACTTCATAATTGGCGGCTTTTTTGCGGAAATATTTCTAAAAGTGTATAAAAGTGTAAGAGCAAAGGAGGTTAATTAGAAACCGTAAAGTTTTGAATACTTTTCATTTAGATAGTTTATGTATGGTTTGACGTTGAGTTCTTCTCCTGTGATTTTTTTGATGAGGTCTGCAGGGTCGTAGAGGTCTCCGTAACTGTGAACGTTTTTGATTAGCCACTGTTTTATGTTTTGGAAGCTTCCTTTTGCGATTTGTTTTCTCCAGTGTGATAGGTCTTTCTCCATTCTAGCTAATATTTGACCGCTGTAAATGTTGCCTAATGCGTAGCTTGGGAAATAACCATATAAGCCGCTAGCCCAATGCGTGTCCTGCATAACGCCTTCAGAGTCGTTTTCAATGTCTATACCGAGGTACTTCTTGTAACTTTGATTCCAAATTTCTGGAAGCTCCGCCACCGTTATCTTATCCGCGAATATGTCACGTTCAAGATTGAATCTTATTATGATGTGGAGGCAATAGGTAACTTTGTCTGCTTCAACGCGGATCTTGGATGGCTTAACTTGGTTGATGGCGTGGGCAAACGTGTCTAAATCTACGTCTGAGAGGATATTGCCTGTATTTTCCTTCAATTTCGGTAGGAAGTAAATCCAGAATTCGCGGGATCGCCCGATTATGTTTTCCACGAATCGAGATTGTGATTCATGGAAGCCTGAAGAGCAACCTGTTCCAACTGGTTGGAAAATCCATTCCGGGTTTAGGTTTTGTTCGTAGATGGCGTGTCCTCCTTCATGTAACACTGAAAACAAGGAGGATGCAAACATGTCTTCGTAGTAGTGTGTTGTTATTTACACGTCGTCGTAATAACCTGTTGTGAAGGGGTGCTCAGTTTCGTCAATTCTGCCTCCAGCCTCTTTTGACTCTATGTCGTATCTAACGAATTCGGCAAGTGCTTTGGAAATCTTGCGTTGAACATCTATGGGGACTTTACGCTTGAAAATGGATACGTCTGGTTGTTTTGGGGCAGTTTCACATTTCCTTAGTAGTGAAACCAAGCCTTCTCTTAATTCATCAAAAACTTTGCTGATTGTTTTGGCTGTCATTTTTGGTTCAAAAATGTCTATTAACGCATCGTATGGTGTCGCTGTCTCTTTTACTTCCATTAGGATTTCAGCAGCCTTCTTTTTCAATTCAACAATTTTTTCAAGTTCTGGCTTGAACATGGAGAAGTTTTTAGTAGCCTTTGCCTTTTTCCATGTGTCAACGGTTATGGCTTGTTGTTTTGCGATTTCTACGACTAGTTCTTCGGGCAACTTGGTTTGTTCATCATAATGTTTCTTTATTAGATACACGTTTCTCTTTTGGACAGCATCCCTTCTTTCATATTCAGGGTGTCGCATAATTCCTTCCAGTAGAGCGCCGATCTCGGGTTCGGTACTCATTTTATGTCCGATTCGACTGAGCATAGCAAGCTGTAGGCTTCGCAGTTTAATTGCCTTCGGCGGCATCTTTGTTTCCATGTCCCAGTGGATAATGGCAGCCGCTGATTGCAAGATAAAGAGATTTTTTGCCTTTTCCATCAGTTTTTTATAACTTGAAATTAACGATTCAGCCATTCTCATTGCTCCAAGCTTTGAAGGTATTCGATAAGAACAGCTTAGATATGAATTTTGTGCAATGAAATACTTTGACGTGATGGAAATAAAAAGAAACGGAATCCAAATTTTAAACAGAGACGCGGAATCACTGGCTTAAAGTTCTAGATATTATTTTTTGCAAAAGATTACATGTTCTATTGGATACTCCAGACCGTATTTCTTGAGTTCGTCAATGTGTTTTTCGATAAATACTGGGTTAATGTTCCATTTCTTCAGTTGTTTAACCGCATCATCAAAGGACAAATGAGCATCTGTTTCGAAATACTTTACCATAGTATCTTTGAAGCCTAATTTATGCATAAGAGCAACCACTTCATCAGAGAAAGGTGAAAACCATTCATATTTAGGGGTTAAGGTTTCAAGTGAATGAGAATCCGCCTCGATAAACAATTTTTGAGCGGGGGTTTCTGGGACTGGGTTGAGCTCTCCATGTGCCATCTGCCCATTCGGCTTCAAGACTCTGTAAAACTCTTTAAGTGTTCTTTCAAGACTTTCTCTGTCAAGATCGCAGAAGAGTTCATTTGAAATTATCAAGTTGATGCTTTCGTCATCTATAGCCTTCATATTTCTGACATCACCCTTAACAGTTACAATGAGTTTTTCAAGTCTTTCTTTTAGTACACTCTCTTTCAAATCATCCAGAGCGCCTTCATAAGGACCAGCAGAAACATCAAAAGCAATAATTTTGAATTCTGCGAGAATTTTAATAGCTTTTTTAGCTAAAGGAATAGTTAATTGTCCACGCCCACAACCTGCTTCGAGAATGACGGATATTTGGTGAAAATCGAGGTTTTCTATCAGAAAATCAGTTAATCTGTTGTACATTGATCTAATTGAAGTTTTCAATTTTAACCGCCCTAATTACAACTTGGCTTCTTACTCATAAAATATTCTAATGCCTTTTTCTTTTTGTGGAAAAGAGTTTGGTGTTCTGGGCTGGGATTCGAACACGAATTTACTAGTAAAAACATGCTCAATAATATGTTTCGGCGCACTAGGGCGCGTCTTCAAATCTTGATCCATCCTCAAAACTGTTGAGGCAATTTCGTGCACACGAAATAGATAAATAAAAAGTAGATGTAAATTATACAAGAGGAGAATTATTTTGTCTTTTTTCTTAGGCAGAGAAATGGTGAATGAATCTGCAGTTGAACTACCTGTAAAGGCTTTTCACCGTCACTTTATGGCTCTTGGAGCCAGCGGATCGGGCAAGACTGTGCTTTGTAAATGTGTGATGGAGGAGGCTGTGAGAAACGACATTCCTCTAATCATAGTCGATCCTCAGGGTGATATTTCCTCTCTCGCCTTGAAAGGGAACCCGGAAGAAATTGAGAGACATGGAACACCTTTGCCAATTCAAGAAGAGTTCTTTGAGAAGGCGAGAGTAGCCATATTCACTCCTGCCAGTAGCAAAGGCATCCCCATCAGCGTTAACCCGTTGAAGTTTCCGTCAGAAGGCACTCCACGTGAGGAATCTATCTTGGCTCTTGACATGACAGCTACGTCCCTTACAAGCTTTCTAGGATACGACTTGGGTTCAGACGCTGGAAAAGGAGCCAAAGCATACTTGTTTACAATACTGGAACATTTATGGCGAGAAGGACAGACAATAAAAGACATGGGCCACATGGCTGACATAGTTCTAAGGCCTCCGGCAAAAATCACTGGAACTCTTTACGATCTTGTCACAAAAAAAGAGCCCCAAGAGATTGCTAGAAAACTACGTTATCTTACGGTGGGAACACCATCGCTCATGTTTCAGATGGGGGTTCAGATTGACATTGACATGTTTATGGACCGAAGCGATGGAAAGGTACCTGTTAACATCATCTATATGAACACTCTCAGCTCCGCAAACGACAAACAATTTTTCTTAGCCACCCTTCTTAGAGAACTTTATTGCTGGATGTTAAAAAACCCTTCAGAAGATGTTCAGATGCTATTTTATGTTGATGAAATTGCTCCATATATTCCGCCTTATCCTAGGAACCCCTCTCCAAAGGAGGCGTATGCCTTTCTTTTCAAACAGGCAAGGAAGTATGGGATCGGGCTTGTGGCAGCCACCCAAAACGTGACTGATATAGACTATAAGGCTCTTGCGCAAGTGAACACATGGTGCTTGGGTCGCATGATGACGAAGCAAGACATCGCTAGGGTGCAGAAAATCATACAATCAATAGACCCTATGCGGGCTGATATGGTTCTTCAGAGACTTCCAAGTCTCCGAACTGGCGAGTTTCTTATGTTGTCCCCCGACGTTTATGGTAATGTCGTGGATTTTCAAGTTCGGTGGCTTGTGACCAATCATTTGACACTGGATGAAAAAGATCTTCCCCAATGTTTATCGCCGGAATCAAAACTGTTCTTCGAAAAGCACTTACTAGAGCAAAGGGAGGTCGCAGAAAAGCCGACTGCTCCATCCATTCCATCTAAACCTCTCGAGGAACGAATTCGGCTATTTCTCAATTCTGCAAGACAAGGCGTCTCAGCTGATTCCATCGCAGAGAACTTGAAAGTTGATGATGAAGATGTAAAAGAAGTGCTCAGTGAGCTTGTCAAGACTGGAGTTGTGGAAAAAGGTCGTGTCAAAAGTAGCGTCGAAAACCTTTATTGGTTATCAAAATTCGGCTTCAAACCATCAAAGAACATTATTGGAGAGATTCTGACGATTCCGATGAGAATTACTCAAGTAGAGGCTTCGAAGAGAGCTAAGTCTATGCTTGAAGGCGGCTTTTTCGGCAAGAAAGAAGAAATCTATGATGCAGAGTTCTTGCACATTCCAATCTGGAGAGTTTCAGCAACGCGTGAAACGAAGAAATTATTCTTTTTCAAGAAGAAGGAATTTGATACGTACTACATGAGTGCACAAACCGGCGCTATAATATCGCTTGAGAAAAAGGAGATAGTCTTTCACAAATTGATGACAAAGGGCGTAGAAAAGCTGAAAGACTTGGATGATGACGACGATATCACCTTTATCCCAAAACTGCCTGGTGAAGTGGAGAGTTTTCCTAGAATAGGGATGGGAGCAGACAAGATTTATCGAAAATTACGATTGACATTAGGTGTGAAACCAGTTTCTGCGGAAATGATACTGTTGCCGGTGTGGACATTGAAGGTGAGACACAAGAAAAAGTTAGCCAAGCGCACAATCATCATGGATGCAGCCACTGGCCGTATCTTATCTGGACATTTTCGCGCGCGCTAAACTCAACTATGGCAACCACAATTCTGTTGGCTCTGAGCCTGAACCATGGCCGATGCTTCTTTGCTGGTTCTTATGCCTCAGGATTTCAGCGTGCCTATGTCTATGACCACGCCCATTTCGCCGACTCCGTTTCCCACGGCTCTGCTAGCCTCAAGAACCCTTCAGTTAAGGAAGACTTGATGGAAAGGGACGCCAGCAGTGGAAACAATCTTCACGTCGATTCTTCTCAATAGTTGATCAGCCAACTAGAAACGTACGATGAATTTGCTCAAACTGTTGAAGAATCTCCTTCCTAAACGTCAAAATCACATGCGAGTAAGATGGTGCTCCGGCCGGGATTTGAACCCGGGTCTTCGGCTCGAAAGGCCGGAATACTTGACCGGACTATACTACCGGAGCCCTATTACGCGGAGCATCATGCAAAATATATTTTCATTCGAATAAACCTTATCCTTTTTTTTAACGAACCTTAGTGCTTTTATTTCCGCTTACGGAAGATTTTGCCTCCGTCATTATACTCTCCGGTGACATATTCGAACCCAACCTGGATCAGTTTGCAGGCTTCTTCTACGTTTGTGGCGACTTTGACTGTGAAATCCTCTTCCACTAGTGTTCCATAGAGGGCTTTCTCGTATTGGATGCTTTTGTGTCCGAGGATTTGCTGTACATATAGTAGGTCTCGGGTGCGGTGATATTCCATTGTACCCTTCCAGTGGCGGAATGTTGTGAAGTGGGCTTTGAGCAGCCTTAGGTTTCCAAGGTTTTCAGCGATCCTTTTGCGCTGCCTTCTGAAGTTGCTCTGCATGCCGCCATATGTAGCCGTGAAAATTCTTTCACCCTTCTTTGGAAGCCGTTTGATTCTGGTGATGAAATTCGTGGAGACATTGACAAACCTTGGGTTGTGGTCCTTGACTAGGTTGTTTATCCTTAGAGTTCTGTTTTCCTCGTTTATGTCGATCCATTTGGTTCTGAGAAGTTCGGTTGGGTCGGCTCCGGTGTCCTTCAAGCCTTGTAGGAATGCTGCTAAGGTTTTGGCGCATCCGTTGATTAACTGGTCAGGCTCAGCCTTCAGTTTGCTGATCCGCGCAATTAATTCCTGCTGAAGCCCCAGAAGACATTCAAGCTCAGCTTCTAAAGCCTTCCTTTGAGTTTCAGCCTTGCCAACACGCCAAGCGTGCGAAGTGATGCTGCCGAAACATGAAGCCTAACCGTGCCCAGGGTTCAAATCCCACCGGTGGATATTCCTGAATTAAAATACTTGAATTTAGGCATATTGGAGGGAGTTCAAACCTCATTCGCAATCGGATATCCGATCTCGAAATAACATTGCGGGTTCACATCCCGCCTTATTTCATAGCTTTCTCCTTTTCAATCTCTTCTTGTAGACGCTTCAAAGCGTAGTTGATGGCGTGTGAGTAGCTTCCAAACCTCATCTCCTTAATCTCCTTCGTAAGCCAGCTGTACAGTTCATCATTCAACGTTATTTGTAATCGCTTCATAACCATCCCATGTATAGTTGTGTATGAATAACACTTTTATACTCAATTATACATTATCTGTACTGATAACGGAAAGTGTGTGTGATTGTGTATGAAAAGAGTTCAACTCACCCTGGACGAGAAAAGCTTGGCTTACTTGAAAAGCTTAGTTGAATCCGGTGATGCTGCAAGCCTCAGCCATGCGGTGCGAAAGATCATAGCCAAGCACATGCGAGAGGAGAAGAAGCGTCTTGAAGGAAAATAGGCGTGTTTTGCGCGACATCACGCGTCAGTTGAAGCAGATGCGCTACAGCAGCCGTGCCATAGAGGAGATTTTGAAATGGTACTGTTAAGCCTGAATGAAACGGGGCGGTGCAGCTGAAAAAAATCGTGTTCATCGTAGCTCGGCTGGTGGATACGCCTGAAGCCTATGAGGGTAAAACCAACCAAGACATCGAGGGGGAGATTCTGAAAGAAACGCCAGCTATCCCATATGTAGCGCGTATAGAGAAAGTTACAGTGCTTGAGTGTCCGGGAAGACGTCGTAAAATGGGTGGACAAACAAGTGGAAAAAGCTCTACGTGCTGAGGGCTTAAGAAAAATAGAGCCTCTGCTCCTACTTAGTGCTAAAACCGCTTGTTAGCCTTGGCTGAAAAGTTTGAAGGTCGCACGTCTGGCGCGATACAGAAAAAATTGGAAAGATTAGGTGTACTTGTCGTCGTCAAGCAAAAACTGCAGAAATCAAAGATGACGACAACTGGGCCTGTTATACTTGATAAAAACCTCTTAACGCATGAAGAAGCATTGAAAATTTTGTGTAGTGCACTATACACTCTTAGGCAGCCGGGCTACATGTTTCTCTCTAAAACCTCGGGGAGTCTGTGAAAATGCTAAGCCTTTGGAGGCTACATTCTTAAATACTTAATTCACCCTTTAAGAAAGGGTGTTCTTTTCACTTTTGGGGAGTACAATTGTTTTTAGGCTTAACTGTTTGTTTCCAACGTGGAGACACCATGTTTATTCCTCTTTTTATTCACGAAGTTTTAGGGGAACGTCCAGCTCAAACAATAATGTGAGCCATCATGCTTGTAGGTGAAGAAACGCGGCGAGAATGTGGCATACCACCACGGGCTTTGGTTTTGCCAATCTGCTTCTTAAACTATGCTACGCGGCGACGCCTGCGTTCCCCTCAGCCTTTAACACCTTCCGAAAGGCGTCATCTAATGCTTGTTGCCCACTGCCCCAGAGGACGTGAAGTTTGTGGCAACCGCGAAGATTGTGTGCATTGCCCCTGGTGAATCAAAATAATGTTCTGCGTAATCATATGCAAATTTCCACGAGACAAATCGTATCCATGGTGGTGGCGGCCCTAAACCAGTTGTTGTTGACGGTTCCAGCGGACTCTCTGCGGTTCTGACCACACAAAAAACGTAGGGCGGTATTAGTAGACCCGTTGACGCAGGCTTCTCTTAGATTCGCGAAGCTTATTCACGCTTCGCAATAGCTTACGCCTTAGCTTCCTGATTTTCTCTAAATCCCAAAGCGGATGCGGATGCTTCCTCAACAGCCAATACTGACTGTCGATAAGGCGATATATCAGCCAAAGCTCATCGGGGCTAAGGCGTGGCCTAACAAATTTTTTGTCTATCCAAACAGTTTCTTCGTCCATATTTTGGCACCTTTCTTCCAATACTAATGGTTCGGTTAAACATGTTTCGGCACCGTTTTACGGCGTGTTAAATGCTGTTTCAGCACCATTTAACATTTTTGGTCACCAAAAGAAAAAATCTAATGGTGCCCAAATCAGAGAGGTTTTAAAGTTTTGACTTGTTCAGCACAGTTGTTGTTGGTAGCTCCTACGTTTTGTGTCACTTTAAATTTTTTAGGTGACACTAAACACCAGCTTGGCTATTTCAAAGCTTACTTTTGGGACCCGAAAGAAAAAATCCATTAGGACCCAAATCAGCGAGGCTCTTGCAACCGTTGACGCGTCAGCATAGCTAACGGCTGGTACCCGTATTTTTTAGAAGCGCAAGAGCCCACATCCATACATGTTCTCTGCCTCTACTGTCAGGGAGCCCTAAGCAACGGAGAAGTTTTTGTCAGCGAAAAGGCATGTGGGTTCCCGGGATTCAGTTACAGTTGCAAAAACAATAGACTGAGGAGATGAAAAGCCAAAATGAATGGCTTTTTTGGAAATTTAGGTAGGTGTCACATGTTTAATTGTTGTAGTGTTGTTAAGTTGCAACATTATCGCTATTATGCCATTTTTGGCTGTGAATGGAGAATTTAACATGACGCTAAGGGTTTTGACTTGGAAAACGAAAATGAGCCTTATCCCAAGTGAAGAGGACATTTGCAAGCTTCTCTTCACCCGCCGTAAACAGCAGAGGGCGTGCAGGCTGTTTCTTGACTGGCTTAAAGAAAGAGGCGTGTGTAGCCGTAGTGAAGTAAGTCAGTTTGCATGGGATTTGGAGGCTGGAAGAATTGAGAAAGGCTTCAGGTATAGGCGGACAAGTTTTTACCGTCAGATTCGCAAGCCGCTGTTAACGTTGGGACTGATAACGATTGAGCAGAGGTTTGGCGAGAAGCAAGATTTTGATGTGAAATCGTTTGTTATCCGAGAGAAGTCTGTTCTTGTGCGGCAGCCTATTCCAAAAAGACCGCCTGACGGGTTAAACCTGCCAAGACTCATGTGGATAATATGTAAACGCTGGAACGACGAATTTTTAGAAAGGTAGAGGATGGTTAATAGAATTACCGAGAAGTTAGAACCAAATGGCGAGGAATCGTGCACGCACACACAAATTAAGAATGAAAGTTTCGCGAGGGCGTTCACGTAGAGATGTTCTATGAGCAAGTCGAGGCTTTCTAAGGCTCGAGTGTGGGGACTGCATTTTTAAGGGTGGAGGCTACTGCTGGAACTGGTGCCCATACATCCGGCGAAAGTATTAGTGTGCATCCTTATTTCGGGTCTTTACTTAAAAGTCGTAATCTTTACCTTAACGTTTTGATTCGCCATATTTGCGAAGAAGGTGCGCGCTTGTGTCTTTCAGGGATTGGCTGCATAGGAAAGCGGATGAGCATGCGCATAACGAGATTTTATCATTCTTGTTAATGATTCTGGGTGTAAACTTGCTGATGGGCGGCTTGCTCGTCATAGTTATTGTTGCTGGAGAGCCAAGCTGGCTTCTTATTTTTCCGTATAAGCCGTCGCAAACTTCATCAGCATATCTGGGACTGATTCTGGCGATTGCAGGCTTCGCCCTTCTATCCGCGGGATTCCTGCTCGTTATACATTACGACAGAAAAAGGTCATGGTGCATAAAGGAGTTGGAAAAATCCAGTATACACAAAAGGGTAAGCAGCCTAAAATCAGTTAACGAAATAATGCAGGAATATATGTGCAAAAAGAAGAGGCGTCAGGAAGGTTAGGCCAGAGTGCCTCAGACAATCGTGGTTAAGGTTGTGCCAGTTTTGGAACGTGTATCCATAATCTGAATTGTATATTCATAAAGCCTTTCAATACAAGAAGTTATTCTGAGTCTAAACTTGATATAAGCGGATGTTTCAGAAAATGCCGTCTCCTCTATTCCCCCCAGAGTTGTTCGTGTTAGTGGGTGTTAACGTATTTGTAGCTTTGAGCTTGTTAACTTCTCTTTTTGATGGACCATTTCCACGAGCTGTTCCATACTTTTTCCAGATTGCAGCTCTTGCTGGTTTTGGTCAAATTTGGGTTAACTATGCCTTTCTGTTTTTTGTTGAGGCACGTTTTTATAGTAGCATACTTTACTTGGCTGCGGCTCTAATCGCCATAGTCGCAGTTAACCTTCACATCGCTATAAATAGAAATCGTTTAGGCGTTGCTTTGGCATTTTTGGGCTCTATTACCATTCCAACAGGTTTCATATCCTTCTTTTCTGTTTCCGCATATGTTAACGGCTTGGCGGTTTGGATACCGCCTCTTCCCATAGTCCCACTCGAAAGCATCTACATAGTTCTCATCACCTATGCGGTCATCCTTGGGTTTAGCATTGTTGTATCCGTCGAGCCGGGGATGTTGAAAAAAATGTTTGGGGCGCACCGGAAACGTTGGTTCGTTCCCAGCTTGCTTAACTATGCCACAAACCCAACGGATGACCCGAAAGAAAATAAAAAAGGAGGTGGAAAATGAATGAACATTGGAAAAGCTCATCAGAAACGGTACAGAAAACTGCTAAGGACGTTTTTCCTTTTTCTGACATCGCTACTCATCGTTACTGCGAGCGCCAGCGTCTACAACCTCATGTATATGCAGTCGTATCCAATAGCAACTGAAGCCGCCGATGTTCAGTTTGTGACCGGAGCTGACAGCACGGCAGCAGGCGCCTCCATCGGCACTAACGGCACGTATGTGAGATTTAACAGCATGGCAGGCTGGCCAAACGCCACAAGAGTCTATGAAGATGCCGTTGGAATACAAAACTTGGACACCTCGGCTCGAACTATTGAACTCAAGTATGATTCTTGGAGCGGCTCTACCGCTAACATAGACTACATCTATGTGAAAATCTTCAGTGACGGAACTCAACAAGGCTCCACAATAATTGTTGGCACAGCCGGATCATCCACTGGTTCACTTAGCATCCCAGCAAGCTCCACGTGGCGTGTACAGTGGGAAATCAAGTGGGCAGCGGGAGCATTATCAACAGACACTGTCTCAGTGACGCTGCAGCTTATCGTAGCAGGCGAGTAAACCAGCCATCCCCCCTTTTTCCTCTCTGATTATAATTGGAGGAAACCGTGATGAACGTAGGCTGTTTCAAAATTGTACTTCTAAGCACAGTCTTACTCGTTAGTCTATCAGCCTCTGTTTATGGTAATGTTTACAATCTGTATTATGGTCAAGCGCTTTCCATTTCAGCTGAAACACCAGGGGTAATTCTGCAGCAAGGAACAGTTGGCACAAGCACGATATACGAGAATAATACAAGTGCTAAAGTGAGTGTTATCGCCTCTGCGGTTGAATCAGTAGATAGCTATGAGAAGGAAATCGTAGGTTATGTGTTTGAAACTGCTGCAACGCTATTGTCCGGTTCACAGGGTGACGATGTAGGTGTGTGGTATAATTTGCCGTGGATTTTCCCCTTTTACGGCGTTAATAAAACACAGATTTACCTTTGCTCCAATGGTTTCGGAGTTTTCGATACCGCCACAAATGATTACAGCAATTCTGTTGAAGAGTTGGGGGAACGAAAGAAGACAGCTCCATTCTGGGATGATCTACGCACCGATGTTAACTCGTATGACGGAATTTATGCAGAAAACAAAACGGGTCCGGATCGGGTGGTTATCAGCTGGAACACAACACGATACGGGGCTTCTTCAGATGTTGCACGATTCCAAATGATTTTGTTTCGAAACGGGACAATCCAGTTTAATTGGAACGACTTCGTGAATCTTGCTAATTTTTCACCGACATGCGGGCTTGGCAATGGAGAAGGTAGGTATTTAGATGTTACTTCCGAATTGGCAGCTAATAAATCCATACGGTTCATACCAACAACCGAAATGTCGGATGTAGGATATGCTAAGCATGGCGTCTGTTATGTTAATGAAACGCTGACTGTTACCACCCCATTAACGGGTTCTGTGGGAGATGATGTAGGAGTTTGGTACACTCTGCCTTGGATTTTCTCATATTATGGAGAAAACAAAACCAGTATCTACCTCTGCTCGAACGGATTTGCAACCTTTGACACAGCCTATAATGGCTATGCTAACTCGCCATCCGCTATGGGAACTCGCAAGATGATTGCTCCTTTCTGGGACGACTTAAGAACTGATGTTAATTCATACGATGGTATTTACGCGGAAAATAAGACAAATCCTGATAGGGCTGTCTTTTATTGGAGAACAACACGTTATGGTGACTCGTCGGATATAGCTAACTTTCAACTTGTCCTTTTCAGGAATGGAACAATTCAGTCTAACTGGGTTAATTTCACGAATTTAGCTGATTTCTCCCCCACCAGTGGGATTGGTAAAGGAGATGGAACAATTATTGATGTTACCTCTGAAATAACGGAAAGCAAATCCATCCGATTCATATCAAACACGTTCGATTATGTTTTAGAAGTTGCCAACCAAGTTTCGGACACTTGGAAAATTAGATTTAGAGCCTATGACCAAACGAATATGGGACGCTTATTCAATTGCACCATCTTTTTCCATAATGGTGGCGGAGTATCTCGCCAAATCTACATTTACAACGGAACGTACAGCCAACAGTTCGGAAACTGGTATAACCTCACAGGCTTAAGCACAGTCTACATCGCAATGAGAGTTTCAACAACCAACACGGGAGCTTCATATGTTTACATCTACCTGGAAATTCTCATTCCCGGCACATCAACCTACAACCTCTTCATCATAACATTTGAAATAACCTAAAATGCAAGCAGGAAAAATGATGCAGTTTAGGCTAAGGTTCGGTTGTTGCTTGTAATACTTATGTTCTGCGCCCTAATGCCTTATGTCAGAACTCGGAGAGAGCAATCATGGCGAGAAGCATCGGAATAAAGTGTTTGGCGAAAGCGTTGATGAATTTCTGGTGTTGATTTGTAATTTTTATTTTGTAGCCACAAACTTTAGCTTTGTGTTTGGAAAAGTGAAATGTAAAGGGTCTTGGTTAGGCATGTGAGTGGTGTTGTCTTTCGTGGAGTGGCTGCATAGAAAAGCGGATGAGAATGCTCATAATGAGATTTTAGCTTTTTTGCTGATAATTTTAGGTGTTAACTTGTTGATAGGCGGTCTACTTACGGTAATCGTTGTGGTTGGAGAGCCGGCTTGGCTTCTTGTTTTTCCGTACACGCCGCCTAAAACACCATCAACCTATTTGGGATTGGTACCGAGAAAGGGAAGAACAGCCTCTAAATCAATTAGCGAAATCCTTGAAGAATACGCTGGTAAAAGAAAAAGAGAGTGATTGGGTTAAGAAAATCGTTTAGAAGCTATTCTCTATAGCAATTGTATGGAAAGTGTTAAAAGTGGATTAATGAAAATTTAGAATCGAATGGAGGGTTGATTGATGGAACTTTATCATGTTGTCATCAATATTGTTTCTTTGCTGATTAACGTTGGATTGGTGTATTTTGCGGTTAGGTTGTTGTCAGTATTTAGAGGGGGCAGAATGGGGAAGCCTTGGATGTATATTTCTTCGGGCGTTTTAGCCCTTGCGATAAGTTCTTCCATCTTTTCGCTCTACTATCTTTTAGAACTCGAAGTTGCTGTAACGCGCGCTGTTGGAGGCTTGATAATGATGATTGGAGGGTTACTAATTCTGATAGGGATGTATCATGAATATAAAAGCTGGGCAAAACCAAGTTAGATTTCGGGAGGAGCGGGTTGAATGAAGGAGATTCTTGAAGAAAACGGCGGTTTTTTCATGGAATTCGAAACGTTTCATGAAATGGAAAAGGCTCTTGAGGAAACCTTTGCGTCTGGAGCTGTTGTCATAATTGCCTCGATGGCGAAGGCTTGTGGACGAAAAACTTGCAAAGGAATCACTGGTAAAGCTGAGGGCTTGGAGAAAGCTTTATCAAAGTTTTCTGAGTCGATGAGTGAAAGGAACTGGGGAGAGTTTTCATTCTCAGAAGTAGACTTCAGGAATGGAAAGGGAAAAATTCTGGTCAAAAACTCTCTGGAGACGAGAAAGCGAAAGTCTATGGGTCGGACATGTTGCTATTTCTTGGCTAACTTCGCGGCTGGCTTCCTCTCAGGTTTATTCGGAAAAAACATTGCAGTGGCCGAAAAGAAATGCGTTGGAAAAGGAGATAAACATTGTGAATTCGAGTTTCACCCCGGTTAGGAGAGATTTTTTTGGGGGGGGGAGTTAGAGCGGAATCAAGAGATACTCGATTTCAAGCTTTGGTTAGTAGGTTTATGAGTGGGGATTTACACGTAATACGTCCAGTTTTTGACCTAAAACATGGGCTTAGATATCCAGATGTAGAGGAAATTATAGGTGAACCTCATCCAGGTGAGGAGGAATTTTTGGCCAGGCTTTATGACGCTGGAATCTTGAACAGAGAACTTTATGATAGCGTTCTTTACTGTGCTAATTGCGGTTCGGCGAATGTTTCTATACGTTATTGTTGTCCTTACTGCAAATCGTTTAACATTAGAAAGAGCTCTTTGATTGAGCATGTTAAATGCGGATACATGGATGTTGAAGAGAAGTTTTGTGTTGAGAAAAAGCTTGTTTGCCCAAAATGTCATGAAGAATTAACCAAAATGGGTGTTGACTATAGAAAGGCTGGGGTCTGGTGCACCTGCAACAACTGCGGGAAAAGCTTTGACATACCTGTTCCGCATCATTTCTGCCGTGAATGCCGCCACGTCTTCCCTTTTGAACAAGCTGTCTTCAAAGAAGCTTATGCATACAGCCTAAACGAGGAAGCAATAAAACAAGTAGCGTTAGATTGGACTGTGCTTGCGCCTATCGGAAGCTTTATGGAGGAAAGAGGCTTCAAGGTGGAGAGCCCAGGGCTTCTCGGTGGAAAATCCGGTGTTAAACACATGTTCGATATTGTTGCGCGTGGCAAAGGGACAGTAAGAAACATAATCGTTATCAACGTCTCAGTTTCCACAACCAGAGAGCCCATTCCAGATCAGTTTATAATTGAAATGTTTGCAAAGACCTTTGACTCCGCAGTAGACAAGGCATTTTTAATAGCCATTCCAAAGATCAGCAAAAGCGGGAGAAAACTCGCAAGCCTATACAAAATTCACGTGATTGAAGCTGAAAAGCCAGACAAAGCATTGAAAAAGTTCGAAGCGTCCTTACCTTCTTGAAAGTATCAAATGCGTTCCTTAACCCTGAATTCGCAGTATTCATCGCCTTTTGCCATGCACTTAACCTCAACCGCTTCCACGGGCTTCCCGAACACTGTGCTCATGTATCCAGCTAAGTATCCCCTTGTCCAATGGCAAACAGCGTAAGGTTTTTTACGCCATGCGGCAGCCTCAAAACAATCCATAACTATTATTGTTGCTGAGGGATGTTTGAAATTGATGAGGCGAGCCTCGGTTGCTCCCCATCCGGTTGCTTGAACTGCCTGCGCCAATGCTTGAACCAGATCTTTTCCTTCAATACTGAACATCTCCTTTAGGCGTGTAGCCACGTGTTCACCCACTTCTTTACCGGCGGAGTAAAGAACTGCCGCAAGCCCTGAATGCTGCAAAATTCTTTCAAAACCGTCCCACAAAGCCCAAAACATTCCTATAGGGATTACCACAGCCCTTGTGGTTCCGTGCAAGGTTGGAAAGTGTACGCTTTCGAAAGGCGTCGGCTTCGGCTCTTTAATAAACACGTCAAGAACCATTCCCGTCTTTCGTAATTCCTCCTCAATTTCTTTACCATTCTTAGTGGCTTTTGAAACATTTATGAAGGATGACCATATGCCAGCGTTTGGATACTCCGCCACGTAGAATGTTGAGCCAGTTTTGATGTTCACATTGGCGTCAGCTAAAACCTTCGCCGCTTCAGCCAAGGCTCCGGGAACGTCCTTTAAAACAATGCAGATTTGATGTGACTTCTCACCAGGTCTAACCTCGTCCAGCGTGAAAACCTTTTTAGGAAGAGTTTGACACTCCATGAATAACCATCCACACCTACGGTTTAATGCATGTACAGAATCTAAATTTTAGCTCAATTCTCAATTCTCGAACAATGCAGGCTTATATATGTAAAGGTGAAGCCTCAAAAATGTAATATCGCTGAGCAAGCAACAAGAACCATCCTTGCTATAAACCTTAAGATAAATATGAGGTTTTTAGGCATTTCCCACTCCTTTTTCGAAAAGAGTTTAGCTCTGGACAGAATTTTTCCGAAGCATCCAGACCGCTTCAACAATCAAAAATCAGCCCAGAATAGATAAAACGTTTGTTTGTGCCAAAAAGCTAAGCCTCTTCAATATTTTCGCCAAAGCCTTTTCATCGAGCCTGTTTATTTTCAGGCTTTTCCAGTTGACTTGATTTTCCGTTCATTTTAATTTACTGACCTGAGCATAACAACTTTAAAACTTAAAGCTCGTAGCTGTTCTATCATGTGCAGCATGTTTGGGTTCGGCTTGCTTTCAGCTATTTTTGCATCCAGCTCTCTTGGCGAAAGGATTGTACTACATGGTAAAGGATTTAAGTGCTTGGGCGTATCATACTGCTGGTTAACATGTCCAACGAAGTTGAGATGTTGTTGAGGGATGCTGAAAGCCTTTATCATGAGGCGTTAAAGGAGCTTGAAGCTGGGAGGTTAAGGAAGGCTGCGGAGAATGCTTGGGGTGCCACAGCGAAAGCGACTGACGCGTTGCTCTTAACACGTGCAAAAGTTGAGGTTGTTAGAGGTTTGGGAAGGACGAAGGAGCTGTACAAGTTGGCTAAAGCGGATCAGGAAGTTAAGGAACTTAAGCTAACGAAAGAGTATAACGATAGGATACTTCATCTTCACGGTAACTGCTTTTATGAAGGAATCTACGAGATACCAGATGTTGATTTGAAAAAGTTGATAGCGGAAACTGGAAAATACATAGAAAATGTAAAGAAGCTAAGTTTAAACAAGTAACCAAGAAAAGAGACAAGTGAAAGCTGAACTTGAAAAGATGCAGAGAACTGCGTAAGTCTTAAGGCTTAATAAAGCGTAGGTTTTTATGGGCGGTTGGCTGTACCAGCCTTTGAATTAATCACGCTTGACAAGACTTACAGGCAAAGGAATTATGCTCGAAGGTTACTGCTTACGCAAAAGGGCCGCGACTTCCTACACCATTATCAAATTTTGGAAATGCTGTTTCCGAACAACGGCAAGCCCTAAGCCGCGGGTTCAAATCCCGCAGGCTCCGGCGGGCTGTATGGAATGTGCGTCGCACATTAGGGGGCTACTGGGCAACTGTCCCTTTCCAGAAAAACGTTTTTTCAACATACCTCACCTATTAGGATCCAAATATGCTCGGCAAAAAGCATAGGGAGTATGCCTTTTATGCCTAAAATTTCGCATAACAGGATGATTAGCCGGCGTGTAGGAAAAACGTAGGGGGAGGGGTAGGTGAAAACGATAGGGGTATCGTTTAACCATATTTGGGTCCAAATAGAAATAGAATGTTGAAAACAACGTTTTTTCAAAAAGAATTAAACTTAGCTTTCAGAAAACAAAATCTGAAAACAGAAAAAAAGGGAGTTGCGGGAGAAATCTCCACTGGGTTGGTGTTCGAATAAACCTTATCCTTTCAAAACAGTTTTCAAACATTTTTTTAGCGGTGCCAAAATTGTTTTTGCTTTGTTTAACGTAGGCGCGTAGTAAGCTGTTTTTGCCGAGTTTGTCATAATGATTTTTATTCCAAGTTTGTCAGTCCAGGTGACTACCGCACATGTATCTGCGAGGACGTGTCCTCCGCTCTCCTCTATTTTTTCCACATGTTTTCTAGCTTTCTTCTTGATGTAACGTGAAGTGCAGACCCAAAATTCTACATCGTCCCTGATTTTTTTGTTGCCTATTAAGTTTGCAATTTGCTTTATTTCGTTTAGTGAGCAGTGGGGACATCCCACAAAAACCAGGTCTGGCTCTGTTGACGCTGTGGGCAAGTTTTCAATTGTCCGCTTTATATCTTCGGCTTCTACATTAATTTTTTCAATCCCGTTTGCTTTTATGTTAGTGTTCTTGTAGTAAAACATGTTGACCATGCCTGTGGTCGCAAGTGCGGCACCTAACTGTTTAAGTTTAACCTCAGAAACGTCGTTCAAACCCTGAATTACTGGAATCTTATCTTCCAAAATTTTGCCCAAATAAATCCCTAAAGCACCAAACTCTGACTCGTTTCGCAATGAAGTTTTCACGTCTACCAGAATATTTGGCTGTCTGTTCTCAGCCCTGTGCATTCCATAGTCCGGTGTTTTTCCAATTATTGCTGCTGCAAGGGCACTTGGTCCCCCCTCACGGTTTGTCCATGCACCTAGAACAGAATTGGCGTAAACCACGGCTGAGGATTCAGCCCAAGCAAGATGTGAATCTCGTTTTGGCTTTTCTAAATAGTATGGCGTGCACGTTAAAGACCTTGTGAAGCCCATTTTTTCAAACTGTTTCAGAATGTTCAACTGCTTTTCACATATGCCCTTCGGTAATCTTCTGCTTAGATATTCTGGATCGAAGCTTTGCGGGTTTAAAGTGGCTCTGACTTTCGCTTTTCCGTCAGCTTTTGCCAATGCTTGTAGGAATTCTGCTGGTGCGTCGCCGAGGGTTTTGTATGAAACTCCAGCAACATGAGCGGAGCTTATTGGAATAAGTCTTGTTGCGTTGAAGAGTTCGCCCAGGCGGACAAGGATTTTCATGCATATTTGGTTTGCCCAGCCATACTCGCCGTCGTAGATGCGTTCTTCTTCTTGCGTTAAATACATGCCAGTCTAGCTCTCCCTTGTTTTCAAAATTCTAATGATGCCAGCGTAAGCATCAACTTCAACAATATCACCAGTTTTAATTCGCTTAATGTCTACTTGGTCAACCATGGGAATATCAGCTATTATTGCTCCTACAACGACAACAGGGTCAGCTGTTTGGTTAACTATTGCTTTTGGCGCCAGATTTTTCTTAGCCAAAGAATACAGCATGTAGCTGCCAACGGTTGAGCCGTGTCCATGTGAAAAACACAAAGCCTTGTCTTTTACGCATTCTCCGTGTAAGTCATGGTTTTTCTCGATTATTTTTCCGTTGGTTGGGTCAACTCCTCCAAGGAAGCTTATGGGCATTGTAGAAACTAGTGCTTCAGCTTTGCAACATCCTTGAACGATTGTTCGCCCTTTCAGTGTTATATATTTCATCTTGAGCACTCTAATAGGATATTTTTGCTGATGAAGGGATTTCACCCAAAATCTTTGACGCTGCGATGCCGACTTTTTCACGGTTTTTCTCATCCGTGTAAACGCGCATAATGTTTATAAAGCCTTTAAGAACGTCAAAGATCTTTGAGATTTCGCTTAATCGTTGCAGGATTTTTTCGCCTTCTCGTGTCTTGGAGAAAACTGGGATTTCCATGGGTTCCATGAGAACTGAGTGATGGTATGGAACGGACGGAACCGTGGGCACATCGATTATTACTACTTCTGTTTCGACTTCTGCCTCTTTTGCGATGTCGACTTGTAAATGTTTTCTGTATGCTTCACGACCGAAAATGTTTGAAACCATCGTGTCTTTTTCGTAAAAGTTTCTTTCGTAAGCACATTTCAGCATTCTTCGTCTTTCAAGGTTTTTTATGATTTCGCTTGATTTTTCGCAGTTTTTCAGCATGGTCCAAACCGTGTAATCGTCCATGGCTAGGTACTCCTCTGGAGTTTTGAAACGTGTTAAGCCCAGCTCTTCGTTTGCCTTTTCCATAGCCATGGCAAGCATTATTTGTGCTGCCCTTCCAACGCGATGGAAGTATATGCTTTTGAAGGATTCTATTCGGGCTATCACGAAGGATTCAAGGGCTGACAATGCTCCTAAGTCTACTGCCAAGTTTTCATCTAACACATCTATGGCATGGATTAATCGGAAAATGTCTATGTAGCCGTATTCTGCGCCGGTGTGGTATGTGTCCCGTACGATAAAGTCTAGTTTGTCTACATCCACTGCGCTGCTTATTATCTGGTCTAGGAAAGCCTTTTTGGGTTTGTGAAGGGTGCCTATTGCCAGTTTTCCAACGTCTTCTGGGTTATATCCGATTTTATTCAGTATATCTTTCATTTCACTGTTTGCAATAATCCATAGAGTCATGTCTTCATGCGTCTTATCAAGCTTAGCGAGTAAATGCTCAAAAACATGTGAGAAGGGGCCATGCCCAACATCATGAAGCAAAGCTGCAACCCTAACCATTTCCGCTTCATCTTCGCTTATACGTTGGGAAATGTTAGGATTTTCCATGACTCTGCCAGCCAGATACATGACGCCGACGGAATGTTCAAAACGTGTATGGTTTGCTCCTGGATAAACGTATTCTGCGCCTGCTAGCTGGCGTAGTCTACGTAATCTCTGAACAGGGAAAGAGTCGATGATTTCTTTTTCGTTTTCAGTTATGTAGACGTATCCGTGAACAGGGTCTTTTATTTCACCCCAATAATTTCTGGGCATCAATAGTTTTCTCCCGTTTCTTTAAACAATTATTAATGCATTTTCACTCTTATAATTGCCTAATGCTCAAATCATTAAGGGATGGAATAGATGAAGAGGAAAGGAAAAGGAGTTTTCATTTGTGTTGAGGGATTAGATGGCTGTGGGAAAACAACGCAAACAAAGCTTCTCGTGAGAAGACTTGGGAAAAAAGGTTATAACGTCACATATACAGCCGAACCAAGCTGTGGAGAAATCGGAAAGTTCATTAAGAAATACTGTCTGCACGGCAAAAAACGGGTTTCCAGCATTGTCGAGGCTTTGTTGTTTGCTGCTGACCGTTATGAGCATGTAGATAATGAGATTATTCCTGCTTTGAATGAAGGAAGACTTGTGGTTTCTGACCGTTATGTTTATTCCTCTTTGGCTTATCAAGGGGCAGCTGGACTTGATTTAAAGTGGATTGAAAAGATAAATGAGCACGCGATGCGCCCAGACCTAGCAATTTTTGTTGATGTTGAACCGGAAGTCGTTATCCATAGGTTGAAGCCTAAAAAGTCAGTCATGGAAAACTTGGAAACTCAGCGGAAAGTGCGCGAAGTCTACATGAAATTTGTTGAAAAAGGAGAACTTGTCAAAATAGATGGAAACAGGCCTAAAAAGGAAGTTGCAGATGACATTCTAACGATTGTTCTAAGATTTTTGGAAAAAGCGAGTTAAGAAGCCTTAAAGGATCTTAATATTTTCTTGGAAAATGTTTCGTTAATTTTGTTAGCGATAAAGTTGGCGACGTCTTCGGGCGATATGTGTCTTGGGCCTCTTTCGTGAAAAACTTGAATTTCTGTTGATTTTCTGTTGAATGTGAAACGGAGCATATAGTAATCGAATTTTAGCGGAGTTTTCTTTTCAGTTTGCGTTTTATAGTAGCGTATGGCGCAGAAGAAATCCATAATTTGAAAAGGTTTTTTACGTATGGTTTTCAGCATTCTGTTCGTTTCTTCATCGTCTAGATAGTTGAAATTGTTGGCTTCGGCTATTCCAATTTCAAAAATAACCGTGCATTGAGGTACTGATGGATTGGCGACATCTTCTAAACAAAATGTTTCATTGTTTAATTTGTGAACTGTTTTTGTTAAGGCTTGTTGCAGTCTCTTGTTTGAGATCGAAGTGGTAAAACGTGCTATTTTGTGGATGTTTTTCGGAAAGTTCTCGTAAAATCCTAACATTATGCGGTTTTCCGTCTAAACCTTTTTGGCTTTTCTTATTTTTTCAAGGTTTTCCAGCAGTCCGGAAAGTACTGTGCCTAGTTTCTGCAGTTCTTCTACGTTTTCTTCGTGTTGCATTTTGTTTTGTATCTCTTGAACTTTTGCTAGGAGTGTTGCCTCAAGGGTGTCGAGAACCATAGAGCCTGTTATTTTTGCTGGTTCTTCTCCTTCTTTTACTATTATGACTTTTTTTTGGCATTTTGCACACCAGAGGTTTCCGCTTCTTAACCTGAAAAGTGGTGAGGCGCATGCGGGGCAGGCTAGGTCTGTTAGGGTTGAGCCTTGTCGTAGTAGGTCAGCCATCCGTTTGATGTTTTGTTCTTCTGCTACTTTGTTTCGCGACAAGTTTTAAAACCCCAAGATAAATAGGTATAGAAGCCTATATAATTTGGTTATCACGGAATCTGTGTGGGGTGGCAAATATGGTTAGGAAGAAGAAACTACAGGAGTATGAAGAGAGAATAAAACAAGCATTAGTCGTGCTTGGAGAAGTTTCTGAAGATACTACTACGCCTAGAAATATTAGAAGAGCAGCAAAAAATTCAATGGGCGCCTTGCAAACAGCAGAGTACACGCCAGCCGTTAAAGCTTCAAACGCCATATCCCTTCTAGATGAAATTTTGCAAGACCCAAACATGCCACCTTATACACGAGTAAGATTGTGGAACGTGATGAGCCTCCTAGAAGCCATAAAAGACTAATATGCAAATGTTAAAAGTTACCTCTTCATTCTCTAATTAATGAGAGAGCGAACTAAATGAAAATCTTCAATTACCGAGATGTTGAAGCGAAGAATGCGGAGGAAGGAGCCTCAAAATTGAAGGTGAGATGGCTTATCACCAAGGATATTGGAGCTGAAAACTTTGCCATGAGATTGTTTGAGATGGAGCCTGGAGGCTACAGTCCTCTTCACAGTCACCTTTGGGAACATGAGGTCTTCATCCTAGAAGGTGAAGGCATCGTGGTTGGTGAAGGGGAAGAAAGAAAGTTTAGGGCTGGTGATGTCATATTCATTCCTTCAAATGAGCAACATCAATTCAAAAACACTGGCATGACAACCGTGAAGTTTCTATGTCTCATACCATATATGCAAAAGTGATAGTTTTCTAGAGCGCAGACTGATTTCAACATTAAACTGCTCGCTAAAAATATATGCTAGTTGTTACATGTAGTTTTGGGTTTCAAGGAGATAAGCATTTGAAGTATGATGTAATAATTGTTGGAGCAGGTCCAGCCGGAATATTTTCGGCTCTTGAAATTTCAGAAAACACCAGCCTCAGCATCCTTATATTGGATAGGGGACCAGACATAAACCAACGCAAATGTCCTGCAAGCCGTGGATTTGAATGTGTTCACTGCGAACCGTGTTTGCTTTTATCTGGATGGGGTGGAGCTGGAGCCTTCAGTGATGGTAAACTCACCTTATCCACCGAAATTGGTGGCTGGCTTAATCACTTTATATCGGAAAGAGAGCTTTATGAACTGATAGGCTATGTGGATAATATTTACCTAAAATTTGGGGCAACAGAACACATTTACGGAGGAAACATTGAACAAGTAGAGGATATTGAACGAAAGGCATCATTGACTGGTTTGAAGCTCATCCGCCAAAAAATCCGGCACATGGGCACAGAAAAATGCGCCCAAACCCTCAGAAAGATGCGTCAAAAACTCAACAGCAAAGCTGAGATTAGATTGAAAACAGACGTTAAGGGGGTTATAGTGAAAAACGGTGTTGTAGAAGGCGTTGAAACAGTTAACGGTGAAAAATTCTTTGGAAAATATGTGATTGTTGCACCCGGAAGAAGCGGAGCGGAATGGCTTCAAGCAGAGGCACAAGCTTTAGGATTAAAGACGCTTAATAACCCGGTTGATGTGGGGATTAGGGTTGAAGTTTTAGCGTCGGTTATGGAAGAATTGACAAGCGTCCTTTATGAGCCGAAATTTGTTTACTACTCAAAGTTTTTTGATGATCAAGTTCGAACCTTCTGTGTTGCGCCATACGGTGAAGTCATAGCGGAATCTTACAATGGTGTTTTAACGGTTAACGGTCAGAGTTATGCAGAAAGAAAAACAAAAAACACGAACTTCGCAATTCTGGTTAGAACGTCCTTCACTGAGCCCTTTGGAGAACCAATAGCTTACGGAAAATATCTCGCAAGGCTTTCGAACCTTCTCAGCGGAGGCATATTAATGCAGCGTTTAGGCGATTTAGAGGCTGGCAGAAGGTCAACGCTTGAAAGGATAGCAAGAAGCGTAGTAACTCCTACATTGAAGAATGCTACGCCAGGCGACTTAAGCTTCGTTTTGCCGTATCGCTACCTTACTGACATAAGGGAAATGCTTCAAGCATTAGACAAAATAGCTCCAGGCATCAACTCTAGAGACACTCTTCTCTACGGCATTGAAGTGAAATTCTACTCTTCAAGACTGCAGTTAAGCAACTGTTTAGAAACGAAAATCCATAATTTATTCACTGTAGGCGATGGAGCTGGCGTTACAAGAGGACTGATTCAAGCTTCTGCATCCGGTATAATTGTAGCCAGAGAAATTATAAAGAGAGAAAAGCAAAACACGTGAAAACGACATGTCAATAATTCAGGAAATTAGATGTTCAAACTGCGGCGCACCAATATCGTTTAAGCCGGGTGAAATAATAGCAACATGCAAATATTGTGGCTACACTGTTGTGATAGAAACTGGAAAAGCCTTCACTTTTGAGCATTCCATGCTATTAAACGAGTATAACTCAACACAAATTGAGGAGCAAGTTAAGAACTGGATGCGTGCGGGCTTTCTAAAGCCTCCAGACCTTGCGAAAAAATCAAAAATTACAGAAAAAACCTTGATTTATACACCTTTCTGGGTTGTAACAGCAGAGGTGGAAACCACCTATAAGGGGATTTTTGAGCGAATAACTCCGCCCATTGTTAAAGAAGGAAAGATTGAGAAAAAATATAATTGGCTGGTTTTAGCGAGAAAGGCGACTGAGTTCCCAGCAAGGGAATATGATGTGCCATTGGAGGGTAAAATCCCCTATGACTTCAGGAAAATCGAGAGTTTCGCCAAGATTCTTAACAGTGAAATTGACAAAAACGAGGCGGTGGGACTGGCAAAGCAAGAGATTGAGGGGCATCATCGTTATTCGGCTCAGCAAGATGTGGACCGAATCATTGAAATGAAAAATGAAATAAAAATAGATCAAATAGTTTACTTGCATGCTCCTATATGGTTCATAAAATACGAGTATAAGGGCAAGACTTACCAGTTATGGATGGATGGAGCAACCAGTAATGTCATAAAAGGTGACATTCCCTCAACTGGGTTTGGAGTATTTTAACGAAAATTTAAATGCGACAATCATGCATTTATATAATTAAAAGATGTGTGGAGAAAGAAAATTTTGAGTGAGAAAAAGGATTTTTATGAAAAGGCGAAAAAGCAGATGCGCCTTTCTGAAAGAATTCTTGCAGAAGTTCCAGGATTCCGCGGTTACAAAGAGAAAGAGCTGCGAAGAGAGTCTAACAGGCTTATCAGAAACCATTTATACCGAAGGTTGGCTGAAGCCAAGAACGACCTTAGAGCTGTTTTTCAGAGATTGTCTGACCGCCGTTTGTTTGAAGTTCTAACGGGTATGGACCGCCTTGTTGCAAAATTTGACCGTGTGGCAGCAAAGATCGATCACGCTTCTTATGGGTATGCTGGCTTCTTTAACGTGGTGAAGGTTGAAGAGGCAAGTCTTGATAGGATGATAGATTTTGACAATAAGTTGATTGATGGTGTTGAAAAGATAGTCAGCGAAGTTAAAACGTTTAAAACAGAGGTCATTAAACAAGAATTTGATAAAGCGAAAGAGCATATACAACATTTGGTTGAAACGTTGGAGGCTTTTGAGGAAACTTTTGATAAGAGAGGCGAGGTAATATTAGGAGTGAGTTGAAATGCCGCAAGTCATAGAATGGAAAAACCCGGGACCGGAAGACATTATTTGGAAGTATCCGGATGAAGAAATCACATGGGGCGCTCAGCTAATCGTGCACGAATATGAGGTTGCAGCGTTCTTTAGAGACGGCAAAGCTTATGACGTTTTTGGAGCGGGAAGACACACGTTAACAACGCTGAATCTGCCTTTGCTAACTGGATTATTATCAAGAATTGCAGGGTTCAAGGAAAAACCGTTCAAAGCTGCAGTAATCTTTGTTTCGACAAAAGTTTTTGCTGGAAAGTACGGTACGCGAGCCCAAACCACAGAGCTCGCGCCTTTGCAGGTGCATGGTTCTTTCTGGTTTAAAGTTGAAAATCCACAACTGTTTGTGAACGAAGTTGTTGGTGGGCAAAAAGCCTACATGACCAGCGATGTGAATGATTACTTGCGTGGTTTCTTAAATGAAAAAGTGATTGATGAGCTTTCGCATTACGATTTGCTAACTGTTTTCACTAGGCTTGATGAAACATCCATGGTTGTGAAAAACACCATTTTAGACTACTTTAAGCGGATAGGTTTAGAATTAACAGACCTGCGCTTTGAAGGAATAGACACGACACCCGAATACCGTGAGCGTCTCTTCTGGCTTAGAACAGGAAGGACTACACCGGAAGAAGTGTTGCGAATGGAGACCGTGAAGAAGGCTGCTGAAGAGCTTGGAAAATCGCCTGGAGCTGGCCTAGGAACAGGAATGGTGCTTATACCGCAAGTGATGACGCCTACAGGTCCGGCGCAAGCACCAGCCGCTGCCCTAGTGATTTGTCCAAAGTGTGCTGCAAAAGTCCCAGCTACGTCAAAGTTCTGCGCAGAATGTGGAACACAACTTACTCCACCAGCCGCTGAAACAACCAAATGTCCAAAATGCGGAAAATCGGTTCCTTCAACCTCAAAGTTCTGTCCTGAATGTGGAGAAAAAATCCAGTAAGGCGAGTCTAAAATGGCTGAAGGCGAAAAACGTGGACTGTTATCCATAGGCGTTTTTCTAGTAATCTTGGTAGTATGCATAATTCTTGTGCCGCTCGGACTCGATTGGCAACTTGTTCCTCCACTGATTATTGCATTGTATGGTGGCTGGACAATAGTTCTGGCTGGACTTAGAGCGTCAAATCCGCAGAAATACGAACGCGGCCCCTTCAGTACGTTTGCGTTGGGTCTAATACTGATAGCGATAGGCGGAGCATGGTTCTTCTCAACACGCGCGCTCTGGCTCTATTCGTTGGCAATAATACTGCTTGTACTAGGAGCCTTAGCCATAACAGCAGCTTTAAAAAGAAAATAACCTTACATCCAACCCATTTTTCTGAAACATTTTTTATTTGCAGTTTAGTTTATGCTATTAGAGGATAAGACGTAACATGAGCGAGAAAATAATTGGACGCGGCACATGGTACGACAAAATGGCTGCAAGAATAATTGAAAGAGAGCGGAAGCTGGGCAGAAGCTTAGACCTGATTAGAACGGAGATGGGGCTTGGGGCTTCTGGGCTTCCTCATGTTGGCAATTTAGGTGATGCTGCTCGTTCTTATGCTGTTACTTTAGCTCTTCGAGGGCAAGACTATAATTCAGAGTTGATTGCCTTCTGTGACGACATGGACGGTTTACGGAAAGTCCCTGCTGGACTGCCAAAATCTCTCGGCAAGTACTTGGGTTTTCCAGTGACTGCTATTCCAGACCCCTTTGGTTGCCATCAAAGCTATGGTGTGCACATGAGTTTGTTGCTCTTGGAATCTTTGGATAGGTGTAGAATAGAATACAAGTACCTGTCTGGCAAAGAAGCCTATGAAACGGGATTATTAAACGAGGAAATTAGAACGTTGCTTCTTAACGCGAAGAGGGTTGGAGAAATAGTCAAAAAAGAAGTTGGACAAGAGCGTTATGTGGAGGTCTTACCTTACTTTCCAGTATGCAAAAACTGCGGGCGCATATACACCACAAAAGCCACTGAATTCTTGCCAAAAGAAAACAAAGTCTTGTATGTCTGCGAAGGCATGGAAATAAAAGGACGTTGGATAGAAGGCTGCGGCTACAAAGGGGAAGCAGACATCACTAAAGGCGAAGGCAAACTCAGTTGGAAGGGTGAATTTGCGGCTAGATGGAAAGCTCTTGACATAAGGTTTGAAGCTTACGGGAAAGACATAGAGGATTCTGTGAGGATAAATGACAGAATTTGTCGGGAAGTCTTAGGTTATGAACCGCCCATGCACGCACGCTACGAAATGTTTCTTGATAAAACTGGAAGAAAAATTTCCAGTTCCGTAGGAAATGTTTTGACTCCGCAAGTCTGGTTCCGCTACGGCTCACCACAGTCTTTACTCTTGCTTATGTTGAAAAGGTTTGTCGGAACACGCACATTAGACGTCACAGACATACCGTTTTACATGAACGAATTCGACCATTTGGAAGATATATACTTTGAAAAGAAATTAGTAAGAGACGAGAAAGAACGGACTAAGCTTCAAGGCTTATATACATATTGTTGGGCGTTGAAGCCTCCTGCAAAGCCAAGCATTCATGTGCCATACAATCTGCTAACTTTCTTGGCTAAAATGGTGCCTAAAGGGCGTGAAGAAGAGTTCGTAACCGAAAAACTTCGAAGTTACGGGTATTTGCAGAAGGGTCAAACGCTTGATGAAAACCTGAAGAAGAGAATCGAATACGCGTTCAATTGGATAAGAGATTTTGAGGAAATAAAAGAAACAACAATAAGCCTGACAACGGACGAAAAAGAAGCAGTAAAAGAATTAATCGAAGTGTTGAGGGTTGAAGACGAAGCTGAAAAAATACAAAACGCCATATTCAACTCAGCCAAAAACCACGGTTTAAAACCAGCAAGATTCTTCAAAATCTTATACAAGATTCTCATAGGCGTGCCACATGGTCCAAGACTGGGATCATACATGCTTGCGATGGGAAAACAAAACGGTATAAATGCACTAAACCGAGCATTAAAGGGCCATAATTAAGCTGGAAGAACGAGTCTATGCGAATTCGTGAAGTATCATCTGAAGAACTCGATTATGTTGCAGTGCTTTGCCTAGATCCGTGGATGCCGCCGAAATGGCGAGAAGCAATGAAACCCGCTATGGATGCCAGAAAAGAATGGCTGAGAACTATGATGCGTAAGGGGCTTCAAGTATCTGTTGCCCTTGAAAAAAGCGAAGAGGTTTTGCGTTCTTTTGGAGCTAAGAATGCGAAGATTAGAGAATTAGTTGTGCGCGGTAATGTTCCGAAAGGCTTGATAGAATATGTGCCCATCGAGTTTGCTCCAGAACCTGTGAAAGGAGAGAAATCGCTTTTCATCGATTGTGTTTGGGTTTTGCCAAAATTTTGGCATGGTGGCGTTGGGAAGGGGCTTTTGGAAAGGTTTATTGAAAATGCCAAAGCTTACGGTGGTGCTAGCGTGTTGGCTTATGAAGGTGATAAGTGGTTCGGGTTCTTTCCCTATATGCCTGTGGGTTTCTTCAAAAAATTTGGATTTAAAGAGGTTGGTCGTGACGGAAGCCGTGTGCTGCTCCACTTGAACTTAGGTGCTGATGAACAGCCTTCATTACTTTATCCAAAGACTAAGGTAATCGAAGAAGGCGATAAAGTGGTGATAGATGTATTTTTTGGCAGTCAATGTCCATGGTCGGGATGGATGGTTGACAGAATCAAGCGAAACGTGAAGAGGTATGACGCTGTGGTTAACGCAGTTAACACAGATGACAGAAAGATAATTGAAGAATATGGAATGTCTAGAGGCGTTTGCATAAATGGTGAGCCTGTCATAAAGAGAATGGCGTCGTGGAAGGAAATCGAGTCAGTCGTCAAACAAGCGGTACAGCGTTAAAAACCCTTTTATGACAATGTCTAGATTTGTTCTTGTGGGCCCGTGGTCTAGTATGGATTAGGACGCTGGCCTGCGGAGCCGGAGATCCTGGGTTCAAATCCCAGCGGGCCCGCCATCTCAATTCTGTCTTTTAAGTATTTTTTGTTATTTCTTTTTGCCAAGGAGCAAAGAAACAGTTGCTAATAGCAAGTCTACAGTTGACAACCATTATAGCCCAAGATGTTCTCGCAAAGATATACGTCCGTTCTTCTAATCACTAGATTGATAATTTGAGAATGGGGATGTTGGAGCAGATACTTGCAGGTCCGTTTAAGCGGCATGAATATTTTTCTAGTAAAATCTTATCGGTTATACTGCAGGGACTTTTCGGTTCATTTCTAGTCGTTTTAGTAGCTTCGCCTTTGCTGATCGGGCTAAGACTCACACCTATAGGCGTTCTTTACGTTTTCTTCTCATTAATCTTTGCTTCTCTTTTCTTTGGGTCGCTCTCCCTCTTAATTTCAGCTTATGTCAAAACTGATCAAACCTTAAACATAATATTCAACTCCATTTTGCCACCACTAACTTTCATAAGCTCCATTTTCTATCCGTTAGAAGCCATGCCAGATCCGCTTAAGTCTATTGCATTAGCTAACCTCTTAACATACGCCGCAGACATAGCAAGATTTGGGTTATCTGGCATGACGAGTATAACTCTTCCTTACGCATTCTTTCTTTTGCCATTACTGTCTATGATTTCATTTATATTATCCATACACGCGGCGTACAGAATTAGCATGTAGAGAGAGAACACTCAGTGTCAACATGAAATAAACTGCAAACCGAAATGGTTATCATCTAAGGTACCTGTGCAAGAACACTTAATGCGGGGAATTTAAACGGGAATTTGAATCTACTTGGGCTCGCCACTTTTCTCTTAGAGAGCCTATGAAGAAAAATAAGAAAGCTTACTCTTTTCCTTTTTCTGAAAACCAGCCTTCCCTTTTCCTTACTTCCATTGAAACTCTGTTACTCGGACCGTCACCTCTAGCTACCGCGACAGCAACGTTCTCCCCAACCGCTTCCACTATCTCTGCAACATTTCGATGTGTAAATCCTGGGCAGAGGAGGATTGAGTGAATGTCTTCTTCTTTGACGAGCTTTTTACACGCTTCAACTGCTTGATATTGATTCTTTACCAGCACCACAAAGAGTTTGTACTTGGACGTTTCAATCATGCACTTGTGCTTCTTTGGCTCTGCATCAGGTGTATGGGCAAGAAAGAGTACTCTAAACGCCATATTCATCATCCATTGTCTTTATCGTGTTTACCTATTATAATTTTTATGTGGACGGAAGCTTGTTGATTGACAGTGTTTGCGCCAGACGTTTTTGGGTTTGAAGTAGATGTGAATGAAGCATGACTTTTAGCGTGAACGTGGCATGGATGCATGGTTATGTTTGATGAATGCTTCTCTTACCTTTGCTAGATCTTTATCATTTGGGGTTTGGAGTTGTTTAAAACATATTTTTCGCTATTGAATAGTTGAAAGTTAAATCCGGGTTGCTGCAGGTTTTCCGCAATTCTTATGGATTATTTGTCATTTCAAACGTTTTTTTAAGCTTTTTAGGCAATTAACCCTCAGGTTTGAGTGTCTTTTTCAGTCTCCTTTTCAAAATCTGGGCTTGCCGAGCAAACAGTTCAATATGATACCCCCTATCGTTTTCACCTACCCCTCCCCCTACGTTTTTTACCGTTTCAATGACTTGGATGCTGTTTGAGGTCTGATTATTTTGCATCTAATCAGAGAGCGTGCGTGCAAAGCCCTTTAGCAGTTCGTCTATATCTTTTCCGATGTTTTCGCCTGAATAGCCTCCTTCTAAAATGAAGAATGTAGGCTTATTCAGTGATGCTATTCTTTTTCCTATTTCTCTGTAGCTTTTCCCAGTCAAACCGAGGGAGGCTAGGTCTCCAGCATGAGTGTCAAATCCAGCTGAAACCGCGACAACTTCAAACTTACTCGTGTCAACTCTGCTTAAGGCTTCGTCAAGAGTTTTCAAGTATATCTCATCTCCACAATTAGCCCTTAAAGGAAAGTTTAGGCAATTAGCCTCAGAAGTGTAGCCCGTGCCAGGGTAATGGGGATATCTATGCAATGAAACGTACGTTACTTTTTCGTCTCTCAAGAAGATTTCTTGTGTTCCATTTCCATGATGTCCGTCAATGTCCAGAATCAAAGTTGGTTTGTCCAGATATTTTACGGCTATTGCTATGTTGTTTAGGTAGCAGAATCCTTTAGTGCTTACGCCTAGGGTTATGCCCCTTTTTCCAGCGTGATGACCTGGAGGTCTCATAAGAGAGAATCCTTTGGCTTTGGCTGCTAGGATGGCTCCTCCAGCTGCAAGTCTTGCGTACTCGTAGATGTTTTCGTATGCTGGGGTGTCGGCATCCTCTACTAAGCCTTCTTTGAGCCTTCGGATATATTCAGCATCGTGGACTTTGAGCAAGTCCTCTTCTGAGGCTGTTTCAGGCGTTAAGAATTCGTATTCTCTATCCTTTAGGATTTTATGGGCGCTCCTAACCCTTTCTGGGCTCTCTATATGCCAAGACCCGTACTCTAGGCATTTCTCTGAGAAGATTATTTTCGGCTTCATAACCATCCCAGAACTCCTTCTCCCTTAAAAGGGAACAAATTATTTTGCTTTGTGGCTACTTTAACTGTTGGAAGCCTAAATTGTTCTATTATAATCGCTTACCTCCGTAACCCAGATAAAATGGATGATTCATAGATTAAAATATGACATCGACTCTAAAAGGTTTAGAGAATCTGCAGAAGAATGGAGAAAATGTTAATGGTTTCAGAGAATCCATTCGCCGAGTTTCGTCTAGAATGCGAAAATGTTTTAGGGGAAGCTATAAAGAAGGTTTTTCCCGAGTTTTATATTCCTCGTCTGACATTGGAGAGACCGCCGAGTCTAGAGTTTGGGCAATTAGCTTCTTCCATGTGTTTTGAGCTTGTTAAGCAAGTTGGTGAAACCCCCCTTGTTTTGGCTGAGCGTTTAATTAAAGCCTTGGACAAATCGAAGTTTTCTTTGATTGAACGTGTTGCTGCGGCTGGGGAAGGATACATAAATTTTCATGTTGATTTTGCCAAGTTTTCGGCTTTAACCCTTGAATCAGCTAGACAATTGGATGCTGAGTATGGTTTTGTTAAGACCCAGGAACCTTTGAAAATTATCGTGGAGCACACGAGCGTAAATCCTCTTCATCCAATACACATTGGACAAGCTAGAAACCCCATGCTAGGTGACGCCATAGCTCGCATACTTAAATCTAGAGGATACACGGTTTTTCGTCACTATTACATTGATGATGTTGGCCGTCAAACGGCAGTCATCGCCTACGGATATGAAAAACTCGGCAAACCAAAAACAGAAGGAAAACCTGACCATTTTATCGGCAAAATCTACACAATCACAAGTTGCCTTGTTGAAATCAACCGTTTGAAACGGGAGCTTGAACTTGCAAAAGCAGTTTCAGCAACGGAAGAAATCACTAAAATCAATAGAGAATTGGATGACTGGGTGTCTGTGGCTTTTGAGCTAAAAGAGAAATTTCCAGAGCTTTTCGAAGAGCTTCTAGAGAAAATACGTGAGAATGAAGACCCTGAAAACATGGTTAACAAGTTAAACCGAGCTTACGAAGCTGGAGAAGAAAAGGCTAAACAGTTCATAAGAGAGGTTAGTGAATTATGCCTACAAGGTTTTAGGGAGACGCTGAGCCGTGCAGAAGTTTTCTATGATTCGTGGGATTGGGAAAGCGATTTTGTATGGAGCAACCGAGTTACTGAAATTCTTCAAAGACTGAAGACAACGCCATACGTTCTCACCTTAGGTGGGATTCTAGAATTTGACGCTGAAAAAGTCGTAAAAAAGCTTAACTTAAAGGAGAAACTCGGCTTAAGAGAAGATTACGAAGTTACTCCCTTAACGCTTGTGCGTGCTGATGGCACAACGCTCTATACGACACGAGACATCGCCTACACTTTATGGAAATTTGAAAGGGCTGAAAAAGTAGTCAATGTTATAGGGATGGAGCAGGTTCTAGCGCAACTGCAGTTAAAGATAGCTTTGCACGCTTTAGGTTATAGCAAATACGCTGACAACTTAATCCACTTCGCCTACAACCTAGTGACCCTTCCAGGCTACAAAATGTCAAGCCGCAGAGGACGCTACATAACCCTAGACGAAGTTATGGATGAAGCAGTAAAACGCGCTTACGAAGAAGTGGCGAAGCGTTCTCCACAACTATCAGGAAAAGAAAAGCAGAAAATTGCAAATTTCGTTGGCATTGGTGCGGTACGCTACGCTCTTACAGAGGTTGACCCTTCAAAACCTGTCGTGTTCACATGGGATAGAGTGTTGAACTTCGAGAAAAATAGTGCACCATACATCCAATATTCGCATGCAAGAGCATGCAGCATCCTACGGAAGGCAGCGAGAAAACCGGAGAAGCCAGCCTACGACCTGTTAAAAGAAAAATTGGAACGTGAAATACTCTTAGCTTTAGCGAGTTTTCCAGATATCTTTGTTGAAGCAGCAGAGCTTCTTAAACCCAACCTAATTGCTGATTTCGCCAATGCTTTAGCTGACAAATTCAACACATTCTATAATGCTTTGCCAGTCATAAAGGCTGAACCGCAAGAACTTAGCGATGCAAGACTTGCCTTAGTTGACGCCGTAAGAATAGTGCTAAGGAACACGCTTAACCTTATTGGTATAGTGGCGCCGGAAAGAATGTAAAAGTTTAAGGTGCCCCTTTAATTATTGCAACTGCCGTGCTTGTCCCAATTCTATCTGCGCCAGCCTCAATCATGGCTATTGCATCAGCATATGTTCTTATGCCACCCGCCGCTTTAACACCCATGTCGTTGCCAACAGTCTGCCGCATCAACCTAACATCTTCAATTGTTGCTCCTTTACCAAAAAATCCAGTTGAGGTCTTCACAAAATCTGCGCCAGCCTCTTTAGCAAGCCTACACGCAATTATCTTCTCATCTTTCGTTAAGTAAGCTGTTTCAATGATGACCTTGACAATTAACTCTTTTGATAAGCGTTTAACATCAACAACAGCCGCTATATCCCGCTTTACAGCTTCATAGGCGCCTGATTTTAATGCGCTCAAATTAATAACCATGTCCAATTCGTTTGCGCCGTCCTCCACGGCTTTAATGGCTTCCAAAGCCTTTATTTCAGGCAACGTAACGCCGAAAGGAAAACCTATTGTTGAACAAGCCTTAACGTTTGAACCTTTCAAAAGCGTCGCAGCCAACTTTACATAAACGGAATTAACGCAAATGCATCCAAGATCATACTCTACCGCTTCTTTACACAATTTTTCAATTTCACTTTTGGTGGCGGTAGGCTTAACAAGTGTGGAATCTATCATTTTAACCAGTTCTTTCCTTGAAATAGCCAATTTTTCACCTCTTAGCTTTAGACTAATTCTTGTGTCTTATTATCCATTTCTACAAAATGGTTAAAGATTCAATATCCTAGAGTGCTTAGCTGTTCTCTCAAGGTTTATCAATTTAGACTCCTTTTTCACATCGTTTAATTGAGCTTTAATTCCTTTCTAAGTTTTCTCCTTCAATAGTTGATTGTTGAATTTAAAATGGGAAAAATTCAAATAGTACCCCATGCACCTAAAGATGTGCGTCAACATGGGTGAATCTTACTTAAGAAAAAAAGTTGACAGCATCGAAGTTAAAAGGAAGACTGTATCTCAGCTTTTGGCTGAAATGGGTAAAACGGCTTTTCAGGGGAGAAAACTTGGAGAAACTGTTGAAGTTTGGGAGGAAATATTGAAGGAAAAGAACTTAACAATCATTTTGGGATTGGCTGGTTCATTGAGTACAGCTGGTCAGTGGAAAATGGTTAATTGGCTCATACAAAACAGGTTCATTGACGTTTTGGTTTCAACAGGTGCAAACATTTCAGAAGACATCATTGATGCTATGGGATTCAGCTATTGGCAAGGCGACCCTGATGTAAACGACGCTGAACTTTTGAAAACTAACATAAACCGTTACTACGATGTGTACGGAAAAGAGTCTGATTACCGGAAAATGGAAGAGCTTATGAAAGATTTTATTCTAACTTTAGACCCTAACTATGCCTATTCTTCAATGGAGTTCCTCTATTTATTCGGGAAATGGTTGAGCGAAAAAGGAATAAAAAGCATAGTTGCCGTGGCTGCAGAAAACAAAGTTCCAATTTTCTGTCCAGCAATAGCTGACAGTGCATATGGTGAAGCATTTCTGTTGGCGAAAAGTAGAGGCCACAATCTCATTGTTGATGGAATGAAGGATTTCTATCAATTCATGAGCATAGGCGAAAAAACAGGAAACATTGGGGTTATCTACATTGGAGGGGGTGTGCCTAAAGACTTCACGCAATTATTAGCTGTTTCACTCTCATTAAAAATGAGTGATAAGAAAGTCCCAAGTAGAAAGGGTTTCGTCCGCGACTTAACAGGAGAATACTATTATCCACATAAATATGCCATTCAAATCACAACGGATTCTCCTCAATGGGGAGGCTTATCCGGCTGCACCTTAGAGGAAGCCATAAGCTGGGGAAAGGTTGCAAGTGAGGGAAAAAAGGTTACATGCTACTGCGATGCAACAATAGCTTTGCCTCTTATAACGCATGCGCTTAATGAAAGGGTGAATTTTAAACGGGAAGTTCCAGATTTCTCATGGCTTCTCGACAAGCCTTCGTAAACCCGAAAGAGTGTTCCTTTATTTCATTTTTGTTTCGTTTTTCTCGTTATAAGCGAACTCACCATTATGGGTAGAATTACAGAAGCGTCTCCTTCAATCATTACATGATCTGCCTCTTGCTTTATTTTGTGCCATGAAACCGCTTCTCTTGGTCTTGCCCCAGATAAACTTCCATCCCACTCTACAGCGGTGCTTATGTAAACAGCATAATCTAATCCATCCTTGAATTGGTTCCACCAGAGAGTGTGATGTTTTGATATGCCACCACCGACAATTAAGGCGCCAGTCTTTTTTGCTGTAAACACTAAATCATTGAGTTCTCCCTCATCTTTCAATAGGTTAATTTTGAAATCGTGGTCTTGCGAGAAAAGCCATAACTGGTATCCTACGGCTCCGTCAGTGATGCCGGGTACATAAACGGGTATGTTTTGTTTGGTTGCCCAGTGAAGGATGGAGCTTTCGTCGCATATTCTCTTGCCTATCTCTTGGCACAATTGACTTGTGGAAATTTCTCTAACTCCTTCATCCCATATGTTTTGAAGTAATTCTCTCATTTTCTTTTCGATTATCACTCCGTAACTTTCATTTGGGACCAAAACGTTTCCGAGACGGTTTATGTTTCTTTCGCGGAGCTTCTCATCGTCCATTAGAAATGAGCCTTTGAAATATGGTTTCCAGCATCTGGCAATGTCGTGGTCAAGCGTTCCACAAGTAGTAATTGCAACGTCAACAAATTTTCTTTTCACAAGTTCTTTTAGAGCTCCTCTTGTTCCGGTGGCTACAATGTTCGCTGGGAATGAGAGAAACTTTACGCAATCATCATCGTTAACCATCTTCTCCAGTATTTTAACGCCTACCGCCAGCTTTCCAGCAGTGAAACCCCAAGCCTTTTCCATCTGTAAAACAAGCTCATCGGCGGACATATCCTTAAAAAGTTCGTAATCTTCAACGACTTCTTCCAGCATTTCTTTTCCTCCTTAACCATGACAGAAATGTCAATGTTAGGATAAATAGATGTCGAAAACACTTGCTGATTTATTAATAAAGTTTTTAAATAATATTGATAGTTTTGGCGGACCCGAGGGGATTTGAACCCCTGTTCTCCGGCTTTCCCTCGCTGGTGCCCGGAGGCTTACGCACTAATCTTTCATGGTTCGGCGCCTTGATCCATGCTGGGCTACGGGTCCAAAATAGAATTAGCGGATGCTGGAATTAATTGTTATTGTGTTATACTTCGATTAGTTCCTCGTTTATCCACCATGCCCGTTTTTTCCCGGATTTTTCTTCGGGGTAATAGTCTATTATAGATTTTCCAAGTTGTTTTTTAGATGTTTTTTGTATTCTTCTCAGTCTGTTCAAAGCCAGCCATCTGTTTGTTTTTAGGTATTCTGCCAATTCTGGTGTGGTTGCGCCTTTATAGTGCATGAGATAATCTATTATTTTGTGGTCTATTTCATCTATGCAAAAAGTGTGGGGATTTGTTTTTCCTCGCTCGTATGTGAGTAGTTCTAAGTCTGCAAGGTACTTCCTTATCTCTGAAAACTCCTTCTCCATCTTGTCTACTCTCTGTTTCAACTCTAAAATTTTGTCCGGTTTTGGTGTTTTTTGAAGCCTTTCTATAATTGCGTCTCGGATAAAGCTGCTTCTTTCACCTTCAGGGATGCGTAAAATCATTTCTTTGTAAACTTCTTCAGGTATCTTAACGGATACAACCCTTAACTTCTCCATGAGAGTTCTCCTACGCCTTTTCAATTTAGAACATCTATTATTTCATAATTTCTTCGGAAATCTTTTAAAAGCTACACTCTAACTCTAAATCGAAGCTGAATTGAAAGTGATATATCATGCCTAGAAAAACCACAATTTCCCTAATCAAATGTGACGTAGGCTCTCTAGCAGGTCACCACATCGTTCCAAAACCATTACTTGACGTAGGAGAAAAGAATCTCAAAAAAGCTAAGGAAGAAGGTTTGATAAACAATTATTACGTTTTCAACGTAGGAGACGACATGCAGCTACTTATGCTTCATGAAAGAGGCGAATCAAATCCAGACATTCACAAACTCGCTTGGGACACTTTCCAAGAAGCCGCAAAAAAGGCTTTAGAACTAAAACTTTATGGTGCTGGACAAGACCTTTTGAAAACTGCCTTCAGCGGGAACATACGCGGAATGGGTCCAGGCGTGGCTGAAATGGAAATAGAGGAAAGAGGTTCTGACTCAGTTGTAGTTTTTGCAGCTGACAAAACTTCTGCTGGAGCCTTCAATTTTCCATTGTTTCGCATCTTCGCTGACCCTATGAATACTGCTGGACTTGTAATTGACCCAAACATGGCTGGCGGCTTCAAGTTTGAAGTGTTAGACACTATGGAAAACAAGAAAATTGTCCTCAAATGTCCCGAAGAAATGTACGAGCTGATTGCCCTGATTGGAACTGTACAGCGGTACATGATTTCACGTGTTTGGCGAGCTAGAGACAACTTGATATGTGCTGTCGGCAGTGTAACCAGACTTTCAAAAATCGCTGGAAAATACATTGGAAAGGACGACCCAGTCATGATTATACGTGCACAACACGGACTGCCCGCCCTCGGCGAAATTCTTGTGCCCTTTATGCATAGCTATCTCGTTGAGGGATGGATGCGGGGAAGCCACTGGGGTCCAATAATGCCTGTCGGGTTAAAGGATGCTAAATGCACGGTGTTTGACGGCCCTCCGAGAATGGTTGCCTTAGGCTTTCAGGTGGCAAATGGCAAAATTGCAAGCGATGACCACAAAAAACCAATGATAGCTGACTTGTTTGATGATCCAGCCTTCGCCTTGGCTAGACGTGAAGCCTTGGATTATGCTTCCATGCTTAGGCGTATGGGCGAATTTGAACCTGCCCGACTAGGCGCTGAAGAGATGGAATACACAACTTTACAGCAGATTCTGGAGAAACTTAAAGGACGATTTGAACCAGCCTAGAGTTGCATTGAAGTATTCGATATGACTGCATGCTGACTCATTTTCGCTAGTTCTTCGCATCGATTTTTCACAATTTCATAGAGTTTGTTGCGTAATTCCTCCCCAGATGCCTTCTGTTCCTTGATAAGCAACGTTTTTCTTGCCAGTTCAACATCGCTCAATCCCATAAACCATGCTTCAAAATCTCCACGGTGAACGTGAAATTCTACCGAGCCGACGTCAACCTTTAAGATTTTGTCGCAGAAGTCTTGGAGACTTGCTGCATAAACGTTTAACGGCTTTCCAATGTCAGCGTAAAAGTGAAACGATTTTTCTATGGGTAAATATGTCAGAATCCGCTGAGCTTTTTCTCCACTAACTTCCGGAAACCCAAGCGCGCTTTTTCCTTCTCGTGTTATCACATAATATCCCTTTTCAGGCGTCTCAACGTATCCCATCCGAGCAAGCCCTATTATATGCATCATAACAGGTGGAAAACCTAACCCAACTTCCTTCGCTATCTCCGCAGCCCTAGCAGGCTTATCAAGCATCCACATAGTCTCAAGAATTAGCCTCTTAACAGGCGATAAACTCATTTCACTACCCCTCCCAATTATTATATACAAATCTATTTTTCAGACTTTCTATTGTCTCAAGCATCCACATGAATTTCAATGTTGAAAACCTACAATGATAGGGCTTGCTCGGCACACAATTTTTAGATTTTGTTGCTAAAAGATAACAACTTTTCTTCCGAAAACATAAATAACAACACCCCACGTTACTAATAAAGCCTAAAACTATACTAGGACGGTAAATCCAAATGAAAATGATTGTGCTTGTGTACGAGTTTCCACCAAAAATTGTTGGTGGTTTAGGAACATATGCAGCTGAAATTACACGAAAGTTTGTTTTGATGGACCACGATGTTACTGTTTTCACGATGAATGACGACGCTCGCAGTCTACCGACACGGGAAATTTGGAGAGGCATAGAAATTCATCGTCCACTGCATATTGATATTTCTGATTCACTGCCAGATGTGCTTGCAGAAGACGTTAAGAAATGGGGCAGAGGCGTCCAGTTATTCTCTAAAATCCTTGTCTACAACTATCTGAGCGCTTCAAAACTTGTTAATGAGCTCATTAGAAAAGAGAACTTCAAATACGACATCATAATTGCACATGACTGGCTTTCGGCAATATCTGGAATAACCATTAAAAAGGAGCTTGGACTACCCTTCGCATTCCATGTTCACTCAACCGAGAAGGGAAGAACACTTGGAAACGGCTCAGAAGTCGTAAGCAACATTGAACTTCACAGTGCCAGAGCAGCAGACCTAATTATAACAGTTTCATACACCATGAAAGATGAACTCATAAAACTAGGCTTTCCAAAAGACAAAATCCAAGTATGCTACAACGGTGTTGATCCCCAAAAATACAATCCAGAAACAGTGAACACTGAACAAATCAAGAAGATTAGAGCTCTTTATGGTATTAAAGATGACGAATTCATGATTCTATTCGTCGGTAGACTTGTCGGTGTTAAAGGGGTTGATAGGCTCATAATGGCTATGCCCCATATTCTACAGAAAATACCCAACGCAAAACTCGTCATTGTAGGTTTAGGCGACCTACAAGATTATCTGACCAACCTAGTTAAAACCATGAGGCTTCATGATTCCGTGAAATTCCGCTTCGAATTCATCCCAGAAGAAGAACGCATCCTCCACTATGCCGCTTGCGACGTGGCAGTTTTCCCAAGCCTCTACGAACCCTTCGGGATAGTGGTCCTTGAAGCAATGAGTATGGAACGCCCAGTTGTCGTTGGGGCGGCAGGCGTCAGCGGAATGCGAGAAATAGTTATTCCATACGGCGAAGAACAGTGCGGATTCCACATTGACCCTACCAATCCAACAGACATAGCTTGGGGCGTGATCAGCGCTTTAGAAAACCCTGAGAAGAGAAGATGGCTTGGAAAAAACGGCAGACGCAGAGTTCTAAATGAATTTACGTGGGATAAAGTAACTGAAAACACCATCACTTTCTATGAGCAGATAATTAACCGTTAAATTCTCCTAAAACCTAAATTTTGCTGGTGAAACTTTTGAATTCAAACGTCTCCCTAAGTCTACGAAGGAAAGTTGCCAAAGAAGCCGCCAACCTTCTCTATTTTGGAGTTGAAAAGGAATACAAACAAGCGAAATTAAAGGCTGCAAAAACATTTGGCGTTCACTTTCTCCCAACAAACTTCGAAGTGGCAATAGAATTCGACAGAATATCGGAGGAAAAAGAAGGAGCCGCTCGACAAGAACGTTTGATTCAGATGCGCAAAGAAGCCCTAAAACTGATGAAAATTCTAAAAGCATATAATCCCCTTTTAATTGGAAGCGTCTGGCGTGGAACAATACACAGTAGAAGCGACATAGACATAATCTTATACCATGACGAACCAAACGACATTTTAAAACTAATAAAACAAAACAGCTTCAAAGTGCTGCGAACCGAGTGGATGGCGGTAACAAAAAGAGGGCAGAAGAAAACGTCTCTCCACATATACTTAGAACTGCCGACTAAGGAAAAAACCGAAATAATTGTCCGAAGTCCTGAAGAAGCCAATCGCAAAGGAAAATGTGAAATATACGGAGATACAATCACAGGTCTCAGCATCCAAGAACTAGAAAAAATGCTCGTGAAAAACCCAACGCAACGTTTTGTACCTTTCTAGGCATCTCAAAGACGCTTAAATACGTGTTTCTTCATACATGAAAGTGAGGATGCATTGCCAGAACTGAAGGTGCTCATATGGAATTCGACAAAGAAACACTCAAAAAGATGTTCCCAAACCTTGCAAAAGAACTAGAATCCAGTGAACATAAAACTTCGATAAACTCTGTGCGAACAGACATCCAAGCCGGAGAAAAGGCAGCATCCAAAAGATTCGTCCACTACATGCCTGATGTGATAGACTTTATTCGGCGATGCGACACAGAAGAACAAGCAGAAGAAATAATTGCATACATGGAGAAAAGAGGCGAAATAAAAAAGCAACATGCAGAAAAACTCAAAAAACAACTTAAAGAGAAAGGCGTAAGAAGCTTCGGACCCAAAAAAGAAGAAAACTACTACCTTAAATACGGCGAACCATGACACAGCCTAAATCTGCTCCGTCGGAACCTTATCCGGCATGTAGGCTCTATGACACTTCAACCCATGCTTTTGCATCCTTCTAACCACGTGAGGATACAAAATTAACTCTTCAATCTCCACCTCTTCAGCCAATCTTGGACTAATCTGTCTAAGTCTTTGAATGAGCGTTTGAAGGTTTTTCCTAGATGAAAAGGACACCATAACTGATGGATGGCAGCTTGCTCCAGCATCCATTAGTCTTTGCAAGGCTTTTAGTTGCAGAGTGAAACCTTCCGGCTTGGCACCAGTCAACATGGCAAACTCCTCTTCGCTGCATCCCTTTAATGAAACTCTCACGTGAACAAAATGGAATCTTGAAAGGGTTTCAGCATAACTTTCGTCACAAGCAATAGGTATCCCATTAGTTTCCAGAACGAAGCGATACCCTTTGCCTTTAAGGTTATCCAGAAGCCGAAGCAAATGAGGTTTTCCTATTGTGGTTTCTCCACCGCTAACCCTGAGCAATTTCAAGTCGCGCTTCCTTGCTAGAGCAACTAGGCTATCCGCAATCTTCCTTGGGGTATAAAATCTTCCAAAATCGGCAGGATGAAACATCAAAGCATCTGACACCCAGCAAAACTTACACAACAAACCACAGCCAACACAGTCAGCTGTAACTATTCCACCATACCATCTTGCTGGTCTAATACGGTAATACTTTTTCTCTTGTCCATCAGGTCCCATGCGGGTAACCAATTTTTCAATGGCGAAATGCCTTTGAACGGGGTCGTAAGACAATATTGATCCTTCTACTGCACCTAATGCGGAGAGCATAATTTATCATTTGATAGCTCAAGCCTTCTTATACGCGGCTTTGAAGACGTTAAAAGTATTCCTAAAAATAAGTGAGGATGCTTATAAGTCAAGGGTAATTCTAAAAGTAAATAAATAGGCTTGTCAATAAATACAAAGTCAAAATTCAGAAGTTGAGTGGAGGAAAACACGTGAAAAGGGAAGCCTTAATGTTCACCGCTTTAACTATTGGTATGCTGGTTCTCGCTTCAACAGCATTCAACATCAAAGACGTTAAAGCCAAAACGGATTACACTATAGAACAAGAGAATCATACAATAGAACAAGTGAATCATACAATAGAAGTTATGTATAACGGCTATATTTTCATAAACGACACCATACGAATAACCGTGCAAGCGTCCAACGGTTTTCTTATAGGATTTCCATATAAATATGGTTTACATATTCTTCGATGCACAGCTTACAATGAAACTGACACTTTCCCAGTAAGCCTTAATGTACCTTTAGATAATCGTGTTGGTTTCTACGGCGTTAAAGTAAACTTTCCACAAGGGACACCACAAGTCTTCACAGTTGGATTCGTACTTTCAAACAATCTTCTAAGTTTCACACAAAATCACTACACCTTAGACTTTCCAGCTTATCCTAGTTTAACAAACACGGCTACCAACTGCAGTGTCGTAATTATTTTGCCGGAGGGTGCAAAAGACGTAACAGTTGCAAAGGACGACGGGGCGGTTAATGCATCTACTTATTTGAAACAGAACCTGCCCGCTTTTACCTACTCATCTGCAAATGTAACTTTTTCATTAACTGGTGATGAAATACAATTATTTGACATAAAGGAACTGAGACGTGAGGTTAGAATAAACGGAATAGGTGAAATAGAGGGTTCAGACAGTTACTACATAAAAAGCAAGATGCATAAAGAAATAAACTCCATCGAAATAATTCTGCCTCCTAACGCTTCTAATCCAACTGCACAAGATCAGTTCGGAAGAAAAATACCCAAGCCTGTACAGATAGATGAAAAAACAAACCGTTATAGGATAACTTTTACGTTACCATTGAAAAGTTATAACTCCACCACTAGATTTACTGTGAAATATTATTTGCCTAGAGAAGTGTACATTAAGCAAGAAGGGTCTAGCAATTTTGACTTTACATCCCCTCTGCTTCAACATGTAAATCATTACATTGAGAAGTTATCCGTAACTTTTGTTTTACCAGAAGGTGCCAAAGTAAGCTCTGAAAATGCTTCGGTCAGCGGAGTTTGTAGTACAATGCGTGGTGTTTTTCAAGAAGCAGTAACCATAAACAGACAAGGCGTATTCTCGTTAGACAGCTTTAACGTTAAAATATCATATGAATACACTCCTCTATGGTTGTCTTTCCGCCCCACATTGTGGATGTGGGCTTTAGCAGTGGCTGGATGTGCAATTGCTGTGGTTTGGAAGAGACCTAGAGCTCCTGTCCCTGTTGCTGTGCCTAAGGTAGTGGTGAGGCTTAGCCCGGAACACATCAGAACCTTTGTTACTGCATATGAGGAGAAAAGGAAAATAATTTTGGAAATTAAATCCCTTGAGGCTAGGGTGCGTAAAGGGAAAATTCCTAGGCGTAGGTATAAGGTACGGAGAAGAACCTTAGAAACTCGCCTTAATGCTCTGTCTAGGAACCTATCTGATTTGAAGGAGAAGTTGCGAGCGGTTGGAGGACGGTATAGGGATTTGATGCATCAGCTTGAGGTCGCGGAAACTGAGATTAATGAGGTTGAAGCGAACATTGAGAGTATCGAAGCACGCCACCGCAGAGGGGAACTTTCGCTGGGAGCGTATCGTAAGCTTCTTGCAGATTACAAACGTAGAAAAGAAAAGTCTGAAACAACAATTGATGGAATTCTCATAAGACTCCGTGAAGAAATCCGCTAATTTGAACCCAAACGCTTTTATTTTACTGTTCAAAATTCATGAGACTCTGGTTAGAGAGGGAAAGAAAATGGTGAAAATTGCGGTTGATAATGATAAATGCACTGGATGCGGCACATGTGTGGATACTTGTCCCGTGGGTGTTTTCGAGATCAAGGATGAAAAGTCCATTCCGGCAAATGTTGAAGAATGCCTGGTTTGTAGAGCCTGCGAAGTCCAATGTCCAGAGGGTGCAATCCAAGTAATTGAGTAACCTTAGCCTTTTTCCCTTTTTATTTCCTTCAACTTAAAATTTGCATGTTTAGAACTGTTAATCTATATTCCAGAAAGCCTTCTGAACTTTTTTCACCTCTTCTATAACTTTTTCACTTTGCTTTCTGGTGCGTTCTCTAATAGCTGGGGCTTTATCGTCTATTCTGTAAAAGGTTTCGCTCATTTTTGCAATAGCTGCTGTAGCTATTTTTCCAACAAAATTTAGGCTGTAACCACCTTCCAGTACAGATACAAGTTTTCCTCCACACGTTTCTGAAGCTAGATTAACTATTGTTTCGTAAACTTCTTGGTAGCATGAAGCTGAGAGGGAGAGACTCGCCACGGGGTCTGTGTAATGTCCGTCTAAACCAGCGGATACCAATGTGAATTGTGGTTTGTACTGGCGTATTATGGGTTTTGCAATGTCATTTATTGCTTTTAGATAAATTTGGTCGCCTGTTCTGAATGGTAGAGGAATATTAACATTGTAACCTAAACCTTCACCCTCTCCAATTTCATCTATAAAGCCTGTTCCTGGAAAATCTCGCGGGTCCTGATGTAAGCTCACGTATAGAACTTTACTGGTTTCGTAGAACGTTTCTTGCGTACCGTTTCCATGATGCGCATCTATATCCAAGATTAAAACTCGCTTCAGCCTGAATTCTTTAAGCAAGTATTCAGCGGCTATGGCAATGTTGTTGAAGATGCAGAAGCCACATGCACGATATTTTCCAGCATGATGCCCCGGGGGTCGAATCAAAGCGAAGGCATTTCGAAACTTTCCCTCCATTACAATGTTAACAGCCTTTAAGATTCCGCCCACAGCATAACGGGCAACTTCGAAACTCTCCGGCGAAACCACAGTATCTCCCAAGTCCAGAAGACCTCCTCCCGATTTGCACACAGCCTCCACAAGCTGGATGTATTCCGTGCCATGGACAAGTTCAACATCCTCTAAGCTAGCCTTCTCGGGTTCAATAAACCTCCAATTTTCGACGCCCCGAAGTTTACTTTTCTCCAATTCATTAACAATCGCACGGAGACGCTTTGCCGATTCAGGGTGCCCTTTACCAGCATTGTGCCTATAATATACGGATGAAAAAACTACGGCTGTCTTGTTCATGTTACACCATCCCATTAAAGACTTTTTGAAACACTTTTTGCAGATATTCCTTCATGGCTAATCCTTCCTGTTTGGCTAATCTTTTTACGACTTCGTTCACACCCGTTGTGTATTGTATTGCCTTTTTTGGCTTGTTCACTATGAAATGCGGGAGCCCAATGTTCTCACCCATTTTTCTCAATATGACCTTTCTTAACATGTCGTCTGGCGACTCTATTTTTAATTGTAAAGGCAAGCCTACAGCGAACTTTGCCAGTTGATATGTCGCAAAGGGTAAGCGAAGCTCTACATTGTGGAAGCTACAAATCTTGCTATCTCTTTCAAAATTAATTTCGTGCATCCTTGTGATGTCGTTAAAAATTGTTTTCTGCACAAATTCTTTGCCATGCTGTGAATAATCGTTTAAATATCGCTTATAGCCTCCGAAAAGTTCATCTGCACCTTGCCCAGCCAGCATAACCCTAAATTCCATCTCCGCAATCTTCTCCGCCGTCCAGAAGACTGGAACGCCTATGCTTGTTTTGATAGGATCTGGTTCCTCAATTATCCGCAAAACCTCTGAAATAACTTCTTCCACATCCTTTTCATCATAAAAATGAACGTGAAGTGGTAGCTTTAATGCGTCCGCTGTCTCTTTTGCATATTCAATTTCCGGCTGGCCTTTCAAGCTCACACAGATTAGATGCACATCCACTCCAAGGTTTTTGGCTAAAAACGCGATTATGCTGCTGTCTAAACCACCAGAGAAAGCCACAGCAACCTCTCTAAGTCCTGAAACTCTTTCCTTGACCGATTCCTCTAACAGCCTTTGCAATTTTTTGGCTGCGGTTCGCATCGGTGTTTGCCTAGTTCTTAAGTAGGTAAGCTTTTTCACGGGTTTGAATTTGAAACCATATTTATCAACGACAGCTACGTGTCCCGGCGGAAATGAATATGCTTTTTTTATTCCAATTTTCCATAACACCTTCCGCTCAGACGCTAAAGCCGCTAAATCCACGTTTTCACCACAGTAAAACGGGTATACTCCTAAGGAATCTCTACCAGCGACAATCCTCTCAGACTCGGCCACCGCAAAAGCGAAGTTTCCTTCAAAATTTTTGATGAGGGCTTCAGCGTTTGCTTCTCGATTTTGTTTCAGTTTTTCGGCTGCAAATTCTGCATCAGAACCTTCAGCTTTAAGTGGATAGATTATTCCCTCAAAAACAAGCGTTGCGTCTTCCATTTTTATTGGCTGCGGCTTGTCTGACGTAAGAATTTTTGAGAAGGCATACCCAATCACTACAGGTGAGTTTATGTCTTGATTTAATAGCGACTCTATAGACTTTTCTATCTTTAAAATGGTCGGTGATGCTACTCCAAAGGCTTTAGCACTTTGACGCTTTAACACTTTAAGCATGGCGACTGCTGTTTCTGCCGCGTTTCTACCATTTTTGTTTACAACCGCTACTATCGCTCCCATGCCAACGAACCTTTCAGTACAAGCTATTATGTATTTTTTCGGGTAAAACATTAATCTTTAATCATCCTTATCTTTTTGCGGGGATAAATTTGCCTATTCTTCCTATCGACACGGGACGTTACGGAACACCTGAAATGAGAAGAATCTTCGAAGAGGAAATGCGTGTCCAGAAAATGTTGGATGTAGAGGCAGCATTAGCTTGGGCACACGCTGAAGTCGGTAACATACCTAAGAAAGACGCTGAAAAAATTGCGGCTATGGCTTCAACGAAGTATGTTAAATTAAGTCGCATAAAGGAGATTGAACGTGAAATAATACATGATATAGCATCTTTGGTTAGAGCCTTCGCGGAAGCTTGTGGACCAAGTGGAGCATACATCCACCTTGGAGCGACAAGCTCTGATATTGGGGATACAGCAACAGCTCTTCAACTAAAAGAAGCCCTAGAATCGATTGAGGAACGGTTAAACGATTTTGAGAAAATCCTGATGGAAAAAGCCTTACAATACAAAAAAACATTAATGATGGGTAGAACGCATGGTCAACATGCGTTACCGATAACCTTAGGCTTCAAGTTTGCGGTTTGGATGCGTGAAATCTCAAGACATATCCAAAGGCTTAGACAATGCAAAGACCGCGTTTTAGTTGGGAAAATGAGCGGAGCGGTGGGAGTTCAAGCTGGCTTAGGACCGCACGCCATGAAAATTCAGGAGCTAGTTATGCAACGGCTGGGAATTAAGTCTGCTGAAATTTCAACTCAGATTGTGCAGAGGGACCGACACGCCGAACTTGTATGCTTGTCGGCTATGATTGCTTCTACACTTGATAATTTTGCCACTGAAATTCGGGAATTACAGAGACCTGAAATTGGAGAACTTTTCGAGCCTTTCGAATTGGAGAAGCGGGTTGGCAGCTCGACAATGCCTCACAAGCGAGACCCAGAAACATGCGAAAAGGTCTGCGGCTTGGCTAGAATTGTCAGAAGCCTTGTTGTTCCTGCATTGGAGAATGTTATAACTTGGCATGAAAGGGACCTAACACAGTCTTCAGCAGAGCGCTTCATCATTCCTGAAACATGCATCCTAGTTGATTACATGCTTTTCTTAATGAGCAACATAGTAGCTAACCTGTATGTTGATGAGCAACGCATGTTAAAAAACGTTGAATTAACCCAAGGGCATGCCATGTCTGAAGCCGTCATGGTTGCGTTGACAAGAAAGGGTATGAATCGCCAGGAGGCCCATGAACTTCTCAGAAAACTAGCAATAAAAAGTGGAATGGAAAAACGACATTTCAAAGAAATCCTTTTGGAGGACAAAGTTGTACGTGAAAAATTAAGCGAAAAAGAAATTGATGAGGCTTTAAATCCGGGAAACTATTTGGGTACTGCTTTAGAACAAGTTGAGCTTATGGTTAAAAAGACAAGAGAAGAACGTGAGGTTAGAGGACTAACTTAGTACTCTGTTAATGCTTTCTGTTCCCACGCTTCTCCCTTTTCAAGCCTCTTCCATTCTTCTTTTCTAACAAAGCCACCAACTTGTTCTTTAATTTTCTTTGCTAACCTTGGTCCTATCAGTGGAAGATTCACCAAATCTTCGATAGCTGCATGTTTTATGTCCTCTATCGTTTTGAATCCAGCATTATATAGTATGCGCCCGCGAACTCTGCCAACCCCTTCCAGTTTAACAATTGGCAGTAGTTCCTTCTTTACTCCTTTCTCTATTCTTTCCATGAGTTCAAGAGTTTGTGGCAGCACCTGTTTGTTGCCGAAGAGTAGAGCTAGTTCATGTGTGGCGTAGAGTAGCCATTTTGCATTTTGAATTGTTCTGTAGAGGTCGCCTGGCTGCACCCTGAACCTTTCGATTATTTCGTCTTCGCTCATCTCTTTAATCCATGTTTTCAAAACCATGGCTGTTTTCACTTCTCCGAGAAATTCTTCGTAGGCTATTCTGTCTTCCCACTCATCTGGAAAGTCTAGCAAAAACTCTTCTTTATGATCTTCCATGAAAACTGATATTTCGTCTAGTTCTCGCGTGTAGGGTCTCAGTTTTGGAGCCATGTCTGGTGTGTGGGCGATCATGTGGATGAGGCTTAAGTCTGTTAGGTATGCGGGTTTTCGTCTCAATGCGTTGCGGATGAGTACGCCCGAAACTGGGTCTATGTAGAGTTCACTTACTCGTTTTCCAAATTTCGTGGCATAAATGTTTTCGCCGCTGAGGTCGATCATTTCCTCGTCGTATAGGTACTTCAGAATTTTGGCTATTATGCCTCTAATCGCCCTTATCTCGTATTGGTATGCGTAAAAAGTTCTGCCAAAAAAGTCGTAAATTCCACGCTCTGTATGGGCAAAATCTGCTGCAATCGTTGCCAGCACATGAGACCTTAAAATTCTTTCAACTGCAAGCCTCGACCATATTCTCTCCGGATGCGCAAGAATATAACTTTCCATTAAATAGTCTGCCTCATCAGCGGTTCTAGCGATAAGAACTGATTCTCCCATTTTGTCATACCTCGGTCGACCAGCACGACCGCAATTGTGAACTATAAAATTTGAGGCTATGTATATTTCAGTATCATTAATGGAAAGGTTATAAACGGTTATCGGCTCCTTAAGTCTCTCCGTCGTGACATTGGCTACTTTGATCCATTCTACACTTCCTGCACGTTTTTTCTCATAATATTTGTCGAGATTGTGGTATTTGCTATATGCAAGATGAGGTATTACATACTTAGTGGGTTTAACGAATTTTGCAAATGTGTTTATGTCCAGAATTCGCTTGATAGATACTCTGAAAAATGGTCCTTTAAATTTGACCAATTTTCCTCTTATGAGTTTCCGATAGTTCTTCCTTGGCTCTTGCTCGATTTTGCTTAACACCCCTAATCGTAGAAGCAGGTTGTGTAATCCTATGGCAAAATATTTGCTGGCAGTTGAGAATACTACTGCTCGAACCTTTGTATTAATCCCTCTTTTGATTTTCGTCTCGCTGTATGAACCGTCCCCATCAAAAACCCCTGCCAGATATGCTCCTATTAGATTCTTGGGCAACTCCATCATAAAATCGTGGACACTCAATGTATAAGACTTACGTCCAAAAGGTATACCAAATTTTGAAAGAATTAATGCAAGCAGGGATGAGCGAATCTCCACGTAAAAAGTTCCCTTACGTATCTCCATCACCTTGGGTTTTACTCCAAAATTCTTTGATATCCTTACAATCTTTTTAATAATAGCTGAGGCATTGTTTTGGATGCGTACAAGATAGAAAACGCTTCCGTTTTTATCCTTGCAGAGTTTTAGGTTACCGTCACTTGCCACAATACCAACAAGCCACATAAAATCCTCATTTAATTTCTTGGGAAGATTTAAAGGTGTCCCATATGCCGTCTTAACTTTCCCAATTCTTTTAGCTACGTCACCATCTTTTAAATTGAGCCAAGATGCCAGTTGAAGAATAATCCACAGAGGTACCGCCTTTTTACCACCAATGTATCCTTTGAGGGTTTTCAATTTTACACCAAGTTTCTCAGAAAGCTGTTGTCTAGTGTCCAAAACTTTGGCAAGCTCAAAAATGTCCAATTTACCCTGTACGTATGTGATATTAGGTGGCAAGAACTTGTACGTATAGGGAGCATCAAATTTGCTTTCTAAATCATACTTAACGTACCCGACCTTATCGCCCCTATTTATCTCGCAAGCTGGAACCCACATGGTATGTTTCCCTCGTTTAACAAGTAGCGGATGTTCAGGTGTGAGCTGGATACTCGCACCAATGTTAGTTGTGACTCTCGTTAACACTGTAGTTTTATTCCTAAAGTGTTTGAGAACCGTGCTTTGACGCAGTTCACTACTACTCGGTTCATATGAAAGAACTGGTACATCACTCCTGTTTTCTACTATCTCACCGATGGAAGTAATACTGCCATCTTTTAGTATAATTCGTGTTTCGAAGGGTAAACACATTTGTTTGTACTCTAAAACACTGATTGGATAATAGCCGTATCCAGGTTCATACCGCCTATAATCCTGAATGACAACGGTTCTGGCTGGTAGGTTTACGCCGAAAGCCAATGTAGGTGTAGCTGTTAAAACTTTGATTTTCCCCTGCCGGAATGAGTCTTCTATTATTCTACGGTGTCCACCGCCCAAACCAGCGTGATGGAAAGCTGTGCCATGCTTAACAAGTTCCGCAAGCAACTCGCTTATTCTTGTTCTTTCTCCGGTTGCCAAAATCTTATTAGCATCGTGTTCTAGAGCCCGCTTCACAGGTTTAGACAAGAGGCCTTCAACTTCTGGTGCAGTCTTTTTCGCAAGCGTAACTGCGTTTCTCCGTGTTGTTGCAAAGATTAATGCTTGACCGCCAGTTTTAACCGTGCTTAAAGCCATGTTTAGGGCTGAGTTTTTCGCCTTTTTCTCCACTTTTCGGGCGTCTCCATCTTTGTATTGAATTTCCTCATGTAAGAGGACTCCTTCCTTCAATAGAATTGGCCGCCACTCTGTTGTAACGTATCCGGCTTTGAGCCACTCTGCAATTTCCTCAACGTTATTTATTGTTGCACTTAAAGCCAAAATTTGCATGTCTGGATTAATCTGCATGAGCCTTGCCAAAACAACTTCTAGGGTTGGTCCTCGCTCAGCATCGTTTAACAAATGCACTTCATCAGCAACTATGAGTGAAATTTCATCCATCCATTTAGCCCTATGCCTTAGAAGAGAATCCGCTTTTTCATTAGTACTTACAATTATGTCGTATCTTTCCAGCCATGGATCCGTGCTGTCATAGTCACCTGTGCTGATGCCTATCCTTACCCGTTTTCCGTTAGCCTTCCTTATTGAAGCATATTTTTTAAATTCTTCAAACTTTTCGCTTGCCAAAGCCCTTAAAGGCGTCAAATAAATCGTTTTTCCATTTTTTTCTAGTACATGTTTGAGGGCGCAGAATTCAGCAACTAAGGTCTTTCCAGAAGCTGTTGGACTTGCCAAAACAAGATTTCGTCCTTCAAGAGCCCCAGCTTTTATTGCTTCCTCTTGTGGAGGATAAAGCTCGCCAATCCCAGACCTAATTATTATTTCTTTAACAGATTCTGGTACCGGTAAGTCTGTTATTTTCACTGAAATGCGCCCATCTCTTCTTTACAACAGCATTTACCACACCGATAATTTAAAGTGTTATGTGCGGTGTGAAGTTTCTTTTGGGTTATGTTTTTCTATTAGGTAGTGCTACTAAACGATGAAGAATACTATTTGCCTATGAGGATTGAATCACAATGACTGGAAACGTAAAAGAACTGCTCAAAGCACATGAAGGTCTAAAGCGCGAGGTTTACTTAGACATTGAAAATTCAAGCATAGTTCCTAAAGAAGTAATTGACACAATGCTACCTTACTATAATCAACGAGCATATGGCAACCCAACCCTGACACATAAACCCGGCTGGGAAGCCTATGAAACGATAATGGGGTCAACAGAAAAAATAGCCAAATTCTTAGGCTGTAAAACACTTGAAGAAGTTAACTTTACTCCAGGAGAAACAGAAGCTAACAACCTAGCACTCATGGGAGCAGCCCTTTCAATGAAAGATAAGGGTAAAAAAATTGTGATTTCTGAAATTGAACCTCTAAGCGTGTTACACGTTGCCGACATGCTTAATAAACGCGGATTTGCAATAGCCAAAATTCCAGTTGACAGTGAAGGCTTCATAAACCTTGAAAAATTAGAAAAAGCTATTGACAAAGAAACAGTTCTTGTAAGTCTAGCGGCTGTAAACCATGAAATTGGAACGATAGAGCCAATCAAAGAGGCATTGGAAATAGTTAAAGACAAAAACCCCAAAGCAATTTTCCATACGCCTGCTTCAGATGCTTACGGAAAAATTCATTTTAATGTGAAAGATTTGGATGTGGATTTGGCAACCATAAGCAGCTACAAAATTTTGGGACCGCGGGGAATCGGCGCCTTATATGTTAAGGAAGGCGTTAACATGGAAAGAATTCTGGAGGGTCAAATAGGAACGCAGAAGCTCTGGCCCGGAGTTGAAAACACGCCATTAATTGTCGGTTTTGCCAAGGCGTCCGAGCTAGCTTTCAAAAATTTTGAAGAAAATGTAAATCATATGCGGAGGCTTAGAGACGAGTTGATTGATGGAGTAATCGGGAAAATATCAGATGTTAGGCTTAATGGACCTAAAGGCGATAAGAGGGCTCCCGATAACGTGAACATCAGCTTTCTAAAATGTGAAGGTGAAGCATTAACAATCGAACTAAGCCTGAACGGAGTCTATGTTTCAAGCGGGAGTGCATGCACCAGACGGCTTCTTCAACCAAGCCATGTTCTCGTTGCCATAGGCAGAAAGTTCGCCGAAGCCCACGGCAGCATCCTAATGAAAGTTACAAGATACCATACAGAAGAAGACATAAACTACGTTTTGGAAGTTATTCCAAAGGCTGTTGAAAGAATAAGGGGTATAGTTGGCTCCACAGGAGTAGAATAACCATGTCACGAGTGCCCCTACCATATAACCCGAAAATACTCGAACTGTTTAGAAATCCTAAAAATCTTGGAAGAATGGAAGATGCTACAGTGACAGCGGTTGCTGGAAACCCCGCATGCGGAGACATGATAACCTTTTACCTAAAAATCAACGACCAGGATGTTATTGAGAGAGCGTCTTTTGAGAGTTATGGCTGCGCCGCAAACATAGCAACTTCAAGCATAGTCACAGAGATGGTTAAAGGGATGAAACTTGAAGAGGCATGGAAAATCACTTGGAAGAGCGTGGTAGAAGCTGTTGGAGGGCTGCCAAGCGTGAAGTTCCACTGCGGCATCTTGGCTGTTGGAGCGTTAAAAAGAGCCATCAGGACTTACTATAAAAGAAAGGATTTTTCTCCTGATTGGCTGCAGAAAGAACCAAGTTTTGAAGAAAAACAAGCATTGGAAGAGGAAGAGTTAGCGAAAATACTTTCAAAAAGAATGAAAATGGAGGAAGAAAAATAATGTTGGACCCTTACAAAATTAGGGAATACTTTCCAATATTAAAGCGGAAAATAAACAATCACCCATTAATCTACTTTGACAATGCAGCGACAACCCAAAAACCGAGACAGGTGATTGAAGCCATTAAAGAATTTTATGAAAAATGTAATGCAAATGTTCATAGGGCTATCCATACACTTTCCCAAGAAGCATCTGAACTTTATGAAAACGCCCATGAAGAGGTTGCTAAATTCATTAACGCGAATGGCATGGAAGAAATAATTTTTGTGAGAGGTACAACTGAAGCAATAAATCTTGTTGCTTACGCTTGGGGTCTTCGTAATTTAAAGGGAGAAGATGAAGTTTTAGTTACATTGATGGAGCATCACAGCAATATAGTTCCTTGGGAGATGCTTTCAAAAATAAACGGGTTCCAAGTTAAATACGTGGGGGTCAAAAACGATGGAACCCTAAACTATGAGGCTTTTGAAAATGCAATCTCTGAAAAAACCAGAATGGTTTGCTTGTCACATGTCTCTAATGTCACAGGAGTTATAAACGACGTGAAAAAAGTTGCTAAAATAGCGCATGAATATGGCGCCTTGGTGCTTGTGGATGGAGCACAATCTGTTCCCCATCTCCTTGTGAGTGTTAAAGATTTGGATATAGATTTTCTTGCTTTTTCAGGGCATAAAATGCTGGGGCCAACAGGCATAGGCGTTTTATATGGTAAACGTGAAATTCTTGAGGAAATGGAGCCGTTTCACGGCGGAGGCGAAATGATAAGAGAGGTTACCTTTAACACGGTAACTAAGCGTTGCTCAATTTCTTGGAATGATTTGCCTTGGAAGTTTGAAGCTGGAACACCTAATATCTCTGGTGGTGTGGGTCTAATGGCAGCTGTAAGATACCTAAAGGACGTGGGTATGGAAAATGTCAAGGCACACGAGGAAACTTTAACGGAGTATGTCATGCGCCGCATGCAAGAACTGGAAAAAGTCAAGATTTACGGACCGAAAGATGCATCGGTTAAATGTGGAATAATTCCCTTCAGTGTTGATGGCTTAAGCTCGCATGACATCGCCTTATTTCTTGACAGCTATGGAATCATGATTAGAAGCGGCTTTCACTGCGCCCAACCGCTGCACGAAAAATTTAATCTGAAATCCTCGGCCAGAGCGAGCTTCTACATCTATAATACCCGCGAAGAAATCGACCGGTTTGTTGAAGTTTTAAAGGAGATTGAACAGTTTTAATGAATGCCGTTGAAGATTATGTTGCCCGAATTGAAGAAACATGTGGCGAAGAAAGAGACTTTGTTGTAATATTCAAATATGACAAGAAAGACGAGGCAATCACAAAGATTCTGCAAAAGGCAAAGATGGAGAAATCAATTTCTCGGATAATTTTTGAACTAACTTTCCAAAATGTTTCTTTCCGTCTTTACGGGACTGGTAAGGCTATTTTTCGAAATTTGAAGGACAAAAGCGAATTAGAGAAGGTTTTAGCTGACCTTTTGTTGTAATTGTGTAGTTGATTGAGTGTATTGAATAATCCATTTTGTTTTTCCTCGGAGCATTCTTGAGAAAACTTTAATTCAATTTTTATTATATCAATATGGCTGGGAGATTATTGGGCAGATTAGCCGAGTTAAAGGTTGCAATGGGGGCGTCCATATTCCTAGTGGCTTTCATATTTGCTCTATTCCTAGCGGCAATCATGTTCATTCTTAAATTCCCCCTAATCTATGCATTAATTGGCACAATTATTTTCATATTGCTTGAATATCTTATTGGACCCGCCATTGTTAGAAGTTCAACACGCCTACGCTATCTAAAATCCGGAGAAAACCCGTGGCTTGAATCTACAGTAAAGGAGTTGGCAGATAAAAGCGAGATACCAATGCCAAAACTAGCCATAGTTCCAGATAGCACGCCAAACGCCTTTGTTTTCGGTAGAACAGCCAGTGACGCCACCCTAGGGGTTCATGAAGGACTGTTGACAAAGCTAAACAAAGACGAAGTTAAAGGCGTAATCGGCCACGAGTTAGGACACATAAAACATAAAGACTACATTGTGATGACTGTGCTTTCAGCACTTCCCCTACTTGCCTATTTGGTCGCCCGGGGGACATGGACGGCAGCAAGATTCGCTGGTTCATCATCAAAGAGGAAAGAAGAGGGCAGCATACGTGCTGCATTCTTCGCAATTGGGATAATATCCTACATAGTCTACATCATTTCGCTTCTATGCGTGATGAAGCTTAGCAGACTGCGGGAGCACTACGCCGATGCCTACTCATCCTACGTAACTGGCTCGCCTCGAAGCCTCCAAAGTGCACTAGCCAAGATTACTTACGGGTTGTCGCTTTCACCTAAACCGCCATCCGGAGCTAGAGCTTTCTACATAGGCGATCCTGCACTAGCCAAACAAGAAGTTCAGAGTATAATGGCGAAGAAACAAGAATACGACCTCGATAAAGACGGGGTCTTAGACGAAAGAGAGTTAGAACTCGCCATGGAGAAAGAAGCAAAATCCGCATGGTCAAAAGTAAACACGTGGTTTTCAACACATCCACCAACATTTAGGCGAATATTGTTGCTGCATGAGATAGATAGGGAAATGGAAAGCGGAAGATACACAAGCAACAGCGTCTACACCCACATCTAACATCATTTAGGCTAGTTCATCCGTTATCATAAAACAGTCTCGGAGCTTTAAACATTAATTTCGTAATTTCTAGTATGCCTTTCTTCTTGTCTCAATGTGAGTTACGTAAATTGTCTTTTCTGCTTTCTCTACGTAGAATATTATTCTGTAGTTGCCTATTCTTACTCTAAAAGTTCTTTCTAATCCTCTGATTTTTGTTACGTCCATTTCTTTAAGTGTAAAAGGATAGTTTTCTAATTTTGCCATGACATTTTTAATGGCGTTTTTTATATTCTCGCTTTTTATTTGGAGAAGAAACCTGTGAGCTTTCTTGTGGACGACTACTTTGTATTTAGGCACTTTTAATTTCCTCTAAAGTCGCGTAGTCTCCCTTTTTCATTTCTGCTATGCGGCTTTTAATTTCCTCAAGTTCCTTTTTAGGCAGACTCTCTTCTGGAACAGTTCTAATAAAAACTTCTTCGATTACATCTTCTATAAAAGCCAGTTTTTCACTCATTTTTTTAACTTCGCCGTAAACCATTTCCAGAGTAACCTTATCATTATCCAACAAACGTCACCACCAACAATCTTCCACACACAAACATATAAAGAATCTTCTCATGACAAACGCTTCGTTAACATGTGAAGTTTTACTAATGTCTTTGTTTATGTTTATAACTCACATTTAGCCAACATCTTGCTACATAATTAAAAAAAAAAGATGTTGTCTCGTCGTTTTTAAGGTTGAATTGGAAGATTCCATCTACCCAATAATTGGCTAATTCTAAGAGAGTGGAGTCTATCTCCTTAGTCACGTACAATAAGGTGCATTCAGCTTCACTGTTCCACTGCTTCAAAATAGCAAAGGAAGCCAAAGCCGTTTTTAACCGTGCAGAATCCAGCTCCACTTTAGCCTCAAGAACCATGACTGGTTCAACGAAATTGTTTGTTTTCTTGCCTATGGAAACATCAAACTCTAGGGCATATTCTTTTCCGCCTTTCCGCCAAACAAGACATTTTTCACCCCAAAACAGCTGCAAGGGCTTTGGAATATGGATTTTTGTTCGTAGCAGACGGTAAACACACTCTTCATATGCGTATGCGCGAAATTTTCCGAAAAACTGTGCAACTCCAATTTGGGCTTTGTTTTTCTGTATGGTTTCATTAAAGACTAAGAAGTCTTTTAGATTGAGGGTTTTCGTCCATTTAGTATACTGAGCTTTCAGACTCTTTCCAAGCAACCGGTTCTCTGCATTTTCACTTAAGCACAGCGCGTTTATGTAAATCAATGGCTTTCTTTACCCTTGCCAATTAAGCATTTCTCCCAAATTCTTTTACACAAAGCAAATTTATTACTTTCATGCTAAAGTGAAAGGTGAGGTTAAAAGTTGAAGGTTAAACTTCTCCGTTACACAGCGGATGCTGAACTGCTCTGCGGAACAGCAGCATCGACATCAATAAAAAGGGAAGGTCCCTCAGAAATCTTTGAAAAAATGGATTCCGAAACAGCTAAGCGAATAATTAAGCGAGTTACCGGTTACGGTCATGTTTCAGTAATCGAGCATGCTGGCTTTACCTTCAGCATTGAAGACGTGTCAAGAGCTATGACCCATGAACTTGTTAGGCATCGTATTGCATCGTATACGCAGCAGAGCCAACGCTACGTCACCTACGACACACTTGAGAAATATGTAACACCGCCAAGCATAGCAGACACCATAGAAGCTAAAAAAATGTTCGATGGAACATTGGAGAAAATTTCGGAAACTTACCAGAAACTTTTGAAGTTAGGAATTCCGAAAGAGGATGCAAGATTTATTCTTCCAAATGCTGCCAAAACAAACATAATCGTGACGATGAACGCCCGTGAACTACGGCATTTTTTCAATCTGAGATGCTGTGCACGTTCTCAATGGGAAATAAGAGAAGTTGCAACTGAAATGTTTAGACAAGTGAAGAAAGTTGCACCTGCACTGTTTGAAAACGCTGGTCCATCCTGCGTAGAGTTGGGTTACTGCCCTGAGGGAAAAATGAAACCGTCGGAATGCAATGTTGAAGAAATAAAGAAACGATTCCGAAGCCTTTAATTCCATTCGCATTCTTGAAGAAAAAACAACGCGATGTAAATGGCTAAATACAAAGCACTAGGGATTGTCACGACGTATTGGCGACCGGGACGAAACTATTTAGAAGAAATAAGCGAGGGTGTTAGGGGAAAAATAGTTGATGGAGATTTTGTGGTAGTATCGGAAAAGGCGATTTCAACAGCGTTAAACAATATTGTTAACGAAAGCATGGTTAAGCCAAGTTTAATTGCAAAGTTGATTGCCAAGTATTGGATGCGAATAGTTTGGGGCTATTTTCTAGGTTCATTGTGTCATTTTCGGAAAAAACTGCTCCACCAACTCCGTGAATATCCATTGAAGCTGGGGAGTTGCCATAAACAGGTTGCTCTGCAGTATGCTGGTTTGTTGCAGGCTTTGATGTTTGGTTCTGAGGGTGGCATTGACGGGAGCAATTTGGCATATTCTTACGTGAGTTTACCGTTGAATAATGCAGATCTAATAGCGGAAAAAATACGCAAACAAATATGGTTAAGACTGAGAAAGAAAGTTTTCGTGATAATCGTAGACACTGATAAAACCTATTCATTTAGAAATTTCCATTTCACACCCCGTCCAAAACCTATAAAAAGTGTTCATTCCTTTGGCGGGTTTATCGCTTATTTGATTGGGCGGATGTTTAAGCTTAAACGAAGAGCGACACCGATAGCTGTGGCAGGCTGCAAATTACATGCTGAAAAAGCATTAGAAATCGCTGACTTTGCAAATCGTGTGAGAGGTTTTGGTGCTGGAACAACCGTATGGGATATGGCTGATAAATTTAAGGTGAAGTTGACTGGTGTGAGTTGGAAGATGCTTGAGACAGTAAAGCATAAACCCATAGTTCTCATTCGTGGCGATGTCCCCCGCAAATCCCCCTTTTTTGAGCCCATGGAAAACTTTCGGTCGGTACAGGACGTGTAGAAAAGCCTCAACTATGGCGTCCAAGTCGATGCCGTGTTTGAAGGAGGCTGAGGCCACCACGTTCTGAATGCGAATTCCTTCTTCTCAACTTTCAAGAGACTTCCACAACTATCATCGTTAATGTCGTCCTAACCTTGTCAACCCTTCTAATACGCCAAGTTACAATTTCCTTGAGCTTATCCATAGATTCCGCTCTAACCCTTGCAATTATGTCATAGACTCCATAAACAGCGGAGGCTTCATCTACCCCTTCAACTTTCTTCAAATCCTTTAATACGTCTGCTTCTGAACCTATCTCCGTGTTTATCAACACAAACGCCGTTGGCATTTAAACGACACCTACCTCTTCTTTCTTTTGACAGGCCTTGAAGCTTGATTCTTCTTTTTCTTCTTTTCTCTCAGGTACTCCGTATGTTTCTTCGCCTTCTCCGCTTTCTCGTGCCTCTTCTTTCCCCCATCCATTCAAAGTCACCTCTTTTCCCTCATATCTTTAGAATATAGATGGGCATAAGGCGGGCTACTATATCACACATCCTTAACTCCATGGTTCTCACAACCACTTCCCTACCACGGTACATGAAGGATATGCCCTCCATGCTAGAGATTATTTTCTGCCCTATCCCACTCTTCATCTCGATTATGAAATATCTTTTATTACCCATTTCCACCTCTCCCGACACCTCTAACATGTCTGGGAAGGTGTAGCCCCCGCCGTGGGGTAGTATATTCAGATTTTTCAATTTATCCATGACCCCGAGTTTTTCGGCTCTTTTATAGAATCCGAGCGCCTCTATAGTTTCTTCGGAGAGGTTTAGGTTTCCCCGAACAATATAGGCGGGTAAGCCTGCTCTCAGGGCTATTGGAAACATCTGACCTTGTTGATTTATGTGATGACACCCAAGCGCTATTTCATTATAGTTTAGTAAGCCTTGATGTGTTTCGTTTGTTATCTCTATGAAATCTCCAAAAATCTCCATAGCAGCTAATCTCCTTCTCTTCTTCGCGAATTCTTCCACGTATCTAAAAAACCCGTAGTACTCCTTCGCATCTCCATCCAAAACTACCCTGCATGGACCAAAGGGCGTTTTTACCTCCTTCATCATTTCCTTAAGAACCCTACTTTTATGGTAGTATAGGCCTAGCCCCCTCTGATTCTCTCCTTGCAACTCGGGAGCGGCGCTGTGTATAATAAAAATGTAGTCAGGTAGGTCTATTTCGGTAACCTTTACAACCCTAAACACACCTATAAAGTGGTTTCCTACATGGAAGTCCCACGACACCTTTACGTCATCTATGAACACTTCATTTCGTTCTAGCTCATAAACATTGTTTATGATTTCACGTGGTTCTGGCGGGTCTTTTATGCCCCCTACAAGCATGCCACATGCGTTCGGCATCACGTCTAGAATAATGACCTTGTCTTCCCCGCTACCCCAAGAGACCTTTCCGCCGTAGCCTATCCCGCTTTCCCACCTAACCTTGTTTCTGGTCACGGTTTCATCTGGTGCCGATATAAAAGTCGCGTTCGGCTCCATCCCAAGCTTGTACTGAGTGTAGTGTATCTTTGCGAGTCCAAACTTCATATTCAATCTACATAGATAGGAGGCCACGTCATTAAGACCTAACGAGAAAATGTGTTGTTTAACTCTCTTAATTAATTCTGATTCACTGAGCTTTTCCAAGTCTATACCCATTATTTTCGACACTCCCATCTTGTTCTCTTTCTGCCCTTCCAATTAGGGCTAGGCGGTTACACGCCCTCAACGCAATTCAACGTTGGCTTAACATTCTAATTTTTCTCCTTTAAGAGTTTAAACATTTCCGCTAATAGTTACCCTCTCTATGTTTTCACTTCATGGAATCCTAGCCTCCCCTCAGCAAGTATGTCCCTCACTATCTGGCTGTCGCTGACGCCAGCAAAATCTTCAGGAAAAGGAAATAAAAGGTAGAGTCTAAGGTGAAAAAACAATATATCAACCCATAGTCATTGTTAAAAGAAGCAAAAGGTGAAAACATGAATGAAGCAGTCAATCAAACAGATGCACACGTTTTTTAACCCTCGTTCAGTCGCTATTGTCGGAGCGACAAAAAAGATAAACAAGGCAGGGCATGTCATATTCAAAAATTTTGTTGAAAACAAGAGAAGAGGAGTTTTTAAAGGAGAGATTTACCCAGTCAACCCATATGAAAATTCTATCTTAGGATTTCAATGCTATCCTTCAGTAACTAAAATCCCTGGGGAACTTGAATTAGTTGTAATAGTTGTCCCAGCAAAAATAGTCCCTAACATAATGAGAGATGTAACAACAAAAATAGTCAAGGCTGTTGTTATAATAAGCTCCGGTTTTAGTGAAGTTGGAAATCACGAACTTGAAAATCAAATTGTAACCGTAGCAAAAAAAGCTGGAATAAGAATTTTAGGACCGAACTGCCTCGGAGTTTATGATTCAAGAATGGGCGTAGACATGCTGTTTTTACCCGAAACAAGAGTTCTAACAACAGGAGACGAGGTGATTGCAACCCCGCGTCCCATGCCGGGAAACATAGCCATAGTCACCCAGAGCGGGGCTTTCGGCGTCGCAGCCCTTGACTACTTGACAGGTCTGCAAATCGGAGTGAGTAAATTTGTGAGTTTCGGGAATAAATGTGACGTAAACGAGGCGGAGATGCTGCATTACCTTTTATATGACGAGGAAACCAAAGTCATCTTATTGTATGTTGAAGATATAAAATCTGGAAGAGAGTTCATTAAAGTAGCTGAAAAGGTTACAAAGAAAAAGCCTATTGTTGCCCTTAAATGTGGAAGAACAGAAGCTGGAGCTAGGGCAGCGGCTTCACATACTGGTGCCATGGCTGGTTCAGACCGGATATATGACGCGGCTTTTGCGCAGACGGGAATTTTCAGGGCGAAGGACATGGAAGAGTTCTTCGACGTTGGAAAGGCGTTGGCCATGCAGCCTCCAGCAGCTGGGAAAAACGTGGCGGTAATCACGGATGCTGGTGGTCCCGGCGTAATGGCTGTTGACGAATGTGAATTGAAGGGATTGAATGTTAAACGTTTTTCAGAAGAAACCGTTCAGAAATTTGAGAAATTGAAGAAGGCAGGCAGGCTTCCGAAGTTTGCCACAAACCTTAACCCAGTGGACTTGACTGGTTCAGTAACCTCTAAGATGTTTGAACTCGCAACGAAAATAATTTTTGAAGACCGTGAAATCCACGGCATAATACTGCTAGGTCTACATCACACGCCAGCTTTGCAGGAAGACTTCATAGATAAGGTTGCAAAAGTCGCAAGTAAATATGACAAGCCTATCGTCACATGCGATATTGGAGAAACAGAAATGGCTTTGCACACACGTTACAGATTTGATAAATTGGGCATTCCAGCCTATTTCTCACCAGAGGACGCTGCAAGAGCCATGAACGCCCTTGTGAGATATGGTCTTTACTTGAAAAAGAACAATTGCCTAAAAGAGTACATACAAAATTTCCTAAAGGACAAACGAAAACCACAGTTTACTTGAATAAGATTTTAACTTCAACGATGTTGCCATCTTCGAGTTGGAGTTTTTCCCTCAAATTTATTGATGCAACAATTTCTAAAATGTCTTCTGGATAGTTTTCGACTTCCGGGACAACAATGGCGCACTCTAGATTATCCACCAAATATGCTTTGCAACATCTTCCGCGACAAAAACCCGTGGCTGGCGAAATTTCTATCGATTCCGCCCTCTTTAACGATTTTTTAAGTCTGATGCTGTCTTCAGCTAGTTTTATGTTTAATGTTCCGAGATGCGGGATGAAACCAAGTTTTTCTTTTATCTGTTTTCTTACCCATGGAAGCTTGATGAATTTCGCTCCTTCGCCTTTTCCGGAGAAAACTTTTCCTTTAACACATAATGTTTTCAATGGTTTTAGTGGCTCCTAGCAAAACGTTCTAAACAATTGCACGAGCAATGATCGTTTCTCCGCATGAGATTTATTTTTGTTTCTTCAACCAACTTGCAACTTTTCTAAACATCGAATTAGAAGACATGTCAACGACTGGAACCATTATCTTTTCTTTTGTTTCAATTATAGGCTGATACTTTGGCATAAGCGAGTAACCAACAAAGGTCCAGTAAACCCGATTGTTTTCAACCAGCGCCTTCGCAGCAGTTTCAGTTGACGCTGGAAGTGGGAAATAAAGAAACACTACGCCTTCAGCCCAGTATAGACCTGCGGTTTTTCCTCCGGCAATTATTGATGCAAACCTTGCTATGTCATCGGGAGTTGAGAAGAAATTTCGTTCCATCACGACTATTTCTTTAAAGGGTTCATGTTTTATGGTCACATCACTTTCATCCAAAGCTTATCACCCATCCTCTAATGTCTTTATTTCAATGTTTCCTTTTAATCTTGTTATGTTTCGAGAAAGGGTTATAGAGTAATAACTCTTAAAGTGTTGACCACAATAATGCCAAAGAGAGGAATTACAACTTGCCAGAAATTCGTGTCGCAATCATAGGCGTAGGCAATTGCGCATCCGCCCTCGTTCAAGGAGTGGAATACTATAAAGACGCAAGGGAAGATATGACTGTGCCTGGGCTTATGCACGTGAATTTTGGCGGATATCACATAAGAGACATAAAGTTTGTTGCAGCTTTCGATGTGAACAAGAACAAAATTGGGAAGGATTTAGCTGAAGCCATATTTGCTGAACCGAACTGCTGTGCTAAATTTGCGGATGTGCCACGTTTAGGCGTGAGGGTTTCGCCGAGTCCAATTCTCAACGGTGTGGCTGAGCACATGAAAGAAGCGTTTAACGTTTACAATTGCAACGAAATCAAACAAGCAGACATCGTGAGAATTCTGGAAGAGACAAAGGCAGACATGCTCGTTAATTACTTACCCGTTGGAAGCCGAAACGCAACTCGTTTCTATGCTCAAGCGGCTTTAGACGTTGGATGCGCCTTAGTGAATTGCATACCAGAATTCATAGCCTCAGACCCATTGTGGAGCAAAAAATTTGAGGAGAAAGGACTGCCAGTAGCTGGAGACGACATAAAAAGCCAATTAGGCGCAACAATTCTGCATCGAAACTTGGTTAGGCTTTGTATAGACAGAGGAGTAAGGGTTGAGGAAACTTATCAGCTAAACTTGGGTGGAAACACAGATTTCTTGAACATGACTGTTGAAGAACGACTTAAAACAAAGCGAATTAGCAAAACAGAGGCTGTTACAAGCCTTGTTCCATATGATTTGCCGACGAGAATTGGTCCATCTGATTATGTGCCGTTTCTAGGAGACACAAAAATCTGTTACATAGTGCTCAAAGGCAGAAAGTTCGGCAACCAACCAGTAACAATAACAGCGAAACTAGAAGTTGAGGATTCGCCCAACAGCGCAGGGGTGGTAATCGACGTAATAAGAGCTGTAAAACTAGCGTTAGACCGCAAAATAGCGGGTCCATTAATAAGCATATCCTCGTATGCGTTTAAACATCCGCCAACTCAAGTGTCAGATTCCGTGGCTAAACAATGGGTAGAGGATTACATAAACGGAAAACGCCAGCGATAATAAAATATTAGCGAGCACTTCCTTAATGTTTATAGGTAACTGTAATTGGTGGAAGTTTATTCTAGGGAAGAAGTAAAGGAGTTTGCAAACGCAGAAATACCCTGCAAAATAGAAAATGAATTTAACCGACACGCAATTTTCCAGAACAAAAACTCTTTAGATGAGTAAGCCACAGCTTGTGTAAGAATCAAAGTTCAATAATGAAAAATGAAAAATCTAACGGTTAATTTTTAAAGCTAAAATGTGAAAGAGTAACAACTATTTGAGAGGTGAACAAAACATGGTGAAAGTAGACGGATATGAAGTGCCTGAAGGCCTATACTACACGAAGGATTGGGAGTGGGTTAAAGTTGAAGGCGACAAGGTTCGCGTGGGCTTAACCGACTATGCTCAAAAACAACTTCGCGAAGTGGTTTATGCTGAACTACCGGAGCCAGGGACGTCAGTGACACAAAAGGAGCCTTATGGCACAGTGGAATCTGTGAAGGCTGTTTCAGATTTGGTTGCGCCGGTGAGTGGAACAGTTGAGGAAGTGAACGAAGAGGTTCAATCTAGCCCAGAGATCCTGAACGAAGACCCATATGGAAAAGGCTGGCTGCTAATAATAAAACCATCGAATCTGCAGGCAGAACTAGCCAACGTAATGGACTTTAATCAGGCGGTTGAGTGGCACAAAACTTTGATAAAAGAAGGATAAACAGATGCCGAGACGTATAGTAATAATCGGCGCACACGCCGCAGGAGTGGATGCAGCCTCAGCCGCTAGAAGAACAGACCGCACAGCTGAAATAACCCTCTTAACCAAGCAAAAACAAGCTGGCTATTCACCGTGCGGAATCCCATTCGTTGTTGGCAGACACATACCAAGCTTCGACAAACTCATAGTTTTTCCCCAATCATATTTTCGCATGATGAAACTCGAACTCATGCTGGAAACGACAGCAACAAACATAGATACAAAAGACAAAACGGTTGAGATACAAGACAAAACGGGAAAACAGGAGACGCTTCAATACGACAGCCTGATAATCGCCACAGGCGCATACTCCTTTGTTCCCACAATCAAGGGACGAGAAAAACAAGGAATACAAGTGCTTCGAACAATAGAGGATGGAAAAAGGATTGATCAAGCAATAAAGAATGGTGCAAAGACAGCGGTCGTCATGGGAGCAGGTCTCATAGGACTCGAAACTGCAGTAGCGCTTAAAGAGAGAGGCGTAAGAACCACCGTTGTTGAGTTGTTGCCTCAAATTCTTCCAGCCATGCTTGACGCAGACATGGCTAAAATCGTGCAGGAAATGCTTGAGCAGAAGGGCATAAACGTAATGGTTAGCAAGGGGGTTGAGGAATTCCTCGGCAAAGACAAGGTCACAGGGATAATCGCTGGCGGAGAGCAGATAAACGCGGATTTAATTGTTGCCGCATTTGGAGTGAAAGCAAACACTGAGCTTGCTCAAAAGGCTGGCATCACGATAGGTGAAACTAAGGGAATAAAGACAAGCACAAGGATGGAAACTAACATTAAGGATGTTTACGCTGTTGGAGACTGTGCAGAATCCATCAACATGGTTACCCAAAGACCTACATTATGTCAACTCGGAACAGCAGCGGTTAGACAAGCAAAAGTAGCTGGAACTAACGCGGCTGGTGGATATGCAATTTTTCACGGAGTATTAGGCTCGGCGGTGACAAAGTTCTTTGACACCGAAGTAGGTGTAACAGGATTAACAGAGTTCTTTGCAAAGAAAGCTGGACTTGAAACAGTCACGGGGACAATCACTTCAAAAACCAGACCTGAATATTACCCAGGCGGTTTACCCATTAAAATCAAGATTGTGGTTGATGAGGAAAGTCAAAGGATAATTGGGGCTCAGGTAATCGGAGGCGAGGAGGTAACTCAACGTATAAACGCTTTATCATTTGGGATACAGAAACATATGACTGTGCGGGATTTAGCTAAAGCGGACACGGCTTATGCGCCGCCCTTAAATGAAACTTGGGAGCCCATGGTGCTTGCTGCCGAAATAGTGTTAAGGAAGTTACATTGATTTTCTGGTGCATGATAAGATTAATTAGACGGAATCTCAGAATAGATTGAGCAAGTATGGTGATTAGAAATGGAAACGAAAGTGGCTATTAACGGATTTGGAAGGATAGGAAGACTCTTATACAGAGCAGCCTTGGAAACCGGAACAGAAATAGATTTCGCAGTGGTCAACGACTTAACAGACGCCAAAACATTGGCATTCCTTCTAAAACACGACACGGTGCATGGATTGTTACCCTTTGACGTGGAAACTAAGGAAGATGTTATTGTTATCAAGAAAAACGGTGCTGTCAAGCAAGAGCTGAAGGTTTTGGCACAGCCAGATCCGGCAAAGCTGCCTTGGGGGGAGATGGGCGTTTACTTGGCGGTGGAATCTACAGGAAGGTTCAGGAAGAAGGAAGATGCGGCAAAGCATCTACAGGCTGGAGCTAAAAAAGTGTTGGTTTCCGCGCCAATGAGTCCAGCTAAAAGCGCAGACTTAACAGTGGTTTATGGCGTGAACGACGACAAGTATGACTCAGAGAGACATCATATAATTTCTTTGGCTTCGTGCACAACAAACTGTGTGTCACCTGTGGCTAAGGTGTTGAATGATAAATTCGGCTTGAAAGCTGGCATAATGAACACTGTTCACTCTGTTACCAATGATCAGAGGCTTCTTGACATGCAACATAGTGATCTGCGGAGGGCAAGATCAGCGACATTTAATATTATTCCTACTACTACCGGAGCAGCGGTAGCGGCGACTTTAACGTTGCCGGAACTTGAAGGAAGGATGGATGGGCTTGCTTTACGTGTTCCTACACCGAATGTTTCTATAGTGGATTTGACGGCACAGCTGGAAAGAGAGGTTACAAAGGAGGAAGTTAACGCCGCGTTTAAGGAGGCGGCTCAAGGGATGCTGAAGGGAATCTTGGACTATACAGAAGAGCCTGTGGTTTCGTCAGATTTTATACATAATCCGTACTCGGCAATAGTGGATGGTCTCTCTACGATGGTTATTGGAGACTTGGTTAAGGTGCTTGCTTGGTATGACAATGAATGGGGTTACTCTGTTAAGATGGTGCGGATGATAGAGAAGATCTGCAGAATGGCATGATATAACGGGAAAATAACATAAATTTCACTACCTCCCTTAATTTTTTGAGATGGTGTATATTATGCCTGAGTTCTTGACGCTGGATGATGTGGCGTTAGAAGGAAAGACTGTTCTGGTTAGGGTGGACTTTAACTCTCCGATAGATGTGGAAACGAAGAAGATTCTTGATGAGACGAGGATTAGGACGCACGGTGAAACTACGATTAAAGAGTTGGTTGAGAAAGGCGCGAAGGTTGTGGTTTTGGCGCATCAGGGTAGGCCTGGTGAGCCGGATTTCGTTCCTTTGGAGCAGCATGCTGAGGTTTTGAGTAAGGTTCTTGGGAAGCGCGTTAAGTACACTAATGGTATTTTCGAGGAGGGGGTTCAGGAGGCCATTAGGGAGCTGGAGAACGGTGAGGTACTGGTGTTGGAGAATGTTAGGACTTTTGCTGATGAGCAGAAGAAGGGGACGCCGGAAGAGCATGCGAAGACGGAGATGGTGGAAAAGCTTGCGCCTTTGGCTGACTTGTTTGTTAATGATGCTTTTGCAGCTGCGCACAGGGCTCATGTGTCGATTGTAGGGTTTACGGCTGTTTTGCCGAGTGTTGCTGGGCGTATCATGGAGAGGGAGCTTAAATCTTTGAGTAGGGTGTTGGAGAGTCCGGAGAAGCTGTGTGTGTTTATTCTTGGAGGAGCCAAAGGAGACGACGCGCTTGAGATCTCAAGGTATGTGTTGGACAATGGTATAGCGGATTACGTGCTTACGGGCGGAGTTGCCGGTCACGTTTTTCTAGTGGCAAGGGGATTTGACCTTGGCAAGCCGAACATGGATTTCTTGGAGCGGAAGGAGCTTTTGGGTTTTGTGCCGGGCGTACGAGAGCTTATGCAAAGGTATCCGGACGAGATTAAGGTTCCCTTGGACATTGCGGTGGAAGTGGGCGGTAAGCGGAAAGAGATTTCTGCTGATGAACTGCCGACGGATTACCCGATATTTGACATTGGGGCGATAACAGTTGAATCCTATGCTAGGGTTATAAGGAGTGCGAAGTCAATTGTGGTCAGCGGACCCATGGGAGTTTATGAAAACAGTGAATTTGTCTTTGGAACTAAGCGAATCTTTGGGGAAGTGGCGGATTCGCAGGGGTTCTCTCTTGCGGGTGGCGGTCACACGGTGGCAGCCTTACAAGAGCTTGGGCTATCCGATAAAATCTCTTATATCAGCACTGCGGGCGGGGCACTGATAGAGTTTCTGATGGGCAAGAAACTGCCAGGCGTTGTCGCACTTGAAAAAGCAGCAACAAGAAAACCATAACATCCTCTCTTATTTTTTACACATGACTTTTTTTAATTAAGAGAAGCCGTCTGTTGCATATTTTCCATCACGAGAAAGAATACAAAAGCTATTTAAGAACAATCACCGAACCAATGAACGAAGGCGATTCAGTTTGGTTGAAGTGCTAGTATTGTATTACTCTAGGACTGGAAGAACCGAAACTCTGGCGAACTCGGTTGCAGAAGGCACACGCACAGTGGAGGACGTTTCAGTTTCGGTCAAGCGCGTTGACTACGCAACCGTCAACGACTTCATCTCATGCGATGCCGTGGCCTTCGGGTCTCCAAACTACTTCAGCTACATGGCTGGACTCATGAAAGACTTCTTCGACAAGGCTCTAAGCATCCGCGAAAGGGTTACTGGCAAACCAGCAGTAGCCTTCACTTCTGGAGGCGGCTCCAGCAACTCCGCCCTACTGAGCCTAGAAAATATGATTTCATCCTTCAAACTTCAGAAAGTAGCTGAAGGCGTAGTCTCTCAGGGAGAGCCAAACGAAAAGGACTTGACGGCTTGCAAGAAGCTTGGAGAAGCCCTAGCGAAGGCGGCAATCAAAAGAGCTGAGGCACCAAAAGACTAGTCGCTATTTGCACACGCTAGATTAATGCCTCAGTAGTTTCTGAAGCTAGTATGCTTCGGAACAGTTTGTCTTCGATATTTCCCCCACTTATCACAGCAACAACTTCTTTTCCCACGAATAAACCTTTATTTTCTATTATCGGAGCGATGGAAACCGCTCCTGCTCCCTCAGCAACCTGTTTTTCCTTACCCCAGAGCAAAAATATCGCTTTCCTTATCGTCTCCTCCTTAACCAATAAGAAATCATCAACATATTCTTGAACAATCCCGAACGTTATAGAACCTTTTTCAATACCACCAAACAAGCCATCCGCAATAGACTCTCTCATCTCCACATCAACAATTTTACCAGCCTTCAAAGACTCATACATGACCGGTGAGGCCTCAGACTGCACCCCCATAACCTGTACGCTTGGTTCAATGCTCTTTAAGGCAAGACTTATTCCTGAAATCAAGCCTCCACCACCAACAGGCACCATCACCGCATCAACAGTCGGAAGATCTTCAAGAATCTCCAGCCCAATCGTTCCCTGTCCCGCTACAACCAATGTGTCGTTATAAGGGGAGATGTAGGTCAATCCGTCTTTCTTTGCTAAATCTATCGCCTTCTGCTCAGCTTCATCATAAATATCCCCGTGCAGAATAAGCTCCACATCGTATTTCCTAATCTTATCGATCTTCACCTTCGGCGTATTCCTAGGAACCACAATCTTTACAGATAAATTCAGCTTCTCCGCGCCAATAGCAACCGCCAGAGCGTGATTTCCCGCAGAAGCCGTAACAACCCCCCGCCTCATTTCTTCAACACTCAAATGCAACATCTTGTTAAGAGCCCCCCTAATCTTGAAGGAATTCGTTATCTGCAAGTTTTCAAGCTTCAAGTACACCTCTCCACCACAAAAATTGCTTAAGAATTGCGAACGCACTAATGGAGTTCTCTCAACCAAATTTCCTATTGTTTCCCTCGCATCTTCTATATTCCGGAGGCTTATCATACCATAACCCCCAACTAAATCCAATCAGCCCGCACTAAAGTTTCTAACTTCCACTTTATAACTAAACTAATTTTTATAACCTACTTCTTTTTGATGACCTTACAGAAAACGCTGGACTCGTCCACTTCAATGACAGACACATTCAATCCAAAATCATCGAACAACTCAACAAACTCGTCACCGCTGACAGTAGTGGCTCTGAAACCGTCCTTACACACAATTGTTCCATCACGCGTCTTCTCCTCATCTATCTCCCCTACAAGACCAAACCGCGACTGCTTTCTAAACCATTTCAGACGAGCTTCCCAAATTTTCGGAGAATAGCTAGAAAAGAGAATAATCCCATTGTCTTTTGTCACCCTTATAGATTCGCCGATGAGACGTTTTTTGTCGACCCCAAACGCGGATATACCGTTTTGAATGCAAAACACAACATCAAAAACACATGAACGAAACGCCATCTGAGACGCATCCATCAAAAATACAGCATAGTTTTGACAACTTTCCATGTATGACCTCACAAGTTCTAAACTTTCCTTTGAAATGTCATTTCCCATAATCCATGAAACAAACTGTGACACCGCTTTCATGACTCTACCATAACCACATCCAAGCTCGAGAACCAAATCTGCACCATGAAGATTAGAAATGAGAAATTGAATTTCTGCATCAAGATATTGCTTGATCCTTGGAGGAGCTATCTCATAACATCTAAGGAGTTTATTAGCTGAAAGCTTCTCTCTGTAATAAGTACCTTCGTGCATAGAACCATTTAAGAAAAAATCAAGATTTAAATCCGTTCCGTACGTCTTGCCTTCCAAAACAGGCTTGAATCTTTTCTTTTGATTTTGCGCGTGCTTTGTGGCTGAATTGATGGAAAATCAGACGACAACATAATTATTCGCAAAACATACAGAGTTTAAAAGACTACTCATGTGTTAGTGTTTCAATTAGGTCAACTACTATGCTTTCTTCTTGTTCTTGCGGTCATCACATCGCGTATAGCAAATTAGAAATAACCGCGTGGGTTCATAAAAGAGTGAATAGAGGCTAATGCCTTGACAGACATAGTATTCGTATTTGAAGTTCACCAACCACACAGGTTAAAACGGAACTTCTTTTGGGAAAATAGAATTTTTCAAAGGGTAAAGAAAGAAGAACTCTTCAGCTACTATTTTGATCAGGCAGTAAACAGAGAAGTTTTTGAGAGAACATGTAAAAAGTGTTATTTTCCATCAAACCAGATATTGCTCGACCTAATTGACAAGTACAAGAGGGAGAAAAAACAAGTTAAAGTTTCATTCAGCATTTCTGGAATTTTCTTGGAACAGTGCGAGCTGTTTAACAAAGACCTTTTGGAATCCTTCAAACAACTCGCAGAAACTGGCTGTGTAGAATTTCTAAGCCAAACCTATTATCATTCGCTGACAAGCCTCTATCCTGAAAGAGAAGAATTCATCGAACAGGTAAAAATGCATCAACAAACAATGAAGGATTTACTGAGCTATACGCCTAAAGTTTTCGAGAACACCGAATTGCTCTACAACAACGCTATAGCAAAAACCATCGAAAAGCTGGGCTACCAAGGAATTTTCACAGAAGGCGTAGAAAGAATACTGCATGGAAAATCACCAAACTATCTTTACACGCCGAAGGGCTGTAAAAAACTTAAAGTGTTGTTGCGGAATTATAGGCTAACAGATGATATAGGGTTTAGGTTTTCAGCAAGATGGTGGAGTGAATGGCCGTTAACAGCAGACAAATATGCAAGTTGGCTGGCGGCAACGTCAGGCCAATGTGTCAACATCTTTCCAGACTACGAAACCTTCGGCGAACATCACTGGCCTGAAACAGGCATACATGACTTTCTAAAACATCTGCCCAGAGAGATTTTGAAATGGGGGCATCTCCATATGGCTACACCTTATGAGGTTACAGAAAAATGTGCTCCAGTTGAAGAGATTGATGTTCCTGAACTTGGCGGGACTGTTTCTTGGGCTGATTTGGAAAGAGATGCAAGCTGTTGGCTTGGAAACACGATGCAATGGGCTTATTACACATCTGTGAGAAGTCTTGAACCGCTTGTCAAAGAAACAGAGGATAAAGATTTTTTGAGAATATGGAGATATTTCCAAACAAGCGACCACCTTTATTACATGTTCACTTCAGGCGGAGGACCAGGCGAAGTTCATTCCTACTTCAGTCCCTTCGGCTCTCCAGTAGACGCATATGTAACAGCCCAATCAGCAATACTCGACTTTGAAAACAGAATAAGACTCGCATCAATAGCTGCAAACGAACCATTCCTATTCTACACGGGTATAGGAGAAAAACATTACACCGGAACAATGGCGTGGACCCTAAAAGGATTTGTAAGAGCCCTCCAAAAGGTTAACATAAAATCCATAGAATTTCACAACCGCCGCCGAGACTTCGAAAAATGGGCGAAAGTTTCACTCCTTGATGAAGCATTGGCGAAAGAACTAAAGAAAGTGAGACTTTCAAAGCTGAAAGGAGAGAAGATGAGAAAATCGATGGTTAAAGTCGCCGAAAAAAGATTCATGGAATTAAACCAACAAACACAAGCGTCAACCAGATACTTCTAAAATGGCTTGCACTGCCTTTATAAGAAAACCTATCTAAACTATGTAAAGGCTTCAAGGTGAAAACATTGAGAGAGGAACTGCCAATCTCAGAAAAAATTTTACAAACCTTGCACAACCTCTGTGCAACAGCCCCAGACCTAGCCAGAAAAAGCGAAGAACTTGCACAGGTTATGCAGCTTGACATAACCGAAGTGGAAAGAATTCTCGACAATTACGGTCTAGAAGGCTACCTAGAAAGTTTCACGGATAACGAAGGCAAAAAACGGTACTATTTGACAGGTAGGGGAATAATAAAAGTCTGTGCACTCTTCACTTAGTGGGAAATTAATGCGGGTCATAATTTTCTCTTGGGAATTTCCGCCGAGGATAGTTGGAGAACTTGCAAACTACGTAAGGGCGCTTGCTGTACAACTTGTTAAAAACAACGTGGAACCCTATGTGGTTACTTATCATGATTACTTAACAGGACCATACGAAGAACCGAAAGGCACCAAAACCTACAGAGTTACAAACCCCGTTCGAACGCACATTGGGGTTCTTACGTGGGTTCTCACCTTGAACCAAGAAGTTGAAAGGGCAGCAGCCAACATCTATTACAAATCAAACAAACAAATAGACCTGATAGATACTCATGACTGGCATTTCATACCAGCCGCAGTTACCTTAAAGAAAGCGCTTAACTTACCATTCATTTATTCCGTGGAAAGCCTAGAAGAACACCGTTCCCACGGTGCAAACTCACCCTTCAACATGGCTATCAAAAGCATAGAGTGGCTAGGTTTGTACGAAGCAAAGAAAGTAATTGTGAAGTCTGAATGGATGCAAGATGAAGTAACTAGGATATACAAGGTTCCAATAGACAAGATAAAGGTGATTCCACCAAAATCCACAACGTGGATGAAAGAAATTTTGGAAACCTACAAAAGCGTTATAGGAGGTTCAGTTTCCGAGTGGCTCACGAATTAACCGTTATGATGCTTACATGGGAGTTTCCACCAAGAATAATCGGCGGCATATCTCCCCACGTTTATAATTTATCGAAAAGCTTGGCAAAAAATGATGTAAAAGTTTATGTGGTTACATGTGATTTCCCTGGGGCACCACAACACGAAGTTGTCGAAGGCGTTGAAGTTTTTCGGATAGACTCCTACAAGAACCCTTCCCCAGACTTTGCAACTTGGGTTTATCTGATGAATATAAATATGCAGAAAGAAGCCGCTGCTCTCGTCAACAGTTTAGATGGAAAAGTTGACATCTTCCACGCTCATGACTGGCTTGTTGCAAATTCAGGGATAGGCTTAAAACACGTTTTTCGAAAGCCACTCTTAGCCACGATTCACTCAACTGAGATCGGGCGGCGAAACGGAATTCATTTCGATTATGAAAGGATGATTCATGAAACAGAGGCTTGGCTCACCTACGAGGCATGGAAAGTAATCTGCTGCAGCAATTACATGGTTTCGCATGTCAAATGGGCTTTTTGGCTTCCAGAAGACAAAATGATCATGATCCCGAACGGCGTAAACATTCAAGAATATGAAAAAAACCAGAACGTTGATTTGAGCCTGTTCAGAAGAAGGTTCGCTTTGCCAGAAGAGAAAATTGTGTTATTTGTTGGAAGACTAGTCTACGAGAAAGGCATTCACGTGCTCATCAACGCTGTTCCAAAAGTTCTGGAAAAAGTTAACGCCAAATTTGTGGTCGTGGGAAACGGCTACATGAAAGAACCTCTTTCAAACCTTGTTAAGAGCATAGGTTTAGCACACAAAGTTATTTTCACAGGATTTGTGGACGATGAAACCTTAAGGAACCTGCAGAAATGTGCAGATGTTTCCGTTGTCCCATCACTTTTCGAACCTTTCGGTATAGTTGCGATTGAGGCGATGGCTGCAAAAACTCCCGTTGTAGTTTCGGATACAGGCGGCTTATCAGAAATAGTTGAACACGACGTAACCGGCGTTAAAGTTTATCCGAATAATCCGAATTCTCTTGCATGGGGAATAACAAAAGTGTTGCTTGACGAAAACTATGCAAATCGGCTTAAAAACAACGCATACAAAAAAGCTCAAGAAAAATACAACTGGGACAAGATAAGTCAGCAAACAAAAACCATTTACGAAACTGTTTTAAACGAGTATTCAAAGAGCTTTTGGGCTTAACAAATCCAAAAAAGGATTATGGATACTTCAGTTTAATGGCTTTGTTCGGGCAAGAATCAACACATTTTAGGCAATATATGCATTCTGGGTCGCTAAATTTCTCCCAAGGCGAATCTAAGATGCGGACTTGCATCGGGCAAGCTTCAACGCAGAGGCGGCATTCACCCTTGGCACATTTCACCAAGTCCCTACGTAAACCGAGAAAACTAAACCTGTTTAAGACAGCCATGATTGCCCCGTGTGGACAAAAGTATTTACACCAGCCCCGTGGAACGTAAGCCGCAAAAACGAGAACGCCAACCATAATGAAAAGTTGAGTCCAGAAAAGCGGGTTTGACAATATTTCAGAATCAAAATTTGAAAGTATCTGCAGCAGGGTTGAAAATAAGGTTTCTGCTGGACTTAATGTGGTGAACGGCGCCTTTGCGAAAATGCCTAAGGCTTCTTCGTAGCTTCTACTAATCCCCACAAGTTTCACAATGGAAAAAGTTACACTAACAAACAAAGCGATACTTAAAACAGCGTATTTTACGTAAATCATGCTTTCGTGAGTTCTTGGCGAAAGTTTCATCTTTTTACGCTTAATGAAACCTATTAAATCTTGAATGAAGCCGAAGGGACAAATCCAACCGCATAAGGACTTTCCAAGCAATATGCCGATGATTAGAAATGAGGCGATTGCAAGCCATGGAAAAACAACATTATTGTCTTTCCATCCACTGAGCGTGAATTGTATAGCTGTAAAGGCATCACCCACAGTATTCGGCTCAATTCCCCATGTCCAGAGAACGGGAAGTAAAAGAGGCAATTCACCTAAATTGAAAATCACTGCGCTGAAAAATATAAATGACAAAAACTGAATTACCCTGCGAAGCGTGCTAAATTTCAATAGGTTTTCTTTGATTTTGCTCTTCAATCTCTCGCCTCTTCAAGCGTTAATGAATTTTTCAGTTATTTACTTTCCGATAACTTTAACATTTTCTACAAGAACCCACGGCGCGACCAATTGCCCAATCTTTCTTTCGTTATCAGCCAACGCAGAAACATTTGTTAACACTTCGAAAATATTACCAGCTAACATCGCTCCTTTAGTAGCGTAAGCAATTTCACCATTCTTGATCTTCCATGCTGGAGTTGCAACAACAGAGAATTCTCCACTTGCTGGATTACTGCTATGTGCACCTTGCAAATAGTACACGAGGAGACCTTCATCCACTTCGGTGATGAGTTCTTTTGGTGATTTGTTTCCAGCCATGAGATGAAAGTTTGTGGCTTCCACGTTTGGCGTGGTTAGATATCCAGCTCTTGACGCGTTTCCCGTGCTTTCTTTTCCTTCTTTTTTAGCAGTATAATTGTCATAGATGAAGTTGCGTAGAATGCCCTTTTCTATAATAAGTGTTTTTTGTTGAGGAACTCCTTCGCCATCAAATTTCCATGTGCAGAGCCCACCATTAAATAAGCCATCATCGTAAATTGTCACAATTTCGGAAGCAACCTTCTCTCCTATTTTGCCCTTGAAAGCAGATTGATTTCTCTGCACGTAGTCCGCCTTAACCGCGTTAATTAAAGTAAAGTAAAGAAGCTGTTGCAAGGCAAACTGGGTAAATATCACGTTAGTGTTCTTCGTTTCCATCCTCTTAGCTTTTAATGCCGAAACCGCCAGCCGCGCGGCTTCTCTGCCAATCCATTCCGGATCAATATTGTAACTTCTTTCAGCGTTAAATTCGAAGCATACTGGGGTTACTTCACCGCCTTCATGACCTATAGTCGCCAAACTGCACTCAATAATTGTTCCATGGTCGAAGCTTGCGATACCGTTTGAGTTGGCGATAACTCTAGATAAATATGATGCGCCAGCTCCCCCCTCTATTGGGAAGACGCGCTTATCTGCTTTTTCAGCGGCATCCAACATCACAGAAGCAACCTCCACTAAATCCTCAGACTGAAGCTCAACAACGTTGTTGTCATAGGTGTTTTCTACAGATGCAAAAGTTTTCTTGGCAGGAAGATTGTGCCAGTCTTTATCTGGTTTGCTTGCCTTAGCGGAACTTAACGCCTTGAGAACCGCCTCTTCGGTTGCTGCTTTGCTTTCTAGTATGTTTGTATAGGAGAAGCCTACCGCCTTGTTAATTACGGCTCTAACTCCTAATCCTCGGTCAATTATTCGAGAGCTTCTAGCAATCTGTCCTCGTTCAATAATAACGTTAGTGGTGAGGCCTTGATACACGAAAGCCTCAACTTCATCAGCGCCTTTCCTTAAGGCAAAGCTGACAGCATCTTCGGCTAAATTTAACATTTTCTCTCGCTTAAGCACTACCACCAACCAGCACCCCCTTCGCCCTAATGTGGGGACCACCATCACATACGAAAGCTGTTTGTCCCTTCCCGCATCTTCCAGGCCACAATTCAAAGTCCTTTCCAGCAGCATCCACTTTGAGCAAAGTCTCAAGTGTGTTACCACTCATAGAAGCATTACGCACTGGCTCACTAACTTCACCATTAACTATTTCATAAGCTTCTTGGATGCCAACTTGGAAAGTTCCGTTTAGGTTTGCTTGGCCGCCTCTAAAGCTTTTAAAGTAATAACCAAATTTGATGTCTTCAACTAATTCTTCAAAGGAATAGTCATTCGGTTCCATGAATGTGTTGCGCATCCGGATTATGGGTTGAAACCGGAAGTCCTCAGCCCTAGCGTTGCCTGTTGGTTTTGTATCGAACTTCTGTGCAGTTTCGCGGTTATGCATTAGCCCAACGACAACACCGTCCTTTACGAGAATTGTTTTCTGTGCTGGAACCCCTTCATCATCATATTTGAATGAGCCGAAAGCACCTGGTATTGTGCCATCATCATAAAAAGTTACAATGTCAGAGGCTATTTTCTTTCCAATATTATCTAATAAGACGGAACCGGACAATGTTAAATCCGCTTCAGCTAGGTGTCCAAAAGCCTCATGAACAAAGACGCCAACGACGTTTGGTCCCAGAACTACTGGAAATGTTCCACCCTTTGGAGGTTTCGCCTTTAATTGTTCAACTGCACGTTTTGCAACTCTTTCACCTACGATTTCTGGAGTTTCAACATCGAATATTTCATAACCAGCTGTTGAACCTATTTCTTCTCGGCTGAAAGTGAAAATGCCTGCTTCTGTCGCAGTAGCAAGGATTCTTGACCAAACATAAAGCTTGTCTTGTTCAATGTATGTGCCTTCGTTATTTATGAAATAGCTTGTTCCAGTTAAGTCAAGATAGTCTATTGTGCAACTCTTAACGCGACTGTCATAGCCTAAAATCGTGTTGCTCATGGTTAAGGTTGTGTTTATTTTGTCTTCTACAGTAATTTTTGACGGGTCTTTTCTAGGTTTCGCTAGTACTTTATCTTCAGCAGCCTTAGTTTCGATGAGTTTTATTGGTGTTTTAAGCCTTGGACTCGCAGCCTTAGCCATCTTACATGCATCTGAAACTGCACTAGTTAAAGTTTCAATGTCTAATGTTCCGACGGATGCAAAACCCCACGCACCGTTCACAAGAACACGTAGAGCAGCGCCGTTTTCAATTCCCTGCTTCGCAGCTTCAACACGATCCTCTTTAAGCGTGAGCATAGTCTTGAAAAGCCTTTGCGCACGGATTTCAACATAATCAGCTCCAAACTTCTGAGCCGCTGCATCAACAACCTTGATTAAAACATCCTTCAATGTTTTCCCCTCTTCTAACATACAAGTTCTGGGAGGGGATTTATTCTGAAATGGCTTTATAAAATTGTTATGGTTTCCTTTTCGCTATAAATACCCTAAAACAAGCCTTAAGGGAAAAGTGCATTTAACACAGAAACAGAGTTTGCTTACGCCTTTCGTATAAGCAACTTCACTTGGCTAACGAAATCATATTCTTCTCGCATTCTCTTCGTTTCAAATCTGCGGGGCAAACCATAGTTTGAGTATACATCCTCCAAAATCTTGCGTTCAATAACGTAAGCGCCAGAGCTTAAAAACTCCTCAAGTCCTTGGGCGAATACTTCGATTTTGTCAACTACTTCATCTTGCTTAAGCGAATAATTGTTTTTTAGGTGTTTGTAAATTAGACGAGTGGCTTCCTCTCCAAACACTTGTTTTAAGACGCAGTCGATGATTTTTGAGATTTTTTCCTCTTTTTTGTTTATTTGTTGGGTTATGCTCATCATGGCGGAACAAGAATATCGTGTGTATTACGACTTAATAAGTATTCTCGTATAATCGTTTAACACACATACAGATAAAAATACGTGAAACGCCCAATCACATGAAATCCGTAAGATTCAACTGTTGAACTCTTTCAGGAACAGCCCTCTCCGCAAGACTCTCCTCAAAAATTACAAACTGCCCGTAAACGCCATCATATCCTGGCACAATTTTAACTCGTCCATCCCTAACTCTAATGATCGCCTCACCAATTTTCTCATCAACAACTTTGTTTAACTCGTCTTTGGAAGCGTCGATTAGTACGGTGTATTCGTCGCCGAATTTTTCAATGAGCTGGTTGTAAATGCTCCATACTTTTCGAGCAGACGGAGAATCAACACCTAATACTGTTGCAATAATCTCGGAAAGCGGAAGCAGACGCATAAAACCCACAGCGTTTTCAGGCTTAAAACCTGCTGGACGGTCAGCCAATTCCTCAACTCGCTGTTCAACACCCTTTGTAAGTTTTTTACGGCAAACTGGACAAACATTTCCAAGTTTTATTGCCCCCTGAGGAGAAAGCGCAACATGACAATTGCGGTGTCCAGTCCAATGATATTTTCCATAAGCTGGATTGGTTTCAATTGTAAACTTAAATCGTTCCTTATCTTTAAAGCGAATGGCATCTACAACCTCATAGTAGCTCAGCCTTTTCAATTCAAAAACGTTGGCTTCCCTTCCGATGCGCCAAGGCCAAAAACTGTGGCTGTCACTATTTGAAACCAATGTAAATTTGTCAAGTTTGCTCAAACGCCAATTCATGGGAGGGTCCGAATTCCCACACCAAAGTGGAATACCATTCCGGCGAATGTATATTATTTTATTTGGAACCGCCACACAATAAACTAGACCATCGTAGTCAACCCATGATTCAACATTGTTATATTTTTTTATTGTAGAAGGTGAAACTGCAGGTCTATTCCGCCGAATAAAATAAACCACCCAAGCGTTTTCCTTTTGCTCATATATATTACCTTTATAGGGCAGAGAAACAATTTTTCTTTTTTTAGATCCTAGTTTGTAATAAGCGGATATTCCTATTTTCAACGCTATTTCTTGTAAATCATCTCGGAGGCGAGTCGAAGTTGTAGTTGCCGATAAACCTTTTCTGTTTCGTCCATAAATATGGTAGTCGCCTTTGAGATAATATTCGAGTAAAATTTCTAATAACTCTCTTGAAAGAGATTTTATTTCTAATGGGACAAATTTTTCAGAACTTTTACCGAACTGTTTGAGGTAATGGAACAGCTGATAATCTCTTACTCTAAGTGTGTTCTTCCATTGGTAAACCTTATAGCCGAAACTTTTCAGAAGCTCTTTCATTTCGTTAAGTAAATTTGGATTCTGATTGCTTAAACAAACATTGTAATTTCCTTTTTTACTTTCATTTACCCATCCTTCAGCTAACCAGAAACCAAAGAATTTCAACCACGATTTTATAGGAATTTTCTTTTCTTTTTTAGTTCTAAATCCAGAATAATAGCGACTTCCATGTTTTATTCTGACAGCGGGCAATATAAAGTAATTCTCATTTTTACCAACCCAAATTCCATCCTTCTTAAACCTTTTTGATTTGTTGAATAGAAATCGGGCTTCCTTCAATTCAAAGGGTTTTGGATTTCGAAAATCACAAGGGCTGTATAAAAGTTTGTGATTAGGAGTTACCAATAAATCTAGTCTTTTTGTTTTTAATTTGTACATTTTCCCCTTATATTTATAGGTAAATATTCTTATCGGGTTTTGAAATTCAATCTCATCAGTTTTAAGATTTAAGGTACAAATTTCATCGGAGTAGCTAATTTCGGAAAATTTTTTCCAACCACTTTTAGTCAAAACTTTTGTCTCTTCATCATAACAAGAAAGCCCTGTTTCTAAAGCGTAAATGTGTTTTGTCATGTCTTGGTAGCATTCTTCAACGCTGTCGAATCCGCTGAACGCGCCGAAAATGCTGAACCACGGTGTCCAAGCGTGGGCTGGAAAAACCATGTTTTCGCTTGAAACCTCCATAACTTCCTCAACTAAGTGTGACGCATTCATGTTTAATGTCGGTCTACCATCCACTGTTAGGTCACCGTATTTCGATAATCTGTCGTTAATCTGAACTGCCGTTTCTATGCTAGGCGTTAGAATGATGTGGTGAATCTTCTTAACAGCGTCTTCAAAAGTGAATATCGTGCTTACCTCAGTTGTTATCATGAAGTATACAGATGATTCTGGCTTTCTTACAACCTTATACACGCCCTTATCTGACTCTTTAACCAAAGTTTCTTGCAGTTCTTTAAGCCATTTCGGATGCGTGAAATCTCCTGTGCCCACAAGATTTAAGCCCTTAATTCTTGCGAAACGTGCGATTTCTTCGATGCACATTTTTTGGCTTGTGGCTCGGCTATAGCGGCTATGTATATGTAGGTCAGCTATTACCCTCAAGTTTTTTGAGTTTTCGCTTTTGCTTTCTGAAGAATAGCAGACCATCTTTTTCGCACACATATTCGAAGCCAACTTCAAGTAGTTCTCCTTTATCTCTTCTGGTGTTTGTGCTATTTTAACGTGAAATTCTTCAAGTTTTCCTTCATGGAACAAAGCCTTTGTGCTTGTGTTCCAATTTTGTTTAGCTATAGTCGCAGCAACCCCTTCTGGACCCATTAGGTTGCATCCAAGCTTAACTAGGCAGTTAAGTTTTTACACTCGCATCTCAATATTTCCTTGCTTAACCCTCTTTTTTCATCCACCAAGCGTATTCGATTAGTCTGCCCTCAACCTCCCGCCTATGTTGTCTCAGTCACTGTGGTAATGTCTCTCAATCACTCTTTCCACATATTCCGTTACTTCTTTACTCATGATCGAGTTAAGCGAGACCGTTTTGCCTCCTTTACACAACAATAGATATCCTTCGTTAACAAGCGCTCTGATGAGTTTTCTGACTCTTTTTCCATCCCTCTTCACCCTTTTAGCAAGCCAATTAACAAGGCTGTCTGAGGGCAAGTATTTAGCTCCCAACGATTCTTTCTCAACAACTTGTTCATTATGTCTGCTTTAATCTCCACATCAGTTCTTTCCTGCTTCGCATAAAGTTCACTTCTGATACCTTTAGAAGGAAAAATATAAATACTTATCGCTCGACGTATCACTTAGAAGAAGTTGGAGGAAATTAATATGCCAGAAGAACTCTACGCTAAAAAAGAATACGAGTCGATAATAATCAAGACGCTTGGGGATTCGCCCAAGTTGAGGATAGTGGACTTTTTCTTAGACAATCCTCTGTTCGATTTCACGAAGAAAGAGGTTATAGAGGCTTTGGGAATGAGTAAACAAACTTTCTACAAATACTTTCCCGAATTGGAGGAATACGAAATAGTTAAAGTTTCCAGAAAAATAGGGAAGGCTAAGCTTTACAGGATAAACCTAGAGCACCCGCTAGTGATTATGCTAAGAGACTATGAGAAGAAAGTTTCGCTACAAATAGCTGAGAAAGAAGCGGCCAAATCAAAGAAACCTATCCCAGTGAAGGCATAATATACTCTTTCACTCTGAATTCAGGTAGAAAATTTTTCGCCCGCCGACAAAAAGCCGAAAAGGAGGTGACAAAGCTTGGAGTTGGAAGAGTTGATGCCAAGGGATCGCCAGCACATAGAGTGGCTTCAAGGCTTTAGGGCGGGAAAAAATTCATCAAGCGTTACGAGGCAAAAGAGCGGACAATAAAAACCATCATAAAGTACGCGGGTGGCATTGAACACCTTTGCGAATTTGTGGGAAAAGATCCAGATCAAATCGTGGATGAGTACATCGCTGATGTTAAAGCGAACATGTTTGAGGCTTTCGCTAAATGGGAAGAGATTTTCACGGATTTCGGTGGCTAGGTTAAAAAGGAATACGAGTTAACCGGTAGCACTCCGGGTATTTCGCCATCTCATCCAATAGTTGGTTCGCGTATTTTTCATCGCTAGCTGAGGACCACCTTGTGTCGCGTACAAGTTTCATCAATGAAACGTACTCATCCTCCTTCGGTGGTTGACCGAGGGCAACGAACGCTCTTGCATCCCCGGGTGAACCGGGTGTCACAGACTTGAGTAGTTGTCACATGCTCTCTCGCACAGACGGCTTCAATTTTCTCAGTTCCAATTTATACTCATCGGGGGTTAGGTCGCCATGCTTGAGCATGTAATTCAGCACCTCTCCGATTTGGTAATCTGGGATCCCACCTAGTTTGGAGAACCATTCATGCACATTTTCCACAACCCCTTTCTTCTCACTCACCTTGCTTTCCTCCGTCCAGCCTGTAGTCGCATTTGGGGCACTTCTCTGGGTTTGTGACTCTTGGATTCCACCGATGTCCACATTTCAGGCAAGTTAACTTCGGCAGCTCCAACCGAATCACCTTCATGGTGTACAATGGTCATTTTGACCTTGTATTTAAATTTTAGTTCAAAAAACTTTGTTCTACGAAATAGACTTTGTTCTAAGCCTTAGCACAAAAAACGAGAATTTTGGGCATATTATGGATATCACTCCAGCTTGAAAGATTATATTTTGACACTCGATATTCTTGCAGAGCTAGTTAATCTGTCACTTTTTTATCTGCGTCCCCTAGCGTAACGGTTCAAAGGGAGGGCTTAATCTGTGAAAATAACCGATCTGTAGATCTGTCGCCAAGAATCAAAGTAGCTAAAATTTATTATTAATAGAAAATTCTCTTATTGATTCTTACCAACAGATCTACAGATCCTGCTTTTTAACTTTCCAATTGCTTTCACAATTCGGGTTTAAATAATTGCTTCAACAAAAAAGTGACAGATTAGCGATTCCCGCTGTGCCCAGTTGGCAACCACTTCTGGCGCTTCTCAGTAGGTCCAACAGTGCCCTCGAGCAAATCAGCACGTTGAGCGTCCCAAAGAAAATCGCCATCGGGGAGCAATACAGAAGGTTAGCGCGCACGATCAACAAACGAAAATAGGGAGATACGCACTTAAATCTTCTTCGAAGGAAAAAGGGAGCTATGAGCAAAGTAGAAAGATTAAATAGGATTAGAGAACAAAAAAGTAACGGGTGTACGTTTATCCGAGATAATGTGTTGGTGAGATTATGTCGATGGAGTTAAATGTAAAAGAACACTTGAACAACTTGATAGAGGCTCTTATGGCTCTCTCCCCTTCTAGAAACTATGTCACACAGTTTTTAATGATGTTACCACAGGACTATCCGACATTGTACGATGCCTACCCGGAAATTCTGAGGGACGAAGAAATCCGAAACATCTTAACACAGTCTTTTGGTATATCCCTTGGAGCAAAAATTGATGCTGGCTATGGCTTTGGAAATCAGATCAGGGATTTTATCAGCAGAATATTTACTGCACTTGAAGACGAGAAAGTTAGGAATGCTTTGAACGAACTTTTGCAAAATGTACGAAGAGAACCAATACCAAACCTCTGTAAAGAATGGGCAGAGCTGCGGCTTAGGGGAGTTTCAATGGAGCCTACATATGGCAGAGATTCCTTAAGGGTATTTCGACTGCTAGCTGAAACTAAAGAACCATGGGAATATAGATGCGATCTATCAGACATGATTTCCAAAACTGGAATAAATGAAGCAACAATGAGAAGGATAATCGAGCTAATGGACAGATTTCGCTTAATAGAAAAAGATGACATAGGAGGGAAAGAAGGCTATCGCATTGCTAGTAAAATACGAGCATATGTCCAAGATTTGATTAAAGAACAAGTTTAGAGTTGGCTCCGTATGAGTCTAACGCAAGTGGAGAAAGAGAAAAGAGAAGAGAAGAAGAAAGAGGAGAAAAAGGAAGAGAAAATTATCCGTGTTAAGAAACCAGTTCTACCTAAACCGTTGAAGAAAATGGTTTTTCAAAGAATTGTTCATTTCAAAAGAGTTAAGGCTTTTCTACTAATACATGCTCCAAGACTCAAGCTTACAGAATTACATCTTCCCAAATTGACTGTCAAACCATCAAGAAGAATGGTTTCAAAAACAATCGAATCACCCCGTTTCATTTTGAGTAAACTTCTCAAGATTAGAATTTCGATATCAAAATTCTTTGTGGTGAATTCTTCAAAGTTGGCTTCCTCTATTATCTCTCTAATTCCGCCAATTCAAATGAAAATGCCTCAAATAGAATTATCTCGTTTTAAGTTATCTAGACTGGTTCAAGAACCCAAACTCAAATCTAAGCTAATGACTTTTCCAAGCTCCAAGATTCTTCTTAATGAACCAGTTAAGATACAAACTCAACCCACGCTTTCATTTAAGATGGTCTCAAAGGCAACCATAGAAACAATAGAAAGGATTGAGACAATACCAAGCAAAGAAGAGGAGATGATTGAAGAAATTGAAGCGGTTCCTCTTGGTGAATCTGAAGAACCAGAAGATTTGTTCGAACTGTTATTTGATTGGGAAGAACCTGATAAGTTAGAAAAATTTCGAAATGCTCTAATGTCACCCACTGCGACATGTGTATTCTTGATACCAAATGTTGAAGTCTTTCAAGGTGAACTAACCATTCGTAAGATTCTAGCTAATGAGTTTAAGAGGTCTTATGGAGAAATTGATGCAAAACATGATGCTTCATCTGACCTTTCAGATAGAGGCAAAAATGTTGTAACAATTTCAAAGGATAAAGTTGAGAAATTAGCGAAAATAATAAAGAAACCCAGAAAGAGGGTTTCTTATGGAAAGTGAGCCTGAATCTGGAGAGGAATTTGAGAAGTCATTAGATGACCTCATGATGGAAATGGGAATTGACCTTGAAGAGAAAAAGTTAGTTGTTTTTTGTCCTTCAACAGTAAATATTACCCAGTTATTCAGAGAAGTTGAGAAGCGAGTACCAACAAGTTTTAAATTAATATCTAAGTATGATAAAGAAATACCCAAGTTAGAATATAAGAAAATAATTCATGCATTGGCATGGATGCTCTCAGTTGATAAAAGTGCCGATGATTTGAAAGTTGCTGAGCTTCGTGGAGACTTAGATGAGGCATTTACCTATTTGGTCAGACGCAGAATACATTTCATTTCTGGACTGTCAGAAGATGAAGATTTAATCTATGTACATGGATGGGAAGGAGAAAGTGAAGAACATTTTAAACTCAAACTAGTGGCTTATAAAACCTTAAAAAGTGATTATCTGTATAAAGATGAAGAAATTCAAGTTGAGCAAGAAGCAGTACACATAGATGAACACATTTACAGAAGAGATGAAGGAGGAAATTTCTTCTTACACTTAGTGCCAGACCTACAAACAACAGACAGAAAGATTTGGGTAGAAATTGAAACTCTACGAGGAATTAAAGACCCACTAATAGGTCTGATACAGAAATATCAGCGAAAAAGGAGTGCAGTTGAACAGTTTGAAGAATTTTGGTTAATTATCCCCAGTTTTGAAATAATGGTGCATAAAACAGCTCTAAAGACTCTCCTTAAACGCCTATCTGCTCTTTTTGGTAGAAAGATTAAAGTCTCTGTTATGCATCCCGATTTAGTCAATAGAAAGGTCAGAAAGCTTTGGCAATTCGGGACGATGTGACTATGAAACGATTTAAGGTGGTGGAGTCTGAAATCATAACAGGAACATGTTCCAAATGTGGTAAGTCTATTAAATATGGGTCAGTTGGAGTTCGTGTAGTCAAGGTTATTGACCTCAAAGAGAACAGAGAAGAATGGCGTTGTAATAATTGTGTGAGAGGGCTATCTCCTGTTATTGCTCACAAACTGACAGAGATGGAATTAAACGAATTGAAAAGTCAAGGAATAATTTAACCTTATATAGTAAGATGTATCGAATGTAAACACTTAAGTGAAAATATGCTCTGGATATTCCAAAGAAGGAAAGGGATTAGCTCTAGCGCGCCCCTTGCACAAAAAGAAAAACTGAAAAAAAGTATTCATTTATGATTAGATTATCATTCTTCCTCTTCCATGTGGAGTTAAAGGCCCGACGTTTATATAGGGCGGCGCCTCAACTTTTTCGACGGCGGGAGCGGGGTAAGCGAGATGAGTCGGAGCCGAGATTATATTAACGGCGTGCCCGTGGAGATCGTAAAACGCTTGCTCCGCAAAAAACATAAAAATTCTCTTACTGAATTCAGCGTGAAAATATACTTTCTTCATACTCCATGAAAATGTTGAATATTCCCACACTTCCTATAGGGTAAAAATCTAAAACATTCTTGTTCTTGTAGATGATTTTCTAAAACTTACCGAAACCTCGTTTAATTCGCCATAACCCCCTCTATATTCTCTTCTTTAGCCACATACTTCTCAAAAAGCTTCTCCCAATCAACCTTAAACATTAGAACAAACACTATTATTAGCAAAACTATTGCAAGAATCATGCCAATCAATGCGGATATCCAATCACTCTCCACACCAAAAATATCCCTAATAATCTGTATCGAAAAGCGGCCACTATAGGCTACAATGAAGTTCATACAGAATTTCCCGATCAGAGCGGGAATAAGCGTTCGAATAATACTGTAACGTATAACACCTAAAGGAATGAAAAGCAAATCATCGGGCAAAGGTGTCAAAGCAAAAAGGAAAATTACAATTGGTCCAAATCTATCAAAAATCTTCATAAGAAACCTCATTTTCTTCTTGTATTTCTCACTGATGATTCTTCTGCTGCCAAAACCAAGTAAATATCCCGAGAACTCACCGACAGCCGACCCTATTCCCGCTGCAATAGCAATCCACAAAGGCTCAAAGATGCCTCCGAGGGTGAAAATGATAACTGTGTAAGGGATAGGAAAAATTATTGAGAGAGCACCAATCAAGCTGATTAAGAAAATTCCGAAGTATCCATATTGAAGAGCGAGGCTCTCCATCCATTCAGACAGTTGCTGGATAATATCTACAAACTGCAATTGAAAGTTCTCCTTTTTTCACTGATTTAGAACGTCGGACTTAAGAGATTTATCATACTTTAAACAAACGTCATATTTAAATCGACGCACATTCACAAACAGTTCTACAAACTTTTGGGAGAATTTGAAGTTGACAACAAAAAAGGAGCCAATTTGGGTAGCAAGAGACCTAGCTAAATGCAGTGGTTGCAGAAAATGCGAAATCACCTGTTCGCTTTTCCATGAAAACCGCATATGGCCAGAAGCCTCAAGAATCAGGGTTTTTATGCTTGTTCCAGGCGTTGAATTTCCACATTTCTGTGCACAGTGCGAGGATTACCCATGTGTAGGAGCTTGCCCCGTGGAAGCTTTGTCAATAAGCTCTAAAACAGGCGCAGTTTTGGTGGATAAAGAAAAATGTACTGGCTGCGGACAATGTATTGACGCCTGTCTTGGTAGAATCCCACATATGCATCCAACGGAAGGTTACATCTTGATTTGTGATTTATGCAATGGCGACCCGCAATGTGTCAAAGTCTGCCAGGAAGGAGAATGGAACATGCTTAAGATAGTTCCGAGAAAGAATTATACTTACAAGCTTTATGCTCGCACACCAGAGGAGATAACGCGAGATTTGGCTGTTAAACTCTACGGCGAAATAGGGGAGGAATTCCTATGATTTTTGGTTATGCAGGAAAGTTTCTTGAAGTTAACCTTTCAACGGAGAACATTAAAGAGATAAAGTTTGACGATGATGTCTTGAAAGACTATATTGGTGGCAGAGGTTTAGCAACAAAAATTCTCTGGGACAGATTGGGCAGCAAATGGGAAACAGTAGAGCCCCTTAGACCACAAAACATGCTTCTATTCTTAACCGGACCCCTAACAGGCTTTTTCCCAGGTGCGAGGATATGTGTGTCTGGCAAGTCTCCACAAAGCAATGGTGTTATAGGCTCAACCGTTGGTGGAGAATTCGGAGTTGAGTTAAAATGTGCCGGTTATGACGGCATAATTGTAACTGGTGAATCGAAAAAACCTGTGTATTTATTCATAAAGGATTCTGATGTTGAAATCAGAGACGCTGGTCACATCTGGGGTAAAGATGCGAAACAAACGGTTGCAATGCTTACCAAGGAATGCAGGGAAATTTTGAAATCACGTTTTCCACGTTACGGCGAATGGAAAGAGCCAGCAATGATGTATATTGGTCCTGCTGGAGAAAACAAGGTACGAACAACGGTCGTGGCAGCGAAGTGGACTCATGCTGCTGGCTATGGTGGTTACGGCGCAGTCATGGGCTCTAAAAAACTTAAGGCTGTAGTTGCTAAGGGCACTGGACCGCTGCCGGAAGTTGCTGACATGGAAAAAGTTAAACAGCTGACGCAAGTGGTATGCGAGAACGCTTACGAAAGCGAGTTGTGGAGGCGATGGGGAACTGGTTCGGCTGGCTACGAAGTAGGTGCAAAAACAAGTTCTGAACCAATACGAAACTGGCAGGAAGAATGGCATGACGAAAAAAGTTTCGGCGTTGACAAGTTTGAGAATAGAGTTTGGATAAAACCTTATTGGGGTGATTTTGGCTGTCCGACAACATGCCTAAAAATCGCAATGGTCAAGACTGGAAAGTTCAAGGGAGCAATAACGGATAATCCAGACTATGAATTGCAGGCATATTTGGGGACTAACTTGGGAATTTTCACTCCAGAAGCAAACGTGTTTTTAGCTTCGCTTATTGACGATTTAGGTTTATGCGGTATACAAACTGGAAATGTGCTTGGTTTTGTGGCTGAACTGTTCCAGAGGAGAATCTTAACCAAGGAGGATTTGGACGGCTTAGAGCCTAAATGGGGTGATGCCGAGGCATTTGCAGCTTTAGCCAAAAAAATCGCTTTAAGGGAAGGCATAGGCGACTTGTTGGCTGAAGGAACTTACCGTGCGGCTCTAAAGATTAGAGAAACGAAGAATGTGGATGTGTTGCAGTATGCAGTACAGTCCAAAGGCATAAGCATTGGTGCTCATGGAATCCGTAGCGGAAAAGACTATCCTCAAATCATTTCTTATGCATGCTCGGTTCAAGGTGGAGACCACACATCCACGGCTGGCCTGCCACTAGACGGGTCTGGAAGCGAGTTAGTGGAGATTTTTAACGATTCAGCGGTATACTGCAACTTTAACAGTTTCGGCCTACCACGCAAACTCAAATTCGACTTCTACAAAGCGGTTACAGGCTTAGAACTGACACATGAAGAATGGTGCAATACAAAAGCATTAAGAATGCTGCAATTGCAAAGAGCCATGCTACTCTTAGGCGGTCCAGACCTGAAATGGAACCCAAAAATCCACGATGAAAACCCGCCAAGATTCTACAAGCCATTACCCACTGGACCATACAAAGGAAAAACCGTTGACAAAGCCAAGTTTGAAGAAGATAAAAGAAAATACTATGAAGCAGTTGGCTGGGACGAAAACGGCGTACCAAAATCAGAAATCCTCAGAAAACTTGAACTGGAAGATGTTGACAAAGCATTAGAAAAATTACGCGTTAAACTATCAGAATACTTTACCGTACACACTGAATAACCCTTGTTGGCGTAACGATTACTGAAATTTTTTCGTCTTTTTCCTCGAAAGGAACCGCCTCAACAACTTGAACATCATGAACCGTTGTCACAATGGGAACAACTCCAAACATTCTTTTCAAAGTTTTTATTTCAACATCGCCGTAGCCGTGACCCTTTCCAAGCCGGTGTCCATACATGTCAACAGCAACAGAGCCTTGAACAATTAAGTCGGGTTTTGGAAAATCTTGCGCTTCAACTCCGTATTTGAAGGCTCCTTTGATTGTTGACGCGAAGTGTTCTTTGCCTTTCACGTGCGCTGGGTTGATTAAGATAAAGCCTCTTTTGAGCCTAGGAGAAGCCATTATGAGGATTTTTCCATCTTTCAAAGCGTTTTCTCTGACTTTACGTTGCGGTGCATCCGGGTTCACAAAGATAACTTTGGTTTTTCTCCATTCTTCCATTATTCGCAGTTTTTCAGCAGCAGCTTCCGCTCCTGCAAAATTTGGAATTCTGCCTCTACATGGGAGGGGAAACACTGCTATTCTGGAGCATTCCATTTCGTTCCAGATTTTCTCTCTCAACTGCTGTTTTTTCGAGGCTATACTCATTGACATCTACAACAAAATGAAAAGGTGGTGTTTAATGAGTTTAGATTATTCCTAGAGTTCTGCCGCCTTCTTTGAAGGCTTCTAAGGCTCTATCTAGCTGTTCTGTTGTGTGTTTCGTGCATAGCTGCACTCGGATTCTTGCTTTGTCCCTTGCAACCATCGGGTAGAAGATTGGCAAAACGAATATTCCTTTCGTCCAGAGATAATCTGCAAGGTCTTTGGCGGTTTTGCTTTTGCCGCACATCACTGGAATTATAGGCGTTTCACCATTACCAGTGTCGAATCCAGCATCCTTCAAAGCGTCAAGGAGATAGTTGCGGTTTTCCCAAACCTTCCTAACGTGTTGTGGTTCTGTTTCAAGCACGTCTATGGCTGCAATGCAAGCTGCGGCAACACCTGGCGGAACAGCACCGCTTAACAGCCAGCTTCTAGCCTTGTTATAAGCAAAGTTGCGCAGGTCTTCGCCACCAGTGATATGCCCACCTACGACACCGAAAGCCTTTGAAAAAGTTCCCATCTCCACGTGCACCTCGTCCCGTCCAAGATGGAAATGACTTACAATGCCTCGCCCACCTTCACCTAAAACGCCTTCACCATGCGCATCATCAACATATACTCCTGCGCCATGCTCTTTGGCGATTTTAGCTATTCCTGGCAGTGGTGCAAGGTCTCCGTCCATGCTGAAAACTCCATCTGTTAAAATCCAGATATGCCTATAAGGCGGGTCATGTTTTTCCGCTTCATCCATCACACGTGCCAAATCCTCTACATCTTTATGTTTGAATATGGCTCTGTCAGCGTGGCTCAGCCTTACGCCGTCAATTATTGAACCATGGTTTAGCTCGTCTGAAACGAATAAGTCTCCTCTTCCAGCGAGCTGCGGAATAACCCCCTCATTAGCCATGAAACCTGTTTGAAAAGTTAGCGAGGCTGGAGCGTTCTTGAACTTTGCGAGGCGACGGTCCAATTCTTCGTGGAGAATCATGTTGCCAGAAATCGACCTGTCGCTGCCTGCGCCTGCCCCATATTTTCGGGTTGCCTCTATCGTTGCCTCAACAACTTTTGGATGTGTTGCAAGGTTTAGATAGTTGTTTGCACAGAGCATTAGGACTTCTTTTCCGTCTACTATGCAGATTGGTTCACTTGCGCTTTCCAGAACTCTAAGCTCCCAGTTCAGACTTTCACGAACCAAGCGTTGGTATTCTTCACCTAAATATTTTGTTGGGTGACGTGAAACTGCCAAATTAATCACCTTCTGAAAAATTAGTTTCACCTTCTTTTAACATTTCCTATACCATTTCAGCAGAAAATTATGTTTTAGAGGCTGCCTTTAGCAAACCTCTTTGTCAATTTTTCTATCATATCTTTTGTCATAGCAACCAAATCATGCGTTGGCTTCCAACTCCACTCCTCACGAGCCACACTATCATCTATTGACATGGGCCAAGAATCCGCAATCTTCTGCCTAAAGTCAGGCATGTATTCGCATTCAAATTCCGGAATGTACTTCTTAATTTCAGCCACCAGCTCTCCCACAGAGAAGCTCATTCCAGTCACGTTGTAGCTGGTGCGACATTTAATCCTAGACAGGTCAGCCTCCATCAAGTCTATGGCTGCTTTGATACAGTCTGGCATGTACATCATAGGCAGCACAGTGTCCCCCCTCACGAAGCATGTGTACCGCTTCTTCTTGATTGCTTCATAAAAAATCTCCACGGCATAGTCTGTTGTGCCTCCGCCCGGAGGCGTCTCGCTGCTTATGATGCCTGGATAACGGACGCTTCGCACATCCAAACCCAATCGAAGAAAATAGTAGTTGCACAACAGCTCACCAGCAACCTTTGTAACGCCATACATAGTTCTAGGAATCAAAACAGTGTCTTGAGGCGTGTTAATGCGAGGAGCTTCCGGACCGAAGACAGCGATGGAGCTTGGCCAGAAAACCCGAACCATGCTGTGTTCTCTTGCAACTTCCAGTACATTGTAAAGCCCGTTCATGTTTACATGCCAAGCGAGTTGGGGATTTTTTTCGCCTACTGCTGAGAGAACCGCGGCTAAATGGTAAATTGTGTCAATGTCATATTTTTCAACAACTTTTTCAACTTCGCCTTTTTGAGTTACATCCACATACTCGAAGGGACCTGAACTAAACAGTTTCTCGCTGGGTTTTCTCCTATGTCCAGCAGCAACCACGGTATCACCGCCATATCTCTTTCGTAACTCTATCGTTAATTCAGAGCCTATTTGACCAGTGGCACCCGTTACAAGAATTCTCTTCATTGTTTTTGACATTCAACAAACCTCATTCATTAAAGTGAATTTCAGCGTAACCGATGTTAGGGTCTTCAAAATATAAGAATTTTCAGATGAATAAGCGAACTTTTTCATGTGAATTTTATCTTCTACGAATCTCTAGTTTACGAATCAACTCATTAATGGGAGCCTTATGCTCGTCAACCTTTATTTTCACTTCCACCTTTTCAGTACCGACTACAATTAGTGCCGCTGACTTTTCACCTCGCTGGTCTCCACCGCTTTCACTTCCAGCCTTTAACGCTTTTATCATCATCCATGCTAAGTCTCCACCTGTCCTTTCAAATTCTTCAGCGATGCTTGGGATAACATTTTTCCCAGCAAGCAAATTTCCAATTACAATGTAATTTTCACCCATTGCTTCTCCATGCCATTCTGGAACACCAGCACCAGTGAAAACAGCCTCCCTTTTCTTGGAATCCATGATTGCCACTTGCCGTAGCTCTCTCCCAAGGTCTTCCATCAAAAGCCTATTCAAGGTCTCTTTTGGAGATAACCCCTTCGCCAACAATTCTAATCCCTTTATTCCATAAGCAACATTTGTATACGCCTGAGTGGCTATCACACCGATTCTAGGCTTTGCATGTGGGGGACTCTGTCTCCTACTGATGTTGAGCCTGAAGCGACGGCGACGCCCATCAATTTAGAGTCAGGCGATATAGCCAAAATAGAAAATGTTCCGGTTCTCGACTTCTTCATTGGGCTGGCACTCCGCCTATCAAAATAGTTTTTAGCTCACGCAATAAATCTTGTCACTGATGAAAATTATGAAGCTGGGTTTTATCGTTAATCCAATAGCTGGTATGGGTGGCAGAGTAGGTCTAAAAGGAACAGACGGGGTTTTAAAAGAGGCGATTGTGAGGGGCGCTGAACCAGTAGCACCTAAAAGGGCGATAGAGTTTCTGCAAACGCTTAAAGAGAACATGAGGGAAATATCTATCGAAATTTTGACGTGTCCGAGGATAATGGGTGAAGAAGAGGCTGAAAAGGCAGGGCTTTCAGTTCAGGTTGTGCCCATGGAAATTGGTGAGGAAACAACTGCTGAAGATACAAAAACTGCTGTTAAATTAATGGCGAAGGCAAAGGTGTACTTAATAGTTTTTGTTGGTGGGGACGGGACAGCCAAGGATATTTTTGATGCTATGCAGGCCTGTGGTGAAGTGCCTGTTTTAGGTGTCCCTTCTGGAGTGAAGATGTATAGTGGTATTTTTGCGGTGAATCCTTCAGACGCTGTGGATGTTGTTTTGGCCTTTGCCCAAAACCAAGCGGAAATAACAGAATTTGAAATTATGGATGCTGATGAGACAGCCATTCGAGGCGACATCTTCGTAGTGAAGCTTCACGGTTTTCTAAAAGGTCCATTCCTTTCAATGCGAATTCAAGGAAGCAAACAAGTAAGCCCAGAAACAGTCGACGAGAAAGAAAACCAAACAGCCATAGCGCGATTCATAATTGAGGAGATGCAGCCAGAAGCCACCTACATACTTGGTCCAGGAACAACCGTCAAGCGTATAGCAGAACTTTTAGGCGTGGAAAAAACTGTTCTAGGCGTGGATGTCTACAAAAAAGGCAAAGTCATACTTGACGTGAATGAGAAAAGGATTTTAGAGGAAGTGGAGGACTGGCAGAACACTTGGATTATTCTTTCACCCATTGGACATCAAGGGATTCTTCTAGGGAGGGGAAACCAGCAGATAAGCCCTGAAATCATCAGACGTGTTGGGAAACAGCGGATAATCGTTACGGCGACAAAAAGCAAGCTTCAAAGCATCGACGGCGGCGTCTTGAGGGTTGACACTGGTGATGTGGAAGTGGATAACATGCTTAAAGGATACATTAGGGTTGTCACGGATTATAGGGAATGGCGACTTATGCCAGTGCAGTAGTAAGCTTTATGCCCCAAACTTTTTAGTTTTACCAAGCAAATTCATCAATATATACATCAAATCCATGCTCTTTATTCTGTTTAAACCGCCTTTGGCACATTTCCTCTCATTAAACTCTTCAACATCATCACGGCGAATATACGGACCGGTGATTGCTATGGGAACAGGGTCGCCTTCATGACTTCGCGTGACTAAAGATGTTGTGTGGTCAGCGGTTACAGCCAAATAAGTCGAGTCTACGTCAATGTTACCAAGCAGATAGCCGAGCATGCGGTCAATTTTTTCGATCAACTCAACCTTCTGTTTAATATTTCCGTCGTGGCTTGCAACGTCCGGTGCCTTCACATGTAAAAATACAAAATCATGCGTTTTTAATGCTTGAATCGTTGCTTTGGTTTTAGCCATAAAATCGGTTTGAGGCGTTCCAGTGGCACCCTTGACATCTATTAGCTTCATTCCAGCGGCTTTACAAACTCCTCTGACTAACGGTGTGGCGCCTATGCACGCAGTACTTATACCATACATTTGTGAAAGAGGCTTTATGTTCGGAACCGTGCCTGCGCCTCTACATAAAATCATGTTTGCTGGTGGCAGTCCGCATTTAACTCTTTCTTTGTTAACTGGGTGTTCTTTCAAATTTTTGTGGAATTCTTGCATAAGTTCGTTGACTATTTTGGCCGTTAGCTTAGCTTCAGAAGTATTTTCTAATGGCTTTACATCCGAAACTTTTTCTCCAACGTTCCCCGGGTCAAAGTCGCTAACAGCGATTGATAATCCGGGTTTACGGATGATGAGGACGGCACGATGCTGAATGGTGTTTTTAAACAAGAATTCAGAGTCTAAAAGCTTTTCTAGCTTAATTTTCTGGATGCTCTCAGCCAGTTTAGACGCATCCTTATTTGCAATTCTGCCGGCACGCCTATCCAGAACAACAAGGTTTTTATTCACTGTTGCAAAGTTACATCGGAAGGCAACATCGCCGGGTAAAACTTCTATACCCGAGCCTATAGCCTCGAAGGCTCCTCTTCCAGAATAAACTTTTAAGGCATCGTAGCCGAGCAGTGCAAGCGTGGCGGTGTCGCTTCCAGGAGGCAATCCAGGTGAAACGGGGTCCATTATACCGCTGATTCCAGTTTTTGCTATCTGATTCAATGAAGGCTTATGGGCTGCTTCTAAGGGTGTTTTCCAGTCTAATTCTTTTACCGGTCTGTCAGCCATTCCATCTCCAATCACAAGAACTGCCTTCAATCCTGATTCACGCCTTTTGAGTGGCATATTCAAGTGTAGGTTGTGTTAGTTAAAATACTTGCGTAGAATAATTTCATAATTAAAATAAACTGCCGCTTAAGATAGACATAATCGCTGGGAATTTCACCTTCATCTATAGTTCTTTTGGTTCAGCAATAACTTTTCTGCATTTGTTACGAATCTCAATCTGAACACCATAAACAATGGAACTTTAGGAGAGAGTTTTCCATCCGATGGCTAGAGGAATGAACAGTACTAACCCTGCTATAACACCTGCCATTGCATGGAGCATCGGATTTTCTCCAACATATACATTAACTGCATAGGCAATCACAAATGAAATAATACCTACATATCCGCCTAACCGCTTTAACTTCCATAACAAACTTGTTGCTACCAGAGACAAAATACCAACTATCAAAGCTATGTGACCAAGTAATGGAAGCCTCTGAGCATAGGGATAAGGAGGATTCATTATGTCAACTATTCCTATCACTATAGCAAGAATACCGAAGATTGCAAAAAATATTGTAGCAATGGTTATTGAAGTGTTTCTTTTGGTTGCTTTACTCCCTACCAAACTTCTCTCCTCACAAAGATTCATGTTTTCTCTATCTTCCAGACCACCATTAGATTTGCTATTGCAACTATTAAAAGCATGATGATTGAAAGATTTGGAAATGTAATCCACGTGTTGCATCCATAGTCTATACGAACAAGAACTGGGCTCCAAAAAATTTGGAATATTCAGAATCAATATACCCAGCGTTAATGATGTCGTAAACAGTTCGCCAAATATCCCAATTGCATACCCCATAGACCACAATGAGAACAACATTGACCAAAATCATGAGTTTGAAATATTTCGACAAGTCCATGACGCTTTGAATTTTAATTAGTTCTTTTTGTTCAATATAACTTTTCTACATTTCTTGCACATTTTATCAGTCTGACCTAACAAAAAACGTGACAAGGAAAACTTTTAATAATTCTTTTCACATTGCTGTATAAAGTGGTTGCAATGGGCGATTTTGTTCCACACCGCTGAATTCTTCCCACACTTACTAGACATTAGGATTGATTTTACATTAGAATTATATGCTTCTAACAATGAAAAACAAGGGAGAGATAAAAATGTCAGAAATGGGTATCACCGTTAAAAAATCAGAAAACTTCTCAGAATGGTACACCCAAGTAGTTCTAAAGTCAGGACTAGCTGACTACGCGCCAATCAAAGGCTGCATGATCTTCAGAGAACACTCATATGCCATATGGGAGAAAATCCAAGAAGTCTTCAACAAAAGAATAAAGGAGAAGGGACACAAGAACGTATACTTTCCATTGTTCATACCTGAAAGTTTCTTGAAGAAAGAAGCTGAACACTTCGAAGGATTTGTTCCAGAAGTTGCATGGGTCACTACTGGCGGAAACAGTAAGCTAGAGGAAAGGCTTGCTGTTAGGCCTACGTCTGAAACAATCATGTATGCGACGTATGCGAAGTGGATTAGAAGCTGGAGAGATTTGCCTATAAAACTTAATCAATGGTGCAACATTGTAAGATGGGAAACAAGGGCAACAAGACTCTTCTTAAGAACAAGGGAATTCCTTTGGCAAGAAGGCCACACAGCCCACGCAACAAAGGAAGAAGCAGACACCGAAGTCATTGAAATCCTAAACATCTACAAGGACTTAGTAGAGAACTACTTGGCAATTCCAGTGCTTGTTGGAAAGAAAACTGAAAACGAAAAATTTGCTGGAGCCCTATACACGACAGCCTTGGAGGCTTTAATGCCGGATGGAAAAGTATTGCAAATGGGAACTTCGCACAATCTTGGACAGAACTTTGCCAAAGTCTTCGACATCAAATTCATCGGAGAAGACGAAAAGGAACATTACGTTTGGCAAACATCATGGGGTATAACCACACGGCTGATAGGTGCTTTGGTTATGGTTCACGGCGACGACAGAGGACTAGTGCTTCCTCCAAAAATTGCTTCAGTGCAAACCGTGATAATTCCAATACCCTATAAGGATGTTGACAAGGAACTAATATTAAGAAAAGCCAGAGAAATCTCTGAAAACCTGCAGAAAAATGGAATATCGGCTGTTCTCGACGACAGATCAGAATACACCCCAGGCTGGAAATTCAACGAGTGGGAACTAAAAGGAGTGCCCATAAGAATAGAAATCGGCCCTAGAGATGTAAAGAAAAGACAGGTAACCTTAGCCAGACGGGATACTATCGAAAGATTCGTAGTGAAAGAAGAGGAGATAGTGGATACCGTAACAAAACTGCTAGAAGAAATCCAGAGCAACCTCTTCAACAAAGCCAAAGAATTTTTAGAAGACCATACAACCACAGTGAAAACCTACAACGATTTCAAGGAAGCTTTGAAAAAGAAAGGGGGATTCATTAGAACGTGTTGGTGTTCCAACTCAACATGCGAAGAAAAAATAAAGGAAGAAACTGGAGCAACCATTAGGCTAATACCTCTTGAAAAGGAAGAATTGTTTTCGAATTGTGTGTATTGCGACGAAGAAGGAAAAGAGGTGGTTTACTTCGGCAGAGCATATTAGGCGCACGCTCTAGCGTTATTGAAACTTCTCTATCAGTTCCACAACGTCGGGAATGTCTATTCCAAGCTCCCTGACCTTCTTTAAGGTCGGAACGCCGTTATGGTTCCATCCTCTCCTCTTGTAGACTGCGTCCTTAAGCCTCTCGTATTCTGCCTCCCGGTACTTCCTCAAGACCGCCAGCTTCTCCTTCGTCGACTTGCCGTCTGGGTCGAAAACAACCTTCTCTCTAAGCTGCGTATCATAATGTTCTGCGTGGCTCTCATACTCCTCTTCTGTCACCGGTCCAACGGCTCTGTAGGGTATGTCATCGTGTTCACGCGTGCCAAACCCCATCCTCAGGTTGAAGACACGTTGAAAGTTGTACACTTTCTCACTCATCGCGATAAGGTCGTCCGTTGTAACCTTTCGGCCTGTCACTGCATAGAAGTATTTGGCGTAATTCTCCACGTGCGCCATCACCTTGGCAGGTTCCGGGGTATTCTTGTTGTCTTCGGGCACGATGTCGTTCCAAGGAAGCTTGCACAACCCGTTCAAGCCGAACCATGTGCGGAACATCGGGAACCAGTGTAGGGCTTCCGCTTTCTGCTTGAAGGTAGGCATTAGGTTGTGCACCATGTCCAAGAAAATCAGCCAAGCCTCGTCATGTTGTGGCCCCTTCAATGCAAGCCCATAACCGCCCTGTTGAGCCAGAGATTCCTTGGTGACGTACTCAGAAAACTCCAAACCCTTCGCCTCCATCCCTATATCCCGCATTATTTTCGGATCCGCACTGTACTTTTCCGCAAAAAGCTTCTTCATCCTGCGTACTCCTTGACCAACAACGACTCCGAAGCCTTCACCTCTCGCCATCTGATGAAGGAGTTCCATGGCTGCTTCCTTGCTCCCAAAATTAAGTTCAAGACCGCCAGTAGCGTTCTTGTCGATCAACCTCATCTCGTAGCACTCCATGACAAAGGCAATAGCCGTCCCTAACGAAATCGTGTCTATGCCGTAGGTGTCGCAGTAGAAGTTCATCTCGATCACGTGGTCAGCGTCGAAGATTCCGCAGTTGCTGCCAAGGCCTGCTATGGTCTCGTATTCTGGCCCGTTCACGAACACTCGTTGACCCTTATGTGGACCCGTTTTAAGTTCAAAATTCTTGACACCATGGGCACATGCAACTGCGCATCCTACCCAGCATCCGTCGAAGCCCGAATGAAACTTCTTCCTGTAGACTTCTTCACCGAGCTTTAGAGCTTCGGGGTGGTTTCCGAACTTGAAGTTTTTTGTGGGAAGCAGGTCGAAGTCGTTCATGATGTCGACTAGGTGTGTTGTTCCTACGACCGCCATCTGGTGTTGTTTTGGGTCAAGGGTTCTGATTTCCCTGTTGTACGCTGGGCCTACTTGTCTTAGGAGGTCGAAGTCTGCGGGATTGTTTGCTTTCGCGGTTAAGTTGGAGAATTTGACTACTATTGCCTTTACCTTCTTGTTCCGAAGAACCGTGCCTGTGCCTCCCCTTCCCGCCTGCTTGTATCTCACAATCTTGCGTGGAGCGTCATACCATGAGAAGTTGAGGCATCCAAACCTAGTGTGCTCTGCGCCTGGGCCAGCAGAAACCACTGAAACGCTGCGTTTGTTCTCTTCACCGTACTTTTCTGTTAGGATTTCGGCGAGTAGATGTGTCTCGGAAGGAAGCCCTTCAGCGTCTTCGATCACTACTTTTCCTTCGTCTCCGTCGATGAAGATTATCACTTCGGACTTTGCTTTTCCTTGTATCTCGAGTGCATCCCATCCAGCGAATTTCAGGTATGGTCCGAAGTATCCGCCCACGTTGGAGTCCATCACCGAGTCTGTTAGGGGAGAGATCGTGACGACGATGCTCTTTCCGCTTCCTGGGTATATGGGGGTGCCGCCGAGGGGACCACAGGCGATGCATATTTCGTTTTCGGAGTCGTCCCATTTGGCGATGTGATCTTTTGGCAAGGCGTTCCATAGGAGCCAAAGGTTGAAGCCGCGGCCGCCTATGAATGTGTCCTTCATGTATTGAGTGACAGGTTTGCTCTTGATCTGGTTGTTTGTGAGGTTTATGTACAAGGTTCTGTTGTTGTACCCTTTCTCAACCTTTCCAAGTGGATATGTGAATTCCGCAATTGTCAATTCTGTTCACCTTTTGGAAACATTAGCTAACTTGTTTTGACGTTATAAATGTTCTCTTATTCCCCGCCTCGGCTTTACAAGTGACTGCCTCGATAAGAATTCTTAGTTGTTTACATCTAAGAACGTTTGCTGAGCATGTGAGCCTGCGAAAATCAAGTTTTTGGTGAAAAACTTAATAATTGCTCAAAGGATATAACCCGAAGATATAATTTGGAGATGAGTTATTTGAAAAAGAACAAGCCTAAATTGGCGATTGTCGGCGCTGGCAAAATGGGCGAAGCCGTAATTTCAGGGCTTCTAAAATCTGGTGAGTATAAACCTCAAGACATACAAGTATTTGAAATAATTGAGAGCCGCAGCAAATACATGAGCCAAACGTACAATGTGAAATGCGTAGACAATGCAAAAAAGGCTGCGTCTTTCGCGGGCATCACAATAATCGCTGTAAAACCCGGAGATGTAAAAAAAGCACTAGAACAAATAGCGCCAGCAATGAAAACCGGAAAAATAGTTGTTTCAATAGCAGCTGGCGTCACATTAGAGTTTCTGAGAAAATACCTGCCAAAGGATGTCCCCGTCGTTAGGGTGATGCCTAACATAACATGCCAGGTCAGAGAAGCCATGATAGCGGTCTGTCCATCGGAAAACACGAAGAAGGAAGAACTGGAAACAGTAATTGGTACGCTTTCACTTTTAGGACGCGTCATAACACTAGATGAGAAATATCTAAATCTAGCAACAGGCTTAGTAGGAAGTGGCCCAGCGTACATCTACCTAATAATAGAGGCTTTAGCCGACGCTGGGGTAAGACTAGGCTTACCAAAAGATGTCTCAATACTCCTCGCAGCGCAAACAACGCTTGGTGCAGCGAAAATGGTTGTCGAAACCAGTGAACACCCAACTAAGCTTAAAGATATGGTCACCACACCTGCTGGCACAACCATTGAAGGGCTCTTAGCCCTCGAGGAAGGCAAACTAAGAGCAGTAATAATTAACGCTGTGACAAAAGCAGCCGAAAGAGCAAAACAACTCCAGCCAGTTTAATAATTTTGCGCCCCATCCTAGCACCCCACTCGCACCGAAGTCATATCACTGAGGAACACTTATTTATCCCTAGAAAATATGAGATACAACAACATTCATGATATCGGAGGGAATAACGTGAGTCTACAAATCAACATAAAAGCAGCTTCAACCCCTACGATCGTACTTCTCATGATAATATCCGTAATAGCAGGGGGAGTAATTTCTTACATGTTCACGATTCCCCTCTACATTGAAATGCCTGAAGGAACAACTCTTACAATAACGGGTGTTTATTTCGACAAGGGAAAAGCTGCAACATTTAAAGTTGGTGTTTTAAACCCGTCTTATTCGCCTTCCGACGCAACAATAACGAGAATAGTAGTGAGTCTGAAGGGAGAATGGCAGCTTTATGACATTATAGAAACTGAACCGTCAATGGGAATAGTTATCCCGAAAGGGAAACATTTAAACATAACGTGTTCTAAAGCTCGGAAGGATGATTTTAACGTTACTTGGGGAAGGCTTGCTGGCGAATTTGCAGGCAAAACAATTATTGTGCACGTTTTCTCGTCAGATTCTCCAGCCGCAAATATGGAGGCAACTGTACCATTTGTCAAGCTTCATATAACCGACACGGATTTTGACCCCAAAGTTTCGTTTAGAATGTTTAACGTAACGATAATGAACGACGCTGATTCGGTGATTAACTTAACTATAAATGAGATAATGGTTCCTGGAGTTGAGTTAACGGGAATATCACCAGAGTTGCCTCAAGCCATCGTAAATGGAACGTCTATTAATTTCACATTTAACGGAAGTTGGCATGGTTTAATAAAAACTGCAATCACGATTTCCACCGAAGAAGGATACATTTTTTCCAAGGAGTTTGAACTGCAAAAAGTCCACACCATAATTCAAAATGTACTTTTTAACGAAGATTACACCGACCACTTTAACGTGACAGTTTTTAATTTTGCAGAGTCAGCTAACCATGTAAATGTCACTAAAATCATGTGCGCACTGGAAAATGGAACAACCATCGAAAGAAATTATCCGTTAGAAGGCATAGCACCAAATTCAACATGGACGTGCAAGTTCGACTGGAATTGGAGAGAATATAGAGGAAAGGAAATTAGCGTAACAGCCTACTTATTGCAAGATTTCGAGACAGACCCGTTCACGGGTACAACGCCATCGCCGATTGTTGTCAAGATCCTAAATGAAAAAGAAGTGTTCGATTTGAAAGACAGAGTACACTTTAACGTCACATTACAAAATCATCAATCTTCACTCGATGCGGTTAACGTAACAAAAATAGTAGTCAAGGAAACCGGAGAAGTAATAAATGGAACAAAAGCAAATCCACCATTACCCTCTGATCCAATCGAACCTAGTCAAGCAATACCATTTTACTGTAATATTACTGATTGGACGGACCGTGCAGGCAAAAACTTGACTTTGACTGTACACACCGTAGCAAATGAAACTTCAGAAGAGCACATATTCGACTTTGTGTTTACTCTTCCTGCGGCGGAGCTTAACATAACAAGTGATAATACGACAATTTGCACAGTAATCGGTGAAACACGATATTTGAATATAACTGTCCAAAACTTAGGGCATTCTATTTGGAATCTCACAATATCAAAAGTGAGAATAGAGCTTCAAAACCAAACAGGGCAGTTAGAGCAAACGTTTCCAGAAAACCAGATAATTGTCAAACCAGGTGATACGGCTGTTCTGCTCTGTTTATTTGACTGGGAGAAACACCAAGGTGAGAGCATAATCATAACTGTGATTACCAGTGAAGGAGTTGAAGCCTCTCAAACGTTCCAGATTCCGGAGTTCACCACATAAACTTTATCTTTATAGAGACAAAAGCGTTGATTCTGGAAGAGTGAAAGCTTTGACTAATGTAAAAGTTACTGAAAGAGTGCGCACCATAGAATATGCCATCCGCGACGTTATTGTTTATGCAAAGCAGCTTGCGAAAACTGGGAAAAAAATTTATTACTTGAATATAGGAGATCCTGTTGCATTTGATTTTGACACGCCACCGCATGTTAAGCAGGCTTTAATGAAGGCTGTTGAAGAGGGAGCAAATGCTTACTCGCCTTCTGAAGGATTGCTGGAGCTTAGACAAGCCATAAGCGAAAAAGAGCAAAGAGTTAATAGTGTGGACATTTCCGCTGATGATATAATTGTTACGGCGGGGATTTCTGAAGGTATCCAAATGGTTATGGCTGCACTTATTGATGCTGGAGATGAAATTCTTCTTCCTGGACCAACTTATCCGCCTTACATTTCATATGCTAAATTTTTCGGTGGAAAACCGGTTACATACGAAACTGTTGAGGAAAATGGTTGGCAACCAAGCATTGACGACTTGAGAAGCAAAATTTCAGAGAAAACACGTGGAATTGTAATTATTAATCCGAACAATCCTTGTGGGGCACTTTATGAAGAGAAAGTTGTAAAGCAAATATTAGATCTTGCAGGCGAGTATGGTATCCCAGTTTTGTCAGATGAAATTTACGACCAGATTATTTATGAGAGAAAATTTGTTAGTACTTCTTATCTGGCTGAGGACGTTCCAGTAATCGGGTTGAACGGTTTTTCAAAGGCATATTTGATGACTGGGTGGAGACTCGGCTACATCTACTTCCATGACCAAGAAGGCCAACTGCAAGAGTTAAAGCAATGCGTCGAAAAAGAGGCGAGGATAAGACTGTGTGCAAACACGCCTGTTCAGAAAGCTGGGGTAGCTGCTCTAAATGGTCCACAAGACTACATAAAGGAGATGGTTGAAAAGCTTAGGAAGAGAAGAGACTACGCGTGGAAAAGGCTGAATGAGATGGAAGGGATAAGTTGTTCAAAACCAGAAGCAGCGTTTTATGTTTTCCCAAGGATAGAAGAAGTGGGGTTAAGGTGGAAAACCGACAAACACTTTGCCTTAGAACTGTTAAGAGAGACGGGGGTACTGTTTGTGCATGGTTCGGGATTTGACCCAGTTTACGGCGCAGGGCATATCAGAGTAGTTTTCTTACCACCAATTGAAACACTTGATCAAGCATTAAACGAAGTGGAAAGTTTCATGGAACAGAATAGGTAAGAACGTTACAAAACAATTTCTAAAAACAGGCTACTGCGTCTATTACTTATAGCTTTTCTTTGATTGCTTGTCCTAGCCTTTTGATGCCTTCCTCTATTTCATCCATCGCCGGGTAGCTAAAGTTCAGTCTCATCGTGTTTGCTCCGCTTCCATTCACGAAGAATGACTGGCCTGGAACGTAGGCAATCCTATATTTTTTAATGCAGTCTTGGATAAGCTCTTTGGTGTTCACTCTTTCAGGAACCCAAGCGAATATAAACAGCCCGCCTATGGGCATTGTCCACTTGCACCCCTCTGGGAAGTAGGTGTCCAGAGCCTCCAGCATCTTGTCTCTCTTCGTCTTGTAGAGTGCACGAATCTTTGTAAGATTCTCTTGGATAACCTTTCTTTTTAGTGCTGTATAAGTGATGTACTGCAGAAGTGGTGAGGTGCACAGGTCCATGCCTTGTTTGGCGAGCACGAACTTCTCGGTGAAACTGTCGTCAGCTACCACCCATCCTAAGCGCAGTCCAGGAGACAGAATCTTGCTGAAGGTTGACAAGTATATGACTCGTCCTTCAGCGTCCATGGATTTCAGAGGAGCAACATCAATGGGTTCATATAGGATTAGGCTGTAGGGGTCATCTTCGATGATCAGAAAATCGTACTCCGACGCAAGTTCAAGAAGACGTTTCCTGCGCTCCATAGATAGAGTTACTCCAGTAGGGTTCTGACATGTGGGAACCGTGTATAAAGGAACTTCACTCTTTTATGCTTAGACTCTAATTCCTTTAGGATGCTTTCTAGGGAGTCCATTATGATGCCGTCATCATCCATTCTCAGCCCGACAAACTCTGGATTGTAGAACCTAAAGGCGTTAATGGCAGCCAGGTAAGTTGGAAGCTCGATAAGAACAACATCTCCTTCATCGAGGAAAATTTTTCCAAATGCGTCAAGTCCTTGTTGGCTACCGCTTATGACGACAATGTTGTCGATGCTTGGCACATTAATTCCTCTCCATGCCATGAAATCCTTGAGCTCTGATCTCAGCTCCTTTAAACCTTGGGTAGTGCTGTATTCTAGAAGCTTGTCGCCGTGCTCACTGATCCCTTCCGTGATGATCTGTATAATCTGTTGTCGAGGAAACGTGGTTGGGCAGGGCATACCGCCGCCGAAGGAGATTATTCCTCCTTCAGCAACCCACTTCAGAAGCTCCCGGATCTCTGACGCTTTCAGTAGTGATGTTCTTTCAGCGAAAAAAGTTTCAGGAACCAGCATTTTCTCCACTTGAACGCGTTTACAAAGCTGAAAGTTAAAATCTCTTTCAGTAATTTCCTTCGGTTCTTACGAAAAAGTAGAATGTTTAACAGAGATTTGCTACTGATAGATCCGTATTCCTTCCTTTGGATCTCTGACAACCTTTTCAAATTCTTGCATTAACCGTCGTGTTATTGGTCCCGGCTTGCCGTCACCTATCATTCGCTTATTGACTTCTACTATCGGGACTATTTCTGCTGCTGTACCAGTGAAGAAGGCTTCATCTGCGGTGAACAAGTCTGTCGGCGTGATTGTGCTTTCAACCGCTGTATATCCGAGTTTTTCAGCTAATTTCATGACAACATCTCTTGTTATTCCAACCAGGGCACCTGTTGATGTTGGAGGAGTTATGATTTTCCCGTTTTGTACTATGAAGAGGTTTTCGGCAACTCCCTCGCTTATGTGACCGTTTTTGTCTAGGCATATGGCTTCGTCAAAACCTGCTATGTTTGCTTCAATTTTTCCTAGTATGCTGTTTAGATAGTTTAAGGATTTAACCTCATGAGATGTTGCGTCAACAGGGTCTCTTTTCACCCAGACAATCATGGCTCTCATTCCTTTCTCTTTCGCTTCTGTTGAATGCAATTTTATAACGTCGGTTATAATGATCACTGTTGGTTTTGGGCATTTTCTCGGGTCGAGTCCTAAATCGCCGACGCCTCTCGTGACGACGAGGCGTATGTACGCGTCTCGCAAATTATTTTTTCGCAGAGTTTCTAAAACAGCGTTTATCATTTCTTCTTTTGTTTGCGGGATGTTAAGCATGATTACACGTGCTGAACGGTACAGCCTATCTATGTGTTCTTTGAGTTTAAAGACAACGCCGCTATATGCACGGATTCCCTCAAAGACTCCGTCTCCATATAAAAGTCCGTGGTCGTAGACTGAAATTTTTGCTTGTGGTTTTGGGTAGTATTCCCCGTCAATGTAGACGAGTAATTCTTTTTCCAACAGTTTTGTCCTCCAAACTGGAGAGTTTAGTCTATCTGCCTAAGGTTGATATATTTTTTGTAAAACTATTGACTGTTTTTACCATTGTTAACCGTAGAATTGTGGTCTTTTTGAAAGATGTTTTGGTAGGGGTAGCGGCTTAAAGGGCTTGCCTTTTACTATTTCTTCAATCTCGTTTATCAGTTCTTCAAGCTTCATTTTGCGTATTTTTCCGGCTTTTCTGTCCCTTACTGGAAGGACATCTGATTCGATTTCTTTTTGTCCAACAACAATTATGTAGGGAATCCACTCCATCTCTGCTTCTCTAACTCTCTTCTGCAAAGTCAGTGCTCGATCATCAGTGTCTACGCGTATGTACTCAGCCTCTATCTCATTCGCTAGTTTTTCGGAATGTTCAAGGTATTTGTCTGACATTGGGATTATGCGTACTTGTGTTGGTGAAAGCCATAATGGGAGCATGGGTGGTTTACCGTCTTGTTGTTCCTTGTAGGCTTTTTCTAGTAATGCGTATACACATCTTTCGATTGCCCCGCTTGGGGAACAGTGCAGAATCAGCGGATGATGTTTTTCGCCTTTTTCATCAACGTAAGTTATGTCGTATCTTTTTGCGTTTTCAACGTCTATTTGGTCTGTTGATAGGGCTGCTGCCTTGTCTTGGTTGTCTACGAAGTTGAAGTCCCATTTCAGTATGAAATAGAAGAAGCGTTCTTTCCACATCTCAATTAAGACTGGTTTGCCAAAGATTTTCGCTAAAGAAGCTATGAAAGCCTTGTTTTCTTCGTAGAAGTCTTTTGTGAAGCGTATTGCAGTTTCATAGTCATTTTTGGATAGTCCTATTCCTTCTAGGACTTGTATGCATAGTTTGAATCTTGCTATGAATTCCTTTTTTGCTTGTTCCAGGTCTGTGCAGAAGGCGTGGCAGTCTGGCATGGTGAAGGCTCTTAAGCGTCTTAAACCGACAACTTCCCCGCTTTTTTCTCGCCTAAAACTGTAGCGGGTTAATTCGTAAGCCTTCAGCGGCATGTGTTTGTAGGAAAATTGTGTGTCGTGAATCATTAAGAATTGTCCGAAACATGCTGCAAACCGCAGAAAAAGTTCTTTGTCCTCAGATTTAAGCATGTATTGTCTTGCGGGAAAACGGTCTATGTAGTCTGCTAGGCTTGGATGCTGAAAATCGTACATGACTGGGGTTTCAACTTCCATGGCACCGTACTCTATTGCTTTTGCGGTCACAAATTGTTCAAGTAGGGATTTTATTAGTCGCCCCTTTGGGTACCAGCGTATGTTCCCCGGGTCGCTTCCAGGCTCATAGTCAGCTATTTCAAGTCTTTTCATTAGTATAACATGGGGGGGTATTTGTTGGCTTGCCCTAACTTTTGTGATTTCATATTTTGCAAACTTTTCGAGGTTTTCTTGTCCTTTGAAATTGAATTCTTCGACTGGTATCATTTTTCCGTCTGGCTGAAGAATGTACCAGAACGACTCGAGTTTTTCTTCGGCTTTTACCGCTTCAGAAACTTTTTCCTTTTCCTTTTTTATTTCGGTAGGCGATATGGTGCGTGATTGTTCTGCGAGTGGGTGTCCTTTTATTGATATTGTGAATTGTTTGTTCCAGCCGAAGGGTGCACGGTATGTTTCTATGTCCTTTTCTTTTGCGTAGGCTTCCATGGCTTTGACTACTTTTAGTGCTTCTGTGGATTTTGCTAGGTTGCTGCTTAGGTGCGCGTAGGGATAGATTAAAATTCGGTTTACCTTCAGCTTTTGGAGGAAGGCTTGAACTTCATTTATGGCTTTTTTGGCTACTGATTTGTTGTCGCCTTCTTCAACAGCTGTGAACAAGACAACAATTTCTTCTAGGCGTTTTTCTTCTTTTTCAGCTTCTTCAGCCGTGGCTATTTCTTTCTGAATAGGCTTGTACTCAATGAAGTTTGAATGAAGCTGCAATATCCTCATGGGAAACCCCTCTCGTTTAGCCTTTATATCGCCACTGTTCAACCTTTTTCTCTTTTTTTGTCCTCTTCTTATATTCCTTATAATGTTCCTTACATAGATAAGCACGTCTTTCGCTGCTGCCGATGTTTAGGCCAGCTGACTTAACCTTTGTGGCTGGAAGTGAGCGTATGGCCTCTTTACCGCAACCAGAAACGCTGCATTTCACACCTTTTGCAACACGTCCCAAGATTAAACGCCTCTTTCAACGCTTTTAATGGCGTTAACGCAATACAATACTCATCATTCCTTAATTTCTTTTTCATAAAGCACGCTTGCCCTTCGATAAATCTCTGCTTTGTCGCCGAAAAATGTTGGACCAGCAACCTCGACAACAAGTGAAGCAGCTGCAGAACCCACACATGCACACCACAACAAGCTTTCACCACGGATATATTCAGCTAGAAAACCGCCAATAAAAACATCTCCAGCCCCAGTTGGGTCAACAAACTTCTCTGGCTTGTAAGCTGGGATGTTATAAATAGTTTCTTCGACGGAAAGCACCGCACCTTTCATACCTAAAGTGACAATAACCGTTTTAACGCCATGGTCGTGAATCGCCTTTATAGCAGAATCAAGCCTTGACAAGCCGATTGCAGCTTTAATTTCGTTTGAGGATGACTTGTAAATGTCAACGAGTTGTAATATGCGTTTGTCGGCTAGCGAACCTGAAGTAACGTTTCCTTTCGCGTCAAATTTTCGCACCAGTCCTTGCGGGTCAAGGGACAACCATTCAGTACAGCTTCTTAATTTCTCCGCGACTTCATATGTGATTTCGCCGGCTATGGGGGCAAAATGAATGGCTTTGGCTTTCAGAGATTTTGGTAAATCATCCACAGTGATGGATGGGGCTCTGCTCTTTAGCCGCAAATTTCGGTTTGACAAGTTATTAGTGTATTTCAGTTCAAAACCCGTAGTTTGCGCATTCTCAACTTTAACCACTCCAGATAAATCAATGCCCTCTTGCCCAAGCCACCACATGTAAGCCTTCGGAAAATCATCGCCAACCTTGGAAATAACAGAAACAGTTGCATCTAAGCGTCTAGCAGCAAAAGAAACGTAAGCAGCAGAACCGCCCAAAACAACAAAGGGCATATGCCTATCTGGCAAGAAGATAGAATCTATAGTAAAGTGTCCCACCGAAACGACGTCAAACACTTATGAATTTGACCTCCTCGCTAGGATATTATATAACACTGAACTTAAATAAAACTGAACTTAAAACCAACGGAACATGCTTTGACCAATTCACTACAGCCACAGTTTTTGCATCCGCAAGATAAAGTTTTTGAAATCGAAGATTTTCATATAAAAGAAAATCAGCGAAACAAGGAAGCCTTAGTTCTACTCAAAGCAAAGCTTCTCGAATATTTGGAAAATGTTCAAACAGAAGTCCTATGTTGTCCTTATGCCTTAAGAAAACTTGTGGCGACATATTAAAACGCTTATGATTGAAGCAGAAGAATTGCTTTTGCTAGGTCTCCTTCGCATTCTTCCAGTGCTTTTCTGGCTTCTTCTGGGCTTTTGCCTGTTTGGTCTGCCACAAGCCTAATGTCCTCTTCTGGTATGACTGATTTGCGTTCAGCAACCTTCTCGGTGATCTTGCCACCAGCTATCTGAAAGATTTTCTGTCCTTGCACTTCCATTATTATCACTTCGGGTTCTTCAATGGTGATTTCTTTGCTGCTTGTTTTTATGATGACTTGGTCTACATCTGGGATTGCGTCCATGCTTAAGCCCATGCGCTGCATCATGCGTTTGGCTTCACGGGGACTTACGCGTCTTCGCATAAAACCACCTTTTCACTTATATTACTATTTAATTCTTATACTTAACTTTCTTCCATGCATCCACGTCTAACTTTAACGGCAACACCTTTTTTGAAGGCTTTCATTTCTTCGCCTGACAAGACAGCGCGTCCAACAGCTAAAACTTCACCATTCTCATGAACTACGATAACCTCGTCTTTTGAGCGGATGTCATCGTCAGCCCTAACGACATGCACTGCAAAAACATCGCCGCCTTTAGCGATAAATTTTGTAACATCACTCCGAACTGTAACAAGACATTTTGCTGAATCTGCATTTCCAACTATTCGTTTTGCGCCTGCAATGCTTAAGGAAAATAAGCCGTCTGTTGGACGGAGGGTTGCAAGCCTTTTACCGTTCAAATAGACGTAACGGATTCTGCCGGTTCTTTTGGAATAGACGATTTCTACGTTTTCGGGAAAAAGTTTGGCGCCTACTCCTTTTCCGAACTGGTAGTCTGCCACGCTTCTGATTCGTCTAAGGGAATTTTTCAAGCTTATACACCGTTAATCAGCACGTTGTAATTCGACAACTATAAACACAACCAAGCAATAAAAACAATTTAGGTGTGTCAACAAGTGCGATGCGAAGTTTGCGGACGCAAAATTCATGGCAAACCCTGCAGGGTTATAATTGAAGGAGCAAAGCTAACAGTATGCAGTAAATGCGCGAAACATGGAACAGCCTACTGGGAAGAACCGAAACCCAAAACCACTGCATTAGAACCTAAAACATGGTTTCCACCTTTAAAAGTCAAAAGCAAAAAACCGCCAAAAACAACGGTTGACACAACTCTAGAACTCGTAGAAAACTTTGATGTGAAAATAAGGCAAGCAAGGGAAAAATTAGGGCTTTCCCATGAAGAGTTAGGTAAAAAAATAAGCGAGAAGGTATCAGTTCTCAAAAAAATCGAAACGGGGAAGATGACGCCGGACAACAAGCTTGCAGTAAAATTGGAGCATGCATTAACAGTGAAGTTGCTTGTTCCAGTCTCAGAAGAAACGGTTCAGCAAACAAAAATTCCTAAACCAGCAAGTCATGAGCTGACCTTAAGAGACATAATTCAGTTAAGCAAGAAGAAAATGGAGGAGAAAAAGTAACGAAAGCCATCCTAGTTCAGCGCCGAGAATCTTTTGAACCGTCAAGCTTAGAAGAGCTCGAAAGCCTAGCAGAATCTGCAGGATACACCATAGTAGGCAAAATAGAGCAGGTTAGAATACCAGACTCCCGCTACCAAATAGGTGCCGGAAAAGTGAAAGAGCTTGCGGAGCTTGTAAAAGAAATAGGCGCCCAAAAAATAATTTTTGATAACCGATTAAAGCCGGTTCAAGCCTACAATTTGGCAAAAGCCACGGGTGTCGAAGCTATTGATCGTTTCCAGCTAATCCTCGAAATTTTTGCAAGAAGAGCCACAACAACTGAAGCGAAACTGCAGATCCAGCTGGCAAGGCTGAGGTATGAGTTGACGGGTGCAAAAGAAAAGGTAAGACTGGCAAGAATGGAGGAGCAACCAGGGTTTATGGGGCTTGGAGCGTACGAAGTGAATGTTTACTACGAGACCGTGAAGAGACAAATACAGTCCATACGTGGAAAACTGAGGAAAATCCGTAGAAAAAGGTTGCTGCATCGCGAAAGAAGAACGGAGTTAGGTTTTCCACTAATTTCTTTAGCGGGATACACAAATGCTGGAAAAAGCTCGTTATTTAATGTTCTCGCAGAGGAAGAAGTCCCAGTGGATAGCGCTTTATTTACGACGCTTTCCACAACGACAAGACTTGTAGAGTTCTCAAGAAAAAAGTTCTTGTTAACGGACACTGTTGGATTCATAGACCGCCTTCCATTAACATTGATAGAGGCGTTCCATTCAACCCTTGAAGAAACCGTCTATTCAGACCTGATACTTTTAGTAGTGGATGTGAGCGAGCCGATTAGCCTTGTTGAAAAGAAACTTTCATGCTGCCTAGAAACAATAGAACGTATAGGAGCCTCCGGCATCCCGGTAATAACAGCCCTAAACAAGATTGACTTACTACCAGAAACAGGAATTCAGCAGAGACTTGAGAACCTAAAAGAAAAAGCGCCAAACCCCGTGCTCATATCAGCATTATACAAAATTAACTTTGACCTGCTAAAACAAGAAGTACTGAGGATGCTGAAAAATTATGTTCCAGCATCATTCACCATTCCACTAACAAGTGAAACAATGTCATTTATCTCATGGCTTTTCAACCGCACAGACGTGCAAACAATAAAGTACACGGGCAACTCTGCCCATGTGGTTTTTGAAGCAATCCCATGGTTTGCAGAAAAAGTAAAAAGCCGCGTGAAAAAATTCAATGGGAAATTTGAGAAAATTCTAGCAGTAAAAGCCTAGCAAGGGAAACGAACATGCCTAAAGTCGTGGTGTTAAGGTGGGGTCACAGACTTCAAAGAGACCTAAGACTTACAACGCATGTCGCATTAACAGCACGGGCGTTAGGGGCCTCCGGTTTCATACTAACGGACGTAGAAGATAAAAAAATTAAAGAGACTGTTGAAAAAGTCGTAAAGAATTGGGGAGGGCGGTTCTTTTTTGAGATGGGGACCGCTTGGAAGAAAGCAGTTAAAGATTGGAAAGCAAAGGGTGGAATAGTTGTCCACCTTACAGCATATGGAGAAAATATGGAAACGAGTGATGTGCTGCAGAGGATTAAGGCTTCTGGAAAAGACATTCTAGTTATTGTTGGAAGCCAAAAAGTTCCAAGGGCTTTCTTTTCAGAGGCTGTCTCCGATTTCAATGTGGCAGTTGGGAATCAGCCTCACTCGGAATGTGCAAGTCTAGCCGTTTTTCTAGACCGCTTTTTCGAAGGAAAGGAGCTGACAAAGTGTTTTGAGAACGCGAAGGTGAGGATAATTTCCCAGAAAAGGGGGAAGAAAATAGTTAGAGATTGTTAGTTCTGTTTCAGATTTGATAAAGAGATTTAAATTAAAGTTTACGAATATATATTTAGATTCAACAGTTGAGCAAAAGGGTTGCCATGTTATCTATCATAGATGACGCAGCATTGTTGAAAGTTGCAGAAGCCTTGGGCGAAGAGGAAGCCGTTAAACTAATTGAGATTCTCAAAAACTCAGATGAAACAACAGACGATGAAATAGCAAACAAAACTGGTATAAGGCTGAACTCCGTCCGCAAAATCCTGTACAAACTTTATGATCATTCTCTTGTAAGCTTGAGAAGAACCCGCGATCCACAAACCGGGTGGTTCATATTCCACTGGAAGCTACAGCCAGACCAGCTGGAGGGCTTCATACTAAGCCAAAAACGCCGAGTACTCGAAAAGCTTAACATTCGACTGGAATACGAGAAAAACCATGACTTTTACTATTGTGATACGCCGGGATGTAGGCGGATACCTTTTGAAGAAGCTGTGGAGCTTGTTTTCAGATGTCCAACATGTGGCAGACCGTTGATGCATTATGACAACGGCAAAATCGTTCAAGTGTTAACGAAGAAAGTTGAACATTTAAGGAAGGAACTGGGTGAGTGAAAAGCTTCCATCAAGGGAACAAGCGTTGCAATTTCTTTATCAGAGTGGATGTTCAAGAAACGTTGTAAATCATTGTGAAGCAGTGGCTGAACTTGCTGCAGAAATCGGTGAGGCTTGTAAAGAAAGAGGATTAGATGTTGATCTAGAACTTGTCGAAATAGGGGCACTTCTACACGACATTGGACGTTCAAAAACCCACAGCGTCCACCATGCAGTTGTAGGTGCAGAGATTGCAAAATCGCTGGGTTTACCAGAACCGATTATTTCGATAATAAAGAGGCATGTTGGCGGCGGAATAACAGCAAAAGAAGCGAAAAGGCTGGGGTGGCCAAAAGACGTTTACATTCCAGAAACACTTGAAGAGAAAATTGTTTCGTACGCGGACATGCTGATTGAAGGTTTGAGGCGTGTACCAATAGAGAGAACCATAGAAAAATTTTCTAAAGAGATACCACCCTCCGCCATTGCAAGAATACGAAGACTGCATAAGGAAATGTTGGCTTTAGTCGGCGACTGCAAATGCCTACTGTAACATTACTTACAAAAGTCCACAACAATTTTCAACTAAAGCTGATTGACAAATTTTTAAAATCCATGCTTAAAGACTTGAAAGTTGAAACAGAAGTCTGCATAGCTACCCCCCGTGGATGGGTTCAAGTAACAGTTTCAGGTGAAGATGAAAAGGTAGCGTTACGCTACTTAGCTGATGAGATAGGACTATGCCCCGTGCATTTGGAGCGTGTGGAGAAGTTCTCAACGATAAAGGGACGCATAACAGCCCTAAACAAAAGCAGAAGCGAACTTTACGTAGACGTAGGAGTTTTCTCACCTAATATTGTGGATGCTACGATTCCTTTGCAACATTTGCAAGCTCGACTTGGGGATGGAAGGAAAACATCGCTTAAGAAATTAGTTGAGCTGTTTGGTTTCTGTGAAAACTTGCCGTTAACTGTCAAAATTTATAGTGTTGATAAAGAGAATAGAGGCATCGAGGCTATGCTGTCAGAAAGGCAGCTTATCCTATATAAGGGTTGGATAAAATCTCTGCTGGATAGACTGATAATTCTAGGGGCATCGTTCAACGAAGTGATGCTAGCTTTAAAACAAGCAAGGTGTAACCGCGACGTGGTAAACATCGAATCCTTAGGATTTTTTGAACATGCGGTCGTATGTAAACTGGGAACGGACGCTGTGGGATTGATCCCGAAAATTGGTAAAAGACTGTGGAACGCGAATCTCGGCACCTTTAATCCTAGGGAAATCCTAAGGTTTCTTGGAGATTATTCGATATTGTGAGCTTCCCAGAAAGTTTGCACGAAATTCTGCAAAGGTTTCAGAAGTTATTGTTTTTTGACGATGTACAGTAATTATAACTTTTAGTGTAAGTCGCTTGAACGATACCTCCCTATCGTTTTTGATACCCCTTCCCCCTACGTTTTTGCGAAATTGAATGCAGAGAACAGAACATCCTCAAAATCTGGGATTTCAGCCTTACTAATTTGTTTAGCAAAATTTTTTCTTTTTGTGTCACATAAGACCCCAAACCTTTTTATCTGCACGTCAATAGCCCTGCGTGTTCTGTTTGAAAGCTTGCCTAACTCGTAATTCTCCTTTGCACTCATGCTTTTCTTGGCCATTTCCCTTAGAAGTTTGTTTTCTGCTTCTGTTCAGCATTTTCCACAAGCCACAAAAAGCTCTCCTTAAGCTATCTGCCCGATTAGCCCATTTATAGCTGCAAAATAAAAATTACAAATCAGTAGTAGAAATTTAGCAACAGCATCTTCTATTTAACATAAATTCAAAACCGCTTAAGTTGTTGCTGCAACTAATTTTTCTGTGCTCAGTATTTTGTCTATCAACTCCCTTCCAATGTTTTTTGTGACATCCAAGATTTCTATCCCTATAATGCGTCCATTTTTGTCAAGGTCTATTATGACGTTCTCTGCAAGCTCCTCGCTTATTTCATACTTAGCCTTTCTAAGCCAAATATACATCGCATCGACCTTTGAATCGTACTCCACTCTCACCATTCTTCGTTCTCCTTGTCCAATAAACTGTAACAACCTTATTTTATCGTTACACTCCTCATAAATCACCTTGAGAAACTTGTCTCCATACCTCTTCAACGCAGTGAGCCTTCCCCTACGCGTAACAAAACTGAAATCAGGATGTTCCAAAGTATTTTCAACGCTTGTTTTCGATATCTTCCTCTGCCTTATTCGAGATAATGCATGTTTCGTATACTCCACAGCTATCTCAATCGACACAATAATAGGGTTACTAAAGATAAAATACTTCTCTTACATGTTTTTGATGCGCAAACTTCCTAAAGGTTTCGGAATGATTTTTCCAAAAAGAGAATTGCTGCACTGGTGGGCCGGGCAGGACTTGAACCTGCGACCTCAGCCTCGTAAGGGCTGCTTCAGGCTTGCTTTTCAAATGCAAGTGTCCTAACCAGGCTAGACGACCGGCCCTCTTTTTTGATTTAGAGAAGTTGGTTTTATTAATGTTTAGTTGTTGGAAATGAATATAAAGTTGTTATTCTTATTATTGCGGAGCGAAAATTGTGATGAGGAAAACACAGCGATCTGCGAAGGGGATGAAAGTTGTTTCCAAAAGTCCAAGATAGACATAAACCGGGAAGCCCTTTGGTTCCGAATGGTCTAGGCGTTTTCTATGTTTTAATTTCAACAATCTGCCTTTTCCTACTACATTACTTTCAAAGTGTCAACTCTACTGTTGACCAGGGTTTTCCCGCCTTGGATTTGGCTGTTTGCATATTGTTTGGCGGTTTTATGGGTTTACTGGATGATTGGATGAACTTAAGGTGGCGTTATAAGGCGTTTCTTCCTATTTTTGCTGCTTTGCCTTTAGGTGTTTTGAGGCAGGGAACACCAATAATGTCAACTTACATATTTGGTAGAATAGATTTTAGTCAAATTGTGTTTTGGGTTATACCTGGCGAGATGATCTTCTATCTTGGTGTTATCCCTTTAATTGCCACAGTTGCGACTAACACTGTCAACCAGCTCGGAGGCTTAAACGGACTTGAAACTATATGTCCTTCATTTGTTTTGATCTCCTTGATGCTGGCTTCAGGTCCAGATTACAGAGTTTTGCTTTATATTCCGCTAGCTGTCTATCTTATTCTAGCTTTCTTTAACTTTCAAGGGAAAATTTTTGTCGGAAACACCGGTTCCTTTGCCATTGGAATCACGCTTGCATCCTACGCGATCATCGCTAACATTGAACAAACTTTGTTGATCGCTATTCTACCTTACATTTTCAATTCTTCCTTAATTTTGATAAATGTCCTATTTTTTAAGCGAAGTGTAAGTCTCAAAATGGAAGGAAACATGCTTAAGGCAGATCATAGAAGAAGCCTCGTCACTTTAATTGCTTACTATTACCCATCAACGGAACGGAAACTTGTTTTAATTATCTCTTCGATCTTTTTTTTCACAGCAGCTGTGGCGGTGCTGGTGGCAATTTCATAAACGAGCTATGGTGCCAAAACAGTCAGTCATTAGCGCGCGGGCCGGACTTGAACCTGCGACCTCAGCCTCGTAAGGGCTGCTTTGGGTTCCACTTTTTATGTGTATGTCCTAACCAAGCTAGATGACTGGCCCGTTAACTATTATGGGTATACCTTATTTTTGTTGAATCTTTGAAAAATGGTTTTCTGTAATAACTTTCTCAATTATGTCCACGGGGTTTTCTAGCTTTGCAAGCTTTTCTTTAACATTCCGTTTCTTTCCAAAATATTTCTTTGCAATGGTTAACACTTTTGATGTATTTACAATGAATAGTGGGAATCCTTTTTCTGAGAGGTATTTATTTACGTGGGTTCGTCCAAACTCCGATATTACTATGCTGGGGACTCCTTGAAGGGCAGCTTCTCTGGCTACGGTTCCGCCTATGCTTACGACAAGGTCTGCGTGGGCAACGAGGGTTGCAGAATCCACAAACTCTTTAGTGATCATTAAGCCTTCTTTTTCTGATCTAATGTATCGTGGGAGGAAGAGAACGTTTCCTAGTGAAGTGAGTTTTTGTGCGATTTTTTCTGTGATGTCGGGTTTTCCGAGGGCGTAAGAAGCTTTGGTTTCCATTTGTCTAACAACTATTAGGGGTTTTTTAATTTCAAAATGTTTTGACGGTTTGAAGTGTTTAATCCATGCAACCTCGTCTACTCCTTTGAACTGGAAGACTTTTGGTGCGCCGTAATTTTTGAAGAAGTGTTTTGGGATTGCCTCTGAAATGACGATGGTATTTGCCAATGGAATTGTTAGTTTATTTACGGCTGCGGCGTGTGGCGTATCTGCAGTCAAGATTATTGGGATGTTTAGCCCGAAGGCAACGCGGCATAAGTCCACGGATTGATGTGAGATTGCAATGTCAGGAGTGTTGTTTTTGAACATTTTGGATAGTTGAAGAATTCGTCTTGCACTCTCTTCTAGTCTTGTGAAAAGCGTGGCTGGTTCATATTCCCCGATGGGGATGAATTTTTCGTTAAGGATTCTTGCTAGTTCTAATGTGTCGGGGTGTTTTCTTGTGGTGAGTATTACTTCATGTCTTAAACGTCTAAGGCGTTTGGCTATTGCGGTTCCATATCGGATATGTTTGCCTGTGCACGCGTCATACCAGATTTTCATTCTTTCACCGTTGATGTGTTTGAATGAAGGTTTTCTTTTTGTCTTCGTATTCCTCTCTGGTCATCATTGGCTTTGCTGGGATTCCCTTTACAACTGTTCCTGGAGCAATGTCTTTTGTGACTACGCTTCCGGCTGCGACGACTGAGTTTTTGCCTATTGTTATATTTGGTAGTATTACGGAGCATCCTCCGATTATGACGTTGTCCTTTATAATGGGTGGTGTTAGGCGTTCGCTTTTGGGGAATTTATCGTTGAGGATTGTGCTGTTAGGGGCTATGAATATGTTGTTGCCGAGTTTGCATTCGTTTGAGATTGTGACATGGGTTTGTATGTTGCAGTTTTTGCCTATTGTGACGTGTTTGCCTATGTCGCAGAAGCTTCCTATGCATGTTCTGTCGCCGATTTTTGTGTTGTCGCCTATCACGACATAATTCCAAATGACGACGTTTTTGCCGAATTGAACGTTTTTGCCTATTATTACTCCTTTTCCCATATTTGGTTTCGACATGCGTTTTCCCTTTTGTCTTTACGTTTGTGTGAAGTTTAAATAGTTTGGTGGTTTATTTGTTGTTTCTGTTGGAGGCTGAAGGCGTTTGGTTGAAGAGAAGGTTTTGGTTGTGGGTTTGGGTGAGGTTGGGCATCCACTTTATGAGTTGTTGAAGGAGTGCGGTAAGTTTCTGGTTTATGGTTTTGACATTGATGAAGAGAAGATGCGTGAGGTTGGACAGAGTCGGAGCGGTCTACCAAGCGAAGTGGATGTTATGCATGTTTGTATTCCATGCTTTGGCCGAGATGAATTTGTGGATGTTGTTGGGGGTTATGTGGAGCGGTTTAAACCTAAGCTTGTGATTATTAATAGTACAGTTCAGCCAGGAACAACAATGGACGTGCATAAGCATTGTGGTTGCCTTATTGCACATTCTCCTATTCGTGGAGTGCATAAGAGCTTGGAACACATGAAGTGGGAGTTAAAACGCTGGATTAAATATGTGGGTGGTGCTGATGCTGAATCTGCTGAAGCTACACATAAACACTTTGAGAAGGCTGGTTTAAAAACTAAGGTTTTGAAAAGCTGCTTGGAGACGGAGCTGGCTAAGCTTTTTGAAACTACTTATAGGGCTTGGATGATTGCTTGTTTTCAGGAGATGCACAGGATTAGTAGGCATTTTGACGCTGATTTTGACGAGGTTGTGGATTTTTTGGAGGATACGCATCTTGTAAGATTGGATAGACCCGTGATGTTTCCAGGCGTGATTGGTGGACATTGCGTGATTCCAAATGTTGAGCTTCTTTTGAAGAGTTATGATTCTGAGTTTTTGCGGATGGTTTTAAAGTCTAATGAGAAACGAAAAGAAGATGTTAAAGATGAAAGTGTTTGGAGTGAGGTTGAGAAGATTAAGAAAAGGGTGGAAACTTTGGAAAAGGAAACAGTTGAAGGCCCTACGCAAGGCTAGCGCGGGCGCTCGCTTAGGTCACTCCTTTCAGCTTCTTTAGGCTTACGAGCATAGATAACTCCATTTTTATGTTTAGGGCTAGTTTCTCACTCTCAAATTTCGGATTCTAAGAAATTTATGGTTTCAATCACTATGTCTCCTGTTAGGGATGCCTTACACTTAGGGCATGAAGATAAGCAATCTTTTATAACCCCATTTTTAATAACTAGCTCGCCTGTTTCAACAATCTCACCTTTCTTCCAGCGACAAAGGCAATTAAGTAATGCTTTTGTCTGAAACTCCATTTCACCCCTCTGGTTACAGTTTGGACATGTCTCCTCTGATATGAAGATGTCAAACAACCCCAATCCTCAACCATCCTTTCTAGCCCCCGCCCTCACCTCATTAATTAATATTATGTCTAATCAAAATGAGTAAATGCGCGTACACGGAGAACGGTTAATCTATGAAGCTGTGCGAGTTCCCGAGTTTAGTGGTGTCATATTACATTGCTACTATTATGATTGTAGAGTCTTTATCGGATGCCATGACGGTGTAGTCGTTTTCATCGAAGTGATAGAAGTTGTATATCTTTGATGGAAGTATGACTATGTGCCTATTTTGTTGGCTAACTACTTTGATCTGTGTTTTTGTGAGGGCTTTTTTCTATAGCGCTTTTAGAGGCTTAGCTGTTATGATTAGGTGGTCTGTGTCCATGGTGTAGAGTATCATTGTTTCTGGCAGTTTTTTATCTGCCGTAACTTTTTCATCTATTTCGATTCCGGTTTTAACAAGTTTCTTCATGTACGCTTCCTTCATAATCGTTCTATATGCCTCCTTATTAGGATTAGCTCAACTGTACTGATGGGGATTTAGAGTTTTCATTGGAGATTACCGGAATAGACGATTCGCTGTAGAGTTTCCCCTATATCTGCAATTATAATGTAGGAGTTTAGGTTTTTGTTCACAGAAATATGATTCGATTGCGCATTTCTTCGGGGATTTTGTTTCAGCTATAGCTTTTAGTCGTCTTATGCATTCTCCTATACTTAGCTTTTACTGGTGGACGTAGATTATGCCTGGATGTTGTTTATGGATAGCTATCCTTAGAAAATCTACATCATGAGTGAATATTACCGCTTATTTTTTGTTGGCGATTTCAATCTGTTGCTCATCGGCTAGGCCTAGTTTGCTTATGTCTTTAGCAGAGAATGCCTCTACGCCGCGTCTCTTCAACCCTTCGACTATAGCGATGTTAACGCTTTCGTCTGCGTAAATTTTGATTCGTTTTGATACTATCGACCCGCCCCTAAAGTCTTGGAAAGTTTCTGAATGAACTGTTTGTCGCTTTTTATCTTTTCGTCCAGTTCCTTTTTGTTCTCGTAGTAGTAGGATAAGGCGTCGTGAACCTGCTCCAGTTTAAAATGAGGGTGGGCGTTGATTATTTCGTCAGGTGTGTGGTTGAGGTATTCGTATTCAACTGCTATATCTACTACTCTCATTCTGGTTCCCTTTATCACCGGGGAACTGCCGCAGATCTTCTCGTCTGCTTCGATGTAGGGATGGTTTACTTTAGCTTTCTGCATTGTTCGGGCTTTCTTTTATCCGTTTTCATTAATGCTTATTTGTTTTGCAACTCTTAACTTTTCCTCTTTGTTTTGGTCACTTGAATTAGCAGATATGTTAAGTTTTTTTTTTGGGGGGGAACCTTTGTTTTAGAAAAGTAAAACTTTATTACTCTAAGTCATTAATTTTATATTAAGGTGAATGTACATGGCGTTTTTCCGATAGTGCAATAAGAATCCTTGATCTGTTAAGGGCAAAACCGTGTTATGTTAGGGAGGTCTCTGAAGAATTGGGGTTAAGTACTAGGACAGTTGTGAAATGGCTTAAGGAGTTTGAGAGAATGGGCGTCGTTGAAAGAGGTGTTTCAGCTAGGCCGAAAATTTATTGTTTAACGATGGATGGATGGGAGTTAGATAAATTGTTTAAATGGTTAAGATACAAAAAACTGCTTCGGGTTCTACATGAAAATGGATTTAATGTTTCCGCTGGACCAGCGTTAAGTATGGTACATTGGGGAGCTCCAATAATTATTCCTCGCCTTGACTTTGCTGTTAAAACGGATCAGTTAGAAGAGGTAAGGAAAGTTCTTGGAGAAGCGAGGTTTGAGGTGGTTGGGATTCCTTTCAGGGGGTGCTTTGAAAGAGTGGTGTTTGATTATGGAGGAGTGCCTTATATGAGTTTAGAAGATGCTGTTATTTTCATAATCATAAAAAACGATGCCAGACTGATCTCCTGCATCCCTGTTATGCTTAGTAAAAATAAGGTTGACTACAACCTTCTTCACATGCTCTCATTGGAGCATAAAAAAGTTAGAGAGGTAGGCGCATTACTTGAGGTAACAAACAAGTTGGCCGGCGAGGAAAAGGTGCCCATGTATATAATAGAGAAGTTTTATCTTTCAGCAAAGGAATCGCTGATTGTGACAAGGCTTAAGGCACCCCATAAATTTGTGGCGGCTGGCATTGTCCCTCGGACGAGGCATTTTATAAGGAAATATATTGAAGAAAAGTGGGGGGTTAAGATCCCAACAATTCAAGAAATGGCTGAAACGTTTGAATTGGGGGAAGCGAAGCTTGGAAGTAGAAGACGTTCTTAGGGAGTTTAAAAGGATAGGGAGCAGTCTTCCAAAAAAGGTTGGCATTCTGCTTTTGGGTGGAGCGCCAATGGTTATGAGGGGGCAAAAGATAAGCACTATCGATGTAGACATTGTACTGTTCAGTGAGGAGGATAAGCTAATTTTGGAAAAACGTTGACAGAGTTAGGGTACGTAAGGAGTGGGAAAATGCGCTTTGAAGAGCTTGTAAACAAGTACAGAATCGAAATGGATGTGAATAAGTTCATTCGAACGCCAGTCACCGAAAGAATGGTCAATCGGGCTGAAAAAAGAAGTATGGGACGCTTAGAACTGTTCCTCATTTCTAATGAAGACAACATATTATTTAAATCTATGACGGAGCAAGAGAAAGATATAGACGATGTTTTTTCTATAGTTTCGGGGGCTCCAATTAATTGGGGGGTTATTTACGAGGAAACAAAAATGTTAACAGAGAAAGAGATTTTGGAGAAAGGATTAAGTGAAGCAACCATTTATCCGGCGTTCGTAGCGGTTAAGCTTATGGAGGTGAAAAACAAGTATAACCTAGTTGATGAAGGGGTAATCTTGAAGTTTGAAGATTTAGCGTCTAATTTTATGGAAAGAATAATGAAGAAGCGGAAAAGTAAGGTTTAATGTTGCATCGTGAAGTTTTTGCGTTGATTTTAGAGTTTAATGAGAGCCTTTATTTTTTCTTCATCTTTTGTAACGTGGAATGCTTTTAAACCTGTTTTTCTGCTTGATTCAACGAGTTTTTTGTCGCTGCTTATGAGTGCGTTGCTTTGGCTGTGTATGCACGTGGTTATTTGTAGGGCGTCTGCTTCATAAATATGGTAGTTTAATATGAGGTTCCATGTTTCTGTGAGAATTGGTGTGTGTATTAGAATTGTTTCAAGTGTTCTTAGACGCATAAGTTTGAGGAGTTCGTCTGCTAGATTTTTTAAAGTTTGTGCAAATTCTTCCTGGGTTAGCCATTTTCTTCTACGTCGTTCATCGAGGACTCCTAATGCTTCTCCAATGTTCCATAAGGAGAAGGCTATGGTAAGTTCTCCTGCTTCGGCTTTGTCGAAGATTATGTCGACGGTTTGGGTGCCTGTTTCAGTTACGTATCGTTTTACTATTGTGCTAGTGTCGAGGTAGAGTTTCAGCAACTCTTTTCTGCCTCATTTCTCTGATTATTTCTTCTGAAGGGGGTCCTTTTAGTATGGGTCTTTTGGCTTTGATGTCTGATGAGGATATTGTCCCTTTTGCTTCTACGCCTATTCCGCCTATTCTTTTGAAGCCTGAAACCACTGCCTCTTGAACAATTAGGGATCGTAGAAGCGTCTCAACTTCGCTGCTAATTTTTCTTAGGCTTCCGTATTTCTGGAATACCTCTTTTTTGAATTCGGACCATACTTTGTCGTTTATGTATATGCTGACTTTAGTCAACTCTATACCTCTAAAGAGTTTTACTGGTAAAGAGTATTTAAGATTTGCTGAAGACCTGCTAGCAAAGTGGAAAGAAGAGATTATGAGTGTTTGAGTAAGGTTGAAAAGATAGGAAAGGTTATGGTTAACCTATCCATATGGTTTCAGGCAGATTGCTGAAGTGTTCATCACCGGTGATTACTTTTGCTTTTAGTACCTTGGCTGTGGCTAGTACTATTGCGTCGAAGAGGCTTGGAGTGGTAATTCCGGCTTTTTTGGCTTCCTCTAAAAGCTTTATGTAGCACTTGGCGGATTCTAAGGCTATCTCCATGTTGATTGGTGTGGTTTCTGATGTTTCAACTATGGTTTTTAGGCGTTCAAGGACTACTTGTTGTTCTATTCCCTCTCTTGTATACTTGCGGGCTATCTCTGCCAGTACTATGTCAGGGGTGTGTATCTCGAGGGTTTCTGTTAAGATTTTTCTTGCTTTGTTTCCTTTTTCGCTTCCGATGAAGATTTCGATCCATGCGTAGGTGTCAATCACGATTTTCACCGCGATCTTCCTCCGTGAAAGGTTTTATTCGGTCTTTGTCCAAGCCGAAGACTTGGTTGATTAGCATTTTACGTTGCCTTATGATTAGTGTACGTAGGGTCTCGTCTAGGCTTCTTGTTTTTAGTTTGTTTCGTAGTTTTTCGAGCATTTCCATGGTGTTTTTTGAAACTCTAATGGTGGTTGTTTCGTTCAAAGTATTTACCTCTACATGTAGAAGGATATACTGTTATATAAATATATTTATAAGTTTTGTAACATGTTTTGGTTATGGTGAACGACAATTTGAAGGTTCAGACTGGGTTGCGGGTTGACGGGTTTGTTTTTGACGGTTTTAAGGAGCTTTGTAAGGGTGAGAGGATGTTGGTGGGTGAGGCTGTTCAACGTTTGATGGAGGCTTGTTTGAAGGCTGGGTCTGTGAGTTTGATTTTGAGGGGTGAAGCCTTGGTGGATGCTGGGGAGAGGAAGGCTGAGGAGGTTGAAGGGTGTTTTGGCTGAGTTGAAGGGGTTTCGTGAGGGCTGTGGAGAAGGGGGAGGAATGGTATGTTACGGTGAAAAACAAGGAGACACGCATTGACCAGGCTATTTACCGTACAGCCTATGAGACGGCTGTGGCTGTGCTTCCGAAGGTTAGGGATGAGACGCTGATTCGCGAGGCAGAGAAGATTCTTGAAAAAGCAAACGAGACTGCAGAAAAAATCATAGGAGGATGAGTTTTTGTGTTTTTAGTGTAACTTTTTGCATGTTTATCCATAGATTGTTTGATGTTATTGGAAATGTAGAAACTTTTATATTTAATGTGCTATTACATCTATTTGGTGATGTAAGAATGACCATTGTTCAAACGAGTATCCCTGATGAGCTGCATAAAAAGTTGGTTGAAATTTCTAAAAGTGAGAAGAGGTCCATTAAGGAGATTGTTAGGGAAGCTATTGAAGACTGGTTGATTTGGAACGAGGGGGTGGTTGAGGACCCGTTCTTGAACTTGAAGCCTGTAGATTTCGGTGTGAAAACAAATGTTGAAGAAATTGAGAAGGTTCTCTACGGTAGATCAGAATGAAGCTGTTTATAGATTCCTCGGCTTACATCGCTTTTTACAATGAGAGGGATGAAAAACATCGTGAAGCTGAGGGCTTCATAGACGAGATCAAGAAGGGGTTTTTTGGTCCAGTAATTTTTTACACAACGGATTACGTGTTTGATGAAGCCGTCACCTCGATAGTATCGTTTACGGGGAGAAAGGATTTGGCATTGAATGCGGGTGAAGCTATACTGTCCTCAAAGATCACAAGAGTGATTAAGGTGGATGAAGAGGCGTTTAAAGATGCATGGAACTTGTTCAAGAAGTTCAAGGATAAATTTTGGAGCTTCACAGATTGCACATCATTTACACTGATGAAGAGGTATAGGCTGGCAACAGCGTTCACTTTTGACGAGCATTACAGACAAGCAGGGTTCAAAATGTTACCTTAATCAGGAAACTTTGTTCAAGTTCTCAAATATAGGGCGCGTATGTGATTAGGGCAACATCTAAATTAAGAAGCTATCTGTGGAGCTTGGATGATTGCTTTTTTAGGAGATGCACAGCATTTCGAGGTATTTTGGAGTAGATTTTGATGAGGTTGTGGATTTTTTGAATGGCACTCACCGTGTAAGGTTTATAGATCAATAATGTTCCTAGGCGTGATTGGTGGGCATTGCCTAATTCCCAACGTTGAGTTGTTGCTGAAGAGTTACGACTCTGAATTTTTGCGTTTGATTTTGAAGTCGAACGAGAGGTGCAAGGAGAGGGTTAAAGATGAGAACATTAGGAGGTTGAAAAGATCAAGTATAAAGGTGTAAGCCTTGGAAAGGAGAGATGCTTAAGTTTTAAACGGTTTAGAGCGCGTATAATCGATAAATTAAGTTTGGTATGGTTGTCCTAGTTCTATGGTTTTGAATTTGAGTTTTGGTTGACTATGGTTTTTAGGTTCTTCTTCAGTGGACGACTGTGTGTAGAACGACTCTTCTTTTGTTGTCATCAATTGTGTAGATGATTCTGTAGTTAGGCAGGCAAAGCCCAACTATGCCTGGTTTTAGACGAAGTAGCTAAGGTGGTTTAGTGCTAGGGTCCAGAGAAGCCTTAATCCTCCAAACCTTGATGGAGTTACCCAAGGATGTTGTCCTCATAGGGGGCTACGCCGTCAACGCGTATGTTCCACCTATGTTCTCAATTGACTGCGACCTAGTTGTGTTCGAGGGCGTTGCGGAGATAAAGAAGACATTGGTGAAGAACGGTTTTGAAGAGACGGAGAAGGGAGATGTGCCATATGGTGAATACTTTAGGTTCGTGAGGAAGAAAGAAAAAGTTTCTTTTGACTTACTGCTTAACTCAGTGTTTGATAGAGTCAGTGGAATAGTCTTTGAGGGCAGCTTGTTTAAGAAATATTCAAAGGAAAGGGTCACAGTGGGTAGAGCTAACCCGATTAGGATCAGGATCAGAATAGCTGACGCTGAACTCTTGTTCGCCATGAAGTTTGTTTCAGCTCGACGACAAGACATCCGTGACATATTCATGCTCTCGGGAACAGAACTGAACCGGAATTTGATTAGAGATATCATAAAGGAGAAGTGCAGTGAAAAATTATTAAAGAAAAGAGTTAAGATGATAAAAGCAAAAGTGGCGAACGAGAGTTATAGAGACAGCTTGCATGGAGCATTTGGAAAAATACCGGATAAAACATTTGACAGATGCATCTCAAACTTAGTTAGATTTCTCAACGGTTTGGCATCGATTTAGGCTTTGTCACACGCGTTGTTTTTTGGCGGCGACTTCAATTTGTTGCTCATTGGTTAGGTTTTTCTCTGTTAAACTTTACCTCGCCCCAAGGCGTTTATTAGTTTTTGTAACATGTTTTGGTAATGGTGGAGGGCAACTTGAAGTTTCAAACTGGATTGCGGGTTGACGGGTTTGTTTTTGACGGTTTTAAGGAGCTTTGTAGAGGGGAGAGGATGTTGGTGGGTGAGGCGGTTCAGCGTTTGATGGAGGCTTGTTTGAAGGTGGGGTCTGTTGCTTTGGTTTTGAGGGTTGAGGGTTTGGTGGATGCTGGTAAGAGGAAGCTGATGGAAACTTTTTGTTTTTTCGGGAAAAAACTTGGTGCATGGAAAATGTTTAAATACCATGTTTTTATAATAAAATATGGTAATGTAAATGGGTTATATTGCGAAGGTTACCAGCAAGAGTATGGTAACTATTCCAGCTAAGATAATGAGGAAGTATGGAATTAAAGAGGGAATGAGGGTTAAGTTTATTGAAAGCGAGACTGGAATACTGATGATTCCTATTCCTAAACTTGAAAATCTTCGCGGGATAGACCGCCAACATGCCGCCATCATAATTAAGGGTATAAGGGAGCTTGAAGCTGAGCATCGTGAAGAGGCTAAGGAATGAAAAGTTACGTAGTCGACGCCGGAGCCTTATTTCTCCATTTTATCGACGATGAAAGAGTGAAGCCTTATTTTGATGACGTTGCTCGGGGCAGAGCTCAAGGATTCATCTGCGACGTAAATCTTGCTGAATACTATTATAAGATCTGTGAAAAACTTGGGAAGGAAATCGCTGATGTTCGATATCATCAGGTTAGGGGCTCAGATGTCGGATCTGTTGCAACGGACGAGGAGCTGACGAGGAAGGCTGGAGAAAAGAAATGCAAATATAGGGGTAAGCTGTCCCTTGCGGATTGTTTTTCCTTAGCCCTCTCTGAGCTAAAGAAAGCGATACTTCTAACGACAGATGGTAAATTAGCAAAGGTCAAAGAAGTGAGGGTCAAATATTTTCCAGTTTGACATTCCACTGCGAAACATCGTGTATTTCGGTTTTTCGCCATGGCATCAACTCAGTTTATCATGATTTATTGCTGATTTTGAAGTCTTATGAAAACTGATAAGAAGGATAGCAAATATGCAGGACTTGCGAATCTTCTGTGACCATATCATCTTTTCAAGGCAACAGTTGTGGCTATTATTACAGAGACCATGAGCATCGCTGCTTTTACTTGAAGTTCGAAGATTGAAATAGCGCGCGCGGTTGGATCTCAGTCGAACATGAAGACTGGTTCCCTGCGGGGCTTTGCTTCTTTAGCGGCGTAGCATGCTAGGGCTAAGGCGTAAAGCTGGTCGTCGTGTCTGCCCTGAGGATGCCAAAACTTTAGGTGTATGCGTTCTTGAGCCGTTTTAGGTCGCAGATACTCGTATTGTTGCTCGTTTATTTGCGCTATCAATTGTGCGTCGTCGCCGAGGATTTTAAGCAGTCTTTTCTCCATAAGCAGCTTCAAATAGTTGAGCATGTTTTCCTTTTCAACGTCTGTGAAGAACACGCCTTTAACGTTGGGTAGTTCTATGGCTGAGAGTTCGTCGACTACGGCGTCGCCTATTCCTGTCTTGTCCACAAACAAGCCTTCAAAGCTGAACACTTGGTGGGCTCTGGCTACATAAGCAACCACGTCGGGATAAGGAGTGCCCCGGGGAAACTGACGTTTATGGATAAGCCTGACATGGCCGTTTTCGGTTAGTTGCACAACTACTAAAACGCTGTGGTCAACTTGTTTACCAAGGTCTAAGCCCGCGAAGTATCTGCCCTTAAGGTGTGCTGGGTTGGCTCTCTCCACATCTTCAATGTAGGCGTTGGGTGAGTTGGGGTTTCCAAGCTCGGGTTCAACACAGCTTATAATCAAATCCATTGGGAAGAACGTGTGGGCTACCTCCACCCAGACGGCTTCAACTTCGCGCATCCACTCTTCACGAGTCATCATTTCGTGCCATTCTGCGAGTTGTTGCTGACTTACCAGCGGACTTGTGTAGCTTGGGTAGTAGTGTACTGAGTAGCGTTTCCGGTCTAAGAAGGCTTTGCGGAAAACGTGGTCAAAAGCCATGGGTGTGCCAGCCATGACTAAGCCGGCTTTAGGCTTTGTCAGCATCATCATTATTTCGCTGGTAATCATTTCGCTTGGGATGACGCTCGCCTCGTCGCAGAAAACCCAGTCGGGGTGATAGCCCCTCAGTTTGTCGGGTGAGCATGGCAAGGCAACCAGTTTCCCGCCTAATGAAGGCTTAAGCCTTATGACTGTGCGTGTTGTTCCTGGATGCTGAAGCATCTCCCGCATTAAGGGGTTCTGAAGAATTGTGAAGTAGCAATAGTCAAACATGATCATGCTTTGACGCTGTGTGCTGCTTATGATGAGGCTCTCCATTTTCGGCTTTGTAAAGAGCAGCCATAGATTCTTTCTGCTGAAAACAAGGGATTTACCCCAGCCCCGACCGCAAACAGCGACTTGTCGAGGGCTCATATCCCTTAGTAGTTTCTGATGGTCTTGAGCGTTTACAAGCCACTTGTCTCCACACATCAAAACTGTGAAGAATACGGGGTCTTCTACAAGCTTTCTGGTTAGTTCCGGATAGGCCAGAAGCTGTCTTAGTGCGGTTGGCTTGTGCAGCAATCCTTCAGAAACTGAGGCTGCGAATTGTAGGTCACTAACTATCTTGTCGACAAAAGCTTTCTCTTCCATTCTCTGTACGCCACCCTAATGCGACGTGCGTATCTTGGCGCTATGTTTCGGATGAAATCACCAAGGGTCGCGTCGTCTGTTGGGCTTAAACCCTTTTGTATCAGGAGCTTGTTTAGACATGCAGCGTGATAGGCTATGCTGTTGCTTATGTGGACTTTTTCTGCTACTGAAAGCTTTGGGTCTTGTAGCATCTTCTTAAGGTCTTTGATGATGTCCCATTCAATGGCAATAAGCTTGTCCAGAGACGCTGGTTTGCCTTGATGCTTTGGCTTTCGCTTAGGCATGTGTGCGAGCATAGACTATCCCGGGGGTTTCATATATGATCCAAATATGCTTCTCGCCTTGTTCGCTTTCAACAAGCTTTGCAGTGGCGTATTCGAAGGCGTGGCTTCATGAGGCTCGTTAACTGTCTCTAGCTTATCTCTCGAAGCATCGAGGTCTCCTAGGTGAAGCTCACTTAGTCTTTTGACCAAATTGTTATTCATGTAACATAACCGAAAAAATAAGCGGAAAAGAACTTTTTAAACAAATCTGAATGTTTTCTTTAATTAAACTTGATTTTAATTAATCTCCAGTTTCAGATTTCCTTTTAGGGTCTTTTCTGCCTTTCTGGGATATTCATGGTTTACGAATTTCACGAACCGGTGCATATTTATCGTTTCAATTGCACATGCGCGCGCTTGTTCAATTAGAAATGTTTTATGAATCAAAATATGTATTCCACGCCAAGGAAGATACGCAATTCGTTTCGTCTACAGCCTTTTCGGAACGTTTTTTGCACGAGTTAGCAAATAGAAGATTCTTCCATAAGATTCTTTCACAAGTTTTATCTGGATTAGAATCGCTTATTTAACTGCCTCAGAAAGGAGAATGGTAGAGGGAGAAAGGAGAGAAGGACTCGGCCTAAACTCTTTTCCACCATTCCCCTCACCATGAACTTAGCGCGCGTTTCCCCCCAGTTTAAAAAATTATTCGTTCTTTCTTTTTTTTGCTCAACAGAGAGGGTATGAATCAGTTTTCCCATGGAAACGTTGTACATGTCAACTTCTTTAAACTTTTCACTGCAAAGTGAACATGAAGATGAATCTGTAACTAGAACAACCACTTACTTCTAACGGAGGATCTACTTTTATGTTATCTTGCTCCTCTTTTTTTGAACTCTGAAATAAAAGCACTTAAGAAATCCTTTAGTCTTCCTAAACTCATTCAGTTCCTTTGATATGTCTCCATATTTTTTGGCCATTTCTTCGAAATTTCTATTGGTGTCTTCTCTGAACCCCTTCATTTCATCTTCGAACCCAACGAAGTACAATTTGCCAAATTCGTGGTCCTCCAAAGTGGCCTGTTCAAAAGGCGAAAGTTTTTCAACACCATAATCTATTTCAAACCCCTTATATTCTCTCCACGCCGACCGATAGTTCTCGTGGCCTTCCCGGAAACATTTGATTTCAGCTACGTTAATGCTTAAGAAGTCTTCAGTTCTTGTTTTTCTGTCAATTTTCTTCAAAAATTCATTTATCTTATCACGTGGACCCCCACAGAAAATTTCAACCTTTGTATCTTCCAGGTTTCTAACAAGCCTTTTAAACTTAATTGCCTTGCAACTTGCCTGACTAAAGCTCCATATCCAACTCCTTGAACGACGCCATCAACAACTATTCTGGCTTCAGCCAATTTTAACACTCAAATCACTTGTTGTTATGTGGTTGTAAAGTTTCAGAAACAGTGGGATATAACATTTTCTACTTTAGGGCCTATTAAAACACGCTTTGCTGTTCGCGCAGGGGAATTAAATAATTCGTTGAAAACGGTGTTTTTCTCTTTTTAAAGTGGGTTGTGCTGTGTTTGATTGGGCTTTGTGGGTGGTTTCAGGTTTCGTGGATGGTTTTGCGTCCCTTCTTGTTTTCTGGCTGGGGCGAGAAGGGCTTTTCATCCTCGCCTTGAACAGGGTGCATCCTACTTCATCCTATTCTGCCCTGGGCTTGGAGGGCTATGCGAAGTAGGCTATGCTCCTTGCTAGGTCTGGTCTTCCCATTTTTGAGGCGGCGATTGCCGCTGCGTAGACCACGCAATGGACTAGGCTTGTGTGGATTGAGGCGTTTTCCAAGCCTCTCCATGTGAACTGTTCGTAGGCTAGATGGTTCTTCAGGGCTGAGACGAAGCTTTCCACGCTGGCTCTCAGGCGCCCAAACACCACTCGCTTATGCTCCGGGCCTTCCGCCTGGATCCTGTCCTTTACAGTCAACACGTCAGGAGGGTTCATCCTCCCCCTCACCCTCCGCCAAGGAATAAGATGCTTGATCCTCCTCTGCTCCAGCATTTGGAAAACCCTCTGGGACTCCAGCTGGCTGTCCCCAGCCACAAGTTCAACCTCAAAGTCCTGCCTAAAACCTCGTCTATGAGCTGTTCAACCATCTCCTTCTCGTTGCGGTTGGCCGGAGCCTCCACATGACCCAGCGGGAAGCCCTCCATGTCAACTAGGAATAGGCTTCTGTAGCCAAGGTAGAAGCCTTCTGGGCCTCTGCCAAGCCTTGCTTCAGGATCTCCAAGCCCTCGGGTGTTGTCGTGGGGGTCCCTGCTGCTCCACGCCGGCAGGTCTGTGCCATCCAAACAGGCGGCTTGAATGAGCCCTACATTAGAGAATATAATAAATCAAATAACTTCTCAAAGTCCCTTTGAGCATCTGCGGTCCCATGATCTTGGAAAAGACACCGCTTTCTCTGAGACTGCTTTCAATCATGAAAAATGAGATAAATCAAGCATGTGCTCTGCCTCCGTGTAAGATTATTGCGAGTTTGATCGCAAAGCATTTATAAGTGGCTTGCGACTAGAAACGCAAGGGCAATAAGAATTGGTTACACCTAGTCTTAGCGATCAGAATTCTTGGTGGAGAGATAAACACCTAATTGAAAGTGATCCGCTGATTGCAACATGGGAAAGCTCGTCTTTTAAGTGGAGACCGAGGATTGTTGAAACCTTTCAATGGGATGTTAACGTTATTTATAGTTTGCGAGGGCCGAGGCAAGTTGGTAAAACTACGCTTGTAAAGCTTAAGGTAAGGGAATTACTTCGGGGTGGTGTTGATGGTCGCAGAATATTTTATTGGACTTGTGATCAGGTTGAGAGTTCTGAAAAGTTGACTGCAATAATCAGCGAGTATGTGGAATGGGCTCGGAGATTTTCCAAAGATAGATTGTTCCTGTTCCTTGACGAAGTTTCCGCAGTTAAGGATTGGCAGCGTAGCATTAAGTATCTTTATGATACTGGTAAGCTGAGGAATTGCTTGGTTGTGGTTACTGGATCCCATAGTATTGACTTGGTGAAGGCTACTGAGAGTCTTGCTGGAAGAAGAGGCGAAGTGGATAAACTCGGAGAAAATCTTCCGGACAAGATTTTGCTTGGCGCAAAGTTTCCTGAGTATGTGGAAACACGTAACCTCGAGATACTTAGAGTTCTTCGTCGTTTGAATCTTCTATCTAAACGCAGTAGACTACAACTATTGGGTGATTTGGCAAAAGGAGAGATACAGAAAAGCATTCATGAGCTTAGGCCTTATATGAAGGATTTGCACGGTCTTTTTGAAGATTTTCTTATCACAGGCGGTGTCCCCCGTGCCACACACAGTTACATCTCTCAAGGAACTATACCTGACATAGTCTACAGCGATTATGTAAACCTAATAATCAGGGACATTGCGAGATGGGGTGGTAACGAGGTGTACTTGCGACAGATAATGCAAAGGATTATTGAAACATTGTCTTCTCAAGTCAGTTGGAACGCCCTTAAAGACGAGACGGAAATTTCTACGCATGACACCGCCCGCTGGTATGTTGACATACTTAAAAACAGTTTCGTAGTTTCCTACATCCATCAGCTTGACAAAGATAAAGGTGTGCCATATTACAGAAAGGCAAAAAAGATCTGTTTTACCGATCCGTTCATTTTCCACGCGCTCAAATGGTGGGCTTTAGGCGAGAGGCATCCTTTTGATGGGTCAATGGAGTTTCTCGGGATTCCGGAGAAGAAAAGTAGACTCGTAGAATCTGTTGTTTGTGATCACATGATCCGGCTTTTGTTTGATCTTGAGCCAAGTCCGCAATTCGATTACACAACAAAGCTGTTTTATTGGGAAAGTAGCAAAAAACGGGAGGTAGATTTTGTGGCGAAGCTGGAAAATGCTTTCCTGCCAATCGAATTGAAGTATAAGCCGGTGATTCATAGAAATGACGTGTATGGTATAATAGATTTTATGAAAGGTGGAAAGTCACACAAGGGCATAATTCTGACAGATGATGCTCTTGTCGAAGGAAGAAATTACTTAGGAATACCAGTGTCGATATTTTTGCTAGTCGTTTGACACTCGCGCGCGCTATAAGACGCTTGTGCGGAGTGTAGCGTAGTTTTTGCAGGATAGATGACTTGGTTTTCGCCTTCAAGCTTTGTAACGCCGTAATAGTTTATTGGGTTTGGCTTGTCTTGTTCCTCGTAGTTGCCTTTTTTGCCTCGAAGACGTAGTCTGTGGATATGTAGACGAGTTTTGTGCCTGCTTTGGTGCAGGCAAGGGCTATGTTGCGGGTTCCTTCAACATTTATTTTCCAAGCGTGTTCTTTTTCGGTTTCGCATTTATCCACGTTTGTTTCGGAAGCCGTGTGGATTACTACATCTGGTTTAAGCTTATGTAAGAGGTTTAAAGAGTTTGAATGTAGCGGCTTGGTTTTATGAAGGGGTATAACTGTGTAGTCGTTTTTAGCGAGCTCAACTATTTTGTTGCCTAACAATCCGCTTGCGCCGGTAACCAATAATCTTCGCTTATAAGTGTTCAATATTCTTCGTCCAGCTGATAACTATGATTGTTCGGAATTTAGATTATGAAATGTTTAATAATTCTTTTACCTTTTCGATGAACCTGAAAATTGATTTTGGGGATGTTGTGGATTTTTAAGGATGCGCGTCGTGTGAGACTTAATGGGCATGTAATGTTTCCAGATGTTATTGGTGGACGTTGTGTAATACCGAACACTGAATTGCTGTTAAGCGTGTATAGCTCAAAGTTTTTGCGCTTGATTCTTGAGTCAAACGAAAAGCGGAAAACCGAGATCAAAGATAATGAGATATGCAAAGAGCTTGAAGAAGTTAGAAAAAGTGCAGAGGCTCTTCAAAAGGAGTTAATGAACAAGCTTGGAGATCGATGTTCGCGGTAGCTAGAGTCAGTTTAGGTTTATGTTTATCGATTAAATGTATGTTAAGTATATTCTAATGTTTATGGTTCAATCAAAGAACAAGTGTGGATAAGCGAAGAAAAACTAAAAAGGAAGCTTGGTTTACCTATAAACCATGAATGTATGGCTATTGATGTTTAGAATGATTTGAGAATATCTTGAAAGTGGTGATAGTTTGAAGATTCTCTTGGTTGCCGATGAATTTTTTGCTTGGGGTGTTTATGGAGGCTTTGGAGCTTTTACCAGAAACAAAATTCCTTCCGTTAAAGATATGTTCAAATTAACAAAAGAGCCAATTTGGTTACCCAATATGGTCGATGTGCCAGATTCCTTACCCAAAAAGTCTAACCCACCAACATGCTTGTTTCTAGGACGACTAGACCCAATAAAGAGACCAGAAATGTTCTGCGAGTTAGCAACATATTTTCCTAGAGTGGACTTTTATTTATTGGGCAGAAGCCATTTCCCAGGAAAAGACGAAGAGTTACATTCAAGGTTTAAAGAGGCAAACATTCACTTCATGGGTTTTGACGCTGGAAATTTAAAGAAAGAGTTGCTCGAGAAAGCATGGATATTAGTCAACACAAGTTTTTATGAATGTCTCCCTGTTAGTTTTCTTGAAGCGTGTGCTCATAAATGTGCGATACTTTCAACTCAGAACCCAGATGATTTTGCCGCAAACTTTGGCGCTTAGGCAGAGTCTAATGCGGAATCTTTAAGGAAAAATCTCGATTTCCTTCTGGAAAGTGAACATTGGCGTACATTGGGAGAAAAAGGCTACGTAAAAGAATTTCACTCCACAGAAAAAGTAGTCTCAGCACATATAGATGTTTACAAACAATTGCTTGGTGAGAATCAGTGAATATTTTGTTAGTGTGTCCACGATACAGGTTTGAAGGTTACACACCTACGGGACTGGCAAGTATAGCTGCCATAGCAAAATCTCTAGGTCATAAAGTTAAGGTAATCGACATGAACATTGAGCCTTTGCCAAAAGACGATTATGACCTAGTTGGGATAACTGGGCTTTCATTATGGAAAAAACAGATAATAGAAACTTCAAAGAAACTTGATGAAAAACCGGTTATTGTTGGAGGTCCATGGGCTTCACTGTATCCCTATGACGCTTTATCGAATCCGTCAATTGATTACGTTTGTGTTGGGGAGGGAGAAGAAGAAACATTCCGTGACTTCTTGCTCTGTTATCCAAACGTTGAAAAGGTGGAAAGCATCGGTTACAAAGCAAAAGAAGAAGTCAAACTGAACCAAAGAAGACCATTCATAAGCAACCTTGACAGTCTACCCTTTCCGGCATGGTATTTACTTAAATTGCGTAGGTACAGAAGAGTTTCTGTTGTGACCAGTCGTGGTTGTCCTTACAACTGTATTTTTTGTTCTGACCATACATTGCTTGGCAGGAGATGGCGAGCCAGAAGTGTGGCATCTGTCGTTTCAGAAATTGAAATGTTAGTTACAGAATACGGAGTAAAACACATAACTTTTGGTGATGAAAACATGACTTTGATTCCTGAAAGGTTTGAACAAATATGTGAAACTCTCATCAAAAAAGGCGTTAAAGCGGAGTTTGACGCTATTCAAGGGGTCAGAGCAGACAAGCTTTCACCAAAATTGTTGGAGTTGATGAAGAAGGCAGGGTTTACAGAGATAATCATTGCACCTGAAAGCGGGAGTCAGCGAGTGCTGGATGAGGTTATCCACAAGAACCTTGACCTATCTGTTGTTGAGCATGTTGTGAGAAAATGTAAAGAAATTGGATTGAGGTGTGGCGCATTCTTTGTTATAGGATTTTCTTGGGAAACCATGGAGGAGATACAAGAAACAGTAAAGTTCGCTGACAAACTGCGTGGTCTCGGGTGATGCAACCCTCGCTGATGTTTCTTCTGTTTTTGTTTTCTTGCCTTAGCGTCATTGAGCATTGTCGAAGGGAAAGTTGAAAAGGTTGGGAAAAGGCTAAGTATTTAATCGTGATTTTTCTATCAGCCTACCTCTCCCTAGGTATTTAATTAAGTTGTGTAACGTGTTTTGGTAATGGTGAAGGGAATGTGAATGTTCAAACCGGGTCTGTTACTTTCGTTTTGAGGTTGTGGATGCTGGTCAGAGGAAGGCTGACGAGTTAAAGCTGAAGGGTGCTTTGGCTGAGTTGAGGGGTTTTGTGAGGGTTGTAGGGGCTGGGGAGAAGGAGCAATGGTATGTTACGGTGAAAGATAGGGAGACACGTATTGACAGGGCTATTTACCGTCCAGCCTATAAAACAGCTGTGGCTTTGCTTCCGAAGGTTAGGGATGAGACGCTGATTCGCGAGGTTGAGAGGATTCTTGAAAAGGCAAACGAGGCTGCAGAAAAAGTCATCGGAGGATGAAAAGATCTTTTAAGCCTAAGATTTTTCAACTTCAAAGAAGATGCCAGAATGCATTAGCCTTTTAAGGCTTATAGAGAAACTCATCGAGGGAAGATTGCGAAGGAAAAATTTAATATCTGCGAGAGAATCAGCAAAATTATTCAACTGTATAGGGAATTCATAGAATGAAGGTTCTTACCATTCCGAGACGTTTACTTGGTAGGTTTAGGTTTTGGCTGAGAATTCTTGAGCACGGGAGGGGAACCACCCTTAAAATGCAGTTAGGTCTAATCTTTTCATCAATCATAGACGCTTTTGCCTATTCAATTTATCCTCCGCTGGCGCTTTCACCTAAAGTTTACGTTTCGGGCATAGTATACTTCAAAAACTATGGTGTTTACTTTTATGTAAGAAGGTTCAGCGACGACCTTTACAACGTGATGCCGGGAAGAGAAGGCGATGTAAACGAGTTGATATTGAAATGCTTAAGCGAAGGCGACGTTTTTGTAGACGTAGGCGCCAATATTGGTTACTACTCGGTTCTAGCAGGAAAAATTGTTGGAGAAGAAGGGCAAGTAATTGCGCTAGAGCCTATACCAGACACGGTTAAAGTTCTAAAATTGAATGTTAACCTTAATAATCTTAAAAATATTAAAGTGATAGGTAAAGCCGCTTGGAGCAATTCGTCGCTTTTAAATGTATACCTGCCTGAAGGTTACTATGGATGGGCTTCACCGGTTAAATGGCATGGAAGTAAATCCTTCACACTTAAAGCAGTATCTTTAGATGATGTAAGTAAGAAAATTCCAGCAATAAAACTACTGAAAATAGATGTTGAAGGCTCTGAATATCAGGTTCTTGTAGGAGCAAAAGAAACTTTAAAGAAAACTAAACATGTCGTTATGGAGATTTCTGAAAATTCGGATGAAATGCAGCGAATGCTTGAAGAGGCAACATTCAAAATACGGAGACTAAAATTTACAACATATATACATGCATTAAAGAGTTAAACTTGAATAAGTATCTATCACATTGATTCATATACTCGATGATTTTTCAGTTATTTTTTCTATGTTAAACTTTTCTTCCAGCTTTTCCATTTTCTCTCTGGTGTATTTCTATCGTCACCTTCTTGTGACCACACTTGACCTCTTCTACATTTTAGGTAGATGTTGAAAATTTGCTTTGCCACGTTTTCTGGATGATTTTCTAACGGCAGTTTCTTCAACATTTTGCCGTCCTACGTAATCACTTTGAGACCGCATGCTAATGCTTCTAATGCAGTTTTGCTTAAAGGGTCTTAAGCCAATGACACATCCGTTATATACTATTGCATGGGGTTAATTAAAAACAAAAAGTATATGACAATGACAGGTACGCTGGCAGGTGCTAGCTTTTTGAAGTTGACTTTTATATCATTTATGTGTTCTCTATCTACAGTAACTACTGGAAAAGGGAAGTGTGCCACGTGTCCAGTGCATTTTCTGAGAACCGTCTTCTGTTCGCTGGTATGGCAAGAGGATTAATTCTTGACTGTGGATGTGGAGAGGGATTGTATAATAAGGTTAGAGCGTAGAGGGGGGAGACCGTTGGTGTCGATGTTAAGAAGGAATCTTTAGTTAAATCGTCATATCGGAATAAAGTTATTTGTTCAGTTACTAATTTGCCATTCAAAGATAGGATTTTCGATTTTGTATGGGCGTGTGCGATAATTGAGCACGTTCGGGAGGATTGCATCGAGGAGATTATCTGTGTCGGGAAGCATGTAGTATTTGTAGCCCCGAATAGATATTCACCAGTTGACCTGTTAAGAGGATTGTAGGGAAAGGATGGTGGTCAACCCCAGGTCACGTGAGGCTATATGGAGTTAGAGAGTTAGAAAAATATGGAAAAGTGTATGGAGATAATTGCGGGTTGCCTAAACGTAGTTTTTGGATTAGGTTTATCCCTAGTCGTGTTTGGTTGTTTTTCCCTCGATTAAGCCACGTTTTGATCTTATATGTAGAAACACACAAATGTAGTACGCGTGAACTCTGATGCTGGCATCTGCTGTAAACCTCTATACACATAAGCGGTGCTCGTTTTAGGATAGGAAAATGGGCCTCTATTTATTTGCAGACTATATAGACACGCGCAATTTCAAGGGATTTCTTCATAGATTTGGATGGTTCTATTGGCTACCTTATCAGGACGGTGCTCATCAGGCAATCCCTGTAACACTTCTCCATCCCATCGAATAACTTTCAATCCACAAGCCAGCGCTTCTAACGCAGTCTTGCTTAAGGACCTTATTGCATGTCGGCTAATGAAATATTCAAATTGTGACAAATATGCCGGGAAGTCTTTGTACTTGATCACAACCCCCTTTGATCTGTCTAACACCGTGAGATCTAAGTTGTACTCATCAGCTAATACGTATGCTTTTTCTTCTGATTCATACCAATTATGGACGTATAACGCTGTATGGGGTTTGAAATGACCTTTTCTAACGAAATGATCTGTGTCTACTGGGTTAGGCAGCCAAACAGCATCCTCGACAATCTCTAATAGATCAGGTGTAGACACAATTATTTTATCTGCCATTTTCCGTCCTATTTTGTTAAGTAATGAGTCATGACGTCTAAGGTCAGAACCGTGAAATTCGATTACCTTCTTGGCAAATGGCATAACTAGGCATAGCTTGTACGCGCTATGGATATGCAATATATCGAAATCTTTAGCCAAGGACCTGGCGATTTGATAAAATCTCCATGCCGATACATCAAAGCATCTTGTATTGTAAAATTCGTCAATACCATAGGGTCGAACCCATACCTTTTTATAACCTGCGCTTCATGACCAAGAAGTCTCTGATACTTTGCTAAGACAAGCTCCAACCCCAGCTTGGTCCCATACATGGAGAATTTTCATTCATCTCACCACCAGACGTGAAACCCAATTTCTTAAGAACATGAAAGCGCTTATATATACATACTTGCCCTCAAAACGTCGGAGCGCAGAAATTGAACAAAGTAAAAGTAGCACTGGTATTGGGTGCTCGTCCTCAGATTGTTAAGTCTGCACCATTCATTCACTTGGCAAGTAAAGACAAACAAATCCATTTAGACATAATCCACACTGGTCAGCATTATGATTATGAGATGACAAAAATATTCTTTGAAGAACTAAGCTTACCAGACCCTATAGCAAATCTAAACGTAGGAAGCGGAACCCACGCACAACAAACAGCAAAAATAATGCTACGCCTAGAAAAAATCTTACAGAAACAAGAACTAAACCAGTAATTGTGCCAGGAGACACAAACTCCACATTAGCCGGAGCATTAACAGCAACAAAA
>JASEET010000019.1 GCA_030019335.1 Candidatus Bathyarchaeia archaeon | reverse complement strand
CAAGGATAATTGTGGAGCCCCTCAGGCTTGAGGAGCTTTCGAAGCTGAGGAAGGAGCTAGCTGAGAGACTTGAAGCTAGGTGAGATTTTAGAGGTTTTTCTGGACACAACCTTCATTCTACCTTTCTTTCAGTTGGACATTGACGTTGACGGATTTACTGTAGAGAGATTTAGGAAGTTTTTGTCGAGGCTTGATAAGGTGTATGTTAGTGAACTGTCAATTTATGAAGCGAAGGCCAAGCTGTTCAGGCTTTCAAGGATGAATAGGGTGTATGCGGATGCTTTAGAAAACTTCGGAGACAATCTGGCTGTCTTAAGGGATGATGAAAGGATTTGCTTTCGCCCTTACACCAAGGGCGATGATTTTCGTTTCAACTTGATGTGGAGTAAGGGTCTCGGTCTGGATGTTTTTGATGCGATCATTGTTGCCCAATCGGTGGATGTCGGGCTTCTGATAACTGAGGATACGGAGATTCTCAACTTAAGGAATCAGGAGGCATTTGTGGAAGACCCTGAGTTGAAGAAGCTGGAGATTAGACGCTGGAAGGAGCTTGGTAGAGAACACTGAGTTGCTTATGAGTTATGTTGAGGGTGTTATGGAGTCTCTGGGCTACGAGACTGAGGCCAGATGAGGGGCATGATTATCCTAGATTTCAAGAAGCAGTAGTCATGTTGTTCTTGTATACAAATTGCTCATTTTCGTAGACAAAGTAGGGTGTTTGTTTACATCAATTATAAGTATTAAGATGTGCGATACAGTTTATAATAGACAGAACATAGAGTGTTACTCGATAATAGATAGCCACGCGGCCTACCGTGTGGTCGGGTGTGGCCCCGGAGGGTGATAACGGCACCCTGAAAGAGCGCAAAATTAAGAAAGGAAAAGGAAAGGAAAAGTAAAATGCCGAAAACTAAGGCACTAAACAAGACGATCACAACCGTACTCATACTATTGATAACCTTGTCAACACTCAGCGTCATCAACATACCAGCAGTCAAAGCAGACACAGGTTCAGGAATTCAAGAAATGATAAATATCGCTTCTGCAGGTGCGACGGTTTATGTGCCTGCTGGGATATATAATGAGACGATAGCAGTCAATAAGTCATTGAGTCTGATAGCGAATGGAACCGTGATCATTAACGCCACTGCACAAACGGCTAAGGGTAGCGGGGCAGCTGGGTACGGTGCTGTGTGGATTAACGCCAGCGATGTCCACTTTGAGGGCTTTAGAGTTATGAACGCTGGGTGGAATGTAACGGGAGCACCAGATCTGGATAGTAATGGGATTGGGGATTATCGAGGCATAGCAATCGGGACCGTAGATAAGAGTGACATTAGCAACGTCACCATAACAAATTGTGTTGTTAACGGGAGCGGAGCCGCCGGCATTCAGTCGGAATATGCTGAGGTTGGCATTGTAGGCAACAGGGTGTTCGACAACCAGTGGGACGGCTTCGTATCCTATGTATTGAGGGGTAGCAGCAACATCACGAACAACGAGTTCACGGGCAACGGGCCTAGTGGTAAGACAGGCTGGAACGACGCAGGCATAGAGGTCGGATGCACAAACGGGACAACGCTCATAGAGAATAACACCATCTCGAATAACGTGGGAGGTTCATCCAAGGGCGTGGGCATCTACCTGAGGGATAATGCCAACTACACCACCATCAAGGGCAACGACATCAAGGACAACAGCCACTACGGCGTGCTTGTGAAAAAAGTCGACAACAACGTCATCTACTACAACAATATAGTGGGAAACGGCGAGTACGGCGTTAACGCGTCCTTGGCTGCAGCGGTAATTAAGGCAACCCTGAACTGGTGGGGCGACGCAACAGGACCTTCAGGAGTTGCTTTCGGCTCTGGAGATGCCGTAAGCGCAAATGTGGCTTATGACCCGTGGCTGGATGCGCCATATCCAGAAGGAGAGCCACGCACGTTCGCACGCACGATATCGCCTGACGTAGTCTCCGCTGAGCAGATTCTATGGTTCGACATTACCGTAACAAACGATGTGTCCGAAGCATCGATATATAAGGTTAACATAACGTACCCGATTACTGACGGCTGGACGTTTGTGGACATGAGTGCGCCGCCAATGTGGGTAATAGATGACCATGACAGCGTCAAGGGAATAGTGATCTTCAGGGCTACTGGCGGCTACGAGATCCCCTTAACCGGATCAGCTGTATTCAAGTTCAAGATGACAACCGGAAAAACGACCTCCACTACGATCTACGAGTGGGGGATTGAGTGCACTAACACGGCTGAGAAGAAGGCCTTAATGCCCGTAGAGGTAACCGTTGATGTGGAGAAGCCTACCATAGCGGTAGATGCGCCAACAGTTCCTCACTATTCGGTCGGCGCTGGGGGCTACCTCTGGCTTAACATCACCGTGCACGATGACGTCAATGCCCTGCCAACCGTCGTCGTAAACGACACAAGGTTCGAGCTATATGCCTCTCCAACCGTTACGGGAACATACGACTTCGCGTTCCGCTACATCAACACGGAGACCATACCCGATGGACCCCTAAACGTGCACTTCAACGTCACCGACTACGTAGGCAACGTGGCCACTGAGTATCCAAAGCCAGCTTCAACCACCGTCGACAACACCGCGCCGTTCATATGGATAGAAGTCGAACCAGCCACACCGGTGGGGTCAACATTCTACATAGGCATAGGCACAACCATCATAGACATAAACGTGACCGTGGCAAACTACGGGCTTGAAGACATCGGACCGCTCACCGGAATATATATCAATGACACACTCCAACCATGGACGTTCTCGCCAACCGCTAAGGAGTACAAGGGATATCCAGTGTGGGAGCACATAGAGACAGGCTTTGCTACTCCGCTTGAGGATAAGCTCTGGATTTTATATGTGAATGCCACCGACACGGCGTCGCCAAGCCACCACACGAGCGAGATGGAAGTGAAGATTAGCAGAGACCTAGAACCGCCGTACGAGATAGGGTTCACGCCGCCAGCGGAAGCCATATGTGGAGGAGTAATAATTCGTGGATTGTACGCGAAGGATCTAGTAGGCGTAAAGGACTACATGCTGTATGTGAACGGCACCCTTAAGTGGACGATCGGTGAGGATGAGGTGACATCCACTGAATTTACAGGCGTGACTTGGCAATACGGAGCGTTCCAGCGTATAGTCGTGCTATACGGCTACGCGGGCGAGTTTGTTAACATAACAGTGATAGCAGAAGACTTCGGTCTGAACCCCAGCGATGAAATCGTACTATTTACCGGCGTGGTCCCAGAAGGCGAATGGTGTCCGGTCGAGCTTTACGAAGGCTGGAACCTAATATCTCTGCCGCTGATACCCGCAAGCGCCGCCAGAACAGACATACTATCCCTAATACTGAAACAAGGCATAGCGGGCGTCACCGTAGTATACGAATACGACCAAAACCTTGACTCGTGGATTTCAAACCCTACAACAATGACTGATGGAAAAGGCTACTGGGTCCACATGAAAGCCTACGACGTGATGATTGTAAGCGGCAGTAAAATGCCGCCGCCCGGAGGAATACCGCCAACCTACACTCTAACTAAGGGATGGGTTCTAGCAGGCTTCAAATCCACAAGTGACATGACGGTCGCCGAATACCTCGCAAGCGTACGAAACGCAAGCTACTTCAAGATCCTCTTCGTGTGGGACGCAAAAAAACAAGCTTGGGACATTCGTAATAGAGACGACCCAACCCATAAGTTCACACCCGGACAAGGCTTCTGGATCTACATGTACGAGGAAGAAGTGCTGATACCACCGCTTCCATAACACCCTCTTTTTTGAGGGATGAGTATGAGAAAAGTCTTGACCTTACTAATCCCAGCGATGCTTGCCATGTTACTATTGCCAGCTATATCTCTAACAATGGCAGAGCTGCCGCCACCACTACCCATGACTGTGCATGGCTACGTGTTCATCGGAGAACAAAGGGCTTCTGCGGGTTATCTCGTATGGGCAAAGGTAGGAACAGAACCTGTTCCAGGAGCGAATTGTACAACAGACGCGGAAGGCTACTATCTTGTAGCGGTAAGCGGTCCAGCAGATGACACACCCATAGACATGTGGGTTGAAAACTTTAACGTAACCAGAATACCCATGAAATCAGGCACAATCGTCGACCTCAACCTTACCATACCAACACTCGCGCCAACAGCCAACTTCACGGCAACCCCAACCAGCGGAGTGGAACCCTTAACTGTACAGTTCACTGACACATCCACAAACTTCAAAAACATAACAGGCTGGTTCTGGAACTTCGGCGACGGAACAAACAGCACGGAAAGAAACCCAACACACACTTACAGACAAGACGGAAACTACACAGTCAGCCTCACAGTAGTTGGAGACGGAGAAAACATAACCCTCACAGAAACCAAACCCAACTACATCACAGTCTTCGACAGCAAGCCAAACGCCGATTTCTATGGCACACCCCTATTCGGAGCACCGCCACTAACAGTCCAATTCTACGACCTAAGCACGTCATACGACGGCATAATCAGTCGCCTATGGAACTTCGGAGACAACACCACCAGCACGGAAAAAAACCCCAAACATACATACACAAATGAAGGCATATACACAGTATCCTTAAACGTCACAGAGGCGGACGGAGACTGGGATAGGGAAGCCAAGACAAACTACGTGATCGTCACAACAACGATAGCTGGACCAATAAACGTAATGATAGACACTAACCCAATACACTTCCTAGGCGAAACAGCAGAGTTTTACATAATGACGCTAGACAGTAGAGGCATACCCATAGACGTTAACTTCACCGAGCACAGATTATGGTTCTACTACGCCAATGAAAACCACTTCATAGACCTACCCAAACCAATTCAAATAGAAGGCGGCGTCTACCGAACATACTACCAAATACCATTAAACGCCCCCCAAGTCACTTACACCCTAGTCGTCACAGCAAAACAAGTAACACCTGAAGGGACAAGCTATGGCGGAGCAATAAAATCCTTCGAGATCAACCCCACACTCACGGGATGGAACACATGGATAAAAGAGATCAGGGATAACATAGCCACCATAGTAATACCGGGCTTAACGGAAATAAAGGCGGACTTGACAGCAATTAACGCAAGGCTCATAGACATCCAGCAAACAACAGCGACGATTAACTCAACCTTAGGCCTAATCCAGACCGATATAGCAAACATTAACGCCCAATTAATCAGCCTTAACAATACAACAGCGACGATTAACTCAACCTTAGGCCTAATCCAGACAAGCGTAGACGCTATACACCTCAAAGTTGTCGGCATAGACTGGGAAACAAAAATAGCTAACATTCAGACAACCCTCGGAACAATACAAGGATACGTAGAAAACGTCGACGATGGAGGCTTAGCCACAATCAACACAGCCCTCGGCACCGTAAAAACCAACGTATCAGACATACTAGAGAAAGGAGTACCAATAGACTTAACGCCCGTATGGATCGCCGTAGCCTTCTCAATTCTAGCATTCCTAGTCGCAACAGCCACAGCCTACATGCTACGAAGCAAACTGGCTTAAACCCCTCAAAAAGAGGGCAACACTTCCCCCTTTTTATCCAAATTTTCTTTCCTAAAACTTATCGCTAGAAGACCGCATCTTCAAAGCTCAAAAGTGAGCGAAACATCGTTATAAACTTTGAAAATAAAAGAAAACGTCGCATAACTATGGCTATAGTCCAAAAATAAAAAAATTACTATATGGATGAACATACATATTTCATCAATGTCACAGGCGAAGAGTGTACTGCTGGCTGTTGGTTTCTGCAGAGTTGCGACTCCCACCAACTTAATGAACTGTCCACTTATCGTGCTCGTTGATGAAGAAGAAATCACTCCAACCCTACTTAATGTTTCAGACAACACACACGCTTATCTATATTTCACATACGTCCACCATCACAATAATCTCTTCCAAGCTACTGCACCTTTACAACGAACTGCTCAACAAATACGCTAAGTTGCAAATAGATTTCAAGGACTTAAACTCTACATACCATGAACTCCTGAATAACCAAAGCACGCTTCTAAACAACTACATTCAACTACTAGAGGGTTATAGCATGTTAAACTTGACAACCCATGAACTGTTAAGCAACTACAGTACGCTTCTAAGCGGCTACAGCCAACTACTAGAAAGATACAACGCGTTGAACACAACTTATCAGGATTACTCCGAACTGCAAGCAAATTACACTTCTCTCTTACTGGAACACACGCAAAACATTCGAAGCCTAATATACGTCTTCATAGCCACAACAACAATTTTCCTAATAGCCGCAGCCTACCTATCAACACACGCACACAGAAAAGCTTCTAGAAGCTAAGAAATCTCAGGGCACACGTCATGAAAGAGATGGTTGCAAAAAAGGCTCGCGCGCGAAACTTCTCTTAAAACAAACTCCAGATAATCTTTCTGTGCTCCTAAACTCTCCACCACTCTCCTCAACCCTACGCTTAACCAAACAATACAAACCCTTAGAAAACCCTAGGCAAAACAAATGTTTAGCATTTAAAACAAAAGACGAACACTTCAAAAGAATAACACACTTAGGCTTAAAACTAATACAAGCATCCAAATAAGCCAAACAAAAAAGTCACATACTTAAATATTTATAATCAATAGTTTTATGTCAAAGAAAGAAGGGTATACTGTGACCCGAAAAGAGGAGGAAAGACACCTACTTAAAAGATCGAAAGAATTTCTGGAAACTGCTGAATATCAAACAAGCAAAGGCTTTTATGACTTGGCAGTCTTCAGCCTCGAACAAGCCCTACAACTATTTTTAAAGTCGAAAGTGCTAGCAGAAGGCATTGACTACCCCAGAACACACAGTGTCAGAGGTCTCCTGGAAATACTGTCAGATCTAGTTCCCGAAAATAAAAAACCTATTATACAAAGCATACTGAAAAATTATCTATTGGAACTGGGCATGCTAGAAGACGCCTATATAACATCTAGATACGTGATGAGAGAATTCACCAAACAAGAAGCAGAAAAACTAACAACAGCAGTTAAGGAAATAATGAAAAATGTCACATGAAATCTTAGTAAAAACTGCTCTAAAAAGACAGGAAGCTTTCAGAAACCTAAAGAAACATCTACAAACCATCAAAGAAACAATCAAAAAACTCGATGTAAACGCAGAAGCCTACCTATTCGGGTCAGTTGCAGAGAAAGAACACAACTACTCAAGCGACATAGACATTCTCATAATCACAAAATTAAAACCAGCAAAAATACACGCTGAACTCTGGAAAGCTGGAATAAAAGAACCATTCGAAATTCACGTACAATCACCAGAAAAAGCCCACTTTTACAAAAGAAAAATAAAACTCGTAAAAATATAACAGCCACAACCCCACGATTTTAACAAAAGCTAACCCTCACAACATCAAACACAGACGAAGCTGCATCTCCAACCATCAAAAAATAGTAAACCTTTAAAAGTTAACTTCAATAAATTAACCTTCATGGGTTTACTATGCTAAACAAAAGCTTTTGCGTTATGACTATAGATTTAAGGAGATCTAAGAAACTGCGCAACCGAGCTTTTGTTCAAAAAGAGGTTTTAGCACTACTGGAGGACGTAAATTGCAAATTCAAAACAGACATACAAGCCGAGTTCATGATGGTCTTAGGAGACGAGTTTCAAGGAGTACTTATCTCCCCAAAGAAAACGTATCAAATCTTCAAGTACATAAAAAGCCATTTAGAAGCGGAATTTTACTGCGGAGTGGGAATTGGACGCATTAACACAGCGTTAAGCAGAAAACCCTCAGAAATGGATGGTCCAGCCTTCCACAAATCACGGGAAGCATTAGAAGAAGCAAAAAAAGAAAAAGTAGAAATGATTATTAAGTCATACAACAAAGGAAAGGACTATCTGTTGAACACAATAATCCACTTGATCTTACACATAAGAAGAAAATGGACAAGAAGACAAACCCAGATAATAAACTACCTTGAAACAAACGTAAACGCAACACAAACCCAAGCAGCTAAACACTTCAACGTGTCTAAACAAGCCATATCAAAAACCGTCAAAACGACAGCATGGAAAGAAATAAACGAAGCCGAAAAAATCGTGGATAAACTTCTAAGTAAACCAAATTTAGTTAACTCACCAAAATCAACCATATAAGGCTGGCAAAAATGCACATCCTCAACATCATAGCCTACTGCACAGGATTCATAATAGCCGTATTCGTCGGCTCAACCCTCGTAGAAAAAGTCCTCTCAAAGTTGAAACTCACACAACAACAAAGAAAAATATTACTAGAGGAAAGCATCCCGGAAGCAGGTAAGATAATCGGCATGTTAGAAAGAGCATTAACAGTTCTTCTCATATCCTAAACGAACCCGCCGCAGTTGCCATAATATTCACAGCAAAATCCATCATAAGATTTGAAAAAGCAAAGCAAAGACCTTTCGCAGAATACTATCTAATAGGAACCCTAACCAGCATCACATTTTCCGTAATCATAGGCATAATCATAAACGCCATAATCAGATTCTAGAACAAAACAAAAAATCGCTAAGCCGTCATCCCCTATTTTAAACCTGTACCTCTTCACTAGGAGCTAACTCCTAGCAGTAAACAAAATACTTAATTTTCTTTGAAGGTTCATGGGCGAAGTAGAAGTTCTTAAGTCTCCTCTCCCCAACAAGCTTCAAAAGCTCCTCCTCTGAGTCTAAGACGAACTCCTCCCCCGTTTCCGTCACAAGAACGTACTTTTCAGGGTTCTTACTCAAAAGCTCTTTAAACCTCTCTAAAGCATCCTTCCTCTCCAGCAAACTTTTAACAGCACTGCTCACTTACATCCCTCTCTTACCAATCTTGAATCAGCATATATAATTTCTCACAAATGTCAAACAATTAATTAACAGCGAAAAGGTGGCCTTCAGCAACAAGTTTAGCCACACTTATACCTTTAAAGAGCTTAGATCCAATCTGTTCCAACTCCTCATCCCGCAAGACAGGTGCCTTCGCCATCAGCTCTTGAACCCCGTCGCCTAAAAATAATTCAGGATGCTCCTTTAGATACTCCTCAATAATTACCCTCAAAGCTTCACTCCTACTTTTAAAGTGCCCCCTAGAAACTGCTTGATCCACCTTTTTCACCAGCTCCTCTGAAAATCGAGACGTTATTATCTCTTCCATAAAGACCATCACTAAATTTTATACATTTCGAATACATAACCTTTCGTGCCCCGCCGATCCCCCAACGCCTCAGCAGAATTCTGCTCATCAAAAAAGACTTCCTTCAAAGACTTCCTAAAACTCCTAAGAACGTGAATTTTCCATTTCCTTCCGTTTTGCTATTGATTGAGCCTCCTCTAAAGCTTTGTTATACACGTCTATAGACAGCCAAAAACCCGAAGCGATCAACCCGTCTAAACATTCCCTAAACTCGTTAAAGGTTAGTTCATCTCTAGCCAAGGCGATGCCTTCCCCTCGTCAATAATTAGCTCTGTTCCCAATTTTTGGGCTAGAAGAACAGCTTCAGCCTCACCTTACTTTCATACCAAGTCGCCATAAACCTAAATAAGTGTTCAATAACTAATATTTTGAGGATTAAGAATGGTTGGAGCTGTCTATCAAGCACCACAAATAAGCATAGAAGAGTACCAAAAATACAGAGGAAAACATGTAGGGTGAGTCCCCCAAGTATTTCACGAACAGGCTTTTTTCGTACGTCATTATTCTCATCTGAGCCTAACGTACGTTCACTTGAGTTTGTCTAAGAGAAACAGAAACCTTGCATAAACCTCGCTGGAGAGGTAGAAGCTTTTCCTCAGCATGTTGTTCACCATACTTATTACCTCTGCCTTCGACTTGAAAATGTTGCGCTTATATGCCTCTAAAATTACGTATAAGGTGCCATGAACCTTCAGTTCAAAGTATTCGGCAGCGGTTCTTGCTTCAGCATCGTCAATTATGACGTTTTCCCCATGTCTTTCAAGTGCTAGCGCTATTACTGCAGCCTCCCCCTTATCTATCTCACCGAACAACTTTGCGATTTGCTTCTTCTTGTTTTCAGAAGCCTGCTCCACTTCTATCCATCCCTCTTTGATACCATCTCTCAACTGTACAGCCTCAGGACTCTCATCGAGTTTCATTATCTCTTCTTCTACCTCTACAGGAACAAGAACCTTTTCGAACACCAGTCTCAGAAGACTCGTTTTTCTCTTCTTTCCAAGATAAATAAGCGGGCTGGCATTAAGGACAACTTTCAAACAGTTTCACCAAAAGCACTCTCGAAGTCGCTCTCCAAATCCTCTTTTGTATAATGTATCGGAATCTTCTCGGACGCAGCAATCTCAACCATCCTTGAAAGAGGAACCCCCGCTATACGCGATGCCTTCCACACCGTTACTTTCCCACCTCTATAAAGGGTCAAAGCCTTTGTTAACCTCCACTTTTTCACTCCTTCCTTCGTCAACTCCCTAAGCGCCCTCGTTTTAGCTATGCCTTTCTCCCTAGCATACTCCAAAATCTCCTCATAGAGCTCATCGTCGAACCTCGCAGACATAGTCTTCACAGGCAAATCGTCCACCACTTATATAAGTTGTACACAACCTAATAAACATAACGTCAACATCGAAAGGAACCGTAACCTTCCCACCCTAAAAACCCGAGCAATAAACTGCTCAACAAAACCACTAAACAAAAAACAACCAAAAGTATTTAAAAACTACCAAATTTACTAACAAAACTATTTTTTGGAAGCACCACAACAGAAATTCCAAAACGCTCCCTGAAGCAGAGGCGATGTGGGAGTAAAAACAAAGGAAAAGTGGAAGCCCTAGGCTTCAGGCTGTGGGAGGAGGTCACTGCGTTCCTTTCGAAATTTCCCTTGCCTTTCTAAGTAATGGTCTACGAAGTAAATTGGGATAGAAAAAGAATACTGATCCACTTCATCGGATCGAGAGAAAAAGCCTACAAAAACACACAATAGCCGTTTAGCTCCAACAACACATTTTTAAGGCTTGCAGAGAAATACATAAAACGAGGTTTATTCCGGTGAAAGTGGTGCAAGTTAAAGTCCCCGAATCCCTATCCGAAAGAGATGTTAAAGTAGCCGCAGCAGTCGAAGCTTTCTCGAGGGGCTCTATAAGTGTTGGAAAGGCAGCTGAAATAGCTGAGATACCCATCCAAGAGTTCCTCCTTGAACTTAGAAAGAGAGGACTCCCAGCTTATCCATACACTGACAAAGAAGCTCTTAAGGAGCTTAAGCTGTGAGCAAAGTTGTCCTAAACTCCGCCGTCATAATAGCCTTAAGCACTCTAGGATACTTCAACAAATTAAAGCAAATTTTCAAAGAGATTTTGATAGCAAGCCGTTTATGAAGAAATTTGTATTAAAGGACGTGGATTAATAGGTAATAGTTAAAGACGTTAAAAACCGCTTGCTGGTCAACGCTTTAGTAGATCCCTTAGTCATGGGTGAAGCGGAAACCATAACGTTAGCTTCCGAGGAAAGGGCAGATTACACAGTGATAGACGACAAATTGGCCCGTAGAAGAGCCAAGTCTATGAAGTTAAACGTTATTGGAACGCTTAAGATCTTAAGATTAATGTACGATGCCAAGTTCATTGATAAACATGGACTCATAAACGCCTTGGAAAAGCTAAAGGATACAGGCTTCAGAATAAGTAAAGATATTATAAACAGAGTGTTAAGAGGATTATAAAAACTGCTTTAAATGGGTGCGATTAAACTTAAGGAGAAGAACATCTACGAGTCGATGTTAAGCCAAGAGAGGAAATACTCATCGCCACCTGCGAATGCCCGCTCCAACCACCCAATGATGGAAACCGTTTCTAACGCTATCGCCGCGGCTAAGATCAGTGTTAAAACGTGGGGGAAAATGGATTTCATCGTAGGCGAATTCACGCTATTGTTTTGAGACTGTTGTAAGCTAATAGCTTTTTCTGAAAGGCAATGAAGAGTTTTGGTGCCTGTAATCACTCCTTACTAACTGCGTTCTTGATGGTACACGTATGCAAGCATCACTACTGTTTGAGGAGGCGTACTATTAGCATCTACATAACGATGTCCAAACTCATCGCTGAAGCTAAAAGCCTATGAAAGAAACAATAGGGGAATCCCAAGACTTCAATCATAGCAGTCTCAATACGTTTCTTTCGAAATTTCCCTTGCTTTTCTAACAGCCTCCAAATAAACTTCTTCCTTTAGCCTGAAGCCATGTCTTACCAATTCGCTTAAAGCATCTAAAAACTCATTCAAACTAATCTCTCTAACCTCTAAAGCCTTCAACAAAACGAAAATAGTGCCTCTCGGCGCTAATCCCATCAACCTTGCCGCTGTTCTTGCGGAGATTTCATCAACCAAAACTTCTCTAAGTCCCTGCCTCTTAGCAAGCGAGAGAACAGCGATCTCTCCTGGCTCCAATTTTATCGGAATCTCTAAAACTTTAACGTTTAAAACCTTAAGCCAGCCGTCCCTTATCGCTTTCTCAACAATATAGGCGTCTCTCTCACCTAACTGCTTCCCCTTGTCCACGACTTCCACTTTAACCTCCTCTGGAATGAATACTTCTCCAAAAACCTTCTTGAGTAAATTCATTCTCCCTATCTTGGCTAAGTATATTAAAGGCGTGGCGTTGGAAACAACACTCATTCAAAAGCCTTCAAGTCTTCCTTCATTTCTTCCAAAGTGTATGGGACATGGATCTCTCTCTTCTTAACTTCATTAATCATCTCCCAGAGAGATAAGCCGCACTTTCCAGCCGCCTGCCAAAGAGTTAACTTACCCTCCTCATACTCATCCAAACTCTTTTCAATCAACCAATCCTTCACAGCCCTAAGCAAAAAACGCCTAATAACCGTAGACCTATCCATACCCTCCCTTTTCGCTATAGAATCTATGATTTTAGCAAGCTCTTCCTCAACCCTCGTGGTAACAGTAACAGGCACTTAAACCACCTCTGTATTAAAATTATTCATTTTAATATTTAAACATTCCCAAAAATCACAATCCACTACACATCCAAAGCTGACGACACACAACAAAACGCTACACCTTCATGGACCTAAGAACGTGAATTTTCCATTTCCTTCCGTTTTGCTATTGATTGAGCCTCCTC
>JASEET010000018.1 GCA_030019335.1 Candidatus Bathyarchaeia archaeon | reverse complement strand
CGGCTGTCGTAGGGTAAGTTGAGCTCCCGGCATAGTTCGCTGGTCTTCAGCCGCTTCCTGAACATGTAGGTGTCCAATATTTTGGCGTCGATGTTGTCTCTGCAAAGTTCATGGGGCTTAATCAGCACCTCGTAGCCCGCATTGACCATGACGCGGGTTAGACGGTCCAACTTTTTGTCGAGCCGACGCAGATACCAGAGGACCCTCTCGGATGGTTTTTTGCATGCATGCGACCATACACACAATAGACGACATCTACGGCATCCTATTCCGAGAAAGCATCGAAAATAAGCCCGCGAGTCTAGTACTTATGGAGATTCTGAAGAACGATGGGCTCTCATACCCGTTCAAGTTAGGGATAGAAAGGATGGAACCATACTGCATCATGCACTGGAAAAGTTCCATGCAGGCCATCCAGGTGATTACGCAAGCCACAAGTATCCGTTGAGTTAAACGTTCTGGAAAATAAAAAAGGGGAGTTTGCGGGGGATATCTCCAGCATGGGTAACATTTCGGCGAACGTGTCTTCAATTTCTACACCGTTATAGCGAAGCATGCGAACACCTCACCAGACAATGTGTTTGTGAATTATTTCCATGTTTCTCCTTAAAACTTAAACTTTTCCCTTTACTGAAGAGGTTGGCTATCTCTTGAAGAGCCTTTTTGTCTAAACCACCACAAAATTTTGGTTTCCATTCCTTTCTAAGCAGGGGGCAGAGCTATCGATTTCGCAATCCCGTAGACAACCTTGTAGGCAAGTATGCCTTTTGAAGATTCCACTTCCTTGTATCCTACAGGTGACCAAAACTCTTTTATGCAAAGAAATTAGTTTGTTGAGATTGTGAGATGAGATGGCGGAAGCTGTGAAAGGTTTTGGTGAAACTCTGACGCAACTGATAGATAAGCTTGCAGGGAAAGGATCTGATGTCAAGCTTAGCTTTCAGGACCTAACGCTGGAAATTGGCATGTTGAAAGTCAAACTGAACGGGTCTGTCGTGTTGGATATTCTGTACGTCTCGGAAAAGAAGTGATCCCTTTCCTTTTTATGGTGAAGCCTTGCGAATACCTATGTGGCTGGTTCACGCTCTCAAATCAGGAGAAGTTAGCCTCTTCACCGACGGGATGAAGACCCTTCAGCTGAAAGTTGAAAATAAAAAAATCGATGTCAACTTAATGAACAAAGATTATTACATTGAGGGTTGGAGTTGAGGCAAAAGGAAAATCCCTTCTAGAGAGGCTTACACAGCTCCAGAATATTGCCAGAGAATTAAAGAGAGAGGGACTTACAATAACGATTTCTCACAAAGGCTGCATTGTACTTACATTAGGTTCAGGAGCGAATCCCCCACTTTCACAGTTACTAAGAGAACAAACGCAATAGAAATCAACAACCTAAGCAAGTTGATACAATTGGTCATCTAATACCTTAGATAATGTGACCACAAGATAGTGAAGGAGAACTATTTCGAATTATAGATTACCTCTACATTTGGAGACCTGCAAGACGAATTAAGAGACAGAGCACCTATGGAAGCTTTTGAGCCTGTCACAAAAAACAGAGCATAAACTGCTATTGACTCCCGAAAGACATCGTGAAGCATATATGTTAGATTTCATTTATGATTAGAAGTTTTAAGGATTAAAACGGCAGGCAAGACAGAAAACGGGGTTTCACCACAACCACTTTTTTGACCGGAGGAAGAGTAAGCGAGGTCCTAGCGTTAAGAAAGGAAAACTTTGAACTTCGTAAGGATGAGAACCTAATAATCGTTAGGAGTATGCATCTTCTTAAGTGTTACAAAAAAGTTCAAGAGTATAATAGATGAAAAGGGGAAAAAGCGTTGAATCACAGAATCGGAAGAGGCAAGTAGACGAGCGTTTCCCATAGTTATGAATGAACCCTTAGTTCCCTACATGCTGAAAAGGGTGCATCAATGCAAGGACCTGCTTTTCCCTAGTCCCTACAAAATAGGATCTCTTACACAGTCATGGGCTTACCAGCATCTTAGACGCTTAAACAACAAGCTAGATGAAAGAATACTCTCTCGCCTGCACAGGTTTTGGCAATTTCTAAAAGACGTATTTGGAGAACCATTCATATCAATTGACGCATTACTAAAGCTTGAAAAGGAGATTGTTGATTATCGCCTAGTTGACGAGAAGCTTCGAAACTGTGATCTCGCCAAGCTTTATCAGACTGAAGGATGACTTCTTGCGGCCTATACATCCGGTTTTAACTTCAATGCAGTTGCTATTTTAAAGAATTAGCTTTAAGATCGTGAGCTAACGGTTACTACCAGATGTTAGAGCCTAAGCCTAGGGAAGTCTGAATGGAAGGAAACAGTAACCGCCATGATGGTTGCCACTTCTATATAAAAAAATGCAACGTCAACGGTACAGATAGTCCGATAATCGCGCCCGCAATTATTTGGGTAGGAGTATGTGCTTTTAACTTTAATCTAGACCATATGACTAATAGTGAAAGCACACCTAACGGTAGAAAAATCAAATCGACTAACAACAATGTTGTCCAAACGCCCATTAAGGCGGTGGTGTGACCACTGATCTTCCATCTCGGCCTTACTGTGTAAATAATAAGAGTAACTAATAGAAGGGAGATAGCGCCGAACACTATTTCTTTGGAAAGCTTCAGAAAACAGTAGCACAAAAAGAGGGTTAATAAAGCTGATAAAGCACCTATGCAGTAAAGTTTGTTTTCATCCCCTATTCTTTCCTTAAAGAGGTATATCACTAATCCGTAAACTAAAAGTGAGAAAAGAACTGTTAATACATTGTTAACGAAAACTGGTTCGCCCCTCAAATAAATCAATAACAAAACAGCGCCTATTATGATTGTATTTGAAGGAAAAAGAAGTTTCTCGACAGCTCTAGCAATGTTCTTTTCCATTAACAATTTCCCTTAACCTTATAATCTCCCTAACTTTATAAATAACAAAGCTAGGTAATCTATCAGATATTATTGAAACTGGACAACGGCTTGTGTGGTGGAAAAATGCTAAATGTACCAAAACATCTGGCTTTAATTCCAGACGGCAACAGAAGATGGGCTTTAAGGCGTAATTTACACTCTTGGGAAGGCCATAAGTTTGGAGCTGAAAAAATAGAGGCATTATTAAACTGGTGTCTAGAGTTAAAAATACCTCAAGTTTCTGTCTACGTACTATCCACGGAAAACCTGAATAGACCAGAAATAGAGGTCCATGAGATTTTAGGCTCTTGAAGCAACATCTACTGACGTTGGAAAAGAAAGATTTCCTCTCAAAGTGCGATATAAGCGTTAGATTTTTCGGAGATTTCCATAAAATACCTAAACCTTTAATTAGAATAATGAACCGGCTAACGGAGAAGACATTAACGCATCAGAAGAGCCTTTTAAATCTGCTGGTAGCTTATAGTGGGCAATATGAGATTTTAGAAACGGTTAAAAAAGTTGTTAGCAAATTAGGTTCAAGAATTGAAATTACACCTAAATTGATAGAAGAAAATCTTTTAATCTCTACGCCAGTCGACTTAGTCATTCGCACTGGTGGAGAGCACAGGTTATCAAACTTACTTCCATGGCAAACCGCATATGCCGAAATTTATGTAAGTGAAACTTTATTGCCAGACTTTACAAAAAACGAGTTTCTCAGAGCCATAGGGTGGTATAATGATAGACAGAGGAAGTTTGGTAAGTGAAGCCACAGCTATGCGTTAGAAAGCATTATGACCTTAAGGTAGCCAGTGTTTCTCTGGTCTCTCTTCAAACTTTTTAAGAATAGCCTTTTTAGCTATTTCATAAGCTATCTTATAGTCAAATATTCCCTTCGGTTCTTCCGTAGCTCTTTTAATCAGTTCAGCTTCAACTTTGTTTTTGAATTTCCCTATTGTCAACGCGCCTATTCCGAAAATGTTGGGTAGGATTTCTTCGCCATCGGCTTCCAATTTTAATCCTTCAACTCCTAAAGGCGGGATAGCGTTAATATCAGCAACTATCTTACAGTTTTTCCCATACTCTTTAAGCGTGTCGAATGGAAGGAGCTGAACCCCAGCTGCTCCAGCCGAGAGAACTATCTCGGCATTTTCTAGGGCTTTCCCAATCTCTTCAAGGGTTTGGACTTCAACACCTCGGACCATTTCACCTTTAAGCTCTTCGTTTATCTTTGTTGCCACCGATGAAGCTCTTTGAAGGGAGCGGGAAGTCACAATAACTTTTGCTTTTTCCGATGCATAAAGCCTTGCGGCGGTTTGCCCAACAGGTCCAGTTCCAGCCAACACCGTGATCGCCTTGTTCTCTAAGTCTCCAAATCCCTTTTCAAGTGAAAGCTCCAAAGTTTTTGCAACCGCGGCAGAGGCTGTTGTATATGCACCTCTCGGGTCTACTATAATTGCGAGTTCAAACGGTGGAAACATACAGTTTTTGATTTTCTCCAAGATTTCGTTTACACGCTTAAAGTCGCGTCCATTAATGAAAATTTTTGTTTGTCTCGCGCCTTCTGGACCCCTTGGAAACATTGCATCATAAATAATTTTTTCAGCATCCTCAACCGTCACGTTTTCATATTTCAATATTAAAACATCTTGGAAAATGTCTATGGTTGTTAGTATGTCAAAAGGACTCGCATGCTTGTCCGTATCCAAAAAAATGAACACTTTTTTAAAAGGCTGTTCTGGCAAGGTTACACCTCTTTAGTTTGTAAGCTGATGTTTAACTGTATAAAAGTTGCCATTACTCTGTGACTTTCGAACGTCTTAAATATTAACTGGTTGTCTATGTAGCTATATGTGTGGGAGGATGAACATAGCTTGACTGAAGTCGTTGAGAAAGGATTAAGAAAAATCGGAATAACAGTTTCTAAGCCTGTTCTGGCTATTCTCTGCATAATCTTCGGCATAATCGTAATAGCTTGGAAGGAATCTATAAACATAATAGTTGGCTTATTCCTCATAATAGAAGGTGTTCTGCTACTGACAGATTACCTAGAGCTAAAAAAGCAACAGTGACTACAGCTTCCGCCATCCTAAAATTTATCTATCTTTCTTTTTCAATTTTCAGGCAGCAATTCCGATCAAAAGCAAAGGTAAAAATAATTGCCAAAAACTGAGGTTCAGAATCTTTTAGTAGTAGGATTTGATACAGTTTCTATTGCTAATTCTGCAAAAAAGGCAGGCTACAAAATCTACGTGGCGGATTACTTTGGTGACATGGACCTTCGACGTGTCTGCTCCAGATACAAGTCAATAATTCAACAAAAACCTGGGAAAAGCTGCGGAAGATTCGAATCAGGGTTTAAGCCGGAAGCTTTTGTACAAATGATAAAAATTTTGCTGAAAAAAGCTGAGATAGATGCTGTTTTACTTTCTTCGGGGTTAGACGACTATTTTGATGTGTTAAATGAACTCAACGAGTTGGTTCCAATCCTTGGAAACCATCCAGAGGTCATAAAAAGAGTTCGTGAAAAGGCAAAATTTTTTGAAGAGCTTAAACGTTTGAGAATTCCACACCCAGAAACAATGTTTGTTAAGGATATTAAAGAGGCAAAGATAGCAGCTGCAGAGATCGGGTATCCCGTAGTGATAAAGCCTTCAAGAGGTTTTGGAGGTGCAAATATTAGAGTGGCGCGGAACCCAGAGGCGTTAGAACTGGCATTCAAATACGCTTCTTTAGGTCAAGACGACGTTTTAGTCCAAAAATTTATTGATGGAATCCATGCAAGTGCATCTCTACTTGCTTCTCACGTTGCTATTAAAACCTTGACAATTAACGAGCAGTTAATAGGGTTGCTCTACGTATTTCAGCGGGAACCGTTTGGCTATTGTGGAAATGTTGTTCCTTTGTGTTTGGCTAACTCAGTCTTAAAAGAGTGTAAACGTATTGTTGAAAGAGTTGCTCTGCACTTTAGCCTTAAAGGTTCTAACGGTATCGACTTTGTGATCTCTAAAGAAAACATACCCTACGTATTGGAGGTGAATCCTCGATTCCAAGGGACCCTAGAGTGTGTTGAACGTGTTCTTGGAATGAACCTAGTTAAAGCACACATTAACGCTTGCATATACAATTCCCTTCCAACAATAGAAGAAAAGTCCTCCAATTTCTGCACACGATTAATTTTATATACCCCTACACGCGTCATTGCACCCGACTTAACCTCTTTCATGGAAGTTAGAGATACTCCCCTTCCTAGAACAATAATTGAGAGGGGCGAACCTTTATGCTCAATCATGGCTGCAGGAAATAGCGGACAGTCCTCACTTCGGAAAGCCAAGATAATGGCTAAAAAGATTTACAGAATGCTTCGTCCAGCTTAATCCTCGATAAGACCTAAGCCCATTTTTCGGACAGCCTTGATTATAGAAGGGGTTACCATTGTATTTACCAGAATAGACAATGCAGCCTTTGTCGATGTTTCAACAGCTCCAACCTTCCATATTTCCTGTAGTATAGCTACGTTCCACGTATAAATAATCTGGTAGGTTTGGCAAGGTACTAAAATGAAAATGCGAAACAACACGTCAGCTTCTAATCCAATAAAAGTACACAAAGCAACAATGTACAAAAGGCGCACACCAGTAGATTTAGTATCCCAAAAACCTTTCCATTTTTTCATGACGACAACAAAGACGAGGAGACAACCGAAGGCGAGGTAAACATTCCACATCCCCCAAAGGGGAAGCTGCCACGAAACTGGCGTAATGAAAAAGGCTGCCAACAAAGCCAAATAATAAATTAACGGTATCTTCCATTTTCCTCTAAAAATAAGACTTGAGACCATTGCACCGATTGGCGCGCCAAGTGTAAAAAGGAACTCTGAGGAATGTCGGGGAATAATGGAGTGACCAACCATCACTCCAATGAAGCTAGAAAAGAAACTCGCATATGTTCCTAATATTATTCCGTTGATTGGTTCAGCTATAAAAATCCAACTATCCCATACGCCAGAAAAGGGTAGAGGCTGTTCCAAAAATGAGTCGCAAACTATGTTAAATGCCGCAAAAACAGCAATTAGCGAAACAAACCACGATTCTCTCTTTTCCATTCAAGTTCACTCATTAGAGTTTAGTTTACCTTGTTACTGTTAGTTTGTTTTTAAAATTATCATACTAAGAGACTGTTTTTAGCTTACTCGTTACGCCTCTAGGCGCTCGCGATTAGTTGGATGAGGAAGATTATTAATGCTGTAAAGGCGCCTACTGTAAGCATCGCTACACCATAGAGCCAGCCGTTTTCCCTCGCCACCTTTCCAAGGTATATACCCAATAGGAAAAGCGTAGCCAACGACAGTGCCAACGAAGCTATATATGCATTAAAGATTGTCACCCATCTCAAAGACACGAAAATGAAGGGCATTATTGAGATAATTGCCGTTAAGGCTGGGGATAACCCGTCGATCAAAGCTACATACACTGTGACGAACCGTGCTGCTTCATATTGTATTGGATTAACATTGTTGTGCGTGGCTTTTTCCATTTCTTTTAAACGGCGTTCTCTTTCAGCCTTCTCAGCCATGTAAGCTCCAAAGAAGCCTGAAAATCCCATTGCTAGGCAAGCTCCTAAACCGGCTAATATAATTATTTCTGGCTTTGAAACCCCAGCTATCCATGAACCTAAGACTATGCCGAAAACTGTCATGGCTCCGTCGAAACCGTTCATTACAAAGTATCTTCTAGCTATACCGCTTGCCTTCGTGACTTTAAGGTATACTCTAACCTTGCTGAAGAACTTTCTGAAAAGTTTACTCAACTGTTATCTCTGCACCCTGAAGGGGCGAAACGTTATAGCCCATATTAAATTCGTGTTTATTACCACAATTGTTTATATAAAGTTTTGGGATTCTAGATAAACTCTTGAAGAGGGATTTATGATGGTGCTTGCTGAAACCTTAGAAAAGCTTTCAAATGCTTGTGGTGTGGCGGGTAGAGAAGAAGAAGTTAGAAGTTTAATGAAGAAATTCTTGAAGTCCCATGTTGACGAAATCAAAGAGGATAAACTTGGAAATGTTATCGGAATAAAAAAAGGAAAGAAGAAAGCTCCAAAAGTGATGCTTGCTGCCCACATGGACGAAATAGGCTTGCTGGTGAAAACAATTTCGAAAGAAGGCTTTTTACAGTTCGCGAAAATAGGCGGAATAGACGACCGCATCTTACTAGCCCAAAAAGTCATAGTCTACACAGAAAAAGGACCTTTGCATGGAATAATAGGTTCAAAGCCTCCACACATACAAAAGGAAGAGGAACGCAAAAAAATCATCACATGCGATGAGCTTTTCATAGATGTTGGAGCGGAAAACCGAGAAGAAGCCAAGAAAATGGGAGTAAGAATCGGAGACCCCATAGGCTTTGACATAAAATTCGCGAAAGTTGGAAAAAGTATAGTGGTTGGCAAGGCTTTTGATGACCGTGTTGGATGCGCAGTTATGGTTGAGACAATAAAACGTTTGAAAAAAACAGAATGCACAGTATATGCTGTTGGAACCGTACAGGAAGAAGTCGGCTTAAGAGGCGCAACAACAGCCGCTTTCAGGATATGTCCAGACGTTGGCATCGCACTTGATGTGACTGTGGCTGGCGATGTGCCTGGAGTAAAAAAGGTTGCGGTGCCAATAAAGCTAAGGAAGGGACCATCGCTGACAATTGCTGATTATGGATTGATTGCACATCCGAAAGTTTTGCGACTGTTAATAGACGCGGCTGAAGAAAATAAGATTCCATACCAGCTTGAAACAGGCTTACCAGGCTCAACAGACGCAGCACGCATATCCTTAACCAGAGAAGGGGTCCCGAGCGGCGTCATATCGATACCAACACGTTACATTCACAGTCCATCATCTCTACTCAGCTTAAAAGATGCAGAAGACGCTGTAAAACTGACGGTTGCTGCTGTTCAAAAAATTCCAAAATACTTCTAGCCTTATTCCTTGAATGCAATCTTTTTAAATTCCATATTTATTTAATTCATGGTTGACGTTATGACCTTGGGAAAAAAATTCGAGTTCTTGGAGCACATGGCGGATGCTTACATCGCTGCTTATGGAAAAGATTTAGCTGAGGCTTTTGAAAATGCGGCTCTCGCAATGTTTGAAGTTATGACGGAAGTAGAAGAGGTTAGTCCCGAAGTTGAGGATTATGTTGAGGTTGCGGCGGAGGATGAGTGTGCTCTCCTTTACAGCTGGCTTGAGGCTTTGCTTGTAAAATCTGAAATTAACAGAATGTTTTATTCCAAGTTCAAAGTTTTAAGCTTGGACGAAACTTCGGATGGTTTTAGGCTTAAAGCGAAGATTTGGGGAGAGAAGTACAACTCTAAGAGACATCCGCATAAGGTTGGTGTGAAAGCTGTTACGTATCATCGGATGGAAATCATTAAAAAACCAAACAGAGTTACGATGAGATTCATTCTTGATATATAAGCAACTGTTATCTTTTTTAATGTATTAAAAACGCTATCTCCTTTACAAGAGTTTCAGGAATGAGTGCTCTTCCCCTATGCTTGTTCAGCTTAACGAAGCCGAATCTGTTCAGCACTTGCAAGTCTTGATGTACATTTTTCACGTTTCGCCTCACTTTTTGAGCTAAATCGTTTATTGAGTCCACCCTTAAAACGGCAAGCTGATACAATAACTCTATCCTTTTCGGCGTTAGCAAAGCAATTTGTTCCGGTTCAAAATCTTTGATTTCTTCAACTGTATAATCAAGTTGTCCATCTTCCATGTAGCCCTTATAGCTGTCCACAAGTTCAGCCCATTCAAAATAGGCTCTTGCGAACTTGGCGTCCAGCTTTTGCTTAAGGAAAAGTTCCTCAAACTTTTCAAAGCTCATGCCAAGCTCTTTCTCAAACCTTTTGATCTTCTCTTCTACTTCCTCGGGTGTTAAATCTCGAATGATTCTGAGAAGCATACCTGTTCACAATTAAAGGTACGGCTAATATGCTTAAAATCCTTCACGATGAAAATGCTTAAAGCAGTTGATGACGATTTTAAGATTCTACTTAAGTAATGGTGTAAAAATGCACATAACAAAAATTGAAGAACACATATATCTAATCGATGTTGAAGCCGCTGGAATTAGGAATTTTATCGCCAGCTACGTCTTAAAGGGAAAGCATGTGGCAATAGTTGAAACGGGTCCAGCATTCTCAGTATCCAACCTGCTTTTTGGCTTAAAGGAACTGAACATAAAACTGAATGAAATAGCCTACGTTGCTGTTTCACATATTCACCTAGATCATGGCGGGGGTGCCGGGACATTAATGAAATATCTGCCGAAAGCAAAGCTTATTGTTCATCGAAGGGGAGCGCCTCACTTAGCAAATCCGGAGAAACTTTGGATCCAAGCAAGAGAGGTTCTTGGAAGCGTGGCTGAAATATATGGCGAGCCAGAGCCTGTTCCTGAAGAAAAGATTATTGCGGCAACCGATGACATGACTTTCGATATCGGAAACAATGTTGAGCTAAAAGTCGTGGAGACTCTTGGACATGCTTCACATCACCTAAGCTATTATGAAACATTAAGTGAAGGAATTTTCACAGGAGACGCTGCTGGCATCTATCTAAACGAATTTGATGTAGTTGTGCCAACGACACCGCCGCCTTTCCGTCTAGACATCGCGTTAGAATCTTTGGGCAAGCTAATCAATTTTAAACCTAGGCATCTGTACTACAGCCACTTTGGCAAAGCAGATAAGCCCATAGCAAAACTCCAAGCTTACGCACAGCAGCTTAAGCTCTGGGCAAAAATCGCAAAACAAGGAATAGAAAGCGGAGAAACCTTGGAAGCGATAAGTAAAAGAATATTTGAAAGTGATGGGGCTGTTCAGAAAACTGCAGAATACATTAAAACTCATCCAGTTTTAAGTGAAACAGTGCCTAATCAGAGTGTACAAGGTTTTATGGAATTTGTAGAAAAATTCGGAAGAATCCCTCCATAAGTCTATTTTGGTGCTAACGCCAAAATCGTTTATATTTTAGCCATCGTCTTTTATGTGGTAGGTGGAAAAATGAGCGAAAGAGGAAGCCGTTTCCCTAAAGAAAAGGTTCCGCTTGAAAAGATAGACGACTACACTTGGCGTATCCCAAAGTATAAGCCCGGCATGCGAGTCCCAGGCATAGTCTTCGCCGATAAAAACTTATTAGAGAAAATGCAGACGGACAGAACCCTTCAACAGTGTACCAATGTGGCCCATTTACCAGGCATTTACAAATACTCCATAACCCTGCCAGACGGACACGAAGGTTACGGTTTTCCAATAGGAGGCGTAGCCGCAACAGACTATGACGAAGGCGTAATCAGTCCAGGCGGAGTGGGCTACGACATAAACTGTGGGGTTCGTCTCTTAACGACAAACCTCTCAGAACAAGACATAAGACCAAAGCTTCCTCAGTTGACAAACGCCATTTTTGAGAATGTTCCATGTGGACTTGGAAGCCGACGAAAAGACTTTCAGGTGACAGTACACGATTTGGAAAGGCTTGTCATGGAGGGTGTTCAATGGGTTATCGACCAAGGATTAGGCTGGTCTGAAGATGCTGAACATTGCGAAGAACATGGATGCATGAAAAACGCAGACCCAGACAAAGTTTCAACAACAGCCAAAAATAGAGGGCTGCAACAAATTGGCACGTTGGGCTCAGGAAATCATTTCTTAGAAATTCAAAAAGTAGACAAAATCTATGATGCTGAAACGGCTAAAACCTTCGGAATCGAACATGAAGGACAGGTGACGCTTATGATTCACTGCGGGTCAAGAGGCTTCGGTCACCAAGTATGCTCAGATTATCTGCGGGTCATGGAAAGGGCAGTTCACAAATATAACATTGTATTGCCAGATCGAGAGCTTGCATGCGCACCAGGAAAAAGCAAGGAAGCAGAGGACTATTATCAAGCAATGGCATGTGCTGTAAACTACGCGTTTGCAAATCGTCAAGCAATAATGCATTGGGTTAGACAAAGCTTCCAGCAAGTCTTTAAAGAAGACCCGGAAAGATTTGGGCTAAAACTTGTTTATGATGTAGCTCACAACATTGCAAAGATAGAAAACCACAAAGTTAATGGAGAACAAAGAAAAGTTTGGGTTCACAGGAAAGGCGCAACACGAGCTTTTCCGCCTGGTCGTCCGGAAATCCCAGCGGACTATAGAGCAGTGGGACAGCCAGTGCTCATACCGGGAAGTATGGGAACAAGCTCGTGGCTTCTTGTAGGTACGGAAAAGGCTATGCAAGTAAGCTTTGGCTCGACAGCACATGGGGCTGGAAGAATGTTGAGTCGGAGTGCTGCTAAAAGAAGGTTTTGGGGTGGAGATGTGAAAAAGGCTTTGGAGAAGCGTGGAATGTGTGTTAGGGCTGCGAGTTCTGTTGTTTTGGCTGAGGAAGCAGACCTGTCCTACAAGAATGTGGACATAGTTGTAGAAGTAAGCGACAAGGTTGGAATAGCCACGAAGGTTGCTAGGTTTGTTCCTTTAGCCGTTGTAAAAGGCTAATTTGTTCCGTAAAGTGTAAACTTTCTTCTTTTTTCTAAGTCTTTGGCTTTTCAAGAGTCTATGTTTTTATTTCCGTTTAAAGCAAGTCCACGATTTGGCACCGAAAACGGTCATCTATAAGTTTTATCGCGGATTCCGAATATTTCAGAGTTTGCGAAAGGCTGAAAAGATATGTATATCGAAAGCTATGTAACTAATGGATAGTGTTTGCGGTTTCAGTGGTTTAGATGCCTTTCAAAGATGAGTGCGGAATATGTGGTAGAGTTTTTCCATATAGTTATCTTAGACGATGCCAGAGATGTGGACGCTTGTTTTGTAAAGACTGCATGGTGCCAGATGTTTCAACAGGCGATACTACAAAAATGCTTTGCCTAAATTGTGCAAGGAAAATAGTTTCGCCGAGGCATACTACCAAATATGGTGCACTTACAAGTTACTTAAGATACAGGGCTTCCTTTACAGACGTTGTTAAACTTTCTTTTGCTAAGATAGATGGGATAATAGGCGACAACTTGCCCATGAGTGCGTATCGTGACGAAAAATGGTGGAACAAATCAAAGGGCAGTGTGTGTGCTAAGGCTTGGCTGGAAGCTGGATGGAGAATAAAAGAAGCGAATCTAGAAGAAGGCTATGTGGTTTTCCAGAAAGTGAGAGGTTTACAAACAAAAAGTTATAGGAGAAAAGCTTTCACTAAGCGTGTTAAAAAGCCTTTCACACCAGCACCGTATCGTGTTCCAAAAACAAGAAGGCCCTCAAAAACAAAAATATCAAAGCTTTATGCTAGACTAAAAAATTTGGAGCGAAAAAGAACGTCCATGACTAAACATACTCGTGGTTTTAAGCCTAAACCAGCACACGAGAAAAGACTCTTCAAACCTGAGGAAAAACCGAAGTAGTAGCTGAAAAGAAGTTTTATCTAGTCCTCTTAAAATAGAGATGGCTGTGATAGCAAAAAGGCGGCCGTCGTCTAGTCTGGTTAGGACACAGATGCACATGCGGTGGAAGCCTTCCAAGCCTGCGATCCCGGGTTCGAATCCCGGCGGCCGCACCACTCTGGAAGCGAATACGAACTATCAGTAACATCCCAACCTCTCCCTTTTTTGTGTCTTCTTCAGGCATCTGTTACCGGTTGTTCTTGAGAGCTGTTCCTCTTTTAAAGGCGAGGATGCTCATCATCAGGTGAAAACTCCAACGCCACAACCAAAACAGTATAAATTACAACTTGGGAACGGTAACCCCCGGGCTACCATTCAGGGTTTATTGTAACCTAGCTTTTGTTTTATTAGCCATG
>JASEET010000017.1 GCA_030019335.1 Candidatus Bathyarchaeia archaeon | reverse complement strand
TCAAAAGCTTACCAGAACCGGAGCCTTGGACTCCCATTGAAGGAACGTTCGACAAGGAAACGGCGAACTGTACGCCTAGGTATAGAGCGGAAAAGGTTAAAGAAGCAATTGAAACAGCACATTCAAAATCGCCGATTGTAAAGGCTGTGGCAGGATATTTCTCAAGTGGTTCAATGGCTTATGCCGTGGCAAACTCGTTGGGTGTTTCAGCATGGACTAGAGTATCCTCGACAGACATGAAAACCACGGTTATATCGAAATCCGGAACTTCAGAAGGCTTCGGAACTGCTGAAAAATATTCAAGACATGTTAAAGATATTCAACCAGTTGTTTTGGCTGAAGATGCCGCTGAAAAATCTGTGAAGAGCATAAATCCAATCAAGCTTTCTCCAGGAGAATACGAGGTTGTTTTGTCGCCTTTGGCTGTTGCCACACTTTTAATGTACCTAGGCTATGTTGGGTTTTCAGCCACTTCATATCAAGATGGACTGTCCTTCGTTAAATATTGCCTAAATCAGCGGGTTTTCGACGGCAAACTTAACGTGAAAGACGACGCTAGGGATTCACGAACGCTTTATGCGACGCCAATCGATGGCGAAGGAGTTTCAAAGAGGACTTTGCAGTTAATAGGTAACGGAGTTGTTTCTGAACAGAGCATATGTTATAACTCTTTTACGGCTGGAAAGGAAGGTAAGAAGAGCACTGGTCATGCTTTGCCTCCAATCAGTGATTTTTATTCTGAGCGGCCTATGCCCTTCAACTTGATTATGAATCAGGGAGATGCCACTTTGGAGGAGGAGATAGCTGAAACAAAGCGTGGAATATTCGTCACAACGTTTCATTACGTGAATCCTGTTGAACCCACAAAGGTTATTTTAATGGGGCTCACAAGGGATGGAACTTTCTTGATCGAAAACGGTGAAATATCTAAGCCAATTGTAAATATGAGGTTCACGAACAGCATGCTTTCAGCTTTGAAGAACATATCAATGATTGGCAAACAACTTGAGATGGTTGAAGCAACAACGGTTCCTTCCATGAAGCTTGAGAAACTGAGGTTTGTAGGCGTATCCGCCTATTAACTTCTCTTTATTTTAGAGTTAACAGCTTACAATACTTTTTATCATCTTCTTAGTGAAGAATAAGTTTTAAGGAGTCGCTGAGAGTGTTGGTTTAATTAAGTTTTCCTTACTCAAACGCGAAGTATTACCTCGTCAACATACTGCTTCATAACATCTGCGAAATGGGCGATGATCTCTGCAGCGTAGGGTTTAACATTGTTAAATGTTTTATCCAATGTGTCGCCTGGAATAAACTGTTGAAATGCGAAACGTTTTCCACCTTTTACGATTTCGCCAATCTTTGGAATATCTTCTTCATCAACAAATCCCGGAACAACCGTTGCTCTAAACTCGTATTCAACTTTCCCACTCTTTAAAATTTCAATTGTACGCAGAAGGTTGGCTGTGTCCTTTGCTCCTAAAAGTCCATACTTTTCCAAAGAAGTTTTCACGTCCAACGCAACATAATCCAGATAAGGCAAGCACCTTTCTAGGACTTGTGGGAAAAACCCATTTGTGTCAAGTTTAACAGCGAAGCCTCTTTCCTTAAGCTTCTTCAAGAATTTTGGAATTTCCTTGTGGATTGTTGGTTCTCCGCCAGTTATAACAACCGCGTCCACATACTTTTTGCGTTTTTCAAGGATTTGGAGAACCGTTTTCTCGTTTAGGAATGGCGGTTTCGGGTCTAGGACTATTCTCCAGTTGTGGCAGAAGGGGCAGCGTAAATTACAGCCTGGTGTAAACAGCACCGTGGCTATTCTGTCTGGATAGTCTATTAGGCTTGTTTTCTGGATGCCACTGAATTTCATTAGCCTTTCACTTACGCGTGTACGGTTGTCAAAACAACGGATTTGTCGAAGGTTCTACGTATGGCAAATTCTGCCTGTTTCCCGTCGTTCCACTGGTCCACTGGTCTGAGATAGCCCACAACTCGCGAGTAGACTTCGCAGTTTGCTCCACACATTGGACATTGTTTGTGTTCTCCGCCTATGTAGCCGTGGGTTGGGCATATGCTGAACGTGGGCGTTAAAGTGAAGTAGGGCAAGCGGGAGTTCCAAGCCACTTTTCTAACGAGTTCTGCTGCGGCTTTCCATGAATAAAGTTTCTCGCCAAGATAAATGTGAAAGACTGTTCCGCCAGTATATAAGGGCTGAAGCCTGTCTTGATGTTCTAGGGCTTCGAACAAGTCGCTTTCATGGTCTACTGGTAGCTGCGAAGAGTTGGTGTAGAAGGGTTTGGCGCCTCTTGAAAGGTGTTTTTCATTAGCAACAACTATGTCTGGATATTTTCTCTTGTCTATGCGTGCAAGTCTATAGCATGTTCCCTCGGCTGGCGTTGCCTCTAGATTGTAAATGTTTTCTGTCTCTTCTTGGAAGTCTGCCAGCTTCTCACGCATAAAGTGTAACACTCTTCTTGCGAATTCTAATGCTTCAGGCGAAGCTATATTGTATCCGAACAGGTTTAGTATTGCCTCGTTCATTCCTACCAAACCTATGGTTGAGAAGTGGTTTTTCCAGTATTTTCCAAAGCCTTCCTTTACAATGCGGAGATAACGCTTCGAATATGGATATAACCCGTTTTCTGTGAACTTTTCAAGAACTTTCCGCTTTACTTCTAGGCTGTCCTTAGCGATTTCCATGAGAGCTTCCAGACCTTCGAAGAATTCTTCTTCGTCTTTCGCCAAATAGCCAATTCTCGGAAGGTTTAACGTTACTACGCCGATACTTCCCGTTAGGGGGTTTGCTCCAAAGAAGCCTCCGCCACGCTTGCGTAATTCTCTGTTGTCGATACGTAACCGACAACACATACTCCTAACATCCTCAGGTTTCATGTCGCTGCTTATGAAATTGGAGAAGTAGGGCACACCGTATTTGGCTGTCACTTCAAAGATTTTCTGGGTTATCGGCGAGTCCCAATCAAAATCTTTTGTTATGTTGTACGTTGGTATTGGGAATGTGAAAACTCTTCCTTTCGCGTCGCCTTTGCTCATCACTTCTGCGAAGGCGTTGTTGAACATTTCCATTTCTGTTTGCATGTCGCCGTAGGCTTCATTCATCACCTTTCCGCCTACTATCACTGGCTCGTCTTTCATGAACTCTGGAACCGTCAAGTCCAGTGTCACGTTAGTGAAGGGCGTATTTCCTGTGATAAACACTTGCCCGTTTCTCTTTGCAATGACTGTTTCATTGTCTGTATGAATACTCCAAATTATTCCATCATATTCAACTTTCTTTATCAATTGAATGTAATCATGTTTGCTCTCAGTCAAGCTTAAGACATATTGGATTCGTTTGGAAGCTCCTTTAGGTTCTCTTTTTCTAACAACAAAATTGAAGCCAGCCAACACTGCTAGAGCTTCCAATCCTTCCAGAATATCAGGATTCGTCGTGACGATTCTTTTTCTATACCTCTCCTTCCAACCATCTCCTTTTATATAAGTTTCTAAGAATAGGCGAGCTTGTCTTTTACTCAAATTTAAAAGAAAAGTTGGAAATACTTTCCGTTTTCCTCCAAGCCATTTATGTATAATTTTACTTGAAACAGGTGTAAGCCGTAAACGATTACAGTCTCCCCAGCCCTTTTGTGATTTAACCTGAAAGTCAAGACCTAATAAGCTTACTATTTCATTATAGTCCTCGGGGTGTATCTTCTTTGATTGATAAATATTTACTCTAAAACTCCCTGTCCTTTCTATACTTCCCTCTGAGAGTATCCAAGCAATTAATTTCAGTTTGTCATCTTCTATGTTTAAATCGGGGTTATTATTCTCAGCAACGGTTGGAATTGGGAGTGGTGACTTAAGTTTTAAGGCACTTTCAATAGGCTCTAACTTATATTTATTGGAATTAAAGGTTTGTCTTACTATTCTGTGGCCAGGTGAAACAATTTGATCTTGAGTTCGATTCCGTAAGTTATACATTATTCCTTTAAATGTTCTAATGAAGACGCTTTTTACTGGTTTCTTCTCTAATTCCCGAGATGTTAAATTGAATGTGTAAACTATGTCACCTTCTTTTACTTCATTACAGGATTTCCATCCATCAAGGGTTAAAATTTCGGTGTCTTCAGAGAGACATTGGAATCCTACACGGGTTGGCACGTTCATGTTGAAGAAGAATTCCTGAAGTGCCTGTTCAACTTCTTTCTGGTTTAATCCGTCATAACGTATGAAAGGCATCAAGTAAGTGTCAAAGTTGCTGAAGGCTTGGGCTCCTGCCGCTTCGCCCTGAAGTGTGTAGAAGAAGTTTACCACCTGTCCGAGGGCGGTTCTAAAGTGTTTTGCAGGCGTGCTTTCTATCTTTCCAGACACTCCGCCGAATCCTGAAAGCAATAACTCCTTTATGTCCCACCCTACGCAGTACGGTCCTAGTACTCCGAGGTCGTGGATGTGCATGGCTCCGGAGAAATGTGCGTCGGCAATGTTTGGAGGATAAATTCTCATAATCCAGTATTTTGCTATGACTGTGGATGAGAGGTAGTTGTTTAAGCCTTGTAGTGAATAGCTCATGTTTGAGTTTTCGCGGACTCGCCAGTCTTCAACTTCCAAGTATTGGTCTACTAGATCTGCTGAGCTTAATAGGGCGGCTAACTCTCGTAGGTCTTGGTGTTGTTTTCTATAGAGGATGTAAGCCTTGGCGGTTCTTGCGTGTCCGTTTTCTATGAGTGTTTTTTCAACTAAATCTTGAATTTCTTCGACGGTTGGGACTCCGTCTTCTCCGAAGCGTTTCTTAAGCTCAGCCACAACTTGGTCGCTTAGTTTTTCGGATAGCTTGCGGTCTTTTCCGCCTACGGCTTTGGCTGCTTTCCAAATGGCGTTTGTTATGCGTTTCTGATCAAAGGGTTCTAATCTTCCGTCACGTTTTCTAACATACTTCATTTTCTCACCTCTTTAAGGATGCGCCGAAAATCTTCAGGTTCCTCAAACTGCCTGTAAACTGAGGCAAACCTTACATAGGCTACGTGATCAAGTTTCTTCAAATATTTCATAACGAGGTCTCCAATCTCTTGTGAAGAAACTTCCTCTTTGCCTAGCATCATTAAATCCTGTCTGACGCGTTCTGCTAGTTCACGGATTTGCTCCATTGTTACGGGTCTTTTCTCGCAGGCTTTTTGGAGGCCTCTTATAATCTTGTCTAGGTCGAAACGCTCAAGCCCGCCGTCTTTTTTCCTCACCATAAGCTCTATGGCTTCGATGTATTCGTAGGTTGTGAAGCGTCTTCCGCAGCTTAGGCATTCCTTTCGTCTTCTAACCACATTGTTGGGCGAATCTCTAGTCTCAAGGGTTCTGATGTCTTCTGATATGCAATATGGACATTTCATTAGCATCACTATCACAAGTTTATAATGCGTGTGCTTCAATATATTTTTAGTGTTTCTTAAACAACAAGAACACTACATGTAGCGTTTGGCTATATAAATTCTTTCCACAACAATGTTGAAATAGTCCGCTAAACATCACAGAAAATCATGTGCAATGTTGACATAATCACGGAAAACAAAGTAAGCGAAATAATCTGTTTTTGGAGGAAAAGCCTCGATTTTAAGCCATAGAGAGCATGCTTAAATTTTTGTCGGAGGGCTCCCAAAAAATAAACGGTTTCCCCGCCCACTATTTCTAAAGAAATGAAAGTTGAATAGGTTGAAAGAGAAGTGTTCAAGTGTCCTCACGGACTTAACATTGAGAAATCGGCGGATATCTCCCACTGCGATGACTTCCTTTTAGGATTTGTTGATATGCATGTTATTTAAATGTGCTTTTAGCAACTCCAGACAAAACAAAAATTATGCAAGAAAATAGTAGCACAAAAGTAAGTGAAGGAAATACACCATAATATTGGAGATTTGTTGCAAGTATTAATCCACTAATTATAGGGCCAAGTGTTTGTCCAACATCCATTATTGTGCCGAGAAATCCCATGGATGTACCGATCAACTCTTTGGGCACAAGCTCGCTCATTAAAGCCGGAGTGGAAGCGGTTACGGTTGTAAAACCAAACCCATAAACCACAACAAGCAAAAGGAGAATCCAAAAATCAGTAACAAAAGGAATCGCCAGCAATGGAAGAGCAGAGACTATACAACCTAAAACTATTGGAATTCGTCTTCCAATTTTGTCTGAGACTCTACCCATATAGGGTTTCGCGAAAATTGCCACACCTATTATGCTCGTAATAATGACACCAGTCAAGAACTTGTTTAAGTGAACAATCTCCGGCAGATAACCTGCCAGATAGAATTCCGCCGCACCATAAGCATAGTACTGGCAGGCTTGGACGAAACTCACTACTAAAACTCCACGGCTTTTAGCAACTGCTTTCCAACCACAAAACATTCTTTTAACAATTTCTTTGGCATTTCCTTGCTGAGTAATTATGGGCTGTTTTTTCTCTGCAACGAATGGCAAAGCTGTGATTAGCGCTGTCACGCCTGCCACGGCTACGGCTGAATAGAGCATACGAAAATTGTCGGAGGTGATAAGCAGTACGTATCCGCCTAAAATCGGTGCAATGAGTCTTCCAACATTAGTCATTGAAGAGAAAAGCGAGATGCGTTCTCCTCGCTTGGTTGGACACAATTCGGCTATTGAGGCTTCGGCGACTGGGACAAAAATTGCTGTTGCAAATCCATGGTAAAACCGAACAGGGATGAGTTGCCACCACACGGTTATTAGAAGGTAAAGGAAAGGAGCTGAGGCAAAGACAAATCCTGCTATTAACAAGAATTTCTTTCTGCCATAAATGTCCGAAAGCGAAGCAGCGGGCAAACTGACTAAAATGCCGGGAATTGTTGAAGCGGCAGCAACGAAACCCGTCAAATCCGTGGGAGTCCCAAGACTCAAAGAAAAAGGTTTTAGAACCGGACTCTTAGACATTGTGGAGCTTAGAATCGCGAATAGCCCCATTATGCAAAGCATCCAAAATATGCTGTCTTTAGCGTTTTTTGTGTGTGAAGCCATTGACAAACCAGCTTGAATGCTTACTGAACTTTAGACTTAATAAATAGAGGAAAAGGCGATGTTAACTTGTTGTTTCTTTCTACATTTTCTTTCTTAAGAATTCCCTTTGCTGTTTTCTGTTCATTCTCTCTAATTCATCCTTGTATTTCTCGCGGAGCAGCTTAAGTTTGCAATAAGTGTAAAGGGCATTATAAACGTATGCGGCTTTCTCTACTGCTTCAAAATCATCTTTCACGTTAAATCTTGCGCCAGTCATTATTGCACTTAATCCTATTCCTTCAGGCGCCAGTTCAGTGTCTCGTGTATCTGCGGAGTGGACGATTTTGGCGAGTTCGTGGAGTACTGGGTCTTTTAGCTTATATTCTTCTATTATTGTTTCGAAGCTGCATTTTCTGTCTTTATGTCCAAGCTTAACTCCATGTGCATCAAAAGGTATTGCTCCTTGTGTTTTTGCGATTTCTTCTATTTTTTCTGTTGGCACGAAGGTGAATTCGGCTTGTGGGTCTATGAATTTTTTGATGAGCCATGGGCATGCTGTTCTGTCTACGTGAACGAATTCACGGGTCACCCATTTCATATATTTTAGCCTTCTAATGGTTAATTGCACGAGTTTGGAATAAACGGTTTTTGATTGAGAAGATTTGGTATTGATATGTTTTCTAAGTTCATGGTCCTTAATGTTAAGGTTTCCGCTGAGCATCCATTCTCTTTGGGAGTTAATCTAAACATTTATTATCTTTTTAAACTTTGTATTAAAGGCGAAACATGACTGTTGAAATTCGAAGTTTTACCGATAAAGACTTGTCAAGCTTGGTTAAATTGCTTAATGAAAGTTATAGAGCGTCATACGAGTTTATTCCCTATAGTGAGGAGAAGCTTCGCTCTCAAATTCAGGAATGGAGTCTTGAAATTCTAGTGGCTGAGGAGAATGGTGAAGTTTTAGGTGCTGTTGCCTATAACAATGGGCATTGGGGTGAGGAAATCGAGTGGCTTGCTGTTTCTGAAATCCCAAATCGAAAGTTTGTAGAGAATGTATTGGTTAGTGAAATCGAGAAATGCGTTGAGGGCGAAAAGGTTTTCACAGTTGTTGACGCTGAAAGCTTGAAAGCCGATGAGTGGGTTGAACGTGGTTATAAGCCTGAGGGCGGACTTTACCATATGATTGCTAGACTTGACGGCTTAAAGCCTCTTCCAAAAGTTCCAGAAGGTGTAATTGTTCGCAGTTTGAAAACGGAAGAGGAAAAAGAGTTTGTTGAAGCTGTGAATGTTGGATTTGGCTGGGAGAGACTCAAGCTAGGCGTTATTCAAAAGTGGAGGTCTGAATGTTCTTCTTTTAGTGAAGAATGGATTCACGTGACTGAACTTGATGGCAAAATTGTTTCGGTTGTTGTTTCGAGACAGGACGTGAAGTATAACAAATTCTTCGGGGGCAAGCGAGGCTACCTTGGTCCAGCAGCCACCCTTGCTGAATATCGCGGCAAAAATCTTGCATCCGCTCTTACGCGTCGGGCAATGAACTTCCTTTTTGAGAAAGGAGTGGTTTTGTGGCATTGTATACTACGGAACAAAATGTTCCTTCTGTAACTCTTTTGCGAAAACTTGATTTTGAAATGGGTCATCACTGGAAATTTATGCGCAAAAACCTGTCCCAACGGTGCTAGCCAAAGTTAAATGTAAAATTCGAAGACTTGAGAAGACAATAATGAAGAAAAAGTTTTGAAAATATTGATGAGATGTTTAAGGCTTTCGTTTGTAGGATATTTCTTTTTCTTCCTCTAGTTCTCTTACTCTTGTTTCGATGAACTCTGCGACTTTCTCTTGGCTGTACTTCTTTTCTTCCTGCTGTTTTCTTAGCTCTTCCTTGATTGTTTGGAGAACGTTCACCATGTCAAAGGGTTTGACTACGTAGGAGTTTGCACCTCTGTTCACTGCTTCTATTGCGTTTTGCAGTGTTGGATAGCCTGTAATGATTATTTTTCGCATTTTAGGCGTTGCATCTTTCATCTTTGTTAGAAGCTCTATTCCCTCCATGTCTGGAAGTCGAATGTCGATTAAGGCTAGGTTATAGAATTTCTTTCTCGTTCTTTCTATTGCTTTTTTGGCTGTGTCCACTGATTCAACGATGTATCCTTCATCCTCAAGGATTGTTGTTAGGACTTTTCTTATATTTTCATCGTCGTCAATAATGAGGATTCTAGCTGTTTCACCCATATTTTTTCACCTCCTTCTTCTATTTTTGGCTTGATTGGAAGAGTAACAGCGACAGTTGTGCCTTTTCCGAGGGTGCTTTCTGCACGGAAACAGCCGCCGTGGGCTTCTGTGAAGCGTTTACAGAGGGGCAAGCCGAAACCCATCCCCTTTGCTTTCGTTGTGAAAAGCGGTGTGCAAAGCTTCTCTAATGTTTCTTTTGACATGCCAACTCCAGTGTCGGAAAAAGCGATTTCCACTTTGCCGTCTATTTCTCTGCTCTTTATTGTAAGTGTGCCGCCTTTAGGCATGGCTTCAACAGCATTTTTGACTATGTTAACAAAGGCTCTCTTGATTTTTCCAACGTCAACCTTTATTTTCGGCTTATTCTCGGTTAAGTCTATTACTTGAACATTTTTCGGAATCTTAACCAGAGACAATGCTTCTCTTATTATCGACTTCGGCTTGCTCTCCACTAAATCCAGCTTTATCTCTCCCGAATAATCCAAAAGGTCATTTATGATCTTGTTCGAGTACACTATGTTCTTTTCTACAACTTCAAGCATTTCCTTTATCTTGTCGTCTATTTTTGAACTTGACCGCTTCTTCAAGTAGTATGCGGCACCAGCGATACTTGTTAAGGGATTACGTAAGTCGTGACCCACCATGCCTGCCAATTCGCCTATTACTGCTAGTCTTTGGGCTTTAAGCAGTTGTTCTTGAGATTTCTTTAGCTCGCGCGTTCTCTCCTCCACTTTTTGCTCAAGCTGTTCCGCATAGGCTTCAACCTGTTTCCTTGCTTCCCTCAAGCTTTCGATGAGTTGAGCGTTTTCAATGACTATGGCAGCTTGATGCAAGAAAAGTTCCAAAGGAGTGAGGGTCTCTTTGGCTGGCTTTCGACCATCCACCGGATCATCCATGCTTAGGATGCCCACTATTCTTCCTTCGGGTGTGCGGAGGGGAGCATAAAGCATGTCTTGAGGGTGCCAATCAACCATTTCTTCTGGAGAGAGTCTGCTTGGAACCCCTGCATACGTAGTTGCTTCCTCAGGGGGAGCTTCAGCCGGAACACGGTGAACATATTCTCGAATCCACGGATCGCTCCAGGGCAGATAGTAAAACTCACCTATTTTGAATCGTTCAAATTTTGGGCCTAGTCGTTCTCGCCAGACATGTCCCGGAGCCTTTCTTTCAAGTAAAAGTTTGGTTTCTTCCTTTGTGAGACCTGCTGTGACAACGTCTGTTCCTTCAAGGTTTTCGTCTCTGAGGGAAATTACAACCCTTCTCCATCCGAATTCTCTAAGGGCTTTTGCGACTACCTTTAGCCTTTGACGCATATCCTCGACATGCATGATTTCCGTGGAACCTTCCATTAAATTCGTTAGTTTCTCGGAGAGTATTTTCAGGTTTTCCTGCCTCTTTAGGTTAGTTATGGCAATTGCGGCATGTGAAGCCAATATTTCGAGAAGTTGCCTATCATCCTCGTTGAAGGCTGCAAGCCTTTCACTTTCAACATTTAAAACACCTAAAACTCTATTCCCCAATTTGATAGGTACAGCAAGCTCTGAAAGCATGCCTGCTTTCCCTGCGATATATGCTTTCTCCTTTCTAACGTCTGGGACGAAAACTGGTTTGCCTGTTCTTGCTGCCTTAACAGCTACGCCCTTCTCTCCATCTAATGGCAAATTAACTTTGAGCATTTTTGGATATTTACGGTGTGCCACTAGACGGAGCATTTTCCCCTCTGCCATAAAAAATGAGGCATACTCGAATCCCAAGGTTTTTTCCATGGCGTTTAATGTCAACGTGTGAATCTCTTCTATGTTATCTGCCATGTTCAGGCTCTGAGCGTAGGTGTGCAGTGCAGAAAGTCTTTCCTCAAAACGTCTCCTTTCCTCTCCCATCCTCTTGCGTTCAGTGATGTCGTGGTCGACATTTTTCTTCATGGTGTTACACATCCCCCTTTGGCGATAAATGCTTCTTGGCGTTGTCTACGTAATCCAGAAAGTTCCACGTCTCCGCTTCCTCAAACTCTAAACCCAACTTTTCATAAAGACGTTTCACGATGAGCTTCTCAAGGTAAGAGGCTCCAGGCCCAAAAATTTTTTCTAACGCTTCTGCAAATTCCGTTAAGTTTGCTGGAATATGCTCTTTCGTTATTCTAAAGGAAACCTCTAAATGAAAGAATATGGCTTGCTTAGGCGAATCCCCAAGAGAAGATAATCCCTCTTCAACAGCTACGAGAATAATCTTTTTAAAGTTGGTAAGAGGCACACATAATCCCTCAGAGACTATTTTTGTATTTCTATAGCGTATCTTATATATTAAGATACTGTTTACATAAAACTGAAAAACTTCATAAATCCTTTATGAACTCTAAATATGTATTATCTTCCATGCACTTCTCACTGTTTTGGATCTTATGAGCCTTTTCTTTTTCTGTTACCATCACACAATAATGTTACAAAGGTTAAAGATTGCGTTGACATTAAATTTGCCTAACCTGGGGAAGGAGACGTCTGGCACCGCCGCTGGGGCAACCCAAGTTATGAGAACAATGATAGACGAAGTGTCCTTGATATCAGAGGATCCATCAGAAGTCGTGCTAAGGAGAGAAAATGTAGAAGCATTAAAAGTCTGAAGCACTCGCACAGATGACGGGTATAGACATAGGTGAAGCCCAAGCCATAATTCTCACCAAACAAAAAACGAAAAAGTGGTTCTCATCGACCAATCAAACGCCCGAGAGGTGGCAAAACACCTCGGACTAAGCCCACGAGGAACAATCTACATAATCTTAACCGCAATCAAAAGAAAGTTAATAACAAAGGACAACGCCAAACAGATGCTGGAAACACTAATCGAAGAAAACTTCTACATAAGCGCCAACATCTATCGTGACACTCTTAAGACAATCAAAAAGCTATAAAACTTAAGGAAAATTATTCTATAACTAACGAAAGCCACATCAGAAAGCTTTTCACCACAAGAGCTTAGGTGCCAAGTGAGCAGAACCATCTTCAACGAAATCCCAAACCGCCCACCCTACGAATACCTAAACACCAAAAGTTAAAACTTCTGAAGCTTTCTTCTATAACCAAAAAACACAACTTCCTAAGCCACTACATAACTTCCACTCGAACGAAGCCACAAACAAAAGCTAACTCTTTTTAAAACTTGCGGAACCTTATACCAGAAGATTCTTCCAGAACATAAAAGCCCCACAACCGCCACGGATTCAGCTTTCAACAATACCATGTTTCCTAACCTACCTTCTAAAAAATTCTAACCACACATATATATCTAGGTTTTAATCTAGAACTATACAGTTGGGTTCAAAATGAAGTCAGTACTCGTCATCAAAGGCGAAGAGATATATGAAAAAAATCGGGAAAAACTAGAGAAGGCATACCTAGGGAAAATTGTGGCGATAGAAATTGAATCTGGAGCCATTGCCGGAATAGGCACAAACTTAGATGAGGCATATGAAAAAGCACTTAAAAAATACCCTGGAAAAAAATTCTATTTCAGAAAGGTTGGACCATGCCCAGCTCCAGGATACTTGTTCTAGGTCGATTTTATGATAATCGCTTACAAAGATGGCATGCCGGAAGTTAGAATCAAAGTGAGGGGGCGTAATGGCGAGATCGAGTACGACGCATATCTTGATACAGGCGCCTTCAAGTGCCTAATTCCGCAATGACGCCACCAAGATAGGCCTACCACACGCTGGAGATGCAGAGATCATAACCGGAGCCGGAAAAGACCACATCAAACTCTATAAGGCAATCATCACATTCCTGAATAAAGATTTCTCAGTCCTCGTCCTAGGCAGAAACCTGCCTGAACAAGCCACGGTTAAGGCCATAGTTGGAAGAGACATTTTAGACAAATACAAAATATGTTTTGATGGACTCAGAAAAGAAATAGAAATAACTCGATCCATGCATACCGCACGATAAGACTTGGCTTGAAACTTGCGAAACCTTCTTCTATAACAAAAACAACTTCTTAAGCCCAGTATTCTACGAGTTCTTTGAAACAAGTTTTTAAATAGCTCTTCCTCGTCTCACCAATTCAAAGCCCACTTCAATTAGTTTAGACGCTTCTTCCACGGTTTTTGCTGTTTTCACATGGAACTCGCCATCTCGACCTGTTTGGAACGAAGCCTTTTCCAAGTTGATATACAGCGCACGGAGCATCTTCACCGTTATTACAAGGAAAAATATATCGGTAAGCCTTATTAATCAATAGACTTACCAACACGCAAGTGAACACCATGAAGCGTAGAGGCAAGCTTCGGGAACGTATAATAAGGATACTTCTGAATGAACCAGACGGCACGCTCACTGAGTACAGGGTGGCTAAGGAAGCCGAATGCTCGTTCTCTTGGGTTCATGAACTCTTGGGCAAGCTCGAAACAATGGGATTGGTAGACGGGACAAGAGTCAGAGACTATGAAGGTCTTGTAGGATACTGGCGGAAAGTGAAAACAAAATCAGATAAAAAAGAATACATGCACAGAAACCCCCTCAGCCTACTTAAGAGAACGAGTTGCAATATGCCCTTACAACTTATCAGGCCGAAACCCTGGTTCAACATTATCTTTTCCCTTCACGCATAGACTTATACATCAGAGAAAAAGATGCAGAGCGGTGGCATGAACTCATAGCGAGGGACGTCCTTATTGGAAAGGGCAATGTAAGACTACTTCTAGCAGATTGCCACGTATTCTATGGTTCGTTCGAACGGCACGGGCTGAAAGTCGTCTCGCTTCCTCAGCTAATAGTCGATCTGCTCGATGAGGGAGGCGTCTGCGCAGAAGCAGCGGAAAAACTTCTTGAAAAGGTAACAGAACATGCTTTACGAGCCAAATGAGATAGAGGTTTCAGAAAAATATCTGGAAAAAGTCTTCAGACAGATCAAAGGCGATGTATGTCTTCTCGGAGGTTGGGCAACTTACCACATTGTAAACAAAAACTTTGAGAAGCTTAATGGAAGGAAGTACATCGGGTCTAGAGACACTGACATAGGCTTTCACATAGATAAAAACTGGTCCGAAGAACAACTGAGGATGTCGAAATTTTCTACTGCCATTAGTCTTATCGAAGACATGGGTTTTAGGTCCATTAGCTTCAGGTTTGTCAAAGATTTTGACTTAGAAACCGGAAGAGTCAGCTAAACTTCCACTCTATCAAATCTTTCAGCTCTACGTGGATCCCGTTGTCGACCACATTCATCCGAAAATTAAGGACATACTGGGGTTCGTCCCAATCGACGAACCTCTCCTCTCATTAGTTTTTGCCGATAGAACCTACACTGCCACCAGCCTCTTTGGGACAAAAATCTTGCTGCCGAAACCACACGTGCTTTTAGCAATGAAGCTCAACTCCGTACCCAACCGGGACAAGGAGCACAAGAGAATCAAGGACATAGCCGATATCTACGCTCTCCTCTGGTTCTCTGACATGAAAATAGCCCAGCTCAAAACCGATCTCCTCTCCATTTACCCCGAAGAGAAGGCAAGAAAAACAGTACGCGACTTCACGAAAAAAGAAATCGGTAAAGTCTCTGCCACAATTGGAATAAACGCTGATGAAATCACGAGAGTGCTAGCTGAACTTAGATAGCTAGAAGCATACGGCTCTCTTTTTCTTGCCCATATTCTGTCCCACACAACTAAAACGCCCTTAGGCTTCTGTTTCCTATAGATTCGACAAAAATATCTAAAAAGGAGGGAAATTGCGAGAGAAATTGCCACTTCAACTTATGTTACGACTTGTGTGGAATAAGTAGTGCATTCTATGGAATTACATTCATTGAATATTATGTGGATGCAAAAACACAAACGCTCGAAATAACTTTGGAGCTTGGACGCGAACAGCCCTTGCTTGCTGATTACCTGTTTGCTTTGCGTAGCAAGACGGACCATTTAAGCAGGTATAAGGTTGCGAGGCTGATTTAGGTTTGGATAAGAGTAGAAGAACGGTTGTTGAGGTTCGCGATGACTTGCATAGAGAAATTAGGAAATTGGCTTTGTTGAACGACCTGCGAATATACGAGTTGGCGAATGCAATAATTGAAGAAGTTCTTAGAGATAAAGTTAAAGCGTTGATTAAAAGGCTGAAACTTTGATTTGTAAAGACGTGCGAGTGCTCCTAACGAAACGTTTAAGTGTTTTGTAAACAGTATTGTTTACGGTGAAATTGTTGTCTCAGGTTCAACTTAGGTTGTCTCAAAAAATGCTTGAGGAGATAGACAGATGGGTGGCGGAGGGGCGGTTTAAGAGTCGAAGCGATGCCATAAGGACTATAATAAGCCTTTATGAGGAACGGGAAAAAACCCGTGAATTCTTTAGGATGCTGGTGAAACGGAGTGAAGAAGCAAAGGAACATCCTGAGGCTCTTATTCCTTTAGAGGAACTTTGATGCCTTTTACGGTACTTCTGCATCCGAAAGCCGCTAAGGCACTGGAGAAAATTGAGGAGTCAGTAAGGTTAAGGATAATTGAGAAGCTGAGGGAACTAAGAAGTCGCCCAGAAAGAGTTGGAAAGCGCTTGAAGTACTCTAACTTTTGGAGCCTAAGAGTCGGCGATTACCGTGCCATTTATGAAATTAACAGAGACAAAAATCAAGTGGTTAAAGTGGTTATATTGTTCATTGGACACAGAAAAACGGTCTACGATGATTTCTCGAAAATGTTCTAAAATTTCATGAGCCTTTATTTGCGTTTTTAATAAAACGGCTGAAACTCTAAAATTTCGAAGCATCATGTCCATAGAAATCTTCAATTAACTTTGTTCTTTCGAGTGTGAAGCTATCAGCGCGCGCTAAAACCATTCTTCCCATTCTTTAACTTCATCTAATTTTTCTCTTGTCCACCTTTTCCAGTTTTGGATTTCGTGTTCAAGGAATGTTTTTAATTTTGGGTCTTCTTTACATACTTGCCAAATTCTCAAAAATCTGTCACCAAATAGTTCATTCATCCTTTGTTTTGACAGTGTCAGAGCTGGAGAACCTGAAACATAGGCGTCTATCATCTCAGCCAAACCAGTGTATTTCATGTCACACCATTCCAGACTTGCGGTTGCTTGTGCGTAAACCAAGCTTCTCAGTGTTAGCTGAAAGCTACTGACAATCTCTTTTCTCACGTTTCTCAGAACAAAAAGCGGCCATTTCCGAAAAACCAAAAGCCTGTCGGAATGTTTCTCGGCTATAACGTCGATTTGCTTCCAAACTTCTTTGTCAAGTAAGAGGTGTTAATCAAACCTTGAAGAGTTAAGCCGTAGTATTCCACTTCTTTTTTGGATTTTTGGAAGACGGTTTCTTATATTCGATTTTGACAAGGTCAGAATCTAACAACTGTTGTATCGCATTGTGAGTTTTTCCATAGCTTTTGTTCAATGCTTTGGCAATTTCCCATTTGCTGTGGGGTTTGTTTTGTGCTAAAAATGATAAGATTTCAAGGGTTGTTTTTGTTCTTTTTTGCGACTTCATAGTTTTCACTTATACTATCTTTTATGGTTAACAGTGTAGGTTACAAAAGATGTACAGCACGTGCTACTTGACATTTATGAATTTGCTCTACATATTTTCAGTCATGACGTAAAATACCAAACCATAAACGAGCATTCAAGTGAACAGCAATCCGAAACTGCAAAGGCAAAACAGCCCTTTATCTTCTTTCATTTCCTTTTTCCCCATTTTTGTTCTCTTTTGCCCTTCAATTAGGGCTAGGCGAGAACCCGCCTCCAACACATTTAGTGTTGGCTTAACCATTTAACTTTTCTGTTAAACGTCTATTTTTTGCATAAATTAGATTTTGTTTTGAACTGTTTTCCGTCTCAACCAATAGAATTAACTGTAATTCACGGGATTGCATGATACCATCCGTATTGTCTGTAGATTTTCTTTCCGTTTTCTGATACGAGAAAGTTGATGAACTTGTTGGTTACTCCTTTGTTTTTTGAAAACTTTAATACGGCCACTCCTGTGCTTCTGTATACTTGAAGTTCTTTTGGTAACTCTACGACTTCCATGGTTTTCATCCACAACCTTTTGAAGGCATCCCAGCCAAAGACAGCATCCACTTTCTTCTGGTTAATCAATGCCATTACTGCCCCGCATCCGTCTGCAAAATCAGTAATAAATTTCTAGTTTTGCTTTGGGTTTTAAGCCAAGCGTCACTCCGGCAATGTCAAAAATTGCGTAGGCGGGCCATTCGCCTATTTTCTCGAGACCGAGAATGTCTTGAAAGAAAGACACAGATTTTTTTAGCAAAGCATCCACCAAACTTTCAAGCGTCCTCTCTATAGACTCAAGCCTCACCCTAACCTTTCTCACCTCAGCGAAAACCTTTTCCAGATTCACCTGCGACATTATTGCTGAGTTATTCCTTTTGCTTCTCTCAATTTTCTTAATTCTCTACCCAAAATCATATCGCCTATAACTGATATTAACAAGAGCAAGAATAGCTGTCAAGAGCAAGAAAGACAACAGCTCTTTCAATAAAAAGAAAGGAAGCTTATGTTTTAATGGTCTACTTTACTGTTTCAAAAGTAAAGCTTCCTATCTCAAAGGTGTCCCGGCAAACTGTCACTGTATACTCCATTGGTGTCTTCAGAGTCTTGAAGTTAATGATGTAATGCACGCTCGATATACGGTAGTCCCTTGCAGTATCGCCGAAAGTTGATTCCTGTAAAACCTCATCTGGATTATTTGTGGCATATATTTTTTACTGCAAGCTCCTCGTTGTAAACAAATGGCTGAAGTGGATCAATTGAAGCGACGACTCTGATGGCGAATTTAACTGGCATTGTCCTTCGAGCTTTGTTTTCTGAAGCAGGCAAAAGCTCGATGACAGCCCAGTTTCTGATGCTGTAGGGAACTATAGTCGAGCCTATGTTTCCGAGATTATCCTCTGCCTTGGCTAAAACAACGTAATACTCGTCTGGAAGTAAAAGTGTATCAAAAAATAATGTCCATTCACCAGTGGTAGTGTTATAAGTGGCTGGGAGATCCTCGAACCCTATAGGAATTCCTTCAGCACCATTTGCCTCACGGATTGAAAAGTTTAGTGATGCTGTACCACTACCAGAATCTATTGCTGATGCTATGAAGGTTACTCCATCTTGCAGTGCCCAGCCAATCGGCGGATTTAAGACGGTGATTGAAGGTCCGGTATTGTCGAGCATGACCGTGGCTGTGTTTGTCGCTTCAACATTGCCAGCATTGTCTGTACTATTGTAGTCTACGCTATAGGCGCCATCGCTGAGATTAACAAGGTTAAATGGGGCGGTATAAATTATCCATCCAGTATCGTAAGTTGCATTGTAGAAAAGGTGAGGGAATTAGGGCTTAACATCTCAAAGATTAGTGAAAATGCCTTGAAAGAGTATATTCGAAGACTAGAGGGCTCTGCTTCTGAAAATAAGACAAATAAGACAAAAATGCACAGTTCTCAAGTAACGGTTAGCGAAAACTCCGAAACATGGTGGGCCGGGAGAGATTTGAACTCTCGACCTCTCCCGTGAGTTCTCGTCATTTCGGTTATCAGCCGAACGCTCCAGCCATGCTGAGCTACCGGCCCCTACACATCAAATACTATAAGATTAACACACTAGTTTTAAGGATTTTCGGAACCCTTTTAATTCTTTTCTGCTAATATGTTCTGGGCCCGTAGCCCAGTCTGGATCAAGGCGACCAATGGTTGGAGAGACAGAGAGAGTATGCCCTCGGTTTTATTTCGTCTTTTTCTTGTAAAATTCTTTGAAGCTTTCTGGAAGATTTTTTAGTAATTCTTAATTTATAATAGTTGATATTTAAATGTACTTTAAGGTGTTTAGTAATTCGATGGTAAGAATAAATTGCTAATAAAAAGTTTTCTGATAACAATTACCGAGGAGATGTACGCTTATTTAAGAG
>JASEET010000016.1 GCA_030019335.1 Candidatus Bathyarchaeia archaeon | reverse complement strand
TGCATCATCCAGTCGTCTCTGCTTACAGCGTCCCATGAACCCCAGAATTGAGAGGTAACACCCATGTAAGTCTGATTTTTAACCATGTTTTCTTTGCTCCCATTCCTTATTCTCCAGCCGATTTCTGTGCCGAACTGAAAGTTTATGCGCCTGTCGTCTATGCTCCAAGAACGATTAGGCATCATCAAAACACCCTCCTTCGTATCTCTGATGATATCTTCAGCCCTCCAGTCTCCCGGAAGCAAGTTAATGTTTGTCATGCGAATTAGAGGCAAAGCCAAAGGCGAGTCCGCCCGCATTCCACCACTGCTTTCTCCAAGATTTAACTCAGCCGCCGTTTCACGATAGCTTTGATACCCTACCAACACGCCTTCCTTAACCAAGTAAACTTTTTTCGCTCTTGTTCCCTCATCGTCATAGCCGAACGTTCCAAGCCCATGCGGAACAGTAGCATCAGCCACTATGTTTACCTTTTCAGAGCCATACCGGAAGTTTCTAATTTTTTCAGGAGTAAGGAAGCTTGTTCCCGCATAGTCTGCCTCTGTGCCTAACACCCGATCAAGTTCTGTTGGATGTCCGCAGCTTTCATGTATTTGCAGAGCAAAAGCTGGTCTCTCTCCTGAAGGACATTTTTCAGCGTCGAAGAGCTTCAAGAGTTCTTGTCCAGTTTCCTTTGCGTGGTCAACCAACGCGAAAGACTCAAAGAACTCATAGCCACTTGTAGCATTGTTGCCTCCGAAAGAAGATGGATACGACCTTGTTTGCATTTCACCGTTTTTAACAGCTATGGCTGACAGTCCTCCACCACACCATGTTAGCTGTTGGCTGATTTTCGCGCCTTCGGTGCTCATGAAAAGTTTATTTTCTCTATATCCACGATAAAGTGTAGGCAGCCTTTATCAGCGGAGACTGCTCCTTGAGAATTCTGCCAGCTTGAATAAGCACATCCAACTTCTCTTCCACCGGAATTTTAAATGGGTCCTTTTGATAGCTACTAGAATACTGGTCTTCCCTAGCTTCTTCTCGGATTAAAGCCGTTTCTTTTCTCTTCAGTAAGGCACTTGCCTTTGCAATGTTAACTGCTTTTTCAACAGTTTTTATGATTTCCTCCTTGTTTATATCAACTGAACCGGCAAAGCCCCATGCTCCATTCGCAATAACTCGGACACCAAATCCTTTTGTTTGTAAAAGGTTGACGGCTTCTGGTTCACCATTCTTCACTGTTAAGATTTCGTTGAGAATTTCGCTTATTCTAATGTCTGCGTAGGGAACTCCCCCTTTTTTCCGCCTCTTCTAAAGCCATTTCCCAAAATCTGAAAACACTTTAACACATCCTGCTTAGAAACAAAGTAAAGGTCCATCTCGCTTTTCACTTTTTCGCTTAAGCGTAAAGTTTAAGGGTTAATGTTTCATTTAGGTTTCAACTGTTCTTGAATGAGGTTTGGGTTTTGAGTGAAGAGGAAAGTTTGGAAGAACGCAAGGCTAAGGTCCTGATTAAGCTTAGGGGTTACAAGCTTGTTAAAAAAGAGAAGCATAAGGATGCCATAAGCTACATTATTAGAATTCCAAAAGAGAAGCAGAAAGCCCTCATATGGTGCATCTTGGGAGAACGCACCGTTGGCATAGCGTTCATTAACCGTTTACAGAAAGCCATGAAAGAAGCAAAGGTGGAAAGGGGAATGATGATTACGAGTGGGAGGTACACTCACGCGGCGAAGGTGAATGCCAAAAAGAGGAATATTGAGCTTTTGCCAAGAATTTTCCCAGCCTTCAACATATTTGAGCATGAGCTTGTTCCAAAACATGAGATTTTAACCCCAAAAGAGAGAGAACAATTACTTGCACGGTATAAAGTTCAGCCATACCAGTTGCCACAGATTAAGGCTTCCGACCCAGCGGTAACAATCATAGGTGCAAAACCCGGGGATATTCTGCGGGTTATAAGGAAGAGTTCTACGGCTGGCGAGCACATAGCCTACCGATATGTTGTTGAATAATCCTATTTTGCTATCATGACTTCTGTTGCTTTTACAACCGCTTCCACTTCATCTCCAACTTTTATGTCCAATTCTTCAACAGCTTCCCTCGAAATTAACGCCGTCACAACAGTTGGCACGGTTATCTTCACTTTAATTTTCGCGGTGACAACATCTTTCTCCACAGCCATAACTTTCCCTTTCAAACGGTTTCTCGCACTTATCTTCAACCCAACAGCCTCCCAATACTCCTCATCAGAGAGAACCTCACCCAAATAACCCTCCACACGCCTATACTCACTTAACAAGCTTTCACCAAGCTTCGTCAATCTCGCGCCACCCCCACCTGACTTGCCGCCTCTATAAGTCTGCACGACTGGTTCGCCGATAGCTTTCTCTATCTTTCGCAGATAATTCCAAACGTAACGATAGGACATGCCAAGTTTTTTTGCAACTTTCGAAATTGATTTTTCTTTTTCTATTTGTTGTAGGATTTCAGCTCCGCCCTTGCCTAGAACTGGTTTTCCTTTGTATTCTGTCCAGATTTTGCATGAAGGCTTGCGTTTTTTGTGGATGAGCATTCTGTTTGTTTATTGTTGCGTAATTCTTATAAGTTTAGCCGATATGAATAGAAAAACATAACGGTGAATAAGATGCCATCGAAAAAAATTATCACAACGATAACAACACTCATAGTAATTGCCCTATGCGGTTTCTTCTATTCATACTGGTCGAGATGCTTGTTCCCCGATTACTTGACCATATTCCAAGCTGGAAGCCTATCAGTGCCGATGCAGAAAATAGGCGAAGAATTTTCACATAAATACTCTAGAATTCGAATAGCCTTTGAGTCGTCGGGCAGCGTTGACGCAATAAGAAAGATAACGGATTTGAACAGAAGCTGCGACATATTGACCGTGGCAGATTACAATCTTATTCCAAAAATGATGTATGACAATCACGCAAGCTGGGTCATAATTTTCGCTTCCAACGAAATGGTAATAGCCTATACGGATGGAAGCAAATACAACAATGAAATTAATTCAACCAACTGGTATGAAATACTCAGCAAAGATGAAGTGACAATTGGAAGATCTGACCCTAACTGTGATCCATGCGGTTATCGGGCATTAATGGTTTTCGAACTAGCCTCCATATATTATTCTGATCCATTCATCAACACAACTTTATGGGAGCACAGCAACACTGTTGTGAGACCTAAATCTGTTGAGCTTTTGGCACTTTTAGAGGCTGGTCAAATTGATTATGCCTTCGAATACAAGTCGGTAGCCGTTCAACATAATCTGAATTACGTGGAGTTGCCGGATGAAATAAACCTAAGTAACTGGACAATGAGCAACTACTATGCAAGTGTTAACATAACAATCTCTAAGGATGATGAACACATGGTAATAACTGGTGCACCGATACTTTACGGAGTAACAATTCCTAAAAACGCTGAACATGAGAGTGAGGCAGTGGATTTTGTCAAGTTCATGTTAAGCCAGGATGGAAGAAACATAATTGAGGAATGTGGGCAAAACTCCATGTATCCAGCTTACACAGATGACGTATCAAGGGTTCCCTCAGAGCTTAGAGAATTTGTTCAGCAATTGCTGGAGTGAAGGATTATGAAAGAGGTATGGCTTAGGGAGAAAAGCCTCTTCATGGTCGCTTCAGCAATCCTTGGTTTTCTCATGTTAGTTCTTATCTTATTACCAATAATCAACACGGTGACATTATCTGTGGATAAGCTAGGTTCAGCGCTTATGAACTTTGAGACAAGGGATGCCATATTCGCGAGCTTTTATGCAGCTTTTCTTGCCACGCTTTTCACGTTTGTCTTCGGCGTTCCGTTGGCATATGTTCTTGCAAGATACAATTTTCACGGAAAAAGCATAATTGATGCGTCCATAGACCTTCCAATACTCATTCCACATGATGCTGCGGGTATAGCGCTCTTACTGCTTTTCGGTCCGAGAACGATTATAGGCGCTGGTTTCTCCAGCATCGGCATAAAATTTATTGACACACTTTTCGGTATTGTACTAGCAATGGTTTTTGTTAGCTCTCCCTTTATGATTAGGTCCGCGGAAGAAGCGTTTAAAGCTATCAATCCAGACGTGGAAAAGGTTGCCCGTAGTCTTGGCGCATCAAACTTTAAGGCTTTCTTGCATGTTACGTTTCCACTTGCTTTTAGAGGAATTTTGACCGGATGCTTACTCACTTGGGCTAGGTCTATAAGCGAGTTCGGCGCAGTGATTATTTTGGCCAGTGTTCCAAGAACCGCTCCGGTCTACCTTTACGATGTCTTCGTAAATCAGGGGTTAAGTGCCGCTGTTGCCGTAACTGCACTACTAATAATAACGGCGGTGGCAATATTCGTGATAATTAAGCTGGTTACAGCTAAGCCTCTCAAACCCATATATTAAGATAAAACGGTAAAGTGAAAGTGGAAGCTGTGAGCATACACGTGGAAAGTCTATCAAGAAAATGGGAAAACTTTTCGATACATGATGTCAGTTTAAGGGTTGCAGACGGTGAATACTTCATTGTATTGGGACCTACTGGTGCTGGGAAGACACTATTGCTTGAGTTGATAGCTGGTTTCCATAAGCTTGACTCTGGAAAAATATGGATCAACAATGTGGATGTTACTGGTTTTCCACCTGAAAAAAGAGGGATAGGGTTCGTTCCTCAAGAATACATGTTGTTTCCTCACATGACAGTCGCCGAGAACGTTGAGTTTGGACTTAAAATGCATAATATTCCGCAAGCTGAACGCCAAAAAATGGTTAAAGAAACACTAGAGTTTATGGGGCTTTCACACATGCATGGCAGACATCCAATGACGCTGAGCGGGGGCGAACAACAGAAAACCGCTTTGGCAAGAGCTTTGGTTATAAAGCCTAAAATTCTCTTGCTGGATGAGCCGTTAAGCGCCTTAGACATTAGCACGCAGAAGAAAATGCAGAATGGACTGAAAAGGATACATGAAGAACTGAAGATAACAACTGTTCACGTTACACACAATCAAGTTGAAGCTTTCATACTCGCTGACCGTTTGGCAATCATGAATGATGGTACAACAATTCAAACAGGTTCACCTGAACAGGTTTTCCACAAGCCTAAAGATGACTTTGTAGCTAGATTTGTTGGATTTGAGAATTTATTCAACGGTAAAATCCTTGAAACTCAAGGAGGCGTCGCTAAAATTGACATAGGCGGAGTTATGGTTGAAGCTGTGACTGAAAGGGTTGGAGGCTGCATGATAGGTGTCAGACCTGACGACATCATCGTGTCGAGGCAGCCGTTCAAATCAAGTATGCGAAACACGTTGAAAGGGAAATTTGTGGATTTCGTGGATATGGGTTCCCTTGTAAGTTTAATCGTCAATGTGAATAGTGCTTCCTTCGTTGCACTAATTACGAAAAGGTCATTTCTAGAGATGAAACTTAAGAAAGGTTCCGAAGTCTACTTATTGTTTAAGGCTTCAGCAGTTCATGTAATCTGATTCTTCAACTCATACAGAATTATTAGAGCTTCGCCTAAAGGTATCCTCAGTCTTGCAGCTAATTCTGCAGGCGTTACGTCTGGTTTTTCATGAAGGATGACTTCTCCTGTGTAAGCCTTGTGGTGAGGATACATAACTAGAGCGTGAACTGTTTCGATGAGTATGGGCCAGAGCTTTTCTTTCGTGTATTCTTCAAGGCTCATATGCATCACATATATATTGTGTAGAAGGTTAGTTATTCAGTTTGCCTTTACCGTAAAGTATATTTCTTTCAGGGAGTGATTAAAGGCTCTCAGTTCAAAAAGGAAAGTGAAAGAGCGATGATTGTGAAAGCTGTTGTCTTCGACCTCGACGGAACCATTGCAAGCTTCAACCTAGACTATAGAGCTGTTAGGGCGGACGTTAGAAGCTTCCTCATAAAAAGGGGATTGCCAGCATCGGTTCTATCAACGAATGAAAGCATATTCGAAATGTTAAAGAAAGCTGAGATTTTTCTAAAAAACAACAGCGAATCCAAAAAAGCGATGGAAGAAATCCTTGGGAAAGCTTTGGCAATAACCGAAAAATATGAGTTAGAAGCCGCAAAGAGCACAAGCTTACTTCCAGGCGTGACTGAAACCCTTAAGATATTAAAGAAAATGGGCTTAAAAATTGGCTTATTCACAATTAACAGTGAAAAATCCACAAATTACATTTTGAAACGGTTCAGAATAGCAGGCTTTTTCGATGCGGTAACCCCAAGAAACAGCGTAAAATATGTTAAACCAAGCAGCGAGCACCTTGAAGCCGCCTTAAAGGCTTTAGGGGTTAACCCAGACGAGGCAATGGTTGTTGGAGACGGAGTCAGCGACATGAAATGTGCCAGAGAGCTAAAGGCAATTGCTGTGGGGTTGCCGACGGGAGTTTCTTCTCTAAAAGAGTTAATCAATTCTGGAGCAAACTATATTGTTACGTCAATCACAGACCTACCAACTCTAATAGAGGAAATTAACAAGACTTCAGAACGTAAAAGATAATCGAAGGTGTAAGATGTGATTTTCTTATACATTGGCAGTTTTTCCTTTGCAAGCGTCTATTCTTGTGCAGTTACACGGAATGTTTTCTTCTGTAGACTATGACTGCTAGTAGTGTTGCTATCATGAATAGTGGTAGAATAAGGAATGATGGAAACTCTGGGGTTATTATCACTTTATGGGTTGGGTGAATGTAGTTTACGTATATGTAAGTATTTTCTGTGCAGGTCTAGTTTTCGAAGGGCCATTGTTTTCCTTTTAACAAAACAGCGTAGTTGTTTTGCCGCAAGTTTTGAACGAGCTCTTTTGGAATTTCTATAACACAAAAACCTTTAGAATCGTCTAGTCCACTCACGTTGAAGTTTATGCTTCTCTCGGGCTCACTGAAGTTAAAGCTCGAGATTGTGGAATTGGAAGTTACATTCATTGAATATGGCTTGTTGTCATATGTTATCGGGAATGGTTCAGTTTTGAATTCCTTGTAGAAGATTAATTCTCCTGCTTTGTCTTTATATTCGTCGGGTAATCCTTCTCTGAAAAGGAAGTATGTAACTACTATACGTGACTTATTGTTTGGTGACCTCAAAAACGTGAATGTTGGGTTACCAAAAGACGTGGCGTTAAAGTGAGTTGTGATGCTTAGCTTTGTAAAGTTTCCTGTTGAATGATCATATAAGAATATTCTCCAAGCAGTCCAGTTGGTGTCGGGTGAACGTTCCTCTAGGTTTCCTTCTTGTAATGTAAAGTTTCTTCCAAAAATTTGTCCATAGTCTCGGTCCCCAATGTTCCTCTTTACTTGGTATTTGTCTCTTAAATCTTGATTATATCGAGTTAATGGCTTTGTGCTGTTCCATACCATGTTTTGAGGATCATCTAATGGAATTGTTAACCGACCTACTGCAGCATTATCAACAGAACCGTTGTCAAAATGAAAACCGATGCAAACATTCAGTGTGGGGTCTTCGATTGTAACATTGTAAATGTTAGATGTTCCTCCATGGTTACTACTTAGGGTTCTGTTTGCATCATATGTTGCATCTGGAGAATTATTGATCAAGTCAGACAGATGTGAGTAATATTGGAAACGTAGATGTGTCCCACTTGCGTCTTGTTTTTCATATGCTGTAATGTATGCATTGTTAGGTGCTTTTGTTATAGTTGGTTGAGCTGCTTTTTGGTCAATGTTTCCTATAAATGTCCAATGTAGCAAATCAGTTGAATTAGCTAATCTTACTTCAAGAGTTTGGTTAATTTGAGTGATACACGCCAAGATAACCACCTTCTGGGTTCTTGATGATTTTAATAGTATCCAACATACATCCCTGATCGTCCTTTACATTATAGCGACATTGATTCTCGCCTAAAGCTCCAACAGTTTCAAGCATTTCTTTTACAAAAAAGGTGAAGATTCCTTTTAGTATGTTGATATATTCTTTAGTTTTGTTATACAAGAAATAGGGATCAGGATCAAAAGCGGTTTTATTCCAATGAGGTTCTATTGCTGTTCTTTCTGGAAACTCGTTCCAGCTTATTATCATCACAATATTCACTTTGCCTTCTCTCGCCAAGTTGATAGCTCTGCTCCACTGTTTATCATATAAGCCCTCGGCAAGAGTCAAATCACGTTCCCAACCGTGAGCGTGATACCTTGGGCATACCATTATTTCTCCATCAACACAAAGATGTTGGTTAGCATAATCTACCACATCTGGAGGCTCAGCATCTGATATACAAGGAACTTCGTACTCCCAATTGTTATATTTATTGAACTTGCTACCAACCAACCGTATCTCGAACCTCTCATCCAGTGACACCTTACCATTCTTTGTTAGGTTCTCTGCGTTAAATATGCAAAGCAGCGGTCTATCGTTCAGTTTCATACAAGAGGGTTTAGTCGCAAAATTATCATATATGTAATTATAGATTTGCGTAAAATTGTAACCTTCCTGACCGTATGTCTCGTTGTAAGGCTCTAGCATCACTACAAGCTCAACTACTGGATTCTTTTCAACTTCTGAAAACATAATTTTGATGTTTTTATTGTAAGGGAATCAATTCCCCACCAAGAGAGTATCAAAAAGTCTATTCGCAACTCCTCAAACCAATCCAGGTGTTTCTGTATTAGTGATGGCTCACTGGAGTTATAATGTCCCAAAACAGGAGTATCAACACAGTTAGAATGGTCTCTCGTCCAGTTCCCTGTGTACCAAAGGTAATAGTAAGCCCCAACCTTAATGTCTTTAGCCTCCCAAGTTGTGTTTTCTATTACAGGTCCTTCAGTTAACGTTGCAACTCTTACAATTGAAAACATTGTTGCAATAACAAAAGTTAGGAGAGTGATTGAGACAAGTTTTCTATTCACACCAAATCATTCATTAGGTCTTCTGCTTCAGTTTTTATGAGTTGTGGAAGAATCTTCGATTGAATCCCAAATGATCTATAATCCCTAGGTATTTTGCAATATTGGAAAATTTTGTGATTCTGGTCAGTTCTCTTTGGCTCTGTTATAACGTTTATACATTTTAAGAGATAGATACCTTGAGAGGAAAAACGAGTTTCAATTTCTTATTAGGCTGGTTTGAAGTAGTATCTTGGCCATTGGGGCCATTGCGAAGTTGCCGTAGAAGTTTCAAAGGCTATTGTTAGCGGCATTCCTATCTTTATTTTTTCTGGGGCTACTTCTCTAATCATGCCAGGGATTTTCAAGTCGTTTTCAAGCTGGACTATGCCTACTGCATATGGTGCCATCTGTTGGAATTGTGTTGGTGCCACATGAATAATTGTGTATGTCAAAAGTTTTCCTTTACGTGGGATTTCAGTCCATTCGAACTCTTTCGAAAAGCACTTGTCACACAATGGTCTCGGCGGAAGGTGAATTTTTCCGCATTTCTTGCATTTTCCGCCCATAAGTTTTCCTTGGTTGATGTATTTGTAGAATTGTTCTATTGTGAATTGTGTTTGTTCACTCATTTTATTCTCTCCTGAAAATGTGAACTGTAGCTGTTGCGCCTGAACCGCCAACGTTGTGGGCTAAGCCTATTTTCGCGTCTTTCACTTGTCTTTTCTCTGCTTGTTCGGTTAATTGCAGATATATTTCGTATGCCTGTGCTGTTCCTGTTGCGCCTACCGGATGCCCTTTAGATTTTAATCCGCCGCTCGTGTTTGCTGGAAGTCTTCCTTCGAGTTTTGTTTCGCCTTTTTCAATGAGTTGTCCGCCTTCGCCTGGCTTGCATAAGCCTAGGTCTTCGTAGGCTATTATTTCGGCTATTGTGAAGCAGTCGTGAACTTCAGCGACATCCACGTCTTCGGGTTTTATTCCAGCCATTTCATAGGCTTGTTTTGCTGCGATTTTTGCCGCGATAAGTGATGTGAAGCTTTCACGTTCGTATATGCCTATGCTGTCGCTTGCTTGTCCGCTTCCAATTATGTGGATTGGTGTGTCTGTGTATTTTTTGGCTATTTCTGGTTTTGTTATTATTATGGCGCTTGCACCGTCAGTTATTAATGAACAGTCGTAAAGCTTCAGAGGCCAAGCGATAACCCTTGATGACAAGGCTTTTTCGAGTGTTATTTCCTTTTGCATGTGGGCTTTTGGGTTTAAAAATCCATTGTAATGGTTTTTCACGGCAACCATTGCCAGTTGCTTTTCGGTTGTGCCGTACTTGTGCATGTGCGCAGTAGCCATTAAAGCGTATAACCCTGGGAAGGTTATGCCATGCCACTGTTCAAAGGGGAAGTCTGAAGCCATAGCCAAATATTCAGTAACTTCAGGCGTCGTTCTGTGAGTCATTTTTTCAACGCCGCCAACCATAACAGTATCACACAAACCTGAAAGCACAGCGAAGATTCCGGCTCTTAGGGCGGCGCCAGAAGAGGCGCATGCGGTTTCTGTTCTTGTGGCTGGTATATGCAACAAGCCTGCCCAGTCGGCTACTGTTGCGCCTGTATGTCCTTGATGCTCGTAGGATTCTCCCATGTGCCCAACGAAGAGGGTTTTAATGTCTTTTTTGGGGTCTAGGTTTGGGCAACGGTCGAAAGCTTCTTTTGCTGCTTCTGCAAAAATTTCCCTTGCGTACAAGCCTTCTAGTTTTCCGAATTTTGATAGTCCAGCAGAAACTATTGAGACGAGGGGTTTTCCCTTCAAGTTTAGATTTCTCCTTTTAGGCTGTAAATATTTGAAGAATCAAGTAGGCTTTAAGGAATATTTAAGTTTCTTGAACAAAAACTGGAAAATTTCACGAAAGTTTTATGTGGTTAGGTTTTACATTATAGGTTTCTAAACTTGAGAAGGGAAAGGAAAATGAGCGAAGTTGCCATTGTTGGTGTTGGATGCGTTGGCTTTCGACCGATACTACCAGAACTATCATACAAGGAGTTGATGTTTGAAGCTGCTGTAAAAGCCTATGAGGACGCTGGAATAAACCCACGTAAAGACGTTGACGTATTCATAACGTGTGCTGAGGATTACTTGGAAGGCTTCAGCATCTTCGACGAATTCGTTCCAGACCAGTTAGGCGCAGTGCTACGCCATCTCTTCACTGTTTCAGGCGACGGACTGCTTGGATTAGCAACAGCCTACATGCTCATTAAAACTGGACAATTTGACACAGTGGTTCTTGAAGCCCACAGCAAAGCCTCAGACATACTCACATTCATGGACATTGTTGCCTTCGCCCTAGACCCAATATTGAACAGACCTTTGGGTGGTCATCCATACTATGTTGCTGGAATGGAGATGAACCGCTATTTACACGACACATGCACGACTATGGAGCAGTGCGCCCAAGTTGCAGTGAAAAACAAGAAAAACGCCTTGGAGAATCCTTATGCAGCCTATGGTGCAAACATAACGTTAGACCAAGTTTTGTGCTCTGACACGTGGTTTTATCCGTTGAAAAAGTTGGAGATAAGCACGCCTGCGGATGGCTGCGTAGTTATGGTGTTGGCTTCTGAAAATGTTGCTGAAAAACTCACTGACAAGTCTATCTGGGTTAAAGGTGTCGGATGGTGCACTGAAACACCAAACTTGGAAACACGAGACTGGTCTAAGACTGTATACACGCGGTTAGCGGCTGAAATGGCATACAAAAAAGCTAGAATTCACAGTCCATGGAAGGAGTTAGACTTCGCAGAGGTCAATGATTTGTTCGCTTACAAGGAGCTTCAACATATGGAAGCATTAAAACTATGTGAATATGGCGAGGCTGGAAAACTGACAGAGGAAGGACTTACAGCGAGAAACGGTGAATTACCAGTGAACCCATCTGGAGGCTTGCTTGGAATGGGATATGGGCTTGAGGCTTCTGGAATGCAAAAACTTCTTGAAGTGGTTTTGCAGTTGAGGGGCGAGGCAGGTCGAAGACAAATACCAGACGCGGAGGTCGGTTTGGCTCATGCTTGGCGTGGAATCCCAACAGCGACTGGAATTACGGCAGTTTTAAGCAATGTTAAATGAGGTGAAATGTGAGATGTTTGGTAAGAAAAGAGTTGCAATTGTTGGAGCTGGCTTAACCCTATTCCGAAGACGCCTAAAAGAAACAGGTAAAGAACTATCCTACGAAGCCGCGAAAATGGCTCTTGACGCTGCTGGGATGGAGCTAAGAGACATGAAAAGCGTTGTGATGGGAACGGCGCCAGATGCCTTCGACGGAGTCCACATGAAAGGCGAATATTTAGCGGATGGAGCAGGAGCATACCATAAACCATATACACGGGTTTTCGTGGGTGGCGGAACAGGAGTTTTCACGCCCCTTGCGGGGTGGTGGCACGTAGCCTCTGGACAATTTGACACGTGCTTGGTTGTCGCCGAAGAGAAGATGTCCTCTTGTTATCCACATCCGCAATACGCTTTCACAACGATATTCGACCCAATCCTCGAGCGGCCACTTGGCATGAACCTAATCTGGATATTCGCATTAGAAATGCATCGCTATATGCACAAACACAACATCAAGAAGGAACAAATAGCATTGGTTTCTGTTAAAAACAAGCGAAACGCCCTAGACCATCCGTGTGCCCAATTAGCTGCAAACATAACGGTTGAAGACGTTCTAAGTTCTGAAATCATGGCTTGGCCGGTTCAACGCTTAGATGTCAGTCCAACAAGCGACGGTGCCGCAGCGCTTGTGTTGGCTTCGGAGGATGTTGCCAAAGAAGTTACTGATAACCCTGTTTGGATTGACGGTGTAGGCTGGTGCATCGACTCCACACTTTGGACAAACCGGGACCTCTACTATCCAGACTATGTGGAATGTGCAGCCCGCATGGCTTACAAAATGGCTGGAATCAAAAACCCGCCTAAAGAAATTGACGTGGCTGAACCCTATGACCCGTTTGACTACAAAGAGCTTCATCACATGGAAGGTTTATTACTGTGTAAGAAGGGTGAGGCGCCAAAGCTAACAGCGGAAGGCGTAACACAAAGAGACGGTGATTTGCCAATCAATCCCTCTGGCGGACTGTTAGGCGTTGGTAATCCAATTGCAGCGGCAGGCTTGATGAAAGTGTGCGAAATCTTTTGGCAGTTACGCGGAGAAGCGGGAAAAAGACAGATTCCAGGTGATCCCAGAACAGGCTTGGCTCAAGCGTGGGGTGACCTAATGCAGTATGGCTCAGTGATTGTGTTAAGACGTTAAAGGAGGAGGATGAAAAATGAGTGAGAAAATTAAGCATTATTCGGGTGAAGCCCTCAAATCTGCAGACATAGAAGAAGGAAGGGTTCCAACGGAGAAGTGTAGGCCGAAAGCGAAGTTTGCGTGGAGTGCAGGCATGGCTATGAGCAGATTTCTTGAAGAACTAAAAAATGGGAAAATAATAGCGACAACTTGCAATAAATGCAAACGCATCATGGTTCCGCCGAGAATATACTGTGAAAACTGCTTTAAACCAACGGACGGCTGGACTTATGTAAAAGATATAGGTACAATCAACACTTATTCGGTTTCCTACTTAGCAGCAGACGCAACTAGACTGAAGGAGCCAATAATTGTTGCGATTATAGACTTGGACGGTGCATCTGAAAGCATGGGAATCATCCACAAGCTTGGCGAAATAGACCCGAAGGAAGTCAAATTTGGAATGAAGGTCAAAGCGGTATGGAAGCCGCCAGAAGAACGGGTAGGCGCAATCACGGACATAAAATACTTCAAGCCAATAAAGGAGGAAAAGCCATGAGCCTAGAAAAAATAACTAATCCGTTGCATGTACGCCACTGGCTAGGCGACATGGAAGCAGACTACATCTACACCTTAGGCGTTGCAGGCGAACACTTCCTCGAAGAGATAAAAGAAAACGGAAGAATAATGGGTGCAAAATGCCCACGCTGCAACATTACCTATGTGCCGCCGAAAATGTACTGTGAAAAATGCTTTGCGAAACTTGAGAAATGGGTTGACATAGGCAAAAAAGGCGTAGTCCACACGTTTACGGTTGCCACAATAGATGTTGACGGTAAGAAACTGGAAAAGCCAGTGATATATGCGTTGATAAAATTTGAGGGAGCTTGCGGCGGGTTAATCCACAAAATAGGGGAAACGAAACCAGAAAAAATAAAAATAGGCATGAAGGTCGAGGCAGTCTTTAAGCCATCATTTGAAAGGAAAGCCTCCATAAACGACATAGCATACTTTAAACCAGCAGAATAAACCAATTCCATCCCTTTTTCTAACACTAACCAAATATTCTGCAGCTCAAACAAGCCTGAAGAATCTTTTTATAATTTCTTTCATCACTCATACTGACATGCAGATGTTACAGTTGTTAACGGCTGTGCCTAAGAACGAGTATTCAACAGACGAGTTGATAGAGGTTTTTCCAGGCCAAATTCCTGAGGGCGTTAAAAAGAACGTTCTCAACTTGGGAGTTTCAAAAAGATACCTTATAAGCCCTGTTGCTTCTACATCCAAACAAGAGACAATTATAAGTGAAAAAGACCTCGTTGACCTCTGTTTAGAAGCCTGCGAAGACGCTGTAGAAAAGGCTGACCTATCCATCAAAGACATAGGCTACTTTATTGCAGCCTACGATGCAAACCCATTTCTGTGCCCAGGTTTAAGCCAGCTTTTAATCCGCAAACTAGGATTCAACCCCTATATCAAGCATGTTAATGTTCAAGGGATGGCTTGCGCATCCTTCACGAAAGCCCTTGAGCTTGCCGATGACCATCTTGCCTCGCATCCAGACGATTATGTTTTGCTCTGCATCTCCGGCGTCAACTCCTATTGGCTCCACAACCAAGTGCATGGCTTTAGAGACCTCATGGAAATCCGCAAGATTAACTCGATAAAGAGTAAAAGCAAGCGGCAGATGGAGCTGAGGAAATGGATTGCCACCATGGAATTTTTCCTCTTCGGAGATGGAGTGGCTGGCGTCGTTGTATCAAGAGAAGGAAATGGACTATCCGTTAACAAAGTTGTAAGTGTTACAAATTTCAGAAGAAAGGATTATTTGGCTGGTTATGCCAGAATTGCAGTCCTAAACGAGCCTTTTAAGTTTGGCTTTTATTCGCATCTGGGCAAAGAAATTCCAAAACTTGGAGTTGAATACACCTCTCTGGCTCTTAAGAAACTGCTTGGAAAAAACGCTGAAAGCACCATGAAAGTTGCAAAAAAATGGGCGGTTCACACAGGCAGCAGAAAAATACTCAACCTCATGGCTGAACACTACCGAATTCAACCTGAAAAACTTAAGGAATCACATGAAGTACTCAGGGAATACGGCAACTTATCCGGAGCAAGCTTACCATTCATCCTTGAAAAAATAGTTTCAGAAAACAAATTTTCTAATGGCGACATCATCTTAATGCTTGGCTATGGATGGGGATTCTCAGCCTCCGCTTGCTCCCTCGAGTTCAAAAAATAGCATGAAGCAATTATCTGGAAGAAAATGATGGAGAGTAACGATTAGCAGAAACATTTAAAATCCTCAGAGTAGAATAAACAATTAAATGGTTAAGCCAACGTTAAACTGTGTTGGAGGCGTGTTCACCGCCTAGCCCTAAATAAAGGGCAGAAAGAGAACAAAACCGAAAAATGAAAGGAGAAATAAAATTGAAAGCTGTTGAAAAGACGGAGGAAAAAGCCGTTGTAAGGTTTGTCCTCTATGCGGTTCTAAGATGGAAAAGGGATACATGGCTTCGAGGATGATTTCATGGGGACAACAAGAAAATCTCGAATTGGTCATTCAAGGGGCTTTGGAATGGGGAAATAATCGTAGCAGAGGATCCTTATCTCATAACAAATGTAGAAGCCTATCGATGCAAAAAATGTAAGCTAGTGTCCTTCAAATATGGAGAAGCAAATCCAGCAGAGGAGTCGCCATGAACAAACATTTCTTAAGAACCCGTCTGTTTCTATTGTTTGAAGCCCCACTGGAGACATTCTGCCTCGCATAATGGTCTTAACCTTAATGTTAAAGTCAATAGTTTTGAACCGATAAGAAAATAACTTTTTAGGTTTGATACGATATGTTAGTCAAACGCTAAACAGTTCAGTAATGGAGGCAAAACACAACAATGTTTGATGAAGAAAAAATTAACGAAATAAGGAAAGAGCGAGAACGCTTGGAAAATATAACGCTGCCGAAATGGATGGGACAACGTCTTGAAAGAAAAAGTGAATTCCGAAACCATTCAGACATGCTGATAAAACGCATCTACACGCCAGAAGACATCAAAGAACTAGATTACATGCGAGACCTAGGTTTTCCGGGTGAATACCCCTTCACTCGTGGCGTGCATGCAACCATGTACAGAGGCAGATTATGGACCATGCGACAATTCTCCGGATACGGCACAGCACAACAAACAAACCAACGATTCAAATACCTGCTGAAAGAAGGCGAAACAGGCCTAAGCATAGCCTTCGACTATCCAACAATAATGGGATACGACTCAGACCATTCCATGGCAAGGGGTGAAGTCGGCATATGCGGAGTAGCAGTCGCATCTCTAAAAGACATGGAAGTTCTCTTAAACGGAATCCCACTCGACAAGGTTACAACATCTATGACCATAAACGGTCCAGCAGCCATGCTCCTCGCCATGTACGTAGCCGTAGGCGACAAACAAGGCGTGCCCAGAGAAAAGCTTGGAGGAACGACACAAAACGACATGTTGAAAGAATTTTTCGCCCAGAAACTCTGCATATTCCCGCCGAAACCATCCCTGAAACTTGTAACAGACATCATAGAATATTGCACCCGTCACTTACCCAGATGGAACCCCATAAGCATAAGCGGATACCACATAAGAGAGGCTGGAGCAAACGCCCTTCAAGAACTAGCCTTCACACTCTACGATGGAATAACCTACGTGGAATCCGCCATGGAGAGAGGATTAAAAGTTGACGCTTTCGCCCCTCGCTTATCATTCTTTTTCGCATCTCACAACAACCTCTTCGAAGAAATAGCCAAATTCAGGGCAGCCCGCAGACTATGGGCAAAAATAATGAAGGAACGCTTCCACGCCAAAAACCCAAGGTCCATGTGGATGCGCATGCACATTCAAACCTCAGGATGCACACTTACAGCGCACCAACCACTAAACAACATCATACGCGTCACAATCCAAGCCCTAGCAGCAGTCCTAGGCGGAACCCAATCATTACACACAAACTCCTTCGACGAAGCCTTATGCTTGCCAACCGAAGAAGCCGTAAGAGTCGCATTAAGAACCCAACAAATAATAGCCCACGAAAGCGGAGCAGCCGACACCATAGACCCATTAGCCGGCTCATACTACATCGAACACTTAACGAACGAAATGGAAGAACAAGCAATGAACTACATCCAAAAAATAGACAACATGGGCGGAGCCATAGCAGCCATAGAAAAAGGATTCTTCCAAAAAGAAATCGCCGACAGCGCCTACAAATACCAGAGGGAAACAGACGAGAAAAAACGAATAATAGTCGGCGTAAACGAATACGCAACAGAAGAAACCCATCCAATACCAATGTTAAGAGTAGACCCAAAAGTTGAAAAGGAACAAGTTGCAAAACTGCAAAAACTGAAAAGGGAGCGAGACAACAGAAAAGTGAACGAAGTACTAGAAAAACTTCACTACGCAACAGAAAAAGATGAAAACCTCATGCCAATAATAATCGAAGCCGTAAAATCCTATGCGACACTCGGCGAAATCTGCGGCGTACTGCGGAAAGTCTACGGAGAATATAAAGAACTAATCGTAATTTAGAAGAGGGAAAACGCATGCAAAGCAAAAGAAAAATTAGAATTTTAATCGCTAAACCCGGTCTTGACAGCCACGACAGAGGAGCAAAAATTGTGGCCAGAGCCTTAAGAGATGCAGGAATGGAAGTCATCTACACTGGTTTAAGACAGACTCCGGAACAGATAGTTGAAACAGCCCTCCAAGAAGATGTGGACGTAATAGGCTTAAGCATACTCTCAGGAGCCCACAAAACGCTTTTCCCAAGAATAATGGAACTTGTGAAACAGAAGGGCTTAACAGACGTGATGGTCTTCGCCGGAGGCATAATCCCAGAAGAAGATATACCAGAAATGAAGAAACTCGGAATAAAAGAAATATTTGGACCGGGAACCCCAACAGAAACAATAGTCCAATTCGTATTTGAGCATATTCCTAAAAGAACCTAAACCACAAGATGTGCAAAACCATTGACAAAAATTGAAGAAATAGTTCAAGGCGTACTAAATGGAGACCGCAGAAGCATAGCGAGAGCAATAACAATCATCGAAAACAACACCGCCGAAACACAAAAACTAATCGCTTCAATTTACCCACACACAGGAAAAGCCCACATAATAGGAATAACTGGTCCAGGCGGCTCTGGAAAAAGCACCCTCATAGAGAAAATCATACGCAAGTACAGGCAGAAAGGCAAAACAGTCGGCGTTATAGCCGTAGACCCAACAAGCCCTTTTACTGGCGGAGCGTTCCTAGGCGACAGAATCCGCATGCAAGAACTAAGCACAGACCAAGGCGTTTTCATACGTAGCATGGCAACCCGCAACTATATGGGAGGAATAGCCAAAGCAACAAAAGACGCCGTAAAAGTTTTAGATGCCACAGGAAAAGACATAATCATCGTGGAAACCGTTGGCGCCGGACAATCCGAAGTGGAAATAATCAAAGTAGCACAAACAATAGTCGTTATCTGCGCACCCGGCTTAGGAGACGAAATACAAGCAATCAAAGCTGGAATGATGGAGATAGCCGACATCTTCGTCGTGAACAAAGCTGACCGCGAAAACGCAGACAAAGCCTTAATGGACATCCAAGCAATGCTACAACTAAACAACAAAGAAAAAGCATGGAAAACACCTATTCTAAAAACAGCAGCCCTCACAGGCAAAGGCGTCCTACAACTCGTCGAAAAAATAGAAGAACATAAACACTTTTTAGAAAAAGAATTAGAACGCAAAAGAAGCCGAGAAAAGGCTGAAGCCGAACTTACAGAAGCCATAAAAGAAAAAGTGGCAACTTCAATCATAGAAGACCTGAAAAGAGAAGGAAAATTCGAAGAGTTTCTGCAAAAAATTCTAGAAAAGGAAATGGACCCGGCCTCTGCAGCTGAAAAACTCCTAAACGAAAGATTCAGAAAGCAAGTTTAGAAGGTATTCAGACCAATGCCCAAGCTGGAAAGAGGAATAGTTCAAGTTTACACCGGAAATGGAAAAGGCAAGACCTCAGCGGCTTTTGGACTCGCCCTAAGAGCCATAGGCAGAGGATTAAAAGTTTACGTAATCCAGTTTATTAAAGGCGGATTCGACTACGGGGAACTCTACATAGTGGACAAGCTTCCGAACCTCACGCTGAAAGCCTTTGGCAGAGGCAGATTCGTGACAGAAAAGCCTCCTGAAAGAGAAGATATTGAATTTGCAGAGAAAGCAATGGCTTTGGCCGAAGAAGTAGTCAAAAGCGATGAATACGACATAGTCGTCCTCGACGAGATTAACGTAGCCCTAAACCTGAAACTGATAAAAATTGAGAGGGTTCTGGAACTGATAAGGAACAAGCCAAAACATGTTGAGCTCATACTAACTGGGCGGTATGCGCCAGACAAAATAATTGAAGCAGCTAATTTGGTTACAGAAATGAGAGAGGTTAAACACCCATACAACAAGGGTTTTCAAGCCAGAAAAGGAATAGAATACTAACAAAATTTTGAAAGCCTCTTTTTAACGAAATCATAAAGCTATACTTGCAATAATCGGAAAATCGAATTCACCAGTTATGTCTAAAACAACCTTTTTAACTTCGCTAGTCATATCCTTTATGAAATCGGCTTCTTCGCCTCTAATCTTACCGATCAACACGCCTTTCGTCTTGTCAAATAAGCTAATCTCTTTCAAATGAACCAGCATCTGGTCAATCGCTTCTAACGGCCTTGTCATGGTTTCCCAAAAGAAAATGATGTCCTCGTCCAGTTTTGGAAAATATGGTGTTGCGAGCAACGATTCCAGAGTTGGCAGATTGCCACCGAATAGCCTGCCCTCAGCGCTACCTTCTCGCCAAACTTCCCACCGAGTCAATGCTGGCAACAAACCAAGTGGTCTAGCGTTTTGCGTAATTTTCAAGAAAAGATCCATTTCATATTTGCCTTCTATACTTTTCATGTCTGCTCCGAATCCAAAAACGACATCCGATTCATGAAGGCAAGTGAAACCAATTTTAGTTAAGAAAGCCGTGTGAAAGGTCGTGATATCGCTCATTCCAGAAAAAATTTTTGGATTGGCTTTTATCAAATCAAAATCCAAATAGCGTAAAGTTCGAATTGCGACCGACCCGCCTAGAGCACAAATGATTGCTTTCACTTCTTCATCGGCAAACATGCTCTTAATATCCTCGGCCCTTTGAACGTCGGTTCCCGCCATATAGACACGCTGAAGTTTAACAGTTTTACCTTCCTTCACGTTAAAACCAAGTCTTCTGAGATTATTAACCCCTTGGCGGTACCCTTTTCGCGTCTGACATGTAAATCTCGTGATGGCGGCCTCTTATTTTGTAGCATGTGGATTAGGCTATGTTAGATTTTTGACTGTCTTATCCATGAGACTATTTCTTCGATCGTCGGTTTTCGTTCTCGAGGAGTCTTCCCCGTTCTATGTACGTTTTCGCCATCTTTTCCAGTTTTTGGCTTAGCTGGATTGGCTCTTGCGCTGCCAGTTCTTTTCTAGTTGTGATCCCAGCCTCTTCGAGCAGTTCCGCGTGCTTTTCGCTTATGCCTGGTATCATCAGCAGCTGGGCTGTTGTCTTTAGATGCTGTATTGTGTCGCGAGATGCTCGTGTTTTCTCCGCTAAGGTTCTTGTATCAGCGGTAATTAGATCAGCAACGGTGGTTATTCCTAAGGCTCGTAATTCTTCTCCAAGCCGTGGTCCTACGCCTTTTATGTCTTTTGGTTTGTTACGGCTCGTTATTTTTGACTGTGGAAGTAGTTTTTCCTCGAGTTTTTCAATTCTTTTCGTTATTTTTTCTATTTTGGCCATCTATTTTTTCATTGTATTTTTTAGCATGTTCTAAGTTTCTTTTGTCATATTTTCTAGGGACATGTTAATTTGCTGTATTGATTTGCCGTATTCCTCTAGCGCACTCATCATTTCTCTCGTGGTTTTTTGGAGGTTTTTGTTTGTCTCTTATATCCCCTTCTTATTTTTCTCCAACACAGACAGCATTTCTTTTCTCGTATCCATCAGGTTTATGTTTATTTTTCTCATGAAATCTTCTCGAGCATTATATACCTTATAAGATATGGATTGATTTTATCTTCGGCGTTTTTGTCTACTCCATGCATCACTGCATTGAAAACATTTACAGCTGCTAGGAAACTTAGGAAGCCTAATATCCAGACGATTATTCCTTTCTTTAGGTAAGCTGACATTTTTGTTTCACTCTTACATGTTTGTTTGGTGGATATTTATGTCATTTTAGTGTGCACAGTTATTTGGCTTCGATTGGCGTTAGGGTCGGCTTGGAAAAACTATAGAATTAGTGGGTAAATCTCC
>JASEET010000015.1 GCA_030019335.1 Candidatus Bathyarchaeia archaeon | reverse complement strand
CCAGCATCGTATCTGTGACAAGCGTGAAGGTCATTGTCGTCCACACTAGGAAAAACTCGTTTTGGCTGTCGGCTACTTTAAATTTGAAATAAAGCGATGGGTCTTCAACATCTCTGTATGAGTCCTCATAGCCAACTTCTGCACTGCTTAGACTTGTTTGGCATCCCGGACAGTAAGCAACAACATAGTAACCTTCCTCCAGTAACTCTTGTTCCCATGCACGTTTAAGGTATTGCCACTCCCTTTCGATGTAGCCGTCTAAGTAGGTCCAGTAAGCCTTATCATGATTCATGAAAACTCCGAGTTTCCTGTCGGCTTCAACCCATTCCCTATGATACTTCATAATGGCTCTTTTACATTCCTCTATGAATCGTTCCTCGCCAACCCTTTCGAGGAGCTCCCGCTTGTTCTTCACACCTAAAGCCCTTTCAACTTCAAGCTCAACCGGCAAGCCTTGACAGTCCCATCCAGCCCAGAAAGGCACAAAAAAGCCCTGCATCGTTTTCCAGCGGTAGCGAAGATCCTTCATCACGCGTCCTCTTGCGTGGCCAACGTGTGGTATGCCGTTCAGTGTCGGTGGTCCTTCAACCCAGCCTGAAAAGCCTATGTTACTTTTCTCTCTGAATTCCATTAGCTTCTCTTTTATCTTGTTTTTATCCCAGAATTCGCGGATTTCTTTTTCAAGTTCAAGCGGGCGATAATCCATTGTAAGCCATTTTTCAGAATCAGCTTTGAATTTCGCGGTCACCTTTCATCCCAAATACCCGCCAATACATGAAAATAACAACAGAAACATATAACCTTTTTGAATCAGCAATTAACTTCACGCTCCACAACATCAAATAATATTTATTCTAGCAGTATTCTCCTCCCGTTGGAATCGCGTTTTGATTTTCCAAATCCTTATTTAACTGTGGCTGTTTCGAAAGTGATTTAAGATCTGCGGATTATGTTATATTTGAACTTGGTGACGTAGAAGATGGAATCCGTTGTCGCCATGCTTTCTAGATATGAGGAAAACGTGAAGTGGCTTAGCAAGCATTCCATGCTTTTTAAGTCGGGACCTTTTGAGGCAACTTATGTCGTGGCTGTTTTGGAGTCCAAGCTTCTTAGTACGTGAAACCGTGGAGTTTTTAGTTGACACTGGGGCTTCAAGGACAACAATTTGCGATAAGGATGCGATAAAACTAGGAATAGATTTTAGCATGTTAGAGAAGCTTAGTGAAGGCATACTTGCAATAGGCGGGGTTGTCAACACTTACGTTTTAAAAGACATCAAACTTGTTTTCCCCAGGGAAGATGAGAGAGGTCATGCTGAAAGTTTCGGAAGGATTTACGTTTTAAAGCACACCATTTTGAACGAAAAAATTATGAGACTTCCAAGCATTCTCGGAAGAGATATGCTTAACAAATATCTGTTAGTTTATGACAGAAGACGTGGAAAAGTGTTCATGACGGATGAAGCGCTTGTATACTAAGCTATGAGTAAATTTTATGCAATAAACACATGTGTGAATGCTTCATAGTCATCGTAATAACATTTATCCCTTTTTCGTTTTTAATTCTATTCTAAGGGTATTTTTCTTCCGTCAAAGTCTCGTTTTGAAACTCCAAACTCGTTTTTTACTTCCCTTAATTGCTCTGCTGTGAATACTGGCCCTTCTTTGCACACGCAGTATCCGCCTATAACGCAACTTCCGCATAATCCTACGGCGCACCGCATTAAGCGTTCTAAACTTGCTTCTAAGGCTACTCCATATTTTTCAGCCAAGTCGAAAACTTTTCGCATCATCTGTTCCGGCCCGCAAGTGTAAATCATGTCAAATTTTTCTTTTTCCAAAAGCCTTTCTACTGGTGTTGTGGCTAAGCCTTTAATGCCATAACTACCATCCTCTGTCGTTGCAATAATTTGCGTTTTTTCTTTGTCAACTGTCTTTTTCATCCCGTTCATAAATAATAGTTCGTCTCTTGTTTTCGCACCTATCACGGAAATCAACCTCGTTACTCTTGATGCTAATTTTTTGGATAGAAACAGCATTGGAGCTGTACCTGTGCCCCCACTAACCATTAGTATTCTACCCTCTTTTAGGGTGAAACTATTTCCAAAGGGGCCTCTGATGCCTATTATTTCGCCTACCTTTTTGTTGTGGAGGGCTTGTGTTGCCTCGCCAACTTTTTTGATGGCTACTGATATTATACCGTTTTCTTTCGCATCAAGTATGCTTAAGGGGATTTCGTCTACGCCTGGAATCCACAGCATTAAGAATTGTCCAGGCTTAGCGTTTGCACACTGTCTGTCTTTGAAGGTGAAGGTTCTCACTGTTGGGCTTTCGGTTTTTACGCTTAGAATTCGCGTAGTTCTTAGCGTGTTAGTTGCGATGCGATAAGCCGACAATTTCATTCACACTCTTGAAACCTTTCCTTTTCAAATAAGCGTTTATTCCACGTGTGACAGCCTTAAACACGCTGGGGCCTTTTTGGGCTATGGCTGTTCCTATTTGTATGGCTGTTGCTCCTGCTAAGATGAATTCTACTGCATCTTGCCAGTTTGTTATTCCGCCGCATCCTATTATTGGCACTTTAACATGTTCGTAGATTTCGTAGACGCATCTTATGGCGATTGGTTTTATTGCTGTGCCTGATAGTCCGCCTATTTTGTTGCTTAGGATTGGCATGGCTGTTTCTGGGTCTATTGCTATGGCTTTAACTGTGTTTATGGCTGTTAATGCGTCTGCACCCGCTTCTGTGGCAACTTCTGCAATTTCCACCATATCCGTAACGTTTGGAGACAATTTAACAAGAACAGGTTTTGGCACAGAAGCCTTAACTTTTCTAACAACTTCCGCTAAAACTTCCGGGTTTTGCCCAATTTCTGAGCCCGTCTCCCTAACATGAGGACAGGAGACATTTAATTCCACAGCATCTGCACCAGCATCCACAGCCTTTTTGGCTACTTTTGCGTATTCTTCTGCTGAAAAGCCATAAACGCTAACGATTAATGGAACATTGAAATTTTTTGCTTCGCGGATTTCTTTAACGAACTCGTTTATTCCGGGGTTTGGAAGCCCCACAGCGTTGATTAAGCCGCAGCTGGTTTGCACTATTGTAGGGTTTGAATAGCCTTTCCTTGGTTTTAAACCAACAGACTTGGTGACTATGGCGCCAGCCCCACCTTTAACAATATTGCCCAAGGATTCTGCGGATAACCCCAAAATGCCAGAAGCCAACATTGTTGGATTAGCAAGCCTCAAACCAGCCAAATCCACACATAAACGGTTAATTTTCAAAGATTATATCACCACGAACACTTTTCAGTAAGAGTTATCACTTTACTAAGATAAAGCTATGTTTTAGCGGATAAAGTATGGTTCACTTGCGTTTTCTCAGCAGCATAACACTTTCATAGTGGCAAACATATTCAAAGCCTACTTTAATGAGCTTGCCGGCTTCTTCAACTGTTCTGGCTGTTGCAAAGTGAAATTTATCATCTGCCTCTTGGAATAGTGCTTTGTCAAGTTGAATGTATAGGGCTGTTGCCCCCTGAGTCTCCGCCTCACTTTTCTCTTCTCCTCTAATGCCGCATGGAGTGATATCATCTCTTGTGTTTCGGTTTTCAGCGGAAGAAAGGATACATTGATGGGAAACCAGCCCGCCCCGTGGATTTTCAGGTCAAATGTAAGGATGGACGATTGATGTGGGTGCACTTGGATGCCAAACTAATCAAGAAGTGGGGGGGTTCCAGTAGGCTTCCAACTTGCTTTAAGAGACATCACTGAACGCAAGCAGATGGAGGAGCAGCTGCGAGAGTCTGAGGAAAAGTATAGGAGTATGGTTGAGTTGGCTCCTGTGGCTATAGTAACTATGGATTTGAAAGGTGTGGTTACGTCGTGTAACACTTTTGTGGCGTTGTCGGGCTATTCTAAGGATGAAATTGTTGGCAAACACTTCTCAAAGATAGGACTTTTACGAGCCAAGGATTTGCCTAAATACGTAAAGGCGTTCAGTTCTATTATCAGGGGAAAAGTGCCTGAGCCGTTTGAGGTTAGATACCGCCATAAGGATGGAGAGTCCCATGTAGGGGAAACCTATGTTAGCTTGTTGAAAAAGAACGGCAAGACAGTAGGCATCCAGTCAATTATGATGGACATCACCGAAATAAAGAAAAAAGAAAGAGCAATCCGCGAAGGCCAAGAAAAGTTTGAACGGCTGTTCATGAATAATCCTGAAGCAGCTGACTATTTGGACCCTGATTTTCACATATTGAACGTTAATCCTCGTTTCACCGAGCTTTTCGGCTACTCTTTAGACGAAGTAAAAGGCAGACACATCAACGACGTAATAGTGCCAAAAGACAAAAGGGAAGAAGCAGAAAGGCTGGACAAAAAATCCAAGAAAGGATATGCTTATCATGATACTGTTCGAAAACGGAAAGACGGATCTTTGGTTTCAGTGTCCATAGCGGCTGCCCCCCTCACCGTTGAAGGCCAACTGGTAGGCACTGTTGGATTGTACAAAGACATCACTGAGCGGAAGAAAGCGTAGGAAACGTTGAAGGAAACGTTAAAAAAGTTGGAGATGACGAACGAAAAGTTACATGTTGTTGGCAGGTTAACCCGTCATGACGTTCGTAATAAGCTGTCTGCAGTCACAGGGAATACTTTCTTGGCTAAACAGAAGCTATCTGATGGTCATGAAGCTTTAGAGAATCTTGAAGAGATTGAATCAGCTGTCAGGCAGACGGTGAGAATTTTTGATTTTGCAAGAACCTATGAGATGCTGGGCATAGAAGAATTAGTTTACATGGATGTAGAAAAAACTGTTGGCGAAGCTGTTATGCTGTTTCAGCATTGCACGGCGTAAAAGTAGTGAACGATTGTCGTGGCTTGACAGTGCTTGCAGATTCACTGCTGAGACAACTATTCTACAATCTGATTGACAACTCGTTAAAGTACGGCGAAAAGATTAGCCGAATCAGAGTTTATTATGAAGAAACAGGCAAAGACCAGTTAAAACTGGTTTATGAAGACGATGGCGTTGGCATACCTAAAGCTGAGAAGGAGAAGATTTTCAGGGAAGGTTACGGGAAAGGCACAGGTTACGGACTGTACTTAATAGAGAAAATGTGTGAAGTGTACGGTTGGACCATCCGAGAAACAGGCAAGCCTGACAAAGGAGCAGAATTCACCATAACCATACCGAAAGAGAACGAAAAAGGAAAAATACTCTATAAGCTTCAGAAATAGTTTCTAAATTTTCCGTGCACCTTTTCGGTTATGAGGCTTATACTTTTTGCGTATTCCATGAAGGCTATGTTCTTCGACTCACTCTTTCTTTCTTAATTTCCTTAGCAGTTCCATGAATTTCCCGCATGTCGCCTCCATTCTTGCATAATATTCGGGTTTCCTCGTCTCGTAAAACTTGTTCGCCATCAACAAACAGTGATCTAAACTATGCATTAAATCCTCCACGTCCTTCTCACTCAGCTTTTCTACAACACGCTCAACTTCTTCCACGAACTTCCTCGCCACAACTTCCACCAACCATAAAATGAGGTTTTCCCATTATAAGTATTTCCTGCATACCTAAGCGATGCCTGCGAGTTCAAGTTTAGTCCATCCTGAGTTAATGCGCTTTTCACTTTCGACCATTCTCATTTCCTCAGCGATTTCTTAAAGAAAAGTTTAGTTAAACAAATGCTTCGCTCTGTCCATTCCGAAGCTCTGGCATATCCTCCCCCATGGGTTGCTTTTTGTCGTACTCCGCCTGTTCAAATACTATTGCATGAATTCTCGGCTCTTCTTCACTTTTTATTGCTTCTGATCTGGCTCGCATTATTCTGAAAATTCTTCTTTCAGCTAAGATTCTAACAACTGCCCGCAAATTTTCTACAAATTCTTTTTGAAATCCCATAATCTCAGCAATACAAGCGTCTATCTCTTCTACAACGGTTTGAAAGGCATGCAACATTTTCTATTCAGAAAATACACTCAACAAAAACATAGTTTCACTCATGTCAGGAATCATTACTCACTTAAATTCTTGAAACCCTTCAAAACTAAAAAGAAGGATGAAACAGAAAAAAGAGGGGAGTTCGCGTGAGACTTCTCCAACGAAGAGCTTTATTAAGATAAAGCTTAGGAATAATAGTTGGTGCTGAGCGGTCTCAATTATGGAGAGTGTATGAATGAAGGCTGTAATGGTCGAGTGTCCATTCGGGATGTTGGCTTTCAGCGAGGAGAACAAGCTAATAGAAAAGGTGTTGTTTCCTAAAAAGCCGCAAACGGTAGCTAAAGCCCTTGTGAAAATTGAAGCTGGAAAAATTGTGGACGAGGTTGCAAAGTTAATTAATATGCTTCGGAAAAGTGGTTATGACATTTTTGTTTTTGAGAATGCAAACCTCGCCAAAGAGGTTCAAGAAAAGTTAGGCGTTAAAGTTGAGGTTTCTAAACCTTCTAAAGCTGGTGAAATACTTCGTTCCCACATGGAAAGGTTTGCAGTTAAAACAGGCTTTGCTAAGGATTCTGAAGAGTTCAGCCATTGGATGCATAACATCACCATGAAAATCACTAAACTTAGGGTTAAACGAGCTGTGGAGAAAAGAGACCTAATCATAGCCCAAGCCATCCAAACCCTCGACGACTTAGATAAAACCATAAACTTGTTCATGAGCCGCGTAAGAGAATGGTATGGCATACACTTCCCAGAACTCGACCGCCTATTGGACAAGCATGAAACCTACGCTCGACTAGTTTTCAAGCTGGGCAACAAAGACAGCTTCACCCCCGAAAAACTGGAGAAGGAAGGAATACCAAAGTCAAAAGCCGAGCAAATAGTCAAGGCAGTGGAAACATCCATGGGAGCAGACCTAAAAGAAACAGACCTCACGCAAATTCAAGCCCTATGCAAAAACGTGATCAGCCTATACAAGTTGAGGCAAATCCTAGAAGATTATCTGGACACAACCATGGAGGAGGTTGCACCAAACATAAAAGCCCTAACAGGGTCCCTCTTAGGAGCACGTCTAATCGCTCTTGCAGGAGGCTTAACAAACTTGGCTAAGATGCCCGCAAGCACAATCCAGGTCTTAGGAGCGGAAAAAGCCCTATTTCGTTCCCTAAAAACTGGAGCAAGACCGCCGAAACATGGAATAATCTTTCAACACGCTTTCTTGCACGAAGCTAGAAAATGGCAGAGGGGAAAAATTGCTCGGGCGTTAGCCGGAAAACTAGCTATAGCCGCGAGAACAGACGCTTTCGGAAGCAGATACATAGGCGAAGAACTGAAAGCCGACCTAGATAAGAGAATCGAAGAAATTCAAGAAAAATACGTTCAGCCCCCTCAAATCCCAACAAGAATACCCAAATGGAAGAAGAGGAGAAAGAAAAGACGTGCAGGCAAGAGTTAAACCTCATTCACAGTTCCCAGCAATTTATCAGGTAACGCTTGAAGATGGAGCCCAAAGACTAGCAACAAAAAATCTGACGCCGGGCAGAAACGTTTACGGCGAAAGGCTCATACGCCATGAAGGCATAGAATACCGCGTCTGGGACCCCTTCAGAAGCAAACTCGCAGCAGCCATACTAAAAAACCTAAAAACCGTCCCAATAAAACCAAGCCACAAAGTTCTCTATTTGGGCGCTGCTTCTGGAACAACAGCAAGCCACGTCTCAGACATAGTTGGAGAAAAAGGCCACGTTTACTGCGTAGAGTTTGCTTCAAGGTCCATAAGAGAACTTGTTAACAACGTATGTGCTTTTAGGCTTAACATGTCACCCATACTTGAGGATGCACGCTTCCCAGGGAGATATGCTATATTCATCAGCGGAAAAGTTGATGATGTTTACTGCGATATTGCCCAGCCAGAACAAGCCAAAGTCCTAGCAGACAACACTGACCTATTCCTCAAAGAATCTGGATGGATAATGCTCGCTGTTAAAGCCCAAAGCATAGACGTAACAAAGGAGCCTTCAGAAATTTACAGGCGTGAAGTTAAAGTTCTAAAAAACCGAGGCTTCCGCATGGAAGAAATTGTCCATCTGGAACCATACGACAAAGCACACGCCATGATCGTAGCTCAAATCTGACAAACACATCTTCTATAATATAAGTATTCTACAACTGTGCAGAAGAAGACGATCTCATCTAAACATCTGGTACATGTTGAAGCTTTACATCGGAAATTTTATGAATTGATGCTGACATACGCGTAAGCGTGGGGCCATAATGGCTGAAGATTTGTTGAAGCTTGTAGGTTATTGTGGTTGTTATTGCGGATTGTGCGGGGTTGGAGTGCGTTTTTCGAAGCATGCTAAGCAGCTGAAGGAGACGCTTCATCGGGAGGGAATGGATTTTTGGTACAAATATGTATCTTCCATGCGAGAGACGTTTCCAGTTTTCTGGAAATTCCTTGGCGAACTCACAAAATATGAGTGCTCTTGTAGGACTGGCGGTGGCCCCTCTTCCTGTAAGATAAGGTTATGCGCCAAAAAGAAGGGAGTGTCCGTATGTCCTCTATGCGATGAATATCCATGCGCCCTCATCGGGAATTACACAAAAGTGTATCCAATAACGATTGAAGATGGAAAACGTCTAAAGAAGATAGGACTAGAAGCTTGGGTTAAGGAACAGGAAGAAAGAGCTAAACGAGGGTTTATATACGCGCACATCAAAATTCCGCGAAAAGGAGTGACATGGGCTTAAACAGAGAATTGCTGAGACATTGTAAACGAGGTCAAATTGCTTTCTTTTGTAAACCTACATTTTAGAACAAAGAAAGGAGAAAGATTTCATACAATGACTGGTCCATCGTTCAATATCGAAAAAGAAAAAGGTAGTTTGCAGGAGTAGTAGATAGAGTACAATTATAGAAGATAGGTATAGTTTATATCCTACAATGTCATGATATTCTATGTGCCGTTTCAATGACTTATGCGGAGACGGGGAGCATAAAGGCTGCAGATGTCATATTGAAGGAAGCAGGTTTTACCGTTTCTCAAAGATGCTGTTCCCGGCCGAGTTGCTTTGACTTCGCAGCCAAGAAAAGTAAAACTCTCATCTTCATAAAAGTTCAATCAGACATTGGAAATGTTTCTCCAAACGACTCTATGGAACTCAGGGTTATATCTGAATGCGTTTCAGCTTCTTCACTTCTAATAAGCGAGAAAACACGTGAAAAACCATTGGAAGACGACACAGTCTATTCAAGATACAATGTTTTCGCTGTTACTCTAAAAACATTTGAGAACATGGTGCTCCGAAAAATGTATCCCCTAATTCAAGCGGGTCCAGGAGGCTACTACGTTGAAATTGATGGAGAGGCAATCAAGCGGAGAAGGCATGAGTTGGGCTTATCAGTTGGTGAGATGGCTGAAATGATGGGTATATCAAGGAGAACCCTCTATGGTTATGAACGGGGGATGGCTAAAGCATCAGTTTCAGTAGCATACAATATGATATACATTTTAGGAAAACCTATAGCAAAACCAATAAATATGTTTAGAAAATCAAAAAATCAACACAAACGTTTCTTAACCACCGCCAGACAAGTAATCACTAGGAACAAGCTTCTCCGAAAAATTTCAAGAAAACTTGCCCGTTACGACATCACAGCAGTCAAAAAGGCACCATTCGACTTCGTCATCAACTTTCCAGAAGAAAAAATGAGAATAATAGGAGGAGTTGCAAATAACAAAGAACGAGAATTAAACAGAAGGGTGGATGAAATTTTGAGTGTGAGCAGAGTTATCCAAGCACATCCAGTTCTAGTAACAGAAGGGCAAAAACCATCAAACAAGGATATTTCATGCATCAATAGTGAAGAACTTTCAAAAATTAAAAGTCCAGAAGACTTGATTGTAAACCTTAAATAAGCTTTGCCTGACGTGAACCCCTTTCCCTTTTGGCTCTTTTAGCTGGTTTCCATGACTTCCTAATAAAATCTGGGTATTCTCCGGATTTTTCGAGGCATTGTTGGAGAAAGCTCACAGTTTTTGGGTCTGTTGGGTAGCCGCATCCAAAATCACCGTGTTTTTCCTTTAACTCTGCAATTTCTTTTTCTCTCTCCACTTTGGCAATTATTGAAGCCGCTGAAACTATTGGATACTTTCTGTCAGCCTTATGCTCAGAAATAATCTCCACTTTAAAAGACATGCACTCCAAGATGTGTTGTTTAAAGCGTTCTTCTAAAACATCTGAAGCATCAACGTAAGCTATTTCTGGCTTAAGCATCTCGATAACCTTTGCCATGGTCTGTGCCTCCAACCTATTCAATTTATGAAGCTTTCTGCCAGTCTGAACAACCTTATCTATTTCTTTTGGCGACAGTTTTATTACGCTATGTTTTTTGGCTATCTGTTTAATTTCAACGGCGAGCGTTTCCCGTTTACGTGGAGATAAAACCTTCGAATCCTTAACGCCCAATTGAGCAAGCTTTGGTAAGTCCTCCTCTTTCATCAGAATTCCTGCGATAACCAATGGACCGATTACGCAACCTCGCCCAGCATCGTCAACGCCAGCAATTAGCATGAAACTCCTTCTCTCCAAAACTACTTTCATTTAAAAAGTTATAACACTTTATCCTTTAGTGGTTTTTGCTAGAAACTCAACGGCTTTTTCGATGAGGATTTCGTGCAAATTTCCCCTATTTTCATATGTTACCCTGTATATTTCAGCATCTTCTCGCGTCTTTACCTCTTCTATTAGTTTATCCCTTACTCTCCAGTGAACAGTACCAATCACAAGTTTTCCGCTTACAACAGCCTTCTTAACAGCCTCCTTAAACCTTTCTGAATGTAATTCCATGGGTCCAATCTCATCCATTGCAACTATGTCAAAGTTTTCAACAGCTTTCATTATCGCATCTGCACCTATGCTATTGAGGTCTTCCAAGTTCACGCGGTATTTGCTAACTCGTGGACCATACTTTTGATTCACATGGGCAAGCCATCCTTTTCTACTGGTGCTTAGATCCGAAATCTCAAAACCAACACGTGTTCCTTGTGCACGAACTTCACGGCTTACCATTCCACCCACACTGTAGCCTCTAGCCTTTAAGGCTTCAACTGTTTTTAGCAAAACTGTTGTCTTTCCTGAGCCTGGGCTGCCAGTTATGAACAACAATCGTTTTTGCAATAAAGTTTCCCTCTTAAACAGAAGTCTAATATCCCCTAAAATGATTTGTGATAATCATGGCTCGCGTAGGTGAATGATTTAGGTGAAGAAGAAAAATATGAGGGATGAAATCTTCAAGATAGATTTTCCAACTGAAATAGTGCATGAAGGCAAGGTCAAGGTTCTGGTTCCGAAGCTTAAGGAGTTTGTAAAATTGCCTTCTGAATATGCTCCTTCGAAGGCTCCTGTCTTCTACAACCCCGTTATGGAGTTGAACCGTGACATAGCGGTTTTAGCCCTACAAGCTTATCAGAGGATTCTTAACCGTGAAATTTCTGTTTGTGAACCGTTAGCTGGCTGCGGTGTTAGAGGAATACGCTTTGCAACAGAAGTTAAGGGTGTTAAACAGGTTGTGATTAACGATATTAACGAGAAAGCCTTTCAGCTTGCAAAATATAATGCACAAATGAATGGACTAGGCGAACGGGTCACCGTGAAAAATAAGGATGCAAATTTTCTTTTGAGCTGTTATGGTGCGCCACGCAAAAGATTTGACGCCATAGACATAGACCCCTTCGGCTCTCCAACACCATATCTTGATTCCACTATTCGGGCTTTACGCAACAGTGGTCTTCTAGCTTTAACAGCAACCGACATGGCTCCTTTATGCGGGGTTCATCCAAGGGCCTGTATCAGAAAGTATGGTGGAAAACCTCTACGCACTGAATACTGTCATGAGTTGGCTGTTAGACTTTTGGCTGGATGCCTAGCCACAACAGCAGCAAAATACGACATAGGAGTAAACATAGTGTTCAGCCACAGCACAAACCACTACATCAGAGTTTATGCAACCATAAAACACGGCGCAAAAAAGGCTGATGAAAGCATCAAAAACATGGGATACATATTGCATTGTTTCAAATGTTTCCACAGAGAAGCCGTGAAAAAACTTTTCCTCGTTGAGCATTCTGGAAAATGCAGTGAATGCGACTCAAAAATGAACATTGCAGGACCACTATGGTTAGGAAGGATATTTGAGAAACAGTTCTGCGAACTAATGGAAGGGGAAGCTAAACAACGAGCATTTAAACTTGGAAGAAAGATACGGAAAATTCTGACTTTGATAGAAAATGAGACCGAAGCTCCAATTACGTATTACATGGTTGATAAACTATGTGATTCGCTAGCCTTACCGGTTCCATCCCTTAGAACGGTTGTTGAAGCTTTAAGAAAAGAAGACTCTCAAGCCTCTTTAACACATTTTAATCCTAAAGGAATAAGGTCAAATGTGCCAGCAATGGAAATAAATGAACTTTTACGGAAACTAGCGACCGCTAGCTGTAAGTTTTAAATAATTTTGAGTCTCTAATGAACAAACTGGGATGACAAAATGAACAAAAAGATTTTGACACTGAGTTTAATATGCATTTTAACTGTTCTATTTGTTCCGTTAACGCTAGCTGGAGGGCCTTCAGAAATAATAACCGTGTGGACCGAAAAACCTGAGTATTCAGCGGGTCAAACTGGAAAGCTCTACATAGCTTACAATAATATTAGAGACGATAACGTTACGATTCGCAATATTACTGTTGTCTTTAAGGAATGGTGGGCTTACGACGAAATAAAACATGCATGGGTAGGCAACCTCACCTACGAACCACTAGAGAATGAAAAAACCATAGCAGAGCAGAACACACGTGTTTTTGAAATAAGCTTCACAGTTCCATCCGATGGAAGAGCGAGAAAGACAGACGTAGAAATTAGAGTTTACACCAACCTACCAACTCCAGACGCCCCAAGTGAACAGCCCACAATTTATGTGGTTGAAACTCCAATTTACATGGAGCGGATTATAACGTTTTTCACAATTCTAGTGGTGTTGCTGATTGTCTGCACAATCATAATAGCTGCAACAATGTTCCTTTCAGCGCAAAGACCGCAGGTAATGTGGAGAGAAGCGGAAAAAGAGGAATAAAACAAAGTTCACCTTCCTATCTTTCCATTTTATTTAAGTAATAGAACTCATAAGTTGTTAGTGAATGTTAAATAGAAACGTTGGAGGTGCCGTGAAACTCGGAAAAGTTCTGATTACGTCTGCTTGGCCGTACATAAACTATGTTCCTCATCTCGGCACTTTAGTTGGCTCTATCCTCTCTGCGGATGTCGTTGCCAGATATCATAGGTTGAAGGGCGAAGATGTTTTGATGGTAAGCGGCTCGGACGAGCATGGAACACCCATTGAAGTTGAGTCCATACGTTTAGGCATTTCACCAAAGGAATTAACAGACAAGAATCATGCAAAAGTTGTTGAGCTCCTTAAGAAGTGGAAGATATCCTTTGACAACTACACAAGAACCGAAAGTCCAGTACACAAAGAGTTTGTACAAGACCATTTGATGAAAATCTACAATAACGGGTATATTTTTGTCAAAGAAACAGAGATGCCCTACTGCGAAAAATGTAGCCGCTTCCTACCGGACAGATTTGTCGAGGGAAAATGCCCCTACTGTGGTTATGAGAGTGCCCGTGGAGACCAATGTGATGCTTGCGGAAAACTGTTAGAACCAACATTTCTTATCGAGTCCTACTGCGTAATTTGTAAAGGTAAACCAATTATAAAAAAGACTAAGCACTGGTATTTTGACATGTCTAAATTTTCCCAAAAACTCAGCGACTACATTAGTAGCAATAAACAGTTGCCAAGCAACGCGAGAAACTTCAGCTTAAACCTAATCAAAGAAGGATTAAAGCCTAGAACAGTTACGAGAGATGTCAGTTGGGGAATTCCAGCACCTTTTCCAGAAGCCGAAGGCAAAACCATTTACGTTTGGATTGAAGCCGTTTTGGGATACGTCTCAGCAACAATCGAGTACTTCAGAAACCGTGGAGAACCTGAAAAATGGAAGAAATACTGGTTTAACAGAGACGCAAAAACAATCTACTTTGTTGGGAAAGATAACATTCCGTTCCACGCGATAATTCTTCCAGCTTTATTATTGGCTTCCCATGAGGACTACAATTTGCCATGGAACGTTTCATCAACGGAATTCCTTCAGTTTAAAGGAGAAAGTGCATCAAAAAGTCGTAGAATTGGCATATTTACAGATGAAGCCCTAGAACTCTTTCCAGCAGATTATTGGCGTTTCTTCTTAATGGCAACACGACCCGAAACAAAGGACACAGATTTTTCTTGGGAACTATTTACTGAAAAAATTAATGCAGATTTGAACGATACGTTCGGCAACTTTATCCACAGAACATTAATGTTCATAAACACACGTTTCAACAGTGAAGTCCCAAAACCAAGCCGCTTAGACAAGGATGATGAACAAATTCTAAAAACTCTCAAAGAAAAAGTGGAAACAATTGCCAAGGAAATCGAAAGTTGTAGATTGCAATCCGCCGCAAACATTGTGATAAGCATAAGTCGTGTGGGAAACCAGTACTTGAATGAGAAGGAACCATGGAACGTGATTAAGAAGGACAGAGATAAAGCGGCAAACACGATTTATGTGGCAGCACAAATCGTTAAAGCCCTAGCAATGGTTTCAGCTCCCTTCATTCCATTCGCAGCGGAGGAACTTTGGAAAACTCTTAACATAGCTGGAAGCGTCCATGAACAAAAATGGGAGGAAGCCTTAAAACCCTTGCCAGCAAGCCATAAAATAGCTAAAGCTAAGCCTTTATTCCAAAAGATAGAGGCTGACAGTGAGAAACTGGGTGAAATGCTGGAAAAAGTTAGAGAAAGCTTGGCTAAGGCTGCCTAAATTCCCATTATGGCTGTGAAATTTTGCAACTAAAAATCGACCTTCACGTCCACACCCACTACTCCCATGACTCTCTGATTACGCCAGAGGAGCTAGTTTTTTACGCCAAAAAGCGTGGATTAGACGGAGTCGCCGTAACAGACCATGACAGACTTGACGGTGCACTAAAGATAGCCAAGGAAACAGATTTTTTGATTATTCCGGGGATTGAGATTTCAAGTCTAAACGGGCATGTTATAGGGCTTAACCTTCAAGAGCCAATTCCATCAAAGCTGAGTGTAAATGAAACTGTGGATAAGATTCATGAATCTGACGGTATAGCTGTGGCTTGCCATCCAGTAACTTCTTTTAAAGGAAGCTTAGGTAGGCACATAAATTCAAAGTTTGACGCAGTAGAAGTGATAAATTCCTCAGCAATCCCCTTTAATTACTCTGTAAGACATAGCCAAAAAATTGCATCTCGTCTTGGGATTTCATGTGTTGCTGGCAGCGACGCCCATTATGGTCCAGAAATAGGTTATGCATACACTCTTGTGGATGCTGATTTGGAAGTTGATGAAATTGTTAAAGCGATAAGTAATGGGTTATGCCTACCCTTCGGTAGAGCAATACCCTTAAAGACAATGCTGAAAAAAGAACTTTTACTTCTTAAAAGAAAGTTCTAGCGTAAAGAAGGGAGAAAGGAGAGAGAAGGTTATTAGAAATTTTCCATTTGGTACAGGTTTAGCTTTATGTCTAGTGGTTTTTCTGGTTCTGCATAGGGTTCTAGGTTGAAAAGGTGCGGTGCAATTGTTCCGAATCCGCTTAGGAGATGAGGCGAGTTTACCCCAGTCATGACAAGCGTAACTTTTAATGAACCGTTCAGTTCCGGGTTCACTCTTGCACCCCAGATAACTAGGGCATCGTCATCCATCATTTCTGTGACTATCTCGCCCACACGGTTTGCCTCTTCAATCGTCATCTGATTGTCACCTGTAACATGAATTAGTGCTCCAGTTGCACCAATGTAATCCACATCTAACAATGGGCTTCTTAAAGCGTTTTTCACGGCTTCCTCTGCTCGATTTGGTGCGTCAGATTCGCCTACCCCGACAACGGCTACTCCGCCTCGTCTAACAATAGTTTTGAAGTCTGCGAAGTCTAGGTTAACCAGACTTGGAGCCGAAATTGTTTCAACTATGCCCTTAATCATGTTTGCCAAAACCTGATCTGCAACCCTGAAAGCCTCGTTTATGGGCAGTTGGGGCACGAGCTGCATGAGCTTGTTATTGTCTATCACAACTACAGTGTCGCATTGTCTCCGCATTTCAGTCAAAGCATTAGCAGCATATTCTATTCGACCTTTTTCAATGCGGAAAGGCGTAGTTACAACACCGACGGTTATTGCTCCTTTTCGTCTCGCAATCTCCGCTATGACTGGTGCAGCTCCCGTTCCTGTTCCGCCACCCAAACCAGCTGTTACAAAGGCTATGTCAACATCTGTAAGCAAATCCTCAATACGCTTCCTTGATTCCTCGATTGCTGCTCTACCCAGCCTCGGGTCGCCACCAACTCCGAGACCTTTCGTCAGTTTTTCACCTATCAACATTTTCTGATGAGCCCTAGAAGAATTCATGTGAAGTGCATCCGTGTTCACTGCTATACATTCCGCTCCAGCTATACCCATTTCCATTAATCTCGTTACAGTATTATTGCCTGCCCCTCCAACGCCAACCACCACTATGCGGCAATAGCCCAGCGGTCGAATTCCCTCGCTCATTGCATCATGCCACGTATACTTTAGCGCCTGTTCCGCGGGATGCATTTTAGCCAACCCTTTCCCTCCGCCAAACCTCAACATTTATCAAATCACGGATTGCCACACGAATCGCTTCAGCTCTGTTCGGATAAAACCTCTCATTCACGAGCTGATCTAACGCCTTTATGTACGGTTCAGGTAGATAGAGTGTAATCAACTTCATTAATTTCTTCCTCTGTTGCAAGTTACAGACTCCTGTTCTAGGTTATATACTTCTATATAACATGAAATAAATATGTTTTAAATATGCTGGTTCTATCTCTTTTAAAGATTTCCAACCTCCCCCTTCAGATTTGTGTAAATTCTGGTTCCCATCAACCTTTATGTTTTTATTCCTTGTTAAAGCATTTAATGTAATGCGATGGAGAACTATGCAGGTTTTCATTAAGAGCTTTGGCTGTTCAACAAATTTGGCTGACGGTGAGGTTTTGGCTGGATGCTTAGTGGAGACTGGATATAAGCTAGTGGACACTGTTGAGGCTGCGGACATAATCATCTATAACACTTGTGCCGTTAAGGGACCAACAGAAAACCGCATGATTGAAACTTTAAAACGGATTCCAGTAGATAAAAAATTGGTTGTTGCTGGATGTTTGCCTCTGATCAATTTTGAAAGGTTGTGCAGAGAGGTGCGTTTTGACGGGGTTGCTGGTCCAGCGGCAGGCAAAAGAATCATTGAAGTTGTAAAGCGTGTTTTGAATGGTAAGCGGGTTGTTGCCTTAGAAGAAGCTGTGACTGCCAAACCTAGCCTAAATCTTCCTCGGCTGCGGTTGAACCCTGTTATAGGCATCGTTCCCATAAACTATGGCTGTTTAGGTTCATGCGCTTATTGCTGTGTAATCTTCGCTAGGGGTCGTCTAAGAAGTTACAGCATTCAAGAAATCGTAGAGAGAGTGAAAAAGGATGTGGCTATGGGGATTCAGGAGTTTTGGGTAACCTCGCAGGACACGGCATGTTATGGGCGGGATACAGACACAAACCTTGCAGAACTGCTTAAGGCTTTATGCGCCATTGAAGGGGATTTTAGGATTCGCGTCGGCATGATGACCCCAAACTTGGCAAAGAATACTCTAGACGACTTAATTCAAGCCTTTCAAAGCGAAAAAATCTTCAAATTCATCCACCTGCCAGTGCAAAGCAGCGACGACCAAGTTTTGAAGCGAATGCGACGGTTCTATTCCATAGAGGATTTCAAAAGTATAGTGAATGCTTTTAGGTCCAGTTTTCCAGAGATAACCATAGCCACTGATGTCATCTGTGGTTTCCCAGGAGAGACTGAAGAGGCTTTTGAAAAGACCTTGCGGTTGATTGAGGATGTTAAGCCTGACATAGTGAATGTTTCGAAGTTTTTTGCGAGACCGGGAACCGCTGCTGCAAAGATGCGAGAGGATTCTGTGCCCTTTCCAGAGATCAAGCGTAGAAGCAACGTAGCAGCCAAGTTAGCTAAGAAAATAGCCTTCGAGCGAAATAAGCGTTGGGTTGGCTGGACTGGCGAGATTTTTGTGGATGAAATTGGCAAAGTTCCCGGTTCTTGGGTTGGACGCAACTTCGCCTACAAGCCAATCGTTCTGAAAGATGCTGGTTTCAGCGCCTTACTTGGTAAGACTTTGCGTGTTAGGGTTGTTAAGACCTTTACGACTTACTTGGAAGGCGAGATAGTTGAATAAATTAATTACGTATACTCTGGAGATGTCTCCCGCAAAACCCCTCTTTTTCAGGAAGCGCCAGAAGATGCCATAATAGCAAACTAGACGAACTTTACATACCCAGCCAAGTATAAGTCCCACATAAAGTATGCAACATCTTCTTCGACAGCGTCCTTCTTTGCTGGTGAATAGTTCATGCAAATCATGTTGGCAATTTCTTTAATGGTTTTATTTTCATTTTGCAGCAAAATATTCTTTATAATATCGACCCCCATTCCCTCCACTTTTCTCCAAGTTGTCCAGCTCTTATCCCACACTTCTATTTGCTCGTCACTCGCTCTCCATCTTGCATCACCAGCTATTTGTGGTTTCCTTGTTAGCATTTCACTAACGAATTCTTTAATCCGGTTTCTTACAGCCTCACATTCTTCTATGACCTCATCATCATAATGCAGTATTGGGCAAGGAGCACAGTAGTTATTATGTTCACAATTCGTACAGCTTTTCCGCAATTTTTCCTTTGATTTTTTCTTAAATTCCAAGAAACTGCGGAAGTAATTGGAGTCTTCTACGTTTTGCAGGGAGGCTTCTGTTATTTTAATTCTTTCCAGAATATAGCAACCATTCCTAAGAACCTTCATGTTGTATAGTGGATTATTACATATACCGCACGGACTAAGGATACCATCTGCTTGCATGTACCACATCTCGTCACCAGCTCGGCAATCCATGTTCCGACCATGAAAGAATATACCGGCTCCATATCTTCGGTTGAGATATTTAGCAAGAGACACGTGTGAGTCAAGCTGAACAGTTATTCTTCGGAACTTTCCTCTATTTTTCCTCAAATACTGGGCAAACATTTCAAGAGAGTAAATGGCCTCCTCTCGAGTGTATTGAAATTCATACTTATCGAGATTGTCGTATGCATTACCTGAAACATAAAGTTCCATAAAATCTATAGCGTCTACTCCAATCTCCACAGCCAATTTAAACATATCAGTAAGCTGATGCATATTCATTCTTAACATCGTGAATGCCAACCCAGTAGTCATGGGACTTTTCTTTTCCTTTATAAGCCTCACGAGTTTGTTAAGATTGGTGAGAATTTTGTTAAAAGTCCCATGACCTCGAACTGCATCATTCACTTCAGGAGTCGCACCATCTAGACTTACGCAAACTTGATCGACATTCAACCCTATCAACTTCTCTACGACATGTTCCGTTAGATTAATTGCATTAGTATTAATAGTCACCTCAAGACCTTGTCTCTTAGCAAAGTCAATAATGGAGAAAATGTCTGGTCTACACAAGGGCTCTCCTCCAACAAGGTGTATATGCTTGACCCCTCCCTAGGTAGATCGCGTTAACATTGCGATGGTTATGATATAAAAGAGAGTGTGTGTTACGCACGCATGATACTATTTAAATATAATTCATACACATTTTTATTATTGGAATGTTAAAAAGTAACTAACATTGTCGACTGACATTTGATGATAATATTTGGAGTGTAATGTAATGAATACTATTATCAGGAACAAGGGCTTCATGTACCTGTTGATTGGTCAAGGTTTGTCCGAGTTAGGCGACTGGGTGCCATTCGTTGCTTTCAATTTTTTAATTTATAATATGACTGGCTCCGGTTTCCTAGTCACAGGGATATTCATAGCCAAAACGGTATCGAATCTTGTTTTTACGCCTCTTCTTGGCACCTACATCGACGTATGGAATAGAAAAAAGATTATGGTGTTTTGTAATATTCTACGTGGTGGATTGGTGCTCACAACTCCGTTTGTAATGACCCTTCCAGCACTTTCCCAGTCATATACCCTTGCTTACCTTTACTTCGTGATAGCCGCAGTTGAAGCTACTTCCATGTTGTACTCTTTAGCTCAATCAGCGTTTATCCCAGACATCGTTCCGAAAGGCAGTCTTATTAACGCCAACTCATTGCTTTCTATGGGTTCAGATGCTATTTTTATTTTAGGACCTTTGATAGCTGGGGTGGCTTCAATCTTCATGGATGTCAGGAATGCCATCATCTTTGGTTCTTTTTTAATCTTTCTATCCGGTGCGATCATTTCATTAATAGCGACTCCTACCTCAAAGCCATCTGAGAATGAAGCTGATGCTCATTCCTTTAAAGAGGATTTTTTGGAAGGATTTAGATTTATGAAAAAGAAGAAGACGGTCATGTTAATAGCAATCATTTCTCTTATTATTATGATGGGCGGAGGAGCTGTTAACGCCCTTTTTTTTGTTTATATTGAGGAAATTTTACGGGCGGGTACGTTCGGTTATGGTCTTTTGAACGCTAGTTTGGGTGTGGGATTTCTGGTAGGCTCCATGCTGATGAACTTCGTGGGAAAACGGCTACGTTTAGACATTGTATTCATGACGGGTGTTTTCCTCATGGCATTAGCACCAATATTATGGGGAGAGATTACAGCGGTATCCTTTGTAATTCTAGTTGCCGTTATGAACGGAATAGGTAACAACCTATTTAGTATTGCAAGACAAACAGTGGTTCAAACAGTGGTTCAAAATGAGTTACGAGGCAGAGTCTTTACATTAATTCAGTTTGTGGTTTCTATCTCTTCTATTATATCAATGGGTTTGGCTGGTTGGCTATCTGATACAGGAATAGGCGTGAAAGGAATATTCATTATCGTAGGCCTCTTTGAACTAGTGGCCCTCTTACCATGTGTACTACTTTCTATAAATTTTAGCAAAAAAGCGCGCATGCTTGGTTCAAAATTGATGCGAGTTTCTTTCATTTTTGGCTGTGTGGTTTTAGGATCTCAGCTTTCTTCTTCATCGTAGTCCGTGTATTGTTCTGGAGCTTCTCCTTTTGAATCGATGATGCGTGGATAGTGTGTCCTCTGTGGTGTTCCCTTCTTTATGAATCAACTTCGAATTGCCATTCGTCTCCATAATCGAAGAGGTATAGGAATTTCTGTTTCGGTTCAAGATTCAACGATTCTATTCTCACTCTGGTTGCTGGAAGTCTTGGTTCAGGATAAGAACCTCGAATCATAGACAACATGGTTCTCATCTTTTTGTCTATGGGCGTTTTAGGATCTGCGTCGGGGTGATAATACTCAAAATTGGAATGGTCCCAGGCCTTTCCGCTCATAAAGAAGGAGTATAGGTGGGTTGGGTCGGCGTCGAAGTCAAAGGCATCTTGAATTGCCATATGTAAATCGTCCAAGGTCCGGTTGCCGAGAACCTCAATCTTTCGCCAGACACGCTTGTCA
>JASEET010000014.1 GCA_030019335.1 Candidatus Bathyarchaeia archaeon | reverse complement strand
AGGGCATGGTGCCAGCCGACAGAACTCCAGACAACCGGGTAGGCGTTTTAATCCAAATATACAACCGTAACAGGTTTGAATTGAAAAACCAGATGATACTGCGCATAGGGCAATGCGTAATGACATGCCCAACAGCCTCAGCGTTTGATGCGATGCCAAACGCCAAAAGAAAATTGAAAGTTGGCAGAAGCATACGACTGTTCGGCGATGGATTCCAAAGAAAAGGACTTGTCGGAAACAGAAAAATCTGGAGAATTCCCGTAATGGAGGGCGATTTCACTGTTGAAGATGCCTTCGGTGCAGCTGAAGCCATAGCTGGCGGAAACTTTCTCATATTCACCAAAGACAAGTCTTCCGGGTTAAGGGCAGCAGAAGAGGCAGTAAAAGCCATAAAAACTAAAGCAAGCGAAGTTATTTTGCCCTTTCCAGGCGGAATTTGTCGTTCTGGCTCGAAGGCTGGTTCCTTAAAGTATAAGCTTAAAGCTTCTACGAATCATCCCTTCTGTCCAAGATTGAAAACGCTTATACCCGATTCGCGGTTGCCAGAAAACGTGAACTGCGCCTACGAAATTGTCATTAACGGCTTAAACATCGAATCAATAAAAGGGGCTATGAGTGAGGGAATAAAAGCTGCCGCAAGCGTTCTAGGCGTTGTTAGAATCTCAGCTGGCAATTACGGAGGCAAACTCGGTCCATACAAGGCATTTTTAAAAGAAGTCTTAAAAATAACATAACCCTTTTTTCCCAAACTCTTATTTGATTCCTCGTAATGTAGCTTTACGACTAAAATAATCTTGAGTGAAAACAGTTGATCCGGAAAAGAACTTCGCTTGAACTATTCAGATTAAAAAAGACACTGAATACGCTAGCTGACAAAGAGGGGCGTGGAACTGAGCTTATTTCGCTTTATGTTCCGCCTGGAAAGCAGATAAGCGAAGCTATGAATATGCTTAGACAAGAATACGGCACAGCCTCAAACATAAAATCCACAACCACACGAAAAAATGTTCAAGATGCCATTGTAAAGGTTCAGCAACGCCTCAAACTTTTCAAACAAGTTCCAGAAAAAGGACTTGTGATTTTCTGCGGTGCAATCCCACAGAACGGGGCTGGAAGCGAAAGAATCGAAACCTACGTCATCACTCCACCTGAGCCTATAGACATCTACTTATACAGATGCGACTCAAGATTCCACACAGAACATTTGCAAGAACTTTTGAGAGAGAAGGAAACTTATGGCATACTTCTCATAGACGCTTCAGCAGCTACGTTTGCAACGTTACGAGGCAGAAGGCTTGAAATATTGAGACAGGAAACATCAGGGGTTCCGGGAAAAACCCGTGCTGGAGGACAATCAGCAAGAAGATTTGAAAGACTGCGGGAAATGCGGTTGCAAGAGTATTTCAGAAGAGTGGGCGAACACGCCAACACGATATTCTTGCCCATTGAAAATTTGAAGGGTCTAATAATTGGTGGTTCGGGACCAACAAAATACGATTTTGAGAAAGGCGACTATTTGAATTACATGCTGAAAAACAAGATTATAGACATAGTTGACACGGCTTATGTGGATGAGCAAGGTGTTAAGGAAGTTGTTGGTAAGGCTCCAGAGATAATGCGGAAAATACGTTACATAGAAGAAAAAGAAGTAATGCAGCAGTTCCTTTATGAGATTGGGCATGACACTGGAATGGCAACATATGGCGAAGAAGAAGTTAGAAAGGCTCTGGAAACAGGTGCCGTTAAAATGCTGCTGCTTTCTGAAGGACTAGACATATTACGAATCACCGTAAAATGCAACGCCTGCGGCTACAAGAAACAACACACCCTAAAAAGTCAAATGCTAACAAGCTTTGAGCAAAGCCTCATTGGAAAATCATGCCCAAAATGCAAAGCTCCGTCTCTAAGCATAGCTGATACGGAAGACCTCATAGAGAATTTCGCTCAACTAGCAGAACAAGCAAACACCGAAGTAGAAATGATTTCTGACGAAACAGAAGAAGGACAAATGCTAAAAAATTCTTTCGGCGGAATAGCAGCAGTCCTCCGATTTAAACTTAAGAATCAGTAGAGTTTTCACAGCTCACTTTTCAAAAAGGCGTAGCATTCTAAAATGTTATTCACGCAGTAAAACACGTTCCACTTCACTTTTTTCAACATCTTTTATCAAAAGCCTCTTTTGTTTAGAAGTAAACCCGGAAACAAGCTCCACTTTCTTACGAAAAAGCCTTGAAAGCTCCTTAATGAGTTCCCTGTTCACTTTTCCTTTAACAGGTTCTTCCCTACAGAAAACCACAATTTCATCTCCTTCAGCCACAATTTCGAAATCTTTCGACATTGGCTTAACAGACACTTCTAGAATTACACCATGCTTTGTTTCTTGAATTTTCATAGACTTTCACACGAAATACTCTATACGATGTTATTTTATAAACCGAATCTTGCTTAAATGGACCGGGGGGGATTTGAACCCCCGACCTCCTGAGTGCAAGTCAGGCGTTCATACCAAACTGAACTACCGGCCCGCTTAACTTCAAGCTTGTTGAAACACTGTTTCCTTTTAATCTTTACGCTAAACTATTTACCTTACCCCTCCAACTTCATGTGTGAAGAGGCATGTCCACTCTCACATCTGGAAGATTCGTAATCCAGAAACACTATGCAACGCATTTACATTATGATTTTAGATTGGAAATGGACGGTGTTCTGAAGAGTTGGGCTGTGCCTAAAGGGCCTCCAATAGAATTTGGTGTTAAAAGGCTTGCAGTTCAAGTTGAAGACCATGAGCTTAGTTACATAGACTTTGAGGGAACAATACCTGAAGGCCTGTATGGTGCTGGAAAGGTTGAGATATGGGATAAAGGCACATACACGCTTAAACACAGAAGCAGAAACAAAATAGAGTTCACGCTACACGGAGAAAAATTAGCCGGAGACTATGCTTTAATAAGGTTTAAAGGAGATAAGAACTGGCTTTTGTTCAAAAAGAAAAATAACTAGCAAAAACGCTTTAGAGTTGCAAACTCTTTTGTAAATTAACTCCTAAAAGGAGATGCAGACAAGAGTGGAGCCACTGCAGCAGCCAACTCAAAAAGGCATATTTCTGAATCTAAGCCTATGTAAACACTTTCTATGCGTCATCAATCATAGTGGCATTAGGAACAATTTTATTTGCTGTAAAAGTCGCAAAGCTAAAAGCGAAAACCGCTTAAATCTTAAAAACAAGTTCACACTAAAATTGACCTTGGGTTTTCACTATGCTTGAGTTCAAAACAGTTAAGATTGAAGTGCCTGAAGATTGCAATGTGATTTTGGGTATGGCACATTTCATAAAGACTGTTGAAGACCTCTACGAGGCGTTGGTTAACGCTGTTCCAAACATAAAATTTGGGATAGGTTTCTGCGAAAGTTCGGGTCCATGCTTAGTGAGGCATGAGGGAAATGATGAGAAGTTAAGGCAGATGGCAGCGAAGAAAGCTTATGAAATTGCATGTGGTCACAGTTTTATAATTTTCTTGAAGAACGCTTATCCCATAAACGTTTTAGACAAAATTAAGAGCGTTCCAGAAGTATGCATGATTTATGCTGCTACCGCAAATCCTTTAGAAGTTATCATTGCAGAAACCGATCTTGGCAGAGGAATAGTCGGCGTAATTGATGGATTAAAGAGTAAGGGCATAGAAACTGAAGAAGACATAAAGGAAAGAAAGGAGCTTCTGCGGAAAATAGGTTACAAGCTTAGTTAAGCCATGACAGTTGTTAGAAAAATAAACATACAGGGTGGAGTTGCCTTGGACGTTGCCCGAAGGGTTATTGACTTATGAACTGCAATAAAGCTGGATTTTACCCACGTGCCATTAATTTTTGTTGTAGCTCAAAAGGAATTTTTTCTTTCATTCTTTGAGCAGTGTAGGCAACTAATTGTTTAAACTGTGTTTCTGTTAGAACGTGGCGTGCTCTTGATAAAATTTCTAGGCATACTTCTTTAAAAACGAGGTCGGCGCAGCCCATTTTTGCGTCGTCAATTAGTTCCTTGCAAGCTTGAAGGATTTGTCCGCTCAAGACATTTCACCCTGCAATCAAATAGCTATAGTCTGAAACATTAAAACACTTATGAATTTAGAAGCAGAATTAAAAATTCATTTTCTAGGCAAACAGAGTTACACGGATTTTCTTATCTTTACCTAAGAAATGCGAATCGCTTACATCGAAAAGATTAGGCTAATCTTATTAGAGATGCACATGAAGAATATAGAACTTATTTCTTCCAAATATCGAGAGGAGGTTTATGATCTTGAGGTATCGGCGACCTGTATTTCTTATTACCTATTCTTTGTCTATGTTCCTCTCTCGCTTTGTTTAAAGCATCATCGTTTGTTAAGAGATCAATAGCTGTAGCAGCTATCACCTTCGCTGCAAATATTAACGATGTGTGTCCAAGTCCAACTCCGCTTTGCGCTACAGCATGCCATGAATGTGCGGGCGTACCTAAAACCCAAGAAGCTGTGCTAAATTCTACGGTGGATGCTTGCCAACTCACGTCAGCTACGTCGGTGCTACCATGGCTAACTTCACCTTCACCCCAAGGGTCAGGAATTTCATCGTCTACCAATTTATCTACAAGTTTCTCCCATCCGGGACGCTTAGATTTCCTTAATTGAGCAATCTTCATTTCAGGAGTAATTGTCTTGGCAATTTCCTCAGCGAATTTCAAATCTTCGTTGCTATATTTGGGAAGTCCGATTTCACGCATGTTTTTAACGATAAGCTCCGAGATAGTTCTATTAGGAATTACATTATAACTTCCTTCAAGAAACTCTGTCTTTACCTCAGTTCCTGTCACAGTTGCTGCTCCTTTTGCTATGTCAAGAATCCATTTGTATATGAATTCCATTTGATCTCTTTCTGGTGCTCTTACGTAGTACCAGCTTCGGGCGTATGGTGGTACAATATTCGGCTGGTCTCCGCCTTTTTCAATTATGTAGTGTATTCTTGCATCTTGGATTATATGTTCCCTCAGATAGTTTACACCCATATTCATTAATTCCACCGCATCCAATGCGCTTCTGCCCTGCTCGGGGGAGGCGCCAGCATGGGAGGCCTTACCGTAAAAATGAAACTTAACCGAGTTAACAGCCAAACTGCTCATCAAGGAAACGTCATTCATGGTGCTTGGATGGTGACTAATTACGGCGTTAACATCACTAAAATATCCGTCTCTAACCATGTACACTTTACCCGAGAAATTCTCCTCAGCTGGGCATCCAAAAAATTTAACGGTGCCCTTTATTTTGTGTTTTTCCATGGCTTTTTTTACTGATATCGCTGCTGCTATGCCGCTTGTTCCGTGAATGTTGTGTCCACATCCATGTCCCGGTTTTCCTGGTTCTAATGGTTCTTTCCATGGAACCTTTTTCTGCGATAGTCCTGGTAGTGCATCGTATTCGCCCATTATTCCTATGACTGGTTTTCCTTCACCCCAAGTGGCTACGAAGGCTGTGGGCATTCCTGCGATTCCACGTTCTACCCTAAACCCGTGCTTCTCCAACTCATCTGCTAGAAGTGCTGAAGACTTGGACTCAATTAAGCCCAGCTCAGCAAACTCCCACACTTTATCGCTTATTTCACTAATTCGCTCTTTATTGTTCTCAATCCAATCAAAGGCACATTCCTTATTAATAGACATGAACAACACCTAGAGTATACAAATAAAAAGCCCGTTGGGTTTTTATGATTTTCTGAACTATTACGTTTACATTATAACGTGGTCTTTAAAACGTCTGTACAAACTTTCTAGGAATCCTATTCCAAAGAGATGTATACGAATCTGACTCACCGTGTGCAGCGGAACCATCAGTGTTATCCTATCTGTGTTTTACTCTATAAGTACGGTAAGGGTTAACTAATCCAGAAACAAATAATGGGAGTTTGCGGGAGAAACCTCCATCTTCAGCAGTAAACAGAATTCAAAAGTCATTTTTTAAATTTAGAGGTGCCCTCTATAGTGGGTTGTTGTTGGACAGCCAACGCACTTTTCGGTTTTATATCTGTGACATGGTCTGCAGTCCACATCGCATGGGGTAACCGTGTAATTCATACGTGTTAGATATTCCCGTACTGGCATAAAAGAAGAATAATAAATATCGCTGATAGGATAAAATTCCGACCTTCTGACTCCTTCGCCGCTTCTTAATGAACACTTTTCTATGGAAATGCTCTCCAGAGTGTTTCTATCTTCAGCCACAACCAAAGCCACCAGGTTATAGCCGCCTAAAGTTGTAAACATGTTTACTACTCGCGGACAGTTTCTAAAACGGCTGATGAGGCTATTCAGAGCTTCGGAGCTTTCAACTTCCATTAACACTATTGCCGCTTGAAGGTCTAAATTTTTAACGTCGATGAGAGTGGAAACTTTTACTATGCCCTTCCGAATAAGCTTGTTTAGCCTTTTCTTAACGCCGGTGTTTGAAAGCCCTGTTATTCCTGCTAATTTTTCAAGGGTTGTTCGCCCATCCAGTTGAAGTTGCGAAATTATTTTCCGGTCTATTTCGTCCATAAATGTCAACCTTGGTTTAATTTCTGAACAAAAACTATTTAATATGGTTTATGTATCAAACCTATCCAAAACATCAAGTAGTGTTTGGAGTGCTTTGTGAATATGACCAATAATATGCCTGAAGTTGCTAACAGAAGAAAACAACTTTTGGAACAAGAGCAAAGACTGAAGACCAGAATGAGTAAGATTAGACATAAGATAGCTGTGATAAGTGGAAAAGGCGGCGTGGGCAAAAGCACAGTGACTGTTAACCTTGCAGTGGCTTTCACGATGCATGGACACGCCAACAGCGTAGGCATTCTTGATGCGGACATACATGGACCAAGCGTGCCAAAAATTCTGGGATTAACTGGTCAGAGGCTCCAAGCGGGACCGCCGGGTGTTTTTCCGGCATTGAGCTCTTTGGGAATCAAAGTGGTTTCTATGGATTTTCTACTACTGGATGAGAATTCTGCGGTTATTTGGCGTGGACCGTTAAAAATGACTGCGATACGTCAGTTTCTGTCAGACATTGTTTGGGGAGACTTAGACTTTTTGTTTATTGATCTCCCGCCGGGCACTGGCGACGAACCGTTAAGCATTGCTCAGCTTTTGCCAGAAATGGACGGCGTTGTAATAGTGACTATTCCTTCTGAGGTTTCGCAGATCGTGGTTAGGAAATCTGTAACGTTTGCAAGAAAACTTGGAATGCCGGTTATAGGTATAATTGAAAACATGAGCGGGTTTGTTTGTCCAAAATGCGGGGCTAAAATCGACATATTCATGTCAGGAGGCGGACAAAAAATAGCTAAGGAGTTAAATGTTCCGTTTCTTGGAAGTATACCGATAGACCAGAAAGTTTGCGAAGACTCTGATAGAGGCGTACCCTTCATAGTTGAACATGCAGATTCTCAAGCATCAAAGGCCTTTATGGAAATCGTTAAAAAAATTGAGGCATTCCTAAAGAGCAGAGAAAAACAAAGTAATACGAAAATGGAGGTAAAATGATGAAAATATGTGTAACAGCAACTGAAAACACATTAGACGCTCCAATAGATCCAAGATTTGGAAGAGCAGCCTATTTTGTAATTGTGGACTCTGAAACCATGGCTTTTGAGGCTGTTCCTAACATGGCAGTCGGCGCCATGAGTGGGGCTGGGATTCAAGCAGCACAGACAATAGCGGGAAAGGGCGTGAATGTGCTAATAACAGGAAATGTGGGTCCAAACGCTTTTCAAGCCTTGTCTTCAGCTGGAATAAAGATTGTTGTAGGTGCTTATGGAACAGTTAGAGAGGTTATTGAAAAGTATAAGAGGGGGGAGCTTAGGGAAACCGGTGCTCCAACGGTTGGTGGACATTTTGGAATGGGCATGGGCAGGGGTATGGGGCGTGGACGGAAAAGATGGCCTTAAAAGGTGAGTGAAATGAGCGTTAGAATTGTAATACCTGTTGAGGATACGAATGGTTTGGATGCAAGGTTGTCACAGCATTTCGGAAGGGCACCATATTTCGCGGTTGTAGAATTAGATGAAAATGGAAACGTATTAAACCTTCAAATGGTGCCCAACGAAAGTGAGCATTTCGGCGGCATGGGACGTCCACCAGAGATCATTATGAGCTTAAGGCCAAACGCTGTGATAACCTATGGAATGGGCTTCAGAGCATTAAATATGTTTCAGAGCGCAAACGTAGCTGTTCTGCAGACAAGCAAAGATTTTGTTAAAGACGTTATTGAAGCGTATAACAAAGATGAGTTAGTGGAGTTAACGGAAGGTTGCCATCACGCTCGTCACCGATAATAAACCATAATCAATTAAGCCTTCTAGAGGAGGAGCGGAAGATGCCAAAGAAGTTAGCAGAAGAGGAATTCGAATTACTGAAGGAAGTGGGATATTCAGATAAAGCCATCGAATTTTACATAAACGAAGTCAACGTAGGTTCAATAGAGAAACCAGATGTCGCCCTAGTCTACACTGGTCCCTGCGGAGACGCTATGAAAATCTACCTAAAAATTAACAAAAATTGCGTAATAGAAGGCGCAAAATTTTACTATTTAGGCTGTCCTGGCGCAGCATCTTCAGGGTCTGCCATAACAAAGCTCATAATTGGCAAGACAATGGAAGAAGCGAAAAGGATAATGGAGCAAGACATACTGAGGGAGTTAGGTGGATTACCTGAATCAAAACTTCACTGCCCAGAACTTGCCATCACAACGTTACAAAAAGCAATTGCAGAATATGAGAAGGATAAGGGGCAACAGCAAGTCTAAACTATCGAATTTCGAAGGGACGTTTGTGATAGTATCCATTGCCAGCGGGAAAGGAGGAACTGGAAAAACATCAGTTGCTGCAAACATGGCTCTTTCTATAAGAAATGTTCAATTCCTAGACTGTGATGTAGAAGAGCCGAACGCCCACCTGCTTTTGCATCCCGAAATAAGCCGAACGGAACCAATTTACATTCCGGTTCCAGTGGTAAACGAGGAATTATGCGACTATTGTGGAAAATGCGCTGAGTTTTGCCAATACAATGCTATTTTTGTTAGTTCAGATAAAGTTCTGATTTTTCCAGAGCTTTGCCACAGCTGTGGCGGTTGTGCTATTGTTTGTCCCAATAAGGCAATTAGCGAAGAACAGCATAAGATTGGAACATTAAAGTTCGGCTCAGCTGACAATTTGGAGCTTGTTTATGGCGAGCTTGAAATAGGCGAGCCTATGGCTGTTCCAGTGATAAGGGACGTTAAAAGGCATATTAAAAACGGCAAGAACGTTATTCTTGATTCTCCGCCTGGGACCTCTTGTCCGGTAATTGAGGCAGTGAAAGGAAGCGATTTCTGCATTCTTGTAACAGAGCCTACGCCTTTTGGTTTGCATGATTTGAAGATAACGGTTCAAGTTTTGGAAGACATGAAAATACCGTTTGGCGTTATTGTTAATCGTGCGGGCATAGGCGACAAAAAAGTCTATGAATACTGCAGAGAGAAGAACATCCCCATCTTGCTTGAGATTCCTTTCCAAAGGAGAATAGCAGAACTTTACTCCAGAGGAGTTCCTTTTAGTTTGGAAATGCCGGAATGGAAAGAGAAGTTTCAGACACTTTTTAATGAAATAAGGAAGCTTTTTGGTAAATGAAGCAGATAACGGTTTTAAGCGGAAAAGGCGGCACAGGTAAAACAACAATAACTGCCTCATTTACAGTTTTAGCCAAAAACGCAGTAGTAGCCGACTGTGACGTGGATGCACCAGACCTTCACATGCTCTTATATCCGCAAATACTTGAAACAAAAGAGTTTAAAGGCTCAAAACTAGCTGTGATTGATGAAGCCGCATGTGTAAAGTGTGGTTTATGCCAAGAAAAATGTAGGTTTGATGCCATAACAGAAAACTTTGAGGTTGACTCCTTTGCATGCGAAGGCTGCGGCGTCTGCACGGTTGTCTGCCCAGTCAACGCCATAACCTTGATTGAGCGAATTTCTGGACACGCCTACATTTCGAAGACGAAGTACGGTTTTATGGCTCATGCTATGCTTAGTCCTGGTGAAGCAAACTCGGGAAAACTTGTTACGTTAGTAAGGCAGAACGCCAAGATAGTGGCTGAGAAGGAACATAGTAACTTGATAATAATAGATGGTTCGCCTGGAATCGGCTGTCCAGTTATAGCTTCAGTTACAGGAGTTGACATGGGCCTAATAGTTACGGAGCCAACAATGTCTGGTATTCATGATCTTGAAAGAGCATTAAAATTGCTGAAGCACTTTAACGTGCCAGCCATTGTCTGTGTAAACATGTATGACATAAACAAGGATAATGCAGAGAAAATAGTGCGTTTTTGTGAAGAAAGCGGAGTGGAGGTTGCTGGAAAAATTCCTTTCAATCCCGTTGTCACAGAGGCTATGGTTAACGGAAAGCCTATAGTGGAGTACGCCCCAAGAAGCGATGTTGCCCAAGAAACAGAGAAGGTTTGGGAGAAAATTCTTTCAGTTCTAAAGCATGGGGGTGGCTAATCTGGAAAATGTAGGGATGCTGGCTTTCGGTCCTGTTCCATCAAGGCGTCTCGGGAAAAGCTTAGGAATAAATAATATTCCGGCAAAGACTTGCTCTTACTCTTGTGTCTACTGTCAGTTAGGAAAAACCATAAACAGGATGACGGAAAGGCAAGCCTTCTACAAGCCAGAGGACATTTTCAGGCAAGTTAAAAGGAAAGTGGATGAAGCAGCTTCCCGAAATGAAAGAATCGACTACTTAACCTTTGTCCCTGATGGAGAACCAACTTTAGACATTAATCTAGGCAGGGCGATATCCATTTTAAAGCAGATTGGAATTCCGATAGCTGTTTTGACCAATGCTTCGCTTATCTGGCGGAGAAACATAAAAGAAGATTTGCTGGAAGCAGACTTTGTCTCTTTAAAGGTGGATGTTGTCAGCGGGGATTTATGGAGAAGCATAAACAGACCTCATAAAAGCTTAAGGCTAAACACAATTTTGGAAGGCATCGTTGAGTTCGCAGAAGAGTTTAAGGGAACAATTCTTAGCGAAACCATGCTTGTGGCTGGCGTAGACTATGGAGGCGAATTCGAAAGGATAGCGGAGTTTCTGGCACAACTGAAAAAACTGGACAAAGCTTACATTGCAATTCCAACAAGACCGCCAACGGAGAAGTGGGTTAAGCCTGCTAAAGAAGAAACTGTAAACTGTGCTTTTCAAGTTTTCTCTGAAAAAATTGGCATCAACAGAGTTGAATACCTGATTGGTTACGAGGGAAACGCCTTCGCCTTTACAGGAAACGTTGAAGAAGACTTACTGAGTATAACGGCGGTGCATCCTATGCGCAAAGAAGCAGTCACAGAGTTTCTAAAGAAGGCAAATGAGGATTGGCAAATTATCGGGAAGCTCTTGCAAAAAGGCAAACTTATGGAGCTTGAATATGAAGGAAACTCATATTACATGAGAAAGCTACCAACCAGAATAAGGAGCTAAAAGGTGAAGGATGTCAAATATGAGTGTAAAGAGAGAACTGTGTTTTATCGGAGTTGTTGAAAATGCGGGGGAGCAAGAGGCTAAAATACGTATTTTTCCGGAATTTTGTGCTGGACTTAAGGGCATAGAGGATTTTTCTCACATAATCATTCTTTACTGGGCTCATTTGCGCGACAGCGAAGAGGAGAGGTGCACGTTACTGGTTTTTCCGAGGAGACACGCCGTAAATGTTGAAACGGGTGTTTTTGCTTGCAGAAATCCATCCCGCCCCAACCCTATAGGTTTATGCGTGGTAGAATTGTTGAAAATTGAAGGATGCACCCTAACAGTGAAGGGACTTGACGCCTTCGAAGGTTCGCCAATAATTGATATTAAACCATACATTCCGAGGGCTGATTCCATTCCAAATGCGCGTGTTCCAGAGTGGACGTGGCGTGGACCCCCAACATAGAAGCTGGAGAAGCATGAAAGAGGTAAAATCGGTTAGAATAACAACAATAGTTGACAATGATGTTTGGAAAGAAGGATTAGTGTCCAGTTGGGGACTTTCGTTTTATGTTGAGACATTTACAAACGATAAGAAGCATAGTGTTTTAATGGATACGAGTGGTTCTTTCCAGACATTCTTCAACAACGCTTCAGAACTCGGTCTAAATCTGGCTGCAATCGAGGCTATTTTGATTTCTCATTGGCACGGCGACCATTGTGGAGCATTAAGCCAAGTCCTATCCATGTTAAAGCCGCAAACTTCAGTTTATGTGCCATCCGAAATTTCTTTTGGAATTAGAGAGATAAGGAGGGCAAGCGGTGTCCCAGTGGTTTGTCGTAAACCCATGGAATTTGTTGACGGTGTAATGTCTACTGGTGAAGTGCCTGGTGGATTAAGCGAACATTCATTGCTAATTAATGTAAAAGAAAAGGGTTTAGTTGTCTTGATGGGTTGCAGTCATCCCGGATTCGTTAATGTCCTTAGACGTGCACAGAAAGTTTCAGGCGTAGAAAAGATGTATGCAGTCATAGGCGGTTTCCACATTTCTGGCTTAAACGTAGGCTTAAAGATAGGCGAATTCCTGCGAGAGCTAGACGTTAGACTTGTTTCTCCATGTCACTGTACGTCAGATGACGCAAAACGGGGAATCACAAGAATCATGGGAAAAAGATACGTCAAAAATGGTTCTGGAAGAATAATTTCTATTGGTTAACACTTTCAAATTTCAGCTTTGTCTGCTTCTCCTCTCAATCATAACGCAAACTCCGTGAATAACGGCAATGCCATTTTCCCTGCAAAAATTAATCGCTGTTTCAGACTCTGAACCAGGCTGCATCCATACTTTCTTGATTCCAAGCTTCTTGCAAGTTTTAACCGCTTGTTCTGTTATTTTTGGCGGAACCACCAAATCAGCAACGTCTGGCTTTACAGGCAAAGAGTCAAGGCTTGAATAACACTTGTCACCTAAAATTTCGTTTGCATTCGGATTTACAGGATAAACCTTATACCCAGCATTACGCAGGTCTCTATAAACTTGATAACCATATTTCTTAGGGTCTCTACTGGCACCTACAACTGCAAACACGTTTTTACTGTTCAAAAACTCCCTAATCAGTTTTTCATTCACGGTAGCTTTAGCCCCTGCTTTTTTTTTAAACATCACACTAATAAACATCGTTGACTTCTGACTTCCGGAATTTAAAGTTTGCTTAACCTTTCTTTCACCTCCAGAAAAGCTCAACGTTTATTTCTTTTTCTAGAATATTTGAGAAAAACGCTGTGGACTCCTTCACGTCAAGTGTTTGTTTGGAAACAGTCTTCCAAACTGCAGAAAGCGTTACGCCTTTTATGTTTGGGGGATTCTGAAAGGCTAAAGCTATTCCAAGTTTTGCCGTCTCCTCCATGGTAAACCAGTTATGTCCTTTCCTTCAAACAATACCTTTCCACTTGTAACTTCGTATTCTGGAAAGCCCATTATAGCATAGGCTAATGTGGATTTTCCAGAAACATTCGGACCTAGCAGAGCGTGTATTTCACCTTCTTTAATCTCAAGGTTAACTCCTCTTAGAATATTTTCTTCACGTACTTTTACAGACAAATTCTTTATTTTTTATCATAATGCTTTACCTGGGCACGACTAAACTTAATATCATAACTGCCATTCCAGCGATGACTCCTATCGTTACTATGTGTTCTTTACCGTATTTGTGGGCGGCTGGTAGCAGTTCGTCGAAGCTTATGTAAACCATTATTCCTGCAACGAATGCTAGGACAAGACTTGTTAGATAATTTGTTATGAAGGGTGAGAGGAAAGCAGCACCTGTTAATGCGCCGATCGGCTCGAAAATTCCGGAAGCTGAGGAGTAGAGGAAAGCTTTTTGTTTGTCTCCTGTGGCGTAAAAGATTGGTATGGATACGGAGATTCCTTCTGGTATGTTGTGGATGGCTATTGCTATCGCTAGTAAGATGCCTACTTCTATTGAATATAAAGAACCTGCAAACGTGGCGAAGCCTTCTGGGAAGTTGTGTATTGCCATTCCTATCGCTGTTAGGGTTCCAGTTCTCATGAGCTTTGGATCTTTAACTTCAGCTTTTTCAGCAATGTATTCATGTGGAATCAAATAGTCTATTACAAAGATTACTGCTATCCCTAAGAAGAATGCGAGATTTGCATGTGAGAATCCTATTTCGTTTGTTGATTTCACTAAAAGCTCAACGAATGACACATTTATCATCACACCCGCGGAAAAACCGAGAGCAAAGCTCAAAATTTTGTACGTTGGATTTTTTATGAAAAACGCTATTAACGCTCCAATAGTCGTTGACATACCAGCTAAGAAAGATAGCAATAATGCTAATAAAATAGCACTCAACATTTTAAGATTCCAGCAATTTCTTCTCTTTCTCCGTGAACATATAAGATTTGGCAACTCCTGCAGTTCTTACATTCCTGTTAACATCAATAGTCTGTACGCTATTCCACCGACAACAATTGCGAATGCTATTTCGAAAAATGTGATGAATAATGCTCTTTTCCATCCTTGCTCTTTAACTAAAGCTGCAATGGTTGAAATGCATGGGATATAGAGCATCGCCACTAAAGTAAATACAATCATTTCCCTGGGTCCAAAGCCTGGAACATTTGCAAAGTTTGCTGTTCCGAAGAGTGTGGAGAGCATCAACAAAGTCAGCTCCTTTCTTAACACTCCGAAAATCAACGTGATCCCTGTAATTGTAGGTAATCCTAGCCAAACGACGGTTACAGGGCTGAGAATGTTAGCAATGGGTTCTAATAAGCCGAGAACGTCTACAAGTTTGATTATGAAGCTGCCTAAAATTATCAACGGAAACGCCATTTTGATAAATTCTTTCAACCTGAACCATGTTTGCTTTACTATCGTCTTCAAGTGTGGTGTTCTATAATCGTGCATCTCCATTATCAGACCAGTTGGCTCACCCGGTAAGATGTTGAATGCTATTCTTCCAAGAACGAAAATGATGAGCAAGTCGATAATGTATAGTAGTAATGCCCATTGAAAACCGATGTATGCGCCTACTAAACCAAGAAGTATAACTGACGTTGCCGCACAAGGTACTAACGTGACAACAAAAGTTGCGAGGAGTCTCTCCCTTTCGGTCTCCATTATTCTACATCCCAAGCAAGCAGGAACGTTGCAGCCGTAGCCAAGCATCACTGGAATGAAAGCTTTCCCGTGCAAACCTATTTTATGCATCAAATTGTCCATCAGGAACGCTATTCTGCTAAGATATCCAGAGTCTTCAAGAAAGTACAGCGCTAGGTAAAAGGGAATAAGGTAGGGTAATGCTATTGTAATTCCAGCAATCAATCCTTCTATGATGCCTCCCCAGATTAGGGTTGCCAGAATCTCCGTTCCAAATAGGCTCTCATAAACAGAATAAAAATATTTGAAAAGCATACTTAGTAGCTGGGAGGTGTAATCTCCAAAGGAGAAGATAGTGAAGAAGACTGAGAGGATTGCCGTGGCCATTATTGGGTATCCTAGGATTTTATGGGTTGTTAAGGCATGTAGTCTTTCTCTCGTCGGAGGCTTTGTGGGCGGCACTATTTGTTGTACTTCTCGGGAGATACATCCTGCAATCTCGTATCGTTCAGATGTTATTACAGTTGAGCACGAATGCCCATGAATTTTTTCAATTTCTTTTGTAAGCTTTTTTGCGGCTGACAGGATTTTGGGGTCTGGTTGGCGAATTCTACCTTTTATCTGTTCGTCTTCTTCCAATAGCTTTATTGCAACCCATCTGGCAGGATAGGGAAGCTGAAGCTTACTTACCATTTTGCTGAGCTTTTGGATTCTTGTTTCTACTTCTTCGCCGTATCTGATTTTTGCGGGTTTTCTATCGCCTTTTTCAATGGCGTCAACTGATGTTTGTATCAAGTCATAGATTCCTGTACGATTCGTTGCCACTGTGGGAACTACAGGTACGCCTAGGATTTTTTCCAGTTTCTTATGGTCAATGGTTATGCCTTTCTTTTTCGCCATGTCCATCTGATTCAATGCTACGACGATGGGTGTTTCCAGCTCCATCAGTTGCAGTGTGAAGAACAAGTTTCTTTCAAGGACTGATGCGTCAACAACGTTTATTACCAAATCAGGATTCTCGACTGCAATGTATTCTCTTGAGATAAGTTCCTCTATGGAAAAAGTTGACAGTGAATAGATTCCAGGTAAGTCAATAATGTCTATCATGTATCCTTTGAAGTGAAGTGTTCCCTCTGCTTTCTCAACTGTTTTTCCCGGCCAGTTTCCGATGTGTTGATGTAAGCCGGTCAAATGATTGAATATAACTGATTTTCCTACGTTTGCGTTCCCAGCAAGGGCTATGATAATCTTGTCTTTCTTCACTTTTCCACTCTCACTAGAATTCTTTCTGCCATTCCTCTGCCTATGGCAAGTCTTGAACCTCTTACGTAGATTTCTATGGGACCGTGGAAAGGTGCAGACCTTACGACTGTTATTCTTGTGCCGGGGGTGAGACCCATGTCTTCCAATCTCTTTTGGAAACCCCACCTATGACGGTGGCGATGTCGATAGTTTGGTGATGGCTTGATAGAGATGATGACCGCCTTTTCTCCTGGCTCTAACTCGCTTAACTTCTTTTCCAAGACTACTTCCTCGTCTGCGGTAATTTTAGGGTACCCTAAATCTTGTATTATAATGCGTGTTAGGTTTATTTGGAAGTTACCCTAAAAAAGTTAGACATTATAGCAAGAACCGAAGAAAATTAGGGAAAACAGAATAAAACCTAACTATCATGCTTTTATTGGCCAGTCTCTTTCCTTTCACAGTATTTCTTAAACTGTCCTATCCATCTTCCTATAAACTTCGGATGTTTAGTGGCGGTGGCTTGAGTGATGAACTCAACAAATCTTGTAAATTGCCGTATTGTCTTCGGGTCTAACTGATGCTCAAGCATGTGAGCATCCTTGGCTGCAATATCCTCTGGAACCAAAATTATCTCAAGAAACTTCTTGAATGTATCGTGCCTTTTTTTAACAGCTTTTGCAATTTCTCTTCCTTGTGGCGTAAGAGTGATGCTACCATATCTTTCGTAAACAACAAGCCCGTTGCCGTGAAGTTTTCTCATCATCTCCACAACAGTGGACGGCCTAACTCCTAACTCTTTTGAAATGTCCTTTATACGGACATAACCCTTCTGCTCCACAACATCATACACCGCTTTTAGATAATCTTCAACCCTTCCAGAAACGCTTTCACGCATATAGGCTCCCTAATAAATTTAGGAAACTCTAATAAAGATATCCTTTGCCCTGCGCGCTAACTTATACAATTTTCCGAAATCCAGAACTCATTAATTCCTTACACTCAGCGCGCTTCATAGCCGATTTCTCAGTAACAAAGCATATGTAAAAGAATGTCAAGAAAAGCGCTGGTTTGTTTCTATGTGTTGAAGTAGGTTGGTAAGATGTGCACTCATATTTTCTTGGAAAGTCGTCTAGACAACTACGCGTGGGGCACGTTCTTCATGAGCTATTGGTTCTTTCTTTTGGCTTGTCTTCAGGGCTTCTTCATACTCGGTGCGGTTTTCTATTGTCTTGGGGTTGCTGAGGGGGAAGGGAAGTGACTCGACCACAGTTTTTGTTATTTCATGCACAACGTATCGGCCTTTATCCGTTACTCTTAGTCCTTGTACATTTCCCGTTACCCTTAACAGGTGTAACACCAGCTTTACGCTGAATGGCATTTTTGATTATTGTTGGATCGATTCGTAGCTTGTAGAGCTCGTGGGAGAATTGCCTCCAAACCGTCGCTTCTTTATCAAGTTCGGAACGGAATGCAAGCCTTTTATCCTGTTTAAGCATTCTGAGGTAGAGCTCGATGGGAGGGTTTACCACTTGAATATTTCCGCAGGTACTGAAGGCTGCAGGTCCGAAACCCAGATAATCATTTACAAGTTCATCTTTAGCTGAATCATATATACGCCCGTTTTTGGAAAACACCCATATGCTGTTTCTTTTGTATCCGTGGTTTCTGAGTATGTTCCAGGCTCCTTCTATGGTTTCAAACATCTGCTGCGAACTCATGCTTGGTTCGGCTTTCACACTGGAATGACCAAAAAGGGATAAATGGTCACCTGGTTTGGTTTTATGCTTGCAATCGTTTCCACGTCTCTTAGACAACCTTGCGTATTCTGTTTGGGGAGACCCACCATCAAATCGATGTTGACAGAGATGCCTAAACTTTGGGCTTGGTCAACAATTTTTCCAATAAATTCTTCGGTAACACCAGCTCGGTTCACGGCTTTAAGTGTGGCTGGCTGGAAACTTTCGGTGCCTATACTTATCTTGTCAACCCCTGAATTGCTTATTTCTTCAAGATACTCGGGGTGAACCGTGTGGAATTCCCTTCCATCCCAACCTCTCCAAGTGCTACAAACTCCCTTACACACACCAGTATTTCGCCGATTTCACCCGCCGTCAGTAGGTTTGGGGTTCCTCCGCCTATGTACAACCAACTCGCCTTTCCCTCCATCTCATTCATGCGATTTTCTTTTTAAGGGCCTTGGATGTATTTCTTTTTGAGTTTTTCATCGTACCTAACTTTATAGAAGGGACAGAAGGACCAAAATCGAAACTACTGAGTTCATCCCAATCCAAACGAGTGAACTTGAACTTAACTTTTGAGAAGCTCTTTGAGAGCATACGTTTAGCCAATGTAACTATCATTGGTAACACTAAGGCTAAAAACCTTTCGTTGAAATTAGTTTATGGTGGTTAAATTAGCGAAAAACGCTAGATTTGGGAATATTTTGCTTAGGTCTATTCAGGTTTCAATTTTGATAAGGCTTCTTTGATGGAGTCTGCAACTTTTGTGTTAGGTTTAACTGAAGCTTTCTTTATGTTGTGCTGCTCAAGCAAACTTGAGGCGCCAGGACCAAGCTCAGCGGTCACCACCAGGTCTACATTTAGGTCTGCTAACATCTTTACCGTAACCGGTCCAGCACCATGCTCATAGGATGCAGCGGGATTATCAATTACTTGCACGTTCTTAACTTCGTCATCTTCAACATCCACTATAGTAAAGGTTTTAGCTTTGCCGAAAACCTCAGAAACAACATCTTCCAAACCTGCACGCGTTTTGGTTGGAACAGCTATTCTCAACTTTCCCATATCACTCACCTCTTAATCAAGACTTAATTAAAGGATTTTAAACTTAAAAAAGGAGAAGGTTATGGTGAAGAGCGTTGCCATGAGGGCCTCCGCCTCTGCCTCTTCTTCCTCCAGGCGGACCCTTGTTTAGTCGATGAATCATTGTGGCTGTGCCCCGCATCTCGGACAATTGGGCGGTTTCGGAACCCCTTGGGGGGCCTCTATTATTTGTCCTCAGTTGCCGCATTGAAAACGTTTTATTGGTAAACTCGATAGTTTCACGGTCCCTGTGGTTGCCCTCTTCCCTGTTCAAGCATTGCCTTTAACTCTTTGATTTTCGCTTCAATTTCGTTCATTTCCTGTTCAAGGTCTGCTCTTTCTGCTTCTAACTCTTTTTTGTAGTCTTCTAGTGCTGCCAATTCTTCTTCTGGAGATTGTGGTGCTGCTGGCGGATACATTGGCGGCGGATAAGTGTATTGCTGTGGTGGAATTTGTCCAGGCGGTGGATATGGATACTGCGGCGGATATGCATATGGATATTGCGGCGGGTAACACCACCAACGTCTATATCTTCTGCCACGTCTTTGCCACATTTATTTCACCTCCCTACCAGTACCATGGATATGCCGTATAGGGATATTGATATCCATATCCTGCATATGGTGCTGCTGGATACTGTGGATAGGCTGCGTAGGGATAATAACCGTATTGAGGATAGCTATAGGGGTACCCTGAATAGGTCGCTGGCGGTGGATAAGCGTATGGAGGGTGTGCGTACGGATATTGTGGCATGTAACCCCACCACCGTCTACTGAAGCCTCTACCAAAACCCCTGCCGAAGCCTCTGCCCCATCCTCTACCGAAGCCGAATCCTCTCCCAAATCCGGATATTGGATTCATGTATCCGGGAACGGGATAACCTGCACAATAGCCGGCTGCCCTTCCAGTTCTGGGTCCTAATCCCCAAGGTCCTGTTCTATCTCCTCTTGGCATTTTTATTTCACCTCTATTTTTGTGTTCATGCACGTTTACAATTATGAGAATATGCACAGAAATATATAAGAGTTACGCTTAACATATAATTTATCAACCAACAAAACATGTGAAAGAACATTGTGGCGACGAAGACACAGACGAAGACGCGGCAGAAGAGGAAGATTCCCAAAACCCGTTACGCTAGGAATGATCCCGCCAATAACAGGTTTAATCCCAAACCCAGCAAGAAACCTAGAACCCATATTCATCGACATAGCAGAACTGGAAGCCTTCAGACTCGTCGACCTAGAAGGACTATCACAAGAAGAAGCTGGACAAAGAATGGGCGTCTCAAGAGGAACAGTGTGGAGACTCCTACAAAATGCGAGAAGAAAAACAGCGCAAGCAATCACAGAAGGAAGACCCCTACAAATAGTTTCTGAGGCAAAATAAATCGTCGCTTTCATTTTTAATTAAATAGCTGAGAACTTGTTTATTCTTTATCATTTTTAGGCAATTATACTTAAATCCTGAAAAAGGCATATCATGCGAAATACTTGAGAGAAGTCGATGCGGAATGGTGGATTGTCGAGTGATGAAAATAAAGCTCTCTAAAAAGGGTTCTTGACCACATTATTGCGAGACATCCAGAAGTTAAGACTTATACTTATGAAATAGTTGAGACTGTTCAAAACCCTGATTGGGTCATCAGGGGATTAAGGGGCGAATTAAAGCCTTAAAGTTCTATACTGAACTCCATATAGGGTCAAAGTATCTTGTGGTTGTTTACCGTGAGCTCCATGAAGAAAAGGTTATTATAACCGCTTACTTTACTTCTAATGTCGCTAATGTTAATGGCGAAGTGATATGGAGAAAGTCGCAATAAGCCTAGAAAAGATTGATTTAGACTATGACGAGGAAGCCGACGTGTTATACATAAGCTTCGGAAAGCCTAGAGAAGCCAAAGACAGTGTTGAAGTTGAAGACGGAGTCGTATACCGAATTGCAGACAACGAAGTAGTAGGCATAACAATAACAGACTTCAAAACCAGAACAATTAAGAAATAAATTTTTCTCAGCCACTCACTAACCCTAGTTTTGATCAACAAAGCTAGGGGATTGAAACCTCTTGTAGATTTGATTACCGAGAAAATTTTCTTTTAAGCACCGAACAGCGCGGCAGTTACATCTTGGAAGTTTTGTCCGACAAGGAAATTTTCCATGACAGACATTTCTCAGAAAGACAGGGGAGGTTTCGCTCCTAGTGCGGGGGTTAGGTTTAAATTCTCGGGGATTGTGCAACTTTACAGTGATCTTTTTTAACCTTCACAGAGCCTTTGGGCATTGGCGAATAGAATTTGAACTCATGCCACTGCCGATATTTGACAAAGTCATGATCTTTTCGGCTAAACCGAGTTTCTTACAGGCTTTATATAGAAGAAGTTTATAAACGCAAAATTCAGTATCTGTCGTGGGTATGAACGATTTGATATGCCGTATAAATGCTTTTGCTCTCGGGTTTATCGTTTTTGTAGCGCTCAATTCAAACGGCATATTTTCATGTGCTATGGTTAAGGCTTTGGACCTGTCTGATTTTCCCGAAATCGGTTTAACTCAAATTGCTAACATGAAAATTGTGTTTCTCGGAGTGCCTTCGGATTACATTGACGAAAGCAATTTTGTGTCAAGAATTATCCGAAGCACTAGTCAGTTTGCCAATCCAAACAACATGACATGGAATCTTAACGTGTCAATTGTTTTTCATGAATTCCCTGTGGAGGTTATAAATTCTTTAATTAACAACACTTATCATTTTGAAGGAACCACCTATTACAATATAACTCTTTTAGACGAGTTGTTGTCCCAGTTTGAATATCTAGCTGCTCCAAAGCAGGATATCTGATGATATTCATGTGGGTTCCCGACGGCGTAGTTAACCATTCATGGTTTTATATTCAAGAAAGGCCAGACCTTTTTCTTGGCAGAACCGACTTTTTGATGGTAAACCGTCCAAATATTGGGCGTTTCCTTCTTATTTTGGAGGAATGCGAAAAGCACTGTACTTTGATATAAGCGATGTAGTTGAGAAGAACCCGGTGAAGACCACCGTGACAGATACAGCTATTTGACTATTCAACGATGCTTAAGCCTTTAAGCTATTCGTTTTCACTGGCTAATGGAACTAGATTCTTCATCGAAGCCAATCGGAATGTGCTGTGGGACGTTTGGAAAGACTCCGGCGAATATGACCCGATTGGCCAGTATTTGTTTGAGCATGTGAAGGACTACTTTAACCTGACTGACCTAGAGGACAAATCCATAATTCCCGTTATATTTTTGCAATTAAGAAATGATATAGCTATCGGTGGTGTGGCAGGAAGCGGTCCGGGCGTCTCTTGGTTTCCCTATAATGTTATAATCATGGGGTATCAAGGTGGCACAGTCATTGCCATGGGAGAGAGTGGTCCGATACTGTTGACGCACCAACTTATCCAAAAGTCATCTGCTCCATGAGAGCTATCACCGACCAATTCTGTGCTTTCTGCAAGGATGCCAAAGCTAGAATGAGCTTTATATCATATTACAAAGCAATTACCGAACTTTTTTCCAATTCCAGCGACTTACTAAACAGATATAGAAACCAAGATTCACTGAACTCGACTATAAGTAAATTGAACAAATCACTTCAACTCTTCTACCATTGGGATTATGAGGAATCTGTAAGAACCCTCATACAGGTCTATTACCAGCTGGAAGATGCAATAAGAGAAGCAAAACATTGGGGCTCCGTGTATACACAGGTCATCCCAATTGCGATAACAATGGTAGCTATTGCACTTGTATCCACAGTCCTACTTTTGGGAATAAGAATGCGAAGAAAGATGAAACAATCAATGGAAAACACTAAACGTAGCGCGGAAAGAGTGAGTTCCAACCTCGGTTTAAAATCCTTGGTCGTGGCATAGAACCAGAAATCTTATTGAAAGTTTATTTTGAAAGTGCGGGGGGTGGGGTTTAAGCATAAATTTACTAGTAAATTTTTGTAGTTTTGAACACAAATAGTTAACTTTGCGCGCGCAAATCTCGAAGTAAGCCGCTAATATCTTTGAATGTGTTCGCACCTTTCAGAGGTTAGAAAGGAGAATGTGAATGAAGTTGTCAGGCATTAAGTCTTTCTTGGGCTTCTATAAGTTCTTGTAGCTTTTTACGTTTTATCGTCATAATTAATGTTGCGGTTTCCACAATTCAAGTCTAGGTCGCCGATGGAAATTCCAAATAATCGGCACACTCGTTCACACTTAGCCTAGTAACAAAAAATAGACGGCATAAACGGGATTAATTAAGACAACCATCGTTGTTGATAGCTATGAGCGAAATCAGAGTTGGCACGTCAGGTTATAGCTACTTCTGGAACAAGGGAAAACCCACACCCTTCCAATGGTATTGCAACCAAGGCTTCCCAACGGTCAAAGTAAAGGCCAGCACGCTCCAGGATCCTGCGGCCCAGGAAGCGGGCTGCCTTCGCCGGTATGGGAGGCTCGAGGAAAACCCATTGGTGGTAGCTTGGGTCCGGGTGTCGGCTTGCCTCTAGGAGAACGCTTTTCTCTGGGAACCGTCCACTACAAGCTTTTAGTTTAGAAGTTACGTCCCTTGAGTCCTCAACATGCCCTGGGTCCACATCGAAACAGAGGCCTTCGCTGTCTGGTCTTCCGGGTTAATCATGTAGGCGCTCACGGTTATTTCGCGATCGATCGATCGGTGAAGTGACGTTTC
>JASEET010000013.1 GCA_030019335.1 Candidatus Bathyarchaeia archaeon | reverse complement strand
CGGCATAGGGTCAGCAGAGCCAACCCAGAGCTACTTAAACATCGATAAAATAATCGAAGTGGCCAAGAAATCAAGGTGCGAGGCTATACATCCCGGTTATGGCTTCCTTTCCCAGATACCTGCCTTCGCCAAGACCTGTGAGGAACATGGCGTAGAATTTGTCGGTCCTCCAAGTGAGGTTTTACAAAAGATGGGCAATAAGGTCGATGCTCGCAAAATCGCTGTCAAAGCTGGAGTTCCAATAATTCCAGGAAGCACAAAACTGGCTCAAAGTGTGGAGGAGGCTCTCGAGATGGCGGAAAGGGTTGGGTATCCTGTTCTCGTTAAGGCTGTTTATGGAGGCGGAGGGAAGGGCATGCGAATAGTCATGGATAAGGATGAGATGCATCGAACTTTGGAACTCGCAGCTTTAGAAGCTGAAGCCTCCTTTGGAAGCCGAGAAATCTACGTGGAAAAATTCCTTCCAAGGGCAAGACACATAGAATTCCAAGTGTTAGCTGACAAGCGTGGAAAAGTCATCCACCTTGGGGAACGAGAATGCTCCCTCCAGAGAAGATACCAAAAGCTCATTGAAGAAACACCTTCTTCTTTCATGACTGAGGAACTGAGAGAAGAGATGGGAAAGGCTGCCGTAAAAATTGCCAAGGCCGTGAATTATGTTAGCGCCGGAACCATCGAGTTTCTAATTGACCAAGATAGAAACTATCACTTTTTGGAGATGAACACCAGGCTCCAAGTTGAGCATCTCATTACGGAGATGGTTACGGGCATAGACATTGTGAAAGCACAAATCAAAATCGCGGCTGGTCAGAAGCTTGAGTATAAACAGAGCGACATCTCCATGAGAGGACACGCGATAAACTGCAGAATCAACGCTGAAGACCCATACAACGATTTTATGCCATACCCTGGAACGGTTACGAGGTTCCACCCGCCGGGCGGTCGGGAGTAAGGGTTGACACCAACTTATACACTGGCTACTCCATATTAGTTTTCTATGATCCCTTGATAGTAAAGCTGGCTGTTTGGGGGTCGAACCGTCAGGAGTCCATACAAAGAATGAAAAATGCTCTAAATGAATTCGTGATAGATGGGGTTAAGACCACCATTCCCTTCCACAGGAGAATAATGGAAGATGAATGTTTCCTCAAAGGAGATATTCACATAAACTTTATTAAGGAAAGAATTGGGGAGCTTCTACCAGAACATGTTTTGGAAGAGGAGGAAGCTGCTGCCATAGTGGCCGTCTTAGCTAACCACATTGAAAGGAGAGGTGTTCGAGTGGTTATTCCAAGGAGAGAGCCTAAGGCGGTTTCGCTGTGGAAACTTGCCAGCAGAGTAAAGAGGCTGGGGAGAAAATCTTGACGATCCACGAGGTTTTGGTGAACAGGAAGCCGCACCGGGTTAGGGTCTTGGAGAGGAACGGAAACACTTTTCTAGTTGATGTAAACGAGAAAACCGTCACGGTTAAAATCAAAAAGCCAAGTCAAGGTAAGACGGCGATAATAGAAATCAATGGCAGGTCCCTCCAAGTAAAGATGGAGAGAATTCAAAGAAACGTTCTTCAAGTCAAAATTGGCGGAAAACCCTTTGAAGTTCAATGTCAACCTAAAATTCCAAAGGAAACCGCCGTAAAGTCAGAGCCTGTAGCTGCCATTAAGAGAGGGCCAGCTATAAGCCTGGTAATCGAAAAGGATGCTGTGACTGCTCCAATTGCAGGCAGAATCGTATTGTTGAAGGCTGATGTTGGACAAAGAGTTGAAAAGGGAGAGTGCATCTGCGTCTTGGAAGCCATGAAAATGGAGAATGAAGTTGCTGCGCCAAAAAAAGAGTCGTCAAGGAGATTAGGGTTTCTGAAGGAGCTATCGTGAAAAAAGGGAATGTTCTAGCGGTTATCACCTAGCTTCTGCTATTTCCGCATGATGTTCAAAGTTTTTCGTTCAAGCTTTTTCCAGAAACTTTTTATTAACGTTCTTGACAAGCCATTTAGCGTTCTTACGGAGTTGAAGTGTGAATTGGTTATTGGAGTAGATCATATTGGAGTTGCTGTGAACGAATTAGACGAGGCAATCAGTCTTTACCGCGACGTTTTAGGCTTAAAGCTTGAGGATGTTCACGTGGTGGAAGAACAGAAAGTTAGGGTGGCTTTTTTCTCAACTGGCGGAGAAACTAGAATAGAGCTTTTAGAGCCAACTGGAAGTGAGAGTCCTGTCGCCAGATTTATCGAGAGGCGTGGTGAGGGTGTCCACCACATAGCATTAAAAGTCAGAAACATAGAGGCTGTTCTCAAAGAACTTAAGGATAAAGGCTTAAAGCTGGTGGACGAAAAACCAACAATTGGTGTTGAAGGAACAAAAATCGCCTTCATCCATCCAAAAAGCACAAGAAACGTTCTTCTCGAGCTTTGTGAAAAGCCATAGTGGCGGACCAGTATGCCAGCAAAGATAAAAGTAGGCCGGCTTCAGGATGGCTTGCGCACTAAGCGTTTAGGGAGAAGCATTCTCTTTTCCAGAGAGATTAACTCAACAAACGAGTGGGCTAAAGAACTAGCCATGTATGGAGCGCGCGAAGGAACCGTTGCGATTGCAGAAACCCAAACAAGGGGGCGAGGAAGACTTGACAGAGAATGGATTTCTCCAACTGGTGGATTGTGGTTTTCCCTGATTCTTAGACCTAAACTTCGTCCGACAGAAACCGTTAAACTTACGTTCGTGGCTGGATTGGCAGTGGCTAAGGTTCTAAGTGAAATGTTTAGCTTAAAGGTGGAGACTAAGTGGCCCAATGATGTGCTTATGAATGGTCGCAAAATTTGTGGCATACTCACCGAGATGAACACGACAGGTGAAAACGTTAATTTTGTTGTGGTAGGCATAGGGGTCAACGCAAACTTTGATGTGGAAAAGGCTTTCCCAGAGTCGTTGAAAAAAGTTGCGACTTCGCTTGAAAACGAGCTTGGTCGGAAGGTTCGGTTAGAAGGGCTTTTTGTGGGTTTGGTTGAAATGCTGGAAAATCTTTATGAACTTTTCACGAAGGAAGGATTTAATCCTGTCTTAGAGGAATGGAAAGATTATGCTGGTTTTCTCGGTCATCAAGTGGAAGTCACAAGTCCAACCCAAAAATTGAGTGGGTTAGCGTTGGATGTTGATCATGATGGTGCTTTGGTTCTTAGGCTTGAAGATGGAACTATAAGGCGTGTTTTTGTTGGAGATGTTTCTTTGAGGGCACAGTAGAGAATAACCACGTTAAACCTTCTCAAGACAAAGTTATAACCTCTTAGAGTTTCCACATGCTCTAAATACCCGTGAAACAATATACTCCAAAACGTGAGGGAACAAAATGAACCCTATAAAAGAGTCAACTGTTGAGGAGAAAATTAAGCAGTTAAGGGAACTAACGGAAAAAGCTAAGCTGGGTGGCGGGAAGAAAAGAATCGAGGCGCAACATAAGAAAGGCAAGCTCACAGCCAGAGAAAGGATTGAACTCTTACTAGACCCCGGAAGCTTTATGGAACTCGACCAGTTTGTGGTCCACCAGTGCACAGAATTCGGCATGGCTGAACGAAAAATCCCCGGAGACGGCGTCGTAACTGGTTACGGCACAATCAATGGAAGACTTGTTTATGTGTTTTCGCAGGACTTCACGGTTTTCGGCGGCTCTCTCGGCGAGATGTTCGCGAAGAAAGTGTGCAAACTCATGGACCTAGCCCTGAAAACGGGAGCACCCGTCATTGGGTTAAACGACTCGGGCGGAGCCAGAATCCAAGAAGGCGTAGCAAGCCTCGCTGGATATGGAGACATATTCTTCCGAAACGTGACAGCCTCGGGCGTAATACCACAAATATCCGCCATTTTGGGACCATGCGCTGGCGGAGCAGTCTACTCACCCGCCCTCACCGACTTCATAGTCATGGTGGACCAGACAAGCCACATGTTCATCACAGGGCCACAGGTGATTAAGACGGTGGTGGGTCAAGAAGTCTCCTTCGAGGAGCTCGGTGGAGCCCTAGTTCACAGCCAAATCAGCGGTGTCACGCATTTCATTGCAAAAGACGAGGAACACTGCATCCAAATCATCAAGCGACTGCTAAGCTATTTACCATCTAACTACTTAGAAGACCCACCAATCGTAGAAACAGGCGACGATCCAAACAGAACCGACGAAGGCTTAGCAAGCGTAATTCCAGACGACCCAGACAAGCCATACGACGTTAAGGAAATCATCTCTCGTGTAGTGGACAACGGCGAGTTCCTTGAGGTTCAACCGCTCTGGGCACCCAACATAGTAACCGGGTTCGCCCGCCTGAACGGTCGAACAGTAGGAATTGTAGCCAACCAACCCTCCTTCTATGCTGGAGCCCTAGACATCAACTCCTCAGTGAAAGGAGGAAGGTTCGTTAGGTTCTGCGACGCCTTCAACATACCCATCATCACCTTCGTTGACGTACCAGGCTTCCTACCCGGAATCGAGCAAGAACATGGCGGAATCATCCGACACGGCTCTAAACTGTTATATGCATATTGTGAAGCAACTGTGCCAAAAATCACGCTAATCGTCCGGAAGGCATACGGCGGAGCCTACGATGTCATGGGGAGCAAACACTCTGGCGGAGACATCAACTACGCGTGGCCCACCGCAGAAATAGCTGTAATGGGGCCCCATGCGGCCATTAACATAATCTTCAGGAAGGAAATTACTGAAGCCACGGACCCAAAGCAAAAACGAGTGGAACTTGTGAGCGAATACCGCCGAAAGTTTGCAAGCCCTTACGTGGCAGCGCAAAAGGGTTACATAGACGAAGTAATCGAGCCAACAGAAACCAGACCCAAACTAATTAGTGCACTTGAAATGTTAGCCACCAAGCGAGAGGCAAAGCCGCCTAAAAAACACGCAAACATACCATTATAAATAGGCGTTTACCCTAGTTTCACATCCCCCTCTAAAAACGAGTGTGAACAGGCTTGGCTGCAAAACCCGTGAAAATCACTGACACTACATTTCGTGATGCACATCAGTCTTTAATGGCGACTAGAATGCGCACTGAATCTATGATTCCAATAGCTGAGAAAATAGACCAAGTGGGCTTCTTCTCGCTTGAGGTTTGGGGAGGAGCCACCTTCGACGTTTGCATACGGTATTTGACTGAGGATCCTTGGGAGCGAATCCGCCAGCTGAAACTCCATATAAAGCGAACGCCACTCCAGATGTTGCTGCGTGGGCAAAACGTGGTTGGCTACCGAAACTATTCCGACGACGTTGTCATAAAGTTCGTGGAGAAAGCAGCCGAAAACGGAATCGACATATTCCGAATTTTTGACGCATTAAACGATGTAAGAAACATGGAAGTGGCCATAAAAACCGTCAACAGAGTAGGGGCGCATGCCCAAGGAACCATCTGCTACACAATCAGTCCAGTCCACACCATTGAACATTACGTAGAAATTGCCAAAAAACTAGCTGAGCTAAATTGTGATTCCGTCTGCGTCAAGGATATGGCTGGAATGCTGGCTCCACAGCCTGCCCATGAGCTTGTTGTCGCACTAAAAAGGGAAGTTGGGCTTCCCGTGCATTTGCACTGTCACAGTACAAGCGGGATGGCCATGATGACTTATCTCCGCGCTTGCGAAGCTGGAGTCGACATGATTGACACGGCGTTCTCACCATTAGCTTGGGGAACTTCCCAACCTCCAGTTGAGTCGATTGCGGCTGCTTTGAAGGGAACACCCTACGACCCGGGGTTTGACATGGTCCGCCTCAACGAGATTGCAGAGTACTTGCGGGAGCTGAGAGAGAAATATTACGACCCATTGAGGCTGATTAACCCAAAGTCTGAACGGGTTGACCCATCCATTATAATTCACCAAATTCCTGGTGGAATGTTCTCCAATCTTCTCGAACAATTGAGGGAACAGAATGCGCTTGACAGGCTAAAAGAAGTTCTAGAAGAAGTTCCAAAAGTTAGAAAAGAGCTGGGATATCCTCCATTAGTGACGCCTACAAGCCAGCTTGTCGGCATACAGGCCGTATTTAATGTTCTTTCTGGCAAGCGTTACAGCATTGTCCCAAAGGAGGTAAAGGACTATGTGAAAGGCCTATACGGAAAGCCTCCAGCCCCCATCAATGAGGAAGTGAAAAAGAAGATTATCGGCGACGAAAAACCTATAACATGCCGACCAGCCGACTTTTTAGAGCATGTCCTCGACAAGATACCAGACGACGTAAAACCATACATTGAGAGCGAAGAGGACAAGATAACCTACGCGCTGTTTCCGAAAGCAGCCCTAGATTTCTTCAAAAAGAGGAAAACCAAACGGAAAGAAGCCAAAACCGGAATTCCACCCGAGCGGATTATGGAACTCGAAGAGGTTGCCGCTGTATCGGTTGCGGTTGCCACTTACCTTAGGAGTTTGCATGGAGCGAAGGCACTGATACCAGTTAGGGCGAAGGAAACAATCTCACCTTGGGTGTTAGCTGGCCGACAAAGCCTAGCTGAACGTGGTGCATAGAATTGCCGGTTTACGAAATTTTCATCGACGGCAAACCCCGAAAAATTGAATTGACAAGGACTGGGGAAAATTCTTTCACTGTTAAAATAGATGACAAAGCCCTGAGCATAGAGTTACCAGCTGAAAAACTTGACTTGGGAAAGGAATTCTCCATAAAATTAGATGGTAAAGCATACCAAATAGAATTGCCCAAAATCAACCGGGAAAAGCTCTTCCCAGTCAAGGTTGAGGAGGCATCATTCAAGGCTGAAGTGAAGATTCCAATCAGAAGATCAGCATTGACGATTTTTGAACCAGCCCGTGCAACGCCCATGAGGAGGACGATGGCGCCCAAGCAGGTTGTGGAGGGAGCCGTAACTGCACCTATGACAGGTAAAATTCTCTCAGTCATGGTCAAGAAGGGAGACCAGGTGAAGGCAGGGCAGGTTTTGTGCATTCTTGAGGCTATGAAGATGGAGAATGAAATTGCCGCGCCCAAGGCTGGAGTTGTTAGAGAGGTGTATGCCTCTGACGGCTCTTCAGTGAGTGAGGGAGAAGTCCTCTTCGTGGTTGGCTAGAAGATGGAAGGCGGCTTATACTCGCCAAACACCTCGCGTAGAGTGTCGCATATTTCACCCAAGGTTGCATACTCCTTTACTGCTTGAAGTATGAAAGGCATGAGATTTGTGTCTTCGTGTTCGGCGGCTTTATGCAGCTTGTTTAGGGCTTCCTTCACTTTGGCTTGATTTCTTTGCCGCTTTATCTGTTTTAGGCGTTTAACAAGCTTTTTCTCGATTTCCGGGTCTATTCGCAGAATTTTTATTGGAGCCTTCTCTTCGGTTAGGAATTCGTTCACGCCCACAATAATCCGTTTTTTGGCTTCAACCTCTTTTTGGAGGCGGTAGGCGCTCTCCACAATCTCACGTTGTATAAAACCTTTTTCGATGGCGGCGACGGCTCCTTCCATGGCGTCGATTTGTTCGATGTATTTTGCTGCCCTCTCTTCAATCTGGTTTGTTAAGTACTCCACGTAATATGAGCCCGCAAGGGGGTCAACAGTGTCAGTCACGCCGCTTTCATATGCGATTATCTGTTGGGTTCTGAGAGCAATCGTTGCTGCTTGCTCGCTTGGTAAGGCGTAAGCTTCGTCAAACGAGTTCGTGTGTAACGACTGGGTTCCGCCTAAAACTGCTGCCAACGCTTGAAGGGTTGCCCGGATAATGTTGTTGTAGGGTTGTTGAGCAGTGAGTGAAACACCTGAGGTTTGGGTGTGGAAACGGAGCCTCCATGAGGTGGGGTTCTTGGCTCCGAAGCGTTCCCGCATGATTTTAGCCCATAATCTCCTTGCAGCCCTGAACTTAGCGATTTCCTCGAGGAAGTTGTTGTGAGCTGCGAAGAAGAAGGATAACCTGTCTGCAAACTTATCCAAATCTAAGCCTCGGTCGATGGCTTCCTGCACGTAGGCAATTGCGTTTGCAAACGTGAAGGCGATTTCCTGAACAGCGGTGGCACCGGCCTCACGGATGTGGTAGCCGCTTATGCTTATGGTGTTCCATCTGGGCATGTGTTGAGAACAATACTCGAATATATCTGTGACCATTCTCATCGAGGGCTTCGGCGGGAAAATGTACATGCCTCTTGCAACATACTCCTTCAAAACATCGTTCTGAACTGTTCCGCCAAGCTGAAACTGTTCAAGAGATTGTTTTTGTCCAACTGCAACATACATGGCAAGCAAAACGGTTGCAGGAGCATTAATAGTCATGGAAGTGGTAATCTTGTCTAGGGGAATCCCGTCAAAAATGATTTCCATATCCTGCAAAGTGCTTACACTTACTCCCGCTCTACCAACTTCGCCCCGCGCCATTGGATGGGTACAGTCATAGCCAACCTGAGTTGGGAAGTCGAAGGCTACACTTAGTCCTTTTTGACCTTTTTCAAGTAGATATCTGAAGCGTTGGTTTGTTTGTTCGGCTGTGCCGAAGCCAGCGTACTGTCTCATAGTCCAAAATCTCGCCCGATACATGGTTGGATAAACGCCGCGAGTGAGTGGATACTCGCCCGGAAAACCCAAGTCTCGCAAATAGTCAAAATCTGCAATATCAAACGGAGTGTAAACTCGGTTGACCGGAATATCGGAGCTTGTGAAGAATTCACCCCTCTCTGGAAGCCTTTCAGGGCTTTTCGGCACAATTTCCTTTTCCCACTTTTCTTCTCGTTGTCGGATCTCCTCCAACTTTCGCTTGTCAAACAACATTGAGCGCACCTAAAAACTAGACTGTCTGGGAAGCATAAAAGAATTATCAACAAAACATCCGACTCTTAAGAAAAACGTTAAACTTTTTATTCTCTCATAATTGATGCTTCACACATGATTATGGCGGAATGGTCATTCAATGTGCCTAGAAAAATTTGGAGAATTTCTAAGATTTTAAAAGAAAAGACATGATGCTTGCAGACTTGGCTATGGAAAATGTTTTAGGTTAAGAACTAACTAACATTTCTTTTCAAGGTGAAAATCTTGAAAAGAGTCGAAGCTTTAAGACAGTTGGCCTTCGAGAAAAAGGGTTTCGATGGATTTTTAATCGCTAACGAGGCTAACTTGTTGTATTTTACAGGCTTTCCGAGGGCGACATGCCTATTAATTCCAAAAACTGGCAAAAGCACGATTTATGTCTATAGCGTCAACTACGAGCAAGCAAAAGCTGAAGGAAAAAGCTTCAAAGTCGAACTGGTGAAACGTGGCGAAAAATTGATGGAAAAAATTGCTGCTCAAGTTAAGGATTTTAAAATCAAAAAACTCGCCGTGGATACGCTGAACCTTGAAAACTACCGTAACCTTGCGAAGGGATTGAGAGGTGAAACAAGGCTGAAAATACAGAACAAGCTTGTCTGGGAGCTTCGTAAAGTGAAGGACGAGAAAGAGCTTGAGCTTATGCGAAAGGCTGGAGAATTAACAAGTGAAGGTATGAAAGCCGCTTATGAAACAATTAGGCCAGGCGTAAGAGAATATGAAGTTGCTGCAGAAATTGAATATGCTATGCGTAAAACAGGTTCTTGGGGAACAGCGTTCGAAACAATTGTAGCATCAGGCGTCCGTTCGGCGTTTCCACATGGAGGCTGTACTGACCGAAAAATACAGAAAGGCGACTTGGTTGTGGTTGACATAGGAGCGACCTACAAGTATTATCGGTCAGATATGACCAGAACGGTTACTGCTGGAAAGCCTTCAGCGAAGCAAAAGAAAATCTATGAAATTGTTAGGCTGGCTCAGGAGAAGGCCTTCCAAGCTGTAAAGCCCAAAGCAAAAGCAAAAGAAGTAGACGTGAATGCAAGAAAGGTGATAGAAGACGCTGGTTACGGCGAATATTTCGTCCACGGTTTAGGCCACGGCGTAGGCTTAGAAGTTCATGAACCCCCAACACTAAACCAAGAAAGCAAAGATAGGCTAAGGGTTGGAAACGTTGTAACAATTGAACCTGGCATATACATTGTGGGTTTCGGAGGCATCCGTATGGAAGACACGGTTTTGGTGCGAAAACGTAAGGCAGAAAAGCTCACAAGAGGCTCTTACACTTTAGAAACTGAACAGTAGAATGCAATTTAAATAGGATTGTTTTTAACATAAGTTAGCTTCTGCGGAAAGAGGAGAACGCTTTGGATAATAAAGCCATTTTAATAATTGATATGCTCAACGATTTTGTTACTGGAGATTTAAAATGCGAAAGAGCCGAGCGCATAATTCCAAACATTAAAATGCTAAATTAAAGACTGTTGATGAAATCTTAAAGGAATTCGGTTAAAGCGCATTAATTAGAGGCGGACTTCGTGCAAGAGAAGATAAGAATTGAAAATCTTCAGAAATCAAACATAGAAGACCTCATTTATGTTTGTTCTTCCAAAAGGCTCAACGATCCAATTCATCAACAAGGAAATTAGACTGAAAAGGCGATGGCTGCATGAAATGCTCGAGGAATGCGGACCTTGTGCGAAAATTGCCAACTACAACGAAAAACCAGTTGCGCAAATACTTTATTATCCAGAAGAGGCGGATATAACTAAAGCTTTTAGACGAGAAAATGTTCTCGTGATAGACTGCATTTACAATCCAACGCCGGAGGCACAGAAACTCGGGATAGGCACCCGGCTCCTGTACAGCGTAATCGAAGATGCAAGACAGAGAAAGACCTACCTCGGCAACAAGCCATGTAAATTCATTTTAGCGAAAGCCTTCAACACTGGTGAGCTTCTACCGATGCCTGAATTTTACAAGAAGAAGGGGTTTCTTCCAACGCCTGAAGGAAACCAGCTATATCTTCCAATAGAAGGCAGTTATGAGCCCGTTACACCTGTAAGAGAATATGAGCCATTACTTGAAGACAAGGACAAAGCAGTAATCTTCTATGGTCCGATATGTCAATTTTCTTATCAGTTTGCAAAAAGGATAGAAGAAATAATCAGGGAAGTTGGGCCTAACATAAAAGTTGAGATGATAAACGAGTGGGAGAAACCAGAAGAAGCCATAAAACGCAAAAACTGGTGGTTGATAGTAAATGCTAAACCAATACACACCTTTTTCATGGAGACAGAAAAGTTTAAGGAAGAGATAAAACAAGCCGTTAGCTAAGCTTTCAACATATTTTTAGGAAAAGTTTAAGGTTAATTCTAAATGAAAAGGGTTGTGGTAACTCTTCGGGAGAAGAGGAGTTTGAGTTCTGATTATTAGTACACAAAATTTAATTAGTGTGTGTTTTAGACTAAAGAACCCGTGGCATGGAATGGGAAGGTCATCAAAAGGATTATTGACCAGAGAGAAGCGGCTCATAGTCGATTTTAAACGATGCAATCCACTGGGCGATTGCACTTATTATGATGAGGTGAGGGTTAGTAGAGGAAAAATAGTACAAGATAAAGACATTCAGTACATAAAAGATAGTACATCAGGAAAAACCAGAATAATCAGACGATCTGATCCAGAGTTCCAAAAGTGGCTCGACACCCTTCCACTTCTTCCAAGAAATCGCCCTGTTCCGGCCAGAAGTATCGACCTTGTATGCGAGACAAGCGAGGAGATATGGATATTGGAGGCGAAGGTCTCGTTAGACCCATGCGCTTTTGGTCAGGTCTTGCAGGATGAACTACTCTACAAGAAAGAAAGAAAACCTACTAAACCTCTAAAATTAGGCATTATATGTGAAGAATCTGATCCCTACCTCGAAGAAACTTGTCAAAGATTAAGCATAACTATTTTTGAGAAAACTGTAGATTGTTTTCGCGTTTTAGGATAACATCCAAAGCGTGCTTCGGAGAAAAACCGAAGAAAATTAATAACTCATCTCCCCAGACTTACCAGAACCATGAAAAGAAAAGTTTAAAAGCAACATGTACATGATTATGAAGAACGTATGAGGAGAATGGTGGAGAAAATTTTTTCTCCCTTCTCTCCTTTCTCCCCTCATAAACAGCTCTGCCATTCTCCTCATGAAACTCTAAAGGGGTCTTTCACCCACATATAGCTTGTGGAAGAATCTTCTATTTGGCTTTGTTTGCACTTTTCAGTTTTTGCTGTGAGGTTTCATATCCTTCAATGTATGTTTCTGTTGTTATTATACCGAGAATTATCAAAAGAAAGCTGAAAAGAAAAAGTAAAATTGCTATGAAGACTGGTGTGAGGAAGGCTATTAGAAAGAGGACAACTCCCATGCTATCCACCCAAGTTTCCTTTCCTCCCGCAATGCCATACTATAGAGACTTAACAGTTTTTCCGTTTTCCATGCTGGTTTAACCCATCTTTTACCTTTAAAATCCGGAAGACCGTTTTCATCGATGAGAGGAATTTCAGTAAGCTGCTGATATCCATCTTCAACGGCTTGCATCTTCGAGATTTCTTTGGTTTTAAGATAAAACTTCCCTTCATGTTCTGCTATTTCCCCTCTGATGTTCACGACTGCACCGTTGAAAATTGTTTGAGAAACTGCATTTTGAATTTTAAGCAGAACCATCCCAGAACCGTCGGCGATTGTTAAGTAAGCCTTCGTGTATAGTGTGTCATAGTATAAGCCAACGATACGACCGCGAATTAAAACATAGTTTCCCTGGTACATATTATCTATATCTTTAATTTTTTTAAGCGTGTAAGGGAAAACCATGACAATCAATAAAAATACTTATGGAAGGCATATAAAGTTTAACGGAAATATGCGTACTCATCCTTAAAACTGAAATATTCTAAGCAATAAATGTTTTAACTGCTTAAGGTGACTGTATGGCGAGGATTTTAATTATTTACGACTCTAAGACTGGGCATACAGAGAAGATGGCGTTCGTAGTGGCTGAAGGTGCCAGGCAAATAAGCGGAGTTGAAGTGGTTGTAAAGAAGGTTGACCAAACTAGCCTTGAGGATTTGCTGAGTGCTGATGGAATAATAATGGGTTCACCAACATATTATGGGCAAATGTCTGCTAGGCTTAAGGCTCTCATTGACGAATCGGTTAAAATCCATGGAAGGCTTGAAGAAAAGGTTGGTGCAGCTTTCACAAGCTCCGGTGGAACAGCAACAGGTGCAGAAACCACCTTGTTATCTATACTGCAAGCTATGCTGGTGCATGGTATGGTTGTTCAAGGGCAGGCTAATGATAAACACTATGGCGCCGCGGCAGTTGGCTCTCCAAATAAAAAAGAACTTGAATCTTGCAGAGAACTTGGAAAAAGAGTTGCAAATCTAGTTGCAAAATTGAAAATGTGACAGACCAAAGGTTGAGACAGCTAAACTTGTTTCGGTGTGTAAAAGTAGCCCCATTCTCTTGCTCCTATTCGGTATCCAAGGGCTTCGCAGGCTCTGATGGCAGGAATGTTTGTTTCAACTGTGTGAAGGAGGGGGATTTTCCTTCTTTGAGTGTTTTGTCGGTAACAATTGATGTGAGTGTTTTTGCTAGACCTCTACTTCTATGCTTTTCTTTTGTGTATGCAAAGCCGATTTCGCATGCTTCGTTGCTTTCCCAAAGTGTTCCGATGTGCGAGATGAGTTCTTGATTATCATAAATACCATAGAAGTAACCCCTTCTAATTCTATCTTGAATAAATTCAATGGTGAAAGGTCGTCTTGTATGTTCCATAATTTCCCTTGCAGAGTCATCAGAAAGGAGTTTGACAGCGTAGTTAGGGTTAACGTATCTTTTGAACATTTTTGTGTCAGTATAATAAGTTAGCAAAATAACTCCGACATAGCCTTCCCTTTGAGGCTTAAAGGTTTTCATGATAAGACTAGACGTCCACTCTGGACATCTGAAAGCATACTCCTTTTCTTTGTTCAGAATGTTAAGAAAGTTTCCCAGCACTTTTTCTGAGCTGGTTTTTATGAAAACATTCACGTCTCTATGAAGCACCATAAAACCCTTTAGAAGGCTTTTCATTTACATATATCTCAACCTTTTCCGCCTCTTCATCAATGAAGCGTATCCATTCCAAACTGGCCACGCCGCAATTTTGCCGCATAGATCCCTTAAACTTTAGATATTCTTTCAGATTCAGTTTGTAGATCATAACATCATGTAGGTAATAACCTAAAATAATTATGTTTTTAGGCGTTTAACATTTTATTGCGTCAGCTTTCGTGGTCCATGGTTTCCAGCCAAGAGTTCTCCGTATTTTCTCGCTGCTAACGGGAACAGAATTGACCATTTCGGTAGGCTTCACAATTTTAATATGGCTTTTTGAACATGTCTTCTTCGCGACGTATCGTGCAATTTCATAATAGGTTACAAACGTATCTGGGTTTACGATGTTGAAAACTTGGCCGATGGCTTTCTCGTTTAGAGTTGCCAGCATAAGGGCCTCAACTACTTCGTCTACATGTACGCTTGCGAAGCCCTCTCCTTCAAACACTTCGATTGTTTCATTATTTTTTGCCTTCTCAATCATCCAGCCTGTCCAAGGAACATCGTAAACAGATTTACGGCAGAACACATAAGTTAGTCTAAGGACGGTTACTGGCAACTTAAACGTGAAATAGAATAGTCTGCAAAGTTTTTCGGTGGAAAACTTCATGAGTGGGTAGAGACGCCAACCAGACTCCTCTTCTGGGTTGCAAGGGTGTTCCTCATCCACCGGAAGGTATCGTCGTTTCCCATACACTGCTGTGCTGCTGGTAAAGATAAACTGCTTTATTTTCTGCGATTCGGCAGCCCTCAACAAATTTAAAGTGCCCTGCAAGTTAGCATTAAACAATTTAAGGTTTCGAATGGAGAAACCACCAACCAAGGCAATGTGGTAAACTACGTCTACTCCTTTCATAACTCGCTGAACCACCCGCTGTTCAGTCATGTTGCCCAAAACCAGTTTCAAATTTGGTGAAGGCAGTCTTTTGAGGCGTCTAGGCTTGACATCCAGCACCGTAACGGAGTTGCCTTCTGCCAGCAAACGCTTAACCAAGCGGTAACCAACGAAGCCAGCACCTCCCACAACCAAAGCTTTCACTTTAAACACCTATTTTATAACTTTCAACAATTGCATTAAAAAGCATGTGCATAGGGGTGAATTCGATCTTGTTTAAATTTCTGATTGTTTTTCTATAGTTTGAGGTTTTCCCTAATTTCTATACATAGGTGACATTTGTTTAATGTAATGGTTTTCTCGAAGTTTGTAATCGCATGCTTCGGGAAGATTTAGCAGTCCTGTCGGCCTTCTTCCACTAAAGTTTTGATTATTAGATTTTGTAGCCAGTTATACTTGCTTATTATCTGGCTTAGCGGTTTTGCCTTGCATTTCCGATAGCTAGGTTCCAGCATATGTTGACTGTGCCTGAAGGTTCGATGCATATGCTTTTTGGGTTTGCAAGCGTCTCGCCTGTTAATGGTTCACCTTCACATGGTCCATTTAGTGAGGTGGGTTGAAAGTATCGACGCAGATTTTGTATTGCGCGTCCTGCTGGTACAATTTTGACTGTGCCGACATCTAGTCCCATGGGTTGCAACGTTTCTAGTATCTGAGCTGTTTTCTTATCGTATTCGTTTGTGGCGTTTATGGATTCTATGACCGCGACGTTCCACGCGATTTTTTCTATGCCTGCTTTTAGCGAAGCTAATGCTACGTTTCGCGGATACTCAAGTGGTATGTATTGAAGATGGAAGACGTCCACGCTTATGTTGATAGTGTTGAGACCTGCAGTTTTCAGCTTCACCGCTAATTTTTTGGCGTTTTCCTTGTTTCTGCCCCATACCCCATTTGTTATCATTTCAATCTTTGGAATCCGCAATTGGTGGGCCTTCTTGATTGCGGCTATTACTCGTTTTGGATAAAGCATAGGTTCTCCGCCAAACACCATGAAGGATTCGATTTTTGAGACAGCAGTTGCCCCAGCCAAATAATTATGTGCATCCTTAACCTCCATTACGCCATTCCTTAATGGAGAAGCATCTGCTTGACAGTGAATACACTGAGAATTACACTTCGTGGTGAGAGTAAACTCAAGGCGCCGAAGATCCATTCCAAGTCCAAAATGAAACCAGAACGCGGAAATAAAAAAAGTTTCGTAGCTTGGGATAAGTTCAGACATCGGTTTAAAATTTTGCTTCTCTCTACCAACAAACTTTATTATCATAGATTTTTGAAGAATGAGGGGTATAGTCGAGGATTTTAAATGGTGTATGGAGAGTTAGGAAGCAAAGCACTTGCATGGGCAACACGCTTCGTATTTGGTCTCGATCCTGCATCCATGCCTGCAAGAATAGTCATTACTCCGCTCAAGGTTGAAGAATATTTCGACAACTTTCAAGCCATGATAACGGGCAGGGGTCTAACATTTAAAAGGATTGCAACAGTTTCTCGCAGCAATTTTCTGGTTTGGAAAGGCGACAAGCAAGCTTTGTTCTGCGAAGGAGACGTAGGTGCATCAAATTTTGCAGACTCAAGCTACATTCTTTGTCATTGCAGAAACGTAGAAGAGATAATATTTATTGGAACAGGTGGTGGAATAGGTGAAAATGTGGAAAGTGCAGACGTTAACGTGCCTCCTTCGTGCATTCGGCTTGACAAGGTGCTGGAAATATTGTTGCCACCTGAGGCTTCAGCAAAGGCTGACCTAGACATGGTGAAAAAATTGAAAGGTTTAATTGAAGAAGAAGCTCGAAGCCTCGGAATAAAGGTTCACAGTAGAATCCATGCAACAGTACCGTTCTTCCTGTCAGAGACGAAACAGCTCTTAACGGATTTACAGAAACGAGGCGTCTTATCAGTCGATATGGAACTTTCGGTACTATACGGATTGGCAAACCATTACCAGAAGAAAGCAGTAGGCATAATTAGGATAGGCGATCTACCGCTGAAAGGGCTTCCAGCATGGAAATCCCGCTCTTACAAGGTGCAGCTGAAAAAAGAAGTGCACACAAAAATCCTAAACGCCATCACCAATTATCTGTTCATCTAATCGTAAATTTTCCCTTTTAATAACTGGTTTTCTAAGCATCAGAAAGGATTTTGGTGGGCCCGAGGCGATTTGAACGCCTGACCACTCCCCGAGTGTGAAGTGCAACTCACACTCTACAGGTTATGAGCCTGTCGCTCTGACCTAGCTGAGCTACGGGCCCTGCTTTATAGCTGCTCATTTAATATGCTTCTGCTAAATTAATTTAAACGTTTTCTGATTTTTAAGCTGTCGTGAAAGATTTAAAAAGTCTATTCCATGTTAAAATTAGGTTTTAGAGAGGGGATTCGTATAGTGGAGTTGAAGGTTTTCACCTTGCCGACTTGTTCAGGCTGTCCCGTGGCTAAAATGATTGCCTTTGAGGTTGCACAAAAGTTTGGTATTGCTTACAGAATTGTTGACATGGCGACGGATGAGGGATTGAATGAAGGATTGGCTTACGATATTAGGAGTACTCCAAGCATCGTTATAGATGAGGAGGTCATAGTTAGAGGTCAGCTTATCTCAAAAGAAAAGCTTGAGGAAGAGGTGAGAAAAAGGCTGGAAAAATGGAGGGCACGGGCCTCTTCCGAATAGCTAGACATATAAAGCTTATCCCTTTTTTGCATGTTTATTCTTGTTGAGAGAAAACCTTTGTCGGAAATCAAGAGAGCCTTCATTGTCTTTCACTACACGGAAAAAATGAAATCAGATCTGATCATGGCTACTGGTCTTTTAGAGGTTTTGAACAGCATGGGAGACATGGACGTTGTCGGTGCGGAGAAGCTTCTGGTTGCATACTTTAACGCTTTGATTGGGGAGGTGAACATTGCTGCGAAGGCTTCTGGGGTTCATGGCTTTAAAGAAGTTAACGTGAAGCTTGAGGATGCCATCCAGCAGACTAAACAGCACAATTATGTTAATGCTGCGAAACTTGTTTCTGAGGCAATTTCTATTACGACTACCAAGGGGCATCAGGCGGCTCAAACCTTGAGAGAGAAGGGCTTAATCTAACGTTGTGTCCTCTCAAATTGATATAGGTATTCTTGGGCGTAACCCGCATACTCTCCGAAATACCTTCGTCCAAACAAGTTTAGTCTCTCATACTCCGAATTCGCAAGTGATTTCTTAGCCGATATTTTCCTGATGAACTCGCTTGGAAAATGGTTTGCATAATGTTTGAGGATGACACGTTTTATCCACACATCCACTGGGAAAGCCTCCAATTTTCCAATGGAGAAGAGCAAAACACAATCTGCAACCTTTAAACCCACACCATGACCACGAAGAGTAAGTAGCTCTTTTCTAGCTTCTTCATAGCTCGTTTTTCTTAAACTTTCAAAATCAACGTTGCCTTCATAAATTATTGTGGCTGTTTCTGAAACGTATCTGGCTCTGTAGCCGAGGCCGCATTCAGCCAGTTCTTTAGTGCTGGCTTTTGCTAGTTTTGCTGGTGTTGGAACGGTGTAAAAATAATAGCCGTTGAAGGCTGTTTTATCTCCGAATTTTTTGGAGAGATTAAGCAGCATCTGCTTTATTGCTGGAATGTTTTTGTATGTTGCACAAACGTAGGAGATTAGACATTCCCATGGATTTTGGCGGAGAATGCGTAAGCCTTTAAACTTTTTGATGGCGGCTTCAACATGCCTATCTTTTGTGATTTGCGAGAAAATTTTTGGCAAGTTATCGTGTAGTCCAAAATAGTCTTTAATGAAATCTGCATCTACATTCTCGAACTCCAGCTTATTGTCAACCTGACGTATTTTGAAAACTTTTTCTTTAACAACGCCATACCACCATTCGCCATGCTTATTCCATTTGAAAGCTTGCCCACAACCAAGGGTGAAATCCAGATCCAATGGATAGAAATTGCTTAGCTGAATTTCCATGTAGATTTTATAACTCTCCTCTCATTTCCATCCTTAACCTTTCAAAGAAGTTTTCCATGAACCGCAGTCTATCTTTGGCCATTTCCCTTGCTTTTTGCGTGTATAATCTTTTTGGGATGTGTTTGAACTTCAGTTCGAACTCTAAATTGGGAGCGTGTTTTGAGATTTCTTTAATCCCTCCGTCAGCTTTTTCTCCAACAACATTATCCCTCAAATACTCTTGGATTGAAACGTCTGAATAGATTTTCTGACCGTACTGACCCGCCATCATGAAGGACCTAGCGACACCCATTGCTCCTAACACATCCAGCTTGTCTGCGTCAAACAAAATTTTTGCCTCTCTTGTTTGAGGTTTAACCTTGCCTCTGAAGCGATGAGCAACTATGCAATGTTTAATATGAACTATTTTCTCCTTGGAATAACCGAGTGTTCTAAGGATTTTAGTGGCTGTTTCAGCTCCAAGAGCTGCGTGGTCAATGCTGCCAGTTTTGTTTTTGAATTCTTTAACGCGGTCGATGTCAGTAGTAAGGCAGCGGTTTTTAAAACATCCAAGTCGATGCCCGGCTCGTATTTTGCGAGATGTAAGCAGAGATTGTAAACTCTTATGACATGCTCCATATCATGGGCAGAACAAGAAAGTTCTTTCTCTACAATTTCCTTTATTCTTTGATATTTGGTTTCCATGACAATTAGTTTAAGTTGAACTGTATAAATGTTTTAAATTCTGAAGAAAATGGTGTGGCTAGGCTTCGTCTATGAATCTTTTTGGTGATGGAATCTCTGGTGATAGGCCTCTCCTCTCGCGAATTTGCCTGATAACTTCGGCTGCGACGCTTTCTGGAGCTTTTTCCCAATGGTCGAAGGTGCACTGCCAGAAGGCGTGGCCTGAAGTTGCAGAGCGCATTTCAGCGGATAAACCGAAGGTTTCTGCGACTGGAATGTAGCCTGTGATCGTTGTTAGGGCGCCTCTCTGCTCAGAAGAAAGTATCCTTCCACGTTTACGCGTGATTATGCTGGAGGATTCGCCGACCCATTGGGCTGGAACTGATACTCCAATTTTGTAGACGGGTTCTAGGATCACTGGGTTTGCTGTTAGGAAGGAGCCTAAGATTGCGCGGCGTATGGCTGGCATGACTTGGGCTGGTCCGCGGTGTACGGGATCTTCATGGAGTTTAACGTCCATAAGCTTGACTTTTAGGCCTCTTAGGGGTTCTTCGCATAGTGGTCCTGACTCGCATGCCCATCGGAAACCGGAAATGATCATGTCTCTTGCTTCGCGAAGGTATTGGATGCCCTTTGTTAAGTCTATGATTATGTTTCTGTGTTCTTCTAAGGCCCAGATGTTTCTGGCTTCTTCTGTTGGCCAGCCTGCCTCTTTAAGCACGGTGCCCATTCGTTTGCGTCCCATTTCTTCGGCAAGGTCGCCCTTCTCAATCATTTCTATAACTTTCTCTTCTAGTGGTTCTACTTGAATCCAGAACCTGTTGTGTTTGTTGGGGCTTTTTGCCATGGCTTCGATGCCTTGTTTGGCAACGCTTTCTCGGTACACTACTATTGGGCGAGAGGTTACGATGTCCATTCCGCCGCTGTAATCTCGTAGAAACTTTACAGCGATCTCTAGGTGGAGTTCGCCCATTCCGCTCAGTAGGTACTCGCCGGTCTCCTTGTTTATGGTGGTTACGAGGTTTGGGTCTTCTATTGATAGTCTGTTCATGGCGTCGACTAGTCGTGGCAATTCTCTTGGATGTTTTGGCTCGATGGCTATTGTTATAACTGGTTCTGAAACGTATTTTATGCGTTCAAATGGAAACATGGCGTCCTTATGTTCAATGTCAACTAGGGTTTCGCCTGCTCTTGCGAGATCGAGACCTAGTAAAGCGGCTATGTTGCCTGCGGTGATTCCGCCAACAACTTCTCTGAAGGCACCCATGTACATGGAAACTTGTTGTACACGATATTCTTTCTTTGCGTTGACCAAGTAGATTCGGTCTCCCTCTTTTATTGAGCCGGAGAAGAGTCTTCCCGTTGCGACTAGACCCGCATGCGGGTCTACTTGAGCCAAGGTTATACACATTACAGTTGGACCATTGTCGTCGCATTTCAGCATTACTCGGCCTATTTCCGAGTCCATTTCTCCTTTCCAAACCTTTGTTATACGGTATTTTTGGGCTTCAATTGGGTTTGGCATGTTTTTAACTACCATGTCAAGTATTGCAGTGTGGAGTGGAAGTAACTGTGGGAGTGCTTGATATTCGCCTTTTGCGTAAGCATCTACAATATCGCTGAATTTTATTCCCTTTTCTTGGGCCATGCTAAGAGTGAAACCCCATTTGTGGAGAGCGGAACCAAAAGCAACAGTTTCCTTTGAGGGGTCAACCTTCCATTTTTCCTTAAATTCTGGTTCTCCGTAAATGTCGATTAAGTTGTTAAAGTCACGAATTATGCGAATAAGCTTCTTCTGAATTTCATCCGGATTAAGCCTTAACTCTTTGATTAGGCGGTCTACTTTGTTTATGAAGAGGACGGGTCTGACTCTTTCTTCGAGGGCTTGGCGGGTGACGGTTTCTGTTTGAACCATGACTTCTTCTACGGCGTCTACGACGACGACTGCGCCGTCTATGGCGCGTAGGGCTCTTGTTACTTTGCCTGTGAAGTCTACGTGGCCTGGTGTGTCGATTAGGTTGATTACGTAGGGGCGGTTTTCCATTTCGTGTAAGAGGGATATGTTTGCGGTTTTTATTGTGATTCCGCGTTTTTGTTCTTCTTCCAGATAGTCTAGTGCTCTGGCTTCGCCTGCTATTTTTGGTGATAGTAATCCTGCTTCGGCTAGTAGCGAGTCGGTCATTGTTGTTTTTCCGTGGTCTATGTGGGCTATTATGCCTATGTTGCGTATGTCCTCTTTTTTACTCATTAGTTTGAGTATGTCGGCTGTTTGTCTGAATTTTGGCATTTTGGTGATGTCTCCCGTAGTCCCGTCTTTTTCGGTAATACTGATTAAAAAACATTGCGAACAACGTTTTAAACATAGTTGTTTTCATAGCTTGTTTTCTGAAAGAAGGATTAGTTTGTTATGTTTACAATTACGAGTTTGTTTGTGTGCAATTGTTGTAGGCCCGTTTATTTGGAGCCAAATATGTTCTGTTTTGTTGAGGGAAGCAATGTTTTGGTGTTTTGGTGAAGATGGGATTTTGTCTGTTTTTTTGCGAGGCTGTTCATAACTTGACTTAGATGCGCCGTTATTCGCATCCAGTTTTTAGCTTCAGTCTGTTTAGCAACCTAATTCTTAACTGCTGAGTGGCTTTTTCAGTCTCTTTTTCAAAATCTGGGCTTGCCGAACAAACAGTTTAATATGATATCCCTCTATCGTTTTCACCTACCCCTCCCCCTACGTTTTCTGCGTTAAGACTTAAAGTTTAAGCGTTTTGAGTTTTTGTTTGGGACAATGACGGTGAAGTATTGTGAGAAGTTGTTAGGCTTGTTGGAAATGCTCCTCTTTCAAAATCTGGGTCTGGACCTTCAACCTTACCGTTTTTGGCTACGTAATACGTGTATTGAAGGTTGTTCTCCATCGTTAAGGTGTTGCCGTTTATGGCTGCAACTTTGTTCCACTCTGCATGAGCATCATCCTTAATCTCAACAGGATAACACACTTGAAACTTTGTTCCGTCTTCAACCACCACATCCTTTTGCCCAGAAGGTGGGTCTGCAGTCATCTTCGTGGCTATAACATAAAAGTAAGGACTGTAATGCATAATGAACTGGTAATAAGCTTCTGGAACAGCAGCCAATTTACATCAAAAAATAAGCGTAAAAGCCTACTTAAAACAAAATTTGAACATGTTAGTTTACAAGTGCATGAGTGAGGAGAGAGAATTAAATTTTAATTCCTTCCTTCGCGTGTATCTATTGATTGAAGCATTTGGGTAACTTCGCTATGCCGCTTATCTTCAATAGCCAAATTAGAATCAAGGTACCTCCAAACATCATCGAAAAGCCTAGAACATCAAAAACGGTGAGCCTAGGTTCATAGGGTGATCTAAATCTTACGTGTATGCGCTTGTCGCTGAGGTGTTCCAGATTCTCAAAATATAAACTGTATATCCCAGAATATCCAGCTGTAAAACCGGTACTATGTTGTGTTCTCACAATTCCAGCATCGTAGATAATTACTCCAGAAGGATTTTTGATGTAGAATTTCACCTCTTCGTTTCCACCGCTAACTGTGAATCCCCTTCAGTTCTGTCACCTTCTTCAAGGTACCATGATAGTTGAAGCACGGCTCCTCCTTCTACATCATAATACCCTTGCCACAGTTTCATCCAAAAAAGGCAAGATAAAAACCAAAAACAAGGACACCAATTCCAACAAACATCAGCACCAAGCTAGTCCTTCTATTCATGTCTTCTACTCCTAGAACTATAGTTAGAAAGTGATTCTTCATATAACCCTGTATGCTTACATTCGTTCTACAATATTCAGCTATTGTTCAAAGAGATTATGGCGAAGTCACAGATTCTGAAAGCTTATGCATGCGCGCGCGCACCTTAACCTCTGGCTTTTCTTCCTTAGATTGAGCTACTGTAGTAAACGTGACAAAAAAGAGAGGGTTGGTGTAAATTCGCGCAAATATCGTGGTAGCCCGGGGTAGGTTCAAATATCGGTTTAAAATATCGGAGTTAAGACTCGATTCTGCATCCTTTCATAAAAATATCCGGAAATTGATTTTAAAACACGATTTTAATTGGAATCGAGGATTATTTGACTCTTTTGTCTAAATTCCACTTTCTTCTAGCTGTCGGGTCTGAAAATTGCTGTAAGTTCCAATAATGCTTAACGCTCTATGGAGATGTTGGAATCCTGTCGATTAGTGTCTTGATTCCGTGAAGATGCTCTTCTTTGGAAACCCAAGCGGTCATGGCGCGATATTTGCCTGAAGCCTTCTGAAATGAGCTTCCCAAATGCTGATCTTCTCGACTCCAAACTTTTCGTCTTTGCTGAAGAGAGCGCCACACGAAGGTTGAAAGTATATTCGTAGGTTGATTCTTGTCACGTTTATTACAAGGAACTCTTTTCCTTTCGAGAGAAAGATTATCGCGTCTCTAGATGCCTTAACCTCGTCGACCCTTGGTTTTAGTCGTTCTACAGCGTAGTTGACTATTTCGCGAAGAACTTTCAATGCTTCGGCGTCTGTGAGTTTGGTGGAAATTTGCTTCCATATTTGCTCTTCAATCTTTACACTCACAAATTTCACCTAATGCTCATTCTGTCTATGAGAACTCATAACTTCTATGCCCTTAATAAGAGGATTAGTGATGAGTCGCAAAGTTTTATATTTGCAAAACCGAAAGCAGTAGAAAATGAGGTGAGAGATTGATTAAGCGGATAAACAACATCACCTTTGCAGTTTCCGATTTAAAGGAAACCATCCTATTCTACGAAAATATCCTCGGTCTCAAAAAAACTGCAGAATGGAGCAACTATGTGATTTTTGATGTTGGAGGAATGGAGCTGGCTTTCGAACCTGGGGGCAAGAAAGGACACAAAGAGGGAGCCCCAGATGTTTTCATGCTGGTTGACAATGTTGACGATACATACAAGAAATTAAAGGATAAAGGTGTAAGAGAGCCGAAAGATCAGCATTGGGGTGGTCGAACAGCGGCTTTTCTCGACCCAGACGAAAACATATTCATTCTGGTGCACTTCAAGAAGTAGACACGCACATTTTTACTTATTTCTTCGGTTTGGTAGCTCGGGATAGCTTCCAACACACATTCAAACCACACGCCAAGAGTCAGAAACCACGCAAACCCGACCATATTAGGCTCCAAATAGAGGGTCTAGCGCTGTTGCACGCACACACAAAACCATTAGTAGCCCGGGGTAGGTTCGAACTCCTGTTTTTGTCTCTTCGTCAGACAGCATCTTTGTTCGCCTCAAAGGCTATAGTAGATGTTTGGGAAGGGAAAAAGGGTATGTACCCAAGTTATCTCTAAGCAAAAAATTCGCCGAGAATTTGAACCGAGTTTTAAACCTATTCTCCGGTGCCACCTTACTTTCATCATCTTTTGATGATAGACTGTTAATCCGCAAGGGACGAGCTTAAAGTTTCAGCCTCCATCTTCTTCCTCTTGGTCTCTCTTTGCGGTTCCTTAACAAAGATAAGGAGAAGCGCTAAGGCTAGTAGTCCCATTATTCCACTTAGGAAAAAAGTTGCATAATATTCCCACAAATCCAGAAACAGACAAAATCACCCCGATCTGAAACGGAATAGCTCCGAACATCTCGCCTAGAAACAGAACGCCAACCGGCGCAATAAAGCCCACAGCAAAGCCATTGGTCAACGTGTAAATATACAAGACCCTAACGGATCGCAAAATCCAACCAGTAAGTTTGATGTCGTCTTCTTTCGACATTTCCTTTCTTTTTCTGATCGAACTATGCCCCCTTGTTTCACGAACTTTCCAAGCCACCAAACCCATAGCAATGACAGATAGTGCGGAATCCACAAAATAAGGAATCCGATAGCTGTCTCCCAAAGCCAATCCCAAACTGGTTTCCGACAAAAACTGGATGGTCCCGCCAAAGATGGATCCCAAAAACCACCCTCCCATAGTGGCAGTCAAAAAGAACCCCAAAGCCTCACCTCTCCGGCTCCAGGAACCTGATCAACCAAGGAAGCCTTTGCAGCCGGACGCACCGCGGCTGTAGCCACTCCATTTAAAGCCCTTACGATCAACAAAGACTGCCAGTTCTGAATCAAACCCGTCA
>JASEET010000012.1 GCA_030019335.1 Candidatus Bathyarchaeia archaeon | reverse complement strand
TAATAGCAAAAATTGTGAATCCGTGGGACGACACTAAGCGGGTTATAGTTTTGGCAGGGAACAAGGCAGTAGGCACGAAAGCGTGTGTTTTGGCCTTAACAAACTTTTGGAAGAAAACTTTGAAGGACTATACTGGCGAGGATACATTCGCAAGAGTTATACAAGGGTTCGATTTGGACGGCGACGGAAAAGTGGATTCAATAGATGTTCTCGAATAACTTTGTGTGGTGGTTGGGTTGCTAAAAATTCGAATAGCCACGCTAAAAGATGTACCCAGTATATTGGAGTTAAAAAAGAGGAACGGCTTGCCTAGTAATGAAGATTTGCGTGCATTATTCAAGGTTGACAACCCTAATGAAAAATGTAGGTTTTTTGTAGCAGAGGATGAGGGCAGAATTGTCGGTTATTCACGCATGCACATTTATAGATGGAATAACAGTGCTTTAATCACAACAGTTTTGGTTGATGTTGAACATAGGCGTAGGGGCATAGGTACACGCTTATTGAGGAATATGGAAGATTTTGCGAGGAAAACAAAGCCAGAGTTTTAATGACTGATGTCCCATCTGATAATGTCCCAGCCTTACAACTAGACTTCAAAAACAGCTTCAAAATATGCGGATACAACGATAAAATTTATTAAGACGGGAGGACAGCCATCTACCTCGCCAAAGAACTGCAAAAACGCCCAAAATAGAACAATGTAGGGTTTTTGAATGCCTAAAATTGTTATTCGAAAAATGCGTAGAAGCGATTTAGATGCTGTTTCTGAACTTGCTATGTTGGCAAATCCCCATGCAACCAAGGAAAAGTATTGTAAGCATATTCTAGATGATTTGAGGAAAAACCCAGATTTGTCTTTTGTAGCAGTTGAAAATGGAAAAGTTGTTGGGTATGTGCAAGCAGACATTCATAATGATGAGGCGGTGCTTGAAGATATAGCGGTTGCCAAGGAATATCAAATGAAAGGTATAGGAAAACGCTTGCTGAATAAGGAGTTGAAGGCTTTAAAGCGGAAAGGAGCTAAAATAGTCCTCGCCGAGGTTCACTACAAGTGTGCTTCAGCCATACCCTTCTATTACAAGCATAATTTCCGCATAACCGGTTTTGTGCAAGACTTCTTCGGAATAGGACACGACACAATAATACTAAAACTAGTTCTGCAATAGCCAGAGGTTGCACCATGAAAATAACCGAAGTTATTCTTGCCTACGGACACGAGAACATCCAAGCTACGCATGAGTCAACATTTGAAATCACTAAAGAAGCCCAAATATCAAAGAGAGGCAACTGCATTATTGCGGTGTCAGCGGACAAGGCTGTAGCTGATTTACGCCCTGAATTTAAGGAGAATTTACGGAAGGAAAACGCAAAAACAACAATGTTAATCGAGGCTGGAGAAGTTGTTGAAATTGTGAATGCTCTTGGAAACCCGCGGCTAATTTTGACGCATCCCACAGACATGGTTGTGAGAAAAAGCAATTACGTTTGCAGCCGAACATTGGCAATTCGAGCAGACAAGGCTGCATGTGATTTGTCAAGGAAACTTGTGGAAAAGCTAAAAAATCCAAAGCAAAAAGTGAAAATTATATTAACTATTAAAGTTTAATCCGCACGCACCTATGTATAAAAAAAGGCCGCGCACGCGGAGCTAACATCTACCAAAGCGGAAATGACAAACAAAGAATTATGTTCCACGCTACTACGAATGTATAAAAGGCTACAAGAGCAATTAGTATCCCTCGCAATAGTCTACTCGCGAAATCCCACTCAGTTGGCTTAGCCACTTTCTTGGTAAGTGCACACAAAACTCCGAAAAACAGGACCAGTCCGACCTTGATCCAAGCTGAAAGAAAGATTCCTATCTTTCCCCACATGTAAAGAGTGAAGGGGTTAGACTCGTAGGCTGGGTTTGTGACCGAGATGTCCAAAATGTTGAGCCAAAGCAAAAACAGAAACCATTGTAACAAGGATGATAATTTCCATTCCAATTCTCCTTTCTCCCCAGCTAAAAAATACAACTTTCAGATATTTATGAGTTCAAGACAAGGAAAGATGAGAGCGTGGCGCTGATAAAAAAAGAGGAGAGGGATTTCGGCTTAGATTTTCGCTAGCCGAGTTTGAAAACGAAGGTTCAATTGCTTATCCGCGTAAGTTGGAAATGATACTGAACAGCCTCTTGTTTACAACGACATCATTTGCGACTTTTGAGGCTTTTGGAGAGTTACTACCTTTTTCCCTCTCCCAAGAAAAGTAATGATTAAAAATTATATAAACATTGTGAACATAAAAATTGTATAAAGGACTCTTTTTGGACGGTAGCACCTGAAATACGCATATTACGCTATATAGAAGAGAAAGAAAACTAAAAACTGAATATTGAGAGGTACATGTTAGGAAAATGATAAAAAGTAAACTTTAACGAATTTTTGCGTCTAAAACGGCTTGCCACTCGTAAGGAGCTGTAGCACGAACAAGCCTTGAAAATAAAATCTTTTCCACTTTCCTTCCAGACTCCTTAACAGCGTTTATGAATCGCTGCGTTACATTTTCTAACGAGTCAGAAGACTTCACAAAACTGTAATAATGCACTATGCCGCCCGTTGGCTTTATCGCTTCACATGCAGCATCAACAAACTCTATGGCTTTTTCAGGCAGATTCATAATCACACGGTCAGCAACGCCGGAAAGCCTTTGCTTAACAATATGTTTTGCATCCCCCAAAATTGGGTAGACTTTGCCTTCAACCCTGTTGAGCCTAATGTTTTTCTCTAGAAGTTCCACCGCGCGCGGGTTCATGTCTATTGCATAAACCTTTACGTTTTCGTGGGTTTTCGCAATTAATATCGAGAAGGGACCTACACCAGCGAACAAGTCTACAACTGTTTCATCTTCTCCGACTAGGGATGCAACTCTACTGTGTTCGTATGAGAGACGCGGAGAAAAGTAGGCTTTGGCAAGGTCCACATGATACTGGCATCCATACTCTTTATGGATTGTTTCGGTTTGAGGCTCTCCAGCAATTATACTCAACTCTCTCAGCCGATAAGTTCCACTAACAGCACCTGCCTTGGCAAGCACAGTTCGCACGTTCTTATGTGCTTTCAGAACTGATTCGCCGATAATGTTTTTGTGTGCGTCAAGCTCTGGCGGAATCTCAATTATGGCTATGTCTCCGACAAAGTCTATTGCACGCGGCAAACTAGCTAATAAATGTGGGGGAAGCTTATCCTCAAGTAACTCGACAAACGTTGTTACTCGCTTCTTTCTTTCTGGAAAAAAATAAGTTGAGAATTCGCAGTCTGGAACTTGTTCCTTAAACGCTCCTAACTCGTTTTCTGATGGCCGACGAATAAGCGGAATATAAATGGAATCTTTGTTTCTTTGAATTTCCAGCTCTCTGTCAACGATCTTCAGTTTATTGGCTAGGATGATAGCCTTTTCGCCATAAGTCTTTGGAGCTTTGATGCATATTGACTTTTTAGGCATAAAATCACTGAAGTTTTATTTTCTTAACGTCGTAAGTGTGATTTGCATGATTTCCTTCACTTTTTCTTTAACCGTTTCGAAGAGTGTTTTGCTTATGAAAGCATTTTCTAAGGCTTTTTCAAGTTTTTCCATATCTAAGACTTCAACTGTGCCATCAGGTTTGATGCAAACGTCAACTTCCAAATCCACATAGCGTATTGTCTTTGGATAAGCTTCAACTGGTGTGTTTATGTTTATGTACGTTCCCTTCCACTCTCCGCCCTTTGAGAAATATTTTGTCGTTATGCACCATTCACCACTTCTTGTTTCACTTATTGCTTTGTCTCCTTTTTCTTTTTTGACACCCAATCCGTCGTAGAAGCCGTTGCTTCGCATAACTCTGCTGTACTTAATTTGTTCATCGTCTAGGCTTTCTATTGTTGCTTGTCCCAAATGGAGAACAAGCCCGCTTAGTTTGACGTGTTCAACATCCACCAGCGAGCCTGCTTCCGGAAACTCGGGTACGATTTGTTGCTTAAACAATTCTTCAACCTCGCTTCTGTTATGCCCTTTTTCCAAAAGCTTCTCAGCCATTTCTAAAGCTGCCGAAACTTTGCCTCCACAACTCTTGTAGAAGTGATGCCAATCCAAAGTTTGAGCCGCGGAAGCCCTTAACTTATCTAGGTTCCGTTTAGAAATCCATGGAAATTCAACATCCATGAAGTATAAACCTTCAAGCAAAAGTGCTGGGGCCTCAGCATAAAATGCTTTTTCGTTCAAGATTTTGATTTTCTCAACCAGTGCTGTTATTTCGTTTTCCAATGTTTCTCTTGACTGGTTTGCAGAGGATTCGCGCCAAATAATCCCCCAGCCACTAGGTGCAAGCTCTTTCCCCAGGGCGTAAAGTTCCGCCCGTTTATTCAAGTCTCGAATTTGTAAACTAACGCCGACCTTGCTGTTTTTTACCAAGATAGCGTAGTTTCCAACAATCTTCAATTTTGTGGTTAAAACTGGTTGTTTTACACCAATTCTTCTTCTTTCAACCTGAACAATCACTTGTTTCTCATTTATGTTTGCGATTTCAGATTTCGAAAGCCTTCCTACGACATCACCGCCAATATCTATGTAGACTGCATCCTCACCCGATTCCATGACGGTTCCCTTGTATATTCCGTCAACGCTTACCCGCCATTTTCTAGTTAGGGCATCCTCAAAAGTGGAATGTAAAATAGATTGGAAGGTACATACCGCGTCAGATGTCCCGAGAACCCTTATCCCTTGTAAGTCGTATCTATCCTCTATTTTAAGATCCGGTGGCATCGAATTCTCTTCGAGCCCAAAACGTTTCTTTATGGTTAGCGATGGTTGAACAATTTCGAAACCGTTATCTAAAAGCAGTTTTGTTAGGGCCGTTGAGTAGATTCCTCTAACCTTCGCTTTCATCAAGACATGCGTCTCCGTTGTTAGCCTATTTTCTCAATGTTGTAGAGTCCATCCACTTTTTTAACATCGAATCTTACGTTTAGTACTTTTTCAGCAAGCCAGATGTTTGTTTCCAAATGGTCTGAAATTGTTCGCGTTAGGTAGGCTGAATTGCCTTTCGCCAACGCTACGTATGGTACGAGCATGTCAGCCAGATGCACATCAACCGTAGGCTTAGCGGAAATTTCTGCATAGAGCTTTTCAGCAGCCTCCCTCCCAACGGTTTCGCTTGTTTTTCTGAGTTCGCCGATTGCATCTGCGCCTAATATTGCACCAGTGTCGGTTTCAGCCCATAAGACAAGGGAGCTGCCTTTCTGCAATGGATTTGACCTATCATTTATTATTTGAATGTTTGCAGTGTAGCCTTTTTCCTCTAGATACTTGTTTGCTGCTTTTGCTTGGCGTTCAGCAACCTTTCTTTCAGCTAGGAATGTGCAGACTGAAACTCCTTTTATGGCTTTTATTTTGCCGAAATTTTCTAAGCGTAGTGGTTGCAGAGACTTGCATGGCTTCACAGTTATTGTTACTTCGCCCATGCCTTTTGGATAATAACCGTATTTGTGAACTGTTAAGGCAGTGTTTAGTCCCATGCGTTTTAGCGTTGGGAAAAACACATAATGCATGTAGTTAATGGTGGGTGAATGCCAAACATCTGTCCCGCCCTTCGAGATGCATAAATTCACGGTGTCCTTTGCGAAGGCGCAAACTGGCAGAACAGTCATCAGAAGCATCGGAATACTTCCAGCAGTGCCAATCTCAGCCTCAAATTCTCCGCCTTTAACCTTTTTGGGTTTGAACCAGAGTTCACGAGAACCAAGTTTTGCTCCTTCTAATTCAGCATCGCAGAGCCTTGCAGCCGTTAGAACCGCTTCCAAATGTTGTGGTCTTAAACCTGGTTGTGGTCTGTTTTGCCTAATATTGTAAATGTGTAGTGTCTGCTCTAGTATGGTGGCTAGGGCAACAGAGAGCCTGAGGATTGTGCCGCTTCCGCTTTTCTGGCTTCCGTCAATCTCAATCACGTGTGGTTGGCTCTCCTTCTAATCTAGCTTTTAATACAAATTTCAATTATAGTAAGGTTCGCAAACAATTAATAAATGCGTTGAGTATTAAGATTTGGAAGGAAAAGGAATGAGTGAAGAAAGGGAGAAGATTGAGAAGCTAGTAGAAAGGATTGATGAGCTTCTTATAATCTTAAACAGAGTTGCAGAAGACCTCCAACAGGTTTCTACATCACTAAAATCTTTAGCGGTTTCACAAATCGCTCAGGCACCGGCTGCTCCTGCTGCTCCAGCACCTACACCGGTAACGCTTGAAGTTTACGAGAAGGAGACATCGATAGAAGACGTTAAAATGATGTTCCCTGAGGATTTAGAAAATATGCTAAGTTTTGAAGATAAGGAAGATTACATAATGATAAAGCCTCGTCAATTTTTGGGTTCAGAAAACTTCGCTAAAATAGCGTCAATAATACGCGGAATAGGCGGAGACTACATAAGCGCTGGAAAAGAATCACATTTCAGGGTTCCTAAAAAACAAACTTAAAAGAAACGCTGCCGCTTAGAATCGATATCCGTATCTTATTTCAAAGTCTTTAAACTCGCCACTATACTTTTCCCATACAACATCTATGCCTGTAACTCTTGCTCCGCGCGGTCCACGCCTGCAGAATTCTATGAGCTTTTTCACGTTTTCTTCTTCTCCTTCAAAGACTGCTTCAAGCCTGCCGTCTGGCAAGTTGCGAACCCAACCCTTCACGCCGCATTTCTTAGCCTCATATCTTGTTTCTGACCTGAAGAAAACTCCTTGAACCCTGCCGCTTACAAATACGTGTGCTCTAACCCTCATGGTTTCACCGTTTGCATTTGGATAATTTCTGAAAAACTTTTGCGGTTTTAGAGTTTATAATTTTCACTTTCACTTATCTCTCTCCACAGTTTAAAAGTGTCGTTTCATCGCTTGTTTTAAAGCTGTTTGCATACTGTCGAGTTTTTGGTGAATGTGCATGTTAGAGAATTGTAATGGGGAATTGTTGGTTTACGCCTCAAGTTTTACACATGACAGAAAACGATTAAAATCTGTTAGCATTGCAACTGAAAAGATGGCTAAGCTATAAGAACGGTGACGAAGAGCCCATTCCAATTTACTGCCATAAAAACGGAGAATCCAGCATAGAAGAAGTTTACGAGGCTTTAAGGAACATGATGTTTGTGTTGTCTTTTCATCCGAAGCATTCAGCATTAAAGCAGATAAGAAAAGAGGTTATGCTGTTTTCTTGAACTTTACGGCTTGGTTCTCAAGCGTTATTTCGTAGATTTGGTTTACATCAAAGTCTATGCCTAAGAGTTCATACTCTTGCTCCGTTAAGAACAGAATTATTTTTGGAATTGCAAACTGTGTCCTTGCCGCCGGAAACATTGGTAGTTGTTGCTGCACGGCTTGCAAAACATCTTGCACCATTTTCGCCTCTTCAGTTTTGGGTCTAACAACAAAGCGTGGAATCTGCCGTTCCTCAACCAACTCTATGCGTTTTCCAAGATTACCGTCTAAGTCCCGGATAGATTCGATTTTGTTTACTCTAACACGAAACATGGCTGTTCACAGTTGTAGAGCATTCGGAAGCACTTATACATTTCTTGGTAATCACTCTATTCCATTTCAATTGTTGCAGGAGGCTTCGGAGTAACATCATAATAAACTGTTGAAACGTTCGAGCATTTCTTAAGTATTTCTTCCGCAACCGCGTTCAATGTTGTCCACGGTATTTCTGAAACTTGTGCAGTTAAGAAGTTCTTGGTTTGGACAGACCTTATGCCAATAACATGGGGTTTTTTCTCAGGTAAATCCTTAACTGCATAATAGATTCTCGCAACCGCTGGATTTTCAGTTATTATCCTTGCTTGAAGGGAAACAAGGTTTCGAATAGCTGTTTGATGGACTTTTCCGTTCATAGTTTCAACCTTTATGCCCACTATTCCACCGTAACGTCTTTCGCCGCCCTTCACTCCAGTAGCCTTATCTCTGAATTTTTTTACATGAACATTTCTTGAGGGAACATTGAGAACCCGCGCCGTAGTTTCTTGGATGTGGGCAATCCCAGATCGCTGTAATGATTCCTCGTTGTCGATGATTGCGGCGAAGTATTGGCTAGGCTTATGCTGTGCAAGTTCACGTTCAACAATGGCTGTAGCCTTCTTTAAAGTCTCTAACTTGTCGGGACGGATTTCTCCGACAGTGCGCACTGACAAGCCTGGTCCTGGAAACGGTTGTCTTTCAGAAACCTCAGCTGGCAATCCTAAATATCTTGCAACCAGTCTCACCTGTTCCTTATATAAGGTTACAAGGGGCTCAACAACTTTAAACCCGAAACGTTCCATAGGGTTTATACCCATCTGCTCCAAAACGTTGTGCTGAGTTTTTATACCGCTCACTGTTTCCTCGATGTCTGCGCGTATTGTGCCTTGCACAAGGATCTTGCAGCCTTCTTTTTTGGCTGTTTCGCCTAGGACTTGATAGAAGGTTTCACGGAACCTTTTCCGTTTTTCTTCAGCGCCCCTTAGGCCTTTCATGGCTTTTAGGAAGCGTTCACGGACATCGACTATTTTTAACGATACATTGAAGGGCGGTTTAGACAGGATTTCGGCTATACTTTCCGGCTCGCCCTCCCGCATAAAAGCATCATCCAACATTACACAGACAAGATTCTCACCTATTGCCTTATGTGTCAGCACGGCGCATGTTGTGCTGTCAACACCGCCAGAAAAAGCCACCAAGGCTTTCTCGTTGCCAATTCTCTTTCTCGACTCTTCAATTTGGACCTTAACGAACTTTTCTGGGTTAAACATTTCCAATTTTAACAGCCCTTCCTTCAAACTGTCAACTGATTTACGATTTCACGATTTAAGTATTTACCGCCTCGCGGCATCCTTGGAACACTGAGAACAGTGTTTATCGCTTCCATTGAAACGGGCGTTTGAAGTTCACGAAAATTTGTAAATCTAATGAAGGTTGCTGTTTTTCTACCTTGGAGAAAAGCAACGTATTCATTGAAGGTTTTTAGGCAAGTCTCGCCGCCATAAGTATTCCAAAGTTCTTTGTAGTCTCCAGCCAAACGTTCAACAAAGTCTGCAACGCCTCGAATTTGCATTATTGGGCGTTTAACATAGAAAAGAAGTTTTTGGGTTTCAAGGGGACCCACACGGTTTCTTCGCACGAAAGCGTGTGTTTCACTGCTGCTTCTGTTTCGTTCGCACAGTCTGTTCCACCACTTCTCGTCAGACAGCAAGATGTAAGCGTAACGTTTATCCGACAAGAGTTACTGAACCTCCTAAAAGTCAGTTCATAGATTATTAAGGTGTTAGAATAATAATTTTGTGCAGTTTTCTGCCTAATGTTTACAACATTTTACTGTTAATGATAAAAACGCTTAGAACAGAAAAATTATTTATTTAAAATCTGTGGCTTTTTCAGAAGAGAAAACTCTGTGTGTTCGCATTTTAATGAATTAAAGTTTTTCTGGTCTAACATTTTATACTAAAGAGAAGTGGACGGGTTTCCAATGAAGACGGATGAAATGAAGATTATGGTTAATTCTTTGAAGGAGTTGAATGAAAGCTATGCGGATTTGTTGCAGGCTGCTAAGGGAACTATTAGAGGAGTGAAGACGACGAGGCAGCTTTGGCGTGATGGAGGCAAATCAAGGCTCGTAAAACTTGGTTTAGCGTTAATAATGTTTCCTGAACCCACTCCGATAAGCGAGACAGTGGGCACAGCTCTGATAGCTGCTGGGACAGTTCAGGAAGGAATTAGAAGACGCTCGCTCTACATTGAAGACGTGTACAAAACTCTTCAGAATGTGCTTAGCGAAGTTTGGACCGTGAAGCAAGATGTGTGAAGCTGAAATGTGGTCAAATCTTTATATTTACCACATATTATCTACATAACATATCCAAGGGTGAAATTGATGAAACTCGTAACTGTCCTGTTACCTGAAGCTTATCTTGAAGGGTTAGATGAACTTGTAAGGGCGAATATGTATCCGAGTAGAAGTTCAGCCATAAGGTCTGCGGTTAGAGACTTGCTGAAAAAGGAACTTTGGGAAAGAAGAGGAAGATAACAATGGCTATCTTTGGAGAGCTTTTCCCGATGCTGAGGCCAGAGTAATAATGGATGATATTCCTGGTATACAAGCGCTTGCTACGAAATAGCATATTTATTGCTGTTTTACCAAACTTAGAGGCTTAAGGCTGTTTCTCTTTAAAAATAATTTTGCGCTTTTCCAATGTTCTTTAGCTATCTGTAAGTTGCCATGGACACTTCCGTGAAGAGAATAAAAAATGTAACAAAGATAAGTACACTGAGTGCATTCACTGTAAACTTTGCGCAAGACATTAAACTCTTCACTATTCCAGACTTTGGGCAAGTCAAAAATCGACGCTACTGGGTTATGAAGATGACACCCCGCAACTCTGCCTAAATGATCTACAATGAAGAAGTTTTGAAGTGCACGACACTTCCATGTTCTTCTACCCGTCAAAGCAAGGTTTTTGACGGATTCTAATATTTTTGTTGTCATGAGAATATTGCTGTTTTTCCTTTTCATCTCAATAAGGGAGTCACAAAGTTTAACCATCGCTCTTCTATCAGTTATTACAAACTCATCGTTTTTCTTCCCGATTCTAAAAAGCTGGCTTGTTTCGTCAGAAGAATCGTAAGAATATAGACAATACCAAAGTGGAATTCCTTTTTGTAAGAAGTAGTTGGTGAGATCAACGATTTCGTATAGGTTAAATTGCGAAATGGTCGGTGTTACACTTACGCGAACCCCATCCACATGCAGTTTTTCAACGGCTTGCATGGCTTTTTTCCAAGCACCCTTAACACCTTTTATGTAATCATTTTTTCTCGGATCTAAACTATCTATGGAGATTGCAACAAGGTTCGCGTTGCTTAAAGCATCAATTTTTTCAGTAGCCATGCTGCCATTATCATACACCGTAGTGATAAAAAAGCGTGAAGCGTATTCTATAATCTCGTCTATGTCTTCTCTTAAAAGCGGGTTTCCTCCAGATAATACTATCTCTATGACGCCGAGTTCTTTAAGAATATCCAATCCTCTTTTGATTTCCTCTGTTGACAGCTCCTCTACATCTTGTCCCCGCCAGACACCACACCCCTTACAACGATAGTTACATTTTCTTGTAATCATCCATTGTACATGATAAGGTCTATTAGGAGTCAAAGAACGAACGAGGATGTTTGTGGCTTTTTCCAAAGTCATGACCAAAGGGTGCACATCTCATATTTATATTACTTATTACCCAAATAAGATTAAAGAATGTTATATAAATTAGAGTAAAAGCGAGCAACTAAGTGGAGGGCAATAGCTCTTGTGCTTCGATGAGGAGTACTTTAAAGATTTTAAATATTCACAGAGGGAACGCGTGATAAAGAGGCATATCTTGGAAGTTCTTAAATGGGGGTCAAAAGTTTCTAACATTAATCTTTTGGATGGGCATGATAAGACGGCACTGGATGTAGGTTGTGCTTATGGATATGCTATTGACGTTTTAGAATCTTTTGGCTACGATGCTTACGGCATTGACATTTCAAAGTACAGCGTAAAACAAGCAAAGAGAAATCATACAGCCGAATTTGCAGTTTGTGATATACAGAAAGGTCGTCCATTCAAAAATTCCGTTTTTGATTTGGTTACATGCTTCGAGGTTTTAGAACATCTCACAAATCCTTTACGAGCGATTAAGAACATGTCTGACTCCTGCAAAAACATAGTAATCTGTACAACACCGAATAGAATTGTGGAAAAACCAATCAAGAAAGTGTTAAGAGATTTTGATGAAACACATATTGCCGTTAGAACTCCATGGGAGTGGAGGAAATATCTACGTGAAAATTTTCAGTTTAATTTCGTTAGAGTTGAAGCTTTCTTTGATACAAGTTTAAGAGTCGCAGATAAACTATTATTTTTTAAATCGTTTAATGCCCCTTATATCGGTTTAGATATTAGAATCCTGATTAAAAAACGACGGAGATGAACATTGGAATCAATTGACGTCGTAATGCTTACGAAAAACAGCGAACACTTACTAAACAAATGCCTTAAATCAATTTATAGGAACGTGCCCGTTAAACGTTTAATAATTGTTGACGGATTTTCAACTGACAATACGCTAAAAATTATGAATGAATTCAACAAGAAGTATGGAAACGTCAAGATTATAAGTGAAAAAGGTTCAAGAGGGAAGGCTAGGGAAAGGGGTATACAAGAAGTAGAAACAGAGTTGTTTATGTTTGTTGATAGCGACGTTATCCTATGCAAAGATTGGTTTAAAAAAGCAAGTAGATACATTCAAGAAGATGTTGGCGCAATATGGGGCGTAGACATTCCAGGAGACGTAAAAAGCAAATTTATGACAAAAATTTTGCAAAGGATGGAGGCCAGAGCATTTGACATTAGAGGGGGGTGCCACGACATACTCATACGGTATGATGTCGTTAAAGACATTAAAATTCCAAGCGAATTACACGTCTTAGAAGACGCCTACATAAAAGAATGGATCACCGCGAAGAACTACAAGGTCATCGTTAGCTACGCCTCCTATTGCAAACATTATAAAACAATGAAAAGCCTGTTGTCGAAGGAAAACATGTTCTCTACAATTTTTGAACTTAAAAACATAAGATTAGTAAAGGAACGCTTAGTCTATGCGGCAATTTTTGCGCTTATATGGCTTCTACACGAAGCAGGAATAAAAAATGAAAAGGGACATTTGGCGTGAAAAATATCAAGAGACGAAGACTTCCTTAAGCTATTCCTTGGAAGCTACTAAATTCAACACATAGACCTACAGAAAAAGGTGAATGTTAATTGATGAACATGCGAATCGACATCATTGTACTCACAAGAAATAGTGAAAAAGTTCTAAGGAAATGCCTCGCCTCCATTTATGAAAACGTACCCGTTAACAAATTAATTATCGTTGACGGTTATTCAACGGATGCGACTTTGGAAATAGTGGAAGAGTTTCAGGAAAAGTACGGAAATGTTGTTTTAATCCAAGACGAAGGAACGCGTGGTAGTGCAAGACAAAAAGGGATTAGGGAAGTGGAAACTGACTGGTTTATGTTTGTCGACAGCGATGTCATTCTCTGTGACAGCTGGTTTACAAAAGCTGAAAAGCTGATGAAAGACGACGTGGGCGCAATTTGGGGAATAGAAATCTGGTCTGTGATAAAAAACACGAAAATCTTAAAATTGTTTGAAAGGGTTACGATGAAAATCTTTGAGAAAAGAGGAGGGACTCATGACCTGCTGGTGCGACGTAAAGCGATCGAAGGCATCCACATACCTCCTCACTTACACACATACGAAGACTCCTACATCAGATCATGGATTTGTAAAAACGGCTACAAAGCAGTCCCTGCTTATAAACCGTATTGCATTCATTATAGACCAGAAATCGTTTGGACCATTAAAGAAAGCATAGCCTTGATCGCCAACGACCTTAAATTCACCATCCGTTCTCCTCAACTGTTGCTGTCGTATGCTTTCTACGCAGCTATTGTTTTATATCAAAATGTGTTGTGTAACGTTAAAGCTAAACATTTAAAGTAAGGCTCAGCCAGCGAAGTCGGTGGAGTTTTCCAAAGCCAGCCAGAGATGATCCGACGCAGGTCTAACCAAACTTTCTAATTCGCCATCTTTACGTATCATGAATCGTTTCTCGGTAGAAGGTAGAAACTCACCTATGACCGCCGCAGCGATTTCATTTTTCTCCAAAACTTTCATAACTTTGTCAGCAAATTTTCGCTTAACTGCAATCAGCAAGCTTCCAGAGGCAATAAGTTGTAAGGGGTCTATTTGGAAGAATTCGCATATTTTAACGGTTTCAGGCTGTATTCGGATTTTTTCTTCGAAGATTTTTACACCCAAGTTGGATGCGTCTGCCATCTCGTGTATTCCTCCAGTGATGCCGCCTTCTGTTGGGTCATGCATCGCGTTGACCCCTCCTGTTTTGAAGGCTAAAACTGCCTCTTTAACAACACTTATTTGGTTGAAGAATTTCCTGGCATTTCTTATCAGCGATGCGTCAACTGCCTTTTTTAGCTTTTTTTCTCTGTCCGCTGCTAAAATAGCGGTGCCTTCGATTCCCGCGCTCTTTGTCAGTATAAGCTTGTCTCCTGGTTTGGCTCCGCCTGCTGTCACGTAGTTTCCTTTTTCTGTTATGCCCATGGTGCAGCCTACAACTATTGGATTAGTCAGTCCGGGAGTTACTTCGCAATGTCCACCAACAATTGCAATTCCCAAATCTTTTGCAGCCTTATCCATTTGAACACATATGGTTTCAACGGTTTTCCTATCCGCATTTTTAGGAAGCAGAATGCATGAAGAGAAGAATGCTGGTTCGACACCAAAAGTGGCAACGTCATTCGCGTTAATGTTTACGGCGAGCCAGCCAATCCGCTCTATTGCCCCAGTAATAGGATCCATAGAAACGATTAAGGACTTATCCATCACGTCTATAACTGAACCGTCAAATCCAGCAGCAGGACCCAAAACAACTTCTTTACGTTTCACACCCAGATTTTTGAAAACAACTTCCCTCAAAAGGTCTATAGGAATTTTCCCTGGTGGTAACTTCATTTTAAAGCCTTCTTTTAAGTTGTGGTAGGCTCCGCTGGACAATTTTTACAATGGGTATTGCAACGATTAATCCAACTAACATTTGTCCAATGTTTACTGGAATCTCTACTATTGCAGCTGTGTTAAGTATTAATTGTTCGTAAAGGAAGTATCCAGTAACCATTTCTAAACCCCCAACTATTACGGAGAGAATGGCACCACCGAATTCTGGTTCAACTTTGAACCCCATTAAAGCAATTAGTATGGTGGTGATTCCGCCTAGAAAGTACCAAAATTCAGCAGGAACAAAACCAGTTAGAGTGGGACTTTCCAGTGAAGGAAAGCCCAAGTACAGCTCTATATTCCCGCTATAGTAAAAAGAACCGGTTGTTGCAAGCAACAGGCCAACAGTCACTCCCAAGGATATGGTAAAAATTTTCCAGTTGGATTTTGAAGTTTGTGTAGGCATTTTCTTGTTCAAAAATCCTACGATTGCTCCTTCACAGCTTTTTATTATCAAGGTTCCTGGAGTATATATCGGTGCCACTAACATATCAGCTATCGCTGAACCTAAACCGCCAGCAAAGGCACCCACGTATGGACCGAAAAGCAATGCGGCTACATAAATCATTGTCTCGCCTATGTTGAAGTACCCGGATGTTGCTGGGACACTAACCGCAAAAACTATGGTTGCTACACATACGAAAGCTGTGAAAACAACTGCCATTGCAAGCCTAAGTGCTAACTTCGCAGAGTCCCCCTTCTTTTTCATCTTTTATTCTTCCCACATGATTTGATAGTATGGATGTAACGCGCTGCACAATGGCATCATGTTTCCTATGGATGCTATAATTCTTGTGTTCGACCTCGTTTTCATAAGCTCCAGTCTCCTAAACCAAAGTTTAATAGTATAGTTATAACTAGAATAGTAATATAAACTTACTGATTGGTAGGAAGCATCTATGTCATATGAAAAAGTTAGCTTAGACGCGAGGGCGTACGCAAGAAGAAGAGAACACCAAATCACAAGATTTTTACGAAACGAAGGAATCCCAGCTTTCCATACCGATGTCTTTGATATCATAATTTATATTCTTGGAAGATGGTATGGCATAGAGCTCAAAGAAAATCATGGAAAGGAAGAGAAATGGAATCTAACCGTACATACAAAAACGTGGAAACATCAAATGGAACTATCCGAAAAAACAGGAATGAAAAGAGCTGTAATCTACATGTCAGAGCACATAGGAAACTGGGTCATAGAGAACACAGAACCGATAGATCAGCGGGTGAGGAAGAGCAGGGGTCAGGTAACAAGAATAACGGTAAAAAACCTGTGAAGAATCAGATTAGAAAAGTGGTTATATACAATAGGGATTACCAGTAAAATACCCGATTACCTAACTTTAACCCGTTGATAATTTAGTGTCTCTGCGTAAGATCAAAGTAATACCTTTAATTCTTGAATGGCAAGCAGGGCTCTTTGCCCACGCTTTGTTATTTTGAAGAATTTTCTCCCGTTTTTTGCGTAGTCTACTATTAGTCCTTTTTCTGAGAGTTCATTCAGGTGTTGGTATACGGCTGCTCTTGTCATGGTTTTTCCGAGTTTTTTCCATAAGTCATAGCCGTATGTGTCTTTTCTGCTTAGGATTCTTAGTATTTTCTCTTTTGTGCTTATTTCCAAGCCTATAACCGCTGTTTTCTGTTTCTTGGTTAACGCTTGTAGTATATCTGTGGCTTTGAGTCCGCTTCCAGTGATAAGGCACACAACGCTCTCGTTCTTGCTGATTTTTTTCTCTTTAACGAGCTTTTTTAGTGCTGCTATTGTGGCTGAGCTTGCTGGTTCCGCAAACATGCCTTCAAGTTTGGCTATTTGAAGTTCTGCCGTGAAAATTTCGGAGTCGGAAACTGTTGCGGTCAAGCCTTCTGATTCTTTTATTGCTTTTATTGCTAGTTCGCCTTGAAGTGGATTAGTTACTAAGACAGCGAGTGCACGGGTAAATGGCTTCGAAATTTTTGTTGGTTGAGAACGGGCTTCTACTAATGTTTTAACTATGGGTGCACATCCTTCCGGTTGGACTCCGATCATTTTTGGTAAGGATCTTGTTATTCCGAGCTGTTTGAGTTCTTTGAAGCCTTTCCATATCGAGTATATGGTTCCGCCGCCTCCCATGGAAACTATGAACCAGTCTGGGACGCCAAACTGGTCATACACCTCGTAGGAAATCGTTTTTTGTGCTTCGATCACGAGGGGGTTTAGCTCTGCTGTTGCTTGATACCAGCCGGTTTCATCGGCTAAGGCTTCTGCTCTGCGTATAGAATCGTCAACTGTTTCTCCAAACTCTTCGATGGCAGCGTCGTAAACAAGCATTTGAGCCAGTTTTCCAACATCGACAAGTTTCGGCACAATCACGTGGCAGATTAGCCCAGCCTTTGCGGAATAAGCAGCCAAGGAAGCACCTAAGTTTCCGTTGGTTGCACAAATTAAAGCGTCACATTTGAGGTCTATCGCATTTGCGGTTAGAAGTGCTGCGGCACGGTCTCTAAAGGAGTTTGTCGGATTTCTAGTTTCATCCTTTAGATACACTTCCTTTAAACCAACATTTTTAGCAAGTCTCTCAGCCTTATGTAGTGGTGTTCCCCCTTCACCTAAACTTATAATGTTCCGCACTGATGGGAGTAAACCCTTATATCTCCAAAAACGAAGCTTACCGGAAAATTTGATTTTCCGATCTTTAGGTAAACTGACTTCGTATTCTAATGCTCCTCCACATTTTTCACACCTGTTCTTCGGCGGGTAAAGCGGAAATTTTAAGCCGCATTGAACACATTTAAGAGCCATAACTTTACTCCATTTAATCAAGGTCTTCAGTTCCTTCATAATTTATTCGCCTCAAAGGCTTTTTAACATTTACAATTCTATGAAGGGCGTTATTTCTAACTGTATAGATAGGAAAATCTAAATGGGAGTTTATGTTGATAATAGCAAGTTGCGAGTTGACCGTTATGAGCGAAGAGAAAGTGAAGGAAGACCCTGTTAAATTACATAAGGATGGAAACACACTTTACGAATTAGGTAAATACGAAGAGGCTAGGGAAAATTTTCTGCGAGCATCTGAACTCTACCAAAAAGCAAACAACTTCTTTGATGCTACATCTATGCTTTATAAGGCTGGCGAATGCGCATACATGCTCAAGGACTGCGAAACAGCCCTTGAATATTTCCTGAAATCCGCTGATTTATCCTTCAAGAAAGGCTTTGACAGATTTGGAGTAAGTGCACTAGAGTATGCAAGAGACTGCTACAAGGCATTGGAAGACAGAGAAAAGGTTGAAGAGATGGAGAAGAAAATTAAAGAAGTGAAAGCGGAGCTAGAGAAGTCATTCTAATAGAAAGTCCATTCTTTAACCTCTTTTCCCAAATATTTTGGAAACAATGTTTATTTCTCTAAAATAATAAATGAAAAGTTAGAGTGTACTTGAAAGGTTAATGTTATGCCGACATCCTTCAAAGAATTGGCGGAACTTTGTGAAAAGTTAGAAGCCACAAATAAGCGGCTTCTCATGATAAGCCTAGTTGCAGACTTCCTAAGGAGTTTAGAGGCTCAAGAGGTTGAGCCCGCTGTGTCCATGATTCTTGGGAGACCTTTCCCGAAATGGAGTCAACAAACCCTTGAAGTGAGTTGGGCGACCCTAAGCGAAATCATAAAACGCATAACAAAGGCTGACTGGAAAGTTTTCATGGAAGCTTTCGGCAAAACTGGCGACGTGGGTTCTGCCACAAAGATACTTTTTGAAAGCAGCAAAGTCGGCAAGCAGTCAACACTTTTTGAGAGAAAGTTGACAATATTGGAGGTTAGACGCAGTTTAGAGGCCATAGTTGAAACTGTTGGGTATGGTTCAAGGGAAAAGAAGGAACGAGTAATAGAAGCACTGTTAAGCTTAGCCTCACCCCTCGAAGCCAAATATTTGGTTAAAATTTTCATAGGTGAGATGCGGACGGGTTTCTATGAAGGCTTGACGGAGCAAGCAGTTTCCAAAGCTTTTCAAATTCCACTGGAAATTGTGCAGAAGACTTGCATGACTATTGGCGACGTAGGGGAGGTTGCTGCAATAGTGAAAACGCAGGGCAAAGAGGAATTATTGAAAATCGGCTTTAGGGTTTTTAGGCCTGTTAAGCTTATGTTGGCTCAGATGGCAAATGACGTCGGTGAAGCCTTAGAAGAGCATGGTGGTGAAACAGCTTTCGAATACAAGTTGGATGGAGCAAGAGTTCAAATTCACAAACGTGGTGACGATGTGAGGATTTTTAGTAGAAGACTAACGGATGTGACGAAAAGTTTGCCTGAAATCGTTGAAAAGGTGCAGGAGAATGTGAAAGCAGAGGAAGTAATTTTGGAGGGGGAAGTGATTGCCGTTGATGGTTCGGGTCATCCTATTCCTTTCCAACATTTGATGCGAAGATTCAAAAGGATTCACGCAATAGAAGATATTATTGAAAAAATTCCTGTGAAACTTTACTTGTTTGACATTTTATATCTTAATGGAGAAAGCCTGATTTCGGTTCCATACGTGCAGCGGAGACAGATTTTGGCTGAAAACATTGGAGAAACATTGTTAACAAAACAATTGGTTACCGATAAGGTGGAAGAGGCTGAACAATTCCTGAAGGAGGCAATGGAAGCTGGGCATGAGGGGTTAGTGGCGAAAAAACTTGATAGCGAATATACGCCTGGGATTCGCGGAAAGCGTTGGCTTAAGATAAAGCCTGTTCTTGAACCCTTAGATTTAGTTATTGTTGCGGCTGAATATGGTTATGGACGAAGACATGGGTGGCTTTCAGACTATTATTTGGCTACGCGAGACGCTGAAACAGGTGAATTCTTAATGGTTGGCAAAACCTTCAAGGGATTGACAGATGCGGAAATCATCGAAATGACGCGGCGGCTTAAAGAATTAGCAATAAGAGAAGAGCATAGAAGAGTTGTTGTAATTCCTAAAATAGTTGTTGAAGTACTATACAATGAGATTCAGAAAAGCCCAAAATACAAGTGCGGTATGGCTTTGCGTTTTGCAAGAATAAACCGCATAAGAGAAGACAAGACTCCTGAAGAAGCAGACACTATACAAATGGTCAGAGAAATCTACGAGAAACAGTTTCTGAAAAAGGGTAGATATAAAGCCAGCTGATAAAGTTTACGAAAAACGTCTCTAAAAACCTCAGAATATTCTTCGCTACGGGAAAATCTTATTGCGTGAAATTTTAACCAATACAGACCTACTCCCCTTCCCCTACGTTTTTGCGTCAGAAAAATCCCTGTAATGTTGCCCCACAAAACCAGCTATCATAGCGGGCAAGCACATCATCAGAATCTGGAATCTCAGCCTTGCCTATTTGTCCAGACAAAACTTGGTGTTATTAGTACCAAACAAAAATTTTATTTTTTTCCTAATATATGAAGAAAAACTTAAAATTATGTTTTGGGGGCTATTACATCTATTGAGGTCTAAAATGAGCGTAAAATTAGAAAATAAGTCGAAATTAAAGGCTAAAGAGAAAAAGCTTCCAAAAATGATGGCTAGCGATCTCATAGAGTTTAGAAAGTACCTAGAGACCTATCCAAGTCGAATTGGGAAGCCTCGGAGTAAAGCGACAATAAAGATGTACCTTGACATTCTGAAAAGACTGGTAAGGTGGCTGGATAAACGTGGAGTTAAGGACTTTAAAGACGTTTCAGCCAGAGAACTTGAAGAGTTCATCATAAACTATGAGTGTAAACGATATGTTTGGGGGAAAGGGAGAAGACGGATATATTTAAATAAACCTATCGGATGGCAGTTTAGAAACATCGTAATAACGACGGTGATGATGTTCTACAAGTGGCTTTACCGCGACGACCCAAACATTGAGTGCCCACAATCTGTTAGGAATCTAGGGAAACTGGAAGCCAGACCGCCATTAGATGAGCGAAGCCGAGTGAAGGAGGCCAGTGAGCTGTTGACGGATGAGGAGCTGTTGAGTTTACTAAAAGCCTGTGAAACTGGGCGAACATCACTACAGGTTAAGAGAGACCGCTGTCTTGTTTCAATATTATATGAAAGTGGCTGTAGAGCGTGTGAGATTCTCAATCTTGAGAATGGAGATATTAAGGCAACCGAATACGGTTTTAAGATAGAGGTTAGAGGTAAGACAGGTCGTAGAACTATTCCAATAATAGACTCGGCGAAGTACCTATTGGAATGGGTGAACGTTCATCCAAAGGGAAACAACCCGAACGTACCGTTATTTGTGTCAATTAGTAAAAATCATTACCTCGAAAAGCTCACAAGGACAGGACTCTACGGTATAATAAAAGGTCTAGCAAAGAAGGCAGGAATCAAAAAACGCGTTTATCCTCATCTGTTTCGACACACAAGAGCCACTGAACTCTCAGCCTATACGAGTGAAGCGTATCTACGTAAAATTCAAGGCTGGACTAAGAGTTCAACGATGCCTGCGTTTTACATTAAGTTATCTGGTAAAGATGTTGAACGTGAAGTTTTAAGGATGCATGGATTAGCACCGATGGAACAGCTAAAACCCATTCTTGAGTCTAAAAACTGTTGGAGCTGTGGATACAAAAATGGCCCTCATAATCTTTGGTGTACAAGTTGTGGAAAACCTTTGAAGGGAGGGGCTAGAATCGTTGCAGAGCTAGGTGAAGCCCATAACGCTGTTACTAGCGTTAAAAAGCTGGAGAAGAGAATGATGAAACTGGAGAACGCTGTTACGAAGATGTTGAAGAGTTTAGCTTTATACATGGGTCCGGGAATGTTGAACATGGCTGAGGACTTAGGAGTTAGGCAAGAAGCCGAAGCCGTGGCTAAAGAGCTGCGGATGCCACAAGTAAGGAACCTCGTCAATCTTAAAGTGAAGATGGGAGAATGAGCGTTCAACAGAAGCTAAAAGCCCTCTATAGGGAGATTGACCAGTGCAACCGTTGCCCTCTTGGAAGCTTAGAGATAAACAAGCCTCCAAGACCGATAATTAAACTTGGAGTTAGAAAGATTCTGATAATAAGCCAAAACCCATCATCTCGGAGAACCGGTGAAGCCCACGTTTGGGGAGGCTTAGACATTCTTTTCCGGTTTGATAAAGAATTAAAACCTATGCTAGAAGAAGTTTATATCACAAATGTTATAAAATGCTGTGGAAGACCTAGCTTTAAAAAAGCTACAACCTGTGCAGTGTGGTTGGGTGGAGAAATGGGGATTATTAAACCTCAAAGGAACATATTCTTAGGAAGATTTGCTGAGAGAATATGGTTAAAAGAGGAATTTGCAGAGCCTTTTCATCTTCTTCACCCCAACTTCATCGTGAGGTTTAGAAGAGGAGAGATAGGCTCGTACATTAAAAGCCTTAAGGAAATATTGGAATGAGTTATTCTAAAATCCCAATTATATCTTATATCTTCGTAAAGGGTTAACGTAGCTAACGTAGTTAACGTTCTTTAATGTACAGCTTATCAATAAAAGTTTTAGGAAACCAAATGTATCGATGTTTCTTACTTCAACTTTAATGGAGAATCCATAGCCTCTAAAAATATTCACCAACCTCTTAGAAATAGAAGTTTTTCACTTCCCTTAACAATGTTGTACAACCTGTATAACTTGTACAAGAAGGTTTAATTTTAATTCTTTACCAGATTTGACCAAGTTTGACCAAGCGGTAGGTTAATGTTGTTAACGTAGTTAACGTCTTTTAGTGTACAGCTCATTAAAAAGTTTTAGGAAGATAGATAAAAGCCTTCTAATCTGTTATTAACTGTTTTTAACAGTTTAGCTTTTCTCTTTAGCTAAAAGAAGCTTGGTTTTATCCTCTTTTGGAACTGTTAAACTGTTTGTAGGGGAATGGTATCTCTTCTGGAAAAATCGTATAGAGGTAGTTTAACTTCCTCCCTTGTTATCGGATCGTTAACGATATAGTATTCCCTAAAAACAGTAAAACAGTTCCTAAAGAGGCTTAAAATAAGCTTCTTTAACTCATTGGGACTTCCTAAACTGTCAAAAACAGTTGGTAACAGTTTAGCTTGCTCTTTTACTTCCTCTTCTTCCTCCAGAATTGGTATATAGTAGTTCCTTCGTTCCTCCTTCTCCTTAGTTATCAGTCCCTTATCAACGAGGCTTTCTAGTAGCTGATAACAGTGACTTCTAGACTTTCTAAGCTCTTGAACAATAGTGTTTACGTATATTTTTTCCTTCTCTATATTATCCCTAATAAATTTAAGGACTCTTCTTTCTTCTTTTTCTACTGGAGATATGGTTTCAGAAATAACGTCCCATCCAAGCTGAAGGGCGAGATAGAGGTCCACTATGTCCGCCTCATCCTTTTTCTCCTTCAGAAAGCTTCTACACATGGCCATGAGTTCAATTAATTCACATAGTTTATCAGGATTCCTTCTTGTTGCTGTAAACCGATCTGTTGCAAGTAAATTAATTAGATGTGAAGCATAGGGTATCCTAATTTCTTTTGGGGAGTTTTCCATTATTAACTTAAAGGCGTAACTCCAGACTTCCGCCTCCTCTTTTTTAAGAACTTCTCTTAAACCCTCTTTTAATCTAAGTTTTTCCTCCTTAACCCTCTTTGTCAGCTCTGGATCAGAACTGGTTTTTAACGTGAACATACCGGATAGAAGAGCATGATCTATTCTCAATACATTAGAGGTTGTTACCAGCCCTTTAACTGGAAGACGTTCAACCTTTGTGGTCATCTCTCTAGTTTTCTCATCCTTTAAGGCGTATTCACAGATAAGCCCTCCATCATCCGCTCTCATAAGCCTTAGATGTCTACCTAACTCCCCTCTTAAGGCTGGAGAGTCGGGAATATAGAGTATATCTGCCTTTCTTAGCTCCTCAGAGTACCTTAAAGTCGCAGGGGTTAGATAGGTCCTTTCAACAATGTTAAGGGGTAAGAGGAGGTTTGATATTCTGACAAGGGAGTCCTTTCCTGTTGCTATATCACCGATTATCCTTATCATCGACGTATAACCCTTTATGATTCCAAGTTGTAGTAAGGGTAGGATTCGCTTATTTCGCTCTTCTCCAAGTATAAACCGAGGCTTATTAACCTTGGGAACAACAAATCCTTTTTCAAATACTTCACCCAATTTATAAAAAAATAATGGGTCCTTCAGAAGCTTTAACGCCTTCTCTTTAATTTGAGAGGAAACCATTAGAGGACAGTCTTCACATCTGAAATTATAGTATTTTCTAATATATTTTTTAACTTCATAACAGTTAAACTTCCTAGGGGAAGCTAAAACCCACCCTTTCCAAGATAGAATATAGCCATCTGCTGTAAAATTAGGCTGATTTTTAACTAAACCCTCAGCAACGTCCCTAATTATATCATGAGGAAGCACTCCAAAGAGATGTATTGCAAAATTTTTTCCTAGTGTTAGTTCTCTTGCGTCTTCAGGAAATGGATGCTCCATAAAAAATTTTTCACAGTTAAGTATTTTAGAGGGAAGTTTTTCTCTAGAGAATAATTGCTTCTTCTCCTCTAAAGGAAGTCTCCACCCTAGTTCATTAGCTCTTCTATAAATAAGGTCTTCTAAATTGTCAACTTCAGTAATGGGGACAGATTCATCTTCAATCTTATATTTTCCACTAAATGAACTCGGTAGAATAATGTAATTTCCAATTCCCTGAACTTCAATTCCAAATTTTTCTTTAAACTTATCTATTGATGAGCAGGGCTTATTGGAGATATAAATAACGTGATAAGCTCCCTTTCTCCTAGTTAGATGTTTCCTACTTTTAGGAAGTGTTCGTAGAAATGTCTCGGCTTTTTTAATTCCTTCGGGGTCAACGTCAATAGCGATGTAGTTTTTACATTCCTCAGCGATAACTCCAGTAATACCAGCAACTCCAACCACTTCTCTATTGTTCCAAGGTAGATTCTTGACCTCATTCTCGCTTTGTCTTTTAGCTTTCCATTGACCCCATTTGATAAGGGGCTGCTTCTTCTTGTTTACTGGAAAAACATTCCAGCCTTGACTCCACCAGTTCAAAGCTAGAGTTAAATGGGAGATTACTTTACCCATTTTCTTCACTTACCCCTCTTTCCAACGAAGCTCCAGATGCCTCTTCAGCAATTCTATTCCCTTAAGAATATCTTCTTTCTTCGACCCAAGCCGAATCAACAGTACGCATTTCGCATCGACAAACGCTGGAATGTCACATGGGACTTTATCCTTTGTAATATTCAGTTCTCTTCTTAGGGGCTTGGGATGTATGCAAAACCCCGACGGTCATTTAGACGAATTTTAAATAGATATTCTATTTCTTCATTTTTCAATCCAACCACCTCCGATTACGATAGGTTAGCAGGGAAAACTAGCTTCCACTCCCTTTTGGGGAACACACACGCACTCATGGAGGTGGTTTTCCCGCTATGAACCTACTAAATATAGTTTAGTAAACGGTTTATATTTAAACTTTTTTAAAACTTTTAAATGAGGAATGAAGCTATGAAAGAAAACGAAGGTAAAATCTTTGGGTTTTGGGCACCGGGAGAACTTTCTAGGGCTATTGACGAATACTGTCGGAAAAACTCAATGACTAAATCAGAATGGCTGCGCTGGCTGGTGCGAAAGGCTCTAAAGGAACATAAGTATGCTGAACCTGTTTTGGATAGTTATGAGGAAGCTTCAAAGGAGGCGTGTTAAAATTGAGTCTTGAAGCATTAAAGAAGAGAATCGAGACACGGAAGATACAGGAGAAAGCTAAGTCAATTAGAGGAATATTCTGGCCCTATCCCCTCTTAAATCTACTATGCGTTTTGATTAAGAGGAGACGGAGATATGAGTAAATCTACAAAATCTATCACAAATAAATCTAAATCTACATCTAGAAAAAAAGAAGATTCTGTAGAAAAAGAAAACGTAGAAAATCTGGTCTATCGATGTCCTGAAGGGGACTATAAATCAACTAATTTTCTTTCAGTCCGAGCACATTGTCAGCGAAAGCATCGCTATAAAGTCGAGCTGGTTGATGGTGTAATCAGAAAAATAGAACCTACTAGGGAGGGGATTAAACCCGAGAGAGAACCTATTAGGGAGAAGACTCTCCCCACCCCCCTCACTACGCTTCCTAAGACACCTCGTGCTGTTGAGAAACTGGCGGGAATGACGCTAGAAGAACTTGCTGAAATCAACCCAAACGTTCGAATGACTCTAGAACAGGCAGCTGAGCTTCAAGCTGAAAACGTTAGATTGGCGGAAGCAGTTAAGAACGTTCGGCTTAGAAGTCAAATCCAGAATTACGACTATATTCGTAGACCAAGATATGAGGATGAAGATGATTTGGTAGCTCTAAGAAAATCGAGGCTTTATGAGGAAGAGATTAAAAAACTTCAAGCTGAACGACAAATGTTGGAGCGACCGTCTCAGCCTCAGTCAAATGCTGAGATTACTGTTCTTCGAAGTTCTCTCGACGACTTGAGGAATAGATTAGAAAAATCAGAAGAAGACAACAAAGAACTACGCAGAAGAAGACAACAAAGAACTACGCAGAAGGCTGGAGGAAACTGAAAGGAAAAGGCTGGAAGACACCCTTAAAGAATTACGTGATGAAGTTAAAGAGTTGCGTGCTGGACAGAGTCGACTGGCTTCGCAATATGATCTGGGCATTGAAACAGTTCGGAGCCTCAAAGAGATTATTATTAGAGGGATGTCTCCCATTTCTAGTGAGGAAAAATCTCGTCCAAAACTTGAGGAGACTGCTGAATCAACTCCCAATATAGAAAACTTTCTTCCCAGTGAAATGGTTGAAGAGGAATGATCCTAGATGGCTGAAACAGGATTTTCACTTTTAAGGAAGAACCTTCAGAAGACCATTACACGGGTTAGAAGAAATATCGGTTTAGGAGAAGAGCCGATTTTACAGCGTCCATTTTTCCGTCGAGAGCTGGTTTATAAAAGGCCTAGAAAAGAGGAAGTAGTTAAATACGATGAAGTGAAGACGTTTAAGGATGATGAAGGAAGAACGCTAAAAGCTTATTATAATAATGGAAAGCTAGTGTTTACCGAGGAAGTTGGGGAAGAAGAGTTATCTGAAGCTAAACCCCACCCTTTCAGTAGAACCAGACCTCAAAGCTCAGTTGTTGAAGATGTTCTACGTTACCGCAGAGAATATGGAATTCTCAGCAATATCCGCCGAGCAGTCAGAAGCGCCGCAAAGGCAAGTGAGCTGGAAGTTGAGCAGAAACCGAATGAAAGGGAAGAGGCTTTAAAAGAAGAAATTGCCGAATTAAGGAAAAGGTTGAAGCAGAAAGACGAGGAAATTCGCAGACTGAGTGGACATCACTACTAGGAGGTAGAAAGATGTCGATTGAAAGAAGACTCTTTAAAGCGAAGGATTTAGTTCTAGATAGAGCAACCGATACTTTGACAATTCCAATCGGAGGAGGCTTCGCTTCCAAAACTTTAACCTTCACTAAGATAACGGATATCGCCTACATTATTGCAATTAACGTTCTAGGCTCTTCCCCTAAGATCGGCAATATCAACGTCCCTCAGATTAACATCGAAGACAATACCATAGGTTTAACGATTTACGCAGGAACCGGTACTACTTTAACTGTTGAGGCGTTAGCTTTAGGATGATCTAAAATTGGGAGATGTCAGCTAAATTGAATGTAAAGCATGGCTGAGGCTTTCATGGGGCGATATTAAGCCCAAATCTTTAGCGGATCTAACTACTTAAATCCGCTAAACTCCAACTTTTATGATAAGCAGAAACCCCCAGAATATCACAATTACTAGTGATGTTAGAAACTAACATCGCTAGTAAAGACATACGCCGGAAGATTAAAGAGGTTGACGAAAGGGGAAATCGTTCAGCAAATGTGCGCGCGCATTTGATTTACAAACGGGTTTCAGCTCGATTTTTAGGAAGTACCGATATCCAGAGTTTCTACGTTCTGTGAGAAAGGTGACCTCCCCCATGTTTCGGAAAATATACGGAAATTAAATTTGTTTAAGAATAGTATAATTGAGGACTTCTATGACAAAGGTAAAGCTTTTAACTCTAACCCCGCCGTCTGCACCGTCTACAAGTTCCATGTGTGCACAACAAATTTAAGATCGATCTCCAACGTATTAACAAAAAAGAGGGGGGTTAAATGGTAAAATTAAGGTTGATGAGGGGTTTTCCATTCCATAGAGTAATTGGAAATATTGCTAAGGAAATTGTAAGGAGTCTTCTTGATGAATCAGGATATAGAACTTATCCCTACGGTTATGAAAGTTTTCTATCCAACATTAAATATGAGTTACACAGAAAAGACTCGGCAAAAACTGATTCTATTAAAAGGCTCAGGTCACATCCAGACTTACTTGTGTATAATGAACGTACTGGTGATATTACATTCATAGAAGTTAAGTTTAGAAAGAGCACACCTCTTAAGACTGTGACATTCAATGCTAAGAACATCTTATGGTATCAGAAATACTGGAATGATTCAGTTATGATTCTTGTCACCCAGATAGATGAGGTATTTTATGCTCAATACATTAATAAACTCCCTGTCGAAGATTCCACTGAGAATGATACTCTTATAGATTTCAATTTAAAAATACATTTTGTTCCAATCAATAAACTTTTTAGAATTAATTCTGAGGTACTTAAAGATTACTATATTCCCCTAGCAAAACAAATACCAAAAATCCAACTTGAGAGAGAAGAAGATGAATTTATTTTATTTACAGACAAAAAATAAATATAGATGTAGAATGCTGAACAGAAAGCCTTAGAAAAAAACCTCTGGAAACTATGGAATAATGTAACTGCACAGTATACCAAACAATATTTTTTTAAAAAAATTTAAAAAAATTGATGTAGAAGCTAAATAGAAAGCTCTGGGGAAAGCCCTATAAATATATTAGTTTATGTTTATATCTCATCTCTAAAATTTTATTTTAGTACTAAAAACCTAAGGGGTAGGGTTAAACTTTTTTCTTGCATGTTTGGAGCCTAATAGAAATAGAATGTTGAA
>JASEET010000011.1 GCA_030019335.1 Candidatus Bathyarchaeia archaeon | reverse complement strand
AGACGCCGTAAATGAGCCAAACCGCCCAATTCCAAGCGGCTTAATCAGACCAAAAGAAGCCCTAACTTTTGCGTTTGTTCTCACGGTTATAGGTTTCGCAACTGCATTTGCAAACACCTATTTATTAAAAAACGTTTCTTGTTTTGTAGCAGCCATAATTGCATGGATAGTCTTTGTAACTTACACTACTGTTGGAAAACGCAGTGGGCTACCCGGCAATTTCCTCGTCAGCACATGTGTAGCAATACCGTTCGTTTACGGAAGTGTAGTAATAGTTAATGAGGTTAAATTGAACGTTTTGATTTTTGCTTTCATGGCTTTTCTTTCAAACACTGGCAGAGAAATAACTAAGGGAATTGTAGACGTTAAAGGCGATAAAATGCAAAACGTGAAAACATTGGCTGTTCGTTACGGAGAGAAAAACGCGGCAATTGCAGCAACAATCTTCTATTTACTTGCAGTTTTGTTAAGTCCTATACCTTGGCTTCTAAACATTGTTTCTTTCTGGTTCATTCCTTTAGTGGCTATAACTGATTTTGGACTTGTAGCATCATCATTTTTGCTTCTTAAGGATTATTCGAGGGAAAATGCCAGAAAAATCAAGAATACTGTTCTCTTATGGTTTATCACTGGTTTACTAGCATTTGTTATTGGTGTCGCCGTAAGGTGAGCCCATGTTTAACGAAGAAGTTTTCACGAATGCTCTTTAAATGCTTCTCTGTTACGTTTACATTTTGTTCATAATTTTTGTTTCAAGTAAAATGGATAAAATTTTGCATATCTCGCGAAAGGCTTCTCGTAAGTTCTTGCATATAATGATTGGAAACTTCCCTTTCATTATCCCATTTTTCACATCGAACATTTATCCAGTTCTGGTTGCTACCCCTTTCATATTGGTAACGTTTTTTTGCTTCGCCTTACTCCCCGTTTAAGAACATTAGCAAAAGGTTGAAGGGACTTGCAGATATATATAACTGAGGAAGGGTATCATTTAGGACTTGTTTTTACGCTGTTTCCTACGCTTTTTTAGCATTGTTTTTTGCTTCTAAGCCATGTGTTGTTGCTGCTGGCATTTTGCCTATGGCTTATGGTGACAGTGCAGCTTCAATGGTGGGTGAAAGATACGGCAGAAGAAAATACGAGTTTGTTGCAGACAAAAGTTTAGAAGGTTCGGCAGCATTGTTTTTTGCCAGTTTTTCAGTTTTACAGTTAGCCTAATTTTCTTTTCTACGTTACATTCATTTTCAGTTTTCGAAAAATTTATTCCAGCTCTCGCAGTCGCTGCCGTAGCAACATTGGTTGAAAGTTTTTCACCCATGGGTTTCGACAATTTAACCGTGCCTGCCTTCAGCGCCTTAACCTTCCTATTGTTGGATGGAGGCGTCTGAAACAATTGGTTTTCATAGTTATAGATGGACTGGACGCCTCTGGAAAAAGCACTCAAGCGTTTAAGCTTTACAATTTCCTTAAGAATAACGGGATAACTGTTTATCTGCGTTTTCATCCATCAAATGACAATTTTTTCGGAGTTAAAGCTAAACAGTTTCTCTATTTGCAAGGGAAAGGCCCACATTTTGCGGCTGCCTTCTTTTACATGCTTGACGTTATCCGTTCAATTCTGCTTTATTCATGGCGAAAATATGATTACGTGGTTTTTATTCGTTACTTGATGGGAACAGCTTATCTTCCGTCGCCATTGCATAGGATTGCCTATCACTTCTTCGCTTCCGTTGTACCAGCATCAATCTCATGTTTTTTCTCGACGTTAACCCAGAAGAAGCCTACAAGAGAATACGGCAAGAGCGCAAATGACGGGAAATGTTTGAAAGCTTGGAAGAATTGAAAAGAATTAGACGTAAAGCACTTTCCTCAGCTTCAATAGACAAATGGACAATTATAGATGCAAACAAACCTGTAAAAGGCGTTGAAAAAGAAATTAGAAAATCACTGTAGCCGAAGAATTTTGTTTCGTATCATGTAATGCCCAACTTTTTGGCTTTTCAGCAACGTTAAAGTCCTTTCTCATATACTCCTTCAATCGCAATCGTCATCTTCTTGAAAACACAATGATGCTTCAAGTGCTTTGGTAGAACAAAACATTCCCCGCCTTTTACTATTGTTTTTTCTCCTCTTTCAAATGTGAATTCTATTTCCCCTTCAAGCACCAACATGAAAACGTCTCTTGGATTCTCATGAAAAGAAATTGGGAACTCATCTTTAATGGTTTTTCCAGCTGTGACATAGAGTTTGAATCCGTCAGCTTCACCTATCTCTACAAAGTCATCAGCATTCTCTCCTATAGCCAACTTCTTTTCCGCAACTTTTTTGGCTTCTGAGATTGCTTCCTGTAAATTTACAATTTTCATTTGTCTTCACACTATCTTGTTCTAAAAACTGGACTTATAAGTCTCTTATTTTAAGAACTCTATTAGAGAAGTGTTATTCGTTGAATGTGGAAGATGAAACTAAGCTTGATTATGCGCTTCGTGGGAAGGCTTGGAAAGTTTATTGGCTTCTTTTGAAAAGTGGTCGTCCAATGAGTGTTCGTGAAGTTCAGAGAGCCTTGCATTTTAGCAGTCCAAGCGTGGCACAGCATCATCTTGAACAGTTGCGTGAGTTAGGCTTGGTGCAGAAGCAAAATATAGGCGGTCATTATTTCCTAGTCAGCCAAGTTAAAATCGGAGTGCTACGGCACTTCGTCAAGTTGGGAAGACTTCTGTTTCCAAGATACTTCTTTTACGCGGTTTTCTCCACAACCTTCTATATAGTTTACCTTTTAGTGCTGATGCAAAGCTTCACGCGTGCCTTCTACGCTCGCGCGCGCATAAGTGTTCATTAATCGTTTTTAGGCTCTTTTTCCTGAAAGAAGGTTGTTATTGGATTAGTTAGGTTTATAGAGGTGAGGGCGTCAAGGGATAGTTGAAACAACCTCTAATGGAGGTGATAACTCGGTTTGAATCGATTTCTCGGACTACCCCTCGACACCCTCAAATATTTGTTCTGCTGAGATTTTTAGAGTTTTCAGCTTGTAGCCGCTTTTTTCTGCAATATGCATTATTCTTCAAGTATACTGCCGAAGACCGTGGATTTAAGAATTATGTGGCGGTTGTTTACATGTAAGATTTGTAGTACGATAGTTGGGATAACTAAAAATTTAGGTTTAGAAGTTAAATACTGAGATGATGTCTATGCCCACTATAGCCACCCAAGATATTTTAGATGAAAATACGAAAGTCAACGTGCAGCCACTATTAGATGGATTTGCGTAAAAGAAAAATCCCAATACTCGGTCTAGCTGAACTTTCCCGGTAATATGCGTCGATCTTGAAGAAAGAGTACTCCGAATAAAAACAAAACATTTAAAATGAAAGTGACATATGATATTTAGGTGCCAAGAGTGCAAGGTGACTGCTTTAACTTCTTCCGAGCCCTTTGAGTTTCCTTTTGGGTTTATAGGCTTCTATCTCATAAAAGTTTTGAAGAAGGTGTTCGCTGATGAGCATTAGCGATATCCTAGACGGAAAGCTGACCGAAAAAGAAGTTGAAATAAAGGGCTGGATAGTCACAAAACGCTCGAGCGGCGGAGTTCAATTCTTGGTTATAAGGGATGGAACTGGAACGATACAGTCTACCATCCATAAAGATGAGGTTGCTGAAAAAATCTTTCAGGATGCAGATAAGCTAACGCAAGAATCTTCCATCATAATTGAAGGCATAGTCAAGGAAGACAAAAGAGCGCCAGGCGGTTACGAAGTAAGGGTTAAGGATCTGCAGCTTGTTCATTTAGCAGCACAGGAATATCCTATAGGCAAGAAAGAGCACGGCGTCGATTTCCTAATGGGCGTTAGGCAATTGTGGATAAGAAGTCCAAGACAGATCGCGATACTGAAAGTAAGAGCTGAAGTCATAAAAGCATGCAAAGATTTTCTCGACGAAAGAGGTTTTACTTTGACAGATTCCCCGATTCTTACCCCATCCGCTGTCGAGGGAGTAGCGACTCTGTTCGAGGTTCCTTATTTTGGCGACAAGGCTTTTTTAACTCAAAGCGGTCAGCTTTACGTCGAAGCTGCGATTGCCGCTTTCGGCAAAGTTTACTGCTTCGGCCCAACTTTTCGAGCAGAAAGATCGAAGACTTCGCGTCACTTGACAGAATTTTGGATGGTCGAGCCGGAGATGGCTTTCTTTACTTTCGAGGATAACTTGAAGCTCCAAGAAGAAATGGTAACTTACATTGTGAAAAGAACTTTGGAAAAAAGAAAAAGAGAGCTAGAGGTCTTAAAGAGAGATGTAAGACCTTTGAAAAAAGCCGAACCTCCGTTCGATAGAATAAGTTATACCGAAGCGATAGAGATGCTGCAGAAAGCTGGGTACAGAATAGAGTGGGGGGAAGACTTGGGGGCGCCGCACGAGAAGTTCGTCTCCCTAAAGTTTGAGAAGCCTGTTTTTGTCCATAGGTATCCGACAAAAGTCAGAGCGTTCTACATGCAACCAGATCCAGATGATCCTAAACTTGTGCTTTGTGCTGACTTGATGGCTCCCGAAGGATACGGTGAAATAATAGGCGGGAGTGAGAGAATTCATGACTTGAAATTACTTGAGCAAAGGATCGAAGAGTTCGGCTTGCCAAAGGAAGCTTACGAGTGGTACTTGGATTTAAGAAGATATGGTTCAGTGCCACACTCAGGTTTTGGGTTGGGAATCGAAAGAACTGTGATGTGGATCTGTAAGCTAAAGCATATACGTGAGACAATCCCATTCCCGAGAACGATGAAGAGGGTCTATCCATAAGTTCATTTAAAACATGATGTGGAAGAGAATCAAGGGTCGATTGTTTGGTTTCGGAATAAGGCTTAGAAAGGCTTTTAACGTGTATGCTTGACCTTGAAAACATAATTGATGCTATACCATTTCCACGGAACAATAAGGAGATTCTATCCATAAAGTTAAAATGGATAAAAAGAGAAATTTATCCTTTGTAGCCAACTTTTCCTTTGAGTTGCTCAACAGACTCCGGATTCATAAGCGTTGTAGTGTCGCCGATGGGTTCGTTTCTAACCAGAGACTTTAGGATTCTACGCATGATTTTGCCGCTTCGTGTTTTTGGAAGTTCATAAGTAAATATTATTCTGTCAGGTCTGGCCGTGGGTCCTATCGTAGCATCAACGTGTTTTACCAACTCTTTTCTGAGTTGATCTGAAGACTCTACATTAGGTCTTAGAGTTACAAAGGCTACGGGCACTTCACCTTTTATGGCATGCGGGCAGGCTACAACTGCACATTCCACCACTGCTTCATGGCTTGTTATGGCGTTTTCTAACTCTGCCGTTGACAATCTGTGACCTGCAACTTTCATGACGTCGTCAACCCTGCCAGTTAACCGAATGTTCCCAAGCTCATCCCATCTTCTTGCTCCATCACTTGTGTAGTAGTATTTTTCGCCGTAAACGCTGAAGTATTCCTTATATCTCGCCGGGTCTCTCCATATGTCTCTAATCATACCTGGCGCGAACGGGCTTTTCTGCACCAAGTATCCGCCTTCGCCGATTGTCACGGGTTTTCCAGTTTCGTCAAGGGCATCATGGAGTGTGCCTGGGAAGCTTCTGCCAGCAACTGTTGGGATAAATGGGCCTATGCCTGGTAATGAGTTGATTAAGGTTCCGCCGGTTTCTGTTTGCCACCAAGTGTCAATTACTGGGCATCTTCCACCGCCGATATTGTGGAAATACCATAGCCATGCTTCTTCGTTTATGGGTTCGCCTACTGTGCCAAGTATTCGAAGACTGTTTAGGTTATGCTTTTTAGGCCATTCTTCACCCCATTGCATGAACATTCTTATCGCTGTTGGAGCCGTGTAAATGACCGTTACACCACACTTTTCTACTATGCTCCACCATCTGTCTAGTTGGGGATAGTCTGGGGCGCCTTCATATTCCAGCATGGTGACACCGCATAAGAGTGGACCGTAGCAGCCGTAGGTGTGGCCTGTAACCCAGCCGATATCGGCGGTGCACCAGAAAACATCTTCATCGTGAAGGTCGAAGTCCCATTTTGTTGTCCAATATGCTTGTACAGCGTATCCGCCTGTGTGATGTTCAACCCCTTTTGGTTTGCCTGTTGTGCCGCTCGTGTAAAGAATATATAATATATCTTCGCTGTCCATGATTTCTGGTTTGCAGTAATTGTCTGCGTTTTTCATTAGTTCATGCCACCAGTAGTCTCTGTCTTCAACCATGTTTACGTCCATGCCTGTTCGTTTTACAACCACAACTTTTTGTATTGGGGTTCCTTCAACTCCTTTGTCTGCTTCAGCTTTCAAGTTTATTTGTTTTCCTCGTCTGTAGTATCCGTCCACTGTTACGAGAACTTTGGCTTCTGCATCTATCATTCTTTCTTGTAGGGATTTGCCGCTGAAGGCGGAGAAGACTACGCTGTGTATGACTCCAATGCGGGCGCATGCCAGCATGGCTATTTGTACTTCTGGAATCATTGGCAAGTATATTCCGACTCTGTCGCCTTTTTTCACGCCGAGGCTCTTCAGTACATTAGCGAATTTGTTGACTTCACGGTATAAGTCAAAGTATGTGAGCACTCTTTCTTTCTCATCTGGCAGTTCGGGCACCCATATTATTGCTGCTTTATTTCTTCTCCAATTTTTCACGTGTCTGTCTAAAGCATTGTAGGCAATGTTCAGTTTTCCATTAACAAACCATTTGTAATAGGGTGGCTCCCATCGGTATGTTTCATCCCATTCTTTGAACCATTCAATTCCTTCGCGGGCAAGTTTTGCCCAAAAAGCCACCGGGTCTTTCGTTGCCTCGGCATAGATTGATTCATTGGTCACCCAAGCCTTCTTCTTAAGTTCGTCAGATGGCCAGAACACGTTATTTTTTCCTGGGTCTTTCTTAACCCACACAATTGGTTTAAACAGCATATTAATCACTCTAGATATTTTTGTTTGGATTTTACTGGAAAATACGAAATTTTGCATATAAGCTTTCCCTTCAGAACATGTGAAACCTACCATGTAAGCGTCGTCTGCCATTTTGAAAGAAAAAAGTATGTTGTGGCGTGCTATTGCCATTACTTGCTCGTTGGGAATAAGGGTAAAACGGTCTTTCCGTAAACTTCGTTTAAGACTTCTGCTAACGCTGTATACACTGCGCTTAACCCGCAGATTATACCTTCATATCCAGCGATTAAGCCTATTTCTGTACTTCCGGTTAAATCTCTTGCAGTTAATAGGAAGAACAGTATCGCTAAGCTTAGGAAGACAAACTGTGATGCACGGTTTGTTTTCAATGTGCCAAAGAACATTACGAAAGTGAATAGTCCCCACATGAAGAAGTAGGCTGCCATGGCTTCTTTTGTAGCTTTTGGAATTTGAGGATCATACATGGTTGAATTAGGGAGAATAAGCAAAATAACGAGAGACCACCAGAATAATCCGTAAGAGCTAAATGCAACTGTGCCAAATATGTTGCCTTTCTTATACTCCATTATACCGGAATCACTTGAGCGAGTCCACCGTAAACTAAGCCCATTGCTAATATCATGCTGCCAAGGGGATAGAAGCCAGCATTATGCAAGTTTAATAGCACTGTTGTCATTCCAAAACCCATGAGTCCGAGAGGTGCTGGATTCGCTAACTTTTCACTCATATAACTTCCTTTTGTTTATGTGAAAGGCTTTCTTCGTAACGTATAGGATATAAGTTTTTCCGCGAAAACTATGCTCTTCTTCTGCTGGCTATGTATTTGCCGACCTCTATGCTGAAGAACACTATTAAAGTAAAAGCAATCGCTACGGCCCAGTCGAACAGCTCTGGATATATCACGTCAAATAGACCTTGAAGCGCTGGTGTGTAAAGCACCATCAACTGCAAGCCTAACGAGGAAAGTATTGCAATCCAAAGGAGCTTATTCTTAAACACGCCCACCTTAAAGACTGTGTATTTAAGTGAACGCGCATTTACAGCGTTAGCCAGCTCCATTAAAACTATCGCTGTAAAGAGTTGCGTACGTGCTTCCACCAAGTTATGTTTGCTTATCCAAGGCTGATAAAAGAGATATCCGCCCAAGAGAAGCACCGTCATCAATACTGGAACCGCAGATAAGTAAACTTTCACATCCCGTGTGAAAACACTTTCCTTTGGATCTCTTGGTTTTCTATCCATTAAGTCTGGGTCACCTGGGTCTACACCCAAGGCTAGGGCTGGTAAGCCGTCTGTTGTCAGGTTCACCCAAAGAATCTGTATTGTCGTCAAAGCTATGGCTGATTCTGGTTCCGGGCTTAGCATCATAGCAATGAATAACACGAGAATTTCCATTATGTTGCAACGAAGCAGATATGTTAGGTACTTCTTGATGTTGTCGTAGATTTCGCGTCCTTCCTTAACTGCTCTTACAATCGTTGCAAAGTTATCATCCGCCAAAACCATGTCTGAAGCTTCCTTTGTAACTTCCGTTCCAGTTATTCCCATTGCCACGCCTATGTCAGCCATCTTTAAAGCCGGTGCATCATTTACTCCGTCGCCTGTCATGGCACATATGTAACCCTTTTTCCTCAGAGCCTTCACTATTCGGACTTTGTGTTCCGGCGAAACTCTTGCGTAAATCACAACGTTTTCAACGTTTTTCTCAAATTCTTCATCGCTGAGTTTATCCAATTCTGCTCCGGTTAATACTCTGCCTTCTTCTTTTTCATTTTCACCTACCAAGTTTAGTTCTTTTGCTACTGCTACGGCTGTTAATTTGTGGTCGCCAGTAACCATAACAACTTTGATTCCGGCTTTTCTACACATATAGATTGCTTCTTTAACCTCTTCTCGTGGAGGATCAATCATTCCCATTATTCCGAGGAAAACAAAGTCCTTTTCGTCTTCTTCATTTAATGAAGTTGTAGATTCTGGCAGTTCCTGGTATGCGAAGCCTAGGTTTCTTAACGCTTGGATTGCCATGGCTTCATTTACTGCCAATATCTCTCTGCGTATTTCATCAGTTAATTTACGTACTTTTCCGTTCGTGTAAACTTTCTTGCACTTTTCTAAAACGATTTCGGGAGCGCCTTTCATGTAAGCTATCTTGCTTTTGCCATGTGCTTCGTGAATTGTGGTCATGCTTTTTCTTTCAGAAGAAAACGGAATTTCGTTTATGCGTGGTTCTTCTTTTTCAATTTCTTCCTTCCATAAACCTGCCTTGGCAGCAGCAACCACTAATGCTCCTTCTGTTGGGTCGCCTTTCACAACCCATTTTCCCTCTTCCTTCTCCAGTTTCGCGTCGTTGCATAAAGTTGCGCCTTTCAAGAGGGTGTAAAGCTCTTTTTCTTTGGTTGGGTTAAGTTTCTTATCTTCAAAAAGGAATTCTCCTTGGGGTTCGTAGCCGACGCCCGTAACTTTCAAAGTCTTGTCGTTTACGTAGATTCTCTGCACGGTCATTTCTCCTTTGGTCATTGTTCCGGTTTTGTCTGAGCATATGACGCTTGTGCAACCCAGAGTTTCAACTGCTGGAAGCCTTCGAACTATGGAGTTTTCTCTAGCCATACGGTACATGCCAACGGCAAGTGCGCCGGTCACAACTGCTGGCAGGGCTTCTGGAACAGCGGCTACTGCAAGGCTTATACTCCACAGAATCATTTCTAGAGGTCCGCGTCCTCTTATTATACCGAAAACTCCTACGAAAAGGCAGACTGCAACGCAGAGTATTCCAAGCCATTTTCCAACATGACTCATTCTTTTCTCAAGTGGAGTTTCTTCCTCTTCGGTTACTTGAACCATTTTGGCGATTTTTCCAAATTCGGTATTCATGCCTGTTGACGTGACAAGTGCTTTGCCGCGTCCATAAACAACAACTGTGCCAGTAAATACTATGTTGCGTCTATCAGAAACGGGAGTTTCTTCAGGTAAAGGTTTAACATCCTTATTCACAGGGGTGGATTCGCCTGTTAATGGAGCCTCATCCGTTTTCATGTTTATAGCTTCAATAAGCCTAGCGTCCGCAGATACCTTATCACCCGTGTACAGCAAAAGAATGTCACCCGGCACAACATCACGCGTTTGAATTTCCACTTCTTTTCCGTCACGTAAAACCGTGGCTGTTGGAGCAGTCATCTTTTTTAGAGCTTCTAAGGCTTTTTCCGCCTTGTACTCTTGGGTAAAGCCTAAAACCGCACATGCCATGACTATCGCTATTATAACTATTCCATCGTAAACTTCTCCCACAGCAAATGAAAGCACTGTGGCAATTAACAATATTGTAATCAATATGTCTGTGAACTGTTCAAAGAAAAGCTTAACCGGTGACTTTCGCTTTTCCTTCTTTAACTCGTTTGGTCCAAACTCTTGTAACCGTTTTTGAGCCTCTTCTTGGCTTAAGCCCTCTATCTTAGCGTTAAGAGCTTGTAAAACTTCGTTGACTTTCATGCTGTGCCATGGTTTCTGCATCTGCCCTCACCCCTTTTTCTCTTGATGTAGAAAACTCTTTGCTAAAGCATTTCTTTTATCCTTTTCCATTTCACAAGGAATTGTTTTACCATTAAAGTTATAAAATAGTTTATGAAACAGTCTACAGCTCGCAAACAGCTTAAAATTTAGATGTTTAAACTTTAAAATTACGGGAGTGACGAAATATGGAAGAATGGTTGATAGCTCCAATCTCAGCGTTAATCTCACTTTTGGTTGCGTTATACCTATATCATTGTGTAAAAAAACAGGACGCCGGAACCAAAAGAATGCAAGAAATTTCTAGCGCAATAAAAGAGGGTGCGAACGCTTTTCTGAAGAGGGAATACACCACTCTTGCAATCTTCGTCGTAATCGTTGCTGCACTGTTAGGGATTTTTGTCCCAGAACCTGTTTGGATTACTGAAACCAAGATTAAGAATATTAGTTTGGCATTAGCATACGTGTTTGGTTCATTTTCTTCCGCTTTGGCTGGTTATTTCGGCATGGACGTTGCACTTAGAGCAAATGTCAGAACGGCTAACGCGGCTAGAAAGGGCTTAACCAGAGCATTTCCAATAGCATTCCGCGGCGGCGCCGTGATGGGTTTATCAGTTGTAGGATTAGCATTGTTAGGAATAAGCATTGTTTATGGTATTACAGGCGACCCAGAGATAGTCCTTGGCTATAGCATTGGAGCAAGCACATTAAGTTTGTTTGTAAAGGCCGGTGGCGGCATCTACACCAAAACGGCTGATGTAAGTGCTGATCTCGTTGGTAAAGTAGAGCTTAGTATATCAGAGGATGATCCAAGAAATCCAGCCGTCATAGCTGACAACGTCGGAGATAACGTTGGTGACGTCGCAGGGATGGGAGCAGACTTGTTCGATTCTTACGTTGCTTGTGTAATGGCAGCAATGATATTAGGCAGTTCTTTGGGATTAATGGAAATGAATATGCCCCTCATATTTGCTGGATTAGGAATTATTGCTTCCGTTCTCGGCGTAACTGTTGTAAGAGTTGGAAAAAGAGGAGACCTAGGAAAAGCCCTTAACTTAGGGACGTACATAACCTGCTTTCTCTTCGGTGGCTTAACACTCGTTGCAACCATTTATCTCCAAATTGACTACAAAATATGGGAAGCAACTGTGGTTGGATTAATAGCAGGGGTTGTCATCGGCATTACATCAGATTATTACACGTCTATAAATAGGCCTCCAGCCAGAACGACCGCCGAGGCATCGAAGACAGGGGCAGCCATAAATATAGTGACAGGCTTCTCCTACGGTTTGATAAGCGTGTTTCCACCGCTTCTCGGAATAGCTATAGCGTCTGCACTTGCGTACTTTTTAGCCGGAGTATACGGGGTTGGTATGAGCGCTCTTGGAATGTTATCCATCGTTGGAACAATAGTCGCCGGCGATGCATACGGGCCTATAGGTGATAATGCAAAGGGAATCGCTGAACAGTCCGGATTAGGGGAGGAAGTAATTGATATAACGGATAAACTTGATGCAGCCGGTAACACCACCAAAGCTATATCGAAAGGATTTGCAATAGGGGCTGCAGGATTGACAGCGCTTGCGTTGCTTGCGACATATCAGACAATAGTTAATGATCTAACAGGCGAACTGATTGGTTTTGATTTAATGAACCCGTTAGTTATGCTTGGAGTTTTCGTCGGTATTACTATTCCATGTTTATTTTCAGCTATGTGCATGCTTGCCGTTTCGAAGAACTCTTCCGTGATGATTGAAGAAATCAGAAGACAATTCAGAGAAATTCCAGGTCTGAAGGAGGGTAAAGAAGGAGTAAGACCCGATTATGCGTCTTGCGTAGACATCGCAACAAAAGCGGCTCTAAAGGCATTGGTTCCTCTAATTGTAATGTCAATTACGGCTACTTTAGCCGTTGGCTTCATCTGTGGTATTCGCGCTCTTGCTGGGTACCTAGCTGGAAGCATATTCAGCGGGTTCATGCTTGCGATACTGATGGCTAATTCGGGTGGAATGTGGGACAACGCGAAAAAGTTTATAGAAGATGGGCATTTTGGCGGTAAAGGTTCAGATGCTCATAAGGCAGCAGTCATTGGAGACACTCTGGGTGACCCATTCAAAGATACAGCTGGTCCATCGTTAAACACTTTGGTAACAGTAATATCTCTGATAGCGTCATTGTTTGCACCGTTGATTATTGCCTACGCCTTAATAGGGCTCTAGATAGTTCATTATTTCTGTCAAAGAGTCTATTCCTTTTTGTGAATATAGAAAGAATTTTTTCACGAAGAAGGATTGGAAAAGAGAAAGGCGCCGGGAATGGGATTCGAACCCATGCGGTCCCACAGGACCACAGGCTCTCAAGGCCTGCGCATTATCCGCTCTGCCATCCCGGCACATCCAGCTATTTCTAACTCTCTATGTCTTAAATCTTTATCCAAGGTGTAAAGCTGAGAAAGAAATAAATTGGCATTGAACCGAAAACTATTTTGAAATGTACTCTTCATAAAACATGCGAGGGCCGGTAGTCTAGCTCGGTTAGGACATCTGCTTGACGTGCAGAAGGTCGCCGGTTCAAATCCGGCCCGGCCCACCAAAACAGATAAAAACATGATTCTGTAAGAAAGCACTGAACCGTGGTAGTCATATGCCCTCAGAAATCTTTGACCCTGACAAGTTCGTTGAAATAAGCGAACGTGCAGAATACTGTGCAGTGAAAAGATTAAAAGACATTGTGAAATTGAAGCTTCGCACGCCAAAAAGACTCTACACTTTAAAAGCTGAACCAACAAAGGCTGAAGAAATCATAAAAAAACTTCAATGCGAAATCCGCGAAATATAATTGCTTGTAATCTTAATCCACTGAATTTTAGATGCCTGCTATTTCTTTGATTAATTAGGAGGAGTACGCGTATAGCGTTTGACTTTAAGACGTAGTCCTCAGTTATTTTATGCGCTTTACAATTTTTTGTGCAATTTCCTGTGCTTTTATCGCGTCTTCCACGCTCACCGCTGGTTGCTTATTCCGGAGAATGCATTCTATGAAATGCTCATCTAGCTGTCGATGACCCCAAACTCTCGTGCCTTTTACGTCTAGGCTCCATTCTTGCGGTTTCTCTTCAGGTCCGTAAAGGATTATCTTGTCGACCCAGATGGCATGTAGAACATTTGTGTTGTCTCCGTAAACCTCCAGTCTGCTGGTGCTTGCTGATGTGGTCACTGAAGCGGCGCAATGCAGCGAGCCAACAATACCATTTGCGAATTTTATTAAACCCATTGTGTTGTAGCCTAAGATTCCACCATATTTCTCAATCCTAGGATAATTCATCATCCATTCGACGTCTTTTACTTCGCTCTCAAACATCCATCTAAACATATCGAGAGACCATACGGAAAGAGTAAAGTCAGGATATCCTCCGCTTTTTCGATGTCCCACGCCCATGATCCGACTGGCCATCAAAGCGGTCTTAGTAATCTCGAAAGGCATTAGGAATCCTTTTATTTCGTGAGGAAACGAAATCTCTGTTGAGGGCATAGAGAATTACAGTTTGTATGTCGGAATGAATATTGCCCTGAACATCAAAGCGGTCTTTAGTAAAGAAAGGATGCCTGAAATTAGGACCCAATCTGTAGAAGCGTAAGGCATCCAAAGCCATGCTTATCTCTTGCATTCCAATGTCTTGTGCCCGTTCATTGTCAACAGCAGATACAATTGCTTGGGCACAGACCACACCAACAAAATTCCAAAATTCTTTTCCAAATCTTTTTCAAGTACTGATATTAGCGAGCTTGGAATGTCTTTCGGGAGGTTCGTACTTTTTGACTGCAACTCCTCATATATTTTCACAATTTCAGATTGCAACCTTTTCTTATCATCGGCTTTGAACGTGAATAATCGAACTTTTCCGATTCGTAATTCATCTAATTCCATTTTCAAGTTTACTATTGGCACTATTATGGTCCAATTGACCGTTGGTGTCGCCAAGACTTTAAATATATCGTCGACCTGCTTCTGAGCTGCAACCTGAATGTCCTTTTCGCCGACATGCATTAGCTCGACTATAGCGTCGTTAAGTATCCTTTCAAGGTATTTACCTGAAAACTTGAGTTTCACTTCTTCAACTTCTTTCATTTCGTCAATGATCTGGCTAAACGTCTTTGCTCCTTCGGAAGATAAAAAGAAGCTGCCTTTGCTCGTAAAATAGGCCTTATGAGGCTTTGATAGTGTTTCGTCCAAATTTTGAGTAGTGTGTAGTGCGTTACGCCATAGGAAAATCAAACGTTTCTTTAGGAGTGGTTTTAAAACCGCTTCCAAAGGTAACATAAATTTGCTTTATGTGAAACTGCAAATAAAACCTTTTGACATGTCGTATGTTAAACATTAAAGATGAAGGATTTTGGGTGGTTTGCACAGGAAAAGTAGACTAGGTTAGATCAGCAAATAAGTCCAAAAAGGTTTAGAGTATTTTCAGAAACTCCTTTTTCTTGTCGATATATATGGGCGATGTTGTAGCCTGTTTTTTCAATAGTAAACATGTCTATTTGGAGTTTAAGAAGATTCATTGTAAGAACCTATAGGGTCTATTCTACAAACCTTGCCCGGAAAAACTGCAAAAAGCTGTTGCGAAGTATTAAACCCACATTTTCTATGGTTTTGACTTGTATCGTTTAAGTCACTGTTACTTCTTTCTTGGCCAAGCCTTCGACCATTAGTGGAACTATTTTGCTGGCTCTGAGTATCTCCATGAAAAGCGGTTTTCCATCCTCGTCAAAATGCACTATAACGTCCCCTACCTCCTCCGCATAGGAAAGCCTGCCTTTCTCTCTAAGAATAACCGTAAGGACATCAGCATCCTCGTCATACTTGATTTTGTACGCCATAGCGCTTCCGCCTAACAGGATAAAAGGTTATCACAACTAAATAGCCTTTCCTCTCTTCGTAAACAACCCTTAGAGCATACCTTGAATTTATGGTTTTAATCGCAAAATATTGATCATCTCTTCTGTCTAAACGTTCTGGATTAAGAACCGTTTCAACTACTTGTTTCTCGCTGATTTCAAAACCATAATGCTTCACCACTTCGAACTTCGCAACAGCATGCCTAGTAAACTTGACCCTCGAAGCCTCAACCAAAGATTTCTTTCCTCACACCCCAGCATTATAGAATAAACAGCAAATAAAATTTTCAATCCCAAAAAGATCTGTTGGTAAGTGACTACTGTGTTTGCCGAAAAACGGCAGGGAACATTGCAATCGAAAACCTCCAAAACACGTTCTTCGTACCGAGGTACTAGAAGTTCAATCTATATATAAGGGAGGTATAGTCACACGGCACACAGATAGGTTCTATTTTTTCGGCTTACCATACCGTTTAAGGTAGTCTTCAGCTTTTGGAAAGACATCTTGAATTCTCTCAAAACGCTTTTTGGCGTTAATGCTATGTTGAAGGGTCATGAAGTCTCTTGGCTTGCTGAAGCTTTCAACTTCGCCGTTTAACCTTTTCCTTACAATTTTTATGCAGTCATCCACTATGCAGCTTAAGACGCATGCCCCGCAGTATACACAAAGTTCTTCTATCATTCCAACATCTCCAGCCTTCCAATACAAAGCGTTGGTTGGACACGCCTCTATGCAGAGCTTGCACTCGACGCCTGGCATGTTCTTTTGTTAATGTTTATACTTCCTTCAGCAAAGAATTCCTTTACGCCCAGCGGTGCAAGAAGCTCCTCTCTTCGCTTCTTTCTCTCCTTTTCCACAGTTTCCGTTAAAAGTTGGAATATGTCAACGCTTGAGGGTTTCTCGCTTTCCTTGGGCATTCACTTCATCTTTTAACAAACTATTAGATTTGAAGTCTATAATGCTCATGAATTATAACTATTTATCCAAAATATACATACGCATAACTCATCCTTTCACGGCTTTAAGGGGGAAGTTTATAATTAAGCTTATGCTTTCTATGGTTATCGGTTGGAATGGAGAATGTGCGAATTCACCGTAATCCTTGACGGAAAAACAGTATTCAAAGACGCGGTTTACGCAAAGATGGAAAGCAATAATGTGATTGTTAAGGATGTGCTTGGAGAATCTAAGGAACTCAGAAACTGCAAAATCATAGAGGTTGATGTAAACTCCACCCGTCTAGTCCTTTCAAGCCTAAGAGTTTAGAATCATATCAGTGAAACAAGAAGACCTGCCGTTAAACCAAAGAGTATCGGAAAGGGCAATCCAGGGAACATTCCCTTCCTTTCCAGCATTTTAAAAGCTAATAGACATCCAAACAAAATACCAATTATAGAGGCTAGGCATGGAATAAAGCCGAAATAGAGGAGCATATGCCCTGAAAGCATAGAATAAAATGTTAAATCACCTAACCCCATTTGAATATCCTTAAAAGAGAAGCTTAAACCGCGAAGTTGCTCAAGCCCGCTGTGAGCTATTTTTCCCACAGGTCCATGGTAAACAGCGAATACGTCATAGATTGCTAGAAAAACTAGAATCAATGTGGCACTTAAGGTAGGGATTGAAATTCCTAGAAATGTGCCTAGGGCTCCTCCTAAACATAGAACTACCAAGTCACAAGTTCTGTTGCGTTTTCGAAAAATTACAAAGTCAACTGTGGCGGTTATGAGCAAGGACATGATCAGGATTAGGGTTAAGGCTTCGATTTGAGGGATGGCAAACATGGAAAATGCTGCGTATAAATAGATGATGGAAAGCATAAAAACTGCGGTTGTTAAAGCAAAGCCAATGATCAAGGTAACTAATTTGCGGTTTTTTCGTTTTAAAAGCAGGTATAACAGTGATGCGCCGACTCCAACGAGGATGACAAAGTAACATGCGTTACCCAGAGACCCGGAAATGCCCTCGGGAAAGGGGGTGACTTCGTAAATTTTCGATGGAGCTGTTGAAGTTAGGATGGCACACAGCATGCCGAATAGTAGGCTTGCTAGAATGGGTGTTAAGTGTATCAGTCCAGCCTTAAATTTGGTATTCAAGGTTTTCGCCCTAGTTTATCCACGATTTTTTCAATTTTTAAGTAGCATTTGTCGCAGAATAAGCTTTGCTTTCTGTCGGTTTCGAATATGGAATTGGAGAAATACATAACACAGAATGGGTTAGAACAATGTCTTAAGCCTAAAGCGTGTCCAAGTTCGTGTATAGCCTCTTTGGTGCTTCTCTCCACAAAAAGCTCCATGTTTGAAGGTTTTCCGTAGAATTCTGGTTTAAGTCTCCATAAAGATATCAAGGCTGCTTTTCCCGGGCATTCTGCTTGCCCAAAGACAAAGTTTAATTCTGGAACGAAAATGTCGGCATCCACAACTCCCAAAATTCGGTCTAAAACTTTCTCTTTTTCAGCGTAACTGTGAACCTTGCTTAGTAAACTGTTTGAGCTGTATTGCTGTCTTGTCTTGTTGAACGGTTCTTCTGGTATCGACAATGTTTCAGTAAGTAACGTGCATGTTGTTCTGGGAAAAATCATGTTCAAGTTTTCTTGAATTCTGCTTATTACATAAGAGTCTACTTGTCCAATGCGTAAGACTCCAATTTTCATACATTTCACTTTAAACTTTAACTACGTCCCCGGTCTTGGGGGCAGTGGCTTCTAAACCTAATTCATTCTTTATCCATTTTGCGAAAAGTTCACAGTTTCCTTCCGCGCCGTGAACTACATAAACTTTTGGTTTTCCACCCAGTTTTTTCACGGATTCTTTAAGCTCGTTTGCTCCGCAGTGAGATGAAAAATCGAAGTGTCCAACCCGTGCCTTAATCTTTCGCATTTTTCCGTCAATAACACATATACCCTTGTCAAGTAACTGTCTCCCAGGCGTGGCTGGAATCTGATAGCTGACTAGAAAGACGGCATTACGCGCTTTTTTCCCAATCTTTGATATGTAAAATACGGATGGACCGCCCTTAAGCATGCCTGCAGTCGAAATGATAACGCCAGGTTTTTTAGCTGCTTTTCTTCGGTCTCTCCAGCCTTCAATCCAATGAGCGGAATGTAAAGCATCATTAAGCAGTTTTGGGTCTCGCAGGAATTGACCGTGTCTCATCATTATGCTATTTGCTCCACGGACCATACCGTCAATAGCGACTGGATATTCAAAATTGTGAGCAGCTAGGATGCATGCGATTTCTTGGGATCTCCCAACCCCAAATGCTGGAACAAGAACGGTGCCTCCCATCTCTATGATGTCGGCGGCGTCCGCTATGAACTGTTTCTCTAGTTCTGAGCGTTCTGTGTGTTCCTCATCTGCGTATGTGCTTTCGATTATCACAGCGTCTAAGTCATTGTATTCCATTTTTGCGCCTTTCAAAAGCCTTGTGTCCTCGGTGTTGAAGTCGCCTGTGTAAAGCAGTTTTTTTCCTTCAGTCTCTATTAGTATTTGTGCGCTTCCAGGGATGTGTCCAGCGTTGAAGAGCTGGAATTTGATGTCTCCGATTTTTTCTTCGACGCCGAAGTCTACGTGCTTGCTGTTTCTCATCATGGTTTTTAGTTCAAGATATTCAAATGGCAGGTAATAGCTGGAAAGGTGGATGAAGTCTGAAATTAGTAATTCATTTAGTTCTGAGGTCAATTTGTTTGTGTAAAGCGGTTTCTTTTCGTGAATATAGAATATGGGGATTGCGCCTGAGTGGTCGAGGTGGCTGTGGGTTAAAATTATTGCGTCCACGTCTTTTGGTGGTATGTGCATTGGAAATCCTGGCTCGTGGTTTAGCATGACTCCATAGTCTAGCAAAACTTGTGTTTTTTCGGTTTTTACGGCTATTGCATTTCTACCGACTTCACGGGTTCCACCTAAAAATTTGATTTGTAATGAACTCATTTCTTTACATCCGCTAATGCAGTAATCATGCTTTCCGCTCTTTTAAAAATGTATTGACTTTCTTGTTGAAGCAACCCTAACCAACCCTTTCTTGATAGCCTTCAAGATTTCATCGGCATCTGAGGAAGCTTGAACCTCTGTATAAACAGTCCATAATTCATGCACACGGTGGGCGTCACTACCAGCAACACCCGGCAAACCCATAGCTTTGGCTAAGTTTTCCGCCATTTTATTAACGTGAGGCGCCGAAATGCCATTCAAAACTTCTATTGCATCAAAATCATAATTTTTCGCCAAGTCACCTAACCCGTACGCTCTGTAGGGATGGGCAACGACGACTAAGCCGCCTCTTTCCTTTGTAAAGTCAACTACGTTTTCTACAGTCCAAGGTTTGGGTGGCAATTCTGCAACACCTAAGACTGTTAAGTCACCTTCAACTGCACTTACTTCAACTCCCGGAATTATTAGAATGTCTTGGTATGCGGAGGCTAATTTGCGCACTTTGTAGTAGCCCTCAATTGTGTTGTGGTCTGTGATGGCTACGGCTTTGATGGAGGGGTGTGCATAGAGCTGGTCTACTATGGTTTTTGGGTGGATTGAGGCATCGAATGAATAGATTGTGTGGGTGTGCAAATCAGCTTTAATCAAGGTTACTCGCTCAACTTTTCTCGGAAAATTTTCTCTAATCGTGTTGACATAGTTTTGCTCCGCTTTTCTTTGATGTTGAGGTATTTAAATTTGATGTTTTTTCTCAAGCAAGTTTTTCTGCACATTTTCAGAACGGATTCATTCCAATTTTCTGGGTTATGAAGTAGCACAACCACTTCGTAGTTCGTGTGGTTAATGTAGTTCGCTGCTTGATTTGCCACGTATTCCACTGTTTCTTTATCAAGTGGGAGAACGGTTTCATGTTGAGAAAGGGGATAAACCTCGTCAAGCTCTATTGGAATTACGCCAAACGGAGCCGCATAAAAACATGTTTGAACCTCGTTTAAACGTTCCTTAAGTATGTGTTGAAGCAGTTTCGCAGTTTCTTTGAGTTCCTTTGACTTGTGAAATGGTTTCATTCGAGTTTGAGGTATAAGCAAAAGAATTTTCGCTTCCTTTGGAGGGGAATACCTTTCCATCAATCTCTTTCTGTGTCGGACAACTTCTGGTCGAATAAGCCCAATGGAATTAAAGAAGAACAAACCGCTCTTTTTTACCGCTGGACTGTGTTTTTCAACGAAATCTTCGTGCTTCTTCAACTTTTTTAGAGCTTGAAGTAAAGCTGGATGCCCATGTGCCCTCAATTCTAAATATTCCCATAGTCTGCCGTCTTTTATGGCTTGTTCTATGCGTCTTAACTCGGAAATGCACACGTAAAGGTTATGTTCAGCAAGAAAGACTTCTCTTTCTTTTTGAGGCATCTCTAAAACTTCTTTTGGAGTTGTTTTTGAGCATTTTGGGCATGTGCATTGGAAATACTCAAGTTCATTCAATCTTGACGTGCCATATTCCGTCATGTAACGGTTTTCTCTAGCGTATATGGCGTAGGCTGCAGAATCGAAAATATCGCATCCAAGCGCCACAGCCAAAGAAAACATGAAGGGGTGTCCTGCTCCGAAAAGATGGAGAGGCTTTTCAACGGGCAGATTCATTTTAGCAGTCATAATCATGTCAACTAAAACATCAAACCGGTAACTTTGCATAACCTCGGTTGGGCTTCCCAACGCGTATATTTGAAACGGCAGTTTTCCCATTTCAGTGGCGGATTTGGCTACAAGGTCTAGGTATCTGCCTCCCTGAACTGGCCCTACCCAGAGGATGTCCTCGCGAGTTTTTGTCTTGAAGAGTTGTTTGGCTCTCTTTAATGTTTCATTTACTGTTTGTTCTGCGTGTTTTCTTGTGACTTTCCAGCCTGTTGGCCAATCCAGAATTGTGGCTATGTCCGTGTCTATCTGCTCTTGATACTCTATAATTTCTTGTGGGGTTGTTTCTATGTCTCCATAAACGAGGATTTGGTATGCGCCTGAATCGGTCATTATGACTCCGTTGAAGTCCAAAAACTTGTGTAAGCCCTCTTCTATTGGCTCATTCTGAAAACGCTTCTTCAATATGTATGCGTTAGTAATTAGAGCCTCATAACCAAAAACCTCACGAATCCTTCTAGGAGAAATAGGCTGTATAGACGGGTTTATAACTGGAAAGAGAAGAGGAGTCTCAATTGCCCCACGTTTAGTTTTTAGTCTCCCAATTCTCGCAAGCAAATCTCTCTCTTTTATTTCAAAAGTCATCATTAAGCCCAATTAAACGATCAAAGCTTTGGTTTTTTCTTTTGAGATTCCATGAAAAGTTCGTTAACTTCTTGATATGGTTTGAACATACAATTTACGTCTTTTAGAGACTTGAAGGTTAGAGACTCAATTTTTTCATTGAAGTTATTTCTTAAGATTTCGGGACCAACTATGTAGAATCTCTGTTCCTCTGACCTGGGATACACTAGAGCGACTTCATTCAGTCTGTAGAGGGATTCTGTTAGAGTTGCCGGAGTATCAACTACTTCAATCAAAATTCTCGGCACGTTGCTCTCTGAAAAAGCAACGCAATCAATTCTTGAAGCAATGTCACAAATGTGCTCATTATGAAACTCGGGAATACTTTCAAGAACATCCTCACCTTTCTCTGACATCTTTACTTTATTGTTTCTCGCCACATGAACCTTGAGCCTGTAACTTTTCAATATTTTTACAAGTTTAAATTGAGTTGCAAGATGCACTCGTGGGAACTTAGGCATCTCCCCCTCTTCTTCTTTGGCTTCAAGTTTTAAGGTATGGCGTAAAGCCTTTTCTATAATTTCAAAATCATGCAAACTAATTTTTCTTATATAATTTCTTCCGCCTATTGACATTCCCCATTGTTTCTTCAAATTATCTAGGTGCCCAAACATTTCAAGACTATCTTTTCCAGAGAAAATTATATTTCTAAAGTCAACATCGCCTCTTGGCTTCAAGATTAGTTCGATCACAAACTGAACGAGTCCACGCGTCCAATCCTTAGCCCTACGAGCATCTCCCTCTTTTAATTTTTCAGTGACCTCAAATATGCCTCTTATAAGATAATCCCCTCGTGTATAGCAGATCACTCTATCTTTTGGTCTAATTTCGTTAACAGTTGGGTGTTCGGGGATTAGTTCGCCCCTCGCATTTCTCATAGGTTTGCCGTCTAAATCAGTTTTAACGTAGAAACCTATTAAATCTGGATGCTTCTCGTAAGATTCTTCATCATGTACAACAAAGAATATGTTTTTTGTCATGCAGTTCTCTCCAATAATTGAAGACAGATTTCTAACTATTTATTTCTTCCACAAATAAGCACGCTTATATCGTTATTTTCCTTTCTACCTACCTGTCTATCATAAGGAGGTCAAAGCATGGTTTGTGTGATTCAAATTCATGAGAAACCAAGCCTAAATAATCCTGTCTTGATTGAGGGGTTGCCAGGCATAGGGTTTGTAGCCAACATTGCAACTTTACACTTAATCCATGAATTGGAAGCCAAGCTTTTCGCTCAAATATGTTCTTCATCTTTTCAAGATTTAGCAGTGACAACCGAAACCGGAGGTACACGTTCTCCGATAAACGAGCTTTATTATTATAAAAGCCGTGATGGTGGTCGCGACTTAATCTTATGGTATGGCAACACTCAGGCTTTAACAACTTTTGGACAGTATGAGCTTTGTGGACGTGTTTTGGACATAGCTGAAGAGCTAGGTTGTCATTACATAATTACATTGGGCGGGTTTAAACAAGAAGAAAGAAAGAAAACCCCAGAAATTTACTGCGCGGCATCAGACCCTGAAACATTAAAGGAAGCCCTAAATCTCGGAGCAAAAAAAATGGTTGGACAAATATTCGGCATCGCCGGTCTTCTAATAGGACTCGGCAAACTTAGAGGGTTTAACGGATTTTCGCTTCTAGTAGAGACTCTAGGCACATATCCGGATGCAAATGCTTCACGTCAAGCCTTATCGGCTTTAAACAAATTTTTGAACTTAAAAATTGATTTGTCAAAGTTGGATGTTGCCGCTGAAAAAACCACGAAAATACTGGAATCCTTCGGTTTAGTTAGAAGCGGTACAGAAGAAAAGAAGAAAGAGGAATCTCAGCTTCGCTGGTTCATTTAACCTTTTATTTCGCTGATAAATTGGTCGTAAACTTTTTGCACACGGTCAGCAGCCGGACCTGAACCTTCCACCACGCCCTTTTCCGTGAGTTTAACTCTATCCATAACCCATATGAACCCTTTATCCTCGTAAAGTCTAACCATTGTTGGAAACACTTTTTCAAGACGTTCTGCCAAAGCTTTCAAGTCGAACGGTTTCTCCACACTCAATATTTGAGCCACAACATTTCCGTTAAGAAAAACTCTATGCAATGTTCTTCCTTTCTCATCCTTTGCCTCCGCCAGGCATAGGCTTAAAGTATCAGGGTTAATGCCGATTAACATTCCACTGTACGTTTTTTCGGTTGTAGTTGCAACAATCACACTTTTATCCACCAATGCCGCCACTTCTGTGAAAAACTTTCTCTGCGCTATTGACAACTTCTAAACCTCCATTACCACCTAAAACATGTGAAAACATGTATTTAGGATTTTAACTAGCCAAAAGAAGATTTATTCCACTAAACAAGATTTTCATCGAACAACATGGTTCAAAGCCTAAAGTTAAAATTTTGATTCTAATGTATAAGAGGAAAGCAAAATACAATCCATAGGGAAAAAGCCACGAAATAGAGATTCAGCGATATTTGGAGCCAAATAGAGGGGGTCTCAAAGCTTGCACGCACAATCATCGCACTTGACTATTAAGAATTTAGCCTTCTTTCCTCAAGGTCTTGCTTTAGCGACACCATGGTGTTGGCTGGCAAATCACGGTAAACAACAACATTAGGTCCAATCCAGCTGCTATTTCCTACTTTGACACCGGGCATGAAAAGCGCATTTATCCCAGCCTTCACATCATCGCCTAAGACTGCTCCAAGCTTTGTTCTTCCACTATCTACGACCTTGTCTTTCACCATCATCTTTATTGTTCCCGCGTCAAGTCGGTAGTTAGCGGTTATTGTTCCTGCACCTAGGTTGCAGTTTTCGCCTATTACGCTGTCGCCTACGTAAGATAAATGACCAATGTGCACGTTATCCATGATTATGCTGTTTTTTATTTCGCAAGCGTTGCCTATCCGCACTTTTTTGCCTATGCTTGTGCATGGACGAATATAACAGTTCGGTCCTATGTCGCTTTCCTCATCTATGAATGTGGGTCCTTCAATATACGCTCCAGAGCGTATGCATGCGGTTTCCGCGACTGTTACCGGACCAATCAAGTGTGCACCATTTTCCACACGCCCATACACTTTATGTTCCATTTTCATCAGCATCCAACGGTTTGCCTCAAGCAAATCCCAAGGTCTTCCAATGTCAAACCAATCTTCCGTCGAAATCTTAACTGCTAAAACTGGCTTTTTCTCTTTTAACAATAACGAAATTGCATCTGTAATTTCCCATTCGCCTCTGGCTGAGGCTGACGTCTCTTTTATTTTCTCGAAAATTTCTGTTGAAAAAACGTATACACCCGCGTTCGCCAAGTTTGTAGGTGCTTCTTTACGGCTTGGTTTCTCAATTATACGCTTTACATGCTTCTCATCTTCAAACTCTACTATTCCATAATCTTCAGGCTTTTCAACAGGGACAACAGCCATGGTTGTAGCAGGTTTTTCTTTTCTATGTAAACCGATAACTTTTTTCAAAGCCTCTGCTGTGAACAACAAATCACCATAAACCAGCAAGAAATCATCCTTCACATACGGTTCTACAACACCTACCGCGTTACCCGTTCCAAGCACTGCTTTCTGCTCCACATACTCAATTTTTAATCCAAACTTTTCTCCATCATCAAAATATTCGCGGATTACATCTGCCATATAATAAACAACTATTACTGCTTCATTTACCCCCGAAGTTTTAAGCGTATTTAAACAGCGTTCAAGTATCGGTTTTCCACCAACCTTAATCAAGTGCTTCGGTCTGGTTAACGTGATTGGCTGAAGTCTCACACCTTCTCCAGCAGCCAAAATCACAGCCTTCATTTCTCCATTTCCTCCACAACTTTTTTAACAAGCACCACAGCTTTTCCCATTATCTCTTTAGTTGCTTTTAATGATTCACCCTCCACGGTTAACCGTATAAGAGGTTCCGTTCCAGACGCCCTTACTAAAATCCATCCCTCTTCAAGGGTTAAGCGAAAACCGTCAACTGTTAAAAGCTGCCTATACTCTGGAAAAACAGATTTTAAACCTTCCCCGACTTTTTTCACAACTCCGTATTTTATTTCATTTTTACACACAATATTTTCTCTGATGGTCTGATACTGCAGTGTTTCAGAGATGAATTCTGACAATCTTTTATTTTCATCTTCTAAGGCTTTCAGAAGCAACGCTGATGAAAATATTCCGTCTGGACAGTAATGAAATTGCGGGTGTATCCATGCTCCACAAGGTTCTCCACCGAAGACGGCGTTAAACTGTTTTATTGCTTCCGCAACGTAAACATCACCAACCTTTGTTCTGATGACTTTTCCACCATGCTTTTCCACCATTTTTTCAACACACATGGACGCCTCAACATTCGTCACTACGGTTCCACCATGCTTTTTCTTTGCGACATAAGCAGCGTACGCCGCTAAAACACGGTCAAAGTCTGCAAAATCGCCTTTCTCACCAGTGAAAGCCACTCTGTCACCGTCACCGTCGTAGGCTACTCCTACATCCGCACCTAACTCTTGAACGATTTTAGCCAGAGGCTTTAGAGTTTCAGCGTTTGGCTCCGGGCTTCTACTGGGAAAGAATCCGTCAGGCTGTGCATTTATGGCTGTTACTTTGCATCCTAAGCTTTTAAAAATCAATGGTGCAATGTTGTAGGTTGCTCCGCATCCAGGGTCTACTATGACATGCCATTTCTTATTCAATTTCACAATCTTCTGTACCATTTCAACATAGAGGTGGCTTTCATCAATAAACAGAGCTTCACCGACATTCCGCCAATTCGCCAACCTAAAATTTTCACGCTTCATAATTCTTTCAATGTTGTTTCGGCTTTCTTCACCGTAAGCCATGCTGTCGCTGTTGAAAATTTTTATGCCATTATATTGGGGCGGGTTATGCGAAGCTGTAATCATCACACCAGCATCAGCGTTCAGTTTCTTCGTCAAATACGCCAACACAGGAGTCGGCACAACACCCAAGCAGTTAACATTTGCTCCTCCAGCCAAAAGACCAGAAACTAACGCATTCTCAAGCATCAAACCAGAAACTCTTGTATCCCGAGCTACAAGTATCTTTTTCGCTTCAGAAAATGTGAAAACAGCCAAACCTATCTTAGTCGCCAAAATCGGCGTCAAATCAACATTAACTAAACCGCGCACTCCAGAACTGCCAAATAATTTTGACTTCAAATTTTCCCAACTTCCCACATTATTTAGGCTTCTTCAAGGTTAAAACAGTGAATACATTTAAATTAATTTAGCTAAACATAACTTGTAAAATTTGGTGCAATCCTTGAACCTTGAAAAATTGAGTCCAGAAGAAAAGGTTAATTTGTCAATAAACATGGTAGATGTATGCACTCGCATTTGCGCCGACGCTATTAGAGAACAAAATAAAACCATTAACGAAAAGGAGCTTCTGGAAAAGCTTAGGGCTAGAATACAATTTGGTAAACGTTATCATCCGAGGGTTTAGAAACTGAACAGTTTTGAAGACTTAATTAAACGAATTGTTAAGGTTTTAAATGATGCCAAAATAGACTATATGTTCACTGGAGCTTTGGCAGCGAGTCATTACGGTGTACCTAGAACTACTATGGACATAGACATTGTGGTTAATTTTGCTCTAGAGAACACGAATTTTCTGGCTACACAATTGAGGAAGGCTGGGCTGCGGGTTAGTGAAAGAAAAATAGAGGCTTCATTCAAATCGGGTTTTAAAATAATTACTTTAGAAGATGAGAAGACGCCTTTCACGATAGACGTTATCCTATCAGACAAAAAGCTTGAGAAGAGAAAAGGCAGCATTCTTGGAATACCCACCTACTACCAAACTCCTGAGGCGTTAATCTTAGCAAAGTTACGTATGATAAAGGCAACGGTTCCCAAAGAAAGAGCCTTAAAAGATAAGGATGACATAAAAGCAATTTTGAAATACACTAAAGTTAACCTTAAGGCACTTAAGGAGAAAGCTTCGAAGGAGAAAACAATCTCCGTACTTGAGGAATTAACAAATTTAGAAAGTAGATGAGGAATACTATAACGTTGATTTTCGCTTTAACTTCTCACAGAATTCTATTAACTGTTTTCGTGTAGGATGCATTCCATTCGGGTTCGAGATATAATAGGCTGCAACCACGTTGGCTAACGTCAGTCTACAACCGTCTGAAAGGCCATGGGCATCTCCCAAAATGTTTCCAGCGTTCCAAGCATCCCCGGCTCCTGTTGCTCTCAAAACTGGAACTTGGAACACCGAGATGACCGTTTCACCTTTTTTAGTGAATGACGCTGAAAAGCTTGTTGTGTGTAAGTCGACTCTTGCTGATAGATGTGATGCCAAAACTCTTGCAGATTCCTTTGCTAACTCGTCAAACTTCAAACTTCTTCTCAATTCTTCTATTTCGCTGCTTAGCTGTGATGCATAACAAATCGCTTCGTTCTCATTCACACTTAAAACATCCACATATTTGCTCTGCAAGACATTCTTCACTAATTCCGTAATTTTTCCTTTGTTGGGGGTTGGGTCTGCGGTATCGTAATAGGTTTTTCCCCTTCCCTTCATTTTTGCATGGCGAAAAACAGTCTCAGCCAGTTCTGTTCCAAAGCGTCTTGTTCCAGCCCAATTAAAAACGCAGACATAATCAGCATTTTCAGTCGCTTCGAAGTCTTCATCACTTAAGTGGTGTGGTCCGAAATCGGCTAGTGAACCTACATCTCTGAGCATAACGTTGATTTTTCCGTTTTCCGTTTTAAATTCTATCGCGGTTGTTATTGATGATTTCTCGAAGATTTTGATGTGGGAAAGGTTGGCTGTTTCTGGTTTAAGGTAAAATTTGATTAGTTGTGCTCCGAGCTTGTTTGTGCACACTATTGGTGTGGTTTTCACGTCTAAGGCGGCTAGGGCAGAGGCTGTGTTGATTGCGTTTCCTCCTCTAAGCTCTGTTTGTTCTATCCTGTCTATGCTGCCGCCTTTTCGTCTAACCACGTTTCCGAGGTTTTCAGAAAAAGCCTTTACGTCGCAGTTTAGGCTTACCAGCCTGTCAAGGAAAAAGTCAGGCATAACAACCACGTTGAGTTCTTCAATTTCGCTTTTTAGGAACCTCTGCAATTCCCCGAGAAAGTCACCAAACAAGCTCTAATTCACCTGAAACAAGGTGGTTGCCGAACTCAAATAACTTTTTTCATAAAGTATTTTAGTAAGTCTAATGCAATAGGGCTGGTTTGTAAACAAAACGTTGCCCCAGCGAGGAATGCAATTGAAGTTTAAAACTGAAATCTCCTTGCTTTTATCGGCGATTATACTTTACATTTTAAATGCGTTTTGTTATTCCTATGAGGCGAAAGGGATGCTTCCTGTCATAAACTATCCATATAGAGACTATGCCCTTCCACTTGTTATTATTGCCTCGATACTTTTAGTGATTGCTGCAATTTTATATTCAAAGCGAAGATAGATGCCAAGTGTAGGAAGGAAAAGCCTTTGCAAGACAAAAGAATATTTCTCGCTTCGTTCATAGTTCTAGGCTTTGTTATGAAACAGTTGCAGAGTTTGTGCATGAAGTTTGCGGGCACGGCTTATTTGTTCTACTATTTGGAGGGAAATAAAGAGCGTATATATCAGTGTTTTGTGGCCTTATGAACTTTCTTACATACGCTGGTCTTTGCCAAGCGGTGTTACTTAGGTGCAGATGGCATGGATTTATGGAGGCGGAATACTTGCATGCTTATGCGTATCGTTCTTAACCCAAGTTTTCTTGACTTTGAAAAAGAAAACTTCATGGTATTTCCTCACTACTCTTTTTTGGCTAGCACTCTGGACGCTTATCAACTCCACCGGATACCTTGTAATCGGCGGCTTGGCTCCCTTTGGAGACATCCTCGAATTAATTGCGTTAGGAGCCTTAACAAAGCATCTTTCTCTTGCTCTTGGTGTTGTCGTTTTTGCTACAGGTTTCGTTGTCTTGTCTTGGATTTTGAGGGGATTTTTGGCTGGGGAGTTTCCTTTTAAGAGAGCGAGTTTGGGTGTTCCATTTTTCTGGCTTATGATTCCACTGCTTGGCGCTGTGATGCTGGCTGGTCCAGAAAGAAGTTTTCAGGTGGCTTATCTTCCTTTAATGTTTATTCCATCATTGTTATCTTTCGTTATCGAATACTTCTTGGTTTTATCCAAGCAGGAAGCTTATGCAAATCCAGACGATGTCGCCGAAGAATAAAGCCATGATTAAACCTGCTGTGATGAAGATAAGCATAGGTAAGCCGGGAGTTGCCCAAACCGTATCTTGAATTTTTCCAGCTTCGATAGCTCTCGCTAGTCTTTCAACTGTGGCGTTTCTGCCTTCGTCTCTGGGTAGAACAACAAGCTTCCTTTTAAGTTCATTCTCAACATTTTCCACGTCTTCAAGAGGGTATAAATGCCATTTTTCCTTCAACTTATTGATGTGAACCTTATAGCCTGTTATTAAAACCAGAATTTTTCTCCCGAAAGACTCGTTTTTATGTCCTTTTTCAAAGAGTTTTATACCAGTTCTTTGATGCCAAAACATGTTGCGTAAAAACATGTAAACCGCAGTTGCGGCTGCAAGCAAGACGGAGTTGCTGAAAACAGTTATCGGGAAAAAAGTTTGCGAAATCGGTGAAATTTCTTTCAATATGGGTGTAAACAAGTTTCTTGGATAGAATGGCAAAGCAAGCGCTAAGCACATTAAAGCCTTTGCGTCTGCACCCCCGAAACCTCCAGAATAAAAAAGTATTACAGCGAAGGCTGCGGTCAAGCTGAAGCATATTCCATAAGAGGGCAGTTGTGAAAATTCGTAGACATAAAAAATTTCGAGAAAAGTTAGCGTAAAGGCAAGTGGTGCAAACAATATCCAAACGCTGTTGCTTACTTCTCTCTTTTTAAAGTCGCTCCAAGAAGCATAAAATAGAAAAAATAAGGTCGTAGTTGTTCTTATAACATCAAGTATGATTTGCATCATAGACACCAATAGTGACATTGAAGTTGTTCTTTTAACCCCATATTTAATGATTGAGTTAACGCCATTAGTGAAGTTGTTCCAGTTTTGTCCTTTCGAATTTTTAAAAGAGGGATCTGATGGCTAAGCATTATTGAGGTGCTTGATGTGAAACCTTCTCTAGAGGTGATCCTACTGATGGTATGATTGTGAAGTAGTAAATTTTTCCTGGTTCCCAAGTTTGTGCTAAAGCGTTTGGCCATGTTATGGTTATTGTTGTTGCTGAGCCTGCGTTAAGCGGTTCTCCAGTTTTATTTAAGTATACCTGTATTAAGTTTGCTGAGGTGTTTCCTATGTAAATTCTTACTATTTTTGTGTTTTCGGTCCCTGAGTTTCCTATGGTTATGTCTGTTCTGTTTTTTGCTGCATCTGTTGGGGTTCCGTAAAATCTTACGTTTTCTTTGTATAGCGTTACTCCTGCGTGGCGTCCTGCGCTGCTCATGTATGTCATTACCCATGCGTATGTTACGACTATGGCTGCAACTGCTATGACGATTAATAGTAATGTGGCTAATATTGGTGTTATAGCTTTTTTAGATTTTAACATGTTTTTTGTTGACATACGTTCATCCCTTGCTGTCTATGAAATCTTCAGATTTCTTATTTAACTTATATGAAATATAAATCTATATTCAGAATAAAAATATTTCGCTAGACTGTTTTTATTAAAGAATCATGAGTTCAAGAGGGGTCAATTTGCCGCTAACAGGATCTACTTGTAAGCCTAAAAGCTCTAGGGTTGTTACGCTGAGAAGTATGGGTGTTTTTTCTGTTGCTACGGCTACTATGGATGTTACGCTTTTTCCCTCTATTGTTATGTATGCTTCTGAAACTGGGTACTCGACGATTTCTCCGCTGGCTATTTTAAATTTTCTTTTATCCGTTTCTTCAAGTTGTAGTTTGTCAGCGATGTTTTTTGGTATTACCGTGTATATTGCTCCAGCATCAGCTATAAATTCCAACTCGTCTTTCAAGTTGCGATTAAGAGGATTAGCGATGGTTCCACGAACTCGTACGTATCCCATAGAATATCCATTTTAGACTAGATTGTTAACTCTTATTTAAACCCTCTTCCGAAAATAATGTGGACAATAATTAAAAGGCAGTCGCAACCTTTATCAAATTGAAGCCTAGAAGTTTTTATTCGGTGAATCTGGTAAATGTCTAAAAGTCGAGTAGGTTCGAAAGGCGAGCTATTTCCTCCTAAAGAGATTAGAGAAAAACTTGGTCTTCATGCTCATGTAAAAGTTATCTATAAAATTGAGGAGGGAAAGCTTATAGTGGAGCCTGTTCCAAACCTTGAAGACGTCTTGAAGGAGCCACCCTCTGTTGAGATAACTCTTGAGGAATTTCACGGGTTTAGAAAAGAACTGTCTCGGAAGGCTGAGTCTTGAGGCTGCTCTTGGACACTACGTATCTTTTGCCAGCCATAGGGATTTCCATCAAAGACCTCCCAAAAGATACGCTTGTCAGATTGATGCAGAAAGGACATCAAATCTCCATAAGTAACATAAGCATCTTTGAACTTTCAGCCAAAGGAGCAAAACATGTTGCTGCAGGAACACTTTCAACTGAAAGAGTGACCAGAGGTATAAGAGCCATAGTCTACGATGAGAGAATAACGGTGATTCCGATGCATGACAGTTCAGTTCTGCTCATGGCTTTCAAGCTTAGAAGGTTGCTGAGCGACTTTATAGATTGTCTGATTCTTTCGTCAGCTGTAAACCGATGCGATGCCATATTGACAGAAGATAACGAAGTCCAAGACTTAAAAAGAAATAAAGAGTTTGCCGGGCTTGTGACGACGGTAAATCCGAAATTCAAGATTCAAACACTAACTGACACGCTTTAACTCTCGCGCTAAAGCACTATTCTTAATACAATAATGACGATTTCTTTAGAGAAAAGGAGGCGTGAAACTAAGCAGCATAGTGTCTTGTTTGTGGTTGATGAGGGACATGAATTTGTGATGAACCCACGAGAGAGTGGGCTCAGTGAAGGAGAGAGAACTTCTTCACGAGTGATTGAAAGACTTACAAGAATGGGTAGAAAGTATGGTTTAGGGGTCTGCATAGCTTCACAAAGGGTCGCTCATCTTAACACTACTGCAATCTCGAACTGTCACACCACTTCATTGGAGCTTTACCACGCAAGTACGACCGTGATGCAATAAATGAAGCTTACGCTGTTTCTCAAGACATTCTTGATCAAGTGATTACATTTCCACCTGGAAATTGGTACATCGTAAGTACGATTGCGACAGGAAGCAAGAACGTTCCGATAAGGATAGTTGTACCAAACAGAGAAAAAGAACTTGCTGAATTCTTTGAAAAGAAAAGGTATCTGGATAAGAAAAACATCGAACTTCTCAAAGGATTTGGTTGTTTATGAAACTTAATGTCTTTAGGTGATGAACTTGGGAAATATGTTGAAAAGTGGATAGTTGTATTAGATAATACCATAGTAGCAAGTGGTCAAAACTTAAAGGAAGTTTATAGAAGAGCTAAAAGGAAACATCCAAGAAAAACACTATTCGTAATGAAAGTCCCAGCAGACAAAATCATGGTGTTATAAGATTGTTATAAGTCAACCTATTAACCGGTTGTTTTTCTTGTGAGCTCTAACGCCTTTAGCTGGGTTGATACGAGTATGTTGCCTTTAACGCCTTCTTGCCAGAGTGTTTCGAGTGTTTCCCTGAGGGGTGTTTCTAGAAGTTCTGAGGCTTCCCGTAGGGAAAGCTCGCCTTCCTTGTAAAGTTGAGATACATATTGCTTAACCCCTAAGTGGAGAAGCTGTCTTATTACCGTCGATTCATCTAATCCCTCTTTGTTGACTCGGAATTCTATTACTTTAAGAAGGT
>JASEET010000010.1 GCA_030019335.1 Candidatus Bathyarchaeia archaeon | reverse complement strand
CCCGTTTGCACGTGGAGCTTCTCCGCTTATAGAGTCCGTGTCTGAACATAGAATCTCAGCTTGGGGTTCCATTTATTACGAGTTTGGCATGGTAATAATATTCTTCATGGTTAGTCTATTCTTTATTTTGAGAGACCTTAACAACAAGAATCTATTTCTATTGATTTTCGGTTTAACATCTCTTTACTTTGCTTGTTCTATGGTGCGCTTACTGGTGCTTATGGCTTCAGCATTCAGTCTTTTGGCAGCCGTGGGGATAACAGGAGTGCTGAAGCCGTTCAACACGTTGTTAAAGGAACCGCCAAAGATAAGTGCTAAAAAGAAATATGGTTCAGAATACGTTGGAAAAGAATTCAGCGGAGCTACGGTTTTCTTAATATTTCTCATTCTAATGACGAGCCTTGCTTTTCCAATGCCCAAAGTGTATCGACAAGCATATTCCCCAGTCACCATAACTGCCAGCAGCCTTCCCATAGCGCCTAACGAACCTGTACGAGAATGGCTGGATATGTTAGAGTATACTACACACCTCGGGGCGACTACTGTTGTATGCAGCTGGTGGGACTACGGATACTGGCTAACTGTGCTAGGCAATGTAACATCACTTGCCGACAACGCCACAATAAATAGTACACAGATAGAAAATATCGGCTTCATATTTATGGCTAACGAAACACAAGCACTAAAAATGTTAAAACTATACAATGCAAAATACATTCTTGTGTTCACAACCTTCGACGCTAATGGAAACTGGATTGGCTACGGTGGTGACGAAGGAAAATGGATATGGATGGCACGAATCTCAGGCAAGGCACATGATCGGTTTGTAGATAGCGGTTTCCTTGATAAACAGTCTGCGTGGACTGATGAAACAAAATTCGGAAGCTACAACGCAACCCTAAACAAGTGGGTGTGGAATGAAGAATGGGGAATGAGCTCAACAATCTATAAGTTAATGAGCTACGGAAAACATCTGTGGTGCATAAAAAACGGCGTAAATGATCCTGATCCTTTTGTTCAACCACAATATTTTAAAGAGGCATACTTTGCAGGCTTAGATCTTTCTAGAAGTGACGCATCAACCAAATATGGCGGCATCGTTCCGCTTATATGCCTTTATGAAATCGTTTATCCAAATGAATGAAAGACTATTGTTTCCAAACAGTCTAGGGTAATTTACGTTTCAGCCAGCGCAACTTCTTTTTTCTATCCCACTTTTTAAACCGCACACCTACACATAACATAAAACTCAACTAAATTAAAATATACGCATCCTAAACTATACCGTTAACACTCCCGTAAAGGTGAAGCTTTGACTAAAAACGAATTTAGGCTTTAATAATTCACGCTTCATCATTTTTGCAGCTAAAATGCTCAGCGTAGCAACAGACCCAGTCTTCCAACTCATGACAGCCTGCGTAACCACAAAACCAGGAATATGGAATACATTTTCATCATTAATAGGATCGCTATAAATAGCTGGACGAACTGCGAATAAACTTAAAATGGAAAAATCCATCCAGAAACTTTTAGTAGTACAATAAGCTTTAAGTACTACATTTTACAAAAAGTACTATGGTGACCGAGTTGGAAGAGGTTTCGGTAACAAGGAAGGGGCAGGTTACAATTCCAGTGAAGTATAGAAGGAAGTATGGGATAAACGAAGGAACAAAAGTGCTGATTGACGACGCTGAAAGGGGCATCTTTCTCAGGCCCATCATGCGCCTAGAGGAACAAGCTGGAATCGACGCTGGAAAATACGACACGAAAGAACTGAAAAAATCACTAGACCGAGTACGAGAGGAATGGCGTTAAAGGTCATCTTAGACACCAGATTTTACTTTTCATACTACAATCCTGAAAACAAAAAAATAGCCGATTGGAGTAAACGCGTCATCCAAAAAATATCTAAAGGACAAATTAAAGCAGCTTCATCAACAATCACCATCACAGAACTTTACAACACCATGGGAAGAATTCTCGGAACAGACGCCATAAAAATAAGAATCGCCTCAGCTAAAAGCTCAAATATAAACATAATTCCAGTAACAGAGAACATAGCCGAACTTGCCGGAAAAATAACTCTGAATACACCCAAAATTCCTATAGCCGATGCCACAATAGCTGCCACCGCCCTTATTCACACCAAAGGCGTAGTAGTCACAGACGATGACCACTTCAAAACTATAAAAGGCATTAAAGTAAAATGGCTAAACACCCTCTAGCCAAAATAACAAAAGCGCGAGGGGAGCGGAAGATGAAACTGATCCTAAAATACGATTCAAAGGCAGACATCTTAGCAATAAAGCTTAAAGAGGGAGCTATAAAAAACGAGAAGCTCCTAGACAGCGATGTTGTCTTAGGATACGACGTGAACAACGAACTCATTGCACTTGAAATATGGGACGCTTCAAAAAGGGGACTACTGAAAAGCCTAACAGATCTCGCACATGAGAAAAAAGAAGTTGTTGAAACCCTCCTAAAAAGAACGTACAAAAAACCTGCTTAATTCTCCTATCAACTCTTAAGCAAGCCCAACGACATCATATTTACGAGAAACACGCTTAGAAAAAGAATCTAAAAGCCGGCTACCTCCTTCCAGATTTTTGCCTGCTCCTCTCTGAGGCTTTTCTGCTCCTCCTAATCCTCCTGATTTCTTCCCAAATCTTAACGTGCTCTCTTCTGAGGGCTTCAATCTCCACCACGTTTTTGTTTGTTCCTCTCTAAGGTCCCTTTGCTCATCCCTAAGGTTTCTTTCTTCCTCAATTAGTTCATCCAGCCTTTTCAAAACTTCGGAAATTCCTATGTAACCCGCAACAGTCCAGCGGAACTCCCTATCCCTTTCTAAAAGCTCTAAAACATGCAAAAATACTTAAATAACCATTTTTCCATCACCTTTAAACATGGCGAAAAGTTTAAAAAGTGAAATAAAGGGCAGTGAGCTACACGTTAGATTTGAAGGTGATATAGACGTCTCAGAAGAATTAATCCTTCAACACCATCCCCATGTAAAATTACTTCTCAAGGAAATCACAGGCCATGAATGGAAATACAGTTTTGAGAATGTGAAAGGCGAGGCCATTGTAAGAGTAGACCTAAACAAGGCAGTATTCGACTACAGATACTATCCCCCAAGATTTGATGAGTTTGAAAAGAAAGGAGTCTACGAGTTGCAGATACCACTGGGATCAAAACGTCCAGCCATTGTAGATATTAGAAAAATGGAACATTTTAGAATAAGGATATCGACGAAAAGATACTGGCACGCCGCAACCATTGATCCATTCACCAATAAAGTTACATATATAGATAATCCATTTCGTTTCGGGTTTCTGACGAGAGAGCAGCCGAAAAAGTTTGCACAAGCAAGAGAGCTTTACGAGCTTTCTAGGTGGCTTTTCCAGGAGAAGAAGATGGAAGCCGAAGATAGACATGTTGTGGAAAATTACAACGAGCTTTTAGAGGCGTTTGAAAGGAAAAGATACACATTTCCATTAAGACTTCGAATAACGGTGGAAGATGAGAAGAAAGTGCCTACTTGGGAAGAGCTGTTAACCGGCTTAAGTCAATATTTAAAGGGGAAAGGACTGCTGATGAAGTTGGAAGAAAAGCCTGAGTTCTTCGAGAAAAGACCGCTGCCATAATCTAAGAAAATTTTGGGATTCTCATTAAGCACAACTTTCATTCCTTAGCCACGCTTCTAGCGGATATCCAAATGTAAAATTACAAAACTCAAACATAAGCTAAAAAGATGTTCGGAAAAATCAATTGATTTAGCCAAGTAACTGCAAGAAATCCGCGCACATTTCTCATATACCTATTACATTAGAGTATATGAAAAGAAATGCTCCCAAATATACAAAGTTAACATTAATGAGTAAAGGTAAAGTTAGTAGCTTCTCATGCTTGCTTGCTTTTCAAAAATTTAGTTACATACTCTATAAAAAGTTCAAAATCTGCCAAACGTTCCTGTAGGAACGTGTAGACCCTTGATATGTCCAGACCGACATAATCATGCACTAGTATGTTTCTAAACCTTATCATCTTAACAAACTCTTCGGCAAATCCACTTGGAATCACTCCATTTTCTTCTAAAATTAAAGCAATGTCATGGTATTCTTCAGGTTTTCTCAGCTGTAGCGCCGAAATTATGTGATTTCCAATGTTGATGGCACACTCTATAGCCAAGTGGAGGCACCGTTCCGCGGAGTAACGAATTCTAGGATTTGAACTGAATTCTTCAAAAGAAGCCTTCTGAAGCTCCCTGAGCACCTTGAGGTACACCCTCAGCTTGCTTATTCTGTTAGTAACTATCCTTTTGTTCACTTTACGCTCTGAAGCAAACATTTAAAGTACTCCTTCTCAATCCTGCCCATATCAAGATACTCGTCAAGCGTCCGCTCCTCAAAAGCCACACGCTCATACTCATCCCGACAATAAAGAATCTTCCCAAATTTTATAACCTCGTAACGAAGCAACGGAGGCGCCTCATTCAATATCACAATATCCGCCTCTCTTCCAATAATCTCAGCAAGCTCACCCATAAGATAAAGACGATGATCCAATGTTAAATCATAGGCCTCTGACAAGAGGACGGCGACATCAACATCGCTTAACCTTCCCGCGGCTCCCTTAGCCGTGGAGCCAAATAAATAAGCCACCACGACAGGTTCTTCCCTCGTGAAGAAGCTGTAAAGCTCTCTTAAAATTGCATCATCCATTTTGAAAGCCTTAATCATCTTTGTGTAGCAACCACAATAAAAACTCTTTCTCCACTCACCCCATCACCAATGGCTTCCAATAAAACCTGCCACCAGTAACCAAACCCCTACCAAACAACTCGATCGTCTCCTTTCAGGCATCAATCATGCTTGCACATAACATCATATTCCAACAAATTAAAATATATCCACGAACGCCTCGCAAAGGCGAGGTTTGACCCACGTATTCTTCATCACTTACACTGAATTTAACATCTTTTAAAGGATTTTCATTCAACCTCTCCTCTCCCGAATTCTCCGATCTCTCTTTCAAATTCCTTGACATCCTCAAGGTTGTACTTTATTATCTCCAGAACCCTTCGGTTGCCAACCTCTCCATACCTATGCACCAGCAAATTTCTAAACCTAGCCATATCCTCAAGTTTTGTGGCAAGCCCTTTTCCTATAACTCCTTCCTCCTTCAAAACCTTAAACATCTCGCTATATTCTTCAGCTCTTCTAACCCCTTCACAGATATTATGTAGTTGGCGATGTCGATGTAAGCTTCCACGACCTCCAATAGAGAATACTTGGCAGCCTGAACATCTCTGTAGCTTTCTAAAAACTGTTCCAAGCTAAGATGCTTAATTTCCTCCAGAAACCTTAAATTGCGATCAATTATATCGATTTTTCACTCTGTTACCTCCATCTCTAGACGCATTCTAGCAGCCTCTCCCTCCTTTTTTCATCGTACTGTTTGTAAAAAGGCTTGAAATCGATGTATCTGTCCGTGACAGAAGTTTCAAATTTCACCCTTTCCTTTTCATCCGAGAACAGGATGACCCGCCCACTCTTAATAACCTGATAAAGAAAACGGTAAGATCTACCATTCAAAATTCTAACGTCCACCTCCTGACTAAGGCGGCATTTCTCCTTTATCTCCCCCGCAATCCGAGCTGCATATAAAGCCTCTGCCCTAAAATCCTTCCTAAGCAGCAACCCCACATCTATGTCGCTTCCCTTCCCTGCATAACCCTTAGCTATCGAACCATAGAGATAAGCCCCAAGCACCTCCCTATGGCCTTTCAACACTCTCTTAATTTCTTCCTCTAACCTCATCTCACAACCTCAACGAAAGATGTTATCTAACCAACGATACACTGTCGACGCTAAACTTAAATATTCTCCGTGAAAATTTCTTCTCCCAAAAACAAAAAGATTCTGAACAGCCACATTACCCTGGGATACGACAAAAACGCGCGCGAATTTTGCTGCTGTAAAAGTTTTCATTCGACTTGTTAAATTCGGATTAACGAAAAATCTTGTTGTTCACTATCGGGAAGTTTCACAATCCAACGGATTTATATTAACAGCCCTCATAATGTCTCATAAGAGACTTAAACGGAGATTCAAGCTATGGCAGAGACTGAAATGAAAATGGCTATAGACCCGTTCATGGTTATTCAAAAAGCTTTAATTAGCGTTAAAAAACCACGGATCACGAGAAGAATAGTGTCCATAGACTACGATGAACCAGCAGATATACTTTACGTTAAGTTCAAACATACAAAAATAGTGGACAACAAGCCGCTAGACGAAGAAGGCCTCGTAACTGCTTCTTTAGACAAACAGGGAGAAGCCGCAGGATTAATGATAATGGAAGCCTCAAAATTCGCTGCAACATCTTAGGCAACAAACGAGCACAAATCCACACTAAACGAACAAAGCCAATTCCCAAAAACCTCAAGCTCTAAAAGAAGAAAAGTCAACTGCTCCTCCCCCAAAAAGCAAGCGAGTCTCCTTCTGACTTTAGGTAAACGAACTAGGCAGTCCGCATTTTTACTAAGCGCAGTCAATTTCCACACCCTTTACCCTTAAATTAAAATACGCGCAGAATAACTATCCAAGAACCAGCAAGGGTGAGGCTTTGGCTAAAACCGAAATTAGGCTTCAATATTCAGGCTTCATCATTTTCGCAGCTAAAATGCTCAGCATAGCCACAGGCCTAGCCTTTCAGCTTATGATAGCTAGAGGAACAACAAAACCGGAATTTGACTTATGGTTCAACATCAACGACATACGAGCATACTTCACATTGCTTGCTACAGCCTTTCCATTTTGGACCATGCGATTTGTGGCGAGAAGCAAAGAAGGAGCCGCCAAAACAGGCATTCTCGCAAACCTAACAATTTCAGCAATAGCCACAATCATTTATCTCCCGCTTGTTCCCTTAATAACCTCATGGCTTGGCATCAGCCAAGAATATGTTTTCCTATACTTTTTAGTCTCAATACAGATAATAGAACTTCACTTCATCAGCGCGTTAGAGGCTTGTCTACAAGCAAAAATTCCACAAACCTTAGGCTATGGATTACTTATGGCAGAAGTTTGTAAAGTCATTTTGGGCTACATACTCATCATCAAATTTCAGCAACCTCTCTTGGGAGCCCTACTCAGCCTCATAGTAGCCTTCACCTTTCAAATAGTGTATTACTTCAAGCTACTGGTTAAAGAATTAAAACAACATTTTAAGTGGGAATATGTGAAAGAATGGTTTAAAGGTTCCATGGCAAACGTCTACAGTGTTATCGGTAGCCAAATTGCAGCCTTCATATTCATCATGCTGTTCACTTATGGAGGAGAAGGGGCTCGAGGCAGCTACGGCGCCGCAACACAGATCGCAACCGTAATCACATACTCTTCTTTCTTAGCCTTTGCATTGTATCCAAAACTTCTAGCCGAAAAAAACCGCGAAGACATAACAGCCTCATTAAAAATGGTTTTAATGTTCGCCATACCCATGACTGCTGGAGCAATAACCTTGTCGGATTCCTACATCATAATTATGAAAAGCGTATACAAGGACGCTTGGCCTGTTTTAGTTGTGCTGGCAATAGATGCTTTTATCATAACAATGTCGACGCTTTTCAGCTTCGTTCTTTTCGGAGTAGAGAGAATCGATGAGAAGGCGAAAATATCATTTAGAGAGTTAGCTAAAAGCCGCATGCTTATCGTGTTTTCTCTGCCATATTTTCATTCCGCAATAACATTGCCCACAGCATTCTTCGTTCTAACAAATTATGCCCAAAATCAACCCTTGCAATCGGCCCTTTACGTAAGCATTATCAATTTATCAGCCCGTTTTGTAATGTTTCTTATCCTATACGCTATTGTACGCAAATCAATAAAGATAGCCATTCCGTGGAGAAACACTGCAAAATATGTTTTCGCTTCAACTGTTATGGCAACTATTCTAGCGTTATGGCAACCGCATCCAACAAGAATATATTTAACTTTAATTGTAACAGCAATAGGCGGAATCATCTACCTTGCATTGTTGACGGCAATTGACAAAGAAGCAAGATTATTAGCCAACTCCGTATGGCAAGAAATAAAATTCAAAGTTAAAGGAGTAACAACTTAAGCATCATTACTCCATAACTCAAAGAAAAGCGTTTTCAAGGCTTTTACAAAAGCATCACAGTTTGTCCGCGACGCCGCCACCTTCCTGTTTCAATTGTCCTTTCTAATTAAATAAAAGAAGTTGCTCATGCTATCTGCTAGTAAAAAATTGATAGACTTGAAAAAGCTAAAAAATGGTGCTCCGGTCGAGATTAGAACATAAATCTGCTGGTAGAACCTCTTTAGTATTTACTTAAGTTACGAACAGCCCATTTAGTTAATGTTTCTTTCACGATAAAGTTAACCGCTGTAATGTTAGAATGAAAGCAAAGGCTATATTGGTGCTAAACGTTTCATAATTGGAAATGACAATGTACGAGTTTGACGTAATTATAATTGAAGATGAGACTGTGGATACGTAGCTTTTGTTCCTGCGTTACCTGGCTGTCACACCCAAGGAGACAAATTGCAAGAACTCATGGAAAACATCAAGGAAGCCATAGAACTCACTTAGAAACCTTAACAGAGGAAGAAAAGAAGGAGCTTTTAAAACAAAAAGTTGTTGGAATACAAAAAAGTGAAAGCCTTTGCCTAAAATTTCTCCTATAAACCATCAAAAAACTAATTAAAATCCTCGAAAAATCCGGATTTAAAGTTATCCGTCAAAAGGGTTCACCTGTTATTATGATGAATGACAAGGGAACCAGAATAGTCGTACCTGTCCACCTTGGCAAAGACGTGAAACTAGGATTAATTAGAGCAATAATAAAGGAAGCAGGATTAAGCAGAGAAAAATTCTTCAAACTTCTAGAAGAAATTTAACGTTATCGCCGTTGCTTTGCTAACAAACTAACTCTTACGATTTAAAATAAGCTTAAAAATGCTTAATTTTGGTGCTCCGGCCGGGATTTGAACCCGGGTCCGCGGCTTTCTTTCACCTATGGTGTCGAGAGGCCGCAATACTTGACCGGACTATACTACCGGAGCCCCTTAAGAGTAAAAGCTGTTTTATGGTTTAAATTTTTGATGTATAAAAAGTAGTAGTGTGTGAGAAAAACTGGGGAGCTTTTAGTATTCTTCGCTTTCAGGTCCGCTTGGTGGTTTCTCCTCTTTTGGTTTTGTGGATGCTATTACGTCGTCTATGCGCAGTATCATCGATGCGGATTCTGCGGCTGACTTCACTGCTTGTTCCTTGACCACCAATGGTTCGACAACTCCGTTGTCATGCATGTTTTCGGTTTTTCCTGTGAAAATGTTTACTCCCATGTATTTGCCGTCTGTTTTTTCATGAGCAGCTCTTAATCCCACAATTATGTCTATGGATTCCAGTCCTGCATTTTCAGCTAGGGTTTTTGGCACTATCTCAACTGCATCGGCGAAAGCTTCTATAGCGAGTTGTTCTCTTCCACCCACCTTTGTGGCATATCTCCGCAGTTCCTTGGCTACTTCAACTTCCACTGCGCCGCCGCCTGCAACGATTTTGTTGTCTTCTATCACGTCTGAAACTACGGATAGAGCATCGTTCATGGCTCTTTCCGCTTCATCAACCATTCTTTCAAGTCCAGCTCGGATAAGCACCGCAACTGAGCGCGGGTCTTTGCATTTTTCAACAAAAATCATTTTGTCTTCGCCGATTTTGCGTTCCTCAACTATGCCAGCTACCCCCAAATCCTGCGGCGTTAAATCATCTAAATCCGTGGTTATTCTTCCGCCAGTCGCCCTCGCAAGCTTTTCCATGTCTGATTCTTTCACTCTTCTGGCCGCCAATATTCCTTCTTTTGCCAGGAAGTGCTGTGCCATGTCGTCTATGCCCTTCTGGCAGAAAACAACGTTAGCCCCTGCAGCCTTGATTTTTTCAACCATCTCTTTCAGCATTCGGGTTTCTTGGTCTAAGAAAGCCTTCATTTGAGTTGGATCTCGTATTCTTATTTCGGCGCTGATTTCCGTCTTTTCAATTTCTAGTGGGCAGTCGAGCAAGGCTATTTTCGCATTTTCTAATTTTTTGGGCATCCCTGGGTGAACTGCTTCCTTGTCTATTATTACGCCTCTGATGAGTTGTGATTCGAAGAGGCTTTTTCCTTCCTTCTTTATTATTTGGATGTTATCTATGTCTGCGATTCTCCTGTCTCCACGTTTTTCAACGATTTGTTTTACAGCGTCTATCGCTATTTCTGCCAGGTGTTCTTTTGCTGGGCCCACTGCTTTGCTTGCCATTGATGTTAACGCAACTTTTCTGAGTGTTGCACGGTCTTCAATGTCTACTGGTATTGCAATTTTGTTTATGGTTTCCATCGCTTTTTGCACTGCTTTGCGATAACCACTCACAATTATTGTTGGGTGGATGTTCTGGTCTAGAAGTTCTTCCGCTTTCTTTAGTAGTTCGCCTGCTAAAACTACGGCTGTTGTTGTTCCGTCACCCACCATATCATCCTGTGTCTTTGCAACTTCAACCATCATTTTACCTGCTGGATGCTCAACTTCCATTTCGTCTAGGATTGCTGCTCCGTCGTTTGTTATTGTTATGTCTCCTAGGCTGTCTATGAGCATTTTGTCCATGCCACGTGGTCCAAGCGTTGTCTTTAGCACCTCGCCTATTATGCGGGCAGCCATTATGTTGTTTCTTTGAGCTTCACTTCCGCGGCTTCTTGTTGTGCCTTCTTTAAGAATTAGGACTGGTTGTCCCGACGGTGTTTGTGTTAAGTAAGCCATACAAACCCTCCATTCTAACCTACAATGTTAATTCTGAATAAGCAAAAATGCGCTAAAATATAAACCTTACCTCCCATGAGTGCGGTTTTCTAATGCTCTGCGAATAGATGTTTGCTAGGGTTTTATGTGTCTTCCCTACAGATTGCTGCAAACAGGACATTCAACGTTTCTCTTAACTTCTACAGTTTCGAACACCATTTCCTCTCCGTTTGCAAACAGCATTCGTCCAACAAGCGGCTTACCTATCCCGGTAACAAGTTTAACGGTCTCCATCACCTGTAATGAGGCAAGTAAGGCGGGGGTGGCGCCTAACACTAGAATCTTTTCAACTTCTGGCGGGTCTTTCGGAAATATGCAACGAAAGCAAGGTCCTTTACCCGGCACTATCGTGGTCATTTGTCCGTGCAGTGCCGAAACGCCGGCATGAATGAATGGTATGCTATGTCTGACGCAGTACTCGTTTATTATGAATCTTGTTTTCCAATTATCTTGTCCATCCAAAACCACATCAACATCTCCTATCACATCATGGGCGTTGTCTTTGGTGATTTCTGCAACAACCGCCTCTACTTCTATTTCGGGATTTAACGCCTCAAGCTTTTCTTTGGCTACTTCTGCCTTAAACTTTCCAACATCTCTTTGCCAGCAGAGAATCTGTCGGTTTAGATTGTTTAGCTTAAATTTTCCCTTGTCTACAAGAATTATCTTTCCTATGCCGGCGGCTGCGAGATAAATTGCTGCTGAACATCCCAATCCGCCGATGCCCACTACAGCGACTTTTGCAGATTTCAGCTTTTTCTGTCCCTCTACTCCCCAGCCAGAAATCAGCATCTGCCTCTCATATCGCTCAAGCTCTGACGGTGACAAACTCATCTAGAAGCCTCCTATAGCCTTAGTTTAGGATTTATTGCATAATAGCTTTTATAAAATTAAAACTAAGCTTAACTTATAGGAAAGTTTGAAGGCGAGCTGTGGCCATAAGCCATGGAAGTTAAGATACGGTACCTAAGCCACGAAATAGCCAAGTGCTTCGGCTCATCTGGGAAAGTGGAAACTATTCATGTTTCTGACGATGCCAAGTATGAAAATATTTTGAGCATACTTAAGGAAAGGCTGAGGCGTTATGGAAAGTTGGATGAAAAGATGCTGGACACCTTCGTTTTCATATCTGGGGGCAGGGCACTTCTGAGCATAAGGGATGAAACCTTAAAATCTGATTGTGAAGTTTTAGTTGGGTATGCTGATACTGGAGGCTAAACTTGTTGGGAGCGTTTGACTGTTGAAGGTATCTGTGCGTTTCTTTGCGGCGTTGCGTGAATTGGTTGGGAAAAAAGCAGAATCTCTTACGTTTCCAGACGGAGAAGAAGTCACAGTTGAAAACGTGTTGAAGCAGTTAGCTGAGCTTCACGGGAAGGATTTCGTCGAGTATGTTTTTGATAGAAAAACCGGCGAGATTCAAAGCTATTTGACACTGCTAGTGAACGGTAGAAGCATAGCTACCCTTGACGGGTTAAAAACAAAACTTATGGACAGTGACGTTTTAGCCATACTACCACCAGTTGGTGGCGGCTAGCCACTTGCCTCTTGTATGTCAGAAAACTTAGCGTTTAGAAGAGTTATATTCTAAGGTCTTGTTAGGTTTTTGTGGGGTTCACGTTTATGGGAAAATGTTTAATTTGCGGCGAAAAAGCCGCGACTATTTCGGACAGTTTGGGTGCTTGTTTAAGGTGCATAAGGGAGAAGCCTGAACAAGCCCTTGAGATTACGAGGCGTGTGCATGCGAAGAGCCGTGCCGTTTTTGGTCTGCCTCCTGAGCCGCCTAAAGACGCTGGTGGATTGTCTTGTGGGGTTTGTGCCAATAATTGTAGGATTGGTGCTGGTAATAGTGGTTTTTGTGGGCTTGTTTGGAATGTTGGTGGGCGTTTGGTTCGTTTCGGCGGTACTGCTGAGAAAGGTATTTTGGAATGGTATTATGATGGTTTGCCAACCAACTGCGTTAGCTGGTGGTTTTGTCCGGGCTGCACTGGAAAGGGCTATCCAAAATATGCTTACAAGCCAGAAGCCGAGTATGGCTATTCTAATTTAGCGGTTTTTTACGGAGCCTGCAGCTATGATTGTTTGTTTTGTCAGAACTGGCATTACCGCAACTTGGCTGTTAAGCACAAGCCTGTCATGAGTGCCGATGCCTTAGCAGGCAAAGTGGATAAACATGTCTCTTGCATCTGCTATTTCGGCGGCGACCCTTCACCCCAGATGCCGCATTCACTTGAAGTGAGCCGCATAGCCCTAGAAAAAGCCAAAGCTGAAAAACGTATCCTTCGGATTTGCTGGGAAACCAACGGCTATATGAACCGAAAATTGGCTGAAAAAGCAGCACAATACGCTTTAGAAAGCGGCGGCAACATAAAATTCGACCTAAAAACTTGGAGTGAAGAATTAAACATGGCATTATGCGGAGTTTCAAACAAGCCAACACTGGCCAACTTCAAAATGATAGGAGAAAAATTCTACAAACAGCGACCGGAACTGCCAGTGCTTTCCGCCAGCACGCTACTTGTTCCGGGCTATGTAGATGCTGAAGAGATTGAGAACATTGCCAAATTCATAAGCGAAATAGACCCGAATATTCCATATACGCTATTAGCGTTTTATCCATGCTATGTCATGAACGATTTACCAACAACAAGCAGAAAACAAGCAATGGACTGCCAAAAAACAGCGGAAAAACACCTAAAAAACACAAGAATAGGAAACATCCACCTACTTGCATGAATAAAATAACGCAAAAGCTCCTAACCCATTCAAAATCTTGAGCTGATCATCTAAGCAGATAGACGACTAAACCTCGCTATATGTTATTGTTTGCTTTTGAGAAAATGGAGGCTAGTCCTTCCACTCTAGAAGTCTTTTTTCACCCTCAATTTTCTTGATGTCAGTTAGGTCTTGCGTTACTTCCACAGTTCCTAAATACTTTCCATTCTTGTCTCTTACTGCGAAATATCAGATGTGGATTAGCCGATTATTCATTTGAATCCAAAACTCTGCCACATCTTTCTTGCCCGTTTTGAAGGCTTCGAGAATATTATTTACAACATGAATGCTTTTCTGCGGATGGCATAACTGCACTTTTCTTCCAATAACAGCCTTTGTCCGAACAAAAATTCTTTTCTCAGCCTTGTTAAAGTATTTTACACGGTCTTCTTTATCAACAAATGATATGTCAACCGGAAGCGAATCTAAGATAGCCTCAACTTCCTCTTTCGAAAGAGACCCAGTTTCAAACTGCAATATTCCCTCCTCAGTCACTTCACTCATCACCACAACTTATTTGATATTAACATTATAATAAAACATATTCATACCGTTTCCCTTGTAGCACACATGCACTTAAAGTGCACACTTATTACTCTCCCTTTACAGTGGTGCCACGCACGCGCAACGCAAGATGTAATAGGTACTTTTTGTAAAATTATCTGGGGAATCTGTTGGGTATAGGGAGAAAGCTGGGTGCGCTAATTGGAATAGCCATTGTTTTTGTTGTTGAAGGGCTATGGCTTTTCATAGGTTTTCTTGTACAATCTGTTTGGACGTGTGTTATTGCCTCGGGGATTATAGCTTTCACTATCTATTTCCTTTATGTTAGATTGTATCAAAAGAAAGAGGCAAGATACCCAATTGTGCCCCCGGAGGGAAAGACGGACATCTACTTTCCACGAACAGACATTCCCAGACCGGTACATGCAGATTTCCGCAGGATGCAAGAAAAGAAACAAAAACTCGCAAAGACAAAGAGGAAAATGAGACGCAAGAAAAAATAATACACAAGAATTGAGCTCTCACCTAAATTTTCATGCCGCCCAGAATGGCATCTTCTTTCTCATTAGGTTTACGTAGTCGTTTAATGCCTCTTGCTCTTTCACTGTCAATCTATCTATAAACGTTGTCAGCAACACCTTCGCATGACGTTCCGGCACCTTCACATATAACACATCCTTTTCAAATATGTGTCTCCCAACCATCGGCTTGTCTATAGATATTGCCACCTGCATCCCCTGTCCAGCCTCCGGCAACGCTTTTCCTTTCTCTTGAATCTGCTGTATTTCACCTACTTCTTTGCCATCTTCGCTTCTAACAAGCATGCATTTCGGCTTTATCCTTCCAGCTAAGATTTCTACGCCCACTATCGCTGGCTTTGCTCTTCGGAAAACATATCCTTCCATAATGCGAATTTTCCCGGGCATAACAAGTTTCTCAAACTCTTGCTCAAGTTCTGCCTCCCGCTGAGTTTTAAGCCACAATAAATACTCGTCTACTAGGCGGTAGATTATGTTTTCACGGAAAATCTGAACATTCCTGTTGGTGGCTTCCTCTTCAGCGTCTGGCAAAACCTTAACATTAAAGGCTAAAACCACGCCATAGAGAGGCTTATGTTCCTTCACAACCGCAGCCTCTGTAACATCCCTTTTTGAAACATCTCCAACATCCGCCAACCGAATCAGCACATCGTTTCGTTTTAGGCTTTCAGCAATAGCCTCTAATGAGCCTAACGTGTCAGCCTTCAAAACAACCCCATCAACATCCGTCAATATCCTAATCCTTTCAATTTCCTCAGAAACAAGCCGCAAATACTTTTCCGGCTCTTCCCCCTGAGGAACACCATATAAAGGTGCTCCAGCCAAAGCACCCTCCAAATCAGGTGCAACAATCTTGATTCCAGCCGCTGCAGAAACTGAATGCACAGAAGAAAACTTGTCCCTTGGGTCTCTAATTTCATCTAGGGGTTTTGGAACCAAAATTGCCCGTATCCGCGTTGTAACGGGCTTTTCCTTGCCGCCGATAACAATCAAATCATCTTTCTGCAAAACTCCATCATAAATTATAGTATTAATCGTTAAACCCAATCCCGGCTCTTCTTTAACTTCTAAAACTGTGCCTTTTGCTGGTCCCTCAGTCGTCTGCAAGCGCTTCTTCAAAAATTGTTGTGTTAAGCCCACGAGAACCATGAGAAGTTCAGTTAAGCCTTCACCACTCTTCGCACTTGTAGGCACAACCGCCACAGTCTTTGTAAAATCCTTTATGTGGTCGAATCGGTCTGCCCTAAACCTCAAACGTGAAAACACACCTATAATGTCGTAGATTCTTGCGTCCAAATCCTGTTTAACATATGGGTCCTGCAACTTATAGGCCTTCAAAAATGGCGTATCCGAATAGGAATTCCAGCCTGGTATGCGGTCTATCTTGTTTGCAGCCACAAGAAAAGGTGTTTTGCGAGCTTTCAAAATCTCTATGCACTCGTAGGTTTGGTCTTCAAAACCCCGCAAAACGTCAATAACGAGAATGGCTATGTCAGCTACGCTTCCGCCTCTCTTACGCAAGTTCGTGAATGCTTCATGCCCGGGTGTGTCAACAATAAGCAAGCCTGGAATCTCAATTTCACCCTTAACCATAGAAAGCAAAGAACCACACAACTGCTTAAGTGTGTCAATAGGAAAAAAGCTTGCACCAATATGTTGCGTAATCCCTCCAGCTTCACGAGCCTGAACACTTGTCTTACGTATTTTATCCAAAAGCAAAGTCTTACCCGTATCAACGTGACCAAGAACGCATACAATTGGTTGACGAATAGGCATGTCACATGTCTTCCAATATGCAAACAGCATAAGGAAACAGATTCACTTACGCTTTTTATCAATGATGCTTTTCAAAATAATAAACATTTGTGAAAACGAATAGCAATAACTGCTACTCTGTCTTTGCAATTAACAAAATTAGCCCTAACGCAATTAATATGGCGCTTAAAAATCCGAAAAATCCCGTGTAAACGTCTAATGCTTGAGCGCTTGTAAAAGTGTAATATGTGGCTAGGGCGCCAATAATGAGGAGTATTAAACCGAAGAATTTTTCGGCTATGGTTAATCCGAAACCGCCTTCTTCACTCATACCCTAATCCTTCCCTTTCAATGCGCTTTCTACATAGAACATGAACGGTTATTTTAAATTTCCCATGGTTTATTTTGTTTCTTCAAGCTTTGCTGGTAAATACTTGTCCACAATGTAAGTTAAACCATATCTGCTGAAGGCTTCCTGCTCCGCCTTCCTCCTTATCTTCAAGAACATTTTAATCTCCCTCTGCCACAACGGATCCTTGTAGCGCGGGTCCTTCTGCAGCTCATAAAGCCTCTTTACGTCTACTTCGTCCAGTGGATCTGTCGGCAACTTATAATTAACAATGTCTGTTGCCCACACTCCGCTCCATTTCGCATCCGGCGTAGCTAACTCTCTTAAGTGTGCAGCGTTTGCAGAACCCGAAATCATCACCATGGCTATGTGCATTCCCCATGGGTCACCGTCCGTAAAAATATAAACTGGAAGGTTTAGCTCTCTATTAAGCCTCCTAACAAAATGGCGTGTCGCTCGCGGGGCTTGTCCAGCTGTCAAAACAAGTATTGCATTAAACTTTTTATGCACATTTTCCTCTATGAACCGTGTGAACAAACCGCCTTTCTCTATGGCTATAACTTTGTCCGCTGTTGTTTTCACAAACTCCGATGAGGTTAAAGCTGGGCCAATCATGACACCGTCTGGATGGGAAGTTAAATTCAATGTTCTTCCTTCATAGTCTGGCACTGTATACTCTATTGTTAGGTCGCCGAAGATTGCGCTACGTTCTTCTGGAAAGATGTTGAAGTCTTCTCGTGAGGATCCCAAAACCGTTTCCAAATCTGTTATTATGTTGTTTGATTCCTGCTGGTCTTTGAAGCTCATCTCATATGCTTGTGCAGAATAGTAAACGTCTCTCAGAGTGGATGTTTTGCGTTGGGAAGCGAGCTCGTGAGAAAAGAACGCGGTCCAAACAAGCTGCGTGAAAGGTCTTATATGTCGAATGTTGCGGGCGCTTCTCCGAACTCTCTTGTCGCCTAAAATGAACTGCCTTACTTGGGGGTCGTAGTAGATGTTTTCTGTTGAGCGGCTAGGCATCTCTATTGATGGGAAATATCCCCTATCAAGTTGTTCATAAATTCTAACTCCAAGATTTTCCAAACCTGTTAAAACTTCTTTCCTTCTCTCTATTATACTACTTTTATATCTCCTACGCGGCAAACTTTTCTACGCTCCTTAAGAGTTTTTTTATATCTGGCTGTTTTTCCTTACCAGCAAGCTGAGCTGAAAACTGCGCTATTTTCGGCAAATATTTGCTGAAAATTCCAAGTCTTTTCCGTTCTCTGTCCACATGCTCCCTTCTCGTCAAGAAACGCTGGAGCCGACGGGCAACCTCCCGCAGTCCATTAGCTACTTCTCTTTTAACTTCTGGTCTGTCCGCGATGAATTCTTTTCCAACGGTTTTGTATGGAACTTTTGTGCTGCAAATATGCACTGAAACTGCAATTGGCATGTCCGGCGTAACCTTATACCTTCTCCAATTCATAGAATTTATCACTTTCACTGAAACATCGCTCGCCTCATCGTATAGCAACGGAATTCTGTTAGCAAAACGATAAATTAAGAAGCTTCCTTTCTTGGGGATTTCCCCTCCATAAGCAATTCCAACTTCGATGATGAATGGATGACCTGCATAGGTTGATGGTTTACGTTGGTGAACCGCCACAAACTCTGGTTTCAACTCCTTCAGTATGCCAACCCTCAGCAGTTCTTCACCTACAGGCGACAAGCAGCCCGCATCTGGCGGTAGAAACTCTCTGAACCTCTTAAGCATACGCATGAGCCTGACGATTTCCCCGTGGGAGAGTTTCTTCGGATTTTTAGACGGGCTTATGTTGCTGAATTCCAGAAACTTTCGCGCGGTGATTTCCCCGACCCTGTGGAAATGATGCCTTAAAAACTCAAGCATGTTCTTGTAGGGTGTTACCTGTATAAGGCGCTGAAGAAGTTCCACATCCACACCATACGGGTGCGGTAAGGTTTCTTTAGGCGGGTCTGGCATCTCCTTCGTAACACTAGTGAATTTATAGAGTCTGCCTTTAGGGTCAACAAAAGTCAAATTTGCATATGGGTTCACCATAGCTGTTTGTTTAAAATATTCCAAGATTTTCGGCATAGCCCTAAAATAGTCGCCTTCTAGGCAGAACTCAACTATTGTTCCCCGCCACTGCTCCTTGTTTATACGGACCTTTCTATCTAATATGAGTGGGCGGTTTCTTTGAATGTCGATCATGAGTTTATACATGTAGGCTTTTGATGCACCTGTGCTTGAAATTATACACGCGGGCTGATGCGTTGTGATTTGTCCATATAAAATTGCCATTTTCCCGCCTAAACCGAAAGTTCCCCTCTGCTGTTTTAACTTATATTTTGAGCCGAAAAGCACCTGTCCAAAAGCTGAAGGTATATGTCTTGGCGGAACCCCTATACCGTTATCTTCAACTCTTAACCTATAAATCTGGGATTCTTTACCTGCTTCACCTTCGAATGAAAGCCTAACATAAATGTCCGGCGGCATTTTGAGGCTTTCAGCGGCATCCAACGAATTTTCCACAAGCTCTCTTACGGCTGCAAAAATAGCTCTAGAAGGATTTGTGAAGCCAGCTATATCACGATTACGGTAGAAAAAATCGGCTGCGCTTATCTCTTCAAATGTTGTCTGAACCACTTAAGCCTCCTCTCTAACATCAATCACTTTTACGATACGCTCTGCTCACTCTTTAATTTAACTACGTTTTTCAGTGGAAAATTTTCTATTTTTTGAAAGGATACGGCAGTAACTCCCCAATAGTTTTTACTTTAACAGTTTCAAACAAGATTTTGCCGTTTTCTGCTTTTGCCATAACAACCTTAATTTTGGGATTCTCTGCAAAATCGTAAATGTATTGTAGACATACTCCACATGGTCTAGGCTCACTTTGGCTATCAGCACTCGTAACAACCGCTATTTCCTTAATTTTCCGGCTGCCGTGCGAAACAGCATGATCGATTGCACATCTTTCGGCACAAATGCCAATTCCAGAAATCCAGCTTTCAACATTGCAGCCAGCATAAATCTTCCCATCTTCTGCAAGTACAGCAGCACCAACCTTAAAGCCCCAAAGCACATAAGCGTTATCCATTGCTTTCAAAGCACGTTCAACAGCTTCTTCTCGTTTTCTCCAATCTTATCCATGACCGTTCCTTACCGTTTCATTTTTGCAACTGACGCACATAGTAGTATTCTCCAATTTCCTTTTGAAACTTGTCAAGTTTTGAACCATCTTTGTTAACCCTCGGTCTCTTCGTAACAGGGTCTCTTCTAAAAGTAACTTGCATTTCTTTCAGAAACATGTTCATTCCATCTCTTAGGCTGGTCGGTGGGTTTGCCATGCCCTTGACTCCGGGTTCGCCTGTGAAAACCATTAGGTGGTCCGCTATGAAGTCTTGGGCAACAACGTCGTGTTCAACAACAAAGGCTGTTACGTTATGAGTTTCAACAATCCTTCGAATAGCGCGAGCCATGTTCAATCTTTCTTCAACATCCAAATAAGCGCTTGGCTCGTCAAGCAGGTAAAGTTCAGCCTTTCGGGATAGGCATGCTGCAATCGCGACTTTTTGCAGTTCTCCACCGCTAAGTTCAGCTACATTTCTATCCAAAAGCATATGTATCCTTAAGGGTTGAAGGATTTCCGTCTTATACCAGCTTGAAGTGAAATTTTCCTTAGCAACACCCATCAAAAGTTCTTGGACTGTTCCCTCATACTCCGCTGAAATGTACTGTGGCTTATAACTTACCTCCAACTCACCAAACTTTTTCCTATTGTCAGCCTCTTCAATTCCAGCCAAAATTTTTACGAAAGTTGTTTTGCCTATACCGTTAGGTCCCAAAATGCCGATGATTTCTCCCTTTTTTATTTTCCCCGGACGGGCAACAAGTTTGAATCCTTCAAATGTTTTTTCTATTTGCTCCCACTTCAACAATGTTTCGCCGACGACAAAACTTACTGTTGGCGGCTTCTCGTGGAATATTATTGCTTCTTTCCTAAATCGGATGTTTTCGTCTGGAATGTAACCTTGTAGATAGATGTTTATGCCTGTTCTTACTCCGTGAACATGAGAGACAATACCATAAACTCCCGGTTCTCCGTAAAAAATGCAGATTTGGTCTGACAAGTAATCTATTATTGCTAAGTCATGTTCAGCCACAATCACTGTTTTTTCGTCTTTTTTTAGGCTTCTTATGGCTCTGGCGACTTCAAGCCTCTGTTTCACGTCCAGATAGCTTGATGGTTCGTCGAAAAAGTATGCATCGGCTTCGCGGCATATGGAGGCTGCTACCGCCACCCGTTGCAGTTCACCTCCGCTTAAAACCTCAAGGGGCCTATTCCAAAGCTGTTTGAGTTCAAGTTGCTCTGCAATTTTATTGAGTTTTCCGCGTTCATCAACCTTTTCTAAGAGTTCTCCGACCTTTCCGGAAACAACCTTCGAAATCTTGTCAACATATTGGGGTTTATACGAAATCTTGAGTTTACCATTGCTTATCTTTTGGAAGTAATCTTGAAGTATTGACCCTCTAAAATGCCGGATTATCTCGTCCCAATCTGGTGGATTTTCGTAGTTTCCAAGGTTTAGCTTGGTCTCTCCGGAGAGTATTTTGAGGGTTGTGGTTTTACCTACCCCGTTCTGTCCCAGTAAACCTAAAACGATGCCGGGCGAGGGCGTTGGAAGCCTGTAAAGCTTGAAAGTGTTCTGTCCAAAACGGTAACTGCACTCTTTTTCCAGTTCATCCGGAAGATTAACTATTGAAATAGCGTTAAACGGACATTTCTTTATACATATTCCACATCCAGAACAGAGCAATTCTACAATCACTGGTCTGTCATCTTCAAAGCGTATTGCTTCTTTGTGGCTTCGCACCATTGGGCAGAAACGATAGCATAACCTATTGCAACGTTTCGATTTGCACTTGTCAGCGTCTAACACCGCTACCCTTGTCATGTTAATCCAGCAATGGAATGATCACAACTTTATAAACATGAACTTAAAATCTAGGTAGAAGGTTGCTAAAAACTTTTAGGAAAAAGCGAAAGTGCATGCGTCAATGTTAAATTTTACCACTCCTCTTCTTCAAACTCTTCTTCCTCTTCCCATTCCTCTTCATCAACCATGTTTTTTCCCCCTTTGCTTTTCTTGCGGGTGAAGCAACATGTAATGCCTTAAGCTTTTTATTCGTCACTTGTCGAGAATAAAAGTTTTGCCGTACATTTGCTGTGTTTTTCCTAAAGCTTTATTTCACAGTTTTTGCTGTCAAAGAAGCTACGGGTTCTTGTTTTTCCGGCGTAACGTATGCCCAACACATGTTTGGTGAATTATGTGCTGCACCAATTCCACCGTGGGCATCAACAGCGATCAACCCCATAGAATTGTATGTGGCTGTTAATCTTTGATTAACAAGCTTTATTGCAATCTCCACAGCGTCTTGCGCTGTCTTTTCATTCTCCATGTAGCTGCAAACAGTTTTGGCTAAAACTAGTCTTATCGCTATTTCACCAACACCAGTGGCTGAACATGCTCCAGCCCAGTTATCCGCATATGTACCACATCCAATTAATGGTGAATCTCCAATCCTTCCAGGAAGTTTTAATGGAAAACCTCCAGTTGAGGTTGCAGCCGCAACGTTTCCATCCTTGTCTAAGGCAACTGCGCCTACTGTTTCAAGCTGAAACAATTCTGGATAACTTTTAATCAAGCTAGCCAGCTTTCGTAATTCAAACTTTCCTTCGAGTAAAGCTTTTCTTTGCTGTTCATGGTATTTTAGCCTAAGTTCAGTCATCATTTCCCTTCTTTCAAGGTTAAAAATTTTAGCAAGTTTCTCTGCGCCTTCGCCTACGATAAAAACGTGGTCTGTTTCTTCCATGACTATTCTTGCCAAACGGACAGGATTCTTAACATCCTTTAAAAGTCCAACAGCTCCAGCCTGCAATGTTTTTCCATCCATTATGGATGCTTCCATCTCAACACGTTTTTCTATGTTTAAACTTGAGCCGTAGCCAGCATTGAATGCGTCTTCATCCTCCATGATCGCTACAGCTTCCATTACGCTGTCAACAGCGATTCCACCATGCTTTAAAACGTCAAAACCAGTTTTCGCTGCCTTTTTAACTCCTTCTAAACCCGCTTGGCTACGTCCCGGACGCCAAGTTCCAGCACCACCATGAACAACAATTACGGGTTTTCGCACCTCAGTCAATGTCGTTTCCCCCTGTTAACCGAATCAGTAAGATTCATGCAACTTAAAATTTAAGCCTACTGGCTTTAGCTTATCAAAATGGATAAATCCTTGTAATAAAATATTAAGTATGGGATGATGTGAGGCGACGGTAGGAGCTGCAAGCTATGAAAAGCCACTAACCTGCACTGACCTTTAACTCAGTTATGAACAATTTTAACAAGAGACTTTGTTTCTGGAAATGTTTAATTTATCTGTAAAGATAATAATATGATTGTTTGGAGCAGAGGTGTAAACTATGCTCAGAGATTTTAACCTTTTAGCTACCACTTCGCGTGGAAACGAGGATGACGCTTGCTCCGAGTTATGGTATTTGCTTGGGCAGATAGGTGATTCAGCGGCTACCGTTGACAAGACAGGCGTCACAGGTTTGGTTGTCGCAAAAACAGCCTTTAACCCCTTTGAGGTCGTAGAGAAGTTTCGTAAAATTTTGCATGAACGCCCTTACGAGTTTCGTTACACGCTTCGAATAATTCCGATTGAAAAAGTTGTCCGCACAGACTTGGGCGAAATTCAGCGTGTAGCCACAGAACTTAATTCAAAAATAGGGGAAAACGAAACGTTTCGAGTTACAGTTGAGAAACGCTTTACGGAAATTCCTACACGGGACATTATTGAAGTCGCCGCAGCAAACATTGAAAGGAAAGTTGACTTAAACAAGCCTGACAAAATCCTGTTGATTGAGGTTATTGGCGGATTAACCGGAATATCGGTAATAAAACCAGATGACGTTTTATACGTTCTGAAGGAGAAAGTGCTGTAAGCTGAGCTAACGTTGAGTTGCCAGCAATGCCATTCGTTCGATGACAAGGTCTGTTAAGGCTTTCTCTAAACCATCCTTTTTCATAACGGTTTTGAGCTCCACATCTAAGATTCCGAATTTCCCTTGGATAATTGCTGCCTTTTCCTCTGATAACTCAAGAACCGTGTCATCATGTTGTGCATTAATATGTTTTGAAACCATTGATAAAGCTGATTTTACTGTTTCAGGTTTTTCTCCAATTATCAGTACTGCCATTTCGGATGAATCGGAATTAATTCCGAGAAGTTTCATTGCCTTTCGGATTTGGCGTTGTGCGGAAGCGTAAACCATCGTTTCCATCGCTAGGCTTTTCGAAATGTTTTCCTCGTTTTTGAACGCTGTTAGCGCGTTTAAAGCTGCAAAGTATAGATGCTGCCATGTAGCCACGGATTTTGCGTCGAAAAGTTGGATTTCTACGTGTGCCAGCTTTTTTTCTTTGCGAATTATCTTAAAAAATTCTTCAATGTCTTTAATTTTGGTTTTTCTAAAGCCAGCTATCGCAATGTGCTTTCCAAATTCTTCGATATATTTTAGCAATCTTCTTCCTCAAAAATTTCCTTCAAGAATCTTCTAACAAGTTCTGCGGATATCCCAGCCTTTACAAGCTTCACAGTTTCCTCTTCTACAGATTTCCCTTTTTCTCTACATTTTTTAACGATTTTTCGGACAGTTTCCTTTATCTCCCATGGAAAAACTACCCAGCGGCTTGTCTCCTTTTCATAATAATCAGGCATGATGATGCTCCATGGTTTGTAGTAAACCGTGGCTACTTTAACCTCCGCTGCGCATTCTTTAATGACATGTTCCTTCACAAGTTTCAAGCTTTTTCCAGTGTCGGCAACCTCGTCTACGATAAGCACTTTTTTACCCGCAACCGCCACAGAAACTGGCTGTGTTAGGGTTGGTTCCCCCTTTGTTTCCGCAACTCCCAAATAGAATTCAGCTTTAACATTTGCAAGATTTGGATTGTCCAGAAGGTCTGAGAGGACTCTGGCTGGAGGCCACCCTCCCCGAGAAACACCTACAATTACGTCCGGTTTGAATCCATTTTTTCGAATTTTCTCAGCTAAATTCAGGAGCATGCCATATATTCGGTTCCATGTAGGGACTTCAAATTCGATATCTGAACTCATGTGGTGTTTCTCCTTTGAACTTTCTAGTTTGTTAGGTTCTAGCGAGTACACATAAATTCTTCGTTTTGAGTGAAACTCTAATTACGCAGTTGTGTAAAATGCTTAGGGATGGGTGGATAAAGTTGAGAAAGGTTGTTGAGTGTGTGTCAAACTTTAGCACTTCAGAGCCGAAAACTGTTGACTTAATCCTTAACGAAATCAAGAAAACCAAAAACGCTTTCTTGCTTGACTACACTTTTGACGACTATTACAATAGACTTGTGGTTTCCTTTGTTGGAAACAAGAAATCAGTGCTTGAGGCTGCATTAAACATGGCTTTCAAAGCGGTAGAGCTAATTGACATGCGAAAGCATAAGGGTCAGCATCCACGCATAGGCGCCGTTGATGTTGTCCCGTTCATACCCGTAAAAAATGTTACAATGGAAGAATGCATAATGCTTGCTAGAAAATTCGGAGAAACCCTAGCGGAAAAATGTGGCGTGCCCATTTACCTTTATGATGAAGCGGCGAAAAGTCCTGAGCGAAGGGATTTGGACTGGATACGTGAAGGTGAATATGAAAGGTTGGCTGAGATGATTGTTAGACCTGAGCGTAAACCAGATTTTGGTCCAGCTAAGCCTCATCCTACGGCTGGTGCAACCATAACCGGTGCCCGTAAGGTTATGGCTGGTTTCAATGTTAATTTGGGCACTGCTGATTTGAAGGTTGTGAAGAAGATTGCGAAGGCTTTGCATGCGAAGAAAGGTGGCTTTTCTAATGTGAAGGCTATGGCTGCCTTTATTCCAGAGAAAAACATTACGCAGATTGGCATGAGCATAAGCGATTTTGAGAAGACTCCGCTTTACCGTGTTTTCGAAATGCTTAAAGTGGAAGCTACCCGCTACAACGTACCAATAGTTGCCTCGGAATTCTGTGGCATGGCACCGTTAAAGGCATTAATTGACATAGCTGCGTATTACCTAAAAATTGATAACCTAACCGAGGATAGAGTTTTAGAGATAGCGATACAAAACGCTATAGAGAAAGGAGGTGTTCCAGAATGAATCTCTCAATAAAATGGCTGGGTCACGCCAGTTTCCAGATTGGAGCGGAAGGGAAAACCATTTACATAGACCCTTATGAAGGTGAATATTCTGAAAAGGCAGACTTGATGCTGGTGACACATTCGCATTTTGACCATTGCGATGCATCTAAAATCAAAAAAGTTCGTAAAGCCGATACCGTGATAATTGCTCCTGAAGATTGCACTTCAAAAATTGGTGGAAGCGTTAAGACGCTTAAACCTAGGGAAGAAGCAACCATTGGTAACATAAGAGTTAAGGCTGTCGAAGCATACAATTATAAACGCTTTAGGTCTCCTGGAAATCCGTTTCATCCAAAGGGACTTGGAGTCGGCTACTTGGTAACGGCTGAAGGAAAAACCGTCTATCATGCTGGAGACACCGACTTTATTCCCGAAATGCGAAAGCTTGGACGTGTAGATGTGGCTTTGCTTCCGAGTGGAGGCACATACACCATGGATAACCCTGAGGCTGCTGAAGCTGTATTGGCAATTAACCCTAAAATTGTAATACCCATGCATCGTTGGGACACAAACCCGGAGGAGTTCAAAAAGAGGGTGGAAGCAACCTCAAACGTTAAAGTTGTGGTGTTGCGGAAGGGCGAAGAGTATCAAGTGGTTTAGAAATGACTAAAGCTAAAAGGCGTGGTAAGCGAACGAGAAAAGAAAAAGTAGACATGCTTATAGTGAACGCTAACGAGCTTGTAACGCTAAAGGGCGGCAGTGAAAAGCCACGCACCGGCACGCAGATACAGAATCTTGGGATAATCCGTAAGGGCGGATTGGCAGTCAAAGATGGCAGAATAGTTGCTGTTGGAAAAACACCTGAAATCAGGAAGAGTTTCAGTGCTGAAAACGTGATAAGTGCGAGCGGAAAAATTGTTATGCCCGGCTTTGTTGACCCGCATACTCATCTTGTTTTTGCTGGTTCGCGGGAGGATGAGTTTCAGATGAGGGTGGAGGGAGTCTCTTACATGGCGATTCTTGGTGCTGGCGGCGGAATCCTGAGGACTGTTAGGGAAACACGGAGGGCTGGTGTTGAAAGGCTTGTGGAATTTGGGTTTAAAACTTTGGATGTTATGTTGGAGCATGGTACAACAACTGTGGAGGCTAAAAGCGGTTATGGTTTAACCTTGAAGGATGAGTTGAAGATTTTAGGAGTTATGAAGCGTTTGAATCAATTACATGCTGTTGATGTTGTTCCAACTTTTTTGGGTGCTCATGCCATTCCGCTTGAATACAAAAATAATCCGCAAGAGTATGTTAACTTAATTATTGAGGAGATGATTCCGCGAGTGGCTGAGAAAGGGCTTGCAGAGTTTTGTGATGTTTTCTGTGAGAAAGGTGTTTTCAATTTGGAGCAGACTAGGCGTGTCTTGGTTGCTGGTAAGAATCGTGGCTTAAAGCCTAAGGTTCATGCTGATGAAATGAGTATGTTTGGTGGTGCAGAGCTTGCGGCTGATGTTAGGGCTGTTTCTGCTGAGCATTTGCTTTTTGCTTCTGATGAGGGCATTAAAGCCATGGCTGATAAAGGCGTGGTTGCTGTTTTGCTTCCAGCAGCAGCCTTCAGCTTGATGACTGGGCGGTATGCGGATGCTAGAAAAATGATTGATTTTGGGGTTCCTGTGGCTTTGGGTACTGATTTTAATCCGAGCTGTTGGGTTGAGAATCAACAGTTGGTTATAGCTTTTGCCTGTCATTTTATGAGGTTGACGCCTGCTGAAGCCATAACCGCGGCTACGATTAATTCTGCCCATGCCATAGGTAGAACAAGCGAGGTTGGCAGCTTGGAAATTGGCAAAAAGGCTGACGTTATCGTTTTGGACGTGCCGAATCACATGTTTCTTGGTTATCGTTTCGGCGTGAATTTAGTTGACAAGGTTGTAAAAAACGGAAGATTAGTTGTTGATAAAGAAGCCAGCGGAATCAAAACTGTTGGGTTGTTTTAGTAAAGAATTATAATTGGCTTTAGGTTTATTCTGCTAATGGTGGTTGACTTTGCTGAAATTGAAAAAGCCTGTTAAATGTTTAACTGGTCCTGAGCTGCACTGCAAAAACTGGCAGATTGAGGGCATCTTACGCATGCTTTTCAATGTTGTTGACCCTGAAGTGGCTAAGGACCCTGAAAGGCTTATTGTTTATGGTGGAACTGGTAAAGCTGCTAGAAACTGGGGATGCTTCGAGAAGATTGTGGAAACTTTAACGGAGCTTGAGCCTGACGAGACCATGCTTGTTCAAAGCGGCAAGCCTGCTGCTGTTTTTAAGACGCATGAGTGGGCTCCACGGGCTTTAATTGTTAACAGTATGCTTGTGCCGAAATGGGCTACTTGGGACTACTTTTACGAGTTGGAACAGAAGGGCCTAATCATGTTTGGGCAGATGACGGCTGGTTCTTGGGCTTACATTGGCACACAGGGCATATTGCAGGGCACTTATGAAACGCTTGCGGCTGTTGCGAAGGAGCATTTCGGCGGAACTTTGCGTGGAAGGCTTGTTTTGACTGCTGGTTTAGGCGAGATGGGTGGTGCTCAGCCTTTGGCTGTTACAATGAATGATGGTGTGGCTTTGGTTGTTGAGATTGATAGGCATATGATTGAGCGTAGGCTTAAGCACGGTTATTTGGAGATGTGGACTGACGATTTGGACGAGGCTGTGAAATTAGCTTTGGAGGCTAAGCGTGATGGCACGCCAAAAAGTATTGGTTTGTTAGGTAACGCTGCTGAGGTGCATCCTGAACTTTTACGGCGAAACGTAATTCCAGATGTTTTGACTGATCAAACTTCTGCGCATGACCCGTTGAATGGTTATTATCCTGCTGGTTTATCTAAGGAAGAAGCGGATGAGCTTAGAAAGAATGACCCGAAGGAGTATATGCGGCGTGCAAACGAGAGCATGCGTGTTCAAGTAGAATCCATGGTTGGAATGATGCGAAAAGGCGCCATAACATTTGAGTATGGCAATAACCTGCGGCAACAAGCCTACAATGCTGGGTTTAAAGCGGCATTTGTTTATCCAGGGTTTGTTCAGCGTTATATTAGGTCAATGTTTTGTGAAGGCCGTGGACCTTTCCGTTGGACTTCGCTTGTTGGCAGCAAAGAAGACATTTACACGTTGGACTATGTTATTTTGAAAGAGTTTGCGTATAATAAGGAGTTGTGTCGCTGGATACAGAAAGCAAAGGAACAAGTGAAGTTTCAAGGTTTGCCCGCAAGGGTTTGTTGGCTTGGTTTCGGCGAGAGAGCCCGTTTCGGGAAGTTGATTAATGACATGGTTGCTGATGGAAGGCTTAGTGGGCCTGTTTGGATTGGACGTGACCATTTGGATGGTGGGAGTGTTGCTTCGCCTAATCGTGAGACTGAGGGTATGAAGGATGGAAGTGATGCGATTGCGGATTGGCCTATTCTTAATGCTTTGTTGAATGCTGTTGGTGGGGCTACTTGGGTTTCTGTTCATCACGGCGGAGGTGTAGGCATAGGCTATAGTATTCATGCTGGCATGTGTTTGGTGGCTGATGGCACAAAAGAAGCGGAGAAACGCTTAGTAACAGTGTTGACAACAGATCCAGGCACAGCCATAGTGAGACATGCAGATGCGGGATATGAGAAAGCACAAAAAATAGCAAAAGAAAAAGCAATCAAAATGCCAATGCAAAAACGATAAAAGAGAACATTCTTTCAAGACACATAAATTAAGAATTTTCAAGGGCTCTCCTCAGAATTTATATGAACACAGACAATAGATATCATATGCAACTACTTGGAATGTTTTCTTCTGAAGGCTATTACTGCTAGTAGTGTTGATATCATGAATAGTGGCATGATTATGATTGAGGAAAATTCTGGTATCACAAGTTGATATGGATATCTGTCATCCATTACTGGGTGAGGGTAGGCATCATAATCTTCTGGGTAAATGCCAATGTCATGGTATGATTGTAAGAATTCTGGAACTGCAAAAACGGTCTCATTCATATATCGTTGTACTAAAGGTGTTGAAAAATTGAAGGCTTCCTCAATTGAGACAAATCCATCGCCGTTGAAATCTGCAGATGAATTGCATAACGCATTGGTGAAATAGTAGTTCCAGACACTTCCTATTATTGGAAGTTCTTCTTCTTCGAGACCAGCCCAAGAAACCTCATCTGCAGAGCAACAGGCTAAGGAGATGTGGGGCGTCGGGTCATTTTTGATGGGTTCAATGAATTCTTCTGCAAGACATGTATCAATTATGAGAACCTTTTTTGACGTATTCAGTTTTCCCCATTCGGTAGGAAACCAATCATTCCAGTGAAGAACGTTACGCATCCACATTCCGTGTGTGAATATGTATAACAGAGCGATATCATCATGGTCTGTGTTATTAACCAACCATTCGACTGCTTCCTGTACAACTGAGATGGTGAGATTGTCATGTATAGTATATACATGCTCACTTTGCCAGCCTAAACTGAATAGAGCTATTCGCATTCTTTCAGAATTTATGAACTCAACAGGCAAGTCGGACCATCCTTCAGGAAATTCATTCATCTCTAATAAGACAGCCCATCCATCTACACTTGTGTTGTAAGTTGTTTCGACAAGGTTACCCTTAACGGAGAAGTCTTTTACATTAGAAATTTTGGTGACAGCGTGGGCAATTGATGTTAAGAACAATGCAACAATGATTATTGAAACAATTATTATTTTCATCTTGTTTCCATTGTTCTATTGAAGATAGGGAATAATTAGCATTTCTCTAATCTTCTTCTGTTAAAGAACCTATTGTCGACAGTGGAATTCCGTGACTTGATTAGTTCCTTTGTTTCAGCTATAACTTTTCCACATTTCTCACACTTAACAACTTCCAATGTTTCATACATAGGAATAAAACCTTTGACTTTAGACTCTGGAAAGGCTACTCAATGGAAAATCTTGTTTATAAAACTAGAAAGGAGACACGCTGAAAGAAAAAAGAGCTACGAAAATTACTTGGTGAAAGTTTCTACGAATTTTTTGATTGTTCTGTTGTATGTTTTTTCTATTTCTGGTGGGAATAGGCATCCCGACAGTTCACCCCTCTCCCTATGATAACGAATACACTCACAGCATTTACCACGCTTGTCACAAGCAACATAAGTACACGTGCAACTCTGCAAGTTTATTTGAATATTTGGACAATCCTTCCGCTCCACCATCTTTTAAACCTCGTTTTAACCTTTCACCAACTTTCTCACTACAAGATAAACCACAGCAACCACGAAAAACCAAAACAAGCAATCAACAAACAACTCAAAATATCGATACAATTCATCTTCAAATATCGTAGTGATTCGCCAAGCAAGCGGCCATCCATAATACCTATGTACACCCACACTAGCTTCAGGCGGATTCTCAACAAACCCACTAACCAAACCTATACAAACACCAACAACCACAACCAAAACCAAACCCCGTCAATCCACCCCAACCACCAAACCCTCACACCTTACCCGTAATTCCACACCCTAACAACTTAAAACTTTTACCACAACAAAATCCTCTAACGGCTACTTGCCTTGACAATCTTGTATCCAGAAGCTTTACGAAGCCTATTCATAACAGCCAAACCAAGCCCCTCAGTAGGTACGCCCTCAGCAATTATAATGTCAACGCTTTCCAAATCGAACTCCCTCAAAAGCCTAAACAGATTCCTCGCAATAACCGCCAAATCACTTCTGCTCCCAAGAGACTTCACAACACCAGCCCTATAATAGCCCACAGTTTCGTCCGTAGCAAGAACACCAACCTTATTGCCTTTCTGCATGTAAAATTCCGTCAACCCCTTCACCTTATTCATAACAGCTGACAATTCTCCCTCCACAACAATCACATCCGCATCTGGAGCATAATGCTTATGCTTCACTCCAGGAGAACGCGCCTTCTCAACCGTCAACGCTTTTTCAGCAACCGCAACCGGATGAAGCTCCACTCTCCCAAGAATTTTCTTCAACACTTCATACGGTGTTCCTCCTGGACGGAGAATCTGCGGTGGGTCAACAGTCATGTCTAAAACCGTGGACTCCACCCCGATGCGGGTTGGCCCAGCATCCAAAACCGCATCTATCCTCTCGTCAAGGTCGTCTAAAACATGCTTTGCTGTTGTTGGGCTGGGCTTTCCAGCAAGATTGGCGCTAGGAGCAGCGATGGGACAGTTGCTTTCCCTAATCAAAGCTAAAGCAACATTATGCTTGGGCATTCTAACCGCTATGGTATCCAAACCACAAACAGTAACATCTGGGACAATTTCTGAACGCTTAAAAATCAACGTTAATGGTCCGGGCCAAAACGTCTTCATTAATTTTTCAGCTTTAGTCGGGACTTTCTTGGCTAATCTGCAAACGACTTTTAAGTCTCCTACGTGCACTATTGGCGGGTTATCGAGAGGACGTTTTTTTGCCTCAAAAAGAGCTAAAACCGCTTTCGGATTTAATGCATCTGCACCTAAACCATATACGGTTTCTGTTGGAAAAGCCACTAAACCGCCTTTCTTAATGAAGTCTGCTGCTATTCGAATCTTTTCTATTTCCGGCTCTTGCGAATCAACTTTTAACACTAGGGTTTTCTTCATCGGTTACCGAATCCCTTTCGTCGCCTATTAAAATTCAAATCTAGACATTTAAACTTCTTTAAATTAAAACAGAGGCAAAAACTACGGGAGATTGTCAGACAACGTAATAGTCAATAACTTTCTTCATGCTTTTCGGTGCAGCCTGCTTCATGGCAAGCTGTTTCAGTATGTTTATCATTTGAGGCTGAAAACGAGCTATATCAGTCAACGTTACCAAGCCAACCAAACGTTTTCCGTCCACCACTGGCAACTTCTTAATCTTCATCTGAAACATCAATTTCACAGCCTCTTCCAACCCCACGTCTGGTTCAACAACAATTAAAGGACTGCTCATAACATCCTTCACCTTAGTCTTGTTTGCGTCTTTTGCCTTTGCAACAATCCTCTCTAAGAGGTCTCTTTCAGTTATTATGCCCATGGCTTTTCCTTTCCTAACGGCAATCAAACAGCCTATCTCAAACTTGTTCATAACTTCAGCTGCTTCCTTAACCGTTGAATTTTCATCAATGGTCATTACTTCCTTCACCATCACGTCCTCAACTTTTAACACACATAGCTTTTCTCCTTTTTCTCATGGGGCAATGGTGCCACCGACTTTTGTATTCTTAAGCCTATATATAAATTGGTGTGCAGAAAATTTAGGTTCGCAAGCCAAGCAATTTACGAGCTAGCCTTTCAACACGCTTACTCGCGGGAATTTTTGCACGTTCAAACTTCTCCCTAGGCTTAGCCAATGGTCTGGTGGCGTCAATACCCATCTTAGTTGTTAAACCTGTCTCCTGATCAGCAGAAGAGTCCAATGTTGAACCTCGCACATTCTCTATAACGATTAAGTCTTTGCTGGCTTGGAATCTAGTCGCTATAGCCCACTCCACATCGGAAACATTATAAACATCAATATCGGAATCCACAACCACTGCATGTTTTAGGCTTGGATGCGCCGCGAAAGCGGCCAACAAAGCGTTTTTTCCATCACCATCAAGCTGTTTTTCGATGGATATTATTGCGTGAAGCCATCCGCTTCCACCATCTGAAAGATTAACAGCATAAACTTTCGGCACAACCTTTGAAACAGCCTCCCAAATCAGGACTTCGTGCGGTAAACCCATCAAAAGTCTATGCTCAGCCCCAGAAGGCAAAAGCGCCTGATAAACATAGTCTTCACGATGCGTAATACTCACAACTTCCACAATCGGCTGCTTCCTCTCCACATCATATGTTCCAGTTATATCCACGAAAGTTCCTTCAACAACCTCTTTTGTTGTAGAAATTTTGCCTTCCAAAACCAGTTCAGCCTCTGCCAGCGCATAAGCATCGACACGTTCACATTTAACTAAACGGAGGCTGTTATCCATCAAAACATTTGCAACATCAAACTCGTTCACGCCGAAAGGAACGGGAGAAGAAGCCGCTAACATGACTGCTGGATGAACGCCAATAGACATTGATACATCTAAATCTTTACCGGCATCCTTTGCCATTTGCCACAACTTGAAAAGATGCCGCGGAACCAAACGTATTGCTAAATGCTTCTTGTCTAAAACTTGGAGGCGATGCACGGACACATTCTCAACACTTCCATCTATGCTTTTTGCATAAATAACCGCTGAAGTAATGTACGGACCAGCATCCTTCTCAAAATGTGTCAAGACTGGAATCTTAGACAAATCAGGCTTTTCGACAGTTTCTTTTACTGAACCATCCTCAACAATTTTCGGTTTTTGTGGCGAACGCCAAGCCTCAATCAGCCTCTTGTAAAGTTCATTCTGGTCTGTATTAAGTGCTGCACAGATTCTTTTTTGAGTTCCGCAAACGTTGGCAACAACCCTAGTCTTATAACGTTTCACCTTTTCAAACAAGAGAATTGGTCCTTCATTGTCAAATTTTTTCATGATAAACGGAATTTCAAAACGTGTGGACACTTCATCCTTTACGTGTAAAACTTCCCCTTTCGCTTCCATTTGTTCGAGAAAACTTCTTAGGCCCATGCCATTGCCCCCTCTTCCTCAGGCTTAGCACGGATAACCTTTTCAATCAATTTCATGAAAATCGATTGAGCCTGCATTTCATCAATGGTTTCTAAGTATATAGAGACTAATGCTATCTTATTCTTTTTGGAAGCCAAATACTCAGCGAACATGCGGGCTGAAATCGCGTTTCTATCGCCAAGAAGGACAGATGAGGAAGGTGGTCCGAGCAAATCTTGAGGCTTTGGCACCGCAATCGCCAATGTTCCGAGTTTATCGTTGTTTTCACTTAGGAGAATTAAACAAGAATTTCTTGTTTCTAAGTAAACTGCCAGAAAACGTATGTTCTGCTCGATTATTTCATCTTTAACAACTGTGGCACGTTCCATTATCAATCCTCACGCTTATTTATAGCTTCATACACTCACTATTTATTGTTTTCAAAAAGGATGCAATAGAATGGCTGAAAATCGAGCTGAAAAAACTCTGCAGATACTCCGAAAAACGTTCACGTTGCCAAAACGGGTAACCTCAAATAGGAACCCCTTCGAAACATTAATCGTAACAATAATTTCTCAAAACACAGCGGATAGAAACACGGCTAAAGCCTTCGGAAAACTTTCGAAACGATTCAAAATAACGCCCGAAGTATTAGCGAACGCACAAATAAGCCAAATTGAAGAATGCTTAAAAGTGGCTGGCTTATACAGAAACAAAGCCAAAACAATAAAACAAACTTCAAAGATAATCCTTAACAAATTCCTCGGCGACCTAAAACCAATTCTATCGTTGCCCTTCGAAGAAGCGAGGAAAACGCTTCTACAACTTCCTGGAGTTGGACCCAAAACAGCCGACGTTGTCTTGCTTTTTTGTGCACAAAAACCCACAATTCCTGTTGACACTCATGTCAACCGCGTATCAAAACGCTTAGGTCTAGCACCCATAGAGGGGGATTATGAGGCTGTTCGTGAATCTCTTCAAGCACTTTACAATCCAAAAGACTATTTAATGCTTCATATTTTGTTGATTTTGCTTGGTAGAAACTACTGCAAGGCTAATAATCCATTATGCAATCAATGTCCAGTGAATACGCTTTGTCCATCAAAACATATTTTGGATAATAATGATTAAAACAATCAATAGAAGTTACAAGATTATTTTTTATTTCTGATAAGTTGTTGTTCATTTATTAGCCTGGCATCAATGTTTGGTTTAGGAACTCTCCTCTCACATATTGATGTGGATAAATTTTTGTCGCTGTTAATTTGCAGCCTTCCGCTATCGTCACATCATCTGCAATAACTGAAACTGAATCTATTTTTGTTCGTTTTCTTGAGCTTGAGCAGATTGTTACGTGTCTTCCTATGATGCTTTCTTTTATTTCCGCTTTTTCCTCGATTATGACTCTATCCATAATTGCAGAGTTTTCTATCGTGACCCCTTTGCCAATTTTTGTGTAGTTGTCAATACATGAATTTACTATTTTCACGTTATCGCTTATTTTGCAATGTCTTCCTATGAGAACGGAGCCTTCAACCTCTATTTTTCCCTGTTTAATCTTTCTAATGATTTCTTTTCTCCGTTTCATTGATTCTTTGCTTTCTCCTTGAACCCATATTCTGTCTTCTTCGTTTATTCTTCCACCAAAGTCTTTCAACGAGGAAAAGCAGCCGTCAAGCATGTCACGCATGGCTTCTAAATAACGTCTTGGACTACCTACATCATACCAGCTTCCCTTTAAAGTGTAGCCGTACACGGGTCTACCGCTTTTTATCAGGTAGGGGATGAAATCGAAACCGAAATCTAGGCGATGCCTCTCCTTAATTATCTGTTTGACACCTTTTTCTTTGAATATTTTCCTTATTTCTGGCGAAACCATGTACAAGCCTGTATTAGCAAGATTTGACGGTGCCTCTTTTGGCGGGGGTTTTTCAACAAATCTTGAAATTCTTCTATCCTTGTTTATGTCAGCTATTCCGTAACCCTCCACGTCTTCAACTTCTCTTAACGCTATAGTCATGACTGCTCCTTTCTTTTGGTGGAATTCCACAAGCTCCTTCACATCTACGTCGAAAATGTTGTCGCCTTGTACCGCAAAAACTGGGTTCCTAACGTTATAATATTCCATGTTTATCTTCGCAGAGTCTGCGCTTCCAATATCATCCACGTTCGGTTGATATTTTATGTGAACACGCGGGCTTACGCCATATCTTGCGGAAAATCCATAACCCGACTCGAAATAGTCGTGTAAATCTCTATAGTTTGTGTAGCCTTTTACTCCGAAGATGAAGTTTCTGATGCCTTGACGCGCAAGGGATAACAGTGAAAATTCTATTAGTGGTCTGTTTAAGATGCGGAGGCACGCCTTGCTTGTTTCGGCTGTGAGTGGTAGCAGACGCTTAGCTTTTCCACCAACTGGAATTATCACTCTTAATCTTTCTGGTGCATAGTTGTCGCGCAAAAATGTGCCACCAAACTTTGTTTATTAATGAATGTATCCGCATTAAGC